>NZ_FZOJ01000050.1 GCF_900188145.1 Anaerovirgula multivorans | reverse complement strand
CTTGGTCAGAATCCATACCTCAATCCTGCAAAGTGCCATCTGAAAATTAATGATCAAGCCCATATCTGTCAAGGTGTGGGCATTTTGACGCTTACTAAAGATTTATATGCTCTCTCATTTGCCAGTCACTCCCGTTTCGACAACTGTATCACCCAATCGTTCTTCAATCATTTGCAAATATTTTTCAGCAGGATTTTTACCGGGAACCCCAAGCTCTGAGTCACCTACAATATTTCCGTTTCGGTCAAAAAATACGGTTGTAGGGTATCCGGTAACTTCTTTGAGTAGCGATTGCTCTAACTGTTCGTTTGGGTAGAGAACTTGGAAAGTACAGCCTAATTCTTCCATAATTTGTTTTGCAAGTTCCGATTCTTCATTCCCATCGGCGCAAATTGTAATCATATTGACGTTATCAGGCAACATCTCATAAAGCTTTTGCAAATCAGGCATTTCTTGTATACAAGGGCCGCACCATGTTGTCCAAACATTAACCATAGTAAGGTCATATTCAGCAAGGTTCTCTTGTGTAAAAACGTCACCGTTAAGCGTTTTTGTGCTAAAATTATTCATATTTACATCTGAAGACATCTTTTCTATTTCAGCAGGGAACAGGCAGATGCTGTTTTTAAGAGATTCGCGCACGGATAGCAGTTTCTCGATATTGGATGTATCGACATCTGTTGGTGTAATCTCGGAATAATCATCATTGTATGCGAAATAATAGGTATCTTCACCGACTGTGGTAATAGGGTCTACATGTGAAAACAAACTATTAAGCCGCTCCAGTTCGCCCTCGCCATATACATCATTGGCAGTAATTCGTGAGATAGCAAAGCATGGAATAATATCATTTATCGTATCTTCCATTTGTTCTTCCTCACTGGCGTTGGAATTATCCGCTTCTGTAATCTTCTCAGAAAGATACATAAAAATAACGGAATTCCCTGAGCCTACATAACTAAAATTTTCGCTGTCTACTAAGTCCTTCATGGCTTGCGGAAGAGTGAATCCAAATCCTACGTTGTTAGACACTACACCATTGGTGTAATCGAAATTGCTGTTGCTGATGGTCTTCATTCCAGAATCCCCATATTGCTTGTTGACAAAAACTGCGTCCTTGCTATCCTTACATGAGGTAAGGATAGTCAGCATTACTAAAGATGCAATTACCAGAGCAATGCTCTTGTTGAATATTCTTTTTTGTTTCATTTTGTGTTCTCCTTTATCATTTTATTTGTGACCCTGAACTCAGTATAAAGGAGTGATTGTTAGATTAACGTTAGGGAATAGCATAACGCGCAAAAAAAGACGGACAACTTCCTTCGTTGACCGGCTTGTAATTTGCGTGAAATGCTGTGAAAATTATTCTTTTATTGGGGAAGCTGTATTGAGATTTTTGTACCTTTCACATTTTCACTCGAAACGCTGATTGTTCCTCCGTGCCTTTCTATGATGGCTTCTACAATAGATAAGCCGAGTCCTGAGCCTGCAATTTTTCGAGAGCGTGAGCCGTCCACCCGATAGAAAGCATCAAATATAAAGGGTAAATGCTCGGCTGGAATTCCTATCCCGGTATCTTCAACATCAATTCTAACGCACTTATTTGTTTTGCTTCCACGAACTGTAATACTTCCTTTTTCGCAGTTATATTTATATGAATTATCGATCAGGTTAAAAAAAACTCTGTAAAGAAGCGCCGCGTTTCCATAGAATGATATAGCGTCACATTCGATATTATAAGTGATTCCGCGATGTTCATATATCGGCGACAACTCATCAAATATTGTCTCAAACATGGCATCTAAATAAACTTCTTCCTTTAATTCATCAGCCTCCTCATTGGGAGAAGCCAGAATTAATAAATCGTTTACTACTTTCGTCAGCCTATCAACGCTTGCTTCCATCATATGGGCGTTTTCCTTATATTCGTCCAATGTGGTGGATTTGTCTATTTTAAGCACCTGTAACCCCGCTTTCATTGTTGCAAGGGGTGTTTTTAGCTCATGTGCGGCACTTGCTGAGAAGCGTTTTTGCCTGTTAAATGCTTCTTCTAAGCGCTCAAGGGCTTGATTGAAACTCTTTGTCAGGCTACTCACTTCGTCATGGGATAAACTTTCAGTTAATCTTTGAGATAAGTCCCGTTCGTCAATTTCAGACACCTGTTTGCTCAAATTTTTGACAGGCCGCAGGGCTTTCCCAGAAACAAAATATACAAGCCCTGTTCCAACAATAGTTAGCATAAGAAAAAACATTATGCTTTTCAAATCAAACTCTCTCTTGGCTGTTCTTAAACGCGTACCGCCGTTTTCTATTTCGTTATCGTTTATACCTTGAATCACCACATCGCCCGAATTATCATCCGCTTTGGTTATGCTGATTGAACCGTTTATTAAAGGCATAAGAGTTCTTTGCGCGTTTAATATGGAGAATGCGGTCAATGCCGCGGAGCAAATTATCAGCACGATGGCTGTGAGTATTGTAATTCGCCATTGTAAAGTTAGTTTCATAAATAACTTCATTCTTGCGCCTCCTCGATGATATAGCCTTGACCACGAATTGTTTTTATTACTTCTTCATTGCTAAAATCAGACAGCTTCTTTTTTAGTGTATGAATATGGTAACGCAGGGTATTTGAAAAAGGATCAAACTCACTATCCCATATATGTTCCACTAATTGTTCCGCACTGATAATTTTATTCTTGTTCAAAATAAGGTACTCAAAAATACTATATTCTTTTCGTGTCAAGTTCAATACATTGTTATCACAGATTACCCTTTTAGCATTTGTGTCAATGATAAAATTATCAAGCATAATTGTTGTCGGAGTCACTGAAAAATTTCGGCGCAGTAAATTTCTTATTCTTGCTTCTAATTCTCCAAAATCGAAAGGCTTAATAAGATAATCATTTGCACCTTCATCCAGTCCAAGAATTCTCTCGTTAACTTTCGTTCTTGCAGATAGAATTAAAATCTTTTGATCTGTATCTTTTTTACGAATCGTCCGCAATACATTCAACCCATCTATTTTCGGGATATTTAAGTCTAAAATGATAATGTCGTACTCATGGATTTCGTAATATTCTAAGGCTTCTTCGCCATCAAATACCGTATCAACCGCATAGCCCACCTTACGCAGTCCCTTTGCTATGATAGCTGAAAGCATTTCTTCATCTTCAACAAGCAATATTTTCATAAGAACACCTCTGTATATTAATCATCCTTTATACTATATCAAAAGGAATGTTAGTTTTTCGTTTGTTTTCTTTTAGCCTAGCGTTCGGAAATACCCCACTACACGGAAGCCGCCTTCGGTGTAATATGATCCACCGTTTTCGCTCCTAAAGAACGATTTTTCATTTATTATATACAGTATGGCGAATAATATTAAGTCAAGAAGCTGCAGTCATTTATGGTACGGTTCACCGTATCATTTAACTGGCGGTTTTTTCATGATTTTTATTATTTACACTATTACCTATACCAACCTTTCCTACTTATATTAAAATGCTTTAAAAGTATATTTCACATATTCTTTATGGATTTTATCTCCAAATGCTTTTACTAAATATGAAAAATCCTGTGTCATCATTGATTTTATAAAAAATATATATCCATCATCTATTGGCATTAATTCCATTGATTGATATCCCCACTTTATATTTAGCCTATTGCTATCATTGTGGAATGGATTAAAACTAACTTCTGCATATGGGCTTAACCAAGTTCCATTATCTTCATTATAACTATTTCCAAAATAACAATCGTTACTTAATTTATTTACAATAATATTTTGAGTTGCATTTATAAATAATTCAGCTACTTCAATAGCCTCTCTAACTTCACTGACATTGAGTAACATATATTCATGTTCTAGCTTATTTCTTATAGCCCTTATTTTAGATATCAAGAAAATTGGGGCTAACTCCAGTGACTGTATGAACCTCAATTTTATAGATGAATCCTTATGTACATCTATGCTTGTTTCAAAATCATTTATTAATACCTTAACTTGAGGATATTTTTTATCATTAAAATTCAGATAGTCATATCCTAAATATGATATAATCCAATCTACTTGACAATCTATCGCATATTTAGAATTGCTCAAAGCACCTATTAATCCTTTCGTATCTTTAGTGATATAATCATCTTTTGCAAAATTTAAAAAATCATTTGGTCCTACATCAAATTTTGTAGTTATATCCCAAGATGAACTCTCTAAAACAATATCAAATGAATTCCACTTAATTTTTATTGCGCTTTTTAAATCATTTAATTTCATTGTCATAACTCCTTAAATATATCTTAGTTTAACAGCCTTTAGCATATGAATTGAATATCTAAAGTATAAACCTTATCATTTCAGAATATTTTAGATAGATCGCTCTGCTTCTTTTACAATTAAAGCAGTGATTAGATTCTTTAAGCTTTCTTGTATTAATACCTTATCGTAATATTAATTGGAACAAGCTTATTCAATTAATTGTACTAGCGTTTTTTTAATGTTATAATGAGATTAATATTCCGAAATGAGGTTTTATTATGTCGAAGGTAAAAAGTATAGATTCTCTTATGAAATACTTAAGAGATAAACATAATATTAATATTTCTGGGAAGTACCCACAAACGCAAACTACGAAATATAGGGTATTATCATGGATATAAAGGCTATCGTTTTATAAAACACCCTGGGCGGAAAATCCCCTATACAGATTTCAATCAAATATTATCTGTAAATACCTTTGATATGAATTTAAAAGCACTATTTTATCCTCAAGTTATTTTCATAGAGACTTGTATAAAGAATTATGTGCTAGAAATTATTTTAGAACATGGAAAAACCGATAGTTTTGAAATGATATATGAATCTCTACTAACTAATTATAAATCCTATGCTGTTGGTTCAACCAATTACAAAAAGGAATTAAATAAACGACTAAATTTACGCAACAAATTTTATGGTACGCTTTCACGTGACTACTCTTCAAATAAGCAAGTAGTTCAGTATTTTTATCATCAAGATCGCCCTGTTCCAATATGGTCTATCTTTGAGGTTATTGATTTAGGTGCGTTCGGAACTTTTGTTTCTTGTTTAAACCAAAATATTAAACATGATATATCTAAATCTTTAGGTTTAAATCAAGGTTTCGATAGCGATGGTAAAATGACAGAAACTATTATCTTTTTAGTTAAAGACCTAAGAAATTCAATAGCTCATAATGATGTAATCTTTGATACTCGATTCAAAAGTAGTAGCCCTAAAAACTCATTAAAATTAGCTCTAACAAATGATACAGGAATTAATAATATTACCTTCGATACAATTGTAGATTATTTAATTTTACTTATTTTTATTCAAAAACAAGTGTGCGTCTCTAAGGCAGAACTCAGTAAGATAGTTTCTACGTTTGAAAACTCTATAAATCACTTGGTACCGTTCTCCGCATCGCTGCAACTGTGGTTTTTTATTCTGAAAAGCTTAGTCTGGATAGGAAGAATTGTTCTTCCTAATTCACTTATACTTCTTAGTGTATGCTTTTATCAGCTAATTACTATATGCCCAAAACAATGTGGCAAGAGCAACTCATCCTTATCACCATTAAGATAATATTGCTTTACCACAGCTCTGGCCTTAGGGACTTTGGCTGCTTGCCGTCAATATCAGTAAATCCATAGCGTTCTGCCACTTCCGCAGTTATTAATACATTTCCCGTGTCTATAATAGCATTTTCATTCTTTGCTAAAGCTGCAACACATCTTCCTACAAATTGAGGTGTTTCCATTTTACCCAGATCAATGTTGCTATCAAACTTTGCGTACTCAATCATCCCTTCAGTACTTACCTGTCCAGGGTACAGAGAGAATACAGGCACTCCATAGTCCTTAAGTTCATAGGCAGTATCAGCTGATAATCTGTCCACTGCTACTTTACATACTCCATATGCAACATTATTCAAATACCGCCTGCCTCCATAAAATGATATGTTTACAATTAAACCACACTTTTGCTTCATCATAATTTCAGCTGCAAACCTACTAGCAACATAATTTGAACGTACACCTACTATATAATTATCCTCCCATAATGAAACGGGTTGTTGCCAAAAGGGTGTATTGAAAAAGTACTCTTTCATTGCATGGATACTTCCCCCCCAAGCATTATTTACCAATATATCTAACCTACCCTGTTCTTCTATAACTCTTTTAAACAAAAGTTCTACTTCCTCATCGTTGGAATGGTCACATTTATGTGGAACTCCAATGCCCCCAAGTCTTGTTACTTCTTCCGCAGTTTTATATATACTCGTGTCTTTCAAAAAATCTGGTAATTCCTCACCTTTTTCTGTGCGTCCAGTTATATATACCGTAGCGCCATATTCTGCAAGCCCCAGTGCAATTCCTTTTCCAACACCTCTACTGGCACCTGTAACAATAGCAACTTTACCTTTAAGACTATTCATAAAAATCTCTCCTTTCAAAAACAAAGCTATTATACATTTTGACGAAGGCTTCCTTCAATATCTATAATACCTTTTTCCCTTGATAGTTTCATGACATTTCTTGCTGTTTATAAGGGCTTTTTATCGGTACAAGAATCTGAACTTCACTGGTTTTTAGATAGTCTTTTTCGAATATATTCAACATTCCTACCCCGTTGGGATTCAGTTTAATTTCTTTTGCCATAATCCATTTATATAGGTCATCAACAAAAGCTTCTCTAATGTCAAACATATCTCCGTAATATATAAATTTTGTATACCATCCTGAGGGTATAGTATATTTTTTGAAACTGGTTTCCTTAGCTACTAGCTCACTCTTACCGTAAAACACAGTATATTCACCAGTGTCCTCTCCATGGCAGTTTACCACGGTATATAATCTTTCATGATCAAGCCAATCAGATTTCTGGGATGCTTCTAAAAATGTCTGTCCCGTAGATGTCATCAATGCTTTAAACTGTTCATTATGAATATCTACTTCCACAAAAATACCTTCTAAGTGTAATTTATCGAGATATACATAGGTTCCATTCAAAGTTAACGTTCCTTTGTAATTTACGATATCACGTTCCACAATGCTTGCCTTTTTTACTAAATTTTCGTTAGTCTTTTCAACTTTACATGCTGAAGGAGAAACACCAAACTGTTTTTTGAAAGCTCGGCTAAATACTTCAGGATATTCAAAGCCAAATTCATAGGCTATATCTGTTACTGCTACACCTTTTTCTTTTAGGTAGCTCAGTGATTGCGTCAACTTTCTTCCGAGTATATATTGTTTTAATGTCATTCCAGATACTGTTTTAAACATTCTGTTAAAATGAAATTTAGATATACAGAAATGGCTGGCTAAGTCATCAAGTGACAATTTTTCGTGTATATTATCTTCTATATAAGTAATGGTTTCATTTATCAGATTAACGTAATAATTCATCCCATACCCTACCTTTCACTTTCCATCCAGTATTAACCATATATATTTCTATATGTAATTAAAATATTCTTTATTAAAGCTTAGTATCCTTTTTATCTGTAAGATTTGTTAAAAATACGATTCTTTTTAATTGTTTAATTTGACTGTCTTAATAAGATCAAAAACCGCAGTCATTTATGGTACGGTTCACCGTACCATCGTACTAGCGGTTTTTTGAAGTCAATTATACCTCGAAACAAGATATTAACACTTCGTACTCAATCATATTAAGAGTTATGTAGTGTTTGTCCTTGATTAATTTAAAGCCTACGCTATCCTCGATACGTTGGATATACTGTAGATACCTCGTATCATCAACAGGCAAGGGAAATAAAGTAAAGCAAACGATCCCCGAACTTTCAAATTTCCTCAACTTTTCAACATCAGCTATTATAGAATTTATATTTTTAGTTATGGGCTTATGCTTATTCTCTGCACCCTTTATTCGATAATTGGTATTGCATGTTTTTAGTTCAAGATAGTATTGTTTATTATTGAACCTAAATCCAATATCAGATCTGTATTCTCCATATGGAGCTTCAAGAACAATATCTTCTACCCCAGAATTTAATAACCATTCTACAAGTTCAAATTTCAACCAACCTTCGTATTTAGCTCGTTGTTTTGAAGCAATATCTATTACTGCACGTCGTTTTTCAATTATCTCCCGAACACATCCCATTATAGTAGCCTCTATTAACATTTGTACTCCCTCCAATCCATATTACTATTATATAGCAATGGCAAAAACAAAAGAAAGGGAAGAATCTTCATCATCCGAAGATTCTTCCCCTAAGAAGGATTTTATTAAGTTTTTTAACGTTTCGTTGAAGTGTATTTCAATTGTATCAATCTTTCTATTGTCTCCCACTGTAATTTTATTTACAATTAACTGCAGGAACATTTTTCTTTGGTCTTTATCTGCACTATTAAGAAGTTTATTAAAATCCTCAATCGTTTCCTTCACTAGCCCAAAAGGAATTTCATCCGAGCTATTCATTTTGATTTTATCCATTATATCAAGTTTTCTTTCTTCCAGTTGCTCCAGGGTGGTTTCTATCTCCTTTAATCTCTCAGTCAACATTTCCTTTGGCAAGTGACCATCCTCGTAGAGATCGAATACTCTTTTCTTCTTCACCATGTGGCTTTCTATCTGCCTATCGACAAACTTTTTATTCTCCTCCAACGGTTTAATCACCTCCACCCTCGTTCTATTTAAGTTGGCTACAATATCTTTCAGTACTCTTTCATTTAAGATTACGTCTTTGATTCTATTAAATACATACTCTTCTGCCTCATCCGCCCTTACTGAATTAGCACTACAAGCGGACGAACCTTTATTTTTAAACAAGCCACAGGAGTAATATCTGAACCTACGCTTTGTGCCATCCTTTAAGGTATTTGTCGTTCTAGCGGCTACCATTCCGTAACCACATACTGGACATTTTAAAAGTCCTGTAAGTGGGAATTCTCCTGAGTATGTCCTAGGATATTTCTCAGCTCTAACTGCTCTTATCTCCTGTGCCTTATTCCAGATTTCTTCGGTTATGATTGCTTCATGGATACCATCAGAAAATATATAATCATCACTCTTTCCACTTCTTCTTTGATTACTCCAGTCCTGCATTCGATTAAATCGTATCTTCCCTGCGTAGGTAGGATTAGAAATTATTTCACTAATTGATGTGATGCTAAACATATTATCCTTAACTGTTCTGTACCCCTGCTTATTTAGCTGATTGGCAATTGCTTTATATCCTTTACCCTCTACATACATACTAAAAATCTTTCTAACAATCTCAGCCTCCTCCCAAACTACTTCTAGCTTACTCTCCTTGCCTGCTCCAACCGAACGATATCCTAGAAGCTTGCCACCATTTTTATAACCTTTTTTAGCTCTAGCATTCATTCCCATTTTAAGGTTTTCTAGTATTGTTGTTCTTTCAAACTCAGATATGCTACCTAACATATTCATCATTAACTTACCAGTTGGTGTTGATGTATCGTAAGGCTCTGTCATGCTCTTGAAGGTAACATTGTTTTCTTCTAGTGTTCTTACAATTTGCAGTAAGTCCAGCATATTTCTTGCCAGTCTATTGGTTTTCCAAACTATCACCTCATCAAATACATTTTGCTTACTATCTTCAAGTAATTTTTGCAATTCATACCTTTTGGTAATGGACTTACCGCTAATACCCCGATCAGCATATACAGCAATTACTGTTTTACCCTCCAATGTACATCTACTTTTAATTAAATCAATTTGTGCATCTATTGAATAACCTTCCTCGGCTTGCTCTGCTGTAGATACTCTAGCATAAATGGCTACTTTAATATTATCCATTTGTAATTCCCCCTTCGTATGATTTCCCAAGGCATTATACCATGTAAGATATAATGCCTTAGATATTAATGGATTAGTTTCAACTTCATAATTACCAACGTGTTATATATTAATATTGCAATTCTCTTCAAGCCAAGGCTACTACTTAACATATACTTCCCTAGCTTACAGTTTTCATTTCTGCAAAACCGAATGGTTCTATCATGCTACTCAATATTACATCGTTCTTCTTTAATATCTTTGATATTTCTACTAACTCTTGAATATTCTTAGTAATTCTAATGCTTTCCCAGACTATTACTTCATCAAATAGATTATTCTTGCTATCTGCTAGCATTTTCCGTAGTCCTGTTCTGTTTTCTATTGACTTACTATTAATATCTATATCTTCGTATACAGCAACTACTGTACTACCTTCATATATGCAATACTCTCTAATCAACTGATTATCACCTTTGATAAAGTTACCTCTCATTGGTTTTTTATTAGCACTAGTATAAATTGCAACCCTATTTAGCCCCATTAGTAATTACCTCCCTCTCCTGATGTATTAATCGCTTTATAATTTCAGTTAATATATTTATGACCTCGTCGTATTGTCTCTTATCGTCCTTACTCATATAGTTAGCCTCCTTTAAATACTCAAACAACTCCAACTCTATACATTATTATGATATATATTTAAGCCCCTAGGACTTTACTCCTTTGAGGGAGTATAAGCCCTAGGACTATGTGTTTTTTAATCTTGATTCATTTTAATAGCCAGTATTGTGTCTTCACCATGTTGTAAGTATTCAAAATCATAAAATGTCATTGATGTTTTGCCTGTAAAATCTAAATTGTACTTATCAGTTAGCTCACCTACTAATTTTGCAGCATAAATAGTTCCACCTTTTTTAACTTCAAAGGATTTATCAGTATTAGGTAAATTTGTACCAATCAAAATGCTATCCTCACCAAGCAAAATCTGTATCTGCTTAGGACTACCTAATTTTTCTTGTGGTTCTTTCATTACAACTATTCGCTTACCATTATCGGAGTTTACTAATTGTAGAACCCCATAATTACTTTCACTCTTGGGAGAGAGGAACTTCGAGAAATCAATCTTACCTTCACTTTTAACATTATTTACTTCGTTGGTTTTCTTAACATTATTCATCATATTGGATAGCCTCCTAATTTTTATTTTTTATATTTTAAATTTAATTTGCATCCTTCTCGTCTATTACTTTGATTACATATACAGGAATCGGTCTTACTGCTGACTTAGTAATTTTTCTCTTTCTGGTTAATCTACCATCTTCAAAATCTAACCACCCTCTCTCCTTCCACTTTTTAAGAATAATCTTTGGTTCAGAAAACCCTCCTTCACTAAGTAATTTTTCAAATGCTATGGGAATAATATTAATTTCTTTCTCCTTAGCTTTATTGGAAGAAATGACACCCCATATTTCACCTTTAGGGACAAACTCGCTATCTTCTGCATTTCCACCATGCTTATATTCCTTATTAAATTTATTAGCATGGACATTTACCTGCTCTAATATATACCTGTAGGCTTCTGTTGCAATATCACGATTCTCCATGCTTTCGTCCTGCTGTTCAATCAGTAAATTTAAAATTCCATCTATGTCAAAGTCTAATTTTAAAGCTTTAGATGCTAGTTCTGCTGTGAGTAAGAATACCGCCATTTTATTAGCAATTCTTTTAGAAAATCCATCAACTGAAGGTAGTGCATTAATATACTTCTCTTTGTAGTAATCGTACCTTTGGTAAATAGCCTCTCGATCCTGTCTGATTAGATATTTTGCAAGTATTAATATAGCAAAACCATAATTATTCCTTACACACTCCTTAATTGCATCAGCCTGTTCTGCACTATCGGTCCAATTAACGTTTCCAAACTCAAAGACCCTTACCTTTAAACCAGTATTTCGATTAGACTTTTGCTGTAATGAATGCTCACCAGTACTAATTATAGTTGTATTCCAATTGGCTGATTCTTTAATGGTCAAATCCTTATTCATTCTACCTTTTTCCTTACCAGAGGATAATGTATATATCATTGAGGAAAACTCTCCACGTTTTGACATGGAACTCTCATCCAGTAGAACTGGATACCCCTTATTATCCCTTAGAAGTCCCATTAGGAAATTATCTGTTGATGACCAATTCTGCATCAATCCATCGGTACTTAAACTTGGATTACCTGCTACTGATATACAAAGCTCACCTGCTGTAGTCTTACCTGTTGAACTATCACCATAAAGATGTACAAACAAGGATTCATTTCCTAATTTATCCCCTAAGTATGAGTTAACTGTCGCTGAAAGACCTGTAATTATTGAAAATTCTAATTCTACCTTACCCATTACTAAGTCTATTACCATTTGATACCAGACTTTATAGTCTCCTTTAGGAGTTATATCTAACTGCCCTGTGTAGATGGAGGTTATTTTCTTCTCTTCCCCTCCTAACAGCTTGATACCACGAAATACTAACTGATCTAAATGTTTGTACCAGCCAATGCCCTTATGCTCAAAGGATATCGGTGTTTCCTCTTCTTGATTTTGAAGAGTCTTCACCAATGCTTCACTACTATGGTCAAAGGAGTCTATTCCCTTTGAAAGAAGCTCAGTTATATTCCTAGTGGTCAACATGCTTCTATCCACTTCAATTGTCTTAGTCCTTCTACCTACTTTGAAGGATAATTTAAACTTTGTGTCGCCTGTCTCTAGCTGTTCTGTTATCTTATCAATGATTACTGCTTTGCCAAGAGGCTTAAAGAAAAACTCTTTTTCCTTTTGGTTATAGATGTATTTCCCAAAGTATCCGTCAATAATATCCACATCAGTATTTACACTCATCCAATCTCCCCTTCCTCAAATTATGTTCAACATTTTATTCATTTTTTAACTTGGTATGACTTAACGATATAACGAAAATAATGTTGTTGCAACGTTTTTTAGTATATGGTATAATTGTCATTGTTCAAACTTGAACTTTTATTAGAGCATGTTGTTCGTTAGAAATTATATTTAATGATAATAGCACGTTTTTTAAGTCTTTTGGCTAGGCTATCCTTGCCAGCACATGTTGTTCATCGGTTTTACTCTACTTGATAGTCGGTAAGTCAGGCATAGCACCCCATATTATGTTAACTGGAAATTGAGCGAGAAATTTAAGTTAGGAGGAAAATTTATGGGTACGGAATCAGAAAATTACACTAAGCTAGATGTGTTAGAAGCAATAAGAAAGTTGGCTAATGAAAGGACACTTAGGAGTCGAACAGAATTTTTAGTTAAGCTCCCCAAGCATTACAATTTGAACATTAGTACTCTTAGAAGATATATGTTGGAGCTTGGTATCAAAAAAAATATGGAAGGATTTTACAAGCTACCAGATGAGGTAGAATTAAAGCTACAAAGAGAAGAACTCTCCTCTTTATTCACTAGAGCCAATTTAGATGTCATTAAAGATATCAACTTTACATTTCTTTCTACTAACCCTAATTATGTGGAACTCTTAATTCACGAATTAAGAAATCATCCTATACTAAAGGATAGAATTATTAGCATGATTCCTAGCACAGATGGAATTCTTGTTATTACTAATAACCTAGTAGAGTTTAATAGGGAAATTAAAGAAATTAAAAAAATTAAGAATATCAATGATTAATTACTTCATGTAGTTTATTTTAATTTCTCATTTTAAATTGTGATTTCTCACGAAGGAATTTTTCTATGGGGAGTTAATAAGCCATTGATATTACTGGATTTATATTACATTTTCACGTTTTCACGTTTTGTTTTTACATCAGAATTGATTACTCAGGGATTTTAATTTGGACTTAAATTCATATTAAATAGAATTTTGAATTAGAAATGGGAAAACGGGAAAATTGGGGCTTTATGTTGGCTTAGTTGACTTCTTACCTCCCCCCTTTTTTCCCATTTCCCACTCCCAAAACATTTCAGCTATCATGTTAATGATTTTTCAAAAACTATAAAAATCACCCCTCAAGGTGACTCATTCTGATTTATGTAATTGATATTAATTAATATTTATTTCTATTAATTTATCTTTTCACCTTCCTAGATGTCGAGTAAATACTAATCCCTAGGGTAGCCCCTAAGGTAAAGTATTCAATGGCTTTTACTGTTGCTATTGTTGCAAGAAGACTTATCACTATTTATCACCCTTTCTAATTTATATTGCTACTTCTTCCAGTACTACTAAAACTGTTAAGGTACATACAAATCCTAATACAAACCATTGCATTTCCTTTTCTCTCCTTTCAATTCTAACTAAATTAAATTATTTTCTTTAAAGCTGTAAAACTCTCCGTTATCCCCTATAATGCAGTGGTCTAATATATTAATCCCCATTATATTCCCTGCCTCCACTAATCTTTTGGTTATCCTAATATCCTCCTGACTTGGTTTTGGGTCACCACTGGGATGATTATGAAAAAGTAGGATAGATGCACTATTGGCATTGATGGCTACCTTCATTAACTCCCGTGGGTGAATTACAGTACAGGTGAGATTTCCGATGCTAACTGTATGTATTGCAGTTGGCTCGTTCTTTGTGTTGACGTATACCGCCAGAAAACACTCCCGATCTTCTCCTTGTAAAAAATCCTTAACCAAGTCAACCCCATCAGATGGCGAATTGATTCTTCTCTTAGCATATAGGATGGAGCTTTCTTTAACCATTTTTATTTTAACGATATCTACTCTTTTAGCTTGTACTTTTTTTTTCATTATTTTTGAGGCTCGTTCCCCTCCACCTGCCTTTCTACTAATGTTTAGGTAAAATAATACCCCCAATCTATTTAAAGATTGAGGTTATTAAGTAATCTGTTTTCAATTTTTGTTTTAGGAATATACTGGTATCATTGCTCCACACTTAGAACACCTTAATGTCTTAACTTTTATTTTTTCTCCACATTTAGGACACTTAGTTATGGGGACAAAACTTTTATTCATTATCTACCATCTCCTTAAATGTTTATTTAGACTTTTCTTCTGCTTTTCTGGCTGTTTCATAACTTTTCCTTGCAGATTCGTAGTGATGATCACCTTCGCCATTTTTAGCTTTAGCCCATGCTTTATCACCTTTCTTTTTAAAGGTTTCTGCTACTTTCCCATATGTTTCCTTGCTTTTCATTAGTTATTCTCCTCTCTTATGTAATTCTGATGAAATACTATCCTTCATATATTGATTATTAGTATTATTTTGTGCATTCCTCAATGCTTCTGTTGAAGTATTGCTTAACTTATTGCTAATTTCATTTTCTCTTTTTTCAATCTCTCTACCTAATTCATTGGATTGCCTCTCAACCGCTTTGTTTAATGCTGGTGCTTTACCACTATCCAACAACATATTTAACAAGAAATCTAATAAGCCCATAACCTAAACCTCCCATCACTTATTTAATTTTTGTGTAATCATTTTTCTAATCCATCGTTCTGAGTAACTATATTTCAAAGAAAGCTCTTTGATATTACTACCGTTATATTCGATGGAAACTTGCTTCCTTACATACTCTGTACATAGTAATCTTGTAAGAAATGTTATCTGTAATCCTCTGTAGTGATTGAAAATCAACAGAGCCATTTCTACCCCTAGATCATTTGCTATATCCTTATATATACCATTTAGATGTTCAGGTCCAAATCTGTCCATTTCAACCACCCCTTTCACAAGGAAAATTTTAACGTTTTTTTGCTGATTAATCTTCTGTGTTCTTCGTGGAATAATCTCTTGTAAAATTCCACAAAATTTAAGCCTAAGGAAAGTAGTATCTACTCCTTAGGCTTTAGTCATTAATATTCATCTCATCAAGTAGTCTCTTTGGAGTAATGACTACTGGAATAATTAATGATATGGCGAAATCGTTATTTAGAATGATTAATGAGTTGCTGTAATCTTCTCCATCAGTCACCTTAATTAAGTCAACATATTCGGCAATGACATTCTCCATATCTATATAAATATCTTTTAATTTATCGAATTCATCTTTGGACTCTATTACTAGAATATATCCTCCATCCCCACCATCTACGTCCCGATTTTCTCCGTATTCAGTATCAATAATTGTTGCAATTTCCTTAATTATTCCTGCTACCTCCTGTGGCAATCGTATTGATTTCGTTTCCTTCTCATGTGCTATTTTTATCATTTGCGTTGCTCCCTTCTTAGTTTTAGCTTTCCTCCCAAAGTCTTGGGTTTTCTATGAGTTTCTTCCGTTTGCTTGGTGCAGACTTCCAGTGCTGTTTTTCTCGTTTTCTTCGGCTTTCAGTTTTGATGTTTCCCTTCCTGTTCCTCGAAACAGAAAAAGCCCAAGAAAGCGGTTTTAGCGGCTCTCTTGGGCTAGTTGTTTGGTTCTGTGGGAGTTTTTTCTGGTTCCGGTTGTAGTTTTTTCAGCTTCCAAATGTGTCGGATTTGCGGGGCGAGGGGGTGGAAGCCTTCCCTGCCTTTGCTGTCCTGGATGGTGTAGAATTTGTCTTTATATTCGGTTAAAAGGTTTATTACCTGTTCCTGTCTTTCCTTCACCTTCTTATTATTTTCACCTACCTTCCCCCATGCAATGATTATGTTATCTACCTTAGCAGCAGATTTTAGAATTTGAGTGTCATTATCTTCATCCACTAATTCTTGTATGCTTTCTTTCGTACTGATTTTAGTATTTATCTTGGAAAAGATATTGACGATATCCACTGAACCAAAGTCAATCTTAGAAAGATTATTGACTACATACATTGTTGTATGGTCTATCAGTAGTTCATCAGCAGAACTGGGGTTAATCATTATAATCATTGCTTTTTTCTTAGCTTTATCCCATTCTTTTCTTAACAGATATCTGTATTTCTTATCCTCTGAGAAAGTTACTTCCGTTTTAATTATGCTTTTTTCTACAGTCAACAAATCATCACCCCTTTATGTCTTTATTTATCTATATTATGATATATACTTGTTTTTTAAACAGATTCAGTTATGATACTTATTGTCTGTAGACTTATTAAATTCAACTATCAAAATTTTAATATAGGGGATAATCTATTTATGGAAGATATTAAGGTTATTCGCAAAAAAATGTACATAAATATCGCCTCGTATTTCTTATTTATTATAGCAAATAAGCCTTGACAGAATTGCCTAACTATATATCATGGTAATTTTTCCTATTTTAATAATTCTAATAATTGATTCAAACTTATATCTTCATCTAAATATACATAAAGTTGATTCACCTAGTAAAGAGGGGGCAGTTCTACTGACATTCTTCGTTGTCTGTAACCCGTTCCCTTGACACATTCTCATAAACAGGAAGATAATTAATGTCAATCATTTCTTGCAACATACAAGCACTTATTTATAGCCTTTATAATAGTATGTTAAGGTAAGACTAAATTAATAAGGTTGGTGTTCAGTTATGGTTATAACATTTTTCTCCTCTTTAGAAGCAATACTGCTTGTTACAGCATTGTCAATAGATGCATTTGTGGCAAGCTTTGCTTATGGAACCAATAAAATTAAAATCCCATTCACATCTGTTACAACCATAAATGTTATCTGTAGTACACTCCTTGCTATGTCACTCTTTTTAGGTTCTATTGTTAGCCAATATATACCTTCTCACCTAATAAAAGGTATTTGCTTTACAATTTTATTTGTGTTAGGAACCATTAAACTGTTTGATAGTTCAATTAAATCCTTCATTCGAAAAAATAAAAACTTGAGTAAAGAATTAAAATTTTCCATGTTTAATTTAAAATTAATTCTGAACATATATGCTGATCCACAAGAAGCAGACAGAGATTATTCACGAGTACTTTCACCATTAGAAGCTACATCCCTTGCAATCGCAGTATCTCTCGATGGGCTGGCCGCTGGATTTGGAGTAGCACTTGTTAACATAAACTTGATGGAAGTAGTACTTTTTTCACTAATATCTGATATGGTGGCTGTAATGCTTGGGTGTTACATTGGTAACAAAATTGCAAAAAAATTAACCTTAAATATTTCTTGGTTAAGTGGAGTGCTGCTAATTATTTTAGCAATATTAAAGTTATAAAATATGTACTTCAATTAAATATAGAAAGCAGGCTAATAGAGGTATCTGCCTGCTTTTTCTGTTGTATACAGAAAACCCCCGGTTCTACCGGGGGTTCCAAAAAGCTTTTGCTATGAGTAGAAAAAAACAACCTCCTTTTGTTAGAATAAAAAAAGGTTCGCCAACCAATTTATTAAACAAAAGGAGGATCCGAATGGATAAGAACAGTTTAGCACATACCACATGGAATTGTAAATATCACATAGTGTCTTCACCCAAATATAGACGTCAAGCTATATATGGAAAGATAAAGAGTGATATAGGTAAAATTTTAAGAAAATTATGCGAGCAAAAAGGTGTTGAAATATTGGAAGCATCAGCGTGTGTAGACCATATACATATGGTAATTGCAATACCACCAAAGTATAGTGTTTCAAGTATAATGGGATATTTGAAAGGCAAAAGTTCTTTAATGATATTTGATAGACATGCAAATCTAAAATATAAGTATGGGAACAGACACTTCTGGTGTAGAGGATATTATGTTGATACAGTGGGTCGCAATTAAAAGAAAATTAGAGAATATGTTAAAAATCAATTGCAAGAAGACATAGCCAATGATCAAATAAGTATTCAAGAATATATGGACCCGTTTACGGGTGAGCAAGTACACAAAGGCAAGAAGAGATAAAAGGGCTGAGCAAACTACCCGCTGAGCGGGTAGTTTTGATTCTATTAAAGTAAAATTTTATCTAATCTTCAAGTTCACAATCCAATCAATCAGAATACTAGATGTTCCGTATAACTACTTATTTGGAGTTAGATTAGCAGAATAAGAAGAATCAAAGAATTTTTTAAGTTGCTCAGAAATATGCTGGCGTTCCTCCTCTGATACAACGTAGTAATAAACTCCATTAATGGTTTTATCGGTACCTTTTATCTCTAAAATTTCAATATTATAGCTCCTCCAGTCTTTTCTAAACTCAGAATAAAAGAATTTCATTTCTTCAAATGATACATTTGTTTTAATATTATTTCCTAAAATATTTAGAATTTCTTGAATCTTAAAGGCAGAAGAGAATGAAGTAGACTTTCGTAATAGCGCCATTAAAACTTGGCGTTGTCTTTCATTACGACCAAAATCACCTCTTGGATCTGACTTTCTCATTCTAGCATAATGTAATGCTCTTTCTCCGTCTAAATTGATAAGTCCTTTGTCATAATGATATAGTTTTTCGCCTAGTTCATCTTCCTGACTAAAAGAAAATTTATTCTCCACCTGTATTCCACCTAAAGCATTCACAAGTTGTCTTAAGCCTTCCATATTAATTTGGATTACATAGTCTATAGATTTATCCAAAAAATGTTCAACTGTTTTTTTAGTCATTTCCGTTCCACCGTATGCATATGAATGATTAATTTTATCTTGAAATCCCTTTCCTATGATTTCAGTACGTGTATCCCGTGGAATATTGAACATGATAGCAGAGTTATTAGAAGGATTCACAGATACAACAATAATACTGTCTACCCTGCCTGGATCGCCAAGGGCAGGACGATCACCAATACCAAGCAATAGAAATAATTGAGATTCCTTATTTTTATCCTTGTCTTTATCCTCTTCATTAACATTTTCTTCAAAAGTAATTTGCATTCCATCTACATGTTGTTCTATGACTTTATGTATATGATATAAATAACTTGATACAGCCAAAATGAAGATTAAAATGATTATTAAGCCGACTTTAAAGTATTTATTCACACGTAATCTCTCCTCACAAAATGTCTCTTAGCCTATTCTTTTGTTTTTTATATGAAGTAAACAGTAATTCATTTTTTCACACATTTTATATTAACCATTATACTTTATATAATTATAACTGGATTGTCAACACTAAATTAGACAGTTTTTATAAGGTTATGTTCTTTAAATTGCCTAGGGCTTAAATAGCCTAATGTTGAATGTATTCTAAAATTATTAAACCAATTAACATAATCTGCTAGCCTTAGCTCAAGATCCTTTAGATTCTCAAAGTGATAGTTTTTAGCAAACTCAGTCTTAATTATTTTGAAGGTAGCTTCAGCTACAGCATTGTCATAGGGGCAACCCTTCATACTCAGAGAACGCTTGATTTTAAAGGTATCTAGAACTTCATCTATTAACTTGTTTTTGAATTCATTACCTCTATCGGTATGAAATAAGGTGATAGCATCTAATCGGGTTTTTACACTGGCAAAAGCCTTATATACTAGATTAGCATCTTTATAAGGACCAGCACTATAGCCTATGATTTCTCTATTGAAGAGGTCAATTAATAAACATACGTAATTCCAGGTATTCTTAACCCTAACATATGTCAAATCACTTACTACAGCTGCATAAGGAGTTTCGGTATTAAATTCCCTATTTAGCTCATTCATAATCTTGGATTCATTGCATTTACTCACATGGGGCTTATATTGGGCAACGGTATAATTAGATACCAGCCCATTGATTTTCATAATTCTACCGATTTTTCTTCTTGAAACTGTAAGCCCTAGCTTCTTAAGTTCTATCTTGATTTTTCTAGTACCATAGTTGTTTCTGCTAGCCTTAAAGATTTCTATAACCTTGGGGAGATATTTCATCAGCTGTTAATGTAGCTTTAGATTCATAATAGTAGGTACTTCTGGGAACTTGTAGGACGGCACACATTGCTGATACACTGTATTTGTGGGCATTGTTCTTTATCACATTTACTTTCGTCCTAATATCAGCGCCGCTTGCTTTAAAATATCATTCTCCATTTTTAATTGCTGAAGTTCTTTTCTTAGTTTTATTAATTCGGCTTCTTCTGGGGTACGATTATCTTTTTCCTTGAAGGAACCAGTACTTTGACTTCTTTTAATCCAGGTATTTAAGGCAGTTGGAGTTAAATCATATTCTGAAATTAAGTCTTTTTTAGACTTGCCATTTTCATATAGCTTTACCATTTGCTCCTTGAATTCTTCTGTATAGGTTCTTCGATCTCTTTTAGTCATATAAACGTCTCCTTTGTTATATTGTTTTTAGTTTACATGACCTTAATTTTATTGTCTAGTTCATTGTAGCCTATCCATAACAGAACAAATCAATATAACGCCATCCCCTTAAAATTTACATAATTACCAAATATGTATCATTTTACTTTAAAGCCATTTAGCATAATCCGATGGATTATGCTAAAGATTTTATAACCATTCATCACTTTCTTTTTATACTACTAATCCAAGTAGCCTTGCTCCTTGAGAGCAACGATTAAACATACTACAATACCTGTAATGGCCGGTACAATGAAGGAAATCCAGGTCCATTTCCAGCTTTGAGTCTCTTTTCGTATAGTCCAAAGTGTAGTATCTTTTGTTACAAAAAACCGACGTCATTTATGGTACGGTTCACTTAAGCTAATTCTAAATTTATCGTCATAAACTCTATGTTTCCAACTTGAAATTATAGACGGTTAATGACATTTCTAATAAGAAACTAAATATTCTTAAATTACTTATCTCTGTGACAATAAAATTATATTATCATCAAAAATAAATATGGCAAACAAACCGTCAGAGCGCGCCAAAAATCCAACAATTGGATAAGACAATCTTGATATAGCATACATAAAATCGCCCATAATAGTAGTAAGGACGGTGATATTATGA
>NZ_FZOJ01000017.1 GCF_900188145.1 Anaerovirgula multivorans | reverse complement strand
CTAGTTTCTTCTTTACTCATGATAATCATCCTCCTTTGGGAAAATTATCTCATGATCTTGAGCTGATTAAAATGTGGGTTGGAGTTGACGCTTACTTTAAAGATGAGTATCCGCTCGACATTGCTGTTGCAACCAACATGATTCAGGTTGGGATGGACGTGGATCGTTTAGGGTTAATGGCTGTTACTGGACAACCGAAAACCACAGCAGAATATATCCAAGCAACATCAAGGATTGGGAGACAGACTCCAGGTCTAGTAGTTACGATATACAATCCTTATAGAGCAAGAGATTTATCACATTATGAAAACTTTACAGCATACCACGCGCATTTATATCGTTTTGTCGAAGGGACATCAGCTACGCCATTTTCAGCAAGAGCAAGAGAAAGAGCTTTGCATGCTTCTTTAATAGGTATGTTAAGAGGAATGATTGACGAGCTTAGAAGCACTAAAGAAGGTGCTAGAAAAATTGAGCAAATTAATCAAGACGATATTCAAATGATTATAGACATGATTTTGAATAGAATTAAGATTGTAGATCCTAACAGTGTTGAAAAGGCCGAAGATGATATTAGATACTTTTTAGATGAATGGATTAAGTTATCCCGGACAGAAAAAAATCTATATTACAATGTACATCATAATAATCAAGGCTATAAAATGAACAGAGTTCAAAGGCTTTTAAAGGCATATGGGTCTTATGGTAAGTTTAATTATGAAAAAGAAACATTAAACAGCATGAGAAATGTACAAAAAGAATCAGGACTCTACTTATGGGAGGATTAGGATATGGAAATTGGTAAACTTAGTCAAAATCAAATCATAACGACATTCGGTCCTGGTTCAATAATCGATGCCCGTTTGGACTCAGTTGTAGGATTAGATATAAGTTATTGGGCTAAAGATGGCGTTGATTATAAAAGCCGAAGAGTGTACTTTAATAAATTAGCCTCATATTTAGGTGTAAGGTATTTTATGGAACCAAGACAGGGGAAAGAAGCTTTTCCAGTAAGAATTTTTCCTGATTGGCATGTTTGTTCTAATGCTAAGTGCAATTTACTTTTTAAATTATCCGAAGAATCAACAGGCAATCGTGAAATTTATGACGTTAAGGGACCAACTTGTCCAGAATGCAATAAAAAGGCATATCCATCAAGATTTATAGTGATGTGTGAAAATGGGCATATTGATGATTTTCCTTATAGGGAATTTTTACATGGTGGATCAACACATTGTACTGGGAAAATAAGGTTAAAGTCTGGTAAATTTACATCTTCTTTGAATTCATTAATTTTAAGTTGTGATGATGAAGCGTGTAAAGTAACGAAAAAGATGGGTAATGCGATGCTTAAAGAGACTTTTTCAAGTTATTCTTGCTCAGGGAGACATGTGCATAGGCCGAATTCGCCATTTGAAACTTGTGATGCAGACGTTATTCCTAGTTTAAGAGGTGCAACTAATGTATATTTTTCAATTGTAAGATCTGCATTAGAAATTCCGCCTTGGTCAGATAAACTGTATCAGATTGTAGAAGAGAAGAAGATTTTTATTGAGGATTATGTTGATTCTAAAAGAAAAGAAGCGGAAATTCTAGAAGAAGAATTTGATTATGAACGGACTATGTTGTTAGGCATGAGAATTGCCCATAAGGAAATAGGAGATGATGTGCTTACTTTTGATAAATTCAAAGAAATCTATGAAAAAGTTACTGAAGGTGCTTCGGAATATAGCGAAATTAAAGAAACTGAGTACAATTCAATACTAAATCATGCTTCGATGCCTAAGACAAGTCATTCATGTTTTTTAGCATCTGAAGAAGATCTCCCCGATTATTTACAGAAGTACCTTAGTCGATTGATACGAGTAGAAAAAGTAAGGGAAGTGACGGCGTTAAAAGGATTTGCGAGAGGCAGTTTTCCTGATCCTGAAAATGATAATTTTGGCAGTATAGTCAATTTAGCTGGAGATGAAACGGGATGGCTACCTGCAATAAGAACAAGTGGTGAAGGGATTTTTATTGAGTTAAATAGGGAGGAAGTAAAATCCTGGTTAGAGCGTTTTGATTCAGATAAAATATCAGCGATCTATAATGATGAATACAAAAAGTATGTTGAGAAAAAAGGCTGGGAGTATCGCAACGATAAAAATTTAGTCTATGTTTTATTGCATACGTTATCTCATGTATTGATTCGTGAATTGTCTTTAAAATGTGGTTACTCTACAACGGAATTGAAAGAAAGAATTTATTACAGTGATAACATGTGTGGATTATTGGTTTACACGGGTAGTGGCGATACCGAGGGAACTCTTGGTGGTTTAGAAGAAATGGGTAAAGTAGGTAATTTTCAGACGGTTTTAGTTGAAGCTTTAAAAAGAGCGCTCATTTGTTCAGGGGATCCAGGTTGTATGACCACTTATCCTGGAAATGAAAACCTTAATGGCGCTGCATGTCATGCTTGTTCAATGATACCAGAAACTGCTTGTGAAAATGGCAATCGACTTTTAGATAGGAGAACGCTAATTCCCACAGAAGAAAGAAAATTTAAAGGATATTTTGAAGAGTTGGTGAGCGCTGTATGTGGAATAACACTATAAAACTAGACTTTTTTGAAGAATTGCTTTTTTTAAATAGATTTCTACTGCGAAATCTATTTGAAAAAGATATTCCAGAAGCACTATTTACATCTAAAATCAACGTTTTTCAAGAGATGAATAAAGTTTTTCCAAATTGCTCTGATGAAGAAAAGCTAAGTATTCTTTATATCCTTTTAAAGGCTTATTTCAGGTCCGAAACTGAAAAAATGCAATTAATATGGTCGGGACCAAGTGTGGCTGGATTGCCGGGGAGAGATACAGAGCTGGTTTTTGAAGAATATATTCGAAAGGCTAATAAAAGCATCGTGATAACCATTTATGCTTTAAGCGATTATGCTCTTACTTTGGTTGAAATTTTAAAAAAGAAAGCTCGACAAGGCGTATATATAGAAATTTATGTTAATGACTATGAGAGTAAGAAAACATTGCTAAAGGATATAGTATCGCTAGACCATAAAAGAGTTTTTATATATGAATATACTGGGGCGACGAATAAAACGCAGTCATTACATGCGAAAGTGCTTACCATTGATGATGAAAAATCAATTATCACTTCTTCAAATTTATCGTACAACGGTATGGATGGAAACTTAGAGTTAGGAGTTATCTTAGACTCTAAAGAAAAAGCAAAAGAAATTCGAGCAATTTTTAATTCGCTAATCAATAAGAATTATTTTAAGAGAATTAGAAATGCATAGATTGTGGGTGTAACATGAATTATTTAGATTTATTTGCCGGTGCAGGTGGATTATCAGAAGGGTTTGCAAGGATTGGCGCAGAAGGTATTGCACATATTGAATTAGACCAATATGCTGCTCAAACTCTTGAAACAAGGGTGGCTTATTATTTTTTAAAATCTCACAATAGATTGAATGAATATAGAGCCTATCAAAAAACGTATCATTTGAACAAAAAAGAACGTGAGATTGCAAGAACTGCATTTTTGGAAAAAATCCCCCCAAAAGTACTGGATTCAGTTATCAATATGGAAATTTCTGAAGAAACTTTACCTATCATTTTTGAACAGATAGAAAATCAACTTGAGATAAGGGGTATCGATAATTTAGATTTGATTATTGGTGGACCGCCCTGTCAAGCTTACTCGGTGGTGGGAAGGTCAAGAACAGGAAAAAACAATGAAAATGATTCAAGACATTATTTATACAAACTGTATGTACAATTTTTAGAAAGATTTACGCCTAAAGCTTTTGTTTTTGAAAATGTTCCTGGTATTTATACAGCTAAAGAAGGTGCAATTTTTGAAGATGTAAGAGAAAAACTTGAAAATGCCGGATATTCAATAAAGGCTTATGATTTCAACGCATTTGACTTTGGAGTTCCACAAAATAGAAAACGGGTTATTATTATGGGCTTTAGAAATGATTTAATGCATCATGATTTTGAAATCCCGGGAAATATACAAAACACTTTTGAAGTGATCGATTTCTTTAATGATTTACCTACATTAAAGGCTGGTGAAACCTGTACAGCTTACAGATATAGACGTGAATCTTCGGAGGCTTTATTACAAACTGCTATACGCAATAATGATGACATCTTAACACATCATGTCGCTCGAGGTCATATAGAGAGGGATTTAGAAATATACAGAGAGGCAGTGTGTTTGTGGAATCAAGAAGGAAGGCGATTAAAGTATTCTGATTTGAGACCTGAATTGATTACTCATAAAAATACTAATTCTTTTTTAGATAGATTTAAAGTTGTCTCTGGCAATCTTTCTTATTCTCATACTGTTGTTGCGCACATATCGAAAGATGGGCATCATTATATCCATCCGGATATCGCTCAAAATAGAACTATTACCGTAAGAGAAGCAGCTAGATTACAGTCGTTTCCTGATGATTATTTTTTTGAAGGACCAAGAACTGCAAATTATGTACAAGTTGGGAATGCTGTACCACCATTAATGGCAGAAAGGATTGCTAGGTGGTTTGTAGAGAGGATTTAAACCTGGAGGATGGATAAAGTGAATGAAATAGATTTGATTGAAAAAATTAATAAACAGCTATTAAGAAAACATGATAGGTATAAATCTGATATCGAATGGCTGAATTCTCGTAGGATTCATTGGGAAAAGGATAGAATTAGGATAGGTGTTGTTGGCGTTACAAGTAGTGGCAAATCAACACTGATTAACGCCATACTTGGAAGTAAGCTGTTATCTGAAGCAGTAAGGCCTTCATCTAGTCAACTCGTGTGTTGTTCTTATGGACCTACTTCTAAAATGACAGTTTATTTGCAGGATGGAAATAAAAAAGAGTTTTCGGGTAAGAAACTAACACCAGATATTGTAAAGGTATATACAGATGAAGCGTATAACGTTAATAATAAAGAAAATGTAAAGCAGGTAGAATTATCCACTCCATATTTTGATTTAGGTCAAGATATACTTCTTGTAGATAGTCCAGGGTTAGATGCCTATAAGCTTGAAATACATGAAAAACTGACTTTAGAAACACTAATTCCAACTATAGATGTATGTATCTTTGTTACTACATTTAAAACAAATAGTGATTATAAAATGAAATCATTTTTGAATATCATTGCTAAATTTAATTGTCCGGTTATAATAGTGCAGAATATGTATGATTCTCTTCGCCCTAGCCTGGATGGATTAAAGACTGTTGATGATGTGGCGGAGGATCACAGAAAAAGGGTACAGCGGATTATTGATGGATCCGATATTAAGGATAAGAGTCTCTGTCAAATTGTGCAGATGTCAGCTGTGGAATCAATGAAGGGCCGATGTAACAGAAAAAAGCATAATGAGCGAAAATATAATCGATTTGTAGACACTGTAAAATGGATTGTAAACACTCAAAAACCTAGAATAAAAAGTCAGCGATTCAGGACAATAGGAGAAAAAGTTTGGCGTTTAATTAAGCAAGAAGAAGATTTTATAGCAACTAATAAAAATCAATTGGTACAGAGGTTTGTTTACGAACATGTAGAAGGTAATATTAAGAAGGAATATGAAAACGCACTAAAGAAAATTCATTATCAATTGAAACAAGTGAGTGATTATAAAATTATAGAAGCCATGAAAAGAGAAAATGCAATTAATGAATTTTTTGTAGATAGAGTAAGAGATTCTATCAGCAGCATTGAGAAAGCTGTAAGCCAAGAAATTTTATCATTTAATGAAAGATTATATAAAATAATCGATTCTTTAAATATAGCACGAAGAGATGCTATAAGTTTTAATGGTTTACCTAATATTCCGAATGCAACGGTTAAAAAGAAGCAAAAAACAAGACCAGTTCGTGTGGAGAAAAAAAGTTTTGGAAGTGGTGTAGCTAGATTCTTTGGTGATTTATTTAATAATGATTGGGGATACGAGTATGAAGAAGAATCCTATTCTGTTGTAGATGAAGATGAAACCGAAAAGTCCCTTAGAAAATTTATTGACCGAGTGTACGAGCAATACGGAAAAACAATTAAAAAATGGAATGATGCCACTTGTGGAACGTTGAAAAATATTGAAGCTGCAATCATTTTAGAGCGGCAAAGTTATAACCAGAAATTAAACCTACATATGGATTCGAAAGCAGTTTCCCATATTGTGCGTGATTTGAAGTTGATTTTAAATAATATGAATTCAGTTTGTAAAATTGATAATGACTTGAATTCATTGCCAATCTGTTCGAATGAGGTCCATGAAATAAAAAATGAAATTGAGGTTTCAGATACGGTATTTGAAATTCACAAGCTAGCTAAACTTTTGATTAGTTTAGTAAACAAAACTACAATAGATAGTTTGTTAGGTTATAAAGAATCGGATGGGTTTGAGAATATAATTGTTTCATGGGATCAAAATGCGAGTGATGAATTCTATGATAGATTTTTTAGAACATATGATATGCCGTGTAAGATGATGGTTAATACCGAAGCTAGCACTATCAAATTACCAAACGTTCAAGCGACACGGAATCTTTTTATTATGTTTAATGCAATACAGACAGGGGCAGCCAAAAATCAATTACACAAAAGTAAGCTACTAAAACAAATTAAAAAAGATGATGTACTGATTTTTGTAGCACAGGATTTCAATGAATTAATAAATGGAAATGTAGTATCTGAAGGACTTAGAGAAATGATATTGTTAAAAAATGAATTTAACATAGACAACAAAGTTTCGTATATGATCAATCATGAAAATCCAGTTTATAATATGGTCTTTGTTGAAAATCAAATTATTCCATGTCTAACGATTATAGAAGAAACTGAAACTTTAAAGGCTATTCAAAAAAAGTTTTCTATGTTTTGGTCTCCCAAAGTATCTGATGCTATAAGCGATATTATTAGAATTTAACAAAGGAGAATTTCGGAATGAATCAAAAAGTATTTATGCATGTTGATGAAACGACAACGAAAGTTATGGAATCAATACAAAAAGAACTTTCGATTGTCATTGAGAGAAAGATTATTGATATAGGTAATAGACTCATGAACGTTTATGAGTCTGTTGAGTCAATAAATGAGGAAATTTTAAACAATTCTGGCGATTTGGAGCGTTTGAAGAAGTCATATAAAGAATTGAAAGAGTCTGTTGAAATAGCAAATAATCAATTACAGGCGATTCAAAACGGGCAAGATCATATGGCATCGATTGCTTTGGTAGTAAAAGAAAACTTAATAAAATTACAAGCTGTAGTCGATTCTTCTAATATAGAATCAATAAAGGCCATTGAAAATGTTTTAGAGCAAAAGAAATCTTTGCTGGAAAAAAATTTCTCCCGTAATACTGAAGAAATTTTATTGCTTTCGAATACAGTAAAACACTCGAATGAAAGCATAGATTTACAAATAAAATCTCAAGGAGAAAAAATTAAGGAAATGACTAATATTGTTGCTATAAACCAGAATCATAATACTAGAATGATCGAGATGATGGACTCAATTAAAATAGATGGAAAGACAATGAACGATTCGATTAGTATTACTCAAGATCAATTGAAGGATATTATTTCTCACATTGCTGATTTAAAAAGTGATGTAGCATACTTAAAAGAACCGTTTTTCAAGCGCTGGTTTTATAAATGGAAAAGAGGGAGCATATGATATTAGTTGGCAAAGTGAAAGATATTCTCAATAAGTATTCAGGTAATGCCTTATATGGTGATTTGAGTCAAAAATTTGTTGATTCAGCAGAATCACCAGAGTTGATAGTTCCAGTAATTGGAATGCAAGGAATGGGAAAGAGCACGCTTTTAAACGCAATAATTGGAGAAAATATTTTACCTAATGAAGCTGACGAAACGACTTGTGTTCCAGTGGAGATTCGATTTGGAGAAGAAACAAGGATAGAAGTACATTTTACCAGCAAACCATTTGAATTACTAAATGAACATAAGGATCTCAAATTGTATGTGGATAACAACTATAATCCGGGTAACCAATTAGGAGTATCACACATTGTAGTAGTGAAAAAACATAGATTCTTAGAAAGTGGATTAGTTTTAGTTGATTTGCCGGGAGTAGGTAGCTTGACAAAGAACAATCAAGAGACAACTATGAGATATATTAAGAATCTTTGTTTTGCTATCATGATAATTCCAACCGTACCGACTATACGACGTATGGAAGAAATTTTTATAAAAAGTGTTTGGAAGGCATTTTCAAAGGTAATATTTGTTCAGAATATATTTGGCGAATCAAAGCGTGAAGTGATGGAATCAATCGATTTTAACCAAAAGGTACTATCTGATATTGGACAACAAATCAATATATCTGAAATTGATCCAATAATCGCAGTGAATGCGTATGATGCAGCCTACGGAATTATTCATAAGCATAATGACATGTATGAGAAATCAAATCTGAATGGTTTATTGAATCATCTAGACAGTTACACAAGTGATCGAAGAGAAATACTGTTAGCTTATGCAAAACAACACATTGGTGAATTTATAACTGAGATAAAGACTAAAATTAACAAATTAATAGAAGAGAACCAGATGTCTATAGATGAATTACAAAGGTCACTTGATGAAAATGAACTCGAATTTAAACAAAGTACTGAAAAAATAGAGTTGGAAGTAGAAGAATTGCAACTGTTATTGAAGAAAACAAGTCGAGAAATAAAGACATTTAGTATGAGAATTGCTAGGGAGCAGAAAGAAAATTTGAGGGTTGGAATATATCATGTTATTGATTGTGGAGTTGTTGATGGTGATCAATTGACACAAGCATTTGTTGATATTCAAAATGGATGTGTTAATGATGCTATTGAACAAACGTTTGATAAGATGGATGGAGTGATGACAGAAATCAGGAATAAGCTTGAAGAAATAAACCTACTGATTTCGAGAGAAAGTGAAGCAAATTATGAATCAATGATATTCAATAATAGTGAGGCATTTAAATTCGAAAAAGGTCTTGACATTGGTATAAAACTAGTAGGTGCTGGCGGCGGTATATGGGTAGGAGCTGCAGTGGGAGGAGCAATAGGTGGACCAATTGGTGTAGCAGTTGGTATTTTAGCAATGTTAAGTGTCAGTGCAATTAGTAGTTTCTTGGGGAGCACAACTAAAAAAGAAATTGTAAAAGCACGAGCAAGAACAACAAAAAGTGAAATAGAGCCATATATAGAGTCGTTTTATAATACAATTAGAGCAGTTATTCTTGACAACTATAAGTCAATTGAAGCAGATGTTACAAATGTAATGGATGAATATTTAAATAGCAGGAAAGAGTACATTAACTCCTTGAAAGCAGAAAATGCTCAAAAAATCCAACGAGCATATAATGAAACTGAATCTGATTTGCGATTGAAAGAACTGAAATTTGATTTAGAATCACTGAAAAAGGCTGAAGGTGAAAAATTATGGGATTGATGGAACGCTATGAAATAGTAAATAATTTAGTTGAAGAGATTGACAATAAAGATTTAAAGACCTTATCAAAATTTTTGAAAGCTCGCATCAGTAAACCCGATAGTTATGTAATGTTTTTAGGAGAGACCAGTAGTGGTAAGTCATCATTGATCAATGGGCTCTTAGGGATGCCAACTTTACCTGTAAGCGCGACGCCTACTACGGGGACTATTACTGAAGTAGTTTTATCAGGTGATCAAACATCATATTATGCTATTAATAAAGATGCAACTATGGAAGTGATTGACGATAATCTATTTGACACACTTGCTAAAAAGCCTGATAATCAGTTAGAACGGCTAAGAATACATACAAGCGCGAAAAATATAAAAAACTTTCGTTTTGACAACTTAAAATTATTTGATACTCCAGGCTATGGATCGCTAATCAGTGAACATGACATAGTGTTAAAGGAGTTCATTCCAAATAGTGATGTTGTAGTGTATACTGTTGCCTACAAGATTGGTATTCAAGAGAATGATTATGCATTTCTTGCTTTCTTGAATGATTTGATTAGGGAAGACGCAAAAGTTGTGCTTGTAGTTAATAGATGTCCCCAAAATGTTCAAATGGATAGCCCAAGAATAATGGAAATTGTTGGATACGCAAAGGATTTATTACATTCTGAATTACCGGTGTTTCTCGTCCCCGAGTGTAAGGAAGATGAAACTTATGGATATCCCTTGCCTGAAGCAAAAGAACTATGGAGTTTTATTAACGAACTAATAAATAGTGAAAATCATAAAGAAATATTGAATAGAGCTTTTAATCATTATGTTATAGATCTATTTCGAGCTTGTGAAAATCATGTCAATAGTAGATTTGCCATGGTTAACATGAGTAATGAGGAACGTTTACTCTTAATGAAAGATTTTCAACAGCTTATAGATAGCTATCAAAATGTCATTGATGATGAAATTATCCCATCATTTGCACAAATCATTGATGGTACAATGAAGCGACTAGATGATGCGCGAAATTGGATTGAGGAACGTACTATTGATGCAATAGAACGTCAAGGTACATCGAAAATGGATGAGACAATAACTTATGTGAATATTCATGCATTACCTTTTGCTACTAAAGAAGAAATTAAAGAAGTCAATTATTATATAGAAACAGAAGTAAATGCTTTGGATCGTAGAGTTTTAGATATGCTGAACACAGCTATAGCTAAATTTCAGAAAGATGTATCCATTAGATATGAACATCACTTGGACAAGGCAACAAAAAATATAATTGGGAATATGATGGAGAACGGCTTGAAAAGCGGTTTGCTTAAATTTTTTGCAAAGTATGGTGGGGCTGGTGGCAGTGGTGCTGGTGTCGCAAATGCTGCGTCCCATTATTTAAAAGTGGTTGGTGATCTATTTGGCAAGACATTTAAAAGAGAAACACACAACGCGCTTAAGCATACTTTAAAGAAAATAGGAGCAACTTCAGTCAAGTCATTAGCAGTAGTGGCAGCAGTGATTGTAGAAGTGCTAATGGTTGTTTATGAATATGCTCGATGGAAATCAAAGCTTAAAAAGTCAGTAAAGAAAGGGTTGGACAAGTGGTTAAGTGAGATTAAGCCACTGGTAGAAAAAGATCTTTTAGACCTAAAGGCTGTTAATATTCAGACTGTTACTGAATTGATTGAGGATGTAAAATCTAAAATGGAAATCAATCCAGAGCTGGAAGATGCGAAAAAACTAAACGAATTATTTACAAGAGTAAATGAAACGAAAGAGAGGTTAGGTTTAATATGAGTGATTATGAGATTGTTACCGGAAAGCGTATGAATGAAGTGAAAGCAAAGGAACATGAATTCCCAAGTACGAGGACTGACAGAATTTTAGATGCTTCAATTGATAATTTTGATAAAATCTTGGATTTGGCATTCGATATAGTCGAAATGGGGAAAATGAAAATACAAACTGATGCAATAATTCGAAAAATGGGGGAAGACAGGAAATATCTCCTTGCAGAAGCAGAAGCTTATGTTATGAAAAAGCAGTCTGATACTGATCAAATGGTAGAAAAAATGAATTTTATTAAAGATATGATGAACCAGTTTTACAAACACAATGACAATAAAATATCAGGTGATGAATTTTCAAAGATTATGTGTGATATTGTTAAAGAAATAGGAAATCTTTAGAGGAGTATATTTTTTATGTTAAAGGATGATGATTTATATTCTATTTTTTCTATGATTAAAGCTCATGTCAAGGATGTTACAATCGATGATTTAGAACGAAGTATGATTAGTGCTCAAAGAGAGTTAATAGAAGCTGAAGCTCAAGCACGTAGAAAAAAGAACGCTGGAATCATAAAGACTATGCATACTATAAATATGCAACTGATTGAAGTGAAGAACAGTTACAGTAAAATACGTAATGAGCTGAGTGAAGAAGCATGTGAGGAAATAGAAACCTGGATAAAGTCATATGAAAAATATCGACAAACCCTTGTTAAAGAGAAGTTCTAAATTAGGTAACCTTGAAAGCTAATTCTTAAATTTAGGTGATTTTAAGGTCTGTATTTCTATTTTGGTTGAATTTTAGAGTTGTATTTAAGAGCGTTCATCGAGCATATAAATGAGACTGATAATATCAAAGTAAGAAGCATAGCAGGTATGGAATTTGCAAAATAAAAACCCGAAGAATTCAAAGAAAAACAAACCCTAGCATTTTTTATTATTAGGCAAACTTGAACTATGGTTATTCGAGTAGGGTTATTTTGCTAAGGGGGGGATGGAAATGTATCTGAAAAGAATACATATTCGTAATTTTAGAGTATTTGATGAAACTGGCGTTGAAATCATTTTCAATAAAGGTGTCAATGCGATAATTGGTGAGAATAATAGCGGCAAATCTTCTATCATCGATGCTATTAGAATTGCATTTTCAACGGTGCCTTACAAAAAAGATATCTTCTTCAGTAAATCGGATTTTCATATAAATGATGATGGCACTACAGCTCAGTGGGCTCAATTTGATGTTTTCCTCGAAGATGTACCACCATATTTATTAGAAATATGGAATCCAGAGAAAAAAACCAGTGGTGAATTTCATGTTCGCTTTTCTTCGTACACTGCTGCAAATGGTATGGAAAAAGTAAAAAGTAGTAGCTGGGGTATCGGTACTGAAGGAAATCCAATATCATCAGACACTTTTGAAGCAATATAAATTGCTTTTTTAGGAGCACTACGAGATTCCGAAAATGAGATGAAGCCATCTCGAAATAGCAAATTAGCACAACTCCTGAGAAATATTGTTCCGGAAGAGAGTGAACGTGATGAACTTGTAAAACTACTTCAAAGTGCCAATTCTAATATTCTTGAAAAAGAACAATTGATTAAAGCAAGAGATGCAGTAAATCAAAATTTATCTAGAATAGAGCAAGAGGTATTGCAACAACAGATAGATATTGGTCTTGTTGAACCGCGGTTTGATTCTATTGCTGGATCGCTCAGAGCTTGGGTTAAACCCAAATGGGTCTTAATATCTGAAGATGACCCACTTGTTAAGAAGGCAAAAGATTTAGCCTTGGCTAATAAGGATTGTCATTCTATTCATACTTCCGAAGCCGGTGTACATATTGATTTATCAATCATCAATAGTAAAACAGCAATTGATGAGGAGCTTAAGAACCGAGTATTAGAGATATCAAGACATACTTTTGAACTATATCAAAATGGACTTGGTTATAATAACCTACTCTTCATGTCAGCTGTATTAGGTGATATGTCAATTAAAAAACCTGGTGTCTTTCAGAATCTGCTATTGATTGAAGAACCAGAAGCTCATTTACACCCTCAATTACAGGAATTAGTTCAACGTTTCTTAATGGACACGGGTAAAGGTGGAGAGAATATTCAAGTTATATATACTTCTCACTCACCAACATTGGTATCAAAGGTTGGCATAGAGAATGTTAATCTTTTATATGAAGTAAATCATCAAAAGCGATCGCTTCCATTGGCGAGTACTAAGCTTGAAGACTCTGATAAGGCATATTTGGAAAAATATCTAGATGTAACAAAGTCTCAAATGTTTTTTGCTAAGGGAGTTCTTTTTGTTGAAGGCATATGTGAAGCTTTAATAATTCCTGAATTGGCTAAGATTATAAATCGACCATTGGACAAATACGCTGTAGAAATTGTTAATTTGAATAGTGTAGCATTTAAGCCGTTTGTGAATTTGTTTACATCGCAAACTGCTGTTCAGTGTTTTGAAAAAATTGCTATTATCACAGATGATGACAGATGTACAGATAAAGCTGATATGAATACGTATATTAGTAAAGATATTGACTATGATGGTATTAGTGCAGATATTCTTGATAAACTTAGCAAAGGCAAACCTTCCGGTCGATACACTGAAATCCTAAAACTGTGCGAAAACACTTCGATTAAGACGTTTTGCGCTATAAAGACTTTGGAATACGCACTTGGTTTTTGTGAAAGCAATATTTTCGTACTCGAAAGCGCAATTAAAGAAGAATTCCCGATTGTGGGTAAGTCTTTAAGTGAAAAACTATCATCGCTTGAGACCATTGATGAAAAGGCTGCTTGTATATGGCTATTTATTCGCTATAGAGATAATAGCAAAGGTGCACTAGCCCAAAGACTCTGTAACAAAATACGTAAACAGCGAGAGAATATTTCTAAAGGAATTGCTGTCGAAAATGCGTTTGAAGTTCCAGAATATATTAAAAGAGCAATTTTTGCAGTTACTGAAAAGTAGGTGAGTGAATGTATGAGTTAACTGATGAACAAGAAGCTTTTATGAGAGCAGAAGGCAAAAATGTTCTCTGTGCTTGTCCAGGTAGTGGTAAAACCTATATAGTTGCAAGAAAAGTTCTGAAATATCTTCACCAATGGAAAAAAAATCATCAGGGTATGGCAGTGCTATCATTCACGAATATAGCCAGTAAAGAGATAATGGATCAGATTGAACAGCTTATTGGTGTATCGGGAAAAATTGATTATCCGCACTTTGTGGGTACCGTTGATAGCTTCATTAATAACTTTATCGTTCTTCAATATGGATATCTTTATAACGAAAATAGGGCAAGGCCACAGGTTACATTAAGTAATATTTGGAATTACCAATTTAGATTTTGGAGAACCGAGTGCCATCGAAAAGGATGCAGTGATTCAATTGAAAAGTTTTACTATGGTATTGATGGTAAACTCTATAAAAATCATTCTGAAGTTATCTGTGAGCCGAATAGCGGGCGGAAAGTACCTCCTTGTGCTCAATATAAAAAAATTTATGAAAAGAAAGGAATTGTATTTCAAAGTGAGGTTTCTTCATTTGCATATCGTTTGTTAAATGAAAATCCATGCATTGCTCAAGCTATCGCAAGCAGATTCCCAGTAATATTAATTGACGAAGCACAAGATACATCTGAAGAGCAAATGGCGGTATTTGATTTGCTTTTTACTGCTGGAGTTGAAAAAACTTTCTTAGTTGGCGATCCTGATCAATCAATCTATGAATGGAGAAATGCCACACCGAAATGCTTTGTACAAAAAATGCAAGAAGATGATTGGAAGACATTGATGCTTACAGCTAATTTTCGAAGCTCACAAAGAATTTGTAATGCAGTTAGGTATTTTTCTCAATCACTAGAGGATAAAGCAGCTAATACAGCTAAAGGCCCATTTGCTGCCGAAGAGCAGAAGCCTATATTATTGTTACACTCGATGCAAACTGGACAAGAAAAAATTTACGAATATTTTAAGAATAAGTGCAAAGAAATGGAAATTGAGGTTGTTTCGGATAAAGTTGCCATTGTAACTAGAAGCAAAATTCACTCTGATTCTGACATATCAGGATTATGGAAAAGTTCTGAAGTAGAGATGTTTGCGAGATCTGCATATGAATGGTACTTCGGATCAAGGAAAAAAGCTTTTAGCTTATGTGAGCAGGCAATTTATAGTATGACGATTGGCGATTTGAAAAGTATACATAGTATTGAAGATGAAATTAATCGGGTAATACCATATTATAAATGGAAATTAGGTATTATTAATATCATGACCAATTATCCATCTTTAGATACTCCCATAAGTGGATGGATTAATCAGTTTAAATGCACCCTCAATCAACTGTTGGAATCTAGCAATCTTGTTCAAAGAGAGGGGAAGGACATAGCCAATGTTGTGAAGATCAAGACTCGGGACACCAAAATGAAAGATTTTAAAGAAAAGCCAATAAGAGTATTCTTTGAAAAGAAAAACAAAGAAAGCTATACGAGGTCATCAGTTCATGGGGTAAAAGGTGAGACGTATGAGGCTGTGTTATTGCATGTACAACACCAAAAAGGGAGCAACACGTTAACCCCTTCATTTTTGAATAATGGGGCATTGGATTCGGAATTGATGAGAATTGCTTATGTAGGAATGACAAGACCACGTAGACTTCTGGTTGTTGCAATGCCTGGAACAGATAAAAAAGCTGAATATCCTAGGTTTCCAAAAAGTGAATGGGAACACGTTTTTATTAAATAGTCGAAGTGGTTCCTTTTGGAACAAAAATGATGAACTAAATAGAATTCAGTTTTTCACTTTCAGATAATAATGTTCAGCGGTAAAACGTTTGGTTTCATATTCCGTTTGATCTTTATATCATAAATCGTTGATTCTTGTAGCATATGACAGAAATGAGATATAAGTTATTGTATAGATACAATATGATCTTACTATCTAGTAACTAATTAAGGATGATGAAAATGATGAGTAGTACAAATAATCAAAAGCTTAAAACGCTTTATTTATTGAAGATACTTACTGAGAAAACTGATGAAGAGCATCCGATGACGGTAAACGATTTGATAGATGAGCTTGACCGATTTGGAATATCGGCGGAACGAAAGTCAGTCTATTCTGATGTCGAATTACTTAAGATTTTTGGTGCTGATATTGTGTGTGACAAAACAAGGACCAATAATTATTATATGGCATCAAGAGAGTTTGAGTTGCCTGAGTTAAAGCTGTTAGTAGATGCTGTTCAAGCATCAAAGTTCATAACACATAAAAAGAGCAATGAACTCATCAAAAAGATTGAAAAACTAACAAGTGCACATGAAGCAAAAGAGCTTCATCGTCATGTAATAGTCAACGATCGAGTCAAAACGATGAATGAAAGCATCTACTATAATGTTGATGCCATTCATTATGCGATTCAACAGAATCGTATGGTTCAATTTAAATACTTTGATTATACAGTAGACAAGCGATTGAAGTTTAGAAGAAATGGCGAGGTTTATTGTGTGAGCCCCTATGCCCTAACATGGGCAGATGATAATTATTATTTAATAGCCTATCATGAACGCTATCAAGATATAAGTCACTTTCGAGTGGACAGAATGTCCGAGATTATGGTTAGTGAGAATATGAGGCCAGTAATCAGTGAGTTTGAAAACTTCAACGTAGTAGAGTATTCAAAAAGAGTATTTAGTATGTTTAGTGGTGAGACTGAAAGAGTTGAGATCGAATTTGATAATTCATTAATCAATGTTGTCATTGATCGTTTTGGCAAAGATGTTAGAATATATGGTAAAACTGAAACAAGTTTTAAAATTGCAACAGAAATTGCGGCAACAGGTACTTTTTTTGGTTGGCTTTTGATGTTTGGAGATAAAGCCAGAATAGTTGCGCCTCAAAGTTTAGTAGATTCAATGAGAGGCTACTTACAAAATATATTGCAATTATATAGTAAAAAATAAAAGCATTCTATTTGAATGTTTTTTTTTATAAAATTAAGCCAACTGTCCACACATTAGGACAATATATGTGATAAAATTAAAGAGGAATATTTTAACATCGGAAGGAGTGGCCACTTTGACAGGTGAATCGTATGATTTATTGATTAGTATTATAAGAACGATGATTGAATGGGAACAGGAATACAGGCGTATGCCGGAAGATTCAAAGATTGTAGTTAATAGATTAAACAGCTATCTGATCCATCATACGAATATAGCTCCACCGAAAAACATTCGTGAATTTATAGATCGAATTCAAACGCTTCCGGTTTATGAACTAGGGTTTGAAGTAGATGATAACTTTAAGAACTATAAAATTATTGATGAAAATGGTCGCGTGGATTCAGACATTAGACATTGGTATGATAATAGCATTAGAAATGATGATGTCGATCAGAACTTAGTCAAAGAATTCCTTCTTGAGTGTAGGGGAGAATTCAAGAAGTCAGGAAACAGAATGATTGCTGAAATGTATTCTGAAGTTAGAGCTTTCGTTAACGCTTCCAATTATTGCTTAACCGGAGATCGTATTATGAATTTGGTTGGAAAATATTCGAACGTATCTGATGCTATTGTTAAGATTAGAGATTGGTATGAAGCTGTTAATTTGAAGAGTCAAGATAACTATGTATGTCCAGTATGTGGCAAACTGCTAGATAACGATATTTTAAAAGAATTCAGATGTACTGATATGTGTATGTATTACCGTGATAAAGAATCACTATTGCCTAAAAGCCTAGCAGTGAACGAAGAATTCAAGTATAGGAAATTAAAGCGTGGGATATATACTTATACTTTACTTCCTGGGATATCAGAACATAGGATTTATCATCAGTTATGTGAACTATATGGGGATGAGAAAATATTGCTCTATCCTGAGATCGATAAATTTGATATTTCAGTAATTTTTGACTCAGGAACGATTTATATAGATGTAAAGGATTTTGCTTCTCCGCATGATTTAGTAGAAACACTGATTAATAATCAGGCATTTATCAAAATGGAAGGTGTCGGCGAAGATGATTATGTTTATTTGGTAATTCCGGAACATAGAAGACACCTTTATAAGGGCGGCAATTATAAGAACGTGGTTAGAAAGAAGCTGCGTCAATTGACCAATAAGGTTCGTGTTATCTACGAGGATGAGTTATACAAAGAGGTGGGGGATATTATCAATGAGTTATAATACACGATTTAAGAGTATCTTTAATGAAAATGAAATTCGGGTTGATACAAGCGTATTTAAAAGATTCGAATTTGTCATTTATGCTTTGTTTAGTGCCCTTGGAGAATTTGAGATTACATCCGCAAACCTGTATTTTACTCAGTATTTTAAAAGATTTTATAAAAGTGATGATCATAAAGTAGATCACATTTTCTATATATTAAGAAAGTATTATCACCAGTACTACAGTAAAAAACAGTTTGAAGTTGATTTGAAAGAATACTTAAGTGTGCCAGAGAAATTCAGATATTTTACTATCGTTAATGGAGTTGTTACTAGGAATAACAATGTAGCTTATTTTGTTGATAGAGACGTTGATTATGAAGAGATGATAGAAAAATATACTGATACCTCAGAAAAGGTGATAAAGTTCATTGGGGGTCAGGGGAGTTATGATCGAATTATTAGAACTGGACAAGGATATGACGAAAAGTATACAACGAAATCGCTGGAATTTGATATTGGAACTAGAGCTGTTCCTTCTTGCCCAGTCTTGGCAGGTAAGTGTATAAAGAATACAAAGGTATTGCCTCTAGGGTTTGATTGGGATGGTTTTAAACATGAGCTGGGTCCCCAATGGGCTCAGAGACCAAGTATTCAAATTAGCTCATGCGATGATTTTGATAATGAAATGCGTTACAAGGGGTTGCTCCATATCGTTGGGTTGCTAGGTGCTGGGAAATCGACGTATATCATTCAGGAAACATATAGATTGCTTAAAGATGGCGATATGCGAATAGGAATTGTTGTACCGAATGTTTCAGAAGTTATTAAGACCTATGAGGCTTTGACTGATTTAGGCATAAAAGCTTCGCCAATTATTGGTGCAACGCAAATAGACAAGCACCGGCTACGATTCCTCAACTCAAAATTAAGTTCAGCTGAGTCGTTTAATGATTTATGTGGAAGTAACATGTCTGTTTTGGACTATTTAACAGGATATTGTTTATTGAGTCATTACTCAAATGATGTTGATATTAATGAATCACAGTACCCTTGCAATAACCTAAAGAAGGACGGAAGTAAATCGAATTACAATTGTCCGCTGTTTAACGAATGTGGTTATTTCAAAAAATTTATCGATTTAGAAAAAGCAGATGTATGGATAACAACATCACATTCTTTGTTAGCATCTAAAGCGAATCAGATTATTGATCCACAGAGAAGAACCTATTATGAGTTGTTTCATGACTGTTTGGATGTCATATTCATTGACGAAGCAGATTCTGTTCAAGAGGATTTTGATCATCAATTCATGACGAGTGAGGTTTTTTACGGCCGAAATGAATCTATCATGAGGAAATTTCAGAAAGTCGAAGAGGTGCTTAAATCACATAAAGCAGTCAATTTAGAATCTGAGATACATCGTTGGATTGTTAATCAACCTCACTTAACGCAGTTATTGAACCGATTGGAATATCTAATCATCAATTCAATGGCATTTAGAAAGTATTTAATTGAAGATACTATAACGCCAAGATCACTATTTTTTTCTGTAGTCGGAGATCTAGCTGATCCTGAAAGTCAGGAAAGTCAGAGATTTATAAGTAGCCTAGAGTCATTTTTACCACTATCTGAAGAGTTACGGCTTAATGAAGAACTAATGAGCCATGAGCTTTTCGTTTTATATGATAAGTTCACCAAGTGCCCGAATGTGGGTAATGCAGCTATTATTATTGAAGAAAGCATCGATGATTACATTAGAGAGTATGATTTGATTATTAAGAAGTCTGATAAGTACGACCGTGAAAGATTATTTAAAAAGAAACTGGAGTTGTTCATTTACATTGTTTTGATTGATTATTACTTCAGAATTCAGAATAGTACTATTGCGAACTTAGCGATGAAATTGCCAGAAATCAATACAATCTTTTCACCGTTTAAGTTTTATAATAAAGAATTCGTACATCTCTTGTCGGAGTCGGTTATTGGTAATATTTTCGGATACAAATTGATTTTGGATGATGAAAACCGATTAAATGTTCACTTATTCAATTACTCTGGCATCGGAAGATCTTTGATTGAAGATTGGCCATATATTAAGAGAGAACTTAATCAAGATGGACCAGCAGTTGTGCTACTTTCAGGGACGAGTTATGCTCCAGCTTCTGCACACTTTCACATCGAAGAGGAGCCTACATTTTTATTGAAATCTGAGAAAGTGGAAGGAAGAATCGATCAGTTCATTAATATAAAATATGATAGGAATGGCAATCCAATTCGGATTTCTGGAGTATCTGACCGATTCCTAAAGCGTGAAAAGCTTCTAGAATTAATCAAGGCTTTATTGAATGATATAAAAGTTGAACTGAGATATTGGAAGGAACACGGGAGCAATCGAAAGGTATTACTTATTGTAAATAGCTATGAACAGTGTAGGATTGTTGGAGATTACTTAAATGGTCGAGATATGTCTTACCGGATATTGAGCAATGCCGATGAGTTGAAGGATGACGAGATTAACACATCACAGATTGAAGAAATCCCACAAATGAGTTCTGTTGACGTGCTTGTTGCACCGTTATCGATAATATCTAGAGGCTATAATATCGTTGATGAAAATGGAGATTCTTATTTTGGATCTGCTTTTATGTTGATTAGGCCATATGTTTCACCTGATGATTTGACTTACAACTATCGTATTTTGAACTCAGTGGTAGCGCCTTTGGTCAAGAAATATCAGAAGAATGGATTCACTTTAAATGACACTATAGCTGAAGTGAGAAAGTTGGCATTCGGAATGTTAAGCGAGTTTAATGAAAAAAAATTCTGGAAGCATTTAGACAATGAACAAAGGGCGGTTTTGGCATGGTATACATTCATCCCTGTGAAACAAGCAGTTGGAAGGATGCAGCGAAATGGATGCGATAGCCGTGTATTCTACTGTGATGGTAGTTTTGTGAGTACTCTAAAAAAGGAATTGACATCAAGTTTGAGTATGTTGAAGGCTTGGGATGAAATCCTCGGTGAGGTTAAGAGCCACACTGGGCAAATGCTTTATGGACAGTATCTTGCTGGATTGTCAAAGGCTATTACCGATTTTGAAAAAGTGATAATTGATATTGAAGAGGAGGAACTTTACTAAATGTCGAAGAGTCAAATGCTGCAATTACATCAGTTTGAAATAAATCAAAATAACATCCTTGATAGAGAACTCTATGTGTATTCATGGCCTGAGAAGCTAATTAATATCGTATTGAACTCTAATAATGGTGTGAAATTGAAATATCCAATTAGGAATTTATCAGAGCTAATAACCTTAGCGATTGATTATGTAATTTATACACGCAACAATGTTCGATTAGATAGATATTGGATCTTTTCATTAAAAGAAATAAGTGCAGAGACTGTTACGTCATTAATACAAGAATGGCTATTAGTTAATGAGATAAAGTCTTTGTCAATCTCGGAACTTAGGATTGAAAATCCAGTTAAAATAACGACGAAAGACTTGTTTGATGAACCTTACAAATATGACATATTTGGTCTTATTCCACAACTATACAATTTTGAATTTTGCAGTCACAAGATTGAGATGCCTTCGCTAAACAATCGAGAACTCGAATTCCTTCCTGTTATAGGCACGAAAAGAGAGGCTCTCGCAATTTCAAAGACCTTTGACTATCCTGTTAAAAAGACAGATGTTGAACGATTCTCATATGCAATTACTTCTCGATTAGTGTATAATAGAGAATTTCCAGACAAAATGTTTTTGAATATTTACACTGGTATAAAGGTATGGGTATGCAAACCACTTGTTAATATTCAAAAGTTAAAAAACTTTATACCAGGTAAGCACTCTAGCAGCGTATATATTTACAAAGAAAATGAATATCTCAACAATAAACGGAAAAAGTTAGTTGAGTTAATGTACATAAGAGATGAGAAGAATCACTATAAATTCAATGAATTTGCAGATTCAATATTTGCGAATCTTTTAAAATTAGATTTGTTTGAAGCCATAACTAATCCAAATGAGCACAGTGATTTCGCTTCTTCTGATTCAAACGACATTATTCTGTTGACAAATAATAAAGTGACAGAAAAGGTCCAATATGGAGCCGGTTTACCTGAACGACTCGATATATTTAATGCTTTCAAAGCATTATTTCCTGACTTAATTGTGAGAGAGCTAATAGGTGTTGCTCATGTAAATGGAAGAGCAATCACAAAAAAGAAAAAGTCCCTTGAAGATATTGAGGGATTGAATAATCAATATGACGATTTAGAATTTATTGATACAAAATCAGATAAATCATTCTACGAAAATCCTCCAGTTTTCATACCACACGAAGATAAAATTATTATTGAAATATTTACCAGTAATGATAGACTAATTGATGCATTCATAGAATTTGCTGTTAAGATCCTTTCATTGAATATGCCAATTGATAAATATAATTACCGGAGTTGTGACGGATATGAAGTAGAGTTTGTGACTAGAAATGAGAATATTTGTAGAGGTCTCACAAAAGCAGAGCAAAAAAATCGAAACTTAAGAAAGAATGAGATTAAAGATCTACTGAAAAGCGACAATTATGATTCAAAGCATATCATTTCTCTTATAGATATTGAAGCTTTTCATTTATCAGGTGAGGACAAAGTAAGGGATCAAGATCCCAAAAAGATTATTCGAAGTGCGTTTAAAGATCAAGGCAGAGTAACGCAATTTATCAACGGTTTCGAAAAAGAAGATAAAGACGATAAATATCGCTTGGTTAGTTCGCTATATGATCTCTTCTCGGCTGCAGGCTTTATGGACTATGAGTATTTTAAACATGGTTTTGATAGTCAAGTGTTTCTCGGATTGTCAACTTGTAAGAGCTCGAGAGGAAATTTTATTGTTTTGTCGAAGATTGAAAATGGTCAAGTTACCTATAAAGTGTGTGGACTTTCTGATAATGAATGGCTGCCATTAAGTGGACTGCTGCCAAAACTTCAATGGTATACTTTGAAGAACATCGAGGGTCTGAAAATTGACAAAGGTTTGTTCCAACAATGGATTACAGATCAACTCAATAGCTTGAACGATTATTCAAAAGAATATCTATTCTATTTCGATGCATCGTTGAGACGCTCTTATTGGCCTTTTGCGATGAATAGTGACCTGAAAGTTGAGAATCTACGGTTAGTAAATCCAGAGAATTTTAAGTTGATTCGTGTGAATACCACAAGTGAAGTTCCAGAATACAATATTTTTAAAGATGCAAATGATACCGAAGGCATCAATAGAAATCAGGGACTTTTCTCGAATGACTATAAAGTGTTTTATAGTGTAGGGGCAAGACCGGATACAATCAGAGTTAATAAAAAGGAAACAAAAATAACTGATGCGACCAAAATGATTACGAAACAACGAATTGTGGAATTTGTAATTTTAACGGATGATCCAGAAGAAAATTTACTTTTAGCAGCAAAATCTCATGCTTTGAGAAAACTCAATCTGACATTCGACTTTTCTACAAAGTACCCATTGCCGCTATATGCGAATGATCGATTTGGTGAATATCTGGAGTTATATTAATTGAAGTGCACAGGGAGGTTGTGAATGAAATTTGGAATAAGGATACCAAGTATAAAGAAGAGAATTACAGCAAGAACAAGCATCAAAAGGCAAGTGGTTCATAGAGCAGGTCTGAAAATGCCACGAGGATATGGATGGGTTAGAAATCCGAAGAAGTATGCATATAATAAGGTTTATAATAGGACGTCTTTTGATATTTTTAATATTTTAAAGAAGTTGTTTAAATAGGTGGTGAACTGAATGAGTAAAAGAATTGAAAAAATGCCTGATCGGATTATGGGTAGAAGTTTAAATTATAAAGTCATACCAACAGTATGCAATCTGAAAAACATGCTGTCAAAGTTAATGGATGTAAATGGAGATTTTAGACAGCTGAAGCAATGGGAAAAGAGAAGTTACAAGGCATATAATATTGACGACATTAAGCTAAATATATTAAATTCAAATCAAAGCAAAGCAATTGGCCGACTCTGATTAGAAACCACATCTTAACAGGTGATAAGAGCACGTTTGGTGCAAGTTGTATTGATGTTTATCTGGTTGCCTATGTGGCAAATGAATATGGCGTTGGCAAAGATGTTTTTACTAAGTACATATTTGATAATGAGATCACTGATAAGATGAATTCAGTTAATGCTATATGGACTGTCGGTAAAGGTGATGGTGTATATCTAGGAGTTCTTAATGAAGATGGTTCGATAAAGGATATTGAATTTATAGAGAAATGGATTGCAAGGTAAGAATCGAGCAACATATGTGGAGGTGTTTCTTTGGGATTATTTAGACTTAATTATACAAAAGAAGATTTGTCTGATGGCTTTATGGAAAAAGCCAATAAAGAGCCTATTGATTATGAGAAAGATTTCGAGAATTGGCTAGAAAATAGTCCCCATGTACTATTTGAAGACGATTCATCAACCATTATGTGGATAGGGCGTCAGGTGTCGACAACTTCATACGAGACAACAAAGTTTCCAGATCTACTAGGGATTGATTCTAATGGAGATGTGGTAATTTTAGAACTTAAAAAAGGACGAACTCCAAGAGATGTAGTTGCCCAAATATTGGAATATGCAGCATGGGCATCGAGACTTACGTATGAAGACTTAAATGTATTAGCAATGAAGTATTATGACCGTGATGTTCAGTATCAAGGTATGGAATTGAGAGAGATTCATCAATTAGTATTTTATCCGGATGATGAAATGATAAAACTTACAAAGTTTAATGAAAACTTGAGATTGTATATTGTTGCAGAGGAAATCACAAAAACAGTTCGTGATGTTGTTAGATATTTAAGTGGTAGTGGAAATATTGACATTAACTGCATGAAATATGAAGTTTTTAAAGCTGGTAATGGTGAATTTTATATTAGTACTGAAATGGATAAATCAAATATCCCTATTTCAAAATCAACAAGTCTTAGAACAAATAGCACAGGATGGAACGGAGAAATTCCTGTAAAGCAAATAGTAAAAACTGCTGTTGATATGGTATTAGAAAGTAGGACAGATGGCATATTCACTGCAAAAGAAGTTATTTCACAAGTTATTACTCAATATTCTGATTGCAACAAAAGTACAATTCGATGCCAACTTTATGCAGATTGTGTAAATCACAGTTCTAGAAAACATTATAAAGGTGGTCAGTTGGATTTATATTATTTTGTCGGAAATGGACGGTTTAGATTATTCAATAGAAACAAAGACGGTGAGTGGAATGCTGATGGAGAAAAAATCGAATAATTAGTTAATCACCTTTACGAGGTAAAACGGTAAAAAAGTGGATGGATTCTATCGGAAAAAACACAAATGAATATCCTAATAAGAAGCCTAAAAGCATTTCAGATCTTAATAATATTTATTCATGTAGCATTATTCAACTTTTTGCAAGGATACCAGAATTGGAGATTATATTTGGTCATATAACTAATGAAAGATTTAAATGTATTGAAGTGGTTCATGATATGTCGGGTAATAGGTTTACAAATAATAACAAATCATACCATGGAACTTATTTACTATTAAGAGATATGACTTATGAAATAACAGCTGAAGAGATACGTAGTCTTCCATTTAATTTTAAAGAAGTGCAATATGCTAGATCAGAAAATGATGGTTTAATGTATAGGGTGAGGTATGATTGCAAAGAAAATGAATCATGGTACGAATCGTTGCCACTCCACAATAGTCCATTTGTGAGGCATCGTCTGCTTTTTCCAATTTTTCTGGATCTTTATGAGTTTAGAATTATAGCTACATGCCTACTATATGCGTTATCGATTATAGTAAGGTATCGACCAAGCATTTGGATAGATATTATTACAGGCAAAAATGAAAAATATTTGGTCATGATTGAACAGTTTTTAGATTCGGTTGAAAGAGTAATTCCTGAAGATTTCTTAAATAGAATATCAGGAAAAACGATTAGAGTGAGACTCACAGGTTCTATTTACGCTTAACTTACAAAAAACTATATTTTAAAGGAACAAGTTTAAAGTCATTTCTAGATCTAGCTGAATCATTCTGGGAATCTGAATCATTGTTTTTTAAGGAGAGATGAAATGGCAATTAACTATAAAAAATGTCCAAATTGTGGTTCGACTAATGTTCTTGGTATTTTATATGGAATGCCAACACATGAAGCCTTTCTAAAGGCTGAAGCAGGTGAAATAAAGCTGGGAGGTTGCTGTATAACGGGCAGTGATCCTGAGTATTATTGTAAAGATTGTGAACATGAGTGGAATAAACAACAGGCAATTGATTATGAATATAACCAAATGTGGCGGTTATTATGAAGTAGAAATCAATTTGATAAGTAGAAAATTGACATGGAAGCATTCTGGTGGAGGAAACGAAGAAACTTATACAAAAGTGCTTCGGAATACAACTGCTAATAAGCTGATTGAAGAGCTTAAACTTATTGAGTTATTGAATTGGAAGTCTAACTATGTAGATCCACATATTCTTGATGGAACCCAGTGGAGTATTGAAATCGTTAGAAAAGGACGAAATATTAAGAAACATGGATGTAATATGTATCCAGATGGGTGGGAACGCTTTTGTGAAATTATTCGACAAATTTCTGGGAGGAAGTTTGAATGAATCAAGGAGGGATGTCAATGCTAGAAAAAGCAATACTTATAGCAACTAATGCCCATTATGGGCAACTAGACAAGGGTGGACAACCCTATATATTACATCCTTTAAAAGTTATGCAAAGCTGTAATTCAGATTTAGAAAAAATATGTGCTGTCTTACATGATGTTATTGAAGATACGAATATATCATTAAATGAGTTGAGAGAAGAAGGCTTTTCAGAGGAAGCTTTGGTAATCTTAGATTTATTGACGAAAAAAGAGCAAGAAGATTACAGGACATTTATTGATAGAATAAGTAAAAATGAAACAGCATGTCGAGTCAAAATTGCTGATTTGCAGGATAACATGAATCTTTCACGTATTAAAAGCCCAAGCATAGAAGATAAAAAACGAGTAGAAAAATACATGGATGCATTCGAAAGATTACATGGGGTTCTATATCCTGAAAAGGATAATATTGAAGACTACTATGAAATTGAGATTAATGGTTGTGTTACACTTCCTAAAATTGTAACTGAAGATCAATTCTATGAAAAATTCATTGGGTTTATTGAAACAAATCACTGGTATTTTGGTGGTGGAATTAACATAGTTGAGGAGGACAAATAAATGGGTACATTCACAGCACAAATTTTAATAGGACACGATCACCGATATGGTGGTGGTATAATTCCGAGTCATGCAGCATACTTATCTGAAAATAGCAGGCCAGCGTGGATATTAAAGAATCTGGATTTATTCGAAGAAGGGAGTGAATCTGAGTTTATTAGATGGATTTCAACGGTTAATAATATGTTAGATGATGCCATGTTGTTAATAGGTGTCCATGTGATTAAAGATGAAGCTGTTATCAAAGCGGCAAGAGAATTTTGTAAGGTTGATAATTTGAATGATCTTGAGTTATATGAAGCCTTTAACCCTGAGGATTTACAAACACTTTATGAGCTTGTTAGAACTACAAGAATTGAGTATAGTATTGCTGTAACTGTATTTAATGAGTCTCACATTATCAATCAATATAAGACGCTAGATCAGTACGAGTGTAGAGCAAATGTATTTACCGTTACCCATAGCAATTATAAAAATAGGGAATAAATACCTCTATCTGGATATGAAAAATTTATAGCAGAAATGTAGTAAAAGCAACAAATTGTAGATTCGATAATGCAAGTGAACAATAGTTGAATCAATATAGAAAAAAGCTATTTAAGGAGATTTTCGTATGTCTAAAAAGAATAATGAAGTACAATTTAATGAAGATCAGTTAGTAAATTTATATGGCATTCAATTTGCAATTGCTTATGCAGATGGAGAATTAGATAAAGATGAATTGAAAAAGATATTTGAAGTGATGGATATTACAGGATTTTCTCTTGAGGGGAAACAAAAAGTCCAAACTTATTTCTTACAACCTCCAATTCTTGAAGAAATAATATCTGAAATGAATAACGACATCAATGAAATTAAGTACACTGCCTATATGAATGCCATCGAAGTGGCAATAGCCAATGATGATATTTCTCAACTTCAAGAAGTAGAGTTAAAAAAAATCAAGGAGTCATTTGATATTACAGATATGCAGGCTGAGAAAATGAAAGAATTTGCTATAAAAGCAAAAGAAATTGCAGAAAGAGGAATTGATGATAAATATGCAGCAGATGCTTTAAAATCAGGCGTTGCTGGTCTAGGTGCTGTGGGAGTACCAGTTGCTGCTGTGTATTTTAGTGGTAGTGTAATTGGATTGAGTGCCGCAGGAATCACTAGTGGATTAGCGGCTGTGGGATTGGGGTTTGGAATGATACCAGGAATTGGTGTTGCAATAGTGCTAGGTGCAGCTATTTTTATTGGGTTAACAAAGTTGTTTGATGTTGGTGGTAAGAGAAAAAAGCAAAAGCATCAATTTCAAAAGGAACGCAGAGCTCAATTAATAATACAAAACCTTCAAGACACCATTAACATGCTATTAGATAAGCTAGAAAAATTAGAAGAGAAAGCAAAAGATGCTGAAGCAAATAAAGAGGCGATAAAAAAGTTGCAAGATGTTTTGAAGAATTTACGTCAAATTCAAAACTCTAAGAAACGTGAGGTTCACGCATGATTTCAGAAAAAGAATTAAAAGACTTGGAAGTGATTTTTACATCACAACAGCATATGTTGTCTACTATTCATACAAGAGTAGAATCAGTTGAAAAGAGCTTTGAGGGATGTGATGAAACTTCTCGGGAAGTGGGACATGCTCAAAAACTATTAGATGAAGTTTTAGCGGATATTGATTTGTTGTCAAGCGATGACTTGGACTGCCTAGATAATATAGATGCCGAAATTGCTAATATTTATACAACTTATCAGAATCAATTAGTAAAAGAATATTCTAGGATTGAATTTACAGATTGGGATCACTACCTAAAAAAATGCATGATTTTTAATTTAGAGAATGATCTTGAATTATTTACTCCATATGAGTCTTTCTTGTGTGAATCAGATTTAAATAAAATAAAATTGGAAAGCTACAAAGTGCAATATAAATGGGATCAATGGGATTATTTATTTGTGGGGTTAGCTGGATTTTTAGCTGCAGTAGTCGATCATTTCATTGTTGCAATACCTAAAGATATGACTAGTGGAAAATATATAGGACAAAAAGGAAGTAGTTTAACTAAATGGTTACAGAGCTTAGAGTTACCTGAATGGTTACAGAAATGGCTTGAAGAGACTGCTAAAGTACCTTATGATAACACTGGTGGTTCGAGTCACCGTATAGATACGCCGGGTCATGACCCGATTTTAGGTTTCGTTTTTGGTATAATAGATATAATTAGAGGATCTTCTACAACCATGAAAAATGGTAAGATTAATATTGTGACAGGTGTTGCAGAAGGCAAAGGATTACTTGAGGCTTTAGTGTTGCAATTGCTACATTTATTATCAGATGTCGCAACGAAACGTGGGCTTCCTGCTCCGTTTGCGTCAGTGTTTAGATTATTGGATGTTGGTTCTTTTAAAAGAGAAAATGGTAAAACTGCTACAATAAGTCAGCTTATGGGGTGGATGTATCATCATGGGTATGATATGCGCCACTTTGTTACCATGTCAACAACACCTGCTACTATAGAAATAATTTTGCGGATGTATATCTTAATAAGAACGTTCACCGAGGGTGAAGAAAAAGTTTCAAATATCTCATCAAACCCTAAGTATCGTTCAATGTTATTAAGTGCACACGCAATTGCATCAGCTTCAAATGTTGGCAAGGTTTACTTAGGGGCAGGAAATCCTCTTGCTATAAATTATGCTGAGTGGTTAGCCTTACTAAGGTACTTAGTTCCTAGCATAAAATATTGGGTATTTGATAGAAGTAGATTTGAAATTGAACACATGGAAAAAATCTCTGACGACGAATGGTCTAAGCTTTTAGAAAATGGCACTAATCTCTTGGAAAAAACTTTTGAAAGTGATGCTGATGCAGTAACCTTAAAAGAATAGTGGTGATGTTATGATTGATAAGAAAATAAATAGAAAACTAGACGTCAGTTTTAATAGAAAAAATTACGTATTAGAACCAGGTGATGAATATTTTCCGAACGGTATATTTAAATTTCATATAACAAAGCTTATTGAGTTTATTGATAAGTTTCCAGAAAAATTTCAAATTGTCGAAATTGATGTTAATGAGTATCATAAGTATTTTTGTAATGAGGATATGAACTCTGATTATATTAAAGCAGCTGATTTAAAGAGACCGGTAATATTAGCTGAAATTGCTCCGGATCGATTACATCATGGATATCCTTCTATATCGAATGATTATTACTCAAGAGGCTATAATTTAATTGATGGGCATCATAGATTGGCTAAAGCAAAGCAAGAGGGACAAGAGCACCTTAAAGCATATGTTATTCCTATGGAGCAGCATATTGATTTTATGTATGAGGGGTTTGATGCCTACGTTGAATATTGGAATTCAAAGCTTGTATAGAACTGTCCAATAGTTCGGACTGTTCTCTTTCTTTATCTTGACATCGAACGTGTGTTCGATATAAAATATTGACAAGCCCTTTTTATGGCCCTAAAATCAACGAACAAATCAACGAACAAATAAAAAGCTGATTACTATGATGGAATATGAAAAAATCAAGCTCTTTATAAAGAAAAAACATAAGATTGGCGTCTATTCTATGGAGTTGCAATAGTCTTTACAAATATACTTAAATAGTATATAATATAAGTATATTTGTAAAGTGGGGTGATGGTCATGAATTACCTAAAAAAATTAGAAGAGCTAATTGAACAACGACACGGTACTATTTTAAGTTCGGATCTTGATAAATATGAAATTCCAAGAACATATCTCTCAATGTTGGTGGCTGAAGGTAAACTGAAAAGAGTAGATAGAGGGATTTATGTCTCGACCGATGCTGTTCACGATGAAATGTATGCAATGCAAAATAAATATCCTAAACTTATTTTTTCACATGAGACGGCACTTTTTTTACACGGACTGTCAGATAGGACACCATTTGAATATTCAGCAACTGTACCTAGTGGATATAAAGTAGTGGAGAATGTTTCTGAGCGAGTTAAAGTTTATTACATCAAGAAAGATTTACATGAATTAGGAATAATCGATGTAAATACCCCATTTGGTAATCCTTTAAAAGTATATAACGTTGAAAGAACAATATGCGATATCGTCCGGAGCAGAAGCCGAGTGGATATTCAAATATTAAATGAAGCTTTGAAGAGATTTGTAAAATTGAAGCGGGCAGATTATTCTCTACTTATGGATTATGCTAAAGAACTTAAAATAGAAACAATTCTAAAGAATTACTTGGAGGTGCTACTATGAGTCGTAAAGCCATGAGTTTAAAGGCAAAAATTAGAAACCTTGCAAAGAAGAAACATATGTCTGCTCAAGTTGTTTTGCAGAACTATATGTTTGAACGATTTCTTGAAAGACTATCAAAATCAGATTATAACGATAAGTTTATCCTGAAAGGCGGGATGTTGATTGCTGCACTAGTTGGCATCGATAATCGAGCAACAATGGATATGGATGCAACGATTAAAAATTATCCAATTAATAGTGACTCGTTGACGAAGGCCATTAATGAAATATGTTGTGTAGAAGTCAACGATGATGTTGTATTTTCATTCATGGGGATTGATTCTATAAGGGATGAGGATGCATATGGTGGATATAGGGTAAGTATACAAGCGGATTATGACACGATCATAACACCAATGCAGATTGACATTACGACAGGTGATGCCATAACACCCAAAGAAGTATTGTATTTGTTCAAGATGATTTTTGAAGAAGGCACCATTGGCGTGTGGGCGTACAATATTGAAACGGTGCTGGCTGAAAAAGTTGAAACCATACTAAGAAGGGGAGAGTTAAATACTAGACCAAGAGATTTTTATGATGTCTACATTTTGACTAAAACTCAGAACTTTGATGATTCGGTTTTTATGGAAGCTTTAAGAAAGACCACAGAACATAGAGAAACCACGCACATCTTCAATGATATTGAAAAAAGAATTGAAGATCTTCAAAAAAGTGACTCATTGAAATCGAGATGGATGAAGTACACTAAAGATTATAGATATGCAGAAGATATTTCCTATGATGATGTAATTAATGCATTAAGAATGTTGATAGAGTTTATATCTAGAGCCTAAGATTATTCTTAGGTTTTATTATTTTAACAATTACAAATATACGCATATTAAGCTCAATATAAGTATTATTGTAGAAAATAAAATAAAGCAGCCTTCTTAAACTGATTTAAGTTTTGAGAAGGCTGCTTTATTGTGCAGGAAAATAAAATAAACGAAACATGGTCTTTTAAGAAAGGTCATGCTAGACTCACATCATCGCAAAGATATTGAAAAAGGGAGGAAAACCTATGTCAAATGTAAAGGTAATTGAACCGAGTAAAAGTTCAAGGAGACAAAGAAGTCGCTTCATTGAAAATCAAATGAGAGTGGCGGCTTACTGCCGTGTCAGTACAGATTCTGAAGAGCAAAAAACAAGTTATGAGTCCCAAGTACTTCATTATAGACAACTGGTTGAGACAAAGCCAGAGTGGGATCTTGTAGATATTTATGCTGATGAGGCGATATCAGGAACTCAGACAAGCAAGCGTATGGAGTTTCAGCGTATGATCAATGATGCTGTTGATGGAAAGATTGACTTGATTATTACAAAATCCATTTCAAGGTTTGCAAGAAATACGCTGGACACCTTGAAATATGTTCGACTTCTAAAGGAAAAGAATGTAGCCATCATGTTTGAAAAAGAAAACATCAATACCATGACCATGAATGGTGAGATGCTTTTGGTCATTTTAAGTTCATTAGCACAACAGGAGAGTGAATCTATTTCAGCCAATGTTATCATGGGACTTAAAATGAAAATGAAACGTGGTGAGATGGTTGGTTATAATGGCTGCTTGGGATATGACTATGACCCTGAAACAAAGAGCATTTCTATTAATGAAGAAGAAGCTGAAATCGTAAGGTACATTTTCAATAGATATGTTGAAGGAGCTGGTTGCTTTGTTATTGCAAAGGAATTGACAAAATTAGGATACAAGACAAAAAAGGGAAGCATTAGATGGCATGAGAGCACTGTTAGAGCAATGATCAAGAATGAGAAGTATAAAGGCGATCTGTTACAAGGAAAAACTTTCACTGTCGATCCAATAACCCATAGAAGATTGGACAACATGGGAGAGCGGGAGAAGTTCTACAAAGAAAACAATCATGAGCCTATCATATCAGATGAGATGTTCGACCGAGCCCAAGAAATCTTAAGAATGCGAAGCAGTAGGTATAATACAAAACATGATTCGAGAAAATTCAGTAGAATGCATGCTTTTAGTAGTATGTGTGTTTGTGGCTTCTGCGGAGGTACTTTGATTAGAAGAATTTGGCACCATGGAACGAATCACGAAAAACCAGCATGGCAATGTGCCAAATGCATAAAAGAAGGACGTAAAGTTTGTGAGCATTCAAAAGGCATTAAAGAAGAAATGTTGGAAGAGGCATTTGTCACAATGTATAATAAAGTACAGAAGCTATTTGATACAGATATTGATGAATTTTTAAATAATATCGAAGAAGCTTTAGATGTGAATAGTCTCAGAGATGAAGTAAAAGATCTAACAATTCAAATTAAGAAATTAGAAGAGAAATCTCAAAAACTGTTAGATATGCGGCTTGAAGAGAAAATCACTGAGCCAGATTATAACAAGAAGCATCATGTAATTGAGAAAGAATTAAATGAGTTCAGGGATCAAAGAGAAGACAGATATGAAACACTTCAAGGTGAAGAATCCATCAGTACTCGAATCAAAGGTTTTAGAAACGCTTTTAACCATGAACTCAAGATGGACCAATTTGACCGTGATATTCTTGATAACTTTATTGATAAAGTGATCGTAGGTGGAAAGGATGAGGACGGTAATCCTATGCCATATGCTTTAACTTTTGTATTTAAAGCAGGTATCAAATTCAGCGATGATTTCTATGAAAAAGTTGCAGAACTGGGGACAAAAATGGAAACTGAAATTTTGTCCTCTTACGCAAAATACGATGGAAAGCCCGCGGTTACTTTCGCATCAAACACCGCATGTGGAAATTTGCACATTTTTATCGAGGAAATAAGTGAGCTAATTATTTCATCGCCCTTACAGAATGAAGGAACAGTTGAAAGCTTAATAATGGAAAATTATAGGATAATATGATAAAATCATTTTTAAGGATATTTAATATAAAGTATAAAGAAAGTGGTGATTACCAACATGAGTGGCTTTCAGATAAAAGAAACCAATAGAATCGAGCTAAAACGTGAGTTGAATGATAAATTGGAAAAGGAAGTGGTTGGTTTCTTAAACTACCATGAGGGTGGCACCATTTATATTGGAATAGATGATGATGGCAATTTGATTGGACTTGAGAATGTGGATGACGTTCAGTTGAAAGTGAAGGACCGGATTAAAAACAATATTATACCATCAACATTAGGTCTATTTGATGTGATATGTGAAACAAACAAAGGCAAGAGCTATATTAAAATCAATATAGCAAGTGGTCCTGAAAAACCATATTATATAAAAAAATATGGAATGTCACCAAAAGCGTGCAGCATCCGTATTGGCAGTTCAACTGAATCAATGTCTCATAATACGATTGAAGAACTGTTTGCGGGACGAACAAGGAATTCTATTGGGAAAATTAAGTCTCCAAAGCAAGAATTAAGCTTTGAACAATTAAAAATATTTTATGAAGAAAACGGATTTTATCTAAATGAGCATTTCGTCAATAATTTAGAATTATTAACGGATGAAGGCAAATATAAGTATGTTGCTTATCTGCTTGCCGATGTAAACGGCACATCAATCAAAGTGGCAAAATATAGTGGTGATGATAGATATGAGCTGATAGATAATAATGAATTCGGATATTGCTCGTTGATAAAAGCAGCTAAGTGCGTATTAGATAAGTTGGAAGTGGAAAATCGAACTTTTGCAAAAATAACTTCAAAAGAAAGAGAAGAAAAAAATCTTGTAGATAAAATTGCGTTGAGAGAAGCTGTGATTAATGCTATTGTTCACAATGATTACTCAAATGAAATACCACCTAAAGTAGAAATTTTTCAGACAGGATAGAAATAACTTCATCGGGTGGTCTGGTTCAGGGAATGACGGAGGAAGAGTTCTTCAGTGGTTATTCTGCTCCAAGAAATAAAGAATTAATGAGAGTTTTTAAAGATATTCATCTTGTAGAACAATTGGGTTCAGGTATGATAAGGATACTAAAGAAATACGATCCTTCAATTTTTACAATAACTCCAAACTTTATTAGAGTTGCTTTTCCTTTCTTAAATACAATAGAATTCACAGGTAAAGTAGAAAAAGGCGGATTAAATGATGGATTAAATAGCGGATTAAAATCCTTGTTTGACATAATAAAAAATAATCATGGAATTAAAGCAAAGGATGCTTCAAGTTTATTAGACAACCGTGCTATTAGCACAATAGAAAAGCAGATAAAGATATTGACTAATAGAGGGTTAATTGAAAGACGAGGAAGTAAAAAAGCCGGAGGTTATTATGTTATTGAATAATGAAGAATATGATATGAAGACATATGTAACAATCTGTATTTAAAAGGTGATGTTATGAACTTTGAAGAGTTGCTTGGAAAGTATGAAACAGTATTAGTTGAAAATAACAATTTAAAAGAAGAAATAAGAAAATTGAAAGCCAAACTCGGCATTGAAAACTCCAAAACTGCTCCTGATGAAATTTCTGAGCATAAATCTGAAGGTGAAATGTTTCAGCAGGAATCAATTGATCATATTTTATATTCAAGTATTAACAATATGTCAGATCCAGAGGAAAAAATAAAGATGTTTATGACACTATTTAAGGGTCGGGAGGATGTTTATGCAAAAAGGTGGGAGAATCCAAAGAAAGGAACTGCTGGCTACTCACCCTCCTGTTTGAATGAATGGAGACCAGGAGTGTGCGGAAAACCAAAGGGTAAATGTAGTGAGTGTTCCTATAAGGCATATGCAGTATTGAATGAAAAAGTTGTTGATAATCATTTGAGAGGGCGTAATAATTTTGTTGTAGGAATATACCCACTGTGTCTTGATGAAACCTGCTATTTTTTAGCCATAGACTTTGATGGAGGAGAATGGCAAAAGGATATTTCTGTACTGAGAGAAGTGTGTGTAGAATTTAATATTCCATTAGCCGTTGAACGCTCACGCTCAGGCAAAGGAGCCCACGGCTGGTTTTTCTTTAAGAGTCCCATACCTGCTGCTTTAGCAAGAAAATTTGGAAGTGCACTACTTACCTGTGCTATGAGTAAAAGGCATGAAATAAAGTTTGCATCCTATGACAGATTTTTTCCAAATCAGGATACCATGCCAAAGGGTGGTTTGGGGAACTTAATTGCTTTGCCTTTGCAAAAAGCTGCAAGAGAGAATAATAACAGTGAGTTTATCGATGAAAATTATCAACCGTATCCCGATCAATGGGCATTTTTAGGAGCTATTCCAAAACTCTCTGAAGATAATATTGAAATACTGATATCAAAACTATGTCATGGAAACGAACTTGGCGTATTAATAAAAGATGAAGAAGACCAAAAACCATGGGAAATAAGCAAATCTAAATTATTGAAAAATGATTTCCCTAAGACTGTTGAAATTGTAAAAGCCAATATGATTTTTGTTCCGAAAGCAGGTATTTCTCAAAGAGCGCTAAATTATTTTAAGCGTTTAGCAGCCTTTAAAAATCCCGAATTTTATAAAGCACAAGCCATGAGATTATCAGTAAAAAAGCTACCAAGAATTATCTCGTGTTCTGACGAAACTGCAGAATATTTATGTCTGCCAAGAGGATGCGAAGCTGATTTAAAAGATGTATTTAAAGAACTGAATATAGATGCTGATTTTATAGATAAAACGAACTATGGCAAAAGTATTGACATTGAATTCAATGGGACTTTGAGAGATGAGCAGTTTCTGGCAATGGACAAGCTATTGAAATATGACAACGGAATACTTTCCGGAACAACGGCTTTTGGTAAAACCGTTGTAGCGATAAAGCTGATTGCTGAAAGAAAAGTTAATACACTTATTATCGTTGACAAAATCAATCTGGTCTCACAATGGAAAAAAAGACTAATGGAGTTTCTTACTATAAATGAAACTTTGCCAGATACAGATGCCGGAAAAAAGAGAGGAAGAAAAAAGGCAAAGAGCATCATAGGACAATTAGGTGCAGGGAAAGACAACTTGAGTGGGATCATTGATATAGCTGTAATGCAATCGTTAAATAGAATGGGTGAAGTAAAGGATTGTGTAAAAAATTACGGTATGGTTATTGTAGATGAATGTCATCATGTTTCAGCATTTAGCTTTGAAAAGATACTAAAAAGTGTAAATGCAAGATATGTTTATGGACTAACCGCAACACCAACAAGGAAAGATGGACACCATCCTATTATTTTTATGCAGTGCGGTCCTATACGGTATAGAGATGATGCAAAAAAACAAGCAGAAAAAAGACCTTTTGAGCATTATATTATACCAAGATTTACATCTCTACGAGCTCCCCTGGATAAAGATGAGAAAGATATCTCTATCCAGGAGTTATATGCCGAAATCGTTATGAACGAAATGCGCAATCAGCAGATTATAGATGATGTAGTAAAAAGTTATGAGAATGGTAGGAACTGCATTGTTCTGACAGAAAGAACTGCACATGTCAAATTACTTACAAAGAAACTGAATGAGAGAATTCCTGACGTGATATCCCTTATGGGTGGAATGGGTGCAAAGAATACCAGAGAAATTCTCGAGCGAATAGCAAATACACCTATAGATAGGCAGTTGACTTTAGTGGCTACGGGTAAATATATAGGGGAAGGGTTTGATGAACCACGTCTTGACACATTATTCTTAGCCATGCCCATATCATGGAAAGGTACTTTGCAACAATATGCAGGACGCCTTCACAGACTATTTGAAAATAAAAATGAAGTACAAATCTACGATTATGTAGATATTCATGTAAGGATGCTTGAAAAGATGTATAATAAACGGCTTACCGGATATGCTTCAATTGGATATAAAGCGAAAGGTGAAAGTATTGCAACAGAGTCAGTAGATATTATTTTTGACAAAAGCAACTTTTTACCAGTATATACAAATGATATTGTGAATGCAGCGAGAGAAGTTTTGATTGTAAGTCCTTTTATTACGAAGAAGCGTACTTTACAGATGATGCAATACCTGGGAGTTGTATTAGGAAATAAGGTGAAAGCTATCGTAGTGACCAGACCGCCTGAGGATTTTAAGGACAAAGATATGACTGTTCTGCAATCTATGATTGAATTGTTGCAAGATGCTGGAGTCATTATGGTTTTCAGATCAAATATCCACCAGAAATTCGCAGTTATTGATCAAAGAATCATATGGTATGGTAGTATCAATCTATTAAGTTTTGGTAGTGCAGAAGAAAGCATTATGAGACTTGAAAGTCCTAATATTGCAAATGAGTTGATAAAGAGTATAGAAAAATAATTATTTTCAATGAGCTTACCATTTTCTTTGAGAAGTTTCTTTAAAAATATCAAGCTTTGTTAGTTGACAATAGGGCTTGGAAAGAAGAGAGATGAGAAAAGCAATGAATTATAATGAATTTATGAAAGCAGTTGATGAAAAACTATCGTCTATGTCTGAAATGGAAAAAACTGAATGGATACATAATATGGCTCGAACTACGAAAGAAAATCAGAGAATTATATTTTTAAACTCCTTAACCATAAAACAAGATTATTGTCCGGATACTTCTATAAAAAAGGAGATAAAAGAGCTAGAAGACTGGTGTAGAAAAATAGAAGATGCAGAAATCTATTTTGAGTGCAGCGGTTATGAAGAGTATGGAGAAAGCTATTGGGGTAGCGATTATACTTATGAGTATTCTGATATTTTTGAAATAGGAAAAGAACTTTCTAGAGCATTTCAGATTGCGGAAGACTTATTACACCAAAAAGAATATCAGCAGGCGGCAGCATTATATGATTTACTTTGCAGTATAACTTTTTCGGCATTGGATAGGGATATTGAAGAGTTGAGTGAGCTGGAGCTGGAGGAGCTTGTAGAAGAAAAATTGGTAATTCTAGATTTAAAGCGTATTGCTCTAAATATGATGTATGCAAAATATCAGGTTACTGAAGGGGGAGAAAGAGCAGCTGCACTGTACCGGTATCTTTCATGGAACATGTGTAAAAACATAAAAGTAGAAGAAATGCTTACGATAGGACCGGAAGAACTTAAAGGGATAGACAGATTTATGGAGGATTGGATTTCTTTTCTTAAAAATACAGATGGCGACCTGGCGGGAGGTTTTCTGTCGGAGGCATGTATATATCAGGGGGGTATCAGCCGTCTATGTGAAGCAGCCAGAGAAGTATGGGCGAGGCATCCGGTTTTATATCAACATGCTTGCAAGTATTTGCTAAATGAAAAAAAGGAGTTTGAGTGTGTGAAGCTGGGAATGGAGGCTATCAGTGTATTGCCTGAAAAGCTGATTATTCGGGGAAGCATTGCAGATCTAGCTGCAAAAGCTGCTGCACAGTTGGAAAACACTGATATAATTAATCAATGCTATGAAGCCGCTTTTTATTCTGAATCAACGCTGTACCATTATTTACGGTTATTTGAGCTTTCGGATTACCAGAATATAGCGGATAGAGCGGTGCAGCATGCAAAAACACTACCTGAGAATTCTATGTGGGAAGGATATCATAAAAATAAACAGATGATGTTGAATAGTCTTCCAAAGGAACATAAAGAGCTTCTACGGTTTTTTAATAGAGAATTTGATTATATTTATGAAGATTGTAAAAAAGATAGAACGACATTAGGTTGGAGCAGCAATTTTAAAGGAACTATAGTACCACTTTTTATTTTGTTATTAGACAAGAATAAAAAGCTTACAAAAGCTGGTCAACGATTGATAGATGGAATAGAATACAGACTGCGGTTCACTGAAGAACATACAAAAAGCTTCACGGATCAATTTTTAGACTGGAAAGAAAAAGTAGTTCTAAGAAATGAACAATATGAAAAGTATATTGCGTGGCTGAAAGAAGAAGTAGATAGAAGGACTGAGGCTGTTGTAGGGGGAAATCACCGGAAAAGCTATTATAAGGCAGCTGTACTGATAACAGCATTAGGCGAAACATTGGAGTCAAATGGGAAGTTACATGGAAGAATGCTTACGATAGAACACTATAAAAAAATATATCCCAGAAAAAGGGCATTTAAAGCAGAATTTGAGCAATTAAATGAGGAATAAACGAATAAATGGTTATTCCGCTGCATAAAGGAGAGATTTGAAATGGATAAAACTAACCCAGAAAAAGCAATTAAAGAATTGACTATACTGCTGATGTATTTAACAAGATTTAATGAAGGAGACCGTTTTGGCTTGAGCTTGGATATGGCTTGGAAGGGATATGATTTTGATATTATTAATGAACTGGATAAGGAAGATTATATCCGGCAGGGCAGCCATCGATCCAAGTCTGTAGCAATTACAGAAGAGGGGATGAAATTAGCAAAGGAATTATTACATAAATACAACATATTGGATTGGAAGTAGAAAAAAATATAGAGATTGGTATCGAAACAATAAAAATATGAAAAGTAAAAAATCTCGCTAAAGTGCATCCGCACCAAAGTCATAACGCATGGTCGTCGCGAGTGTTGAGAAGGTGAAAGCTGATGATTAGAGGGTTTGGAGCAATTTGTCAAGAAGAGAATGATAGACAACCCTAAGTACACGGATATCTTATGTTATAATGCTAATAAGGAGTATATGGAAAAGTATCGGATACTTATTGAGACCATAAAAGAGTCTATACAACTGACAAGAGAGCAAGAAGAATTTTATCTAAAAGGTGTGAGGATGAAATAGGGCACAGGGGTAGCTATCATAAAGCAGCAGGATTGCTGATCAATGGGTGAGACCTTAGCAAACAGGAAAAAAAGCAGGAGGGGATGGTTTTAATAGAGATATATAAAAGTAAATATCCGCGGCATACTGCTTTTAAAAGCGGGGTTACCCAGGCATTACAAACGTCCGGATTATTTGCCAAAAGCATACCGCGAAAAGGGGTAAGGTAAAAAAATGAATAACATTAAATTAAAGCAAAAGGTACATTCAGTAGCGTATGATATTCTTAAAGAAAAAATTTATATAGCACCTGTTGATATGCTGATGGGTATCGGTGTATTATCTGCAAAGGATTATGAAAACTGGCAGTTCGGTCGTGTACCGTACCTGGAGAAAGTGTGTAAAACCAGCTTGAGCAAGCTGGCATTAATAATAAAAGGACTTAGAGCATTCGCACGGCAGAATCATTTAAAGCCCTCCTGAACAGCATATAATCGGTGGGGCGTAAAAGGCAAAAATATTCCTTTGCGCTTTAGTAAATCTGGAGTTTCAAGCATAGAAGAGGCGTATGCTACACATTATGTTGTCAGCACCAAAAGAGATATAGAAGTTGATTGCAGCAAGGAAAAACCTGAAGATAAGGGGTATGGACAGATACATGAGGAAAGATAACAAGCTAAAATATTTGAGAGGCTGAAGAAACAATATAGAGATGAATTTGAGGATTATAAAGTTGAAGGAAATATGGGGAAATGAACATGAATATAAAGACGAGTATGACGACATGGAAGAATGGGAAGCTGAGGCTGATTTCTTTGACAAGAGAGATTGGAAGGGTTTGGTAGAATACAGGCGTCAGAAAGCTGAAAATCATTCAGATGCCCCTGATTATCAGTGGAGTCTTGGAGAGGCGTATGTGCGAAATAAAGAATATGAGAAAGCAATAAGCTTTTTAGGTGATTTGCATAAAAAATATCCTGATGATCTGAATATTCAGCACAGTTTGTTGGATGCTTTATTTGCAATTGGAAAAGATGAAACAGTCGTAAACTGGATATTAAGCCTAATATTCTGAGACTTGACAAGGATACTTTAAATTATTGCCATAATTTTTGAAGAAAAAGAGAAAACCAAGAACTGTTCATAGTTATACCTGGAATTTTATATCGAGGGTTACCTGACATTTAATGATAACCAGCTGATGGCTTTATTACATTCTGATAATAGATTTTCGCTTACGGTGAGCAATGTCGACAGCTACGACAGCTTTATAAGTGTTAACAGGAAAAAGTGATAAGCAATGAAAAGAGGTCATTACTATCCATGTGGTGAAAATCGACAATACTGATTAAATGACACGGATGCCGTAGTGGGATATGTGGAAAGACAAAATGCAATTCATCAATTCGAAAAGAAAAAATGATCTACTCTCATGAAACTATATTGTTTTTGCATGATTTACCGAGTCGTGACCTTGTAGCTTATTGTGTGACTGTGCCAATAGGATATAATACAAGTAAATTAAACCAGGATGGATGGATTGTGCATACCATTAAAAAAGAACTTTTTATCTCGGTATCTATACCAGACAGACCGCTTTTAGGAATGACATTAAAATATATGATATGGAGCGTACAATTTGCGATATTTTGAGGGATAGAAATAATCAGGACATTGTGGTAGTATCGAATGCACTCAAAAAATACACTAGCAGACAAGATAAAGTTATAAATAAGCTGATGAAATATGCTGGGCTTTGCAGGGTTGAGAAAATTTTAAAAAACTATCTTGAGGTATTGCTGTGAATATATAAACCATATCGAATTCGATAGGTTTAAAAAGAAGCCGAATATAATGCTTATGTACTATCGAAAAGTCGAATGGAGGTATCCGGCATGAAAGAAAATGATAAAAAAAAGAAGAATTCTTTACAGATAAGGAATAGCACGGCTGAGTTTTTAATATTTACTTCACAAGCCAACGAGAATACAATAGAGGTTCGTGTTGAAGATGAAACGGTTTGGCTTACACAGAAGTTGATTGCCGAGCTTTTTGGTGTGGATGTAAGAACAATAAATGAGCACCTTAAAAATATCTATGCTGAAGGTGAATTAACAGAAGAAGCAACTATCCGGAAAAACCGGATAGTTCAAAAAGAGGGAACCAGAGAAGTAAACAGAGATGTTCTGTTTTATAATCTTGATGCCATCATATCCGTTGGCTACCGTGTGAATTCATTGAGAGCAACGCAGTTTAGACAATGGGCAACAGGCGTGCTGCGAAATTTTGCAATCCGGGGATATGTGCTGGATAAAGAGCGGCTAAAAAACGGTACTTTCTTAAACGAGGATTATTTTGAACATTTGCTTGAAGAAATCAGAGAGATTCGGGCAAGTGAAAGAAGGTTCTATCAGAAGATCACGGATATTTATGCCACCGCTGTTGATTATAATCCGCAAACAGAAATAACAAAGGATTTTTTTAAGACTGTTCAGAATAAGCTACATTTTGCAATTCACGGTAACACAGCTGCGGAGATTATATATAATAGAGCCGACAGTACCAGGGAGCATATGGGACTGACAACATGGAAGAATGCTCCACATGGTAAAATTGTTAAAAGCGATGTTTCTATTGCAAAGAACTATCTGACAGAAAAAGAAATCAAATCCTTAGATCGATTTGTGACGATGTATCTTGATTATGCAGAAAGCCAAGCTGAAAGAAATATCCCTATGACAATGGAAGATTGGGCTAAGAAGCTAAACGCATTCTTGCAATTCAATGAAAAGGATATATTAGAGAACGCAGGAAAGGTGATGGCTGCAATTGCAAAGGAATTTGCAGAGAGTGAGTTTGAAAAATACCGTATCATTCAGGACAGGCTCTTTCAGTCTGATTTTGACAGATTACCAAATAGCATTAAGAATGATGAAGAGTAATAATTGACTATTTATATTATAAAAACATCTGTATAACATATACAACGCATACAGAGATCTGCTGCCTTCTTAAACGTGTATAAAGCGTTGCAAATAAAGGAATTATGGCACATTTACAGTCGCTATAAGTCGTGAGACCCTTGAGGAGATAAAAAAGATGACATAGCTTCTAAACAAAGAGAGACAAACTCATATTTCTAATTATTCATTCGGGAGCTGACGGAACAGATATTGCAGATATGGGAACGGGTGTTCATATCAAAGGTTGCTTCTTCCATTTCCATAGATGTCATTATCTTCAAACTTCATACTTAATTCAAAACCAAGGGGACGTTTTGTTCAAAACCAAGGAAACCAAGGGGACGTTTTGTTTGCCATGCACGATGCCATAACGTCAAAAATGGCAGAACAGGGCATCTTTTTCAAAACCAGTTTAAAAATGAACCACAGTCAATACAGACAAATATTTTCTTGTAGTACTGCAATATATTCATCAAAATCCAATAAATGCAGGAATAGCAAAAGAATAGAAGACTATAGGTGCTTAAAAATATAAAAGAGACAACGGGAGCAAGCAATAGGCAATTATCAAGGGTACTAAAAATAGGAAGAGGCCTATTAGATAAGATCAAATAATCTAAGGCAAACAAAACGTCCCCTTGGCTTCTTGTTGGTAATACCAGCTTACCTTGCTAAAGGATTAGAATTTGATGTGGTGCTTATATATAATGCAGGAGATGAAAATTATGCTTGTGAAGAAGAACGGCTGCTGCTTTATACAGCCTGTACCAGAGCGCTTCATGTTTTATGCATATATTTTTCAGGGGAGATCACACCATTGTTGAAGGAAGTAGAACAAACGGGAATGAAGGATATGTAGAAATTCTGGACTAGAGACGATAGACATTTCTTCTTATACCAAATGTGAAGATTAAAGGCCAATCGTTCAGGGGGATTTCTCATACTGAAAAGAATTGAGGTATTATATTCATGGGAAAAGATAAGAAAACTTTAAATACAAATCTTCTGCTACTATTACTTGGAAGATTTGTATCCGATACAGGGAGCGGCCTGCAAAAGGTAATCATGCCACTGTATATCATCGACGTTGGAGGTTTGGCAGCCACTGTCGGTCTATTTTCTTTCCATCTTTAATGCCAGCGCTAATGGTCTACCCCTTGGTTTTTTGCCTACTATTTCCTTCTTATAATCTTTGGTGAATTTTTTATTATTACTCATGCTGTAACACGTCCTTTCTAAGTTTATAAACTGACGTAGCTAAAGATATAGGTGTTTTTACCCCCATAAGTATTAGAAGATGGATAAAGCACATGGAGAAGAGGGCTTCTCTTTATATAGAAACCCTGGTATAACTCTAAAAGAAGTCATAGTAGTTTAGACTATATGTCACCTATAGAATATGAGCACTATCATAGACAAAAGTAAGCTCTAGAAGTTGGATCTTCGCTTCTAGCAATCCATAGGATTGAATTAAATATGGGACGATTATCTATAGTATTTTTTAACTTCTGCTTTCTTTATCTGGGTTTAATTAAAATGTTCGGCCAAAAATTTCAGTGTTGACTCCCAAGCAATTTTGTTAGCATGTGCAGCATTTTGTGCTGTGACTGATGGAGTATCAATCATAGGGGGTATATTAGGGAGAAAGAAAGCATGCCCCATATTGTTAAAATAAAGGTGTTTTGATTGATAAGGATTGTTATGTGCTTCTAAAGTTTGGATCATATCTCTACACATTTCTGAAGATGGCCAAGTAGCATCTCTTTCTCCAGAAATTAGAAGAATAGGACATTCTATATTCTCGATAGGAATACGAGCACATTCTAATTGTTTAGAAGTAGCTGTATTTAATGCATTATCATGAATTTTACGTATGTCAATGGGATTCATATTTTTTGAGAATTTTGAATCTACTGGGTATTGTACAAAGTCTATTGGGTTGTTTTTATAAGTCCATGATGATTTTATTTGATGTTTTCCCATTGAAATTCCTTCAAATACATGGGAAGAAGGAACGTAAGCAATTATGGAAGTTAAATGCTTAGAAAAATATGAACCAAATAATAATGATAGCTCACCACCTTTAGAAATTCCCATCATACTTATATTATTTTTGTCAATTTCGGATTTGTTTTTAAGCCAATCAAGTGCTTTCTTAAAGTATTCTATTTTAATTTCAATGAGTTCAGTTGGTAAATTGTCATTTTGCATATCAAAATAATTTAAAGCAAGAGCTGCATATCCTTTTGTACTCAGTAAAGCTGCTATTTGTTCTGACCAAAAGAGGCCTCCAGTAGAACCTCCAACAATGATTACAGCTGGTAGATTATTATTTCCTTTAGGTTTAAAGAGTTTTCCTACTATTGAATTTTGAACAACAATTTGTTCAGTATCAGAATTAGTAAAGTTAATTTGTACTTCTCTTTTATCTTTTACTTCATCTTCTATTATCAAATAAAAACTCACCTTATGAGATTGAGTACTCATTTTTAAAAATATTGGAGGAAAAGGATTATTACTGTCCTTTATCTGCATAGACCACAATAAACCATTAGGGTCACAGTTGGTGTAAGAGCCTTCTTGAGGTGCTGTTGTATCTAAATCAATCTTTCCTTCGCAATCAGCTGTGAAGGTTGCACAGGAATGCCATGTTCTTTCTACATCGTCCTGCATTTCTGCTTGTATCTTTACCAGTTGGTTAGGTTTTAATCCTGTAATTTGAAGCTTTAGACTTTGGTCAATTACCTGATTTGTTGATGATAAAGTTATTTTAGGATTCATAGTTTTTTTCTCCTTTTTCTATTTTGTTTAATGGAGGTAAGTGAACCTCAAATGACTCTTTAGATAACAGCTCCTTTATTTCTTTTAAAAATTCTATGTTTACTTCTATATGGGTACAACCATTTTTAAGCAGAGCTTTCATATAATTAGGTAATGTTTTTGATTGTACTTTTTCCTTTGCTTTTTCAGCAGCTTTCCAACTTTTCAACTCTTTTTCCAGATTATTAATATGAACATCAATCGCTTTTTTTGCTTTTTCATAGGGTAATTCTCCTAAAAAAGTGACAGCAGTGTATAAGGAATTAGGAAAATTAAGGTCAACTTCACTAAGAGTATCTTCTAGTTTTCTTTCAAAAAAGTGTTCTCCTTTTTCGGTAATCGAATAAATTGTTCGTGAACGATTTCCAATATTTTCAATAGATTCAACCTTTATTAATTCATTTTCTTCCATTTTATTGAGGGCATAATAGATTGAGCCTATTTTAATACCTGCCCAGCTTTCTGCATGACTTAAGTTCAAATATTGTATTATTTCATAACCCGTTAAATTTCTTTGTTGTAATAAACCTAGTAGCATTAATTTTATCAAGTTTCTCACTCCTTAATAATATTCAAATTTAAATATTCAAATTTGAATAAATTCTATCACGACTAAAATCAAATGTCAATTGTATTTACCAAAATGAAACTTTCTCACGACCTCCCACAGACTTTAGGGGAGTTCCTGCGGTATTGGTACGATAACACACATAAGGGACATTTTATCGCTCCGACGGTGCAATGCTCGTGATTGCAAAGGCTCTATACATATCGTTTTGATTCCTTTCTTGCAAGAGCATTGCAACGATACAAAATAAACACGACGATACCTCCTCGATACCGTCGTGTCCTAAAAAATGGGCGCCTTAATACACCCTCCGGAATTCATTTTTTTTTTCAGAAAAACGGCGGTTTTGATTGTTGATTTCAAAACCGCCGCATGGCCACATTTTGGCCGCAAAACATCATTTGCCACAACTACGTTTTTTTCTATTACCGCAGGGTAGCATTCATTTGTAATTTACATTACTTCTGTAGGATGGATTCTGTATTTTCAATGTCTAAATCGCTTTCGGGACGATTGCAAACCACTTTAACTAGATTTTTTTGATTTTCTATCAAACAAATATTGGTTTTGAATCAAGTCATATCATCCCGAAGCGCGTCAATGATATTTTCTTTTTTTATCTTGCTAATGGCATACAGCATTGTAATAAATACAATAAAGAGTACACCAAACACGCTGATTGCCATACTTCCCCACGGAAACACAAAATCGATATTTTCCGCCCCGCCGACGACCATACCCTTATAAATCAGACAGGAAAGGATTCCTGAGAGGGGCAGACCCCAAAGCATCGTCCGCGCTCCATAAAGAGTGCATTCAAAGCGCATCATCTTATTGAAGTCCCGGTCGGACATCCCTACAGAACGAAGCATAGCAAATTCTCGTCTGCGCAGCTTGATATTGGTGGAAATCGTGTTGAAGACGTTCGCAACCGCGATCAGTGAAATCATCGTGATAAAAACAACCGAGAACAGATTGACAATGAATGTAATATTACGGCTTTGCTCCAGTATCTCATAGAGATTGTACAGATGATAGTCGGCGGTAATGCTGGCTCCATCAATCATCGTCTGCATCGCAGCTGTTGACTGACCGGGATTTTCTGACTCGAAGGTCATGCCCAGCTTAGTAGGCTTTACAGTCGCACCTAGTGCGTCAAACTGCGGCTTTACCTCGTAAGGGGCTATCACCATAAGAGAGTACCCGGGCCAGTCACCCGGCTCCGAGGGCAGCAGGTCTGGGTAGTCTTTTACAAAGGTTGCACGGATTGTTTTCGTCTGGTCTCCGGTCTTGGAGCGGAGCGTAAATTCCATAGGCTGTTCCTGCGTATACCAACGCCCGGGCAGTATTCCTGCCATGATCATTTTTTTGTCCTGTCCGGTGTATTCCTCTGGGGACAGGCCGAGGCCTTCGAGCAGGTTCTGATAGACACTGTCCTCAACAAACTGAATATTGAGCTGCACTTCCACCGTTTTACTTGCCCCATCATAACCGATGAGCTCACCGTACTCATCCAAAAAATGACTTGACAAATCACTTGTATTGAGCACGCAGGAATAGGTCGAAAGTGCCTGATAAGAGCTTTCGGTAACGCCGACGGCGGTTTTCAGCTCATCATAAAGCTGAAACAGCTCACTTTCCTCCATGTCTCGTGTATCGAAAGAGATGTCATATTCTTCAACTACCACAGATGAATTCTCCGCGATCTTATTCAGATAGGTTCCGAAAGAGCTTGACGACACAAACAATACGACGCTTAATGTAAGCGACAGGATAATACTGCGGTAACGCCGCCTGTTTCTCTTAAAGTTTTTTAACGCAAGTGTTTCCTCTAAACCGTAAAGGCGTTCCGACAGCTTTGAGGTTCTCATCGCTTTAGCTTCCACCTTGACCTCGTTTGTCTGGCGGATACACTCCATCACGGGCGTACTGGCGGCCTTCCTTGCCGGAATATAGGCCGAAATCAGAATGGTGATCATACTGATAATCGCCGCAGCAACAAGAGCAGGAACAGACACCACCAAAGTCAACGGTACATTGTCATACATAACATTTGCGAAATTCTTTGCCACAAGAGTAAGCACAAGCTTGATGCTTGGTATCCCGACCAAAATGCCGATCGGAATGCCGATTGTACCGATGCAAAGCCCCTCAAACAGCACAGAATTGCGAAGCTGTTTTTCCGTGGCACCTACCGACATGAGAATTCCGAACTGGTGTGTGCGTTCATTCAATGAGATATTGAATGAATTATAAATCAGAAACACCGAGCCGAGCATAACCAGGGCAATCAAAATGCCGCCAATCGAGTACAGGAGAACTGTAAGCATCTTTTCCCCTGAAAGTCCCATAAAACGCAGTACATAATCGTTCAAAACGTAGCTGTTATTGTCTGATATGCTGTCTGCATAAGAATGAACCTGATATGGGTTTTTCAGCGTGATAAATACGGTAAGACTGTCCACTGCGGCTGTATCCTCTGTTGTGATTAAAGTGTATCCCGGTGCAGCATACTCCTCGATTGCCGGTCGCTGGCAGATGCCGACAACTGTATAGGTTTTCTCTGTCATGGGTACAAGGGTTTCCTCCCCGGAACGATACGAATCGTGCTGGCTCAGCTTCTGATCGCCGCTCATGCGGCTGCCGACCGAGAGAGTAAGTATGTCGCCCACCGAAATTTTCACGCCGCCGTTTGCCGCAATATGAGCCGGTATCACGACCTCACTGTTGTTCTCCGGTAGTCTGCCGGAAAGCAGCTTGATGGGCAGAGCATCCAAGGCTTCCTCGTTCCATCCGGTAATAAAAAGATATGGCTTGTCGGGATTTTGTCCGCCTTCCAGTGGGGCATAGCCGATGTTCTGTAGCACTACAGCATTTCCCACTCGGCTGTCCTCTGCCTGTTCCAGCACAAAGGAGGAATCTGTGTCTGGGATTTCAATATGCCAATCACCATATTTGGCAGCAGCACCGTTTATCATATAGCTTTGCAGGGACACGGCAAAGGTAGCGACTGCCGTAATCATGGCGGCGGACAGAACCACTCCGATCACCGTAACAATTGTTCGGGTACGGCTTTTTTTCAAGCTTTGCAGAGTGACTTTGTTAAAAATGTTCATGGCCGCACCCTCTCGTCTCTCGCTACTTTACCGTCTGATATGCCGATAATGCGGTCTGCTTGCAGGGCGATATTTTCGTCATGGGTGACGAGGATCAGGGTCTGCCCATATTTTTTATTGCTTTCTTTCAGCAGTTTGATGATTTCATGTCCATTTCGGCTGTCCAAGCTGCCCGTGGGTTCGTCGGCAAGCATGACCGCCGGGGCGTTCATCAAAGCACGTCCTATGGAAACGCGCTGTTGCTGACCGCCCGAAAGCTGATTGGGTAAATGGGTTTTGCGGTCTTTTAATCCAATCATTTCGAGCAGGTCATTTAGCCGCTCCTCGTTAACCTTGCGCTTGTCCATCAGGATAGGCAAGGTGATGTTTTCCACCACATTCAGAGTGGGAATGAGGTTGTGAAACTGGTAAATCAGTCCAACCTGCCGCCTGCGGAAAATGGCGAGTTTTTCGTTGCTTTGGCCATATACATCCTGCCCCTCCAAATACACCTTTCCGCTTGTCGGCAAGTCTACGCCGCCGATGCTGTGAAGCAATGTGGATTTGCCCGAGCCAGAGGAACCGATGATTGCGGTAAACTCCCCCTTTTCGATAGTAAGCGAAACATGGTCAAGTGCGGTAACTTGATTTTCACCCTTGCCGTAGATCTTACATAAATTTTCAATTTTTAAAAACTCCATTATGTGAGTCTCCTTTCTTATGTTTTACTCATATAATAGAACTTTAATCTTACATCTCGGTGACTTTTAGGTGAGAGATTCGTCACTTTGGGAAACGAAGGGCAAATATCGCGCCGCCCTGCGGGTGATTTTTTGCGGTAATCGTCCCGCCCTGCCGTGTTATAATCATCTTGCAGAGAGCCAATCCAATCCCGTATCCTGTAGCGTTTGTTTTTTTCCCACGATAAAATCGGTCAAACAGGCAGGGTAAATCTTCTTTTTCAAAACCTACGCCGCTGTCGTGGATGGTAATCTCAGTAAACAGTGGGTTGTCTGTGCAGACAATCTCAATTTTCCCATTATCGCCTGCGCTTTCCATGCAATTCTTGAGGATGTTTTGAATGGCTTCCGAAAGCCAATCAGAATCACCCTGAATGATTATCCCTTTCGGCACGTCTATCTGCACGACAATATCGTGCAGTTCCATTGGGATTAGGAACGGGCGAAGCGCGGCGCAAATCAAAGTGGTTACATCTATCTGCTCCCTTTGGAACACCACAATGCCCGCGTCCAGTCGGGATAATTTTAGTAGGGAAGTAAGCAGCCAATCCATCCGCACAAGCAATTCCTCTGTTTCCCGTACAAATGCTTTCCGCTCATTTTCATCAGGGTTATTCTCTAACAATGACAGAATGAGGTTTGCAGATGTGAGTGGGGTTCGGAGTTGGTGGGCTATGTCGGTCAGCGAATCGGCGAGATGTTCTTTTTCTTTTTTCAGCGCGTCGTTTTGCTCCCGAATACGCAGCAGCATTTTTGATATCTCACTGTGCAGAATGGAAAGCTCGCCCTCGTCCGACTCACCAATATATAGATGGTCAGCATTATGAAGGACAAGGTCTATTTGATGTGAAATCTGTGCAATGCTTTTGTATCGGGCTTTGGTAAACACGAAAAATGCTGTGCCAAATCCGGCGGCAGAAAAAGTGGCAAGGATTCCTGCCACCGCATTGATTGCAAATCCCAGTATTACAGTGGTGGCGGCCAGTAAGGAGAACAAAATGGCAAACTGCCGAATCTCTCTATTCCGAAGCATACTCGCCCCCCAATCTATACCCCGTCCCACGGACGGTCAGAATGATTTGCGGGCTTGCCGGATCATCCTCTATCTTTTCCCGCAGACGTCTGATGTACACGGTCAATGTATTGTCATTGACAAACTCGCCCGCCGCGTCCCACAATTCGTCAAGCAGCCTGCCCCTCGTGATAATACTTTTTGGGTTGCTGATAAACACCAGCAACAAGCGGTATTCTAATGCTGAAAGAAAAACCTCGTTGCCGTTTTTTTTTACAATGCCGCTTGCCGTATTGATATGAAGCCCGCAGATTTCAAAAGCCGATTGAGAACGCCCGCTTTTTCGCAGGGCGGTTCCAATTCGCGCAATCAATTCACGCGGACGAAAAGGCTTGGTGATATAGTCGTCCGCGCCCATGTTCAGCCCGGTAACAACACTCGCCTCATCGCCGGAAGCCGTCAGAAAGATAACGGGAACATCCCCTGTTTCTTTGATTTCCGTGCAAACCGTAAAGCCATTTCCGTCAGGCAAAGAAATATCAATCAACGCCAAGTCAAATTTATTCCCGGCAAGCGCGTCAAGGGCTTCACTCCGCGTAGGGGCGTGAGTGACTGTAAATCCCTCCGAGCGGAGCAGAAGCACAAGGTTTCTGGCGATTGCCTTATCGTCCTCAACTAAAAATATCCGTTTCATTTATTTTCACCATCCTTTACTTTACTGCTCCTATATCGTCTATCAGCCGGTTTTTCAGCGTCAACTGGAACAAGCCATGTATTTCCCATTTTTTTAGCTCCCTTAATCCGTCCAGCAGAGCAATGGTACACTACCATTCTGTCTGTGATTCCCCAATTTTTCGCTGCTTCTTTTGTCGTTATATAATCCATGCTCAATCCCTCCAATGCTCTTATTATATTTCTTTTATCAGAAATATACAACTAATTATTATGACTTATTTCTATCATGTGTATGAGCTGTGTAATCATATCTAAAAGAAAAGGTGAACGGTAAAATGTAGTAGGGTGAATTATTTATGAAAAGAGAAGTTGTAAAATACGATTTTAAGGCTTTCGGCCAAGCCATAAGAACAGCAAGAAAAGCAAAGGGATTATCGAGAAATCAGTTAGCAGACCAAATGGGTATTGCCCCTCGGTATATTGCGTCCATTGAAAACAGCGGATAGCATCCAAGTCTGCAAATCTTTTATGAGCTTGTCACTCTTTTAGACGTATCGGTAGACCAATTCTTTTTTCCACACAAGGAAACAGACAAATCTACGCAGCGCAGACAGCTTGAAAGTCTGCTTGACGATATGAGCGATAAAGGATTGCGAGTAGTCACCGCTACGGCGAAAGAGATTAAGGAAGTCGAAGAAACGGGGGAAGCGTAAGAGTGCGGCCCTCGTTTTTTTCATGGAAACGCACTAGCCGGGGAGGGGAACGCTCCGACAAAACAATGTCGGCAAGCAGGGCAAGGTGGTACACACCTTGCGATTTTGCTCAAAATTCCCTAACGGGATTTTTGGCAAATCTGCTTGTTGGGAAGTATCCCCAATTCCCATCGAACACACAATAAATTGTGTGGCTACGCCTCCTGCGGAGGCTGATGAAATCGCAGGACAGATTATCTCTGCTCCTGTGATTTTTCTTTTTCCCGATGAGCCATATCTTTTCGAGTGTTTTGTGACATGATTTGTTGTAATCGGAGGTGTATGGAATGCAAGATGCTATGATTCGCATAAAAGAAGCTGAACTTTTTAATATAAAAAATGTTGAATATGGAAAAATTGATTTTCCAAATGATAATCCATCATCAAATAAATTAATTCGCTCAGAGATCATTGGAATATACGGTCAGAATGGCTCAGGAAAAACAGCGTTTGTCGATGCTATGTGGCTTATTAAACACCTTATAAGTGGAAAAGAGTTACCTAAAAATGCAGGCGACTATATATTTGAAAATGAAGAGACTGCCACGATAAAACTCGTTTATCATTTCAATCAGGGCGCTCATGAGTATCAGATTTTTTACGAAGTAGAGGTCGAAAGAACAGATGAAAGTAAAGCCAAAGTGATTCGTGAAAATTTGCCGTACAAAGAGCTTGTTGATGGTGCTTGGAAAAGTAAAGCCGGAATTATTGATTATCACGTGAGAAACAAAGAATACGTTTTTAAACCGGTAAAAAACTATCGCTTGCTAACGTCAAATAATGCAGATATTCAAATTGATCTGGGTGTTGCTAAAAAAATGTCCGAAAAAAACGGCACTTCTTTTGTTTTCAGCAGTGAGTTAGAGGAAATTATTAAGAAAAATGATGCCTTTAAAAGCTATACAGGCATCATTCTAACTTTGAAGCATCATGCAAATGTTAATCTATTCATTATAAAGAATCATCATTCAGGAATGATTAACATGAATGTGTTAATCCCCTTTAGTTTCAGGTTGTTGGATGAGAAAAAAGTGACACAGGGGGATTTGCCAATCGGTCTTTTGAAGCCCTCGGTTGTTCCCGAAGAAGTATATAATGTTGTGGTCAAAATCATCGACCAGATGAACATTGTCCTTGAAACCATTGTCCCAGGTCTCAATATTGGTCTGAAAAATCATGGCAAGCAACTTAGAGATGATGGCAATGAAGGCATTCGGATTGAATTAATATCCATAAGGGATGATATAAAAGTGCCTTTAAAGTATGAGTCCGACGGTATCAAGAAAATCATATCCATATTGAGCACTTTGATAACAATGTTTAACAACCCTACAGTCTGTATGGTTGTTGATGAATTGGATGTCGGTATTTTTGAATATTTACTCGGTGAGATTCTTCAGATTGTCAGTGAAAATGGAAAAGGACAACTGATTTTTACTTCTCATAATTTAAGACCGCTAGAAATGCTGGATACAAGTTCGATCATATTTACAACAACAAATCCTAAGAATCGATATATGCGGTTTGCAAATGTGAAGAGCAATAATAATATGAGAAACTTGTATTATCGAAGCATCAATCTTGGAGGACAAAAAGAGGAAATCTACAAAGGGACCAACAGCTTTGATATCAGTCGTGCTTTCAGAATTGCTGGGAGGGTGATTGATGAGAACTAAAAAGGTCATTCTATTTATTGTAGAAGGTGTCACAGATAAAACATCTTTAGGCAGAATTATTGATAAATTGGTTTCATCGAACTTGAACAGAATATTTTGAATTTACTGCCGAATGGCAATGAAGTTGGCATTCTTTATATGGGAGACGCCAGAGAATGCTGCTGTGCCTATATGGCGGAAGCTGAAACCACTGGAAATACACAAGTGGAGGGATATGTTTCTTATACACTCCCACACCATATGAATAATACACTGATTGTTTATTATTCGCTTTTTCAAAACACAGTGAATTTAGCGTTAAAAATAGCAATCCAGACTGGTGGCACTATAAGAGAATTAGTTCCTGATAAGAATTATTCTTTTGATTATAATACTGCCGCTAAAGAAGTAAGGAATCAGATTGCTCGAGGATTTTGCCCCATACTAATATCTGGAAGTGAGTCAATAGAGGATTATCGAACAGTATTTATAGGTACACCTAATTGGTTTAAAACATTAGCCCCACCAGTTATGAGTTTTCTAAGACAACATGATTTCACAGGGAAAACAATAATTCCCTTCTGCACTCATGGAGGAGGTGGATTTTGCCAAATTGAAAATGATATAGCCAGAGAGTGTTCAAAATCCACCATTCTACCTGGTATTACTGTAAATGGGACTGTTTCATCTGAAGAAATCGCAAATTGGCTTGAAATAATTGGATACGAATTATCATAAATTATATTTACTGATAAAATTTCTTAAAAAATTTTAGAAATTTCTTAAGAAGAAAATATTTGACTATACAGATAGGAGATAAGGATTTTGGAATGAAGAAACAATTATTAACCGTTAAAGACATCGTTCAGATAACAGGGATAACTCCAAGAACATTACATTATTACGATAAAATAAATGGATGAAATAAATGAGTCATGTTGAAGCCGTAACACTGCTTACAAAGTAAGTAGATGTACGCCTCATGCAAAATTTTCCCGAGAGTAGCAAAGCTACGATTGGTAGAAAAGGACTGCGGAGTGTGTGGTGTTGATAGAGAAGAAATAGGTTAGTATCAAAGAATCATAAGGATTTGAAGTAAATATTGAAATGTCAATTAGGTTCTCCTAGACGAGTGTTTTGGAGATTTTTCTTTCAAGGGGGAAGAAATTCCGAAGAATAAGTTTATTGTACGAAATCGTAATGGGTTTAAAATTTAAGATAGATTTATCAGTTTTAAATTTTTACATCAGAATAAAAAACTACCTTTTCACGAATAGCATCGCTTTTTACTGTTTTATCCAAGAGCCGGAAGGAATAATAAACAAAATCTCGAATAGATTAACTTAGAGAATAATGGTACTGCGTAGTAGTGGAGTAATTTTATTGGGAGTGATAATATGTCAAAAAAAACACTCATGCTAACTAGTATTGTCGTACTTGTGGTTGCATTTACAGTTACCTCATCCATAGCAAGTTTTCTATTTAAACGAAATGTAGAACAGGAAGTTAAAATGCTTTTTAGCAAGGTGGAAGACAAAGAAAAGATTGTGACTGCGGAGGATATAGAAGGCTTACCCCAAAATGTTCAAAGGTGGCTTGAGTACACTGGGGTTATCGGAAGGGAAAAAATAGTAGCTGTTCGTTTAAAACAAAAAGCAGATATGAGATTGGGAGAGGGTAAACCATGGATGCCAGTGGAAGCAGAACAATACTTTACCTCAGAGGAGCCAGGGTTTATTTGGAGAGCAAATATTAAAGTAGCTCCGTTAATTCACATTGCAGGAAGAGACAAATATCAGGATGGAAAAGGAAACATGCTTATTAAAGCTCTTTCATTATTTTCCGTTGCTGATTCAGAAGGAAAAGAAATCGATCAAGGCACTTTGTTAAGATATCTTGCCGAGACGATGTGGTTTCCATCTGCAGTTTTGAAGGAATATATAACATGGGAAGAAATAGATGAGGATAATGCTAAAGCAACTATGACCTATGGAGGTATAACGGCCTCAGGAATATTCACATTTAATGATAAGGGAGAAGCTATTAAATTCGAGGCTGAACGATATGGCGAATTTAATGGAAAGTTTAGTTTAGAGACATGGTCGGTTCCAGTGAGGGATTATAAAGAATTTGAAGGAATAAGAGTTCCTACAAAAGGAGATATCACTTGGAAATTAGATGATGGAGACTTTAACTGGTTTAATTTTGAAATTACTGAAATCGAATATAATAAACCAATATCATATTAGTTAATAAACCTCATTAAATTATAGTACATCAACTTGCCGAAAATCCTCCTAAGCCCATCGTTACGCTAGAATCAAATGCTGATGATGTTGCAGCAATGATTATATGTAGAAAAAATAATAATAGCAGTTTTATTGACAATAATCTCAATTCTTATGATGATCCATGGAAATATCGGATAAGTTCTATTGATTGATTTTAATATATGCTATGTCGAATATTTATACAGGATATCGACAAAATATGCAAAAATCTATTGCAACCCTCTACAGTCTATGTTATTTTAGAAAGTGTGTATTGAATAGAATAGAATATGACGTATCAATGACAGACCGATGAATTTGCCTGTTGCAAGATATTGTCATATTTCTATAAAAATACATATGGAGCGTGTTGTGTTGATACAGCGGTTTAGAGTATTTTGTATGTTCCCTCAGACTAATAAGTTTGGGGGAATTTTTCTTTAGTAGGACGAATCTTTACACAGAACTAAGGCTATGTACACCCCCCCTAATTCTATTATATCAGCTGTATTTATGTCTGCTATAAATGCTTCAACATGGATCAATGAAAAAATGGAGGCATGGCTAAGTGAAAAAAACGTAGCAGACACCCTTTCTCAATCTGTACAAAACAATATTACTTCAGAAATGGGTCTGGCGCTATTGGACGTTGCGGATGTGATTCGGCCTTATTCAGAAGTAATTGATTATTTACAACATGTAAAAGACGATAACTTTTTGGATGAACTGGTTAAGGAAAGACTTTTGATGTACAATCGGTGGAAGTCGTATCTCCAAAGCTTCATAATATTCGAAACTCAGATAAGAGTAAGCTTAGAAAATATATAAAGGTAGAGGATGATGGATTAACAATTAATACAGAGGCTGGGGGTGCTAAACGAACCGAAAAAGCAGTTCCTATAGAAATAACTCATCATGAATATGAAAATGCTCCCATGGTTTATATGCAGAGAAAAGGAATTATCAGTAAAAGAACCAAGGAAGATGAGAATACTGAAGAGATTCAAATTGACTCACCAGATCAAGTGACCACTGCTGATGTAGGTGGAATAGATCTATTAACAGGGTTAGAGTTTGTGCCAATACAAGAAACGGTGGAAAAGTATGATGGAGATATCAAAGAATTTATTGAGATTTTAAGCGCACTTAACAAGCATTATTCTGATATTTCAGTTAGTTATATCGTTGATAATTTACCGGAAGGATTAAAGGGAAAAAAGTTTTCTAAATTAGATGACGGATTAACGCCTAGAAGATATGTCTTAGCCAAGATAAGTGTATCCGGCAAAGGGATTATTAACGTGATTGAAATAGAAAGGCAAGGGAAGTCTCTTTCAACGCTTGCGCTTACTACTCCAAAGAATTATCTAAGCATACGTTGAGAAAAAGTAATTCAGATGATATTAGTGGGGCTTGTTAATAATAACGGAACATGGGATAATAATGTTATGGAAAAATTGGGCAAACAAGAAATTTACAATTATAGATTAAAGCATACATATGCTATTAGAAGTGTATGGGAATTGGCAGATAGGTTATATGAAAAGATAGTTTGTTTATAAATTTTCCACTTAATTTTCGAAGGTGTTAAATAATAGAGTAAATTTCATAATTTTTAGATATTGATATTACTAGGGTTTAAAAAGGTATAAAAAAATAGTTTACCCCAATCCGATAAATAATCTGTCTAACAATCCATAGAAAGGAATAAAATTTGTACGACTTATGAATCGGCAAATAGCGTATTTTACTTTAGAACAAATTATAAAAATTCAACCGATGACTGAGCTGCAAGCAGTATTAACTTTTATTGATTATTCAATTTTACAGGAAAATGCTGTAGAATGCTTTTTCGGAGAAGGTAAAGAAAACTATGCTTTAAACAATTTACGGGTAACAGGTCTTAATAAAGCAGTTTAATCATTAAATTATCAAAGAACAAGAGGAACATTCATATATTTATTAAACCAAATACTGTGGGTAACTCAATTTCATAGGCATTTTCTACTCTTTTTTCTGTGGATTTTGCTAATCTCAGTGCTTTTTATCCATAATTTGAATTTTTGAATTGTGAAATATCCCTCAAGTAGTAAGTGCTTAGTGTTTGAACATGATTATATTCTTCTTTTTCCTACAGTTAATTAATACTATCGATTGCAGCTTATTCCTTGATTTTTAAAGATAGTGCCAATATACTAGAAAATAGTATAGAATCCAAAAAAGTGTTTAATATTTTAATTCAAACATTTTTTTAACATTTGACTGCTATAATTATTATATTCGCAGTAGAAAGGAGTTTTTTTATGGTTAACATACTTGTTGTAGAAGATGATATAAAGCTCAATCAAATCGTGTGCGCCTATCTACGCAATAACGGATATGCCGCTAAAGGATGTTTGAACCCACGAGAGGCGTATGATTTGATGTATAATAATCCATACGATCTGATAATTTCAGACATCATGATGCCGGAGATTGATGGCTATGAATTTGCTGAAACAGTGCGGGAAATCAACAAAACTATTCCTATCCTTTTCATGACAGCACGCGAAGATATTAAATCCAAACAGAAAGGTTTTCAGGCAGGTATCGACGACTATATGGTCAAACCTATTAATATGGATGAACTGATTCTTCGAGTAGGAGCTCTAATCCGTCGTGCTAACATCATGAATGAGAAGAAGCTGACAGTAGGAAACCTTATCATGGACGCAGATGCCACCACGGTGGCAGTAAATGGTGAGGAAATCCCTGTGACGGTGCGGGAGTTCAATATTTTGTATAAGCTGCTGTCTTATCCAAAGCATACTTTTTCACGTGCGCAGCTCATGGACGAATTCTGGGGAATCGAAAGCGAAACCAGCCTGCGTGCTGTTGATGTTTATATTACAAAGCTTCGAGATAAGCTTTCCGGCTGTGATGGCTTCAAGATCATCACCGTGTATGGCTTGGGTTATAAGGCGGTGCTGCAGTGAAAAAGAAGCAGGTTGAGATGGACAGCAGGGTCAAAGCTAGGCATTACACCTGGAAGGAGTATGTGCTGACATATTTTATATTACTTGTGCTGTCTGCAGGACAGTGGATGATTCTTAACGAGTATGTGCATTTTGGCAGTATCCCGCTAGAATTTATTGTGAGTATGCACGGGTATTGGGCGATTGTTACGGCAATATTTGTCCTTGTTACAAACCGTCAAAAGGTTCGTGCCTTTGATAAGCCCATGAGAAAACTCAGTGAAGCTGCTAAGAAAGTGGCCGAAGGTGATTTTTCGGTATATCTGAAGCCTGTCCATACAGCCGATAAACTGGATTATGTTGATGTTATGTTTGAGGATTTCAATAAGATGGTGGAGGAATTGGGTAGCATCGAAACATTAAAGAACGATTTCATCGCTAACGTGTCCCACGAGATCAAAACGCCACTGTCTGTGATCCAAAGTTATGCTATGGCGCTGCAAGAAGAGGATCTCACAGTCGAACAGCGGAAAGAATACACAAATACTATTATTACAGCATCCCAAAGGCTGACAGCGCTTGTGACAAACATCCTGAAACTCAATAAAATTGAAAATCAGGAGATCAGGCCGGTAGTAGAAGCATACGATCTCTGCCGGCAGCTCTGTGACTGCGCGCTGAATTTTGAAGACTTGTGGGAAAAGAAAAACATCGAATTTGTAGCGGATTTGGAAGAACGGGCTATAATCTGCGCCGACGAGAGTATGTTGGAAATTGTTTGGAATAACCTGCTATCCAATGCGCTCAAATTCACCGAGTCAGGCGGCATTGTCACATTGAGGCAAACATCTGACGATGATATTGTAACAGTGATAGTATCTGATACTGGCTGCGGCATGAGCGAGAAAACCATGCAGCACATCTTTGATAAATTCTACCAGGGGGACACTTCTCATTCGCAAGAAGGAAACGGGTTGGGTCTTCCCCTTGTACTTAAGGTAATTGAGCTGTCGGGCGGTACAATTTCGGTCTCAAGTGGGCTGGGCAAAGGCACTACATTTACGGTTAAGCTCAAAATCAAATAAATACTCGGATACTTTTAATCAGAGGTAGTAATATCATTTTCCTTTTTGTTCAAGAAGTAGAACAGTTTTCCCGAATGGGAAGACTGTTTTTTTGTTTTAATATTTCTCAAACATTTCATAAGCAATTTGTAAACATTTCAACAGTAGAATTGTTACATCAAATGAATCAGAAAAGATCTGCTAAATGAGTTTTTTAACATGAAGGAGCATTCGCCATGAGTGAAATAATGAAAAATGAAAATAATTCTATTGGCTATGAATACAAGGATATTATGGTAAAGCGCAACATGGTGTCGATGTATGCAGACGGTTATCAGAATTTTGGCTGGAAACTTGAGGGAACTGATTCAACGATAAGCAGCTCTTTTTCTATGGTTATGAAGTTCAAACGTGATTGCAAAATTAGAAATAAGGCAGAGCTGACCAGACTTCAGAGTAAATTTGAGGCCTGTGTTGAAGAAATTGAAACACTGAAGCGAGCCAAGGTTAAGGGGGCCTCTGCCGTTGCGTATACCATCGGTATTGTCGGTTCAGCATTTATGGTCGCCTCTGTGTTTGCTTATCTTGCCGGCATGTTACCCTTGTCTATCATTCTATCCATTCCTGCTTTTATTGGCTGGATTATCCCATACTTCTGTTACTCTATCATTCACAATAAAAAGGCCGCCAAGATAGCGCCTTTGATTGACAAAAAGTATGATGAGGTTCATGAGGTGTGTGAGAAGGCTAACAGATTAATGCACAAATAATCACTCGTACTACTAAGTTATTAATTATGCAACCAGGAGGAAGTATTAATGAATGATACGATAGAAAAGAAGTAATACACTTAGAACCAAACCTGATATATGGAGGAGATTAGCGTGAAAAGATACTTCAAAGGCTCTCCGTAGTCACTAAAAAATGGCATAGCAAAATAGAGGTACCATTGTCCCTTGAAAAATTAATATATTAATTTAATGCCAAAGAAATATCGGCAGCTTTAATTAACCCACTTGAAATTAAAAGTTTGGCTGCTTGTTTTAAAGCTTTTTGTTTTTGCTTTTCCATCATTTCTTGTGGCATGTCAATTTTGTAGAGGTCGCTTGGGTTCCACTCTTCACCTGTAATAAACATATGGTATATAGCAGTGAGAATCATCCTTGTGACAGCAATAATAGCTCTTTTTTTGCCCCTCCTTTTGCAAATGCGGTTGTATTTGTTTTTGTAGTAAGGAGACTTATTAGAAGTCACGGAAGCATGGGCAATTTGCATCAGTGCAGGTTTGAGATAGACTCCAGCACGTGTAATTCTAACTGATTTCTTCTTACCGGCAGATTCATTGTTTCCAGGTGTTAATCCCGCCCAGCAGCATAAACGCTTGGAGCTGGCAAATTGAGACATATCCGTACCAATCTCGGAGATGATGGTGATTGCAGATACTCTATCTACTCCGGGAATGGTACAAAGAAGGGTAATAGCAGATTCAAAAGGAGCAACCATCTTATCCAGCTTTCCAATAGATGTCTGGACAAATTCAAGATGAGAGCGAACCATTAACATACGGTCCTTTTGCTCCTTAGTCATTTGGTAACCCTCAATTGACTCAATCACAGAATCAACCTTATCCCTTAAGGAACCTTTAAGAAGTGTTGAACAATGTTCCGGGTCAAAGGAATCGGTTGAAATCAAGTAGTCGGTGATAGAAGAGGCAGATTTGCCAAACATGTCTGAAACGACAGCATCAAGGGCTACATTGCAAACTGTGAATGCATTTTGAAACCGGTTTTTTTCGCTACTCTTACAGGAAACAAGTTTGTAGCGATAATGCGTGTATTCACGAAGAATGCGGATTGGTTTTTCTGGAATATAACTCCCTGGGACTATCCTGAGGCGGAATAAGTCTCCGATCCATTTGGAGTCCTTAACATCATCCTTATTACCTTTTACAGCTTTAACCCATTTGGGGTTAGCAACGGTAATCCGGATTTTGTCCTCCAAAAGATTATAGATGGGGACCCAATATTTCCCGGTGGATTCCATACAAATGTCAAGGCAGTTGTTTTCGATTAACCACTGCTTGAACTGTAAGATGGAATTGTTAAATGTAGAGAATCTCTTTTTTGAATAATGTGGAGTGATTCCCTCGGTTGTAATGAGTGTGGCGACGAGGAAAGTCTTGTGAACATCGACACCACAGCAAGTTGAATAAACAACTTTCATGGCACAGCCTCCTTTCATAGTAGAGGAGGAAGACATTGACTGAATCATCACACATTAGACTAATAGCTAAAGCAATTATTAGCGTGCGGACTTATAGAACCACTTATTTGTGCTTGAAAGACGATTCTTACACTATTTATTATACTGTTTTAGGCTGAGAAAGGCGATCTACGACTCCTCCTACCGTGCTTTGTAGTTTGTCTTCTCCTCTATAAATATTTACCAACGTGGTGGAGGTCGTACCCCACTTTTCATTACTATTTGTGCCGCCAGCGACAGCGGCGGAATGGAGATTTATTATGAAAGCAAATAATAAGGTAATAGTTGTAACAGGTGGAGGCAATGGCGTCGGCAGGGAATTAGTACTACAGCTTTTGGCAAAAGGTGCTTCTGTTGCAGCGGTAGATATTAATAAGCAAGCGTTGGATGAGACCCTACGGATTGCAGGATGCCCCCAAAAACTATCTTTACATGTAGCTGATATCACCAATTATGAAGCAATCCTTAAGTTGGTAGATGAGGTGGTTGCAAAGCATGGCAAGGTTGATGGCATTATAAATAATGCAGGTATTATACAACCCTTTATTAATTTAAGAGAATTGAAGATGGATCAAATAGACCGTGTTATGAATGTTAATTATTTCGGCACGTTAAATATGATCAAAGCTTTTTTGCCTCTGTTGCAGAAAAGACCGGAAGCGCACATTGTTAATATATCTAGTATGGGAGGCTTTTTACCGGTGCCAGGACAAAGCATATACGGAGCTTCCAAAGCAGCAGTTAGAATGTTATCGGAAGCGCTGTACTCAGAACTGCTTAATACCAACGTCCATGTAACTGTAGTTATTCCAGGGGGAATCGCGACAGATATCAAGAAAAACTCGTATGGCAGCAGTAAATCAGCACCTGAGGAACAGAAAAATTCTAATATGCTCCTATCACCTGCCAAAGCTGCTAGTCTTATACTGAAGGGGATGGAAACCGACAAGTATAAGATGATCATAGGAAAAGACGCAAATCTCATGAATCTATTGTATAGTTTCAGCCCAAAAGCAGCTATTTCCTTGATGAATAAAGTCATGGCAGCAAATTCGCATTAATTAAAAAGGGGGACGTTATGAGCCAAACAACAAAAGCAATCAAAAAGGTATGCGTAATCACCAGAGGCGGCAGCGGTATGAGGCTTGCCACCTCCAAATTACTTGGTAAAGAAAATTATTACAATTAACAATTTAAAAGCAATTCTTAAACAAATAGATATTACAATAGCTACATAAATAGATGAGAAATCATCAATTCAAAATAAGGAGGGTATATTTACGAAAAAAGTAATCTTGTAGCAATGATTCTAGGGATCATAATAGATTAACTAAACTATTTATACGAAAGGAAGATATTATGAATAAGAAATTTATGCAACTGATTTGTTTGGCAGCAACTGTATCGCTGCTTTTATACGGCTGTCAAAAAAGCACAGATACTACCGGCGGAAAAAATCTAAAAACAGTTGAAACAATGATTCTCTCTCCATCAAAATATGATGTGAAATTAAGCTATCAAGGCATTGTGAAATCAAGCGAAACAAGAAATTATTTCTTTACATCAAGCGGCAAGGTATCAGAAGTATATATTAAGGAAGGTCAGTACGTAAAAAAAGGTGATATTCTGGCAACGCTTGACACAACACAGCTCAACTTTTTATCCGCCTCTAAGCACAGCAATTTGGTGATTTCTGAAAACACCCTTGAAAAAACAATATCGACCTATGATACAAACATTACAAATGCCGAAGCCGGTATCGAAATCTTAAAACAGACAATTACAGCGGCCGAAAGTAATTTAGATGTACTTAAATCAACTCTTGAAGCAAACGAAACTTTGTATGAAGCCGGAGCTATTTCCCAAAAAAGCATTGAATCACAGAGGGCGCAATATGCAAAAAGTGAGGTTGATTTTACCTCTCTTTGTTCACAGCTTGAAACAGCGCAGGCAAATCTTGAAAAACTAAAAAAAGACAAAGTAAACGATATAAATATAGAGAAGGAAAATGTCGCCGTAGACAGAAATTCTATGGAACAGGCTGAACAGAATATTATTGACGCTACACTCAGGGCGGAGGCTGACGGCTATATAACAAAGCTCGACATATCCGAAGGCGATTCGGTTACGGCGAATTCACCGGTTATTACTGCGAAATCAAACAGCAGCATGGTTTCTATCGGCGTATCGGCAGAGGATTACAACAAGCTTCCCTCTGTAAAACAGGTTATAATAAACAACTCCATAACAGGACAAATTGACAATATATCCATTCACCCCGACGAAACCACAAATACATATGCAGTTGATATCATTTTCTCTTCAGATAACGTTGTAATCGGAGAAATTGTTGTTGCAGACCTTGTTTTAGACAGCGTTGAGGGTGTATTTGTACCTATAGAAAGCGTTATTAATTTAAACGGAGTTAATTATGTTTACAAGCTTAATGATGACAGTACAGTAAGCCGTGTCCGGATAGACATAAAGGAAATCAGTGAAAGCAAAATGCTTGTAAGCAACCTTTTTGATGAAAAAATAATTATAACCGGAATAAAAACGCTTAATGACAATGATGTAGTTTCGGAAATAAATCAAACAGACTCCCACAGTCAGAACGGAGGCTTAGATGATTAAAAGAATTCTAGAATCATTTATCAAGCAGAAGGGTCTAGTAATTATTCTGCTTTGCATGATTAGTATTATCGGTGTTATATCTTATATAGAGATGCCCAGGACCTCATTTCCTAAAGTGACTATTCCAAGTGCTGCTGTTACAGTTATCGCACCTGGACTTACAGCAGAGGAGGTTGAAAAAGAGGTTACAAAAAAACTTGAAAATGCGATTATGGATATAACGGGTTTTAAAGAAAGTTCATCCCAGTCTATGAATAATGCCAGCGCTGTAGTTTTAAGGTTTAAAAATGAACTTTCTGATGAAGAAGTAGATAACAGTTTTACAGAACTTCGTCAGAAAATGGAGGATGTAAAGTCAGAATTACCGGATACGGTTTCCTCCATAACCGTAAATACAAATTTGGTTGATAGTGCTAGTCTTATACTTGCTGTTTCCGGTGATAATGTTTCAAATGATGAACTTTCGCAACGTGCCATAGAATTACAGGATAAACTTAAACAAATTCACGGTGTGTCAAAGGTAAGAGTATTAGGAGATAACAACAGCGAAATTTCTATTGTTGTAAATGCCCGTAAGCTTAATCAGCTTCGTCTGTCATTGGCAGATATTGTACAGATGATAAACTCAAACAATTCCATAATGCCTATAGGAAGTGTCTCACTCGAAGATGACAAGTCTATTTCAGTAAATACTTCGGGGAGATACAGTAGTTTAGACCAGCTTGAGAATATTATTGTTGGTTCTACGGATAGCAATACACTTATAAGGCTTAAAGATATAGCTGACATTGTATATAAGGATGCTGATGATAGTGCATACTACCTTTTTAACGGTAGAAAAAGTGTTACTGTCGCACTGTATTTCCATGAAGGACTGAATGTAGTAAGTTTGGGAGAGGAAACAAGACAGACTGTTGAGGATTTCAGAGCAGGGTTGCCGGAAACAGTAAAAGTAAATGAGGTTTATTTTCAGTCTGATGATGTAAAGAGTGATATAGATAACTTTCTTTTAAACGTTATTGAAGCCATAGTCATTGTTATGCTTGTTGTTATGGTAGGGATGAGTTTCAGGAATGGACTTATTGTATCCTTAGCAATTCCCTTATCGATCTTTGCAAATTTCATTGTAATGAAGTTTGTCGGGGAGCAAATTCATTTTATGTCACTAACAGCATTGATTATGGTACTTGGTATGCTGGTTGATAACTCAGTTGTGGTAAGTGATTCGATACAAACATACATTGATGCAGGTACTGACAGACTTGAAGCCTGTACGAAGGGAACAAAAGATGTTGCTGTATCGGTATTTCTTTCAATGCTTACAGCTGTTCTGACATTTGCATCAATGCTTACACTAGCGGGTATAAACAGACAGGTTATCATTGCGATTCCTATTGTTATTATTTCGTGTCTTGTGCTTTCTTTCATAATATCAATATTTGTAACACCTATGTTTTGCTATATTTTCCTCAAGCCTGTAAATGAAAGCAAAAGGAACAAAGTCGGAATTACCAACCGAGTGTATGATGCAATATCAAAGTATACCTTCGAACATAAAAAAATAACAATTATTACAGCCATAGGTATGATTGTTTTGTTTGGGGTTATCATGGCAAACGCCACAATGGATATGATGCCAAAGGTAAATAAGGAATATGTACTTATTGATATAAAAAATTATCAGGCAGACAATTTTAAGCAAACTGAAAAGTTGGTAATGAAGGTACAGAATATCATTAGTGCACAGCCGGAAACTGTAAGCATTTTTTCTGGTATAGGCATAGGAATACCGAGCTATAGCTTTGCTGTAAACGAGAAAGGTGCATCTGATAGTCTCGGAGACATTTGCGTAAAAATAGATCTGAAAAAGGATGGTAGATTTAAAACAACAGCTGAAATGGTTAGCTTTTTACAGAAGGAGATCAATGCTTCTGTAGTTGATGCATACGTTGTTGTAAATCAAATAGGTATTATCCCCGAAACGGGCACACCTATAGGGATTAACATATATGGTGATGATATGGCGCTGATGAATGAAGCTGCGTCACAAATAGCAGCAAAACTTAAGGGAATTGAAGGTGTTACAGCTGTTTCAAGTGATAGCTACTATTCAACGTATGAATATTTTATAAATATGGATGATAAAAAAATGAACGCTATGGGATTATTAAAAGCATCTGTGCAAAATGAACTTAATATAGCTGTTTCCGGTCGTACAGCTGCAACCGCTTATGATAACGGTAAGGAATACAATATTAATGTTAAATCGGATATTTCAAGTCTTGATGCACTTGAAAATTACAAAATCAAGTCTAACACAGGCGCAAAGTATATGACAAAGCAGTTTGCCGATTTTGATATATCCACAAGCTTAAATACGATTAAACACATAGACGGTCAGAGAGTAATATCAATAGGTGGATATGCACAGTATGGATATAATGCAGGTGCACTTCAAAGCAAATTTGTTGAAGCAATAAAGGATATTGAAGTGCCGGATGGAGTAATTGTAGATACTACACCATCTAAAGATTACGCTGAAGCTATGGATGGTATGATGATGGCAGGATTTCTATCAATGGCTTTAATAATTTTCGTTCTATATCTTCAGTTTAAGAGTGTAAAACAGCTTTTGCTTATATTCTCTTCACTGCCTATAGGAGTTACAAGCGGTATGACGGCAGTATATCTAACAGGCTACAGCCTTTCATTCTTTGTAATGCTGGGCATAATCAGTATGCTTGGTATAATTCTTGCCAATGCCATTGTTCTTGTTGATTATATAAATACAGAAAGAAAAAATGGACTCAGCATAAATGAAGCCTGCCAGAGTGCCGGTGTTAAAAGACTCCGTCCAATACTTATGAGTACCCTGACAACTGTTTTGGGACTTATACCCCTTGCCATGTCCGGACAGGTACTGTTTGTTCCACTTGCAATATTATTGATGGCGGCATTGACGTTCTGTATGATTTTTAATTTGGTTATGGTTCCGTTTTTGTACTCTATAATTGAAAAATAGCTTTATTACGGATTCTGTACATCAGTCAAGTATCTATATAGAACTTAAGAAAGAAGTAAATTTTGATGATAGCAATGTTTTTGAAATTTTTATAAAGTGAGGGGATAAGGATGATAAATAAAATAAAGACCGTAGCAGTGGTCTTCATATTTGTGATGATAACTACGACTTCTATATCAGCAATTACAAGTGATGCAGCAGAAGAAAAGACTTTTACATTACAACAAGCAATTAACTATGCAACTGAAAACAGTCCTCTAATCTCTATTAGTAATACAGCTATTGAAAAAGCAAAAGTTAGTTTTAGAGAAGCAAAAGGTGCATATAAAGAATCTGAAGATTCTCCTACAGGAGCATTTGAAAGCCAATTGCTTAAAGATGGGTATTACAAAAGGATGGCAGAAAAAGCGTTAAAGCTTGCAGAAAAAGGAAAGGTGCAAACGACGAAATTTATAAAGTTTATGGTAGAAAAAAACTATTTTAATCTACTTAATGCACGAGAAAACGTAAATATACAAAACAGTATTTTAGAACTAGCAGAGGAGAATCTAGATATTGCAAAGAAAAAGTACGATTTGGGTATAATATCCGAGCTTGAGCTAATATCGTTTGAAAATTCCTTAGCACAAACAGAAGTGGATTTGAGATCGGCTCAGAGAGCGTCGGAATATGAGCAGATGAATTTTAATAAAGCATTGGCGTTGCCTCTTCAAACAAAAATAAAATTAACTGATGTTGTAGAGGTGAATGCTCCTGAAGACATTGATATTGAAAAAAAAGTGTCTGCGGCGCTCCAAAATAGAATGGAAATCATTTCAGCTAGAGAGCAGTACGAAGTAGATAAATTGTATTTTGACATTACTGCTAAATGGTATCCTTCAATTACGTATAAGCATCAATCAGCCAAGCACGCATTGGAATCCAGTGAGTATAACTATATTAATATACCCATCTGTTGAAATATCAGTAAGAAAAGCATATATGGATATGATAGATGCCTATGAGTCCGTTGTTATGCTGGAGCAAACAGAAAGGCAGCTGCAAAAAGCTTATGACGTAACAAGAGTAAAATATGAAAATGGACTAGGAACTAATATAGAGCTACTTGAGATTGTGAATCAATTAAAAGAGATAAAGCTAAATAAATCTAAAGCACAATTAGGGTATAACTTAGCAAACAAACAATTTGAAATATCCTATGGAGTCGGCTTAAGTTCGACTCCATAAGCAAATAATTAGAATGTTTTTCTGTTGAATATTTGGTTTTATGACTTTGCTTTATGTTGTTTGTGATATTATGGAGATTATTATAAGGAGAGAAAAAATATGAACAATTCTGAGGTGAATGGTTAATTGTCTCTTGTTAAGCCAATTTTACCATAAATCAGTGAAGAGTTGTTTTATTTTGTAGTAAAAAATATCCCATATTTATGCAGGTGCTGGTGTTTTGCAAACGTCTAATTAAAAAAGAAATTGTGCGGATATAATTAATGAAAAGATACTTAAATCCTTAATAGCAATACTAACTATTTTTATTATTACAAATGCCATAAAGTTTGTGGATCATACTCCAATCCTTACTTTTTCACAGGTAAAGACACGATCAATTTATTTGGGATAAGTAGGAATGTACAGTTTGGAAATATTTGCTTTATATCATAAAAAATATATCCCAGACTAATATAAAATAAAAAATGATTTATATAATGATTATCTCCTAATACAGAATGGAGTTTATCGGGGTTTTTACTGATACATATAATACTAGTGTAGTAATTGACTAACGATTAAATGGAATATTCCAGTTTTTTTAAACATGTTCCTGTCAAGTTTCCATTGCAATTTACGATATAAATTAACACAGGATAAATTGATTTAATAAAATTATTACCAATATTAAATATATAAGTTGAACAAACTATATTATAAACCATATTATGTAATAAATGGGTTGGTATATAATGTGGACAATCTTTATTATAAAATTACCTAAAAACTCCAAGGGTTTAATCGAGGTTGTGAGTTTTGTTGCGTACAAACTTTGTTTTAAAGTTACACGTCAGACTGCGTAAAAATGCATTTCCACCGACTCAAGTGTACAATATATAGTATTAAATAAGCTTATCAAAAGCATATATTGTGCATGCAATTAATCAAATAAAAGTTTTTACGCAACCTGACGTGACCGTGGACGGCTCCAAAGGGCTCGTGCTATTGCGTGAATAGTCTTGAAAGCAACAAATAAATTTGACTGCATTTAAATTCTAAATATCATTGAGAGCAAACTTGTATCTAAAGGTGGAGACGCAAAGCCATGGGGGCTAAAGCGCTTCCAAATTCAAATTAGCCCAAATAAAACCTGTCCCACATTATACTAATCTCAAAGCCCGACGATTCGATTTTGTAGAATTATTGGGCTTCCTTTATTGCATGCTGGTTTTACTGCCCTATAATCATAATTCCTATAGAATCATTGATAGTATTCCAATACCTGTTTGTAAATTTGGTAGAGCACGCTTTCATAAAACTTTTAGAGGTTTTGGTGCTACCTATGGCAATTGTCCCTCTAAAAAGGAAACCTATCCAGGATTTAAGCTGCATGGGATATACTTGTGTCTTATCAAGGTATCACTGTTCTTGGAGATAAAGGATATATCAACAAAGATCTTACACCTGTTGCAGATTAGATAAAGGCAAGGTACGAGCGGTCAATACCCATGCAATAAATAGATGCTGCCTGCATTTAAGTCGATGACACATGTGTAGTGTATAGTTTGTCTTAACAGAAAACACAGTTAGAAAGCAGTAATTATAGAGCTTACATTTGTCTAGATAGAGGATGTTGTTTAAGGGAAGATGGTTTTTGATTTGATAGTCCCTACTAATTCTACACAGTAGTTATACGGTAAAAGCATGAATGAAAGTTTTACCATGGAATAAATTTCAGCTAAAATCTATAATGAATATATAGTAGCATTGTCCATAGAGAATAATAGGAAAAGAGGTAAAAACTATGGGCAAAGAGAGGCTATATATGGGAAGTTTTTTTGATTACTTTAGTATAATATATGATCCAAGACAAGAGGGAAAAGTCCAACACAAATTGATAGACATCTTGTTTATTGCTGTGGCAGCAACTGTATGCCGTTGTGATGAATGGCATGAAATGGAAGACTGGGCTTTTGCAAAGGAAGAATGGCTCAAACAGTATCTAGAACTGCCAAATGGAATTCCATGTGGATGGATGCCAAAAATGACTGGGAGAAGCTTACGGGTATAGGAATGGTCATCCGCAGATGTGAAGTAAATGGTAAGAAAACGGAAGAGAGAGCATAGCATATAGGCAGTGTAAAAACAGCAGAAGATTACGCCAAAGGGATTAGACTGCATTGGGGAATTGAAAGTACGCATTGGAGTTTAGATGTAACCTTTAGAGAAGATGCAAACAGAACGAGAACGGGGAATGCACCGAGAAACCTGACACTACTAAAAAGACTTGTACTTAATATGGTCAAAAAGGATGGAGAAAGATATCCGAAAAGAAGCTTGAAGTCAAGGAGGTTCCTGGCTTCTTTGCATGATAAGTATCTTGAATATATATTTTCAACAATTTTAGGTAAATGCAATAAACAGCAAAGGATACTAGATATATCCTTAGCAGGACTACCAGGTTGAAAAAGGGATAAAAGCATAAATAGGGATATTCTGGGTGTTTTTATTACCAGTTCTTATCAATACCGGGATACATTTCATGACAAACAAAATCCTACCACAATACGAATGCTGCAATGGCATTTTAAAAAAATTCTTTCTTGAGGATTTTGGAAAGAAATGTATTCATGCTTTTACCGTGATGGAAAGTCAATGATATATTGACAAAATAGAACACAACAATATCTGACAGATAAACTTAATATTTCTAAGCAGGTTATGAGTAAAATTATAATGGGAGCTAAAGCAATTAATGTTTCTGAAGTTACTCAAATTGCATCTGTATTAGGAGTATCGGTGGAAAAGTTATTAAATGTAAAGGAAGAAGAATCTATAATGCATAAATTTTCATTTATGGGTCGTGTGGAAAATGAGAAAACAAAAGAAAAAATAGAATTATTGAAGACTATCATTGACGAAATTATTATGTTAGAGGAATATGTAGATGAGGAAAATTAATATTAGATAGTAAAACGGTTGATGCAATCAAAGGACTGGCACGTCAAAAGTTAATTGAGTATTCCAAGTTAAATGATGTAATTGGGGGGCAGATATTTAACATACTGGAATTACAGAACAAGGTGTTATATTATCCGATTAAAGATGAAGAAGTATGGAGATTTTCTGAAAAAATAAAAGGAAGATCCTTCGTGTGGATAAATACAGCTATTGCATATAATAAGCAGGTATTTGCTGCAGCTCATGAACTATATCATTTGTGGTTTGAAAATGATGGAGAAATAATACTTAAAACTGATGTGGAGGAAACGGATAGTGCTGATAGCATATCAGAGAGTGAATTGAAAGCAAATAGATTTGCGGCAGAGTTTTTGATTAATGAGGAATTGCTTTTACAAGAAATGAGAACTTACGGTGTGGATAAAAATAAAATTGGCATCAAGGATATTTTAAAATTATCAAATTTATTTGCAGTTCCGTATAAAACCATGGTAAAACGGTTATATGAAAGTAAGCTTATTGGTAAAATGAAATATGATGAATTAATGAAACTATCAAATGAACAGATTAAAATATGTAGAAATAGATTAGGATTATCACTTCCAACACCAAATAATAAGATAGGTTTAAATAGTCTGATTGACAAGGCGATGGAATTATATGAAAGAAAAAAATAACTAGAGAAAAATTAGAATATCTTTTAGATTTTGCCAAGTTAAATATGAAAGAGATGGGAATTAAGGAGGAAAGAACCTTATATACCTTCAACTGATGAAGAATTAGATGCAATTATGGAGGAATAGGGTTATGAAATTAAAACAAATAATTATTGACGCAGATATATACATCAAAATAGGTAGTAGCCAAAAATACAGATATCTAGAGATTCTATTTCCTGCTATAGCAGAGAAGATTTATATGCACAAGGTAGTCTATGATGAAATAATGATACCTGCATGTGCTAAAGAACAGGTTGATGCATTAATTCAAATAGGTATTTTAGAACTAATTAATGAAGCACAGCTAAGTGATATTAAGAAAAGTATTTATAATAGAACCTTTGCAAGTTTAGCAAGTGTCATGATTAATCCTAAACGAGAAAAGAAAAACAGAGGAGAGGTATCCTCCTTAGCCATGGCAAAGACACAGTCTATTTCGCATTTTGGAACGGATGAAAAGGATTTACAGCCAATTATTGACGAAAAACTTAATAGTAGAATAGATAACATACATTGTATTCGAATTATGGATATTATTCAAATGATTTGAGATAGAAAACTTGAAGGTTTGAAACGTAAAGAGGCAAAAGCTTTATGGAGATTAGCAGGAAAGTCTACTGAATGGTTTGACAAAGATATATGGCAAGTTGGATACGAAAATGAATACTAATTCAAAGATTACTAGGGAATAGATGTCTAATAACAAAGAAGAAAACTACTTAGAATCAATTTATGGGAGACAAAATTATTCGTTTTGCTCCTTTTTTGATGGAAGAATTGAATTGAAGCATGATGAAGAATATAAATTATGAGGACATATATAATAATTAAATTTAAAAGGTGCTATTATGAAATTTGAAGAGTGGCTTGAAAAATATCAAATTTATGATATGGTTTTTAGAACAAATATACACCAGAAATTTGCAGTTATTGATCAAAGGATCATATAAATTTATTAAGCTTTGGTAGCGCAGAAGAAAGCATTATGCGGCTTGAAAGTCCCAATATTGCAAAGTTATGTTAAGAAGAGAGCATTTTGGTTTTGGAGGAATACTTTTTAACATAGATACTGGTGATGTCGTTGAGATGGATCGAGAAGCATTTACTGTCATTTCAATCATAAAAGATATTGAAGCTGTTGAGATGAAAGCCTTATTGGAGTTGCCAATAGCCTATAAAGGGAAAAAAATTGATGGGCAAACAATAAAGGGTGTTTTATCAAAGCTTAAGGCTATGGGTGTAGTAAATGTAATGCCAAAGGGAGTGCTATCAGACAATTATAGAAAGAAGCTTATGGAAAAAAGTCTAATAAACTTCAAGTGGCCAACACATCAACACCTAAGTGCGTCAGAAACAGTTCACTGGGCAGTGACCTTTAAATGTAGTGAATCATGTCCTGATTGCTATATTGAACGACATAAAAAAGTGTTTACAAATGAGCTTGATACACAGGAGGCACAGAAACTGATTAATAAAATTGCAAATAATGGAGTTTTTCAGCTTGCAATTGGTGGTGGTGAAGCATTTATGAGAAATGACTTGGAGGTCATTGCCTACAGCGCAGCAGGCTTGATACATTAGCGAAACATATAAAAACCTTACAAATCGGAATAAGAACAGATGAGCTTTTACACAAGGACAACAGTATAGCAGAAAAGCTTAGATCATTGGTAACACAGTTAAGTGAAAGACATATCATTGCCGGTGCAAACTTGATTATGACAAGGTCTTCAATATATGAGTTGGATAGAATAATTGAGACGCTTTTACATTGCCCCTGCGAATTGCAACTACAAGGCATATAGAAACTGTCGCCAAACTATCAAGAATTTAAAAGGCTTTCGCAGATTAAAAAACTTAAAATAGCACTAATATTAAAATATCAGTCAAACTTTGAAGGCCACAAATTGTTTTGTGTAGCCTGTAAAAAATAATCAGAAATGATTGAAGGCAATTCAAGGAAAAAGAGCATGCAGTATACAAGGAGAGACATGGAGACAGAGGCTCTGTCTCTATGTCTCGTGTATCATGGATAGATCTTAGTTTTTTAGAATCATGCAATACTAAACAGAACAGTTTTAACTCCTACCAAAGTTGAACCAGTATTGACAAAATAGAAATTAGACGCTGTGTCTAAAACAAGGGGTCCAGTCCAGGTTATCATATTAAACTGACTGTTGAAAATGCCTGTTGGAGGCACATCGGCTAATGCTGAGGCAACAGTCACATCACCCCGGAACCAGGTACTCACGATATTTGAATATCCAGCCACATTTATGGTACCATCTACCCGGACATCCACCATACGTTGAATTCTAAGACCGGGTTTAATCATATTAGTGATTCGACTGTTGAAAATATACGTATTGAGAATACCCATATGCGGATCAACCGGATCGCCTATAATGTCTCCTACTACTCTAGCGTTCAGAAGCTGAAACTCAATTGTTGTGAAAGGATCAACCGGATCTAGGTTTTGGAAGCTTACATTTCCGCTAATGATGGCCCCGTTAGTATAATTGGTATGGGTACTTACGGATGTGCCGTTATTTAATGTGCCAATAACCGTTACAGGACGTGCCACAAAAGCAGGACCCTGAGTGAGGTAGACGTTTTCTTCTGCCTGACTTGTTTGAATCGTAATATTTCTAGGAACGGATGAATCAAAATTGGCTAGGTCTGCGTTGCCAAGTACCCATGGTCCCAGACCAAGCAGTTGTACGTGTCTTGCAGGAGGTATAACAATATCCTCGTCAAATACTGAATTTCCTGCGATGAGAACGATGCAGCGAGCCCTCATCCCAAAGTCAACAGCTAAGGGACTGTTCACGGCTGCATCAATAGCAGCTTGCAGAGAATTAAACGGATCGAAGGGTGTCCCAGTTCCTGGACCTGGAGCGCTGGAATCTGCCCATATAATACACTCTCCCCATTCAAACTCCCCTGGCCCATTTTCCACTTCCACTGCTAATAAAGATACATCATCAACAAGGATACCAGCAGTACCAGCTTGGGGTAGTTTATTGATAGTTACAAGAGCTTGAGTTGCTCCGACAGGCGCCGGACTAGTAGTTTGATAAACTTCTATCCAATCTCTTTCATTGACATTCGGAAGAAAATCCATTGGAAAGCTTATAATAAGTCCAGTTCCAAGAAAGTTGAAATCTTCATCAAAAAAAGCAATTGAGATGGATACTAGTGGATTAGGTGTCGGTCCAATTTTACCTAGAGAGGCAAGAAACTCATATCTTTCTCCAGGATTAACAGGAACAAATTGTGAAATAAATGCATTTATATTTCCACTTGCAAATTGTGCAGAGAAAAAACCTGAATGACTTAATAGATTTGTTATTGTTACATTAGATGCAATCCATGGAGGAAACGCTCCTGTCTCAAAACCACCATTAATTATTAATTCGTTAAAAGACATTTTTTTCACCTCTTTATAATATGTGAAGAAGGAAACTTCAACCCCAAAATATCCATTTAAAAACCTTAGGATATGAACGATTATCATCAGAGTATCCTAAAATTTCAGTATAGAACAAGCACTTTGCTCCCTCCCCTTAATACTATATGTCCGAATAAATATGATGTTACTTATAGATGAACTTACAATAGCATATAAAAAAAGCATATAAAAAAGCGTATTCATAATCTGTGCTTAAGAGAAATTAATAGCTCTTTTTTTTGATGGCCTTAACAGTGCTTTTGAATTTTATGGTAGCATTCCAATCTTAAGGGTCTAAATTTAAAAACGCATTAGGGTTTAGTTGCTATTAATATGCAAAAGTTAAAGTTAGCTTGATAAATTTTGAAAATGATAATTAAAACCTTGAAATATAGGGGGGACAGTTATGATAATACTCTAGTACTAGCCCATTGAAAGATAATACCATTCTTATGCGAATTCCCACTTGGGTCTAATCCTATTATTTTTGCGAAATAATATCATCTTTCTATCAAAACACATGTGGAAACCGTCGCTAAACTATCTAGTAAATAACAGCGTTTGACGGGTTAGATATCATCAGAATTCATCGTTTTGCCACCCATTTTTACAACTGGGTGGCAAAATTATTTTATTGATGTATGATAAGTAGGGTTATGTAGATGAATAACTAATTTAAATAGGTTGATACCATTCTAAAAGTTTGATACAGTAAAAGTGATAAATAAGTTGTAAAAAAATGACGGAATAGATTATAGCTTAATATCCAGAGGACAGTTACGAGAAGAATTAAGTATAGAGAAGATATAGATGAAGAAAAAAAGAAAATCAAATACTCCAAGACATAAGAGGATGAAAAGAGAGGCTAGATTTCAAACTGCTAAACATTGGATACGTAAATATGAGGGGAAACATATTATAAAAGGTTATAGCAAACATTTTGGTGTCAACAAATTATGTGCTATTAAAGAATTAGAAATGCTTAGATACAACTTCAAACCTGAATATATAAAACAAATAAAAGGAAGATGGGCAACTGAAAGGCTCAATGAATATATGGTTAAAGACTTTACTATGAATGATGAACGATTAAAAGAGATGAAAAACTTAGGACAAGACTATAAAGATGACTTTGATATCTTTGTAGAATAAAGTAAGTTAGCAAGAAAAAAATAAAGTATTAAAGTAAAAACTACATAATAAAGGTGATTTCATGAAAAAAATAATTAATAAATTTTTATATGAATATAAGAAAAAGAACAAAAAAAGATTTGACCTACAGTCATTAGAAAACTACCTAATAGATAGTTATAAAGGAGAGAGTTTCTATTTAGCCAATGGAGGATATACTGAGCTTTATAGCCAAATGACAATGCTTAAAGAAAAACAGTATATCAAGGAAATAAAATCCTCTAGGTACAATGGCTATCATCCACCATTAAAAACAAAGTGGCAGATTATAGCTGCGGAACCTATTTCAAAATGGAATAAATCAAAAATGCTTCAGTCATCGGATTATTTGGATTTCAGCTATTATGTCAATCATCCATCCTATCAAACAGATAGGGAATGGCAATTTATTGAAAATATTTATAAATTTTTAAAATCAAGAGAAAACAAAGAATGGGCCAGTATAGAGGAGCGTTCTTTAGAAATTTTTGATGATGAAAAATTTCTTAAAAATAAACAAGAAACCCCTAAAGGAAAATATGGAATATTAAAGCGGTTGAAGCTTTCAAATGAAGACCTAAAGATGAAGAAATATGGTGAGATGTTTATTTACTGGAATAGAGGTGTAGCAAATATTAAGCATATCATCATTCTTGAAAATCACTCCACCTTTTTTACCTACAAAAGGGCTGCTCAGACCCATGGGGATATATTTGGCTTTAGACCAGATGTCCTTATTTATGGCGAGGGGAAAAAAATAGAGAACAGTTTTTCCTTCATAGAAGAAATTGCAGATCCTTCTAAGGTGGAAATTTTATATTTTGGAGACATAGATTCTGAGGGGTTTGGGATATATTATAGGCTCAAAGAGAAGTATGCTCATGTGAATATGAAGCTGCAATATAAGGCCTATGAACATTTGATTTCTCTATGTAAAAAAGAGTATCCTTTAGATGGACAAAAGAAAAATCAGTTATACTTAGATGCTTTTCTAGAAGAAATGAACCCATACTTAGATAATGATGATTTTAAAAAAATCAAGTTTATTTGGGACAAGGATTTTAGAGTGCCGCAGGAGCTGATAAATTATGAATATTTACTGAAGGTGAGAAGATGATGATAGAAAGTGGTTTTTTTAATAGAATGAAAAAACTCCAGTCCATTCGTATGCTAGGGTCAGGGATGGATCTAGGTGAACTAAATGAATATGCTTATGAAATTTGTTTCCTGCTTATACAAAATATTTTTCTAAGGGAACTTAGAGAGAATGAAAATAGAACCAGAGATGACATGTTATTCATAACTGAAAAAATTCTTAAGGATATGGATTTACAGTGCAATAAAGAGGTGGTTGAAAGAGTTGTAGATGGTACTCTGTGGTACAGGGAGCCCACCAAGCAGGAGGGCTTTAAGACGAGGATTTATAATGAAGCCACTAAAACTAAAGAGGATTATATTTTTAGGTATTTTAAGGTGGATAGAGAGCATAGTCATTGGGAGCAAGGTGGATCCACGGTATATATGTTAACGGAAGAAAGTCAAGAGATGATTTTTATTACAAGGGAAATATTAGAGGAATTTGGATTTGATTTAGAACAATTCTATACCCTTCAATTAATTAAAACCGGGAATTTTGCTAAGGCAAGGAATAGTATAGACAATTTGATGGCTAGAGTTAGAGTTTTAATTAATCGAGAAAAGGAATATAGACGGGATATTATAAGGAATCCTCAAAATATATTTTTTGATAGAAATATTAGAGGTAAGAAATCTGAGGATGAAATAAAGGAACAATTTGAAGATGAGCAGAAGGTCTTTGCAAATATGTTTTCTTGGAGGAATAGATATGATGCTCTTCCAGAGGATAAAAAGCGAGAGGCTGAAATTATGTTTGAAAACCTTGAAAGGGCAAGATTGCTACATGACAGTTTGGCAAAACATGTGATGGAAAACTTGGCTTTGGAGCTAGAGATAAGGGTAAAATATCCAGAGAGTTTTTGGAAAATTTCAAGCTTTAGCTTTAAAAAAGATATCTGGCAAAACCATATTGTTAAAAATGGTTTAAGGAGTATAGATGATTTGGAAGGAATTGTATCTACTTTATTTTCTCCAAAAACAGAATTTATTTATCCCCTTGATTGGGCATGGTCGGAACAAATTGTTAAAAAAAAGAGAAGTGCAAGAAAAGACCTGGATACCACGTTGGATGTAGATTGGAAGTTCAGAGAAACCGACTGGGATCTCTTAGTAGAGCTTTATGAAGAAGTATTTACAGCACTTTTAGAAGATGGAAAATTCTCTATATTGCAATTAAATGAAAAAAATAGAGAGGAAAAGGAAAAATGGTTGAGTCAAAGAGAAAATATAGATATATTTATGATGTTTGTCATTTCGAAGGTCACTTTGGATATAAAACACACCGGTGAAGATGAGAGACTTAAATTATTCAAGGGCTTATGTAATAAAAAACCAATAATTAAAGCACTACATGGTAAAAAAATTCTATCTAAAATAGAGGATACAGAAGAAACTTTTGCTTGGAATGAATTGTTTATTTCACCATATACCATCTATGTAGAGGAGTGAAAGAATGAGCTATACCAATGAAGATATAAAAAAAGCCAGTGAACTATTTTTTCATTTATTAAATAATAAAATTCTTCCTGCCAATGATGTTTTAGCTAGTCAATACTATGAAAATAATGAGATTAGAGAAATTTTGCATAATATGGTGGAGGAAGGAGACTTAAGAATTTTTGGTACTAGACAAAATCTACATTTAGTGTCAAAGGGAGAAGGTTCTATATTTGCCACCACTTACACCCAAATGAAGGAAAAATATAATAAGCTTCTTAGAAAGAAGCATTTTTATCTAGCCAATATCATCATATGCATTTATTTGGCTGAAATCGATAGGGAAAATAATTTTTTCTTTAGAATTGAAGATGCGGGTATATCCTATTATAAACTGGAGGAAATTATTACAAATACCTTAGACTCTTGGAAAAAACGGAATGAAAAAGAAGAGAGCTTTTCTCAGGAGTTTGCTATTGCTATAGAAGATATCCATCACCTTTGGTCCGTTGAGATGTCCCATTCGAAGGAGGCTAAAGATGGTACAGGATTTAGTTTATCTTCTCAAACTAGATTAGGTTTTATTCACGAAGCCCTTAAGCCCTTAGAACAAGAAAATCTGATTATTAACCTGAGTCGAGAAAATAGAATTATCCCCAAAGACGAACTCTACGAAAGGCTTGAAAATCTTTACCATGGTGGAGATCGATATGAAGAAATCATGGAGCTTATTAAATATGAGGGAGGGGAAATGGAAGATGCCAAAGCTATCAAAGATTAGGTTAACAGGATGCAAATATGATGGTTTAAAAAAGGAACATGAGAATTCTATTTTTGATTTAACAAAGGCTGGAAAAGCTGATCACACACTTTTCACCTTATTTAACGGTGGGGGAAAAGGTGTAATGATGCAGTTTATTTTTCAGCTTTTATTACCTGGGACAAAATGGGGAAAAAATAATGGAAATAAAGTTATATCTATGTTTTATGATCAGAGGAATAATTTACATTCCTTTACATTTCATGTTGTTCTGGAATGGTTATTAGACACGATACCAGAAAAAAGACTGATTAACGGAATTGCTGTCAAAGCAACGATAAAAAATACTGGTGGAGAAGAAGAGGAAAAAACAGGTCTCTCCTATTTCTTATATACACATGAACATGAAAATAATGGGTACTATACAATAGAAAATCTACCATTGTATGATAAAGAAGCTGGAAAAGCCATAGATATAGATATATTTGAAAACTTTATAGACGATCATAAAAGAGACTTTATAAAATATAGTCAATCCAGTGTTAGAAGAAAGGATGCACCATATTACAGTTATTTAGAAAGTAGAGGAATCTATAGAAGTGAATGGATGAACTTAAAGGCCATTAATAAATCTGAAGGAGGAGCAGGTGATTATTTTATTGGCGCCAGTGACAATAAATCCATTTTCGATAAGATTATCATTCCTGCCATTAGTGAAAATATTAGAAACTATATCTATGAGGGTGGAAACAGTTTAATTGAGATGTTTAAGAGCAACCTCTCCATCACTAAAGATTTGCCTGTGTTGATGAAACGTGAGAGCGATTATAGAGATCTTCTAGTAGAGATTAAGCCCTTAATTGAAAATGCTGATAGTGGATCAAGGTTTATTGATAGGAAGGATAGATTAATTAGTGAGGGCAATGATATTTACTTTATTTTAAAAGAAGAAGAAAGCTTAGTTACGCAAACCATTGAAAAATGGAGTAATGCATTAAAGCAGGCAGAAGAAGAAAGAAAGGAATTGTCCTTTCAGAGGGATAATCTAAATTATAATCAACAAAGAAGAAAGCTAGAGGCTAAAGAAAAGGAAGTAAAAGAACTAGAAGAAATACTTAATGAAAAATCCAAAGCAATAAAGGAAAAGAAAGAGGCATTACAATTATATCGAATTAATGAGCTTTTATATGCTAAAAAAGAAACGGAACAAAGGATTGATAATAAAGCTCAAGAACGAGAGAGGCTTGTGGAAGCATTAGATATTTCAGATATAAGAGAAAGGGCTAAAGTATTAGATCATGAAATAGTGCTGGGATGGGAGAAGACAACAAAATATTGGAGACATAATGAGAATCAATATGGTGGATATATTAACTACACAGATCAACTTATGGAAGAATGTAAAAGTAAGAAGAAAAAATATGAAGCTAGGGTGAATGAATTACAAAATGAAATTAACAGGTTTCAACTAAAAGAGGAGGACTTAGCTAAGGATAGAAAAAAGCTAGAAGTAGATTATGACCCTATGAGCTTAGTATTTCCTGAAAGAATCGTTGAGGATTTAATAAAAATCCGAAAAGAAGTGGAGGATAAAATAACGGCTTTAGCCCAGCAGGTAGAGGACTATAAAGAAAAAATAGCTACATTGAATGGAGAAATAGACAGACTGGAGTATAGATTAGAGAATAAAACAAAAGAGGTAGGTATTCTACAAGAAGAAATAAAAAAGCAGGAGGAATATGAATTAAACACTGCTAGAAGTGCAACAAAGCAGCTAATGGAAAATTATGACGGTAGTTTATTAAATCATCATTGGTTTAGTAAAAAGCTAGAAGCGTTGGAACATATGGAAGAGCATAAAAAAGAGAAGCTAGAAGAAATCCAAAGGACTATATGGGAGAAAAATATAGATAAGGCATTAAATAAAGAAGATTATTTTATTCCTAATAAAGATATTCTCTTAATAAAAGAAGAGATAGAAAAAATAGGCATTCATGTGGAGACAGGGGCTGAATATTTGAAGGAGCTAGATGACGAAGAAAGGCTTTCTATAGTTAAGCATCATCCTGGCTTTATATATTCAGTTGTAATAGGAAATGAAGGGGAATGGCAGCTTATTGATAAAAATATAGGCAAAGAGTTGTTCTTTAATAATATGGTCCCAATCTATATTCGTTCTGAAATGAAGGAAAGTAGCAATAATTTGTTTAAAACGGTATTTGGTAAGGCCTATGAATTGATAGATGAAAATAAATATATAAAGTGGAAAGAAGACATGGCCAATGGGGTAAAGGGTTTGTCTCAAACGGCAAATAGTATTAAAGAAGATTTGAAAAACATTGTAGAAATTAAACAGAATTTAAACATAATTGCTAAAAATGATACTGCATGGATTTTAAATCAAAAGCTTAAGAAACAGGAGGAAGAAAATGTAGAACTTTCAGAGAAGATTAGCATACAAAAAGAAGAAAAAGCAGGCATAGAGAACAATCTGATTAAGTCAGAGTATATTTTAAAGGAACAAAAGAAGAAGCTGGATGAAAATTATACTTCCCTAGGTCGGCTGGAGGCATACATAGAAAAAGTAGAGGAAATTAATCAGGATAAAATAACGATAGTAAAGACTCAAAAGGAATTAAAGGGGATTCAAGAAAGCATATTGGCTATTCAAGGAGATATAGAAGGTGTACAAAGCAATCAGAACATAGTCAGAAATGCTTATAATCAATGGAAGCTAGAAGTGGGAAAAACAACTCAAGCTATAAAAGAAGTATTCAACGAAGCTATATATGAGTATGAAGCCGATAAGAGTTATTTAAATGATAAGACTCCAGAACTGTCTATTGATAGTGATGGATTAATGACTTTAGTAAAGGAGAGAAAGGTGCTAGAGGAGGATATAGCCACTAAAAATAGTAGCATTGCTTTATTAAATAATGATATTATGCATTTCAGGAGAGAGCTAAAAAGGCATATCCATGACTTGAAAAATTTAAATGAAAACTGGGAAAATTACCCCCATTTAGAAATAGCATTAAATGAGATACTGATAAATATCAAGGAGTTTGATAAAGTTATTAAAACCCTTGAAGTAGAAAAAAGCAATGTAAAATCACACCTAGACACGATTAGAGGAAGTATTGCAACTATGAAGGATCTTTTGGAGGAGAAGGAAAAACAAATACAGAAGGAACATAGAAAAGCACCAGTAGTGCTAGAAATTCAAGATATAAATAGTGATATGGATATGGTAGAAAGGAATATCCAGTCGAATAAAAAATATTTAGGTTTATGTACAGAAGAATTACAAAAAAATCAAGACCATAGAGGAAGCCTAGAGATGAACTTAACAAAAATTAAAACAGGCTATCCTTTGGATGCCATTAAGGGAAAAATGGATAAGATTTTAAAGGAAAAAATTCGAAATAATCCAGATCTTATAGTAGAAGAATGGTTAAGAAACTGTGGAAAAAATAAAGATCAAATTAGAAAAACGGTAGAGGAAGGCGAAGGGTTTAGAGCTAGATTTATTAAAGAAATAATTTTCAAGCTAGAAGAAGAAAAACTAAAGGAGAAGATTATAACCACCATAAAGGAAGCTAATCTTACTAACTTTAAAAGCAATCTTAGCTCCTTTAAAAGTATGGAGGCCCATTTTCAGCAAGAGTTAATAAGGTTATCTAAGGATAAGCGTAAGGCGGAGGATGCCATGAAAAAGTGGACCAATAGAGCATCTATTCATATCATTAGAATGGTGGAAGCTTTAAAGAGTATGGTGAGTAGTATGAATTACACCAATGAACAAGGCTATGCTTTTCCTTTAGTTAAATTAAAGGGGGCAGAGAGACTACCTAAAGAAGAAGGGGAGATCGCCTATTTATTAGATGAATATTTTGTACAGACAATAGACAAAGTTTTAGCAACAAATGAAGACACCTCCAATATAGAAGATAAGGTCTTCAAGGATCTAATGGGGGATACAGTTATATTTTCTAAAGCCCTTCAGGGTAGATATCCTACTTTACTGGTCTATAAAATGTCTGAAAAAAATGAGTTTAGATATGCACGGGCTAGAGATGAATACTATACTACATGGGAGGCCATCAATAAAGGAGAAGGGGATTTGCCGGAAGGATCTGGTGGACAAACTCTTTCTGTAAACACCTTTGTCATCATGATGATTATGAGTTTTAAAAAGAAGCACATTGGTAATGAAAAACCCTCCACAGTATTAGTATTAGACAACCCTTTTGGAAAGGCTTCAGCTAAACATGTATTGGATCCTATATTTGAAATTGCAGATAAGTTAAACTTTCAATTAATCTGTTTTGCAGCTCCTGAAATTATTAAAGTAGAGATAAGTGAAAGATTTCCAGTGTTTTGGGAACTGAAGCTTGAAGATGGTAAAGTTGTACATGGAGGAAGAATAATAAGGTGATGGTTACTTGATTGAGGTTGATATAATGTGCAGTGGATTTTCTTTCATTATTTTGTGTTTTTTCAACTAAAGACAATGAGTATAGGTCTATACAAACTGATGGGTGGCAATGCCACCCATTTGCCACCCATCCAAAAGTTATAGGGAACTATTGAAATAAACGGCTCACGTTGAGACGTGCGTAGTTTTGCCCCACAAAAACCCACAAACATCTCCACCGTCCTTATAAACAGGAAAATTGAACAGAATTGACTTTAGGGGCAACTCTACCTCATCACATGGGAAAATCTCTATTTCTTTGATTAACGAAGAAATAGAGATTTTTTCTCTTCATCGCTGATTTTGTCATATACTTTATCGAAGTTTGCCAATAGGGTGTAGATGCTCTCTAATGCACCATGTTTTTCGATAATCTGAGAAAGCACATTTATGAAATCTTGATATGCTTTGGTCTTTGCATATGGTTCATTAGGTGGAGCAGTTTTAACTGTATTTTCAGATACATTTTTGATATTTTCCATTAGCAATCACCTCCAAGTGTCTTGCTTACATAAATTATAAGCAGTTATTCCATTTATGAAAAGTTTGTCACCACATCAAAAATAGTAAAACCAACCGCACCGCAAACTTATACTGAACAAAAATGCGGTGCGATTAATCTCACCTGTTTGCCGTATTTGCCACGCACCCCGACAAAGGGGATATTTTGAGCTGTCATGGGCATGACATCATAGCCCCACAATACCGTGTTGTGCTTGTTTCAAAGCCACGCATACCGCAGGAACTCCCTCTCAAGTCTGTGGGAGGTTGTGAGAAAGTTTCATTATCCCTTATGTGTGTTGTCGCACCAATCGTGCCACCGATTGGTCTAATGGCTGTATTTCTCGCTCCGACTGCTGTAACGCTCCTGCTTGCAAAGGCTCTATATAAATCGTTTTGTTTCCTCGTTCTGCATGAGCATTACAGCAATCATCATGGCGATGCCCATTATGTCGCTTTTCCTTTCAGCCACATAAGTTTTGTACTCAAAATACCGTGTATGAAGTTGTCAAGGTACATAGGAGAGGATTTTGCACCTCCCTCTATATGCCCTGATTTTTTTAAAGGGTTTGTTGCACCCCTAATAAGTAGTTTTTAAGAATTTTTCGATACTCTTTAATCCCTTGTCAATAGAGCATGATACCTGACTTCTGTTTATGCCCTCGGCTTTGGCAATAGCGGTCTTGCTCATGCCCATAAAGTAATGAGCGTAGATCCGCTTTGCCTGCTTGTCCGGCAGGGAGGCAATGGCAACATGGAGCTATTCGCTTGTGAGCTTACGCTCGTAAATTTCATCAGGAGATAGGGAAACAAACAAGATGTCATGTTCGATCCTATCGCCACGGTCAAGGGAGTAGTGAGCCTTGTAGCGGTATTTCTTTCTCTCGTATGCCGCCTCAGCTCTTGCATACTCCTCAAAGATAGCAAGCAGCTCATCAGGTACTTCCACAAAGGTATCTTGTGTATAGCAAGGGTAATAGTCTTTCAGATTTATAGTTTTCATGGTTTTTCCATCCTTTCGATTTTGGGTTTGCTGAAATCGAAAGGATGGAGGTGGGGAACGGCAGCGAGGCTCTATAAACGCAAAAATGTCCGACTGAGAAAAACTCAATCGGGCATAGATATAATTATTTCTTGTTTGGTACTGCTGTATTTCAACTAGCAGACCATAATGGTTTTGAGCAAGTTCATTGCTTTTTTTAATTGCTTACCACTTGAGAATAACGCAAAATTGAAAAAGGACATAGCGATACCTCCCAAGATTCCGCCGTATCCTTAAAAAAGGGCGAGTTTAATACACCCTCCGTATTTTCAATTTTGAAAAAAGAAAACGGCGGCTTTGATTGTTATTCAAAACCGCCGTTAAGCTACTGTATTTTGTACAGGCGCATAGCTACCCTGTCGCTATAACAACGGTTTTTTTATTACCGTTGTTATAGCGGTAAGTGTGTACTTACTTAATGTTCTATTTGATTTCTTCATTAGCGTCTGTATAGTGGATAGGAAGTCGATTTTATTTACTTCCGCACTGGTCTAATATACTTCCAAAACCGCTCCGGATCATGATAAACGTAAATTATTCTACCGGGGGAAGTATCAAAGCAGTAATCGGTGCCTGCAAAATCAAAAGTTGCCATTACCTTTTCCATCTTTTCCTCCACACTACGATTTTCCTGCTCATAATCGAATGGCCCATGTTCAAAAACAATATACTCGGCTTCGGGAACATCAATCATAAGCATTTGTGGTGGTACTTTGCCTTTATAATCAAAAGGAAGACGTGCACCATAACACTCTGTACGTGGAATACCCCAATCGCAGAGTCTGCCGTCTGGGTCATTCATGTACGCCATAATCTGACCGCTACCGCTGTTAGATTCGCTCCCACCATCGTCATCCAATTTGCCCTTGATACTATCGAGTAAGCCGCAAATTGTTTCGCAGTCCTGTCCCAGAATAAGACTTTGCTTTTGCCAAAAATCCCAATACCCATTACTCTCATAGTTTTTAATGTGCAAAAATTTGTGTGCGGGAATGGTTACAAAATAAATTTTAACATCATCTGTAGATTTCATCATACCAATCTCTCCAAATCCTAAAAAGTAGCGGTCGAAAGGGTTTATTTTTGTACGAAGAACGACAGGATTAGGCTTTTTTCGGTATTCACTTGGAGTTACACCATATGTTCCCTTGAAAGCTCTAGTAAAAGCTTCATGTGATGAAAAACCATAATCAAAAGCAATATCTAAAATGCTTTTTTCACTATCCCTCACCTCTTTTAGTGCAAAGGCTAATTTTCTATGCCGCAGATAATCCCTAAATTGCATACCCGATATTTCTTTGAATTTTCTCGTTGTATAAAATTCGGAATAACCCAGCCTGCGAGAAAGAAAGCGTAGTGTCAAGGCTTCATTATTATAATTTTTAATACATTTGTCAATTTCATCAACGATTATTTGAATTTGTTTCTGCCACTCGTACATTCGTCTATTCACCTCGTTTCAATCACCCTACATTTATTATAAAGAAATAGAGAGATTACTGCTTGATTTTACTTGCTGTTATTTCATTTTCCTCTTTTAAGTTCTACATCTTTTAATTTTTCTGCACCTTTAGGTATCATCCATGCCCGACCAAATTTTTCAATACCCTCAATGCGGTTTTCTTCACATAATTTTTGTATCCGTCGTTCCGATATGCTCCATTTTTCGGAGGCAGCTTTCACAGAAATGTAATCCATATCAATTATCATACTTTCGCTAAAACGATATACATCCAGTATATACGGAATAGCGAATAATCGCAAATTTATTCCTAAAAAACACGAAAACAAACACTACTTAACATAAAATTGTATTTCGTTTTCATATTGTCACCTGAAATGGAAAATGATATGGGGTGATATAAAAATGTACCAAGACGAAAGAAAACTCGACTTCAAGCCTTTGGGACGAGCATTAGAAAAGGCACGAGAGGGTAAGGGATGGACACAGGAATACCTTGCGCAACTTGTAGACCGCACACCACGCTCTATTATGTACATAGAGAACAGAGGGCAACACCCAAGCCTAAACAAATTTTATCTGTTTGTTACCTTGCTTGATATTTCTGTGGATCAATTCTTTTTCCCAAGTGATGAAAGTAGCGGAAGCAATCGCCGCAATCAAGTAGACTTCATGCTCAACGCTATGGACGAAAAGGAGCTTATCGTAATGGAGGCAACGGCTGAAGGCTTGAAAAAGGCACGAGGAACAGAGAAATAATTATCTCTGTTTTTCATCATGCCAAGGAAACCAGAAAAGTACGATACTTATTTTCAGCTATCGTACTTTTTAGGGTGCGTTTTTTTATTGCTCACACATATCATGGAGCTTTTGGCAAAGAAAACAACCTAGTAACGCACCCCTATTTTGCATATTTGAATGATTTCTGCTGGCAGGATGTTATGACGATCGTATCTCCCAACGTTCTCATAGATGGAGACTTTCAGACTGTAAGCGGTATTATTGGGACAGGCCCCTATGTTTATGATAAGATCGTATCTGGCAAATACACCCGTTTTGTAAGAAACGAAGACTATTGGGGCGAGGCTCCTTACTACAACGAACTCATCGTTAAATACATTCCGGACTCTGCTTCCCGACTTAAGGCATTAAAGACGGGAGAGATTGATTTAATTTACGGAAGTGCGCTCCTCACCTATGAGGAATACCAGCAGGCTATGAAAATAGACGGCATTAAAGGTCAGATGGCGGAAAGCGATACCCGTGCCAAGGCTATAACCTTAAACGCATCGAGTGCATTGCTTTCAGACCTGAAGGTTCGTCAGGCCATTGCCTATGCCATTGATAAAAGTGAAATCGCCCATGGCCTTACATACGGCTATGAAGGAATCGCCGATATTCCGTTTACTCTGGATGCTCCTTACTCAGACGTTCCGTTAAACACAACGTTCACCCATGATGCCGAGAAGGCTAATGCTCTGCTGGAAGAAGCGGGTTGGGTCATAAATAAATCCACCAGTATTCGTGAAAAAAACGGTATGTCTTTTAGTATCGTTCTTACAATGGATGTGGGCTTTGATTCTTTGAATAAACCGCTTGCCACACTGCTTAAAAGCCAATTGTCAGAAGTCGGAATTGATTTGAAGATAAAATCACAGGAGCAGATGGAGTGGTATGCCGACTTTGTGGCGGGCAACTTCGATATAACCATATGGCAGCCTCAGTATGCCTATGCTTCTCCGCATTGCTGGTTTACGCCGATGTCTACCATGACGCCACAGACCCCTTCTCTTGCCAATATGAGCGATGCGCAGGAATTTTTTGCCGCAATTGAGGAATTTACAAGAATAAATGATTCCGACAGGCTGACCGAGATCTTTACCTATCTAATTAACTACGACCTCGACAATGTAATTGATATTCTGCTAACTTATTCCAAAGATATGATTGTGTATAATAGCGAGAAGATTGATAGCTATGATTTTCAAGGTGTGCCGTGCTTCTTTGACGTAACACAGCTAAAGGCAAAATAATCAGCATTTCAACAACTGAGGTGGTTCCCTTTAAACGCAAGCCGAATAAAGGACAGCTGCCTCAGTATTTTATTGAAAACAATGCGGCAAGGATGAAATCAGAATTTTAATGAGTAACCTTGAAAAGTATATAAATGAAGATTTTAATGGAATTGACCCATTAATCAAGCTGGCAGTTATCCACTATCAGTTTGAGAGTATTCATCCGTTTTATGAGGAAGATGGCCAATGGTATATGCATTGGGATTGTTATTGATTAACTAGAGAGTGATTTGGGAGCAAAGTGAGAGGGGAAAGAGATTGAAGTTAAGCAAGACACAAAGGGGTGCATTTAGTGAAGGATAATCAGTATGAAGGTTTAATAATAAAATGGAATAAAATGCTACATAAGGTAGTGGCCTTTGGTGGTGAAGTAGGTAAATTGATTATAGAACCACCAGCTTCAGAGGCAGAAGTTTCTGAGATAGAGGATAGCCTTGGTTTTAACTTACCTTTTCACTTTAGGGAAGTTATTTTGAAATTTTCTAAACATTTAGAGTTAAGGTGGCATCTTCCAGAAAATGCAAACTTACCCCAGGAATTTAAAGAGATATCTTCAGGGGAAATAAGAGAACAGAATTTAGAAGTCTTGAAGGGTTATGATAAAAGTCTTGTGTTGAGGAAAGTTTTAGAAAAAGTAGAGGGTGTAGATGATTGCCAAAAAGAGATATTCTATAAAATCATTGGCAATGCACTAGGGGATTCTGCTGTAGATTGGGTTAGAAGTCTATGGGCCAATCCAATTAATGTTAGTCCTATATACAGATCATACCTTACAGCAAAATGTCTTCCCATGGAAGAGGGATTAAGTAAAGTAATCACTTATGTTGAAGGGCAGTTTACAGACGAAGTTAATGATCATATAGCTAAAGAGCATTTATGTCATTTTAGAAGTTATAAAGTTGTTGATTGGATAAAAGGATATATTCCAAGAGGCACAGCAAAGCATAATTGGTATTCTCTTTATGCTTCTTCTGAACCAACCTGGGATCAAATAAAGGAATGGTTAGAGTTGGGTGATAAATATAGAATGGTTACAATAAATGCATTAGAATACATGATACAGTCATGGATGTCTACATATTCATATATTAAAGGACAATACCGAATAACCAATCCTCCCAACAAAGAAGAAATAATATCTACACTAGAAAAAATGAGAAATCAAGAGATTTTAAATACAAAGAAGCGTATATATACTATGATCATTGAAGAAATTGATTGTATTTTGTAGGAAGTAGTGAGGTCATTTGGAGAATATGAGAATAGAACATAACAAGATGAAATGAAGATGTATAAGCTTTTTGATGAATTTTGCCCTGGGATTAATGAAGAAATTGCAGGATTTGCCGATGAATTGAACATACCCACCATACAGGTATTGTATTATGCAATGTCTTATTTACGCCCCGGTTGCAGCCAAATGACGGTATTACCGTCCAAAACTAAGAATGGGCATACACTTCTTGGCCGTAACTATGACTTCGATGATAAGATGGAAGAAATGACATTTTCCACTACCAGAATCAAGGGTAAATATGCACGCATTGGTTCTTCAATTATGCAGTTCGGGCGAGGTGACGGGATGAATGAACATGGGCTGGCCGTGAGTCAGACTTCTGCAGGTTTGCCCGTAGGAAATTTTGAATTCGCAGTTAAACCGGCTATTGTAGGTTTACAGTTTTGGGCGGTTATACGTTCGGTTTTGGAAAACTGCAAAGATGTCGATGAAGCAATACAATGGACAAAACAAATGCCGATTGCTATAATATTAACATGCTGGTAGCGGATAAAAGCGGGTGTGCAGCGTTGATTGAAAGCTTCAATGGCAATTCGGAACCGAAGGAAAAATTAAATACGACACCGTACTTGACAAACACCGAAAATCATAAGCTTCATAAAAATTTATCCGAATCATCGTCCTAATGCATGTTGAGTGTATAATTCTGATGACGCATTGTGTTCAAAAGGACAAATAATGCGATTCGACCACAAGATACTGTGGTTTTGGGGCACTGTCATCAACTTAATAAGCTCCTTGAAAATTGCATAAGAATATAACGAAATCTGGAAGCTCAAAATAAAGAAAAAAGATAAACTACCTTAAT
>NZ_FZOJ01000071.1 GCF_900188145.1 Anaerovirgula multivorans | reverse complement strand
GATTTGTTTCACAATTTTCATCTAATGTTTAGTAGCATCAAACAAACCAATTGGCCCCAATGCCCTACCCCGATATTGTGGTGTCAACTAACGTTTTGCCATTCCCGACGCCTTTGAACTGAACCCCAAAGGAGTACCCCTTGGCGGTGCTTGCACCCAGTGAGAAGGTGTGGTGCTCTGACCTTTCCCTAAACACGTGCCTCCAGCACCCCTGCGGGAATGGGCATGTTAGTTGATGCCACAACCTATCTCTCTTTCTTATCGTACATTATTTAGGTGATATGTCAAGATTCTTAATGTTTAAAGGAGTAGTGTTGCATTAACCTGTTTTTTTTAAGATTCAGTGAAATAACTAATAATTATCAGATTAATATAAAGTATCACTGATATCTTGACTAGTTTACCAACCTATTTGTCATGTTTGTCAATATTTTTGTCATGTTTACTTGACAAAGATTGTTCTTTATAATAAAATAGCATTAGAAATGAGGTGTTTATATTGTGAAAGATAATCTTATTTTAAAAAATCGGTTAAAGGTTGCCCGTGCTGAACATGAACTATCACAAGCTGAACTTGCTAACCTAGTGGGAGTAACACGCCAAACCATTAGTACCATTGAAACTGGTCAATATTGTCCATCAGCAAAACTGGCACTTCTTTTAGCTCAAAAGCTTGATAAAAGATTCGAAGATTTATTTTATTTCGAGGAGGTCATAAGTTATGAAAAAACAAGTAGAAAGAGATGAACGTACTGTTATCGTTGAAAAATCTGGTTTCTATTATGCATACTTATTTATGGGTTTTGCATTGTTAATCAATATAGCTTATAAAGGCTTTATAATGGGTGAGTCTGCATTTGATTTGCTCGCAATACTTGTGTTGAGTGGTTTCGTTTCCGTAATATACCAAGCAAAACACAAAACACTTAGTAGAACTTGGTTTAAGAATATCATTATGACATTTTTAATAGCGGTCGTTATTGCAATCATGATAGCTACGCTAAGGTAATACAGCATTTCCAGATAAGTCTACAAACTTATCTGGAAATGCTTGCTATCTAAATTAATCTTATTCCTTTCTATAATTTAAGTTTCTCTTTATTTATTACCGTATAATATATCTGATACTTAGAAGCATCAGACAAACCATTTGACCCCAGCGTCCTGCCCCGATATTGTGGTTTCAACTAACGGTCCTGCATTTGCAACGTCCCTAAACCGGACCTACCTGACCCTACTTCCTTGGCGGAGCTTCGCTCCCGGTGAAGGGATGTGGTGCTCTGATCTTTCCATTAAAACGTGCTTCCAGCACCTTTATGCAAATGTATTGTTCTCCGATGCCATACACCCCGTGATTCAGAGGGCGACTGGACGTCGCCCCCTTGCATAGCACTTGACCTATACTGCACATTATGAAATCCGCTAAAGATTATGCTCATTTGGTGGTGCTGTTAAATATCAGTATTTTTCTTTGCAATATTTAAGATGATAAAAACTATTCCTGTGAACATACAAATACACAAAGATATAAAAAGGGGAAATAATTTATAATGCGAGAGGAAAGGGAAAAAACCATTTCCCATTACCACATCGCTAACTATGGTAGTTCCATTGGGTTTTTCAGCTACTATAGGAACAGGAACCTGCATAATTTTAGAAATAATAATCAGTACTATATTTCCTAAAAAACCTATTGCACTCAAAACAGGACCTAATACTTTCTTTTTGTTTTTCATAGTGACCTCCATATAAATAAAATATAAATAATCTTTGTTACGTAATATCAAACAAATGTGAATTAGCAAGGCTTTTAAAGTGTGCTTACACAATCTGCGGCAGGACGCCGCGGTCTTAACATGTGGTTTTGGAGAACGGTTCCGTGTTTGCAACGTCCCTGGACCGGACCCTAAAGGAATACCCCTTAGCGGAACTTCGTTCCCGGTGAAGGGATGTGGTGCTTTGACCTTTCCCTTAACACGTGCTGCCAGCACCCATACGCAAAAACATTGTTATATGAAGTCGCACGCTTACAAATATATGTAGACACCTCACTGTTTTATTTTCTCATAGGTTTTTAATCTTTGTGAAAGGGTTCCTGTATGCAATTCAAAAAGATGGTTATCAAAATCATAAAAGTATAGTGAACGTCCTTCTCCTTCAACTCTTGGACGCGGTTGCTTGTAATCTACCCCTAACTCCAATATTTTTTTCTCATAAATTTCAAAATGTTCTTCCTTTATTTTAAACGCAACGTGATTATATGTACGCTCCTTTAACACTTCACCTTCCATTATTGCAATCCATTGTCCATTTATCAAAAAAAATTTTTCTCGAGACAAGGAAAATGTATTATCTCCACTTGAGTAGACCTCTTTAGCATCAAAAATGCATTTGAAGAAAGTGGTTGCTTTTTCTAAATCTTTTACAATAAATGTTATATGGCTAACCCCTTCTATCATAAATATCAACCCCTTTATTATTAGCTACCCTTCTATAACTTCAAAACCGAACTACGGACTCAATGGTATTTTGGGGTGCGATTTTATATAACGGTTCGTGTTTGCGACGTCTCTGAGCCGGACCCTAAAGAAATGACCCCTTGGTGGAGCTTGGCTCCCGGTGAAGAGATGTGGTGCGCTGACTTTTCCCTTGAAACGTGCTTCAAGCACCCTTGTGCTAAACACATTGTTAGCTGAAGTTTCAGTGAACTTACTATCTCTTATAAAAAATCAACTACCTTTAGGGGCAAATATGCCTCATTTTCATTTTCCATTACAAAAGGTCCTAATATTGCTGAAAAAGATACCTTGAAAGAATCCGTTTCACTTTCAGCTCCATATTTAAAAGGATATCTAGTTAAAGATGATTTAACTTTATCTCTTTTATCCTCAGGTACTTGAGCTATAAAACTATCAAAATGCTTTTTATTAAAATCAAATGATGCTAAGCATTCTTTTTCAAATGGAATAGTAAGTGTGAAGGTAAATATTTCTTCATCAACTCTGGCAATTGTACCTATTCCAGAGTCATAAAAATAAAATTTCATACTAGGATTCATACCAGATTTAAGCCACCAGATACCAAAATCAGGTTTATAGTCGAAAATATGTGGTTTTGTAAATGCAAGTGGACTAAGAAGTCTATATACTTCCTCCCATTTTTCTTCTATTTCATTAATTTTCAAATGTACTATTGGCTTTATATCATTTACATCAAAAACAACAAGCTCTAGACCATTGCATAAAACATATTTCTCTACACGAACCTCTCTATGTATCGCATAACTAAAGGCTTGCTCTGGATTTTTTCCCTTTAAAATATTCTCAGAAGGAGCTTTTGCATCAATAATAAATACATTGTTATTATCAACTTGAATTAAATAATCTGGAATAATACTGATGTTTTCTTTCTTAGTCCCAAACTGTATATACGGGTGCTCTAGATTTTTGCTTCGAATAATTCTATTACTCTTAAAAGCTGAATAGCCCAATTGTTTTAATATTGGCGAAACAATTTCTTCTCTGACACTATCTTCTTTGAATGAATTATGTTGTATTGCTTTAATATTTATTTTTTCATCAAAAACAACAAGCTCTAGACCATTGCATAAAACATATTTCTCTACACGAACCTCTCTATGTATCGCATAACTAAAGGCTTGCTCTGGATTTTTTCCCTTTAAAATATTCTCAGAAGGAGCTTTTGCATCAATAATAAATACATTGTTATTATCAACTTGAATTAAATAATCTGGAATAATACTGATGTTTTCTTTCTTAGTCCCAAACTGTATATACGGGTGCTCTAGATTTTTGCTTCGAATAATTCTATTACTCTTAAAAGCTGAATAGCCCAATTGTTTTAATATTGGCGAAACAATTTCTTCTCTGACACTATCTTCTTTGAATGAATTATGTTGTATTGCTTTAATATTTATTTTTTCATCAAATATTCTCATTTATTTCTCCTTTCTCATGAAACTACTCTCATCTATTTCAGCTAACGTTTCGCATTGCCGAAGCCTTTGAGCTAGACCCCAAAGGAATACTTCTTAGTGGAGCTTGTCTCCCAGCGAAAAGGTTTGGGTCGGAGCACAGTGGAGCCGGCAATGTATTGTTATGTAAAGTCACGCGCCCCTCGAAGCCAGAGGCTGACAGGACGTCAGTCCCTTAAACATTTTATTTTATTACATTGTATCAATATATGGTGTAATACTTAAAACTAAGTTCCAAAGTCTTTTATCAAAGCATCTTTATGCTATTCACACCACATCAAAATTAAAGTTCAAAAATCATTCTTTTTAATTACACTATTCAAGGCTAACAAAATGTTCTATACCATCCGAAATATTTTCGATTTTATCTTTAATAAAAGATGGATAAATAGTTAACCGCTTCATCTCTTCAATCGACACCCATTTTAACATTATATTACAATTATCCTTCTGCGAAACAAAAGAATCATCTGGTATATCAGCGTCGTTTTTTAATGAAATAAGGTAATAAAAAGCAATTCCATGTGCGTCTCGACTTCCCCATTTCCAAAAAGTTTCTTCTATCCATATAAGACGATTACAAAAAATATCTGCTCCAGTTTCTTCTCTATACTCTCTAATAAGAGTTTTTTCAGAAGTTTCCCCAATTGCAACATGTCCACCTGGCAAAGCATATTCATTATTATCGCATTGAACAAGTATTCTGTTATTTCTTATCAAAACGCCTACGCTTCTAAAATTACATATGGAATTTTCATCCCTAAAACACCAGTCTTTCCTTTTCATAAAATCCCCTCCAACGCTAAACTTTTGTACATTATCAAAATCTCCAAAGCACCACCTTTATAAAATTCTGCTGCAGGACGCGACAGTCTTCGCGCGCGATTTTATATAACGGTTCGCATTGCCGAAGCCTTTGAGCTGGACCCCAAAGGAATGCTTCTTGGCGGAGCTTGTCTCCCAGCGAAAAGGTTTGGGTCGGAGCGCAGCGGAGCTGGCAATGCATTGTTATACGCCGTTTTGCTCCCTTTCTAGTTTTCTGCTTATTATTTCAACCTGTAACTCTTGAATCTTTAGTTTTTTCTTCCCTCCATCAGTCTTAATAAACACTTCTTCTTTCGATGTAGCATATAAAAAATCTGTTTTTGAAGGAAAGACTGTTATTTCAACAACATAAAGATTTTTCAGAACATTCATAGTTGAATCATATACTTCTACCAAATTCAACGAATACGAGCTTTGAGCGATTGGAGGAGATATATTTAATAATTTATTGCTTATTTCTCGACGCAGCTTATCTTTTTCCTCATATTGCAGCGTAACGCCTTTAACAATGCGCTTATCAGTGATCCCCCATAATATTCTTCCAACTGTTTGCAGTTTTGAATTTAAAAAAGCAACAACATACTGATCTACAAGACTTAGAATCGAATCCGTCGAGTTATTTCCTTTTACTTCTTTGAATTCCATTTCAATATTTTCTTCAAGTTCAACAATTGCACCCTTTACGTATTGAACAATGTTATTCGAACTAGAAATATCTGTTCTCTTAGATTCAATATGCGAAAGCAGATTCATTTGGCAATAATCAAAACTCATTCTTCCTTCAACATAACCATGATTTTGATTTTCTATAAAATGTACTTCATCGTTATGCAAATTCTTTATTTCTACCGTAGTAGTTAAAATGACCTGGATATTCTCTTTATAGCTATTTATGAATTCAAGTAGCATGCCCCCGATATGAGAACCAATCATTCCCGTAAACCCATCAAGAATAAGCAGTCTATACTCAAAATTCAACATAAATGTAATAATGCCCAGTACATTAAGGAGATAACGCTCTCCAGCCGAATGAACTCTATACAAGTCCAAATTTTCTTCTATTCTAACCTTCTTCAATATATTTCTAAGAAAAGTTTCTGTTTTATTTGACAATTTCACGTCAGTTATTTTCTTTTCAATAGCATCAATATCAATTCCAAAGTCTATGTTTTGTCCTTCAAACAATACAAGCGGACAATATTTGGCAATTTCCAAAATATCTAGTTGGAGCAACGGCTGAACAGATTTGTATTCTGCATTAATAGAAATCGCATGGTCTCGTTTTGAGTCAAAACTTCTTTTAATAATTACATTACCTTGTTTTACATCGAAAAAGAGCACAACTTCTCCTGAGTGAGTTATACTTTTTGAGATAGGGATAGTCCTTAGAACTGATTTCCCATAGTAAGCATACGCGATGGAACCAATCAGTTGAGTTTTCCCAGACCCATTAGCTCCTACAATTACATTGGCACCTTTTTTAAAAGTCATTCTAAAATCTGAAAAAGGACCAAAGTCTTTTATCAACAGATTTCTTAACATAATTCCTCCCTCTATAATCTTTCATTTTTTTAGATTATATTAATATTCCTTAGATTTTCAAATTTACTTTTGTTACTCAAATGCACAATATACTCATTTTTGTGTATATTTAGATGCAGAAGCGAAAATTTAATAAGCTTTTCGTATTTTTATCATTTTCGGCTGATATGACTTCTTTGATTCAGACACTGCTCTCAGTACCCACAACAAGTTCTGTACCCACTTTACTCGTATTGCCCTTATCTGTACTTATTTATCTTGTTTGGCGGTTTTTCATTTCTATTGCTTAGAGTTAATTTTTAATAATTAATGTTTACTATCATTAATTTTTTAGAAATATTTAGAAGTCCTTATTTTGCATTTAGAATGGCATATAACGTCCACGCATTTGCGACGCCTTCGAACTGGACCCTATAGGAGTACCCCATAGCGGAGCTTCGCTCCCAGTGAGAAGGTGTGGTGCCGAACTCGCTTCGTGACGGTGCCTACAGAGACTTTCTCCCTGACGTCACTTCTTGCACCCCTGCGGGAATGGTCATGTTATGTGTAGTGGCAACCCCCAAAGCAATGCTTAATATTGACTTTGAGATTTACTCATTAGATAAGCAAACCAGTTGTTTATATATATCGCTATTTATTTTATGGTTTAGCTCTAACTCTTTTAGCAAGAAGACAATACCAAACGCCCATAATCCATCCTTATCTAATATTGCTCGTTTTGAAGCTTCTTCTATATAAGGCATCAATTCAAGTGGCTCGACATCACGTAAAATTTCGATGATTGTACTAACCCCAGGCCAATTTACATCTTGGAACCATTGCATAATGTAGGGTAAAACTGGCTTAATTCGAGGATAACCTATCAATTTCAAAACTACTGCAGCATTTTCCCAACAGCCTTTGTGACAGATATCATTCGACTGTTTAGCCAATAATACTATATCCTCATCATCAATTTCTTTAAGACTTCTTATTGCGTTTGCTTGAACTTCTCTAGGTTTACCCCAATCCAAATCAGCAATTAATTCTTTAATCGGCATATTCAATCTCCCTAAAATAAAACTTAATATTCAACCCCGAAATTGTCATTACACATAACGTTTCTGCCATTCCAGACACTCACCGTACTCCAAAGTCTTACCCTAAAAGTGAGTGTAGTCTGACGCACACCCTTGACCGTTCCCTACAGACCCTAGCGGGAATGGGCAT
>NZ_FZOJ01000042.1 GCF_900188145.1 Anaerovirgula multivorans | reverse complement strand
AGTTTCTTCTTTACTCATGATAATCATCCTCCTTTGGGAAAATTATCTCATGATCTTGAGCTGATTAAAATGTGGGTTGGAGTTGACGCTTACAAATGCTTTGCAATGATATTTTTAGAAAATAAGTATATCTAAATATCGGAACGGTGGCTCTATCGCATCATGTTATTCATATTCTTTACAAAAAATTTATTATGCTACACAACGAGTTAAATTATTTGCTTAAGAATTTAGCTGAGAAGGGGGATTGTTATGTTGCACATTGCTGTTTGTGATGATGAAAAGGAAATCTGTGAATATATGGAAATTGTATTGGAACGTATTAGTCGAACTTTTTCTGTAAAAATTGAAGTTGAGGTATTCTATTCTGGTGAAAAATTATGTCAAGCGTTATATGATAGTATGTACTTTGACATGATTTTTTTGGACATTGAGTTAATAACCATGAATGGTGTTCAGGTAGGAAGAATTATAAGAGAGCAAATGGCTAATGAAACAACCCACATTGTTTTTATATCAGGAAAAGATAGTTATGCCATGGAATTATTTAATATAAGACCGCTGAGTTTTCTGATTAAGCCTCTTAAATATGAAAAAATTCACGAAGTGTTTAGTACTGCTATAAGGCTTATACAGAAATATAATGAAGTCTTTGAATTTCAAAACAAACGATCCTATTATAGGATACCAATAAAAAATATTTTATATTTTCAGAGCAATGCCAAGAAAATTATTATTATTATGGCAGATGAAGCAAAGGAGTTTTACAGCAGATTATCAATAATTGAAAAACAGCTTAAAGGAGTGCCTTTCATACCCATACATAAGTCATATTTGGTTAATTATGCCCATGTAGTTGAGGCACAGTATGATAAGCTAAGAATGTCAAACAATGATGTACTGTCAATAAGTCAGCAAAATAGAAAAATGGTACGAAATATGCTTCTGAAGATGAGGCAGCAGGAGGTAAAAAATGATGTTTAATAGCTATGATATAATTTATTTGATGTCTAATACCTTCGGAACTTATACAATCTTTAAATTTATGGCTTTTTTCTTTGATACAGATGAAGCTAACAAAAGAATCGAAATCATATCTTATATAATGTATTACTTGGCTATAGGCACAATATATATAATGTTTAACAGTCCAGTCTTTAACCTGCTCTCAAATCTTGTCTTGTTCTTTCTGCTAACATTGAACTATTCATCTACACTGAAGTCAAAACTAGCTGCAACAGTTTATATTTATGCAATACTGGTATCTGTTGAAGCATTAGTGGTATTAGGTTTAAAGTTTCTTAATCTAAATCGTTTTACATATAGTATTGATATGGAATTAATCATTGCTTTAATTAGTACTAAAGTAATTTCATATATTATTATGCTTGCTCTTTCAAACTTTAAAATGATAAGAAATGAGATTAATATTTCTTTTATGCATTGGATTGCAATAATTTTAATACCCCTAGGAACTTTGACTTCAACCTTTATGATGATTACTATAAGAACACAATATAGATTGATGTTAATTTTAATAAGTATTTCTATACTGTTCATTATTAATGTGTTCATATTCTATTTATATGATGCTTTGATAAAATCTTACCACGGAAGAATAGAAAAAGAGTTATTGCAGCAACAGAATAATGCTTATATCAAACAATTAGAAATAATAAATAAATCTCAAGAAAGTATTAAAATTCTTAGACATGATCTAAGAAATCATATGACAGTATTGCAGACGTTGATAGAAAAAAAAGATAACTTAGAAGCTTTGCAGTATATGCAAAGTATTTTGGATTTTATAAAGTACGGTAATGAATATGTAAAATCCGGCAATACAGAAGTAGATAGCGTATTGAATTATAAAATATATGAAGCTCAAAAAAGAAATATAAAAGTAGATACAAAGGTAAATATTCCTGAAAAGTTATATATTGAGCCTTTTGATTTTAGTGTTGTTCTAGGCAATTTGCTTGATAATGCGATAGAAGCAGCATCAAAACTAGAAAAAGAAAGAGTAGTCAAAGTTTCTATTAATCTAGATAGAAATGTGCTTTATATAAACATTTCAAACTCATTTGATGGAAAGCTACTTTATGAAGATAATAAGCTTAAAACAACTCACAAAGACAAAGAAAACCACGGATTAGGTTTAAAAAGTGTCAAAAGAGTCATTAATAAATATAATGGAACAATGAATGTTAGCCATCTTGATGAAAAATTCTATGTGGGTGTACTTATATATAACCCTGTCAATAATATTTAAAAAAACTGTAAATTTTACCCAAAACATGCATAAGTTTTTCCAACATACCCCACGAGGGGTATTTTTTATTGTATCATAAAAACAATCAAAAATTAGGTAGTGTCAAATAGGCAATGAAAAAATATTTGAGAGGTATTAAGAATGAAAAAAATAATAATGAAGTTGAGTGCTGTTATTGCAGGTCTTGCTTTGATGATAACAACCATGAATGTAAATACAACGTGTATATGCTTGATCCATCAACCTAAACTGCCAAAAGGTGCAGAAAAATACCGAAAATTTTAATAACTATGAATTTATTGGATAAGTATACTGACAAACTTATCGCTAATAAAACGATAAGAGCTGAAGAAAGAGAATTATATATATATGGATTGCAACAAGGATTACTAATTATCACTAATATACTTACGATAGTAGTAATAGGCGTTTTGCACAAGACGGTCTGGCAATGCATATTGTTTATGATTACCTATTTTCCATTACGCTCATTTGCAGGAGGTTATCATGCTAAAACGCAGACAAGGTGTTATTTTCTCTCTATAGTATTAATCATATCTGTACTATCATCAATAAAATATATACCACAGACTGATTATAATGTTATTGGGCTTGCATTATTTGCAGGAATAACTATTAATGCTCTTGCCCCAGTGGAGGATAAAAATAAGCCTCTAAATCAAAGAGAAATAGTAATATATAAAAAATGGACAAGCATAATTCTATCAGTGGAATTGAGCACTTTGGTTTTGATGATGGGACTAGGGCTGAGTGAGGTTTCGATATGTATATCCATTTCAATGTTTGCATTGAGTGTTATGCTAATCATCGGAAAGATAAAAAACAAACATTTTTTATAAAAATTGTATAAAGACTGAGAGAAATATTAAGTATTTTTATAAACAATATTTTCATAACTCATGTTATCTATATAATACAATGGAGGTTAATATGAAATATACGGTGGATGATGTTGTAATTATGAGAACGCCAATATTGTGTGCTGATAAATATGAATATATCAACCACTTAGAAAAAGGTAATCTTGATGTAGCAGAAATTCTGTCCAAACACCCAAAGTTTAAAGAAGCTGTGGCAATTTCTAGTTTAGATTTAGTAAAGGTTCAACCGCATATTTTGTGAAACAATAATATTTCCATAATCTACATTGCCAAATAACTGGTAAATAGGGTACAAAAAATCCGATACATCCTGTATTATCAAATGCGCCAACACAATCAAATCAGGAGGTGTATCGGAATGAATATCGATAATAATATTATCCCAAATCTAATTGGATTGCAAGGCTTAGAGATAATTTATACCAATGTAAATAATGGCACATTTGAAGTTTTTGCAAAATCTGCATTTAATTTTACTAAATGTCCTCATTGTGGATATCACTTATACTGTACATGATAGAAGGTATCAGTCCTATCAACACTTACCAATATGGGCAATGGATACTGTTATCATACTTGAGAAAAAGCGTTATGTATGTAGTTGTTCTCCTGAAAAGCCCTTTTGATGAGCATTTTTCATTTTTCAGACGGTATCAACGCTACACTATTGCTTATGAAGAATATGTTTTTAAACTAGGCCATAAAAATACCATCAAAAACGCCAGTGATGTTGGCGAAGGAACATGTCAAAGGATTTATAACCATTATGCAAAGAAAGCCATTAACTCATATACTCCAGAACCACTAAGACTCTTAGGTATTGATGATATCGCCTCTAAGAAGGGGCATAACTATGATACCATCATTTATAACCAAGGAACCGGAGGGGTAGTTGCTATATTATTCGGTAGGAAAAAGGAAGATGTAAAAGCAGGTATTGAAGCAATTTCAATGGATATGAGGAAGAGTTATTGCCTTGCAGTATTAGAATGCCTTCCCAATGCCATGCCTGTTATAGATCGATTTCATATCTCTCGCATCTTGATAATTGTATAGATGAAGGAAGAAAGCATATTCAAAATCATATTCGAAAGTATGGCAACAAGGACGAAGTTTTTAAAATTCGTTGGGCGATAATAAAGCATGTAGATGATGTAAGCCATCAAGAATACAACAACCTACTGAATGCTTTTGCAAAATATTCCAAACTAGAGGAACTACATTATCTTAAAGAGGAATTTAGCACATTCTTTAGCCTTACAACTAGGGAGGCCGCTGCATCATTCCTGGACTATTACAAAGGTCTAGTGGAGGAATGTGGTATCCCAGAACTTAACAAATTTGTAAAAACCCTTGATAACTGGATGGAGTACATTTTAAATTATTACAATTATCCTATATCCAATGGTACTACAGAAGGAAATAACCACAAGGTTAAAAATATTAAACGTAGAGCCTACGGCTATCGTAACCGTAATAATTGGGAAGTCAGAGTTAAATACGAACTTCAGTGTGCCTAAGTTTCAAATTTTTTAATATTTAAAGATGTAATAAGACAAGTGTAACCATTATGATTTGTATAATTACTTTATTTCAATAAAGATAATTTTTAGGAAAATACATCCATTATAGCAAATTTAATGTTTCTAAAAATATGAATATTTTCCTGTAAATTATGAATTGACAGGATAGGTGTATGTCACACCACAAAATTTATCGTTGAACCATTAAATTTATATATCATAGGCAGTAAATAACATTACTATAAATGAGTTGTTCAAGGTGTTAAGGGTTGTTACTTAATTTTTGTGCGACTCAAGTTATATTAAATGAAAGGGGGAGATTCCAATGGGAATAGTAAAAAGAAACATTCTTTAAAACCAAAATTTTTACCATTTTTAGCGTGAAAGAGAGGAGAATAATAATGAAAAAAATGTTTGGAACTGCTTTAATTTTGGCAATACTTATGTTAACCAATGTTGCTTTCGCTGAAACTGTTGATTTACAGCAAACACTAGAAATATCTGAAAATTTATCAATGGTTGAGGATAACGAAGCGAATACAGTTAGTCCTGTACCAATAAGCGATAATCACGAAACCAACTCAGAAATCAAACCTACTGCAACATACAGATACATCGTTTTATATAATGGAGTTAATGTAAGAACTGGCCCGGGAATGAACTATACGAGTATTGGGCACGTAAACAAAGGAGACTACGTATACTCTAGAGATTATGGAGTGTCAGATGGAAAAGGATATTATTGGCTTTATGTTACTGGCCCAGCATGCGGAGCTGGATATGTTAGGACTGATATGATTAGAGAGAGCAATTAGGATAATAGCAATAAAAGCAAACAATACTATTGGTACATACTAAGGTTATTTTATAGAATAAATTATAGATGCCTAGACTTTGTACAAACAACACTAGATTATTTATTTATCTAGATTTTGTACAAACAAAACTATAGCATCTTCCTAACTTTACCGTGGAAGTATTACCAAAAGACAACTAAAGGTGAGAATAACCGCCCATAGAAGTATTTTTTATACCCAAAAAATCCTACGAAAGGCGGTATCACACCTATGAAAAGTAGACTATTCAAACTAGATGAAAATAAAGTGGCGAATACTTCTGCTTAGATTGATGAGGAAATTTCCTCATCAATCTCATATTAACCGTTTCCTGAACAGATTTATTGAGACTAATATAAATCAACTAGAGTTTATTCATCACAACTCCTTCACAAAAAAATGTCTTAGCTTTATTAAACTCACAACCTGTCATTGTCGATTTTGATATGAGAAGTCTTATAGCTGGTGGTAGAACCTATGAGTTAGTTGGCAAAGGCTATTCCCCCACAACTTTAAGGGTTATTATCTACAGTTTTCATGATAAGGAGGGGCAATTAAATATTTGAAAAGCTGCTTGACTTGAGGATTAGTAGCTGCATGGGAAGGCATGGAGCCATAGGCTGCTTTATATGGATTATAAGAATCATCAAGGTTTAAGGCTTTTTTAAAAAGACTTAAATTGTTGTATAAAGAAAACCACTAGCTAAGCTAGTGAGTTTTGAAGAGCTTTGGCGTTGAGTAGGAAAAAAACCTTCTTTTAGAAAAAAGAATAGGTTTCGCCAGCCAATTCTAAATCAAAAGGAGGGTCATCCAAAATGGATAGTAATAGTTTATCACATACAAAGTGGAATAGTAAGTATCATCTGGCGAGGGGTTATTTTTTTATGCTAAAAAAAGCCTCCTAATAATGCAGATTATGGCGTTTCATAAACGCATAATAGAAAGATGAAATAGAAGGAGGTTCTCATGAAACTAACTAAAAATAATATAATTATTCTATTTTTAACTATATCGATTATTTTTTTGGCTACATATTCATACATTTTGGCTATTCAATCTTCAAAATCAAATAATAAGATAATCGAAAACAAGATAATCGAAAGAAAAGAACTTAGTGAAGAAGATGTTATACAAATTGCAGCAAATGATATAAGAAAATGGTTTGACATTTTAGACTTATCAACATATAAAATTAGTTCACAATATATTGATAAAATTGAATACATTACTCCTCATTGGAGTATAATTTTTGAGCCCGAAGATATAAAAGAATTAGATAGCAAGCAAATTCCTTATATGATATTTTTTGTAGAAGTGTATAAAGACTCGGATTCTCCATATGGGATAGAAGTTTATCATTCACAACTAAAAGAGGAAGAAAAACTATCAGAAGGAATAACTGTTACTGAAAAAACAAAATATATAGAGACATCAGAAAAAATACTTGAAGAAAAATTAGAGACAAGAATGAACCATCTAAAAACATATATACCAATGTCTCCTATAAGTAAAAAAAGCGGGAAAAGTGTTTGTAGTATATTTAAAGGGGAAGATGGTAACCTCTATCAATTAGAGCTTGGATATCCGAGTCTTAAAATTCAATCAATTTATGTTTTTAAAGATTTGGAAAGTGTAGAAAAAACAATAGAAAAATACTCTTATAAAATTTTAGAGTAATTGTACTATAGGATCGACATTTCAGAAGGAAAGGGGTCAGGCTTAAATTATTTGAACTAAACCAACCTATGATGTTATTGCAACAGGAACGCTTTCATGGTTTTGTTGAACTATATAATGGACCATTTATGATGGCCTTTCCTGCTGTATCCGCAATCTTGATTGGGGGAGCCACCAGAAAAAAGGCAACGATATTTCATGCCTTAGTAGGTGCATATCTTTATCAAACAACCTTCTTATTATCAGTGCCTGTTGCAAATGCTTTGCTTATTCCTGAAATGTCAGAGGTTATCAGAATGATTGTAACCAACAGCATTATACTTTATGCGTTTTTATATGAGGGGGTGTTAAAGAAAAATGAACAAGTATAAATCCTTTTATGTACCTTTTTTCTTTTTAATCCTTTCTATATTTGGCATTTTAGCAGCGAATGTAAGCATGGATTTTATATTAGGGCAGCTTTATTCTAGATTTGTTCGGAATGCAATATTTTTACTGGCTTTAATCATTCCTATTATTTCAGGTATGGGGATTAATTTTGCTATTACAATTGGAGCTATAGCAGCACAGATCGGCCTAGTAATCGTCATTGACATGGGATTACCAGGAGGAAGCGCCCTTTTATTGTCTACAGTTATAAGCATTGGACTGGCAATTATATTTGGTAATATTGTTGGGGTTTTATTAAATAAGGCAAAGGGAAAGGAGATGATTGCCAGTATAGTTATTGGATTTTTGGGCACCAATTTATACCAACTTATATTTATGGTGGGCTACGGTACTGTAATTACTCCTTTTAATGAAGATATCCTACTTACAAGGGGAATCGGAGTAAAAAGCATGTTAGATTGCGGGAATTTCAAGACACTTTTTGCAGAAATAATGCCTATTAAGATAGGAGACACCACGGGATCACTTTTACCTATTATTGTCGTATGTATACTTGCTTTCATTGTTTAATTGATATCTGTTTCCAAAGTAGGCTATCACATGAAGGCGGTGGGTGAAAATTTGGTAATATCAGAAAAATTAGGCATAGATGTTGATAAAACTAGGAAAATATCTATTGTAGTTTCTACTGTTTTAGCCGCTTTAGCTCATCTTATGTTTATCCAAGACTTAGGTATTATAAATGTTTAATCAGGCCATTTGAATTTAGATATTTTTTCAGCAGCTGCACTTTTGGCTGGTGGGGCAACTTTTAAAAAAGCAACAATAAAAAATGCTTTCATTGGATTAATTCTTTTTCATACTTTATTTATAGTATCTCCTCTCGCTGGACAGAATTTATTTAAAAATCCTGCTCTAGGTGAATACTTCAGGAGCTTTATAGCCTATGGGACTATTATCTTTGCTTTAATGATGAATATGAAACATGAAAAATCAAGAAGGACAGTAGTTAAGGCCGATACAAATGTATAAAATTAAAGTACAGTAGTATAATATGCAGTTTTTATAAATCTGAATCCTACTATCCCCTCCAGTGACACCAAAAGCATAAAGCTTTTGGTGTTTTGACTTTTTGAAAAGGTGTACTATGATAATAGAGTTAAGAATAATGATAATTTGCTAAAGCATCACCTTGATTTAAAGAATAAAAACCTGTAAAAATAAAAAAGCTAGTATAGGTAAAGCAAATATTCGTATAATAGGTGGATTGATGATATGAAATATATTATATTTGATTTAGAATTCAATAGTCCCTTTAAGATTAACAGAAAGACCAATCAATTAGCAAAGGGTAACACAATTCCTGAATGTCCGCAGGAAATTATTGAAATAGGTGGGGTTAAAACAAACGCTAGGTTTGAAATCGAAGATACCTTCAAAACCTATGTTAGACCAAAATTATATAAAAAGCTTCATCCAAAGGTAAAGAAGAAGACCCATATTACCATTGAAGATTTGGAGGGCGGAATACCTATAGAAGAGGCGGTTAGACTCTTTATAGAGTGGGATTGACAATGATGATTTTATTCTATGATCTTGGGGCGTGGATGATATCAATGAGCTAAAACGAAATTGCAGTTTTTTTAATATCAATACCCACTGGATAAAAAAATACTGTGATATACAAAAAATCTGCATGAATTATTTGGAGCTTCCGAAGGGGAGGCAGATAGGATTAAAAAATGCAGTAGAGCTTTTCAATATAGATATGGAACATAAATTTCATCAAGCCCTAAGTGATGCTATTTATACCGCTAAAATACTAAAAGAATTAAAAAAGTGAACTCCTCCAGCTAAAGCTGAACATCGGGGAATCGGGTGGAAGGTCTTATACCCTAAAGATAAAGTCATAATTAAATTCTAAGGATTGTGACACACTAGTAACAGAAGGAGGAATGAACTAGATGGTTACAAAAAGAATATTTGCCCTATTGAGCCATTCTCGCTTTTTCGGACACCGTTTCGTGAGCATATCTTAATATTAAATCAAATTCCTAGAATTTGCTTCTGATATTTCTGTTTTTGGAATATTGCTTTAAGTAGTATACTTAAATTTCTAGTAATATCAAGGATGAAATAAACGGCTGTGCCGCCCTTGACATAACAAGAAATTCAAGTTGTTTTAGCACTAAGCAATCATTCCAAAGCCTGTATTTACGCTGCAAGATCTGAATACCACATCTTCTTATAGGCAGCAGGAGGTATCCAACCTAAGGCTGCATGTCGCCTTTAGCGGTTATAATAGACTTCTATATATTCAAATATGGCTTGTTTAGCAGATTCTCTAGTTCTAAAGGAATAAAAATTAGTCCATTCACACTTTAAACAGCTAAAAAAGTTTTCTGCACAGGCATTATCGTAGGGATTACCCTTACGACTCATACTTTGGTTTATATGACTGGATTTTAATAGGTCTTTAAAATCATTTGAACAATATTGACTTCCCCTATCTGAATTATGCTGAATTCGGTATAATTCAGACTATACCGAAAAAATAACTATGCCGAAGTTTTATATTAGCTATTGTGGTTGATTATGATATTACATTTTCTTCGGCATAGTTTTTACACCTAATCCAGAGAGTAAATAGCTTTTCTAGCTGTTTCGCGCTTCCATATTTTATCGGTATCTCCGAACTTTTGAGCTGCTTTATTCATCGCTTCACTCATCATTTCAAGCGTTGCAAATGCATAAAAGCCGGAGGTGGTAGACATACTTTCGTGTCCTAACAATTGCATAATGAAGGGTAATGGCACACCATTTTTATATAGATCCATTGCCTTGGTTTTTCTAATCAGATGACAATGCACGTTATCAGGAACATCATTGCAGTTTTGGCGTGCTATATCAGCAGCTGTTTTTAATACCAAACTTATGCTGTCAGTCGATAATCTATGAGGCTTACCATCTAATAAGCTATAGAATAGAGGAGTCTCATTGCCTGTAGAATGAAATTCTTTTAAATATACTTCCAGGTGCTTTACTGTTTTGGACATTAAAGGAACATTTCTGCTTTTTCGTCCTTTACCTACCAAGGTAATATAAGGATTTTTCACATCTAAATGTAACGAAGAGAAATTTAAATCCGATAATTCCTGTACTCTGGCGCCGGTGTCATACAGAAGAATCAGCAACATACGATTTCTTCTATGCTTGCCTGTTTTTGTGTCATAAGCCGATAAGATTGCCGATGTCGCAGTTGCTTGTAAATACTGTATGGGCTTTTTCTCTTCCTTCAGTTTTTTAACAGAACAGACCTCTGTATATATGCCCCTTAGTTCAAAATCTTCTTCGCTACAATAATTTAGGAAAGAGCGTATTGCAGTAAGTTTAAGATTTATGCTTTTAGACGAATAATCTTGCTCTTTAAGCCAAGAAATATAATCCTTAACATTATTCCTGGAAAAGGCATCGAACGTGACTGCTTCATTTGATAATGATTTTAACTCTTCCAGAAACCTTAAATACGTTTTTAAAGACTGCTTATAGGTTTCTACTGATTTATCCGATAGATTTCTTACTACAGGCATGTAGTCATGCAAGTATATACGGGCAAGTATCCAAAAATTACTATCTTTTTTACGCTTATACTTCATACTCTTCAACCTCCGGAATCAAGTCCTCCATCGAGGCTGTAAGGATGGAATACTTTGGAAAGTAATCAGGTATAAGGTGGATATAGTAATAGGTGCTTTCCAAAGAGGTGTGCCCCATATATCTCATTAAATAAGGCAGCATTGCATGTACATTTTTGCCTTCAATGGACCAGCGCATTATATTAGCACAGGCGAAATGATGTCTAAAATCATAGGCTCTTGGCTTTACCTTACCATCACGTTTTAAGCCAGAAGCCAGCCAGATGTTCCTAAAATTAGCCGATAATGCAGTCGAAGAGCATATGCCACCATGTCCACCGGGAAAGAAGTATTCCCTGTTAGGAAAGCATTTATCTATTGCTTTATTGTATTTTTTAAAATATGTAACCAATTCATCGGATAGAAACAAACGACGATCTCTATGTGTTTTAGTCTGCAGGATATCAACATATCCTTTATCCAGATGAACATCTTTACATTTCAGATTTCTTGCTTCAGCGCATCGTGCTCCACAACAGTATAGAAATCTGTATAGAGCGGGAAATACATAGGGTCTTCCCAACAGTTTTTGCTTTAGGACATACGAATCACATTCCTTGAAAAAGGTTTGAATCTCGTTATCTGTCATAAGATACACTTCAGCATGATAGTGTTGGATAGTAAACCGATTATCTAATACATATGCGGTGTTATCGCTAATGCTTCTTAGATAACGCCCGAATTCTCTGATAGGAGGAACCCAACTTCTGTCATGAGTAATTGATTTACTAGCATGTTGAATAGCCCAACCTTCTGCAACCTCTTTTGTGAGAGAAATAAAGTTACCATGCTCAAAGTTATATATATCAAGCTGACGAAGGTATACTTTAGCAGTTTTGTATTCAATACCCAAAGCATTCTTAAAGGATATGAAATCATCTAGACTTGGTGCAAGATTACTTATAAATATGCTCATGGATTCACCTCCGTAGAGATGCCAACCATAGGAAGAACACATTCCTTAAGTCTAAATTCATCTGTCGTTATATAAATGTCAGTAGTATCAGTATTTGCATGACCAAGTATTGCTGCAATAGTAGCTATTGGAACTTCGTTTTTTACCATTGTTGAGGCAGCATTATGACGAAGCATATGCATCCCAAAGATGCGATTATCTTTGTTTATCCCTGCACGGTTGAAAACTCGCTCCACAACAGCATAACAGGATGCATGATCTGATAAAGAATCAAATGGAGCCAATTGTCTTACAAATAAAAAATCATTATTAGCTTTTGGCCTTTCTTCAGAAAGGTAATTAGCTATAGCATTACCAACCAATGTAGTCAGTGGAAGGCAAAAAGTATTGCCTGTTTTACTCTGCTTAAAGGATATCGTTTCATTAATCCAATCAATATCAGAAAGCTTTAAATTGATTAAATCACAGGCTCTGATTCCGGTTGATAATCCCAGTAAAACAATCGCAGCATCCCTGTGAGTAACATTACCCGATTCGATGGTACCCTTGATTTGTTGCTGCTCTTCATCAGTTAAAGTAGGTATGATCCTTTTGGCTCTATATGAATGAATACCTTCTATGGCGGCGTAAAGATCATCACGATTAATGTATTTAAAAAATAACCTTAGCCCACAAAGTGCTGCACGCTGCCGACATTGTTTAATAGCTTTTAGGTATCCTATAACAATCATTAGCGACAGTTTATCGATTTCATAAATCTGAATCTCATTCAGATATTGAAGAAGGTAGTAGAACTCATACTCATAAAAATGCACAGTGTTTTCGTTTTCATACCTGTTTCGCAAGAAAATGCCATAATCACGATAAATCTTTTTGTGATTATCATTAGTAGGTTGTACTTTACCTCGCTTAAGCATGGTAAAATCAAAAGCTCCGGTATTGTAATACGAGTTTAGCAAGCGAATAAAACGACTTTGCGAGTGATATCTGTTCTTGCTAAACTTACCGGTTTTTGTGCTGATCACATCGTCAGCATAGGTTTGACCAAAGTCAGGATTATATTCTGTGATGCCTTTTTCTTCACAGAAGGCTTTAAATCGACGAATCACACCTTTGTAATTAAAGATAGTGTGCTCATGATACCCAACTTCGGTTAATGCATCCAATAATACGTTGCAGATTATGTCAATGTTCATTTTGAAGTACCTCCTTTATATTTGGTACTTCAATTATAAAATACTATGTCGAAGAAAATGTATTATAGCTAACATCAAGTGAGATCGGAAGATTTTTCGGCATAGTTTTTTCTTCGGTATAGTCTGAATGAAATATTAGCCCAGGTGATGGTCTTTCTCTCTTAAGTGCCATTTTCATCGCTTTTATAACTAGCTCCTTGGTCATTCTGTCGCCCATGGCATAACCTACTACATCCTTGGTACATAGATCCTTAACAATGGCTGTATATAGCCAGCCTTCATCTGTCCAGTGGTAGGTAATATCTCCTACCCAAACGGTATTAGGGATATTTATATTAAAGTTTTGTTCTAATAGATTTGGTGCTACTGCAAGATTATGATTGCTGTTGGTAGTTGCTTTCCATTTTGCTTTACGTTTTGATTTTATGCCATTTTTCTTCATTATGCTATATACTGTGTTTCGGCTGCAGGAAATTATTTCTTTTACCTCAGCCCAAATTGGATCAACGCCCCATACTGGATGCTTACTGTGGATTCTTTTGATTTCTTTAAGTATTCTATGATGTTTTATTTTTCTTTGGGATGAAGGTCTATCAACCCAGTCATAATAGCCGCTTCGGGACACTTCTAGTAAATTGCACATTTTCTCCACAGAATGTCCAGAAGCATTTATTTTAATCAATTCATATTTAGTGGTAATTGTTACTTCTGTGGTTTTATGAAAATGGCTACTGACTTTTTTAGCACTTCAACTGTGTCCTTAGCATCATCTAGTTCTTTCTTTAGTTTTTTATTTTCAGCTTCTAGTTCAGCTAACTTCTTGGAAGCAGCATCTTCGGGCTCAGTACTTGCTTTTACCCATCTTCTAAGGGCAGGTTCTAATACTCCTAAATCCTTTGCTACAGCACTAATTGGGCGACCTTTTTCTACCACCATTTTTACAGCACTAGCTTTAAATTCATCATCGTACCTATTGTTATTGCTTGACATTTTCAACACCCTTTCATGATTCAATTATACAATCACGATTCTGTGTCCGTCAAACTTGGTATGAGGCACAGACGAAGAAAACACAGATTTCCGCATTGGCGCATGATCTAAAAACCCCTCTTACAGTTGTCCGTGGTAATGCGGAAATGCTATGCGATACGGAACAAACGGAGGAACAGAAAGAGCATACCTGCTATATCCTGAAGAACGCTGACCAGATGGAACAATACGTTCAAATGCTTATTGATATATCCAAAGCGGAAGCTGGTTATTCACTTCAGTTGAAGGATGTCAATATGAGAACATTTTTAAATAACCTGTATACGCAAATAAATGCTCTTGCCTCCGTGAAACAATTAAAAACAGAATTCGATGAGAAAGATCTACCGGATATCATCGGCATTGACGCTTCCTTAATGCAAAGAGCCATTATAAACGTCGTATCGAACGCAGTAGATTATTCTAAGGAGCATGGGGCAATTTGGTTTTCCGTATCGGCGGAAGACAATAAAATCAGATTCATTGTTACTGATAGTGGAAAAGGATTTTCTCCTAAAGATTTGAAAAACGCGATAAATCAGTTCTATCAGAGTGATTTCAGCCGCAGTTCGAAACTGCATTATGGAATGGGCCTATTCATTGCCGATTCCATTGTAAAGCAACATGGTGGGACTCTTGTAGTAGCAAATTCTCCTGCTACAGGTGGTGGCATGGTAACAATTGAAATTTAAATAGAAATATGTTAAGGGCAAACTTGCCGAAAGGCAAGGACGCAAAGCAATAGGGTCTAAGGTGCAGATGCATGATGAAGCGGGCATCTATCCGCTACATATCACCTTAATTGGTAGCCTGTCAAAAAAAGCTTGTGCTGTTTATGGGAGCAATGTGGTCACCAACACGAACCTTCAGAGCAGGTTCAACCTGAACTGAATTACAAGAGCGTACAAACAGACGGTCAAGTCTGTAGGTATGCTCTTTATACGTCCACTAATGGTTCGTTGCAATGATTTGGTTATTGCTTTAACCAAATTTTTTACTAAATGAAAGCGATCATTAATCTGCATTGCTTGAGGATGAGCTGCAGCTATTGCAGCTCTATAACCTATTGAACCATCTCTTACAACCACTTTTATATTTTGATATTCTTTAAGCCACTCTATTACATCTTCTGTATCCCGTGATTCGAGCATATCAATCAGGCAATTTGTTTTAGCATCAATCATGATTGATGCTAAAACAAATTGCCTGAAAGATTTACTTGAACACCAAGAACCTTCTGAGTTGATTGATAAACGAGTAATCTATCAACTACTCTACAAACCAACAGAAAAAATCAAGGGGATCTCAAAGAACCAGCTGGATGAAGTCCTGAAAAAATACCTTGTTCTATCAGAGCTACTTAAGCTGCTATCAGACTTTAAGACGCTATTGTCAAGTTGTCAGAGTGCTGGTCTTTCCCTTTGGGTAGAAAAGACGCGTGCCTTAGAATTAAAGGAAATCACAAGCTTTGTGACGGGTATCCAAAGAGATTATGATTCAGTAAAAAATGCCATTGATTATTCTTATAATAATGGTTTAGCTGAAGGAAGTGTCAATAAAATCAAGACGATTAAAAGAGTCATGTATGGCAGAAATCATTTTGATATGTTGAAAAGTAAAGTTCTGCAACTGGAGGCATTGAAGAAAATAAGTGTTAACTAGGCAATAAGAAAGCTGTTTTATTGCTTTATTTCAACGCCAGAATCCAATAACTCTGGAAAGAACCTCTTTGGCGCTTACATTCTATTATTCTATTTTCACTAAATAAAATATAAAATACTTGACAATCAACTCTACAACACGTAGAATAAATACAATACTACGTTGTGTAGAGTTAAGGAGGTGTATAAGATGACTAAAGCACAAAAAATATCAGAAGCAGAGATGGAGGTAATGCAGGTGATTTGGCGTTATGATGATGGAGTTACATCTGCAGAAATTCTTCAACAACTGAATAAAGAAAAAAGTTGGAAGCCTACTACAGTTTTCACTTTTCTTTCCCGTTTAGTAGAAAAAGGGGTGTTGAAAGCAGAAAAGCGTGGGAAAAGCAATCAATATATTCCTTTGATGTCAGAAAATGAATATAGGTGCTTTGAAGCCAAATCTTTTCTAAATACCACCTACAAAGGATCCATTAAAAGCTTTATTGCCGCTTTATATGAAGGAGAGGGTATTAGTAAAGAAGAGATTGAAGAATTGAAGAATTGGCTTTCTAAAAGGTAGGTGAAGATATGCTTTATATGATTTTTAATATAATATTGTCCATGTCTATCATAGGGACAAGTGTTTCAATACTAGTTTTTATTATGAGATTTGCCACAATGAAGTTGTTTTCCGCAGCATGGAACTATTATATGGTATTGCTTGTAATGATATTTTTTCTTGTTCCAATAGGACTGTTTACGGAAAATATCACTACTGATCTGGGAAAAGATTACTTCCTTCAATCTAATTTTCAGTTAGAAATATCTGAAGATGATTCGGATTTCCGTAGAAATATACAGATTGATGAAAGGAATCAGGATACATACGCTGTAGAACAACAAAGAAAGAATGATAGGAGTCAAAGCTTTTCAATAAATAGGTTACAGCTATTTGTACCCTATGTCCCTTACATATGGCTGTTGGGAGTGCTTTCTTTCATAGGGCACAAGACGATGGGATTCTTAATATTTAAAAGAAAGCTTATGAAAACAAGTTTTTCGATAGATACAGGACCTATCTATGAAGTACTTCAAGAATGGAGAGCTAGGATGAGAACTAAACAGCCGATCATGCTTTATTCTAATGATGGAATTAATACTCCTATACTTACAGGACTATTAAAGCCCTATATAATTATACCAGAAGTAGATATGGATGATAGAGAGGTAAACAATATCCTTCGACATGAGCTGATTCATTATAAAAGAAAGGATTTGTATTTAAAGGTAATTGTGCTATTTGCCAATGCATTGCACTGGTTTAATCCTTTGGTCTATAAGATAGCACAGTATATGGATGAACTTTGTGAATTATCTTGTGATGAAAAGGCTGTAAAAGATATGAGTACAGAGGAAAGACGTTCTTATGGAGAAACTATTCTAAATCTATTAGATCGGGTTACTAATAGGAAAACAGGTATCTACACATCTTTATGTGATACAAAAAAAAGTGTTGAAAGGAGATTATTATTGATAATGAAAAATAAAAAATATTCAAGAAAAGTTATCGCATTATCCATTGGGATGGCCATAATGTTTTTTGCTACAGGAACAGTAATTGCAGATAGAGTTACTTCTTCTTTAGAGGTCGTAGAAGCACAATCCTATAATCAACAGGATACTGATGATGTAATTGTAGACGAATTTTTCGCAAAGCTTGCAGGTGAGCAAGAAAGATTTATTGAAAAAGAAGACATTGAAATGTTGACGCTCCCTGTAACATCAGGACGCGTTATCAACCCTTATGGAGAAAGAGTTCATCCCATGACAGAGGAAAAAAGGATGCATACTGGTATAGATATTGCTGTAGAAGAAGGTGAAGGCAGTGATATTGTGGCTGCCCAGAATGGCAAGGTTATTGCCACACAAGAGGAATTAGGTGGCCCTGCTTCTTATGGCAATTACATAATCCTCGCTCATGATGATGGGACAGCTTCTCTTTATGCCCATTGTAGTAGGTTGATAGTAGAGGTTGGAGATAGCGTAGTACAAGGAGAAAAAATCGCTGAAGTAGGTAGTACCGGTTATGTTACAGGTCCTCACTGTCATTTTGAGTTCAGAGTAAACGGCAAAACAGTAGATCCAATTCCTTATATAATGGAGCCTATTGGAGTAGAAGATATTAGTGTAGACGAATTTTTTGCAAGGCTTGCGGAAAACCAGCAAACATTTATTGAAAAAGAAGACATTGAAATGTTGATGCTCCCTGTAACACCAGGACGCATTGCTACCCCTTATGGAGAAAGAATTCATCCTACAACAGGAGAAAAAAGGATGCATACTGGTGTAGATCTTGCTGCAGAAGAAGGTAGTGATATTGTGGCTGCCCAGAATGGCAAGGTTATTGCTACACAAGAGGAAATAAGTGGTTCTTATGGCAGATACATAATCCTCGCTCATGATGATGGGACAGCTTCTCTTTATGCCCATTGTAGTAGGTTGATAGTAAATGCTGGAGATAGAGTAGTACAAGGAGAAAAAATTGCTGAAGTAGGTAGTACTGGTTTTGCTACAGGTCCTCACTGCCATTTTGAGTTTAGAGTAAACGGCAAAACAGTAGATCCGCTCTTATACATAATGGAACCTACATTGATTTAATGTAATTTTCAAAACCTAAATAAAAGAAGCTAACATAATTTAAAAGACACATAATCATCTTTAGCAATGACTAAAATAATAGAAAAAGTATACTTTTTAAAAATAGCATAGTTTATATATAGTTTTAAGGATTAGAATTCCTTTAGTAAAAAAAGATTGCATTAGTGAATAGAATATAAATAATTTAAAAAAGTGTTTTTCATTAAGCTGGAGTTAATATCCGGCTTTTTTTATATACAATGTTCTTGTGTCTGTGTTTTGTCGAAGTTCATTTGAAGACAAATATCTTAAATGGTGGAAATGTACATGGAAACGTAATCTGCAAAAATATTTATGGAAGGATTCTGTACGTCTTCTTTCCAATATATGTCTGTTCCGACTTCTGAGTCCACGTTGTTAAGTTCAATGCATGATATAAACTCGCTTTTAGTTATTTGATAACTTGAACCAAGTATAGCGATACCTTCTCCCGATTCTATGTAGTAAAACATTGTTTCAATGGAATTAACGGGAACGATCTTGCTTGTACACAGTCCATATTTACGGGCGATGTTTATAACAAATTCATGGTCGGTGACGGGTTCATCCGTTTCAATTAAAATCAAGGGAGTGTTCTTTAAATCTTCAATGCTTGGATTGGAATCAAGCCCTAACATCTGATGGTTGAAATATAGTTGGGGTTTGGATCTGGAAATAGGCAAGCGGTTTATGGCCAGACAATTTTGGGGAAACTTTTCAAAAGACCTAGTCAGAATAATGTCCAGCTTTCCGTTTATAAAATGCCTGTTCAAACTTTTGAAATCAAATGCAAACATTTCCACGCTGATATCAGGATATTCTTTTGAAAATTCCCTAAACAGACCGGGTAGCAGATTTGTAACCTTCATTGATGTAGGAAAACCGATATTTAAGCGTCCCATCCGTCCGGTGGATAGTTCCTTGGCCTTTAATACAGTCTTGTCAATATTCTCCAGAATCTTTTCAAATTCAGATAGCAGGATTTTTCCGGAATAGGTTAATTTTAATGACTTTCCACTTCTGTCAAAAAGGTTCAAACCTAGCTCTTTTTCTAAATTGCATATATACTTGCTTACGGTAGGTTGAGTAGTGTACAGTTGCTCAGCTGCTTTCGTAAAGTTTAGCTCTTTGGCGGCCATGATGAAACATTTGACTTGTGATAAGTTCAAGACGTTCCCTCCTTTATCATTCCATTGCGGAATAGTTGAATTCCTACAAAAGATTTCTCATAGCGTTTAAAGATGATTATAATAATTATTATAGTAGAGCATATAAAATTTATCAATTCAATAAAAGTACTATTTCTGCAAAGAAGAGTATTTAAATGCACAAAATGCAAACGATTATTAGCTGTGCAAAAAAGAGAATAAGGAGGTAATTATGAAACTGACAGACAGTGAAAAAGCGATGTTGGATGGGAAGGAAGGAAAAGCTGTTCAAAAGGCAATGGAGATGCTGGTTCGTTATGGAGAGGCCTTGGGAGCTGAAAAACTGATAGACACCATCAATGTCGGCGGGTATATGATTGCCCCATTTAACCACTACAAGAACTTTGGATCTTTTGACGGTGTGTTTTCAGAGATGTGTATGGACAGTGACGAAACTGTTAAATTACCACCGGTTAAAGTTCCTTCATGTCAATTTGAAACTTCCATGGATCCGGAATTTTACAAATTGGCTGGAAAATCAGATGAAGAGGTAGATATGTATAACAAGAACATCGAGTACCTGGCAAATTTGGGGATTCAGGTCATGTGCACTTGCACCCCTTATCAGGTGGGAAATGTACCTGTGAAGGGAGAACACTGTGCTTGGATGGAGTCATCTGCTGTAGTATACATAAACAGTGTCCTTGGAGCGAGAACCAACTGTGAAGGTAGAGAAAGTACCACATCTGCCATGCTTACAGGAAAGATACCGTACTGGGGTTTGCACATTACAGAAAACCGATACGGGACTCATTTGATCAAGGTGGAGGAAGAACCAGTTACCATGGAAGATTGGGGATTGCTTGGATATTATGTTGGGAAGACCATTTCCGACAAGATACCTGTAATCGATGGAATAAAGAGAACGCCAACCAGGGATATGTTGAAGCATTTTGGAGCGGCAGCAGCTTCCGCAGGAGGTGTCGAGATGTATCACATACCGGGCATCACTGCAGAGGCAAATACGGTAGAGGAAGCCTGTGGAGGGAAAAAGCCCTTGGAAGCTTATTCCTATACACAAAAGGAAAAGCGAGCCAGCTACGACCTTCTAAATTCTATAGGTGTAAATAAGGATGCAGATTTTGTAATGCTAGGATGTCCTCACTATTCCATTGAACAGATTTGGGATTTGTGCAACAGAATTGAAGGCAAAAGGGTGAAAGAGGGGGTCAGATTTTGGGTCTTTGTGCCACAAGCTATAAAAGATTTGGCCAATAGAAATGGATTCCAGAAAAAAATTGAAGATTTTGGAGGACTGTTGATGAAGGACTGTTGTCCGGCACTTGGAAGATTCAAACCCCAGGGTTCACAGGTGCTGGTCACAGATTCTGCCAAGCAGTCTCATTATCTGCCGAATATTACAGGGATTGAAGCTTGGTATGGTTCAGTTGACGAGTGCATCGATGCAGCAGTTACTGGCAAATGGGGAGGTACATTCAAATGAGTGAAAAAATTGTATTGAAAGGTAAAAGAGTAGTTGGAGGCGTAGCAGAAGGGGAAGCATTGGTGACAAGTGAGTACATATCAGGTTGGGGGGGACTGGAACCCTCAACAGGCAAGATAATCGACTTGCGCCATGAGCTGGCGGGCAAATCCATTGCTGGGAAAGTATTGGTATTTCAGGGGGCCAAAGGGTCATCAGGATGGTCAGGAGCTTTTCATCAAGCTAGAACGAACGGTTTTGCCCCTACAGCAATGATTTTCAATGAGATGTCGACCAAGATAGCACTTGGCAGTGTAGTGACTCGATGTCCGGCAATGACTGGTTTGGATGAAGATCCAACAAAAGTAATTGAAACAGGCGACTGGGTCAGAGTTGATGCAGACAATGGCCTTGTGGAAATAATAAAAAATTACCAAGGGGGAAAAGAAATGTTGAAAAAATTGCTTGCTTTTCTGATGATTATTGCATTAATGCTATCATTTGTTGCATGCTCCAGTGGTGGGGACAACGATTCAAACAAAGGCTCCAGTGATGAAAAACCCGTTAAATGGGTCATGACGACGATTTATACGGACCCTACAGGTGGAGACATCACCTATAAAAGCCTAGGTGCAGCCATGGAATATTTCATTAATCGGGTTAATGAAAAATCAGAGGGAAGGTTGACTATTGAAGGTTTCTATGGGGGAGTTCTAGGAAGTGCTAACGATACATTCCAGCAAATGGAAAGGAATGAAACTCAAATCTATTACGGACAACCCATGTCAACTATTAACAAGGCATTCGGAGTTTGGAGCATCCCCTTCCTTTTTACAGATTATGAAAAAATTGTAGAAGTGGCATGTGACCCTGATGGTGAGTTTTTTCAGTTGAGCTCTAGTTTATTTGATCCTCACAATGCAATTCTGCTTGCCAATGGAGTTGGAAATATTAGAGGTCTTCTAAACTCCAAACAACAGGTTGGGCCCATTGAAGATGTTAGAAATCTGAAAATCAGAACATATGAAGATGAAATTGTAAATTCATTCTGGACAAACATCTGCAATGCAACTCCCATGGGAATTGGAGACGTGTACACTGCACTGCAGACAAATGCAGTAGATGGGCTTGAGTTTTCTGTGGATTCAATCATTACACGTAAATACCATGAAATATCAAAATACTACAGTGATATCAATTGGCAATGGGCCAACGGTGCATGTTTTGTTGTAAATAGGCAAGCCTATGAAAACCTGCCGGAAGACCTGCAGCAAATCGTTTCAGAATGCGCATGGGAAGCAGCAAATTTCCAAACTGAACACTCCATATCCGACTACAACAAAGCCTTGACTATCTTGGAGTCAGAGTATGGGGTAAGCATTCATAATCTGACAGATGAGGAACGACAGACATGGATTGACTACGCAGACAGCGTTGCGGATGACATGCGGCAGGCAGTAGGTGCTGAATTGTACGACAATATGAAACGATTGGCAAATAAATAGGATATGAATACTGTAAATGAATGTTGGAGAACCGCAAACGTGGTTCTCCAATTATATAAGACAACTGATTTATTTATGTTCTAGGAGGGTTAGAATGAACAAACTATTAAGTTATTTCGATAAAGGAGTAGAAAAGATCATCAACTTATTGGCCACCATATCCATGGTAATCATTTTGGCGGTTGTATTTTTACAGGTGGTTGCACGAAAGTTTCATTTCTCGATTGGTGGTCTAGAAGAGTTGCCTACTTATATGATGTTGGTTGTAACGTGGTTGACGGCTTCCATGCTGGTGAAAAAAAAGAATCAAATCAGTCTCAATCTGATCAATGTATTTATAAAAAATGGAAAAATACTAGCTTTCATAAAGATATTCACATATATTGTTGTGGATATAAGCATTTGTATTCTGGCTTATCTGATGTATAATCTGGCAATGTACAATTTTTCGATGAACTACATGACATCAAGTTTGAGAATGCCGTACGGCTTATTGATGCTTTTGGTCTGTTTCAGTTGCCTCGTCATGATTGTTTACTACACCAAAGATATTATAACCACGGCTAAGGAGGTTAAACAATGGAAATAGGAATATCAGCATTAATCATATTGATTCTGATTATCTTAGGAACACCTGTCAACGCTAGTTTCCTGGCGGGCAGTTTCATTTATCTGTTTTGGTCAGGAACATCCTTGGGATCGGTTGCGGGAGCGGCATTTTTTGCACTGGAGAAAAGTACGCTGCTGGCTATTCCCTTGTTTATGCTGGCAGGTAAATTAATGGAAAAATCAGGTATAGCTGATCGGTTGATAGATCTAGCGGATGCCATGCTTATAAAAGTAAAAGGCGGCATGGGTGCGACTATTCCAATGGCTTCCATGTTGTTTGGAGCTGTCAGTGGATCGGGAACAGCTACCGTTTCTTCGTTGAGTAATGTCATGTTGACAAAAATGACTAAAATGGGATGGGACAAACGATACATTGCTACAATGTTGGCATGTTCCGCATCCCTTGGATTTATGATACCGCCTAACATGAACGCAATATTGTTTTCATCAGTGGCAGACGTAAGCATCGCCGCATTGTTTATGGCAACCTTGATTCCAGGTGTTATTTGGGGAGCAAGTCTGATATTGGTCAATAGATTTGTTTATGCAAAATGGTATCATCCCGTTGACATACACGGTGAGAGCATGATTGCTGAGACAAGTAATAAAACAACAGAAACAGTTGCTATAGTCAATGAAAGTTACTGGTCCAACCTTTTCAAGGCAACTTTGAAGGCAATACCTGCAATCGTCATGGTAATAATAATTTTTGGTGGAATATACGGTGGAATATTTTCGCCTACAGAGGCGGGGGCGGTTGCCGGTGTATATGCTTTGATTTTGGGTATTTTGTACAGAACTATCGGGAAGAAGAATATTTTCAGTCTGTTTAGAGAGACGGGTCAAAGCTTGGGCAGCTTTATGATTATCTTGCCTATGGTTCATATATTCAGCAGGTTTTTGGTCTTGAATCAAGTGCCACAGACAATTGCGGGCGGCATTTCCAGTATTAGTTCCAATCCCATAGTGATTATGATCCTGATTGACTTAATTTTGGTGGTTGCGGGAATGTTTCTAGATGCAGGAATCCTTATTCTGGTAATAACTCCAATGTTGATTCCAACTGCCAACATGATCGGTATGAACCTGATTCAGTTAGCGGTTATAATGTTTGTCTGTGTTGGCATTGGAACGGTAACGCCGCCGATGGCGTTCAATCTTTTCATAGCCTCAAAGGCGTCAGATATAGAAGTTGTGGACATGATGACATCTTTGAAACCATTGCTGTTGTTAGGATGTGTACCTATTTTGTTGCTGGTAACGTTCATACCTGAGTTGTCATTATGGCTTCCCAGACTGTTGGGGTTAATTGCATAGAAAGGGGAAAGTTTATTTGGGAAAAATTATAAAGAACAAAAGTAAGGTAATAAAAAAAGAGAATGATTTAATTGAATCTATAGACTGCGACGTTTGCGTGGTAGGTGCGGGAAGCAGTGGTTTTGCTGCAGCTATCGAAGCGGCCAGGCTAGGTAAAAAAGTTGTTTTGGTAGATTCATCCCCTATTTTGGGTGGACAGGCTATCAACTCCGTTATTGGATTGTTTTGTGGTTTGTACTCCAGAACCAAGCCGAATTATTTGTTCACTTACGGATTGGTTGAAGAGATGTTGCGAGATTTGCACGCTGAAAATGCCCTGTATTTTAGGGACAGCGGGGTAACCGTTTCCGTGGCATACGATGAGCAAGCCCTTTTGAGATGGGTTGAAACCCAGGTGATGAAATACGATATCACCGCTGTAACCGGAGCCAGTATCACCGATGTCAAAGTGAATGATCGAAGAGTTGAAAGTATCGAATTTGTCAGTCGTTACGGCAGGTTTAAGGTTGATGCTACCGGATTTGTGGATGCATCTGGAGACGCCGCTTTGATATACAATGCCGGATTGCCATGTAGAGTCTCTGATGTGGGGCCGATATACGGCACACAGATGATAATCGTAGAAAATGTAGATTTTGATTGTCTGCCAAGTGAAAGCGAAATAAAGAGTATAATCAAGGAAAAGGGACCTGATTTCGGACTTGAAAGACACGATGGAATTGTTTTTCATTTTCCCACAAAAGACAGATTGATATTGAATATGACACATATCTTGACGCCCCTGAACTCTGTTGGAGCCTCCATGGAGGGAATAGTGGGCAAAAGAAGAGCCGACAGGGCCTATGACTTTATAAGGAAACAATTCCCCGAGGCGATGAAAAATTCCACCATTCATGCCTATGGACAGATTGGCATAAGACAGACAAGGTGGATTGTGGGCAAAAAACAATTGCTGGCCCAAGAAGTGCGGGATGGGATTAAGTTTGAAGATTCAATAGCAAGAACTACTTGGCCGATTGAACTTCATGACACGATGGAGTCATATCAGTGGGAGCCCTTTGACAATGAACACGTGCACTATGTGCCTTTCGGTTCTATGACTCCTCCCGACGTTGACAATCTTATTGCAGTTGGTAGATGTATAGATGCAGACCTGATAGCTCTTTCTAGCGTTCGTGTAATGGGACCATGTATGGCAATGGGTATGGCAGCAGCCCATGTATTCGATTTAATAGGCGATGGCAGCGTACACGATTTTGACATAAAACAACTGCAGAGCAGGGTTAGCGACAATTTGAACAGAAAAGACAGTATGTTTTTGAAAGATGTACACAAGACGTATTGATTGACAAAACTATAAACATATATTCTGTTTGATTTACTTTTTAAATCTATTTTTGAACTGTTCAAAAGATAGAATATCTATAAGTAAAAGAATTAAAAATACAAATCTTATAGGGTGTGAAATTGACGTTTTATTAGCAATGAAATAGTAGTAAATTAAAGCTATAGGTAAAATTATATAAGTTAATATATCAAAATATTTATTTTTTATACGATGCATTGTTTGTCCTCCTTGTAAGATAAATATAGGGTTAAGGTTTAAAAATCCATCTAAAAGGTTCTTTAATAATTTAGCAGTCTGTGGAAGGAGGGGAGGCTTTAACCTTATATATACATTTAATGAAATGCATATATTTTTAAATAGATATTATAATTAATTGTTGAAAAAGCAACACAGCAATGAGTGTCAATAAAAAGCTTAAAAAGGTTCCTATCAAGTAATATTCAGCAAAATTTTTCTTTTCAAGTTGTTTAAAGCGCGCAAGAGATTTTGCGGCAATAATAAAACCCACTGCCGAAAAATCGCCTTTAGACAGGAGAATGAATAGTATTGTTCTTTCTAAAATCCCTACGAATTTTCCAACTTTAACTTCCTTAATAGGATCATTTGGTTGTAAGTCATCAGCAGCTATCATGTCCATATACCTTGGAACTTTTCTGTATATAATATCAATGATTAATCGAATAAATACAGCACCACCAAAAGATAAGTAAAGCAATACAATAAGACCTATTAGCATTTGATTAATAGATACACTGTCTACTTGGAGATGAAATTGACTGATTATCATATCTACTAATGAAGTGTTTTCTATAAAAGGGAGCTTATTAAAAATAAGATAGATAACAATGATATGCAGTAGTTGATCACCTATTAAAAGAAAAAGGTGAGCAATTGGATTATTAGATTGTACAGATTCTTGGGATTGTATAGATTCTTTTGCATAATCAATAAGCAGATGGCTGAGTACAATTAATAAAGTAAAACAAAAGGCAGAACGAACATTATAAATTGTAATAAGAAAAATGAATTGAATAGCAAATAATATACCACCATGATACAAAAAACCTTTTATATTTTTTTCGCCCTTCAACTTTACCAGGTTGTCCCATTGGAATACGAAGTCAGTCAAGACATGTGATAGTAGCACTAATTGAATACCGACCATAAGGCTCCCCCTTTGAGCTTGAAATCGTCAGGTCTACAATGCGAATTTTGAGATTATCCGTACTGTAGACCTGACAAGGTTTGAAATGGTTCTATATAATAATCAAGACCAAGAATAAAGATTATAAATAGTGCTGGGTAAGTATATGAGCTAGCTCTGTTTCAGATTCCTTGATTATATCCCATTTAGCAGCAGAGCACCTCTGGTGAAAGGAACTTTTACGAATTCCTAATTTTTCTGCTCCAGATTCATAAGATTTAACTTTGTCATAGAGTTGAATTGCTTCCCACTGTTTGTCGCTCCAATCATTAACAATAGCATCGATAAGCCTATAAACTAAATTAAAAGTTTTATTTAGTTCATCCTTTGAGCTGTGAAGTGATACACAATAGTTTTTTTTATTTTTTAGTTTTTCTAATGCAGATCTTGCATTGAGAAATACTTGTCCATTCATGTCCCAGGAATCAGAAGGAGAATTATCACTGTTAAGTAAACTTTTGCTTTCAATAGGTCCTATTCCAATGCCAATTCGAATTTTAATAGGATAAAATATATATCGCATATTACGAATAATGGTAGGCAATTCTGGGCTTATATAAGCAATGGCCTGAAACTCGTCACCTCTAGAAGATGCAAAAGGGAGGATGATGGAGTTGATTTGACGGTTATAATCATTTAACTTTACAACTTTATTTTTAAAAAATTCCTGAGTTACTTTGTTCTTAGTGGAGTCAATAATATCTGCTGTTAGAACAAGATAATCATCATGATAGGACATATTGGAAGGTAAATACATAGTATTATTTTTATCCATTAGTTGATAGACACCTCTTTTAATAGGTTTAATAACATTAGCTTTTTTAAGTTCATAAACTCGCCACCTATAAGTACTTTGCTTGAGTTGTGGTTCTTTTAAGCAGTAGAAATCATAAAGCTCTCGATAAGTAAAAGTAGGGTAATTTTTAAAACAATTATAAATCTCTAGGATTCTCAAAGATTTACTGGCCATTATATAAGCTCCCTTTAGATAAAATAATAACTTATATCATTACATTATTAGATAAACAAAAGATTTGGTGTTTTTAATATTCTACCACATCTATGATTTTATAACAATTATTGGAATAGAAGAGGATTATATACAAAAGGATAAATCAACATCTATAATTCCTTATTAAACTAGCTACTGAAGGAAAAAATCATTTTTCGACATAAATAAGTAAAAATATTGTGTTAAATAATAATATGTGAAGTTTTATGATGCTTTAGAGATCAATTCGCAAAGGAAAAAATAGAGGAGAAATTACCATCAAGAAACAGCAGGGAAGGATTAAGATGCCATCCACTTATAGAAATAATAGGATAAAAATGGGTGATTAATATGGCTAGAACAGGACACTTTTTTGAAAATCGATTTAAAAGCGAACCAGTAAATACAGATGATTATTTTCTGATAGTATTGAGATATATTCATCAAAACCCAATAAAAGCAGGTATGGTAGAAGGAAAGAAATAGATTTATAAATAAAATGCAGGTATGGTTATTCGGAGTGGATGTACTAGAGTAGTTGGTTTTTATGCTCATATGATGAATTAATATTAATATTTTTGAAATAAATAATAAAATATAAAGTATGGTATATTAAGTAAATAAAGTGTATAATAATATTAAGTAGAGTCAACTTATTAGTTGACAAAATTGTCGAGGGTCAATTGACCAAAAAGAAAAGCAGGCGTGCAGGCCTGCTTTTCTTTTACCTTTTGACGGCGTCTACTAGCATAGCTATTGCTGTGATTAAAGTTGATATGGCTAGTATAAGTTTTATTATGTATTTTTGTCGAGGGTTTAATGGACCTCACCTCCTTTCATCGGAGGATAAAATTATTATACATTACAGTATTTATAAAAACAATAAAAAAATTAATCATAATGTTGGAATTTCAATGAAATGAATAACAGAATAAGGCTACTAGACAATAGTAGTCTTTTTAGTTGTTCTTCCAGACATATAATATCCATGTTAATATGATATTGAGAAATTAAAGAATCTTTATAGTTCTCCTAGGTTACGGCTAGGGGATTTTTTTGCTAAGGGGTAACTTTCATCTATAAATTAGAAATATGCAAAAAGAGCAGGGATTTTGTATATTAACATGGAATAATTAGGAAAAAGGGTTCTTTTGTTTTTAGAAATCTAAAAGTGCATAGTTTGGACGTGAGTGCAACAGCATGCTCATTCATATAAGATGTATTTGAGGCTTGACATGGATCCTCTAAGAGGGATAAAGGTTATCTTAATAGGGCAAGTCAGCAGGAGGTTGATATAAAAAAGGCAGATAGTCTAGAAGCTAAAGTAAATTATTATAAAGTATTAATAATTATTTTTGATAAAGATAAGAAAGTATTATTACAAAAGCGAGCAGATGTAGGGCTTTGGGAATCCCTTCTGGACATGTAGGACTGAAGAAACTAATGCAAACCTCACTGAAAAGATTAGTAAGAAAGTTATATATTTTTAGCATATAACTGATTACGGAGAATCGAGCATACTAGAGGTATGCCGGGTAATTGGCATGACTACCGTGACGAAAAAATGCTACATTTCAAAAATTAACAAACTAATTTTCTTGTTTGGAGGGTTTTTATGGTTGAGCTACTTGCTTGGATAAAAGACTATTCGCCAATAGTAGCTGTATTTTTAGCTATTGGAACGGCTACAATATTTATTCTCAAAAATGCCGTGGAAAGAAGTATTTATATGGGTTTTGAATCCTATGCTAGTAGGCTATCTAGAAGATCAAGTTTTGAAGAAAAGGTGCTGCTGGATAGGTTCACTTTAATAATCAATTTTACTTCTAGGCTAGAAAGACTAATGACCAACCTTAATCGATTGCATTCAGGACATACAGTTTCAGACGGGTTTATTGTTGCAGGAGAAATGATTCCTTTAACTGAAATATTTGAAGACTTAGAGCAAAGTCGCATTGTACTTACAGAGGATTTTCACGAAATATTTTTGAAACAAGCAAAATTAGCATTGAGAGCAGCAAACACAAAGGATGACTTGGAATGGAAAAATATTTGTGCAGAATGGACTAAATTTAACGAAGCTTTAAGAATAAATGTAGAAAAAGTCTTTAAAATAAGTGAAATTAAGTGGTAAGCAGATAATTAAGAAGCTGGGACGCAAAAAAATACTTAAATATTTAATATATATTAGTAATAGAAGTTAAAATCTATTGGTAGAGAAAATAGCACTACTGACCCCAAATCATCCCCAACTGTGCACTAAATTTTTCTTTAGGGAAAGTGATAATAGTGATAACATAAAAGTTGACCACTTTCCCCACTTGTGACAAAATAAAGACTAGATATAGTTTTTAATACTACTCCATGCTTCAATCTTTTCCTCCAATGACTTTATATTCTTTCCAGGGACTGGAGTAGTCGAGAGAAGCCTATGAAATTCAATAGTAAATGAGGTCAAATCAAAATATTTATTAAACATATTTGCTGCTTTTGTACCATTAAAAAACACAGCTTCTATCTTGTTATACTTATTTAAGAGGAATTCAAGATCATTAGGCTCTTCATCTCTAATACTAGCGTCCAAGCTACCTTGTCTCTCACAAGTATGGATGACATCCCATAAAGCTATATTTTTACTTTTGATAAATTCTAATCTTTTAACATAGTCTGATTCAGCCTGTAAATTGAAAAGGGTATAAATTATTGTCCAAAAATGATTTCTGGGATTAGCATAGTATTGCTTGAGTTGGAGGGATTGGACACTTGGCATACTTCCTAGAATCAGTACTTTACTATAATAATCAATGACGGTTTCTAAAGATAGAATTTTCATATAAGATCACTTTCCTTTATAGAGGTTTATTAGTTGCTGCAGAATTATCAACTACTTTTTAGACGTCTTTGGTTTCAAACAAATATTTACCGAAAAGCATATATTCTGAAGAATAGAAAAGGAGGTAGATACAATGAGAAATAAAATAATGGAATTAGCTAATCTTATAAAAAGTGCTAAGCACGTGGTGGTTCTTACTGGAGCTGGAATGGATACGGAAAGTAACATTCCAGATTTTAGAAGTGAAAATGGATGGTGGAAAAATATAGATCCTAGACAAGTTGCTAGCATCGATACTTTTTATGAAAACTATCCACTTTTTCATGAGTTCTACAGCATGCGGTTAAAGTTATTAGAGGATTGCAAACCCCATGAGGGACATTATATTTTAGCTGAACTAGAGGAAAAAGGTCTGATCAATACAATTCTTACACAAAATGTTTCTAGGTTACAGGCTATAGCAGGAAGTAAAAAAATATATGAACTTCATGGAAATATCAGAACCTTTCGCTGTAATCATTGTAATCATCCAACAGATCCTATAGAATATTTAGAAAAAAAGAACTGTAAACATTGTGGTAAAAAAGCATTAAGACCTAACGTAACTTTATTTGGAGAAATTCTACCTAGGAATGCTTGGGATCAAACTATAATAGAGGTGGAAAAATCTGATGTTTTCATTGCAATAGGAACAAGCCTAGAGGTTTCTCCTGTCAATCAAATTCCTAAACTTTCAAAGGGAAAAACAGTGTATATCAATGATGAAATAGGAGAAAAGGGTTATGATTTTGACCTTGTAGTGAAGGGAAAGGCTAAGAAAGTGTTACGAGAATTACACAATCTATTAAAAGGATAGGAAGATTATTGCTCACAAATATTTAGCTACCTCCACTTTCGTTTAATATAGATTGGATTAAAAGGGGATATCGGGAAATTGAAAATTTCAGTTGAAATCCTCAAAAAATAATCAAGCCTATCGAATTTAGAGTTTATAATAACTCTAGACCTCGATA
>NZ_FZOJ01000058.1 GCF_900188145.1 Anaerovirgula multivorans | reverse complement strand
TATTTAACTGATTTCTATCATCACCTTTTATATATCTTGACATGTAAAGAACCTCTCTTTTTTACTTTAATTATATCATAAAATCATTGAAATTTAAATGATTAGAGGCGTTTTTTTATATGTTTTTGTGGTTGGTTTTTACGCAACCTGACGGTTTCTACTGGTTAAGACCTTTCTAAATTTATTATAGCAAGAATTTGGAAAAAGTGAATTAGTATATATTATATAATTTTACGAGGAATCAGTGGAGAAATATATTGAAAAGATTAAGATAAGGATTCGATGAATATAGAACGACAGCAGAAAACTTCATATGAAGGTTCTAAGTGCAAAGAATAGGTTGGAAACTGAAGATATTCCTTCGGGCTACTCAACTGAATAGTAAATCTTCTCAAAGGAGGCTAAATTTTGAAATATATCTATTGTATTTTATTAGGAATTTTATGTGGTTTTATGTCTTTTCTATTTGCTATCTATACCCCTATATATATTAGTTTAGGAAATGGATATTACGCAGGTATAATGATCTTAATATCTATTCTAATTGGGGTAATTATAACCTGTACACTGATAGTTGTAAATTTACTAAAAGAAATGGAAAAGTTGAAAATATGACACTACATAAAATCTAGAGATAAGGGAGAGCTTGGAATCGTGAAGATAGCTGACTTTATAAAAAACACTGTTGAAGAAGTTAAAAGAGAAATTATATAAGTGGTAATAAAAAACCAGGCTGTCTAGTTAGACAACCTGGTTTGATGCTATACTGCCTCTAATTCTTTTTTTGATTCCTTTGCTTTCTCCATAAAATCCTTCAGCAATTCATTTAATTCATCACCATTTAATGTTTCGCGCTCCATTAAGGCAGCTGATATTTTTTCTAATTCATTTTTATAGGTTTTTAGATGTTCTAAGGTTGTATTGTAGCATTCATCAATGATTTTATTCATTTCTTTGTTGATTTGTCGACCTAATACCTGCATCATTGTAGGATTATTCGACATATATCCAAGATCACTCATGCCGTACTCACAAACCATCTGCATTGCAATTTCGGTTACTTTTTTCAAGTCATCTTTTGCTCCGGTAGATAAGTGACCGAAAATAATTTCCTCAGCAGCTCTACCTCCCAGCATGACCATAATTTTACTACAAAGCTCTTCCTTTGTCATAATATATCTATCATCTTGAGGCATATGTAGCACATAGCCTAATGCCTGCCCTCTAGGAATAATAGATACTTTTTGAACCATATCGGTACTTAGTATTTTTCCTATCAAGGCGTGACCAGACTCGTGATAGGCAACAATTTGTTTTTCTTTTAGTAAAACTGTAGGATTTTTAATCTGTAAGCCAGCGATTACTCTTTCTATGGCTTGTTCAAAATGCTTTATAGAAATTGTAGTTTGATTTTCTCTAACTGCAATAATCGCAGCTTCATTAGCAATATTAGACAAATGAGCACCGCTCATGCCATGGGTTTTTTTAGCTAAATCAGCGATCTTGATATCTGTATCTAAGGGTTTATTTTTAGTATGCACCTTCAATATTTCTTCTCTAGCCTTTACGTTTGGGTTGCCTATAAACATATGTCTATCAAAACGTCCAGGTCTAAGCAACGCTTCATCCAATAAGTCTAAACGATTAGTGGCTCCAATTACGACAACCGTTTGATCTGTATTAAAGCCATCCAATTCTATTAAAAGCTGATTGAGGGTTTGATCCTTTTCATTGTTACTGTCTAAATGTCTTTTTGCACCAATAGCATCAATTTCATCAATGAATATAACACTAGGAGCTTCTTTTTTTGCCTTTTCAAAAAGAGTACGTACTCTTTTTGCGCCAACACCAACATATTTTTCTACAAATTCAGAACCACTGGCGGTAAAAAAAGAAGACTTTGTTTCACCAGCTACAGCAGATGCTAATAAAGTTTTTCCCGTTCCGGGAGGTCCATAAAATAAAATTCCCTTAGGAATTTTAGCGCCCATTTTTTGGTATTTTTCTACTTCGTTGATAAAATCAATGACTTCAATCAATTCTTCTTTCACTTCTTCTAGACCTGCTACATCTTCAAAGGTTACTTTTGGCTTAGTAAAGAACTCATTGTTATTTTGATCATTCTCTTTTTTTTCATTATTAATCGTTGCATGTGCATATTGAAATGGTTTATCCAATTTAATATAATAGATGAAAAAGAAAGCAGTTATGCCTATAAGCAATAAGCGATCTTTATTAACAAAACTATTATTTGTTTCATCTCCTGAAAATAATGAAAGGCTAGAGATGATTGTTATACTAAGGAAAATCAAGAAAAACATTAACACCATTTTTTTCTTCACTGAATCACCACCTTATACTGTCTTTAAAAATAGCATACCCAAAACTGCAAATAAAATGATAGACAAAGAGAAGAAAAGCAAAGGAAAAAAATTGTATTTTTTTCATATATGAGCAAATACTAAACACGCATTACCATAAAGATAAAAAATATTTATGAAATACTTGACAAAAGTTTAATAGACTGATATCATATTGTAGAAAACAAAGTAGAAGATTCCGCTTCTCACCTTGCAGCAAAAGTTGGTAAGGTTAATAACAGACACAAGAGATTTACTAAGGTAAATGTTATGTTATTGAACTAGAAGCGGATAGTATTGACTATTCGCTTTTTTTATTGAGTTGAAATTGTAAATTTTTCTAACGAATTATAATTTCTGCAATATGCTTAAATTCAAGCAAGCGTTGGGATCTTTGAAAGTATAATTTTATAAAATTATTTAGGAGGTGTCAAATTATTAGAGATATTAATGAACTTCAGATCAATGAAGAAATAAGGGATAAGGAAGTTAGGCTAATTGATTCTAATGGGGACCAAATGGGTGTCGTGCCAGTTAAGGAAGCGCAAAAACTGGCAAACAGCAAAAATTTGGATTTAGTTAAGATTGCTCCACAGGCTAAACCCCCGGTTTGCAAAATCATGGATTATGGAAAACATAAGTATGAGCTGGCTAAAAAGGAAAAGGAAGCCAAAAAGAATCAAAAAGTTGTTACGGTTAAAGAGGTTAGACTTAGCCCAAATATTGAAAAGCATGATTTACAGGTTAAAGTAAATCAGGCTACAAAATTCTTGAAAAGCGGCGATAAAGTTAAAGTTACTTTGCGCTTTAGAGGAAGAGAGCTTAGCAATATAAGCATAGGTAAAAAAGTTATTGATGAATTCAAGGATATGGTGGCAGAAATTAGCCAAATTGAAAAAGAAGCAAAACTTGAAGGGAAACAAATGATCATGGTTTTGACTCCCAAGAACTCATAGATTAGAAGGAGGAAACGACAATGCCAAAAATGAAAAGTCATAGAGGTGCTTCAAAGAGATTTAAGAAAACGAAAACAGGAAAAATCAAAAGAGCGAAAGCTTATAAAAGTCATATATTAACTAAAAAATCTGCTAAGAGAAAAAGAAATCTTAGAAAAGCTACACTAGTATTCAAAGGTGAAGCTAAAAAATTAGCACAAATTTTAGCATAGTAGATATCGTAAAAGGAGGTTGTAAACAATGGCTAGAGTAAAAAAGGCGGTTAATGCCAAGAAAAAACATAGAAAAATACTTAAGCTGGCAAAAGGCTTTAGAGGAGCAAGAAGTAAATTATTTAAACCTGCAAATCAATTTGTAATGAAGGCTTTAAAACATGCTTATGTAGGCAGAAAGCTTAGAAAAAGAGATTTTAGAAAATTATGGATTACAAGAATAAATGCTGGAGCAAGAGCCAATGGTTTATCCTATTCTAGATTTATGAATGGATTAAAAACAGCAGGAATTGAAATGAATAGAAAAGTACTAGCTGAAATGGCTATTTATGATAAAGAAGGCTTCGCTCAATTAGTAAATGTTGCAAAAGAAAAATTAAATGCTTAAGCAGATGATCATAAGATAACTAAAAATAACTGACACGAAATCTATGATTTTGTGTCAGTTGCTTTTATAGAGTATAATATATGATCTGCAGCTGGTTGCTTATACAGAGTAAAACAAATAGAGTCCTTTAAATAGGACTCTTTAAATTATTTGGCTATTCTTTAGGCATAGTTTTATATTAGTATCACAATAATAAATCTAGACGCATAGTTATGGTGGAATTATTTTGAAAATAATAATATAATAAATATGTCTCACGATTATTTATAGTAGGCGGTGTTTCACAATGAAGGATAAAATGATGCAATTAGATTTAGCACCAACACAAATATTGGTAATGGGCTTTGCCATCGTTATTTTAATAGGAGCCATCCTGTTGAACCTGCCAATAGCTTCTCAGGATGGGCAAAGTGTTGGATTTATCAATGCTTTATTTACATCTACTTCTGCAGTATGTGTTACTGGACTAGTAGTCGTTGATACTGGAACCTATTGGACTACCTTTGGGAAGACAGTGATTTTAATATTGATTCAGGTGGGCGGTTTAGGTTTTATGACGATGGCCACTATGTTTTTTGTACTTTTAGGAAAAAAAATTTCCTTAAAAGAAAGATTAGTTATGCAGGAGGCTCTTAATCAATACTCTTTAGCAGGAATTGTGAGATTCACTAAATATATTTTGGTAGGAACCTTCATTATAGAGGGTATAGGAGCTTTCTTTTTGTCTTTTCGATTTGTTCCAGAGTATGGGTGGATAAAAGGTATATCCTATGGAATATTTCATGCTATTTCTGCCTTTTGCAATGCGGGCTTTGATCTAATCGGAGGTGGAAGAAGCTTGACCCCTTATGTTGCTGATCCCATCGTAAATTTTACTATTTGGACGCTGGTAATTGTTGGGGGGATAGGATTCTCGGTAATAGTTGACATAAATAATAATCATAGTGCACTGAAACGGCTTTCATTACATACTAAAATGGTACTATTTATAACAGCATTATTATTAGCTATAGGCTTTGGTGGATTTTTGCTATTGGAATGGAATAATTCTGCAACATTAGGTGAGTTGAGCATCGGTGGTAAATTTATGGCAGGATTTTTTCAAGCGATGACTCCTAGAACCGCAGGGTTCAATACGATTCCATTAGATGAAATGACCAATGCATCAAAGATGTTAACAATGGTGCTTATGTACATTGGAGGTTCTCCTGCTTCTACGGCTGGAGGGATCAAGACAGCTACATTGGGTGTTATTCTTTTTACTGTATTTTCTGTAATACGAGGTAAAGAGGATACGGAGTTGTTCAATAGAAGAGTTTCTAGAGATATAGTAAATCGTGCATTGACGGTAGCAGTAATCGGGTTAACTTTAATTATGATGATAACAATGATTTTAATGATTACAGAGAGACATCTTGAGTTTGAAGACTTATTATTTGAAGCAATCTCTGCCTTTGGAACAGTGGGATTATCCTTAGGTATTACTTCTGAGTTAAGTAACATCGGGAGATTAGTTATTGTTTTTATGATGTTTGCAGGGAGAGTAGGGCCTTTGACGATTGCTTTTGCCTTAGCAAGACGGCAAAAGAAAAATAAAGGAATAATAAAATATCCAGAAGGTAAAATATTGGTAGGTTAGGAAGGTGAAAAAATGAAACAGTATGTTGTTATTGGTTGTGGGCGTTTTGGCAGGAGTGTAGCTGAAAATCTTTACAAACTAGGACATGATGTTTTAGCAATAGATGGACATGAAGAAACAATACAAAACATTTCAGAAAGAGTTACCCATGCAGTGCAGGCAGATGCCACAGATGAACATGCATTGCGTTCTCTAGGTCTTAGAAACTTTGATGTAGCTGTGATCACGATAGGTTCTGACATACAATCCTCTATTATGGCCACCTTAATTGTGAAGGAGTTAGGCGTAAAATATGTAGTAGCAAAGGCACAAAGTGAGATGCATGCTAAGGTGTTATATAAAATTGGAGCAGATCGAGTTGTTTTTCCTGAAAGAGATATGGGAATGAGGGTTGCTCATAATTTAGTTTCTACTAATATTTTAGATTATATAGAGTTAGCACCTGATTATAGCATTATGGAAATTACTGCTTTAGATGAATGGCATGAAAAAACGCTATTAGATCTAAATATTCGTTCAAGGTACGGCATTAATATTATGGCAATTAAGCATGGAAGCAACATCAATGTTTCACCAACCGCTGAGGATATTGTTCATAGAGGGGATGTTTTAGTAGTTGTTGGAAACAATAACGATTTAAAAAGACTTCAAAAATAAGAAAGTATTGAGTTAGGTGAAGATTTTGGATAAAGAGATCATAACGAGTCAGCAAAATAAAATAATAAAACATACCAAAGGATTGCAGTTAAAGAAAAACAGAAGAATCTATAAGCAATTTATTATAGAAGGCATCCGTATTATTGAAGAATGTCTTTTGCATCAATTGTCAATAGAATATATTATCTATTCTGAAGAACTGATGAAGCTTCAAGGTGGAAATCTGTTGTTAGAAAATGCTATGAAAACCTACAGGTGTTATCAAGTATCCCATGATATCTTTCTGAAATTGTCTGATACAGATAATCCTCAGGGAATTTTAGCTATTGTAAATATGAAGAATAGGGATTTAGAGTCCATTTCTATAGGAGAAGATGCTTTTTGGGTTGTACTAGATAGAATACAAGATCCTGGCAATATGGGAACCATAATACGTACTGCTGAGGCTGCTGGTGCAGATGCAGTGGTTTTAACAAAAGGATGTGTAGATCCCTATAATAGTAAAACCGTGAGGGCTACTATGGGGGGATTACTTCATATACCTATTATCGAAACAAAGGATAATGAAGAGTGGATAAAGCCTTTGAAAAATAATAATGTGAAACTAATTGCAAGTGATTTAGATACCAAGGAAACCTATTTAGATATTGACTATAAAGGAAATATTGCTATTATCATCGGGAATGAAGCTAATGGAATAGATAAGGAGTTGCTACAGCAGGTGGATGTTTCTGTTAAAATACCAATACTAGGCAAGATTGAATCCTTAAATGCATCTATTGCAGCAGCGATTCTAATCTATAAAGCTATAGAACATAAAGCCTAAGCGAATCTTTAGAAATTTCAAAAAATTTACAGATAATTAAATCAATTCCCTTGTTTCTACTTCTAACCTATGCTATAATATATCTACGAGAATGGCTTAGGGGAAGGAAGTGTGGTTCGGTGAAGATGGCAGACGCATTTTGGAGAATATTTGAACGAACTGGCTCCATTACAGCCTATATTATGTATAAAAAATTGATTATAAATCAAGAAATATTTAATGGTAATAGCTAAGAAAGAGAAAAGTAAGCTATAGACTATTTTACAGAGAGAAGTTGCCATAGGCTGGAAGCACTTCAGATAAGTATAGCAGAAGTTCGCTCTGGAGCTATAAAGCTGAAAAAGTAGTAGGCTTTATCGGAAAGACACCGTTATTGTCTTTGAGAGGCGTTAGAGATACGCTATTAGGGTGGTACCGCGGAGTAAACCTTCGTCCCTTTGTGGGATGAAGGTTTTTTTTATTGCTTAGAAATTACAGTTTATTAGGAAGGAGTATGGCTATGGAAGGTAAATTAAGAGGATTACAAGAAAATGCAAAGGAAGAAATTACATCCGTTGACTCCATGGAAAATCTAGAAAAAATAAGGGTCAAGTATTTAGGTAAAAAAGGAGAATTGACTGAAGTATTGAGGGGGATGGGCAGTTTGTCTCCTGAGGAAAGACCAAAAATAGGGAAAGTAGCCAACGAAGTAAGAGAGATGGTGGAATCTTTACTAGAAGAAGCAAAAAAAGCTATGAAGAGCAAGGCATTAGAGCAACAGTTGGAAAAGGAAGCCATTGACATTACAATGCCTGGTAAAGATGTAAGGTTAGGGAAAAAACATCCACTAACCCAAAGCATGGATGAGTTGAAAAACATTTTTATAGGAATGGGTTTCAAAGTTGCAGAAGGACCAGAGGTAGAAACTGTGTATTATAACTTTGATGCATTAAATGCCGCTGCAAACCATCCATCTAGAGATATGTCAGATACGTTTTATATCAATAAGGATGTTATATTAAGGACACAAACCTCCCCTGTACAGGTAAGGGTTATGGAAAGAGTCAAACCTCCTATACGTATCATTTCACCTGGAAGATGCTTTAGAAATGACACCCCAGATGCTACGCACTCACCGATGTTCCATCAACTGGAGGGTTTAGTAATAGATAAAGGCATTACATTGGCGGATTTAAAAGGAACTTTAGAGGTGTTTGCAAAAGAGTTTCTAGGAAGCCATACAGAAATTAAATTTAGACCTCATTATTTCCCCTTTACTGAACCTAGTGCAGAAGTTGATGCTTCCTGTTTCAAGTGTGGCGGTGACGGGTGCAGTTTCTGTAAAGGCAGTGGTTGGATTGAATTACTAGGTGCTGGGATGGTTCACCCAAATGTTCTTAGAAATTGTGGCATTGATCCAGAAATATATAGTGGTTTTGCTTTTGGAATGGGTATAGATCGTTTAACCATGTTAAAATATGGAATTGATGATATTCGGTTATTCTTTGAAAATGATTTGCGTTTCTTAAAGCAATTTTAGTGGATGATTAGATTTAAGGTTTAGAAGAAAAAGGAGGATTCTACTATGTTAGTACCAGTAAAATGGTTGAAAAAGTACGTGGATATAGATATAGATACAAAAACATTATGTGATAAAATGACGATGTCTGGCTCCAAGGTAGAAGGGATAGAAAAAAAAGGTGTTGATATTGAAGGCGTTGTTATAGGAAAAATTGAAGATATTCAACCCCATCCTAATGCGGATAAATTAGTTATTGTTATTGTAAATATAGGTGACAAAAAGCTACAAATTGTAACTGGAGCTATGAATATCGCTGTTGGAGATTACATACCTGTAGCTTTAAATGACGCTGAATTACCCGGTGGAGTAAAGATTGTTAAAGGAGAGCTCCGTGGAGAAATCTCAGACGGAATGTTAATTTCTCAAGATGAGTTAGCCATAGCTAAATCTGTTATTCCTGAGAGTATGAAGGATGGCATTTGGATATTAGGAGAAGACTACCCTCTAGGAAAAAACCTATTAGAAGTAGTTGAACTGGAGGACGAAGTTATAGAATTTGAAATTACTTCTAACAGACCTGATTGTCTAAGTATGATAGGTATAGCGAGAGAAGTTGCAGCTACCATTGGGACGACATTAAAATATCCCCGTGTAGAGGTAAAGGAAATAGATGAAAAGACCAGTGATTCAGCAAGAGTGATCATAGAAGATGAAGCGGGCTGTCAAAGATATGTTGCGAGAGTAATCAAAGATGTGACGATTAAGCCATCACCAGATTGGATGCAGCAGAGATTAGCTAAAGCAGGTATTAGACCTATTAGTAATATCGTAGATATAACAAACTATGTTATGTTAGAATACGGGCAACCTTTACATGCCTTTGATATGGACTATGTGGAAGACAACACGATTATTGTGCGGAAGGGACAGAGAGGTAGAACCTTTAAGACATTAGATGGGGTAGTAAGAAAGCTTAAGGATTATATGACCATGATTTGTGACACCAAAAAAGAACTGGGAATTGCAGGGGTCATGGGGGGAGAGGAATCAGAGATTACATCAGAGACAAAAACGATCTTATTAGAGTCTGCTTACTTTGAGCCAGAAGGGATTCGATTGACTTCAAAGCAACTGGGGCTTAGAACAGAAGCCTCTTCACGATTCGAAAAAGGTCTGGATCCTAATATTACATCGTTAGCAGCTGATCGTGCTTGTCAACTTATTGAAGAACTGGGAGCAGGCAGGGTTTTAGAGGGTGCAGTTGATGTTTACCCTGCAAAAAAGGAAGCAGAAAAGCGAAGTATTCGACCACAACGAGTGAATGCTTTATTAGGTACTAATTTATCTAATCAGCAAATGATTAGTATATTAAAAAGCTTAGAATTAGAGACGGAAGAAAAAAATGATTGTTTAGAAATTACTATACCTACCTATCGTGTTGATTTAGATCAAGAAGCAGATTTTGTCGAGGAAATAGGTAGAATCTATGGTTATGATCAAATTCCTGCTACGATGGCAAGGGGCAATATTGTTGTTGGTGGAAAAACAAATGGGCAAATTATTGAGGATATAACAAAGGAAGCTTTAAATGCTATGGGGATCTATGAAATACTAACCTATTCCTTTGTTAGTCCTAAAAGTGCAGATAAAATTAGATTAAGCGATGAAACGATAAAAAGAAATTTCATTAAGCTGTTAAATCCACTAGGAGATGAAACTAGTGTGATGAGAACCAGTCTATTACCAAATTTATTGGAGGTTATGGCAAGGAATTATAATAGAAAAATAGAAAAATTTAGGGCTTTTGAATTGGGCAGAATTTTTATTTCAAAAATTGACGTATCTCAGAAATTACCTCATGAACCTTTGAATTTAGTAATAGGAATGTATGGAGAAGAAGATTTCTTTATGTTAAAAGGCGTAGTAAATACTTTGTTGGATCGACTAGGAATTAAGGGATATATCTACGAAGTTGAAAAACATCATTCAACCTTTCACCCGGGTAGATGCGGCAGTATTCTTTATGGAGATCATACTATAGGCACCTTAGGTGAACTTCACCCAGAGGTAACCGAAAACTATGGAATAGGAACGAAGTGTTATTGTGCAGAACTGGATTTTCAATTATTACTTCGGTTAACACGCTTAGGTAATATGTACCAGCCGCTACCGAAATATCCTTCAATCGCTAGAGATTTTGCAGTAGTAGTAAAGGATCATATTTTAGTAAAAGAAATAGAGAATATCATTGTAGCTAATGGTGAAGATATTTTAGAAAGCTATAAACTTTTCGATGTTTATAAAGGAAATCAAATAGCTGAAGGATACAAAAGTATAGCCTATACATTAACCTATAGACATAGTAAAAGAACCTTAAAGGATGAAGAAGTAAATGTTGTTCAGGAAAGAATTTTAGAGGCTATCAAAGAGACATTAGGAGGAACATTAAGAGACTAGTAAAAATGGCACAAACTATGTAGTGGTATTACATAGTTTGTGTTTAATCTTGCATTGCTAAAAATAAAATTTATTTTATAGTAACTTTTAGGCAGGAGATTGTCTATTTATAAAGAAATCATATATAGTACTTAAACAAATTGTATTCGTCCAGTAAGGGGTTGATCTACTATGGAAAGGAAAAATAAAGTAATAATAAAAATAAATGGACAAGACTATCCCATTATAGGTACAGAGCCTAAAGACTATCTATTGAAGGTTGGTAACTTTGTTGATGAACAAATGGATCTTATTACAAGACATAACAGCAAATTAAGCATTTCTATGATTGCTGTTTTAACTTGTATAAATGTAGCTGATCAGTTGCTGAAGCTGCAGAATCAACTTGATACAATAAAGAAAGAGCATACAGACCCCTTAAATGAATTAGAACAAATTAAAACCCATTATAATTTAGTTCTAAAGGAATTAGAGGAAAAAAAGGAAAGCCTTCAGTTATTACAAAAACAGGCAGAAGAATTAATGACCTATAAGGAAAAAAATGATAGAGAAAGCATAGAATTAAAAGAAAAGCTTCAGAACAAAGAGAATGATTTAGTAAATGCAGAAGCAATCATTAATGATTTACAGAATAAACTTTTTGAGAATCAAATAAAACTAGTACAAATGCGCAAGGATTTAGAGGAATACGTAACCAATACAAAAAAGTAGATGACCCAAATCTTTGATTTGGTGTCAGTCACTTTCACAGAGTGCAACAAGAAGAAGGCAAAAAAAGCCTAATTACTTCTAATTAAAGTGAAATTTAATAAAATGAAATTTTTTTAAAAAGTAGTGATATAATATAATATATAACTACGATTTTGACTTTCTGTTTTTAATAGCTTTCAAGTCAAAACCTAACCCAAAATTTAGAAGGTCAAAACAAAAGGCACCTGTAGTGTCAGTACGAAAAATCAATTTTACACCTAAGACAATAAAAATTTCTACAATAATACAAGCCGTAAAGTGAAATAGCTTAGCATATAAGACGAAGATATAAAACCCTTCTTTTCTAAAATACTACAGCTGGGCGATTACATCCCCAGCAAATCCACTCCTACTCCGCTCTAAATGCCATCTGCCCCTGCCTTTTTGTGCGAAGCAAAACCCGCTTCACACGGGTTTTTGTTAAGACCTTTTTAAAACCTTTCAAAGGCTTTATGATTATTGAAATACCAACAAAAGAGATAGATAGAAATTATAAAAAAATATGCAAAAACCATTGACTCATACGTATTTAATGTGTATAATGACAATGTAGATAGTGTGTTAGAGGTATGGAGAATGAAGCGAAGAGACTTGATAAAAAAGCTAGAAAAGAATGGATGGTGGAAACTCCGAGAAGGTGGCAAACATGAGATATACACGAATGGAAAAGTAAATGAAACCATCTTTGTCACACCTATTTGAATGGAGGTATAATAGTATGAAAAAAGTATATCCTATTGTCCTTACACCTGCTAAAAATGGCTATGTTGTGTATGTGCCAGATATGAAAATAAATACAGAAGGTACGGATATAGCCGATGCAATCGAAATGGCAAGGGATGCCATTGGTCTTTGGGGAATAACTGAAGAAGATTGCGGAAGAAAAATCCCAGAACCGGAAACAATAGAAATAGAGAATATAAAGCATGAATCTAATGAAATTGTAACCCTAGTAGATGTGGATTTTCTAGCATATCGTAAGGCAAATGATATGCGTACGATTCGAAAAAACGTAACTATACCAAGCTGGCTAAATGAAGCAGCAGAAAAAGAGGGAGTGAATTTCTCACAAGTCTTACAGGAAGCTTTGAAAGAGCGTTTGCAAGTGTAAAAGTAAATATAAAAAACACTCGGAGTAGGAACCCCTACTCCTTTTCTTTTTGCTCTGCCGGCTGATCTAATGCAAACATAAGCACTTCTTCAATCTTGATTTCTCTCCCAACTTCATCAGATAGATAGTTACATATCTTATCAATCACTTCTAATGACACATATCCAGTGTCATTTTTAATTTTCGCTAAGGTATTGGTGCCAATGCCAAGCTCTTCCCTAATCTCCTTGTAATTCTTCTTATGGTGCCCTAGTATGGCCCTTAAGGGTGCATAACTAATCATATCTACATTTCTCCTCCTTTCAGACATGTTTCATATGTATGATTATATATCATTATTACAACAATGTCAAAAATAATTATAGAAAGCTATAACTTTTTTATAAAAATCAATCGACAAATAAGTTACAATAAACTATAATATAAGTATATAAAGTGATAATTAAATTATAAAAAAAAGAGGATGCGGTGTCAAAAAATGCAATCAAAATCAACAATAATAGATTTAGAGGTTAAACAAGTAGTAGGTGGTGACGTATACATTTACACCAAAGATCAATACGGTGGGCTGGTATATATGGGCGAAAGAATATCAGCTGCGGATTTTGTTTCAATGTTCAACTGGTACCGCTATCAAAAAGAAAACGGCAATGAAGATTTAATATTTTAAGAAAAAAAGAAAGGATGTTGAAAATGAATCTAAAATTAGATAACATGCTTCAAGTTTCAAATATAATACTAGCTTTGGAAGAAAGGCTAAAATTTGAAAGAGAAATATTAGGAGACGAAATATCAGAAAAAGCAACAATGGAAATATATAACCAATTCAAAAAAATATATATAGTTTGTAATTAATCTATTACATGGTAAAAATAACCACATCAAATTCAAACTGTTCGTAAATACTCAGTAATTCATGGGGATAATTACCTACTCTATAATTATCGGAATAGGGCATCTTACTATTATTAAGATAATTATGGAGGACAACATGGATTATTCTATGAAACTCATCAAACAACTGAATATAGATAAAATCAATTTTAATAATCCAGTTGAGACAAGAACCTTACTTGAATTCCTGTTGTGCATGGTGGAAAAACTATACAGTGAAAAAACACAACTGCAACGGGAGGTTCAAAAGTTGAAAGATTATATCAATACTCTAAAGGGAGAAAAAGGCCGTCCTGATATAAAGTCAAATACTAACAAGGAAGATCTAAAACCAGTTGCTGCAAAATCCAAAATGGAGCAGCATCCCAGAAAAAAGTGGACTAAGTCCAGTAAGCTGGATAAAATCAAAATTGATGCTAAAATATTCTTGAACTTCCTGAAAAATGTTTTAGAAATATATCCTACCGGAAAAATTGCAATGATTTTAGACAATTCTAAAATTCACCATGCTAAGTTAATTCAGCCATTCTTAGAAGAGCACAAATATAGATTAGAACTAGTTTTTTTAGCACCATATAGTCCAAATCTCAACCTAATTGAAGGCTTATGGGGATGGTTAAAATCTGACATAATAAATAATGTTTTCTATACTGATGCTAGAAAAATAAAAATAGCTGTAAGAAAGTTTATAAGGTCTATCAATCAAAATCTGCCAACAATTATAGACCGTCTTTGTGTTCAATTGTAAAATATTTATTTCAACTTATATATATTATTATGTCGGAAAAACCCTTTTGAAAATCATGTCGGAATTTTTGTAAAGGAATTACAGGTGGGATAATAGCATTTATCTTGGGGGAAAGTTACATAGATACTAACAAATAAACTGGATTAATTTCCAGTCTTTTTTATTTTATGGAGGATTTACGATTTTTTATGTAGAAATAGATAGAAGGTATTAAATAGAAGAGAGTAGTTCTAAATTGTTATGAGATAAGCAAATATTACCGAAATTAAGTTCGCAAATCCCACTAATATGGCATAAAATGCGAACCTAGTGTCGGTAATGCGATGTTGAACTAAACCGCTTTGCGGTGGTAAGGCAAGTGTTTATCAGAGAGGATACCCTTGATTGGAAAAAATCATTTACTCATATACTGCTTCTAAT
>NZ_FZOJ01000005.1 GCF_900188145.1 Anaerovirgula multivorans | reverse complement strand
GAAACAAGCCAAGCAGAAGTATTTACCACTTTATTCTCATCTAGTTTGAATGATATACTTTTCATAGGTGAGATACCGCCTTTCGTAGGATTTTTGGGGGATAAAAAATACTTCTATGGGCGGGCTATTCTCACCTTTAGTTGTTTTTTGGTAATGCTACCATGGTAACTATTGGAAAGTGCTATGGTCTTGTTTGTACAAAATCTAGGTACTTAGATGTAAAAGAAAATATAATGTTATTTTTTGTATAGTACTAACAAGGCTTCTTGTGATTGGTAAAAAATGAAGATTAAACTTTTAGGTCCTGCCACTGACTACCTTATGAGTACATAAAAAACAACACTCTTCCCTTGACATTCTGCCCATATTTTCCCATTGTGCAAGTTGATTATTGCTTTAGCAATGGAAAGCCCAATACCAGAACCTCCAGTTTCAGAATTTCTTGCTTCATCGGTCCTATAAAATCTATCAAATACTTTGTTTAAATCTTCCTTTTTTATAGCTTCACCTTTATTTTCAATTGCTATCATTACTCCATTTTTTTCTTCTAAAACTTTAATATTAATTTTTCCGGGCTTTTCACTATATCGTATAGCATTAATAATAATATTTTCGAATACCCTTATCATTATTGTAGGATCTATATTTATCAATATTTCTTGTTGAGGCATATCAAATTGAATTTTTATATTGTTTTCAGTTGATATAGGCATCATTTCTTCTATAACTTGTCTTATTAATTCATTTAAAGAAACCTCAATAATGCTAAGCTTAATATCATAGGAGGTTAGCTTAGTATATTCAAAAAGATCATCAATAAGTCCTTCTAACCTATGGGCTTTATCATCGATAATATCTATATACCTGTCAATCTCATCTTTCCCTGTATAAATCCCTTTTAATAACTTTATAAAACCAATAATTGAGGTTAAAGGAGTTCTTAAATCATGGGACATGTTTACAATTAGTCTATTTTTGGCTGCTTCATTTTCCTGTTCTTTAGCCTTTAAATTCTGTAGCTCTTCTGCCATATAATTTATGTTTTCACCAAGCACCGTTAACTCGTCTGTTCCTTTTATAGGAACTCTGTAATCAAGCTTCCCCTTTGATACTTCTATAATTCCCTTAGAAAGAGTATCAATATATTTAATCCTTCCATAGCTTAATAGCAAAAACATAGGAATAAAAATTATTAATGCGAAAAATAAAGCCCTTGTATCATCTTGCTTTATTAAAGATGATGATAAAACTACATATGTTTCATTATCAATAGCTTCTACAATATAGTATACAATTTGATTATCTTGAAAATCTTTAGCATTTTGAATTAATAAAACCTCATCTATGTTCAATTGCAACTGATAGTTATATTTGGGCTTTAAAAGTATATATCCTTTTTTGTCTACAATAAAAACTTCAATCCTATTTCTATACTCGTCTATAATTCTTTTAAGCTCATCTGTATTATGAAAATTTCTTTTAATATCATCAATTATAACTGCAGACCTTGAATTGAAAATACTTATTTCCTTTGAATAATCGGTTCTTTGATTTCTCAAGATATTATTTATATATAATCCAGAAAAAACACTAAGAAAAAAGGATATAAAGAATATAAAAAGAAATTTAATTCGAATGCCTTTAACGTATTTATTTTTCAATCTTATATCCAACTCCCCATACTGTTTTTATATATTTTGAATTTTTAATGTTATCACCAAGCTTATCTCTAATGTTTTTTATATGGGTCATTATTGTTGAATCAGATTCAAAGAACTCTTCATTCCAAACACTTTCATATATATTTCTACTGCTAAAAACAATATCTCCATTCTCGGCTAATAATTTTAAAATATCGAATTCTTTACTTGTTAATTTTATTTCCTTTTCTGAAACATAAACTCTATGGGTTTCCGAATTAATTATTAAATCCTTTACCACTATTTCGTTTGATTTAGTGGAGATATTATTTTTTAGATATCTTCTTAGCTGTGCCTTAACCCTTACAACAAGCTCCATTGGATTGAAAGGCTTTGTTAAATAATCATCTGCTCCAGTAATAATCCCCAAAATTTTATCATTATCTTCTCTTTTAGCGGATAGCATGATTATTGGTACATCTAATATTTCTCTTATTTTGGTACAGACCTTTATACCGTCAATATCAGGGAGCATAATGTCAAGGATAATAAGATGGAATTTTTGTGATTTGGCTATTTCAATAGCTATAGACCCATTTTTTGCATTAATAACATGGTATCCCTCGCTTTTAAGATAGATTTCAATAAGCTCTCTAATATCCTTTTCATCATCAACGACTAAAATCTTCACATTTTCCATTACGAACCCCCTTCAAAAACCGTATTTCACAAAGCCTCTATATCTCTAATACAAAGAATATAAGATAATAGCAGTCATTATTAATGTTGATATAAAGCTATCTTTGGTTTTTATCTTATCTTTTCTTATAATAAAGCTAACAATAATTTGCATAATAAGAACCCCTATCAATAATAAAGATATTGGATTGACAGTGGTATCACCAATGTATAGACTTGAACTTAAAATTACGCTGATAAGACCCAAAGCAACCAGGAATAAAAATTTTATATGTTTTTTAATAACTGTAAGAAGCAAGGGCCTCTTTTCCTTTATTATAATATAATAATAAACCATAAAAAACAAAATAAACCAAACCATTAACCTGAAAAATAAATGCTGTATATAAGCAAAGATAATATTACTAAAGCTTATTACCAATTTTCCTGACTCTATTTTCTCTTCAAGTTGATTTTCCATAGTCTGTATTCTTTCTTGTGAGTTATTATACTGTAATATTTCAATAGTGGCTTTACTTATTTCTGGGATATCCTCAATTTCTGCTATATCATTAAACCATCCAATACTTTCTCTATAGGAAATAATTTCTTCGGCTTCTTTTTTAGATATACCCTTCAAAGTAATCAAGTCTTCCTTTTCACAGGTATTTATATTAAAAACGTAAAAGGGAAAATTTAAGCCCCCAAACTGATCCATAATGATACTAATATACTTACCTTCACTTACAACCCATATTTCTGGTGCAAACTCCTTGGAAAAAGCATAGCCTGTACTCTCCTTATATATATCTAGAATTCTATCTTTTTCATCAGGATATTCGATCATATATCCCTTCACAAATTCAATTAGTTCTGGAGTATTATCCTTATTTAAATATTTACTAAATACATTGAATATTTTAGAATATATTTCTATTAGGTCACCATCTCCGGTGGTTACTAAATTAATGAAAAAATTAGAGACCACAATTTCTGTTGATAAGCTTTGTTGAATATTTCTTTTTTGCTGCAAATTCTGCCCTAATCCCATATTTCTGTAGAGTATTGTTTTTTGTGTATTATTAAACTCAATTAAACTATTTTTATATTTACCATCTCCGTTTGAGCCAAGCTCATGTCTCTTTAAGTCTTCATGTGTTTGCAGCCAAAAAAGCACAGACATTCTATAGTAATCTAGTCTTAAGGGAAGTACAAAATCTCTTCTTCCTTTTTGCAATAGTTTAGGGATATTATTTTTCTTCTTTTCTAGGTCTTGATAAATCTCTTGTTTAAGTTCTTCATTTTCTTCAAAAATCCTTGAAATCACCTCAAAGTGCTCAGCAAAGCCTTCACTAAATGCAGTACTGTACTCTGTGATAATATTTGAATAATGCATATTTGTACTGTTTTGATGAATCTCATTATCTCTTACTGCTGTAATATTATGGATTACATGTCCCATTTCATGAGGAAATATTTGAGTTGTTGAATTTAGTTTACTATAATACCCGCTTAAGTCACTAGTAGATAGTTCAATATAGGGTGACTTTGTCTTATCATAATAAAATCCATCTTCTTTCAAATAAAAACCACTACGAGCATACCTTCCAGAATTCTCTTTAAAGGTTAAATATACTCTTTCATCTTTAAAATCTGAATATTTCTGAGCTTCTTGATATAATTCAACGGATTTTTTGATAAAGGAATTATTGTATATATTCCAAAATTCTTGACTATCAACATCACTCAGAAAAACTGGAAATCCATTCTTTGTTTCATTCGTGGGTGTAAGGATAGATATCGGGCATGATTCTTGAGCATAGGCACTACCTGAAGGAAAAAAAAGCATAGTACATAAAATAAATATTATTAATAGTTTTTTCATAGCACGCCATCCCCCTTTAAGGTTATTTGATATAATATTACTAAAGCTTTATCAACATATTTTGAAGGAAATATGAAGAATTTCTGAAGTTTTATTCTTTGTTTTTAACTACTTCTTTTGCGTGTAAAAAACCACCGTCAGCTCAGTTATGGTGAACCGTATCATAAATGACTGAGGTTTTTATTTAGAAGTGATTGGTGTCAATGAATATGACTTATTGCATAATAAAAGGATGTCTAAGAAGATATAATAGGGAACAAGATGGCCTCGATTTTTCAGGTCCACGTTATTTAGGTGTAACTTTTTCTAGAAGGTTACGTCTATAGGTGTGATAAAAAAATAAAAGAGGGGCGATGATTGTGAATTTTATTTAGGCTGTGGTCTGGCATGTAACGAAGCATAGAATTATTAGTGAAGCAATTCTTTTCTATTACAATTATAAAGTTCATAAAATGAATCTATTTTTCCCTTGCAACTGGCTTATGTAATCTGTGGATTGCCAGTGGTTGCAACGGCTTTCTTCAAAATAATATTCTCCACCTTTGACAAAACAGTAACGTCCACTCCTTACAGATAATCAAGATGGATACAGCTCAAACGGAAAGGGCTATATGGCTCATATCGACATTCGTCCGGAGTGGCTGACTTGTTTGATTACCCGAAAAGTGAGATGCGGATCGCTAACCCTTCATATGCGACAAAATAACAAGCGTGTCGGATAAGATTCACAGCGAATACGCAACCGTTTTGATATATAAATTCATTTCTATCGTTTTCTATAATTTCTTGGAGTACATTTAAAAAAACGTTTAAACATTTGTGAAAAATTACTGGGACTGTCAAAACCACATTGAATAGAAATTTCTGAAATACTACTGTTGGGAGTTTGCAAAAGCATAGTAGCGCCCTGCATCACCCGATATTTTATTAAGTACTGTATGGGAGAAATCTGTATTCCTCGCTGGAAACATCGATGACATTCGCGTTCTCCTATATCTGCCGATTTTGCAATCTGTGCCAATGTCAAGTCCTCTGAATAATGTTCATGTATAAAGTCCAGCATTTTTCGAATGCGGGTGCTGTCTTGATTAAGTTCGGTATCCCACTTTTTTATTTCTTGCTCATATTGCTGATACAGAGTGAAGCATATATGCGATAAATTCTCTCTGACTGTAAATTCATATCCCGTTGGTTCGAAAGCGATCGCTTCAAATGCACGAATAAAATCAGTTACTATCTGTTTTTCCCAATTAAAAGCAAGCGCTATGTGGCAACTGTCAAGAGCCACACAATTGATAAGGGGAGTGATATATTTCTGAGCGAATATAGATTTATCTTGACCCGTGATAAGAGTAGAGTGAAAAACCAAAGAATGAATTTCACAATGCATTTCTGCTGCTGCAAAATGCAATATATTTGAGTTAATAAAAATAGCTTCGCCTTGTTGTAAATGAAATGTCTTTCCTGGTACTTTCAATTTCAGTTGACCTGACAGCAAATATATAATCTCCATTTCCTCATGCCAATGCCATGGGATAATATCGTCAGTGCTCTCTGTATGTTGTGAACAATATCCAGCGCATGGAAAATCCAATGTACCATGTGGCTGAAGCTCCAGCCTATTTCTGTTAAGGTTTAGTCCACATTTTTGAAGTGCCATACTCGCACCTCCTCTCTTGTCGATATTCTTATATTATACGTCCACAATCGAATTGTATCAAGATTATTTAGACGGTATTATTATAATAAGAATAAACTGTAAGGAGAAAAAGATGGTTCAATTATTGCTTGTAATTATCTATATTACTTTTATCAGTCTGGGGTTGCCGGATTCTCTTTTAGGCGCTGCCTGGCCCAGCATGTATTCTGGACTTAAAGTGCCAATATCATATGCTGGAATCATATCTATGATTATTGCTGGGGGTACCATCATTTCCAGTCTACTAAGTGATCGATTAGTTCGGAAAATTGGGACAGGATGGATAACAGCTATTAGCGTGGGTATGACAGCAACAGCATTGTTTGGTTTTTCTATTTCTCGTACATATGTATTGCTATGTTTGTGGGCTATTCCCTATGGGTTAGGGGCAGGTTCGGTGGATGCCGTGTTGAATAACTTTGTTGTATTGCACTATAAAGCCAAGCATATGAGCTGGCTCCATTGCTTTTGGGGGATAGGTGCTACTCTTGGTCCCTACATTATGGGTGTAAGTTTAACAGGAAATCTAGGCTGGCATTATGGCTATCGCACGATTTCATTAATCCAGATTGCTTTAACTGCGATACTCCTTTTTTCTCTGCCAATGTGGAAAAAGAACCTTGACCAGATAGAAGATAAAAACAATTCCTCATCGCCTTTAAAATACAAACAGCTTATCCGACTCCCCGGTGCCAAGCAAACTTTAATTGCTTTGTTTTGCTACTGTTCTTTAGAACAGGTGACAGGGTTGTGGGGAAGCAGTTATATGGTTTTGAAAAAAGGTATTACTCCTGAGGCTGCCGCTTCATTCATTTCTTTGTTTTATTTAGGTATTACAGCAGGACGCTTTTTTAGTGGACTACTTACCTTAAAATTAAATACGAAAGGTATGATACGCTTAGGACAGGGACTGATAACACTTGGTGTAGCATTATTATTTGTTTCTATAACTCGTACAGCCATGCTTGCAGGACTGATATTGATTGGCCTTGGTTGCGCGCCAATCTATCCTAACTTATTGCATCAGACGCCGGAACGTTTTGGTAAAAATGCTTCTCAATCGATGATGGGCTTACAGATGGCGTGTGCCTACATTGGTAGCACCGTTTCCCCACCTTTGATTGGATTATTAACTGAAAAAATCAGTATAACAATTTACCCATTATTTCAGTTGGTGTTTACTGGAGCGATGATTTTACTGGTTGAATATTGTAACCGCAAATCTTATTCAGATAGGAGAGCAGTAAATGAATAATTCGATTGATTTACATATGCACAGTAGGTACAGTGATGACGGTGAATTCACGCCAACAGAGTTGGTAGAGAAATGTGTTGTAAGTGGTATTCAGACTATGTCTATTACAGATCATAATACTGTTCGGGCAAATGAAGAAGCACAAAAGGAAGCTAAGAAAAAGGGAATTCGTTATATCCCCGGCATAGAAATTGATTGCGTTTTCCAAAACACAAATTTTCATGTACTTGGCTATGGTATTGACTATCAGAATAATGATTTTGTTAGAATTGAAAAAAATATTGATGATCAAAGCTTTGATGTTTCTTTGAAAATGCTTGCGGAAACTCAAGCGTTAGGTTTTCACATAACAGAAAATGATATGTGGAAAGTTTCAAAGAATAATTTCTGGCAGGGAAGTTGGACAGGTGAGATGTTTGCCGAAGTATTACTGAATAAGCCTGAATACAATAATCATCCATTATTACGTCCTTATCGTTCAGGTGGTGTAAAAAGCAATAATTCCTATGTTAATTTTTATTGGGACTATTATTCACAGGGGAAACCTTGTTATGTTAAAATTGAGTACCCTTCTTTAGAAGACGTAGTAAATATCATTCACCGAAATGGCGGGAAAGCGGTCTTGGCGCATCCAAACGTAAACCTGAAAGATTATTACGATCTATTACATCCCCTTATATGTACAGGAATAGATGGAATAGAGGCTTTTAGCAGTTACCATACACCATCACAAGCTTTTCATTTTTTTAGAAAGGCTAAGGATTTTAAACTATTTGTTACTTGCGGAAGTGATTTTCACGGAAAAACAAAACCTGCCATTTCATTAGGACAACATGGGTGTTTAATTTCCGAGAATGAGTTAATAAGTAGTTTGAAAAAGTACTTTACCTTAGACATAGATAAATGACTGAATCATCGTTATAACGAAAATTAGAAGTTATTTCCTGGATCTAATTGTTGTAATTTTTGGTCGGAAACAAAATGTAAGCAAGGCATATCATGAGAAAGAACAGAAACAGACAGGGGGACAGGGACTTGTCCTGTAAATGAAATATGATATAATCTAGCATAGGTGGTAGGATATTCCAAGATAGGCACGAAAAAAGAGTAAAACAGGGATATATCATATAATTACAAGAGGAAATAATCGTAAAAACATATTTGAAGATGACGAGACTGTATCAAATTCATTAAAAGAATACTGGAAATTAAAGAAAAAAGTGGAATTAAGCTTTATGGATACTACTTAATGAGACATCGGAATCCGATGTAAGACAGGAATAGCAGATTCAGTAGCAGGATATAGATGAAATAGCCACCATGAATATATAGAATTTATATTGAAATTATTTACAACAGAAAAACAAATAGCAAAAGAAGAATTAGAAAAATACATGAATGAAATCAACGAAGATATATGTTTAGATTATGAAGAAAGACATAGGATCACCGATGAAGAGATAATTAAACTAATTGAAGAGGAATATGAAGTAAAAAAGGGTTTGTATCATTTATTGGGAAGACAAGAAAAGGATATGATACTGAAAAATCTAAAGGAAATAAACGAGGTATTACAATAAGACAACTTGCGAGAGTAACAGGGGTAAGCAAGTATATGGTTGAAAAAGTATAGCAGACAAGTCCCTGTCCCTTTGTCTGTTTTGACACAATCTACAGTAAAAATAAAGAAGATATAATAGACTTGTATAAACCCAATTCTATTACATCCTCTAATTAAGTTCCCAACATTCATTTTGCCATCAACAACTAATTTTTTGGCCCAAGGCCTCCCAATCACCTCTGGTAGCAACTGATTATCTGCCAATGCACTAAATTTAGCTTAATATTCCTGCCCAATATCCTAAAATACCTGTTGCAAATAATCCGAAAATTATAATCAATGGATTTATCTTTTTCTTTAATAATGTCATGCATGTAAATGTCATTAGAAGAGGAATCAATCCTGGAACTAATTGATCTAATATACTTTGTACAGTTGTAATAACTTCTGCACCATCAGGTCCAGTATAACGTGAAAGCTCATAAGGAATATTTACACTTGTCCATTTGGAAACGAGAGCCCCCATAACAAAAAGTCCTAATATTGAAGCACCTTCAGTAAGCTTTTTAAGTTTATTTCCTTTCATATCTGAAACAATTTGTGTTCCTTTTTGGTAACCATAATTTAATCCATACCATTTTGTCGCTAATCTTATTGCATTAAATGCTATAAAGAATATCAATGGTCCTAGTATACTTCCACTTAAAGCTATAGATGCTCCTAGTGCTGCTAGTACTGGTCTTGCAGTTCCCCAAAATATAGGATCTCCTACACCGGCTAAAGGCCCCATAAGTCCAACTTTAACGCCACTGATTGAAGCTTCATCTATGGGCATTCCTTGTGCTCTTTGTTCTTCCATAGCTGCAGTTATACCCATAATTGGTGAAGCTATAAAGGGCTGTGTATTGAAGAATTCTAAATGTCTTTTTAATGCAGCTTTTAATTCATCGCCTTTATATAATTTTTTCAATGCTGGAATTAATGATACACAAAATCCTACTGATTGCATTCTTTCAAAATTGAAGGATCCCAATAGAAACCATGATCTTATAAAAATCTTTTTCATATCGCTTTTATCTAATGTTTTAGTTGAAGTTACATGTACTTGCCTATTTGCATTTTCTTTCAATTTACTCTTACTCATTTTTACCACTCCTTATATACTATTCTAATTCAAGATCATCAGCTGCAACTGCTACAGCATTATACTTTGGTGACAATTGAATATAAAGTATAGCTAAAACAGCACCGATTATACCAAAACCTATTAGGTTGACCCCGGTAAATGCAGCAAAAACAAATCCTAAGAAGAAGAAAGGCATTATATTCTTAGATTGCATCATATTAATTACCATTGCATATCCAACTACAACTATAAATCCACCTGAAACCTGTAATCCTCTTGTGATTACTTCTGGAATAGAGGCAAGAAAGGAAGTTACCATGTCTGTTCCTGCCACTACTCCTACTAATGCAGCTGGAATGGCTACACGTAAACCTTGTAGGGATAATCCCAGGAAATGGCACATTTCTATTCCTCTTGTATTTCCTTCATTAGCATATTTATCAGATAAATGTTGAAAGAAAACAGTTATTGTTCTTACAAATATAGTTAAAACCTGCCCTGCTGCTGCAATTGGAATAGCTATTGCTATACCTGCTCCAATGGACTGTTTTCCTATTATTACAAGTATTGCTGAAATTACACTGGCTAAAGCTGCATCTGGCGCCATTGATGCTCCAACATTCATCCATCCTAATGCCATCATTTCTAGAGTACCACCAAGTATGATTCCTGTTTTAACATCTCCCAATACAATACCTACAAGTGTACATGCTACTAAAGGTCTATGGGTTTGTCCTTCATCAAGAACACTTCCCATACCAGATATTGCTGCAACAATTATTAGCAAGACTAATTGAATTCCGCTCATTATTATACTCCCCCTTATATATTAAATAAGTTTCAAACTATCTAATCTGCTCATTAAACTAACTTTATTTTCACTGGCTACTTGTCTTAATTCTAACTCTATACCCTTTTCGTTAAGGGTTTTAAATGCATCAATGTCTTCTTCACTTACAGAAACAGCACTTGTTATTTGAATTTTTCCCTCTTTATAACACATTCCGCCAACATTAACTGACTTAATAGGGACTCCAGCTTTAACCATTCTCACAACATCCTTAGGATTAGTAAATAAGAATAAGGTTTTAAAACTATCATATTTTGGATTTTTATAGGCGTCTATTGCCTTATCTATAGTCAACACATATGCTTTTATTTCAGGAGGAGCTACCTGCAATAATAATGTTTTTCTCAAATCATCTTTGGCAACCTCATCACTGCAAGCCATTATTCTATTGCATTTACTAGTTTTCGTCCAGATTGTTGCCACTTGACCATGTATTAATCTGTCATCTATTCTTACAAAACTAATTTCCATTTTATAAATCCTCCTCTTTTAAATCCTTCATGGTTTCTTTAAATGACTTTATTGTTGCTGCAGATGACGCTAAAGCTATTTTAACTAATTCATCTACAGAACTAAAATGATGCATTCCAAATAATTCTAAAGCAATAGGAAGATTAATCCCTGTTACTATATCCATATTTTTATCTTTTATAGCAATCCTACTGGCTGCATTATAAGGACTACCACCAAATAAATCTACAATAAATAAAACACCATCTTTACAATCAAGCTTTGAAATTATCTCTTCATATTTTACTACTAAGTCATCAACACTTTCTCCAGCATGAAAGGTTGCACATCCTATATTTGTTTGTTTTCCACAAATCATCTCTGCAGATTTTATAAGCTCCCTTGAAAAACTACCATGTGACCCAACAACAATTGCTGCCATATTTCTCCCTCCAAATTTTTAAACTATATTGACTTAAATAAAATATTTATATACTGCTTTTGCTACTCCATTTTCATTATTAGTTGCTGTAACATAGTCGCTTATTTTCTTTACTTCTTCTGGTGCATTTCCCATTGCTATGCCAACAGCTGCAAAAGTTATCATATCAACATCGTTATAATTATCACCTATAGCTATTACTTCTGATTGTTTTATATCTAATAATTTTAATAACTGTATAATCGCTTCTGTCTTACAAGCATCTTTATTCATAATTTCCAAATAAGTTGGTTTTGATGGATATATATTTATACAATCCTCAAATTTATCTTTAAGCATTTTATAAACTTTAAGATTTTCATCTTTATCACCAAGTATTAATATTTTATTAGGTCCAATGTTATCGTTTACATTAATTATCTGACTAAAGTTATTTATTTCTGGTTCAAATCCTACAATACTGCTTTCTATATCTGACCAACTATCTCTCCTTTCTATGATCCAACGATTATCCTTATAAAGGTTAATGCTTACATTGAACTCATTCACACACCTTAATATGTCATCTGTAACTTTTGAGTCAATTTGTCTGTTGAATATTATATTGCCATCCTTATCAAGAATTAGAGAGCCACTATAGCATATTATATATCCGTCAATACCTAATTCCTTTTGTAAAAATACAATACCTTTTGGCATTCTAGCTGAAACAAGAACCACATGTAGTTTTTTTTCACGTGCAACTTTTCTTATAGCCTCTTTTGTTTCTTTAGTAATTTGATGGTTTGAATTTAATAAGGTTCCATCAATATCTAAACATAGCATTTTGTAATTACACACATTTTCACCTCAGCTTTACATTAAATTTTTGTTCTTGTATTATTAAGCATTTATCATGCCAAATAGAGTATCAAAATTAAAATTAATTTTGAAACCCTCTATTGTACCCAATAAATTAGATTGTTTTTTAAAAATAATAAAATCTTTGATACACTAATCCTCTAGTGTATCAAAGATTTTTAATTTTAATACCAACCTATATCATTTCTACAATATAAAATATTTCACTATCACTAAGCTTAATATTCAACGACTTATAAATATACTCATTGGCTTTCCTTAAAACCTCTATTTTCCTATTATCCAGCAACTTATCGTTCTCTGTATATATTAATCCATTATTAATTACCATTCTCTCTAATGCACAACCAATATGTATTATTAGACTAATATACTTAGCCTTTTGGTATTTTATTTTTAATTCATCTTCTAGAATATCTACAAATTTAATTAATACACTTATAATTTTATATGGATTTAAGAAGGTTAAAAATTGTTTTAATGTATCAATACACAAATCTTTAGCTACAATATTATTGGTTAAACTTTGTCCAACTATGATTTCATGATTTTTTACTGCCTTAATTAACATATCTTCACCATTTCCTGCTATTAACTCCTCGATCGATATAAAAGTAGCATCTATATTAGGATTCATAATTCCAACTACTGCTATTATATTATATTTCTCCTCAATTATATTAAGTCTGCTATTAATATCATTAACGCCAATAGGTATTACTTCTATTGCTTCATCAATTACCTTAGCAATAACATTTTCCACAAGCTGTTTAAGCTTTTCAGCTGTGCCATCTCCAGTGGAACATACTGTTATTATAGCTTTCTTATTTTTTTCATTATTCTTAACTCTATCTATCACTGTGTATCCTTTAAAGTCTTTCAAGTATTCATATACACAATCTAAACTCATATCATATCTATTGCATTTTCGAACAGCCTCTAATACTAATGCTGTAGATACCATATCTATACTTTTTACTTCTATACCTGTTTTCTCCGCTACAATACTTCCAAGCTTAACTAAAGAACCCATATCAACAAGAAACAATACGCCCTTTCCTGTATTAATTGCTTTTACTTTTTCTATAATTTGTTCTAAAACCTGATTTGGACTTGCTTCTAAGGGCATATCAATAGCCTCAACTATACCTTCACCTAATAATTTTTTAGTTACATCTACCATACTGCTGGCGGTACTTAATCCATGTGTTACAACCAATACTGCTACATGTTGTAAATTTTGCTCTTCATTTATTGTGCTTATTAGAAGAGTTAAATAAATAACTTCCATCTCTGGAACTTCTATACCATATTTTTCCTCTATCATATTCTTTATTTCTATTGATACCTTAAATTCATTTGGATTATCCTTGATTACATCTTCAATATCAACATATCTTAAAGATTTATTATTTTTTACCCTATTCAAAAATGCACTTATGTGCAAACTTAATGCACATAAAAGCCTGTTGCTAAACTTTCTTTTAAGTCTATTTTCTACTAACTCTTTTACCTTATCGGCAAACTCAACTATATCCATATCTACAATTTTTAATATTTTTTTCTTACTGGATTCATTGTCTATAAATTTATCATAGAAGCTTTTTATATGAATATGTATATCAGTTGTTATATACTGTTTTATAAAATCGTCATCTACACCTTCACATTTTAGTATATTAGATTTATCTTCTATAATTTTATATAAATTAAATGGTGGTTCATATCGATCTTCTTCTATCAAATTTAAATATCCACCTGGCATAATAACCAGCTTTGAATCTAAGTATGTTGATAATTCCTCTATGTCCTTTCTTTTGCTTAACAAAGTAAATAAGCCATTTTTTATTTCTGAAGGCAAGGTATTAAACTTTATTTCTATCTCATCTTTATTATCTATACTATTTAAAAATCCCTTTGCACAAACAAGTTGTATATTAGATTTCATTTGACCAACATTTCCATATGAGGCACTTCCTATTAAAGCTTTTACCGAATCTGCTTCTAATAAAATTTTTTTATTAACTCTATATGCTTCATTGCATAATAAAAATTTAACTATTTCTAGCCTATCCTTTACTGGCCTCTCATCTAAAGGTGGAATATTTATTATAATAGGAATCCTTCTTACAAATGTTTTTAATAAAGCTGATCCAGGCTCCTCAGTAGTTGCACCTATTAAAAGGACATTTGTCTTTCTTTTTCTATTAGTCTCTCCCAATTTGTTAAATGTTCCTGTATCCATAAAATAAAAAATCATCTCTTGCCCTTCTGGAGGAAGTCTATGAATTTCATCTAAGAATAATATTCCATTATTAGCCTTTTCAACTAACCCAGCCTTTTCTTCATCTGCTCCAGTAAATGCACCTTTAATATGACCAAATATTTGAGAAATCAATAGTTGCGGATTATTGTAATAATCCGCACAGTTAAATACTATAAATGGAGCCTCTTTATCTAACACACCAGAAAACTTGGCATAATTATGCATCATACTTGCAAACAAAGTTTTACCTACACCAGTTTGTCCTACAATCAATGTGTGCAAACCGTTTGGTGGATATAACATGGCAGCCTTTGCTTGCTCAATTTGATTTTTAAGTCCACTATTAACTCCAATAAGAAGATCAAATGGATCCTTTGAATCCTTTGATTTATTTGTTTTCCTATCTTTGCAACTATTATTATCTTTAACTATATCGTTAAGATCATCGATCTCCAAACAATTCAACTCTAATTGATATCCAATAATTTCTTCGATTATTGACCTATCTAAAAATAAAACTGGTCTACCTTTTACTTTTATAATTTTATTTTGTTTTAACAATATATTTAATTCCTTACTAACGTTATTACGTAAGATATTTAGTGTTTGAGAAATATCAGAAGCACTAAATCCAACTTTGCCTTTTAAATCCTCCAACGTAAGCTTAGCAGAATTTTCATAAACATACTTACATATTTTATCAATCCTCTTCATATTATCCCATCCCCCATTTTATACTCTGAAACTCAATTAAATATATAATGTATCATGCAAATTCATAAGTACATATTTTACCCCTAAACATTTAACCGTTTCATCTTATCCTTTTTCTCTTTAATTTTTTCAAGATAATTTGCTTATATTCCTTCATAAATTTAAAATTTCTCACAAATTTTCAATCACAAAATTTGATAAAAATGCACCCGCCTCTTCGGTAGATATATCCAATTATTTGGGAACAAAGGGAATGGAGATCATCTTCGTCGATATTATCCGCATTTATGGAATAAAGTAAATAATTACCTTGATACTATTTGGGATACAATTATACAGTTGATTGAAGAAGGAATAAAAAAATAAGAACTTAAAAAAGTGGATACCGTTATACTCAAGTTAATGCTGAATGAAACTTTAAAAAAGTTTTTAAATTATGAATTCATTGGTAAAAATCAAGTCAGCTTTGAACAGACAGGGGGACAGGAACTTGTCCGGTAGATGGAATATGATATAATCTAGCAGATATGGTATCATATTCCAAGATAGGCACGAAAAAAAAGTAAAACAAGGATATATCATATAATTACAAGAGGAACTAACCGTAAAAACATATTTGAAGATAACGAGACTGCATCAAATTCATTAAAAGAATACTGGGAATTAAAGAAAAAAGTGAAATTAAGCTTTATGGATACTGCTTAATGAGAAACCATGTACACTTACTATTATGTGAAGGTATGGAATCATTATCTCTGACGAAGTAAAGAATATACTCTAGTTTTGTATATTGGTATAATCTTCAATTTTTAAATTAATCCCGTTTAAAACTTGTTCATCCTTGTAGGAGAAAGTGACGTTCCGGAGCTCGATGTCTGAACCGCCAATGATAGCAAAACACCGGAATATCCCTATATTTTGGGCTTTTTTGAACACTACAAATTTGTTTTTATAAATTTATTTACAATAAGCCATAATCATAGGGAAACAGAAGAAATTTAAAGTCGTTATAATATCCATTTCTTATTAATATTGTTTAAGCTTATAATAAATAGCAATACAGTAAATCCAATCAATGCAACTATATCAACCCATATATTCATTAACCCTGCATTAAGCAAGGCTCCATTTAATACATCTGCTCCATATGTGAGAGGAAGGATATATGAAAATGGTTGTAAAAGAACAGGTAAATCTTTTACTGGTATGAACAACCCACATAAAAAAAGCATAGGGAACCGGAAAAAGTTAGAAAATGTCTGTGCTTCAAATACTTCTTTGGCAGAAGTAGCAATCAACAATCCCAACAGGGTTGAAGTCACGGCAATAGGAAGAACACCTATCAAAACAATCATCCAGTTAACATTTGAAAGATCAATAACAAAGGAAGAAAGTATAACAGGTATGAAGGCATTGATAATACCAAAAAGTATTGCGCCGGAGGTTTTAGCAAGCACCATTATTTTAAGGCTAACCGGTGCAAGCAGCAACCTGTCAAAGGAACGCCCTTTACGTTCAAAAGTAATAGTGACGGCCAGCATGGAAGTCGTTCCAAATAGTATACTCATTGCCATAACGCCAGGAAGAATTTCATTTATTTCAATTGCTTGCTGGGATCGAATAAAAAACATCAGCGTCCATGCCAAAGGGAAAATCAATCCCCAACTGATATTGGGTGCTTTTAGATAATAATTCTGCATGTCCTTTTTTAATATGTTCCAAAAAGCAATCCATGTTTTCATTTGCGGCCACCTTCCTTTTCCTTTACCAACTTTTTCGCTTCAATCCCTGTTATCTTCACAAAAACATCCTCCAGAGAAGGATGCACACTTTTTGCTTCATAAACAGAAAGCCCCTTTTCCTCAAAAAAACGTACGAGCGGCAGGATAGGAAACGGTTGCGGGGCACGACAAATACAAATACCATCTTGCTCTTCAAAATCATAATCGGGGAAACACTTCTTAAGTTCGTCGTCGACCGCTACTGCACTTCCGTCAAAGGTAAAGTGCACGATGTACTCGGCCTGCGAACTCTCCAGCAGTTCATTCACCGACGCTATTTTAACAATCTGCCCTTCTACGATAAAAGCAATTCGGTCGCACAGTCGTTGTGCGTCCTCAATATAATGTGTAGTTAAGAAAACCGTTGTTCCACATCGTTTAAGTCCAGTAATTAGTTCACGAATCTGTTTTGCACTCTCCACGTCGATACCTGTAGTTGGTTCGTCCATGAAAAGGATCTTAGGCTCGTGGATAATCCCGGCGGCAATGGTGAGCTTACGTTTCATCCCCTTGGAAAATGCTTTAAAAGGACGATTTCCGGCTTTTTCTAAACCAAATTCCAAAAGTAATTCACGTGCCTTTTCTTCTCTTTGCATTTTTCTCATGCCGTAAAGAGAAGCACAAAAACAGAGGTTTTCAAAACCATTCATATCATCATACAGGTTGCTCTCGTCAGGCACAATCCCCATAACGCGCTGTGCTAATTTAGTATTTTTTACACAGTCTATCCCTGCAAGAGTTATGAAACCGGAGGTCGGCCTTGCGAGGCCGGTAATCATATTGATGGTAGTTGTTTTGCCTGCGCCATTCGGCCCTAGAAATCCGAAAATTTCACCTTCTTCAACCGAAAAGTCGACATGCTTAACTGCTGCAAAATCATTGTATTTTTTTGATAAGTTCGTTACCTCTAAAATGTGCAATTAAATCGCTCCTCTCATCTCAAACAAAAAACAAAGCAATTATTCAATGCACCGAAAGATAACCGCTTTGTTTTTTTGTAATGTTACTTTTTCTCTGATTCGCTGGGATGCTCTTTCGTGTTGCCGTGACACTTTTTGATTAGTTCTTCACTGCATTTTTCATCTGCGGGTCTCAGTTCAGGATGTTCGCATTTGTCTTTTTTATTAGTTTCGCACATGGTTTACACCTCCATTTCGTTATTGTATTTCACCGCTGGAAATACAAATAAACTAATTTGATTTAGTATTAACTTAATTAAATTATATGTAACTTATTTAGTTTTGTCAAGATGCATCAGGAAAGTTTTCTTACATATTATCATCTAGAAGATCACCATTACGAAGAATCTCCCTATATCTTATCAAAACATTGTCGATTTCAGTCAGCCGAATCAAACATCTTTTTTCATCTGATGTAGTTTCAATAACCTTCTGAATACCACCATTTTTGATAACTATTCTTTTATTTCCCATTAAAGCAAGAAGAGGATCATGTGTAGCGATGAGTACGATTTTATTTTGCCCAACCAAAAGCTCCAGCGCTTTGTTTCTGTGAATCCCGGCATTTTCAATTTCATCAATCAACACAATAGGGGATGTGCTTAAGAAGGCAGTATCGGCCACCATCAAGGCTCTGGACTGTCCACCGCTTAAGGAAGTAAGCGGCGTATTTAAGTCAAATCTTTCACCGGACAACTCATTTGCATGAAATATGATTTCTCGTGTTTTATCTTCAGTATCATCAATCATTCTACTTTGCGCATGCAGTTTTATAAAATCTCCAACGCAAATATCCATGACAAAATTCATATTCTGAGATAATTGGGCCACCAGCCTGTGTTCAACTGAAAAACGCCAATCTCTCGGCGGGACGGACCCATCGATCAGTATTTGTCTTTTAGTGGGCGTATCCCTTTGCGCCATCCACTCGATATCAGCGAGAAGTCTGCTTTTGCCTGAGCCCGTAGGACCAACAATGCAGATTATTTCCCCCATGCTAATCTTCAACTCAATTTCTTCAAGCTTTTCATTTTTACCTCTACCACCCAAAATAGTGATATCACGGATACTGAAAGTGCGTTCTTCTCCGATATCCTTCATACGACTCATAAAAGCACGAAACCGCTTAAGTAAATCTTCTTGATTCAGACCCATATCTTCCAAAAATACATAAGGGAGTGAAGTGATATAGTCTTTGACAGTATTATTTACGTCATCAATAGGCAAACCATTAATATTGAAAAACTCCATGGAGTACGGGTATATTCTTAACAAGTCTTCTATAATCAAATTCTCCAATGAAACCGAATCCTTCATTCAAATCACTTCCTTTCAACCTAATCTAACTTCATCTTTCTTATATTCCCTTTTTGTTTATCCATCCCAATCTGCGTTTCACCAAGACAGTATGAACAAAGAGCAGATGGCATACTTATTCTCAGTTCCTTTCCTTTCAATGTTTCAACCTGTGTGGCATTCTCTATTAGTACCGCTAACTCACTAGCTCCTTGACCTGTAATCCCGTTGACGTGTAATATAATTCCATCCGGATTGGCCTGTCTGATTTTTAATGCAAATATCTCTCTTTCTGCCTGTGAAACAATATCTCCCTTTGTAATCACAATAATATCTGCCATTTTGAGCATAGGACCGATTTTTTTGGGCGTATTGATGCCCATTAGGTTATCTATGACACATACGGCCGTACATCCTTTAATATGGGGTGAACAGCGATTGCATAGTCCTGCACTTTCACTGATTAAAATATCATAGGAGTGCCTGATACCCCAATTAAGACAATCATCGATGTTGCTAACAAAAAAATGGTCAGGGCACATACTACCTGATATACCAACTCTACTGTCAATATTCTGCGCAGCATACAGTTTATCGTCATCGGTTACTAAACAGTCAAATTTCAATACTCCAATTTTAAAATGCTTGTCCTTTAATTCCTCCATTGCTTTTAAAATAACAGAAGTTTTTCCGGATGAAGGTGGTCCGGAAAACGTAATGAATTTCATAAAAACCTCACCTTTCAAATCATAATATATTAAAGCCTCCTTTCTTTTCCTTTCTTATACAAAAGCAATAGGAAGAAAGGCGCTCCCAATACCGATGTAATAATACCCACCGATAATTCAACCGGCTGAAAAATTGTCCTGGCAACGGTATCTGATAAAATAAGCAAAATAGCTCCCAGTATTGCCGATAGTGGTACAAGATAGCGATGATCGTTACCAATTAAAAGTCTTGCTGAATGGGGAGCAATTAGACCTACAAAACCGATAGTTCCTGTCACGCTCACAGCACTGCCCGCTAATACAGCTGCAGTAATCATAATGACAATCCTATATAAACGGATTGGTAGACCGACACTGCTGGCAACTTCATCGCCTAATCCAAAAAGATTAACTTTCGGACTGATAAACAGGGCTGCTGCCAAGGCAACAAGACTATAAGGCCAGATAGTATTTACTGCCGTCCAGCTTCGGCCTGAAAGACTACCAAGCAACCAAGAATAGGTTATTTCCAATACATCACTATTGATCATCATCAATGCGGAACTTACCGCGTTTAGAAGGTTGGACACCGCAATACCGGCTAAAACGATATGAACAGTACTAGAACTTCCCGAAGCTGTAGAAAGCATGTAAATTAACAATACTGCCAACAAAGCTCCAATAAAAGAAACCAAAGGTATCATTCCGATTTTTCCGGGCAATATGGTCATAATAATCACAGCGGCTAACCCGGCTCCCGCGTTAACACCAATAATATTGGGAGAAGCCATTGGATTACGTAAAATACCCTGCAACAAAACACCCGCAACCGCCAAATTCATTCCAACAAATACCCCTGTAAAAACTCTGGGCATTCGCACGTTGAAAATTATTTGATTAACCAGGCTTCCCTGCAGGTCACCTTTCAACATACTGATTATTTCATGTACAGAAAATTGTATGGTCCCGGTCACTATGCTCAAGAAAACTATGAATACAAGGATGACCGCCGCTATCAATATAACTGTTAATCGGTATGCTTTCAGATGAGTAGGTTTTTTTTCAATTTTATTCAACAGATATACCTCCTCATCAAAGTACATTTTTGAAATTGTTTAAATAGTAGAAAATATTGCTCTGCTAATAAATTTGTGCTTTTAAATAATGTGGAACGAGGGGAAAAGACAGTCCCATCGTTCCACAGATACTTTTAAACGGTGTTTATTTATCGTTTAATAATGTCCAGTTCGGGTTCATATACCGCTTCGGCATTTACATTAGTATATGATACCAGTGAAAGCAAATCGATACCTTCTTCTCTGATTTTATATTCCTCAATTCACCTTAAAATTAAGGCTGTTGGCTGATTTTCAATATTGTTTCTGCAGTTGTTTTCAGCATGGTTTCTGCAGATGATCTGAATGGATTCACCTTGAACGGTAAAATTGTGATTTTATCATTTTTAACTGCATCCAAGCCAGCCCATTTTTGATCGTTTTTAAATTTTTTAAGCACTGCCTTATTATTTTCAGGATCATTACTTGGTGCTAAGATTAAAACAAGATCAGGATTATTTGCCAGAATACTTTCAATATCAAATGGTACCCAGTTTTCTTTACCGGAAGATGGCAGGTTTTCAGGCACAATATTTTCAATACCAAGAAGCGTAAGTACTGATCCATATCCGGTAGTTGTTTGTGCGGCAGTGATGGTATCACCATCCTGGATAAGGATTGCAGTTTTAATGTCGGTTTGCTCAGATATTTGTTGTTTTAACTCTTCTGCGATGGAAGTAATATGTTCAATATACGCTTGGGCCGCTTCCTGTTTGTCTAATAAATCACCTAAAGAAGTATTTACATCAATTAAAGGGTTCTTGCCAACAGAATCCGGGTTAAAATAGTAAACTGTTGCCCCGGTATTCTCCAATTCTTTAACAAGATTATTCTGTTTTCTTGCATGAGCAATAATCAAATCCGGCTGCAACTTATAAACAGCCTCGATGTTAATATTACCAGCAGCTCCAACTGACGGCAGTTCGACACCTTCCTGCCTTATCTTGTACTCTTCAACCTTTCCGACAGGAGTAATCCCCAGATTAAAAAGTGCTTCCATGGTATTGCCATTTAAGGCCAATATTCTTTGGGGATTTTCCGGGATCGTTACCTCCCGTCCGAGGTCGTCCTTAACCGTGTTTTTTGTTTGCATATCTGTTTGATGACCATCCGACGAAGTTGTAGACTGGGGATGGGAACTGTCGCCGCATCCGACAAGTGCAATTACCAATACCAAAACTATTGCCAGTACAACTGTGATTTTTTTCCGTTTCATTTTTATTCCTCCTCACATATGCATATTTTATTTTCCAATCTCAACCCATTTACCGCTGCTTGTGTCTCCATCCGTCATAATTCGATAATTAGATAGTCCGGATTTCTGCACCATGGCTTCAAATTCTTCAAGGCTTGGCCTTTTCTCTTTTCTTTCAATTAGCCCTTGTTTGAGAGTCTCCTGTAATCTGATCCGCATGGTTTCAGGAAGATATCTTCCCAGTCCGCCGCCGACTACCGCAACCCCGCCCGGCTTTAAAATCCTATGAATTTCCCGCAGTCCTTTTTCCGGCTCTTTCCAGAACCAAATGGAACCTCTGCTCATTATAAAGTCGGCAAAGTTGTCATCCATAGGAAGTGCTTGGACATCGGCATTGATGAAATCTGCCTCGTTGTCAACGTCCAGCGCTTCAAAATTCTTTTTTGCCAAATCCAAGGATTCCTGACTGATGTCCAGGAAAACAATTTTCATATTGGTGATCTTGGCCATTTCCATTCCCAGCCACCCGGGACCCACGCCAATGTCCACGGCAATCCCTTCTCTGAGATTATAGTCATCTACAAATTGTTGGATCAGGAGTGGGTACATGGGCTGTAACTTTGAATAATTATCTGACTTAATCATTTTGTTTTCCCCTTTCTTTACACAGAAAATTTGTCAAACTCGGAAACTGCTTTTGTATAGGCATCCCAACCTTGCCAGTTTGTCAATTGCTGGTTATATGCAATCGTGTCACACATTGGAATATCCTTACGTGTCGGCCAGGTTCCCTGCTCACTCAGGTAATTTTGCATTTCCTCGCCCATCAGCAGATCGGCAATAATTTTAAGTTTTTCATCAGCACCTTTTTTCCACACAAGAACCTGTGGTAAAAGAACAAATCCTTCTTGGGGATAATTAATCGAAATACTTCTGCTTTCTGCCATTAGAGCAAATGATAAATTAGTCATGCCCATATCATATTCTCCTGAAGCAACCGACTTAATGACATTCGTCGGAGAGCCTTCATATACGGCTCTTTTTTCAAATTCAGGAAATTGTTCCGGAAATTCATGTTTTAAATAGGCTCCTACCGCTCTGCTTAAGGGTTTATCTCGTTCAGGAAATATAATTTTAAATTTTTCATTAAAGAGATCAGTCCAAGAGTGTTTCAATTCCTCCTCCTTTATTTTTTTCGTGTTATAGAACATAGCCAGAGGGACTACAAATAGGGGATAAAACAATCCATGAGGATCTGTCAGCATGTTTAATTCTTCTCTTACTGGGTTTTCATTTGCATACCGGCCTGCCAAATCTGAAAGTAAGCCGCTTTCTACTCTGTTTCTTAAAGTGGCAAATTCAGAGGCGTGGGTTACCATCAAGTCGGGAACAATTCCTTTTTCAATAGAAGGCCCTAGCCATTCCTCGCTGCAATCCAAAGAATATTCGGGATCATGTGGTGTGTAGAGCGCAATTTTATCACCGATGTTTTTTTCCAGGTCGGGTAGATTATTCTTTAAATAATCCAGCATACGACCTCTTAAGTTAACTGGAGTGTGAATCATAATACGTATCAAATCTGATCATCCTCTTTCTTTATTTTATTTGTAAGTTTTCAAGCGGAGTGTCCATTGAACCGTCATGTACACCCGCCGGAACAACTACATTGCGGCAACATCTTTTAAACTTGCAAATATGTGCATATACCCCATACACATCTTTAATAGCCTGTTCTGTAATCACCTGCTCGCTGCCCCCAGCCTTATAAACGTGTCCATTTTTCAGAAGATATACAGAATCGGATATCTCAATAGCGTGGTTGATGTCATGAAAAACCGCAACAACGGTTTTTTGGAAATTGTCTTTCAAATCTTTTATCGTTCTAAGCAGCTCGCATTGGTACTTCAAATCCATATATGTAACCGGTTCGTCCAATAGAATAATCGGCGTGTCCTGAGCGAGCACCATGGCAATCCAAGCACGCTGTTTTTCTCCCCCAGACAGCATTTCTGCCAGTCGGTGCGTCAGATGGCCGATTTGCATGTAGTCGATAGCCCATGCTATTTTCTCCTGATCTTCCTTGGTATTTACCCAGCCGGAGCGGTGGTAGGGGGCTCTACCCATAGAAACCAGTTCGTACACTGTCACGCCTTGCAATCGCTCATGAGATTGCGGAAGGAAGGCTACTTTTCTGGCAATTTCCTTTGCTCCCAATGTTTCTATGGGCCTGTCAAACAAAAACACCGAACTTCTTTTTACAGGAATCAAGCCGCATAAACAGCGCAGCAGTGTTGACTTTCCCGAACCATTCGGGCCAATCAGTGAAATAACTTGCCCTTTTTCGGCTATAAAATTTACATTGTCCAAAATATTTTGTTTACCGTAGTTAAAACTAAGGTTTTTTGTAACTAACATAACAATTCACCAGCCTTTTAATTATAGTTAGAATATACTAACTTATATTTAAGTAAAGAGAATAAGTTGATATTGATACTCATTATCGATAAGCGAATAAAAAAAAGTCTCTCTGCGTAGCATAAGTGCTTATATTCACAAATGTTAGTATCGTCTAACTTATGCTCCAAAAAAACAATCTCTTGTTACACCGATTTACAGGAATCAAACCTCATAAGCCCAATAGAAGTATTGACTTTCCCCCGAATCGTTTGAACCTAATCAGTGAAATAACTTGCCTCTTTTTCAGTTGTAAATTTTATACTGCCCATAATATTTTGTTTACCATAGTTAAAATTAAGATTTTCTGCAACTAACACTTTAATTCACCAACCTATCAGTTAGAATGTTCTAACTTGTTGCCTTAATTAATCCTTCTGCACTGAAGGATTAATTAAGAGGGATATTGATATTGAAATTCATTATCAACAAAACAAAAAAATTTAACAAGTGTCCGCCTCATTAGCAATTGTTAGGATAATCTAACTTATGTTTAAAAAATTTTATCTTTTGTTACACTGACATTGGCATTCACATTCACCAGTTTGTTCGCGTTGACATCCACCGTTATATGATTTTGATGCAATTTCAATTATTTTTTCACCAACCTGCTTCAAAAGAGACCGATTTACAACGTAATGTGTATAGTAGCCTCTTTTTTCTCCCGTAACCAAGCCAATTTTTCTTAGCACCTGAAGATGCTGAGAGACAGCCGGTTTAGATATATTAAGCTGTTTTGCTAAACCTCCAACGCATAGGTCGTAGTTTAATAGTATATTTATGATTTTAAATCTAGATTCGTCTGATATTGTTTTTAATACCTCATAATATTGTTCCATCTCCATTTTTATGCCCCTTTCGGGATAAGTCGCTACTTAAATAAAATATACTATACTTAATTAAGATTGTCAATAACTTATCCAAATAATTGTACAATTATATAAGTTGTTTTATCTAAGCTTTTGCTCAAAAGTTATATCTGGTACAGAATGATATTTATGTGCAGGATTATTACAAAATATCATTGCACTTTCCCTAATTGCACCCCAAAACCCAAAAAGAGATATGACAGTATTATATCACACTGTCATATCTCAATTATAGGTATTTGTCAAGATTTTTCAAATATTTTTGTGTTAATTGTTTGTGCAGGCGCAGTGTGGTTGCACCGTCATAATTATTGATTTGAATTTAGAAGATTATAGTGTTTTAATATAAGTAGATTGTATTCTAGTGGAAAATTATATTCCAAACAATCCAAATTCAGAAGAAAAAATCTGGATGTAAAAGAATAACACCAACATAAAGGTTCAATAATTTTTAATAAGGAGATTACATAAGAATATGGATATTGATAAAAAATTTAAAATATTACAACCTAAGTATTATAGCAAGTTTCAGTGTGATCCAATCACATGTCATGAAACCTGTTGTGAACGATGGAAAATAATCGTCGATAAAAGCACCTATGAGAAATATATTCACAGTGAAAATGTGATCATTAAAGAAATTGTAAAAACAGGAATTTCTATAAACAAAACATCAATCAATGACGACGATTTTGCAATTATTAATCTAAATAACGAAATGGTATGTCCGTTTTTAGGTCAGAATGATCTTTGTCAAATATTCATCAATATGGGTGAGAGCAGCTTGTCAAAAACATGTAAGAGTTACCCTCGAGCAACCATCTTAGTAAACGATGTAATAGAACGCGGATTAGAAATGTCTTGTTCGGTCGCTACTGAACTGGCCTTGCTAAATGAAAATGGCATCGAATTCGAGTGGGTTATGGATACTGTAAAGTGGAATGACATTTATATAGGTTCACCTACCATTGAGGATTTTAAGCAAATAGAAATCGTAAAAGAAATCAGAACAGCGCTTATTGACCTCTTACAAACTCGAACAATTGAGTTAAGTGAAAGGGTGGCAACTGTAGGTTGCTTCTTGAATAAAGTTGTAGGGAACATTGATTTTTCAAGTCTTCATTACGAAGAAGTACTATCTAGAATTAAAGAGGCAAGTGATACCCTTAAGCTACGAGAATTTAAAACCGCAAAAAATAAACATCAACTTCAGAACAGACAGCAGTTTCATCATTTAAATACTATACTTTCAATGAAGTTTAAAGAGGGCGACAGTATCAGATTTTTTTCGAAGCGATACATAGAGTGTTTAATGCAAGTCCTAGACGTCTTCGCAGGTGTGAAAGATAAGGAGTTGGAAAAGTACTATAATAGCAACTATGAAAAATATCTAAAGCCTTATTTAGATAAAAAATCCTATATCTTAGAAAACTTTCTTGTGAATTATGTTTTTACTTACAGTAACGAAATATTCAAATTGAATGATATATGGACTTGGTATTTGAAATTATGCATTGTTTACGGCTTGTTGAAGTTTAACTTAGTTGGACTAGCAACCTATAATAAAGGAATGAATGATGATTTGATGCTTAAACTGATTCAGTCGTTATCAAAAACCATTATTCCTGATAAGACGTATTTGGAGTTGGTTATTAAATACTTAGAAGAAGAAAAACTAATTGAGCATACTAAATTAATGACACTTATTGGAACGGAAAAGTTACAAAAAAAAAAGAAAGAATTAAGTATTCTTAATTCTTTCTGTCTCTATGAGTTCAGCTTCTATTCATTAATTTGCTAGTTTTTTACCAAGTTCCTTACAATCTCCTAATTCATCATCTCCAGGAGTCAGATTCACAATGAGTCCTGACTCTACAAGGTTTGCACCATATTGCTTCATTCTTTCTTCCCAATCCCTCATCCATTCTCCATCTCCCCAATCATAGGATCCAAAAAGGGCTACAGATTTATCAGTCAACTCTGAACTCTTAAGGGAGGTTACAAAAGGCTCCATTTCCTCCTCCTCTAGAATCTCAGCTCCCATGGAAGGGCATCCTAAAGCTACAGCATTTGCATTAAAAACATCCTCAGGTTTAGCATCACTAACATTTAACAGCTTTACTTCTGCTCCCTCTCCCTTTGCTCCCTCTGCTATAGCTTGAGCCATCATTTCTGTATTTCCTGTTCCACTCCAGTAAATAATTGTTACCTTTTTCATAATGCTATATCCTCCTTTATTATTGAAAAATCACTTATTACAATTAATCCTATAACACTTTATATAATATAAAATCTTTTTAAAGATTAAGCAGACTGTATAATTTCCTGTAGCCCTCTTGTTTGTAACATATTTTTTATTTGCTTTTTAGCATCTTGTATCTTTCTGTGTTTCTCATCCGATAATCTTGGATCACCATAAACTCTCCACCCATTGGTTTTAGTTAGTCTAAGAGAAGGATGTCCTATAAATCCAATTACATCCTTTAGGGGATATCCTAAAAACACACCAATTTCATGTGGGGTTTCTCCCCTTTTCATTTTTTCAACTATATAATCTAAGTAGGTATGTATCTCATATTCTTGTGGATAATGGAGAGTTTTTAGAAATTTGAGATTTACGAACTCTCTTAATGTATAATCTAAGGATTCAAGATTATAAAAGAATATTTTACTGCATCCATTATTTATATCAAACTCTGCAAAATTTACTTTTGAACTCCTATTAATGATTGCCTTAACTTCTTCTTTTCTCCTTATGCTTACTCTATCTTTGCCAGGAAAACTCATAATTTCCGATGGTTTTACTCCTAATAGTACTGGACCTAGAAGTTCAACAACCCATCTAATAAATTCATCATTACTATTCCCATTTAGGCAATAGCAACTCTTAGAATTGGTCTCCATTCTATCTCCCCCTGTCTAAAATCTTTTATGAATTTTATAACCAATAAACAAAATCCCAATAAAATACACTTAAATTTAAAATTAGATATTGACTTTCATTCTCATTTTAATCATAAAAATTTTTATCCTCTTCTTTATCTTTAGAGTCCTTGATACTAACTTATTGCATTTTATTTAATTTACATCCACTACAGTTATTTAGCTGTTTTACCAAGTCACTACAGGCTCTTCTGGAGAAAACACATGGAATCTTATTTTGTTTAGCCTTTTCCTTTACAATTTGTGTTATATTGTGCTCAATAAAATCATAAAAAACTATAATCATATCAGTTTCTGTGGGAATTTCAAAATTACGCATCCCTTTTTTTCTTCCTGTCCAATGGGTATAGTCTTTTATGCCATATTCTGTTAATGTATGTGGTATATTTCCCAATCGATCCGCTCCGATTAATAATGCCTTCATATATATGACCTCCTTATGTATTTTTATAATGATAATGATAATTATTATCATTATCATATCCTATTATTATCTTCTTGTCAATAACTTGCCACAATTTTTAACATTTAAAAAATATCTTTTATTTATGATAATTTATATTAAGGTAGAATTTATTCAGAAGCAAATTATAGAAAATCTCCTAGAAAATTAAGAATATTTGATATCCAAGTACGTAGTCTAATTTAAATAATCAATCAGACCACTATTTTCTTCTCATTTTGCATTGAAAGTTTTTACAAGTTTCGCATTGATGAAGGATTTGATTTTTTTCCTCCCAATCAGTAGTCGTATAAATCAAACCAATAGATTTTAGAGGTTCAAAAGTATAGCTCTCATTAATTTGTATCTCTAGCCCTTCTAAATTTAACTTCTCCCATATATGTTTTTGGTAATGAAAAGGAATTTCTTCATCTCCTGGAGATATCCTATCTTTTAATGATAGTCCAAGTTCTTTTGCCTTGCTACATATTGTTTTATATGCTTTCTCTGTCATATAAAATAATAACTCATTAGTCATTGTATCTAAAATCAATGCCTCTAGATAATTACCTTCAGTAAATAGTTCTTCACTTTTTTTTGAGATATCTTCTCCCAAGGTTACAAAATTATATATTAGTACATTGCTATCTTTTAATTCCTCTAATCCTACTGCTTTTATGTTGTCATGAAATTCAAATAATATCATTGGTGTAATGATATTATCAATTATTTCTAACATTTCTTCATATATACGATTCACCTCTTGGTAAACAGGACTATCCTCTTTGCAATCTATTGCATGAAAAACTCTAGCTTTATCTATTATAAAAGAAAAATCTTTCATGATCGTCCTATGTCTATTCATGTGACCATCCCCCTATTTCCTGCAATTTCCTTCAAAATATTTATTCTAAGTATACCACTTTTCCCCAATACAAAAAAACAGATTTCCATTATTCAATGAAAATCTGCCGATCCTACTCTATCTTAATTTCTTAGCTTCCTCTACTAAAGCTGCTTCTCAAATAATGTACCGTGATGGTTTAAATCTTCTCCCTTTACTAAACGTGCTCCTTTATAGGACTTTATGTTATTTCCTCCTTTGATGGTCTATGAAATTGACATATGTGTTTTATTATATAATCTATATACTTAATATTTCAATAGTTGTTGTAAAATATTATGATATTTTTAGAAGCGATTCCTTCCTCAACTAAGATTTCAATCCTACTACCTAATTCATAGAAATCCTCTCCCAATCTTACTAGCTCTCTTAGGCAATCTCTTTTTATTTCATCCACCTCCGCTTGTGTTTCTCCCTTCTCGATCACCGAAGTTAAAATAAGCCCTTCAATATATGCTTGACATTCCCTAAGCCTATATAGTATTAGATTGGAGCAATTAGACAAGTCTATAGGGCAAAGTACCTTGCGTAGTTTTCCCGTGTGTTCTTTTTCTCTTTCTTGAAACTTTCTGTAACCCATTTCATGTTTTCTTAATAAAATAAATATAGAGTGTATATTTTAATGTAAACCAGTAGGAGGTGCATCGTGTGATTGACTATTTATCTCAATATAGCATTATTTATATTGGATTAATCGCCAGCTTAGCTGCAGGATTATGTACGGGACTTGGTGCTCTACCAATATTTTTCACAAAAGATGTTTCTCACAAAACATTAGATACTATGTTGGGATTTGCTGCTGGGGTTATGTTGTCAGCCACATCCTTTAGTTTAATTGTGCCTGCAATTGAGTATGCAGGAGAAGGCATAATAGGAGCAAGAGTCGCAGTGATTGGTATTCTTGCAGGAGGAATTTTTTTAGATTTAATGGATCAACATGCTCCTCATAGTCATATTCTTAAACTTTCAAAGAATGGAGAAAAGAATAATTTGACAAGAGTTTGGCTCTTTGTTATTGCTATTACCCTTCACAACTTTCCTGAAGGTCTTGCAGTAGGTGTCGGTTTTGGTAATGGAGATGTTGGCAACGGTTTAGCAATAGCTATCGCCATTGGTCTTCAAAATATACCAGAAGGTTTAGCGGTAGCTTTAGCCCTAATTAGAGAAAAGTATTCTGCAACAAAAGCTTTCCTCATCGCCCTTGCCAGTGGCTTGGTTGAGCCTATTGGAGGCGTCATTGGAGTTGGTTTAGTTCATGTTGCAACCCCTATTCTTCCCTACGCTCTTACCTTTGCAGCAGGTGCTATGCTTTATGTTATTTGTGACGAAATTATACCAGAAACCCAAAAACATGGATATGAAAGATATGCAACCTATGGTTTGTTAATCGGTTTTGTATTAATGATGTTCTTGGATATTAGTTTAGGATAAAATGAAAGTAGTAAAGACACCAATATCTCTAAATAATATTGGTGTCTTTACACAAACTTATCGTATCTATTCTTTTGATAAACCTTTAAATATCATATCTATAGCAGGAGTAGGGTCTATATCTTCCGCCCTCATTTTACCAAAATAAATCTGCCTCGTATAACTCTGATTAATTGCACCTATAATAGCTATGGCAGCAATTTCACTATTTAAATCCTCTCTTAACTCTCCATTTCCCATACCTTCTTTTATTATTTTTAAAACAAAATTATGCACTTTACTTTGTTCTTCCCTTACCCATTGTTTCATATTTCCAGATAGCATATCAAGTTTAGTCACAGTAGTTTCCGTCATATCTATATGGTATTGAAGGAACTTGCCATGGTAAGCTGCAAAAGCAATCAATTTTTCTCTAACAGTATTTTCCTTTACACTAATTTCTTCAGCTCCTTGTATATATCTTTCTATAATGTATATAATCATTTGCTGAAACAAATCCTTTTTACTATCAAAGTATTCATAAATAGTGCCCTTACCAATTCCAGCTTTTTTTGCTATTTCTTCTATTTTTGCTTCATGGAATCCATTTCTAGTGAAAACCTTAAATGCAGCTTGCATAATTTCAAGTTCTCTTTTTTCTCTTGCTGATGCTTTCATCTAAGCCACCTCAATCTATTAACTCTCAACAATCCTTCCCTTTTTTCCTCTAAACTTATTTTTAATACCTGTTGAAAGATCATCTACCAAGGTATACACCGTCGGTATTAATACTAAGGTTAAAACCGTTGATAATAGTAATCCTGCAATAACTACAATTCCCATTGGAGCTTGCATTTCTGAACCTTCACCTATTCCCAAAGCTAAAGGTAGTAACCCTAAAACAGTAGTTAATGTTGTCATTAAAATTGGCCTTAGCCTTACAGGTCCCGCTGTAGTAATGGCTTCAGCTCTATCTTTCCCAGCTTCTCTTAAGGTGTTGATATAATCCACCAGTACAATACCATTGTTAACAACTATACCTGACAGCATAATAACCCCTATTAAGGCTGTTATACCTAAGGCTGTTCCTGTAACCAAGAGTCCCAGTAATCCCCCTGCCAATGCCACAGGTACAGATAACATAATAGTAAATGGATGCAATAAAGATTCAAACTGGGCTGCCATTACCATGTAGATTAGCACTACCGCTAGGGTCAATGCTAAAAGCAGATCGGCAAAGGCATCGTTCATTTGTTGGTTTTGTCCTCCCATCTCATAACTATAACCCTGCGGTAAATTGTAATTTTTTAATACTCTATCGATATCCTGGGTAACACTTCCCAAGTCCCTATTACCAATTTGACCACTAATGGTTACCACTCTTTGTTGATCTTCTCTAGTGATTTGGACAGGTCCTTTTTCAACGGATACACTAGCTACTTGATTTAAAGGAACATTGCCACCTGTTGTAGTTGCTATCCCCATTTGTTGAAGATTAGCTAAGCTTTCTTTTACATTCTCTTCTCCTTTAATAAGAACATCAATCTCATCTCCATCTAATTTATACCTTGTAGCTGTTATTCCTGAGGTAGCATTTCTTATGTTATTGGCTATTTGTGCAGTTGTTAATCCATAGGTAGCAGCACTATATTTATCAATATAGACTTGAACCTCTGGTATTCCTTCACTAAAGCTGGTTGTTATTTCTTTTGTATCTTCTACCGACTCAATTACTCTTTTAAAATCCTCTGAAATCTCTTCTAAAATCTCTAAGTCATCACCCTTTAAACGAATACTGATGGGATCTCCTGTCATTGATCCCATGCTGCTACTTTCAGAAACATTAATTTCTGCTCCTGGAATATCTTTTAGCAGTCCTCTTATTTCATCGGCTACTTCTTTTGAACTTCTATCTCTTTCTTTTATTTTAGAAAGTCTCGCTGTAACAGTTCCTCCATTACTACTGCCTCCTCCCATTCCCATTTGACCTCCTCCGCCACCGGAGGAAAAGACAGTCTCAATTTCTTCTATAGAAGCAATACTTTCTTCCACTTCCAAAAGGATTTCATTGATTTCATGAAGTTCTGCTCCTGTAGGTAAAGTAACACTAATACTGATTTGTCCTTCATCAGAAGCAGGGAAGAACTCTACTCCTACGAAAAACACAGAGGACAAGCTCCCTAAAAATATCAATATGGCCATAAGAACTGTAGTTTTTCTGTGACCTAAGCTCCATGATAATATCTTTTTATAACGATTTTCTATAGCATTTAACATTTTGTCAAAAGCATCATATAGATATTTAAATCCTTTCCTTATTCCTTTCCTCTCCTTCACATCTGTATTATCTACCTTTAACAATTTAGAAGAAAGCATAGGAATCAAGGTCAAGGATACCAATAGAGAAGCTACAAGAGAAAAAGTAACTGCTAATGCCAGTTCTTTGAAAAGACTAGAAATCATCCCTTCTACAAAAACGATTGGTAAAAATACAGCGATTGTAGTAAGGGTAGAGGCAGTAACCGCCATCGCCACCTCAGATGCACCTTTACTGGCAGCTTCTTTTCTCGAATATCTTTCCACTCTAAATCTATAAATGTTCTCCAGTACAACAATGGCATTATCCACCAGCATTCCCACACCTAAGGCCAGACCACCTAGGGTCATTAGATTTAATGTAATGTTGCTAAAGTACAATAAAGCAAAAGTACCAATAACAGCAATCGGAATAGATGTTCCTATAATTAAGGTAGAGCGAACATTTCTCAAAAATAGGTACAGTACCATTATGGCAAAGATTCCACCTAAGATAACACTTTGAAGCACATTATTAATTGAATCAGTAATATAGGTGGATTCATCTGATACGATAGTAATCTCTACGTTTTCATGCTCCTGTTGTAATTTTTCTATTTCATCATGAACCAAGGACGCTACCTGAACTGTATTGCTATCGGATTGCTTTTGTACAGATATATTAATACTGCTCTTACCATTGGTTCTAGATATGGTTTTTATCTCTTTATGGGTTAATTCCACCTCTGCAATATCTTTTAATAAGATGACGCTTCCAGTAGGCAGTGTTATTGGCGTTTCTTTAATTTCATCAAGACTACGAAATTCCCCCATGGTTCTAATGGTAAGCTCTTTTTCTCCATTTTTTACAGTTCCCCCTGGTAGGTTCGTGTTGGAAGCGCCTATTGTTTGAGATAATTGGCTTAGACTGATGCCATAGCTATCTAATCTCTGCTGATTTGTCTTTATTTGAATTTCCTTTGTATAGCCCCCTGTTACATCTACAGAAGCTATTCCTTCGATTCTTTCAAGTCTTGGTTTGATCGTCTCTTCAGCTAATACTTGTAATGAACTTAAATCCTCACCATTTACCAAAGATATCTGAATAATAGGAAAACTATTAGGATCTATGGTTAAAACCATGGGATCATTGATCCCTTCTGGTAAAGTTCCCTTAATTAAATCTACTTTTTCCCGCATATCTAAAGCAGCAAAATTCATATCAGTACCATAATTGAATTGTGCAATAACCATTGAGCTTCCTTGAGAAGACATGGAACTAATGGTATCTATATTGCTTACAGTTGCTATCGCGCCTTCAATTGGTCTTGTAATAAGGTTTTCTATTTCATGGGGTCCTACCCCTGAATAAGAGGTGCTGACAATGGCTATTGGTATTTCCATAGCTGGATATAGGTCTATCGGTAATCTAGTTAATGAAATAGTTCCCAACAATATGATAACAAGCATAATCATTACAATCATTACAGGTCTTTTTACTGCTAATTTTGATAAATTCACGATTACTCACCCCTTACTGCTTTCACCCTTTGGCCATCAGTTACATACTGTTGACCTTTTACGATTATTACATCTCCTGCTTGTAGACCTTCTACCACTTCAATATGAGAACCTGTATCTAGACCAAGAGTTACTTTTTGTTCTACTGCCTGCTCATCCCTTACTAAGTAAATCACCTTTTCTTCTTCTTTATCGATAACAGCCCCACTTCTTACTGCCAATACATTTTGTCTGCTCTCAATATTCAACCCTATAGAACCACTCATCCCAGGTTTTATCCTTTGATCCTTGTTAGGTATATATGCCTTTACTGTATATAGTTGTGTTCTATCATCTGGAGTAGAGCTTATATAGTCAATTTTTCCAACGATTTCTTTCTCAGATGCTGCTGCTATGGTTACTCCCACCTCTTGCCCCAACTCCAATCTGTTTACCATATTTTCAGCTACATCAACCTGTAAATACACTTTATCCAAATCTACAATGGTGGCAGCTGCTTGTGCGCTGCTGGCCAATTGTCCCTCTACAACATTTAAACTAGAAATAACACCGGTAATTGGTGCTTTTACCAGAGTGTTGTCAAGATTGCTTTTTGCATGCTCATAGCTACTTTCTGCTTGTATCAATTGATTTAAGGCCCGCTGATAGCCTACCTCCTCTTGCTTAACTTGAGCTTCTACTATTTCTAATGATCTAGTAGAAGCCGCTAACTCTGCCTGTTCCAACTGACTTTTTGGGACAGCCCCTGCTTCGTATAAAGCCTTTATTCGTTCTAAAGTTACCAAGGCATCCTCTAGCTTTTCCTTTGTTGATTCATATTGAATTTTAGTGGAGTTAATAGAGTTCTCTGCTTGATCTATACCTTTTTGAGCTAAATCTATGCTTTCTTGTGCCTGTTCAATAGCTCTTTCTGCATCTTTTTGATCCATTACAAATAAAACCTGATCCTTTGTAACAGAATCTCCAAGCTTTACATTTACTCTCGACACGGTGGCAGCCATTTTAGGCATCACCATTACTTCCTCATTTGCCTGCACTTTACCATTTAAGGAAATCCTACTTGCTAAGGTATCTTCTTTGACTGTTTCAATTTCTACTGGTATGTAATCCTCCTCTTCAGTAGAGACTTCTTCCGGTACATTTCTTCTACACCCTGTTACTAAAACTGTGACAATTAATAGGACTAATAATAGTTTGGAAATTATTTTTTTTCTCATTTTGCTTCCTCCTGCATTTTAAATTTATTTGATTAAAAAAACAGACTGGCTGGTCAGTCTATCATGAATGAAACCTTTTTGGCATTCACTTATTTTCTTATTATAGCAACCAATTATAAACTACCTCTAAACAAATTCTTAAATATTTCTAAACTTCATAAGAAAAACAAAAAATCATGTAAATGGGACACGGAAACAGATACCTTTTCAATAAAATGAGACTTAATTCATAAGTAGACAACCGAAAGTTTGGTTTCTAACTTTCGTGTTGGTCACTTAGTTTGTTTATCTATAAGCAGATAACCAAAATCTTTGATTTTGTGTTAGTCGCTTAGTTTGTTTATCTAGAAGAAGCGGGAGTCTTAGCAATACACCGAAGGATAAATTACAATGCAAACTAATAGGCATGACTTCCATTTAATTTAGAAGTCATGCCTAATCATTTAATATTTTTTTATTTTTTACATTTCACCTCATCAATGTTATTATACACCTATACTCATAACTCTTGATTCTAATACACTAAGAGCCTACAGTTTTGTCCGTAAACCCTTGGATTTAATAAAGTATAGGGATGTGCATTTTTAGACTGATACGTATTCAAACTTTATAGGTACTATAGTCCTATTTGTTTTAAGATGGTGACTTCATCTCTAAAACTGTTCTTTTTTAGTGCATAGTACCAAAGTAGAACAGTAGTTTTCGCGGAATTTGTACCGAATATGAACAATTTTTAGCTGATCTCCTTCTCATCTACCTATTAAGCCTGTTCTGTTTTAGGCATGATTTTTGCATCTTTAAGTTAATTATAAACTATTATTCCTTCTAGAGGTACTACGTTTATAATGTTTAATTACATTTAATCTGCTTTCATAATTAATTGAGGCAAGATGTTTTCTACTCGTACCTTTCATAAGGCCATTATCCTAAAAGTTAGAAAGTAAACAAATAAGATTATATCTTAACTTTAATTTCAAGAAACTTCTGTACATTTCTCATGCTTCAATATATTCTAGCTTAAAAATTCATGATGATCTAAAGCATTATTTACTATTATATTTATGTAGCTTTACCTTATTAACTGGTCTGTTATAATTTTGTAATTATTATTGTAAGTTTCTCTTTTGCCCTTAAGGACACACCCATCTCATACTCTATATCAGTTATCCTTTGTGTCTTTTTATGGGTAAAGATGAAATTATTATTAAAGGAGGTGAAAACGTTTTCTCGCTAAACACGGGATGGGTTTAGGAATAAAAATTTATTGAAATTTTCAACTTAAATTAAAAAGGGGGTTCTTTTTATGTCAATGAGTGCTTATTTTATTCCAACCGTCAATTTATTTGGAGCAGGTAGTATTAATGGTATTGGTGAAAAAGTAAAAAGTTTAGGAGGAACTAAGGTACTAATTGTAACAGATGTTGGTTTAGCTAAAATGGGTATGGCTGACAAAGTTAAAGGCTTAATTGAAAATTCTAGTTTGAAGGCTGTTATATTTGATGGGGCAGAGCCTAATCCTACCGACAAAAATGTTGCTGCGGGATTTAAAGTATGGACCGATAAAAAATGTGATACAATCATATCTCTAGGGGGAGGTTCCTCCCATGACTGTGCAAAAGGGATTGGACTCTTAGCTGCAAATGGTGGTAAGATTCATGATTATGAAGGTATAGATAAATCTTCAAACCCAATGGTTCCATTTATAGCTGTAAATACAACTGCTGGAACCGCCTCTGAAATGACTCGTTTCTGTATTATCACTGATACCAGTCGAAAGGTTAAGATGGCAATTGTTGACTGGCGTGTAACTCCAAATATATCTATTAATGATTGTGAGCTTATGGTAGGCATGCCACCAGCATTAACAGCTGCTACTGGCATGGATGCTTTGACCCATGCCATAGAAGCATATGTATCAATAGCTGCAACTCCTCTCACAGATTCAGCAGCTTTGATGGCAATGAAATTAATATCTAAATACTTACCTATTGCTGTTGCCCATGGTGCCGACATGGTAGCAAGAGAACAGATGGCTTATGCTCAATTCCTAGCCGGAATGGCATTTAACAATGCTAGCTTAGGATATGTTCATTCAATGGCCCATCAGCTAGGTGGCTTCTACAACCTACCACATGGTGTATGTAACGCTATTCTTTTACCCCATGTTGAACAATTTAATTTAATTGGATGTGCTGATAGACTACGTGATGTTGCAATCGCTATGGGAGAAAATGTTGATGGTTTATCAGTTAGCGATGCAGCTCAAAAAGCAATTGACTCTATTAAAAAACTTTCAAGCTCCATTGGAATTCCTTCGGGTCTTAGCGAACTAGGCGTTAAAGAGGAAGACTTTGAAATCATGGCAACCAATGCTAAAGTTGATGCTTGCCAATTTACTAATCCTCGTACTGCTACATTAGAACAAGTTATAGAGATATTTAGAAACGCAATGTAATAAATATTTATCATTTTTAGATCTTGATATGGGGAGAGTATCTCCCCATATTATTTTTTTCAATATTCAAAAGTTTAATCTTCGTTATTTATTTAACATTGACTATATTAATAGGATACCATAATTGACGAATTTTGTAAATAAGACAGTTATAATTCCTTTCAATACTATCTCTTATCTATAAGTTTGATCTATCTTTCTCTTTTTTACAGCTATAAATCTAAAGAGGGGATAGTGCTGTTTCACCCTTTAAAGTAAATATGCTATTAGTCAAACTTTACTAACACCTTTAGTTTAGAGCCATCGTTATTTTTTAAGCTTTCGAAGGCATCAATCACATTATGCAATTCGAAAACATCGGTTACTATCTTTTCAATATCTACTTTATCATCAGTCACTAGATCAATTAATGATAGGAAGTCATTTAACAAACTGTTTCTTGAGCCATATACATTCAGTTCCTTTTTCAACAATACGGAGTGATTAAAAGCAGTTTCTCTTTTGCCGTTACCTATTAATACTACTTTTCCTCCAAAAGCTACACTATCTATACAATTTAAAAAAGTTTCAGGCAATCCAGCGGCCTCAATACATACATCCATACCATAAGCCTCCGTGATTTCTTTCACTCTTTCATTGATATCTTCTTTAGACGCATTGATTATTCCATCTGCCCCCATTTGCATTGCCTGTTTTAACCTATCTTCAAAAACATCAGTTATATATACTTGTGCTCCTCTTAGCTTAGCAGCTATCATTGCAAATATTCCGATTGCTCCTGCTCCAAATACTAATACTTTGTCTTCCTTTTGAATATCTCCTCTATTTATCGCATGATAACTAATTGAAAAGGGTTCTATTAAAGCTAGTGTCTTTGCTGAAAGCGTCTTTCCATTATAAATTCTTTCTATTGGCATCGTTAAGTACTCAGCAAAAGACCCATCTCTCTGCACTCCCATTGTCTCATTTGACTCACAGCAATTCACTTTTCCCTTTTGGCAAGAATAACAACTTCCACAATTAAAATAAGGATTTGCGGTAACAATCATTCCTTTTTGTAATCCTAGATTATTGTCTTCTACCTCTATAATTTCTGCCGAAAACTCATGCCCAGGAATTCGAGGATAGCTTGCAAAGGGTTGGTTACCTGTATAGGTAGCTATGTCTGAACCACAAATACCACAATACTTAATTTTAAGTAACGCCTCGCCTTTTTTAGGTTTGGGTATTTCCTTTTCGACTACTTGTATTCTTCCAGGTTCTTTTATTTCAACTACTTTCATCATTTTCATAATATATTGCCTCCTGTTCCTACGTTTAAAGTATATGAATACTAGAACAAAGCCTTCCTTCAAAAGATTCATCGATTGATTTTCGATGAATTTGAGGTCCCCTTATATTGTTTTTATTAAATAAACTATACTATATAAACTAATAAATCTTTAATAGAGCTGCTTCCCGAGCATTGACTATATGTTCTCGAATTGTTTCTTGTATTTTCTCTCCATCTTTAGCAATCAAAGCATCAATGATAGCAAAATGTTCAGGTCTTGATCTTTTTTCAACATCATCTATTTCTAAAGTAGACATTACGCGAATTCTATAATCTAAATCAAATATTCTGTTAGTAAACTTTATTAAATGATTGTTATTCCCACATTGGATAATATATTTATGAAATTCTATATCTAAATCAAAATATTCCATAGCACTAGGATTTGATAAGTTAAATTCAATATCTTCAAATTTTTTCTTTAACTGAAGCAAGTATTCTTTAGACATATTTTTACAAGCAATCTTGGCCATAGCGGGTTCAATAAGTTCTCTTATCTGAAATACTTCATGTATGTCTTTTACTGTTATTTCAGAAACAATAATACCCTTGCGAGGATAGATCGTTACAAACTTTTCTTGATTCAACCGCAATAATGCTTCTCTAACTGGAGTTCTACTTATACCTAATTCTTGTGCAATCTGGATTTCTGATATGTCACTTCCCGGCATTAATTCACATTTGATTATTTGTTCTTTTATTAAGTTGTAGGCTTTTTCCTTCAATGGTAATTGTATTTCAGCTGTTTGCTTCAACAAATGATCCTCCTCTTGCTAATTAAATTTGTTAAATATATGACATCCCTTATACTGAATTTAAAATTAGCACAACCAGTTAAATAAGATGTTTTTCATTTTAAATTACATATTTAATAGTAACAAGCTCAATCTACAGGTATGCAATAAGCACCCATCATTCAATAGAGCATTTTTACTCCTTAAGGGTATCCCTTAAGGAGTACTCCCTATAACTAATATACCATAGATTTAAGATGATCCAATTATTGGATATGATAATTCTTAATTTTTTACAACCTTTTAAAAGTATAGTGTGAAAAATAGTTGTAACCAATATTATCCATAGTATTAAATTGAACTTTTATTACAAATCATTGTGCCGATGATTAATATTATTCTTTTTTTAAAACGTTAAATAATTTTTCAACAATATTTATACCAGCTAGAGGTAAGGAATAAAGCAAGCAATCAAGATAATGTTCAAATGCCACGTTCTAAATTATCTAATACTTTTTGCAGTACTTAGTACAAAAGATTAACAATACCAACAGAGAATGCTGGAACAAATGTTAATAACATCAAGCATACAAAAAGAAGTATATAGAATGGTACTGCTTCTTTAATAAAATTCTTAATTTTACATTTTGTTATTCCACATGTTACAAACATAAGGGTACCCATAGGTGGAGTTAAACAACCAACCGCCATGTTGAATATAAATATCATAGCAAACTGTATTTCATTAATTCCGTACGCTGTAGCTACTGGCGCTAATAATGGTACCAACACAATCATAGCTGCATTTCCTTCAATAAACATACCAACAACAAGCAAAAATACATTTACTGCCATAAGAAATACATATTTATTAGAAATCATATTTACAATTAACTCAGTTACCTGCTGAGGAATACGCTCTCTAGTAAGAATCCAAGCAAAAGCAGAAGCGGCACCAACAATAAGCATGATAGAAGCAGTGCTTGTAATGGTCTCCTTTAAACCAGTAATAACATGAGAAAACTTCATCTCGCGATAGGCCACGCCAAGTATTAGCGAATATATGATTGCAACAGAACCTGCTTCGGTTGGTGTAAAGATACCTAAACGAATACCTCCAATGATGATAACAGGTAATAAAAGCGGTAATACTGCATTTCTTAATGCAAGGATAAATTCCTTAGGCTTTACACTTGTCTGTCGTGCAGGTTTGTAACCACGCTTTTTAGAAATAACAGATACCAATATCATCATAGAAACGCATAATAATACACCTGGTCCTATACCGGCTATAAATAGTCTACCGATAGAAACATTTGCTATTGATCCATAGATAATCATTGCAATTCCTGGTGGAATCAAAGGCGTAATCATAGCTGAAGAGGCAGTAACAACTGAGGAAAACTCTTTCGAGAAGCCTTTTCTCTCCATTTCTGGAACAAGCATTTTCGCCTGCATTGCAGCATCCGCAAGATTAGACCCTGACAATCCCCCCATAAGGGTAGATAATAGTACATTTACCTGTGCAAGACCTCCTGTCATTCGACCGGTAACTACCTCACAAAAATCCATAACTCGCTTTGTAACTCCAGAATAATTCATAAATACCCCTGCACAAATGAAGAATGGAACAGCAAGCAAAGGTATGCTCTCTATACCAGCGATTACACGCTGTGCAATGATTTGAGTTGGAATGCTTGGTGTAAGAGCAAAATAGACAACAGAACCTGCCAACAGAGATGCAAATACAGGAACTTGTAAGAATAGAAATGTTAGTAAGACAATGGCTCCTAATCCAACAGCACTTATATCCATTCTTCTGCACCACCTTCCATGTCAGCTTTTTTAGTAAGTAACGACGTTGCTGTGATTATAGTATAGTTAATCATCATTAACCCACATCCTATTGGTAGAGCAGAATAGATGATAGAATAAGGCACTTTTAATATATTGGTCATTCTACCTGTGTTAGCCATCTGTCTAACAAGATTAGACCCATGAGTCATCAAATAAAAGAGTACTGCCATCACTACTAGATAAACACAAATCTCTACTACTTTTTTTACCTTAGGTGGAAAAAGATCCACGATAACATCTATAGCTACATGACTGCCAGTACGAAATGCTGCACCAGCTCCAAAAAATACTAACCACACAAAGCACCAAATTTGAACTTCTTCTAACCAAATAAAAGGATTATTTAAAAAGTACCGCATGATAACGCCTAAAAAGGTAACCGTTATTAGTCCAACTAATGCAGCACCCGTGATTAAATAATCGATATTTAATAAGCATTTAAGTGCTTTATTATTCACCTTCATATGCACACTCCTCATATATAATATATTTAGATTTCAAAATAGCTAAAACCTACAAACCTACTTTTTTATGTTCTATAATAATCGTTTACTAGATAGAGTGTTGCAAAATTCTCCTCAATTAATTGTATAATCCGGAGGCAGAATTGCCTCCGGGTATTGATGATCTTCTATTAATTTCTTACTTCATTACTAGAAATATAATTTACTTCATAGAATCTTTAACTGTATTGTATAATCCTTCTGTCCAGATAGATGTGAACTCTGGGAAAGAGTAGAAAGCTTCTGCAGTTTCTTGGAACTCTTTTAAGTCAATTTCTATAATTTCAACACCTTCAGCTACAAACTTCTCTAATGTTTCTTGGTTAACCTGATCTTGAAGGTTATTGTTATAAATACCTGCTTCAGCACCAGTTTCTATTAAGATTTGTTGTTGCTCAGCAGTTAAAGAGTCAAAGAATTGTACACCACTAATCCATGTAGTAAAGTTTTTAACATGCTGGCTTAATGTTAGATATTTAGCAACTTCATGAAATTTACCGTTGTAAAGAACTGGTAGTGGATTCTCAAGGCCATCGATTGTACCTTGTTGTAGAGCTGTATAAACATCTCCTAATGCCATAGGCGTTGGTGTTGCTCCTAAAACTTCAAAACCCTTAACTTGAATTGTGTTATTTGGAACACGTACCTTCATACCTTTAAGATCTGCTACTGTTCTTACAGGTTTTGTTGTAAGAAGATGACGATCCCCATACATCCAGTTAGAAGCCACTAACTTTAGACCTTGTGCCTCAAGTTTGCCACTTTGCTCTTGCCACCAATCACTTTCTGTAAGTGTCCAAGCTTCGTCCCAGCTATCAAATAGGTATGGTCCAAATACTATACCAAAATCTGGAACACCACGATCTGCATAAAATGCTCCATCAGCCAATGTTATAACTGAATCACCAGCTAGCATTTGGTCGATGATATCATTTTTAGAACCAAGTTGACTTGAAGGGAATATTTGAACCTCCATCGTTCCGTTACTTCTTTCTTCAATAAGTCTTTTCCACTCATTTACTGCAACATCAAGTGGTTCACCAGGATGATTTTCATAGCCTATTTGAATTACCACTGGTTTAACATCTTGTCCAGGTGCTTCAGATGACCCCCCATCATTTTGTGAAGCCGGTGATGCACAAGCTGTAAGTAACAATAAAGTTACCAACAAAATAGCAATAATTTTTTTCATTTTTTCTCCTCCTTTATATATAATAGTGCAATTGCACATTTTAAACTAAAATATTAGTAGTCTCAAAAATCCATCCATCCTTCACCATCTACAATGAGAGAAATGTCACCAACAAAGTCGCTACTGCCTTTCTATTCATCTTAAATGATCTGTGATTTTTTATTGATAGAACATCGAGCTGGTGATGATATCCTGCCATTTTGAAACGTTTTCACTTAGGTTCAATAATCCTCTTCTATTCCTATAAATGCCTATTTCTCATATGTAGCGTGCCCTAGAAGATAACTGATATATTTGTGATATATCACAAATATATCACAAATATATCACAACATAACTTTATATTATTTCTAATTCTTTGTCAATATATTCAGCGAAGATTAATTTTTTAACAAGGTTAGCCTATTAAAATCCTTCATAATTTTTCTTTTTCATTTTCAATAATCTATAATAAAAAGACGCTCCAATCGGAACGTCTTCTCCACTGAGATTTTATTAAACTTTTAATAAATAAAGGATCTGCTAAATTTCAAATCTATAACCCACTCCCCAAATGGTTTCGATATACTGAGGATTCGATGGATCATTTTCTATTTTTTCTCTTATTTTTCTAATATGGACAGTAACTGTTGAAATGTCTCCCTGTGAGTCAAGATCCCACAATTTTTCAAACAGCTCCTCCTTTTTAAACACTCGATTTGGATTAGATGCAAGAAATACCAATAAATCAAACTCCTTTGTGGTTAACAAAACTTCCTTACCATTAATGTATACTCTTCTAGATCCCTTATCTATTGTGAGTCCTCTTATTTCGATTTGATCCTTAGTGCTGCTTGAATTTTCCGTTAGCCTCTCATATCGTGAAATGTGAGCTTTAACCCTTGCCACTAGTTCACTTGGACTAAAGGGTTTCGTCATATAATCATCTGCTCCAAGCCCTAGTCCTCTTATCTTATCTATATCTTCTTTTTTAGCAGAGACCATAAGGATAGGTGTGTTCTTCACACTTCTAATTTGTCTGCATATTTCAAAGCCATCCATTTTTGGCAACATCAAGTCAAGTATAATCAAGTCATAGTTCTCAGCTTTAGCCTTTGTCACTCCTTTGTCGCCACTGTTTTCAATTTCTACTTGAAAGCCATTGATTTCAAGATAGTCTCGCTCTAGTTCAGCAATACTTATATCATCCTCTATAATTAAGATTTTTTTCATAGCACATCACCACTTCTAATATTTTTTAATGTAAAGAATATGCTAGTACCTGTTCCTTCAATACTTTCAGCCCACATTCTCCCACCATGTTCCTCGATAATTTTTTTTGCAATAGCAAGGCCCAATCCACTACCACCAGTTGCAGTGTTTCTAGATGGATCTCCTCTATAGAATCGATCAAATATATAAGGAAGCGTATCTTCTGAAATACCTTGCCCATTATCTTTAATCTCTACTACAACCTGCTCTTCACTTTTTTCAAGTATGATGTCTACGGTACCCTGCGGTTTATCCATATACTTCACTGCATTTTCAACAATGTTTACAACAACCCTCTTCAACTGCATTAAGTCTACCATAGCAAATATTGATTCATCAATTTTACTATCATATTTTATAGCAACATTCTTTTTCTCCAAATCAAATTTTAGTTCCTCTAATAAATCCATCAGATACTTTGATATATCAATAGTGCTTAAATGTAAAGGGAGCTTGCTTAAATCTAATTTAGAGAATAAAAGCAAATCATCAATTAACTGATCTACATCTACTGTCTTTGTATATATAGTGTTCATATATTTTTCTATTTTATTCGGGGTGTCAGCAACCCCGTCTCTAATGCCTTCAACGTATCCTTTGATTGTAGTAATTGGTGTTTTTAAATCATGAGAGATATTTGCAAGAAGTTCCTTTCTATTCTCTTCATATTGAAGCTGTATGTCTAATGAATCCTTCAACCTTTTTCTCATTTCCTCAAAGGCATGAGATAGTTCTCCTATTTCATCCTTAGAATTGATATTAATCTCAAAATCTAAATCTCCTTCTTTAATCCTATTAGCAGAATCCTTTAGTTTGCTTAATGGCTTTACAATACTTCCTGCCACAAGATAGGTTAAGGTACCATTAGTAATCACCAGAATTACCACAATGGTTATCATTATGGTATTGACCAATTCTTGAAAGCTTCTCCATATAGGCTCCATATTGGTTACTAAGAAAATACTGCCTTGGCTTCCATCTGAAAAATAAAAATCGTGCTGATTTAATAATAGTCCGCTGTCTATATCTTTAGAATGAATAGGGGTTTCATGTTCATATTCCCCAAATTGTGGAAGGTTATATCCTTTTACTATCTCAAGCAGGGCTGGCATAGCGTAAATGATTTCATCGTTCTTTCTCACGATAAAACTTGAGTTGAAATCCGCCAGTCTCTGTTCTACTTTACTCAAGTAATCTTCATCTTGAAATTTCTCAGGAGAGATTAATGCTGCCTGTTTTATATTGGAAAAAAAAGCATATTGTCTAGCGACACCCTGCCTAACATCATGAATTTTATCAAAACCAGGATAAGCTTCATGCACAGCACCAATATAGTAAGAGCCTGCAAAATAGCCAACAATAGCTGTCAAAGTAATTGGTACCAAAAGTAACGCTATGTAAGATAGTAAAAGCCTAAGTTTTATGGACATAATTGCCTCCTAGTTTTTTCTTTCATTACTTTATTACTTAATTACATTATAATTGATTTAAGTAATAATTGCATTGAAATTGTTCTATCTCATCCTTAGTTTTATAATTTTATTATACATAATCAGTCTAAACTCCATATAAAATGTTTCTTAAATTTTTCTAAATTATGTATACTCAGAACCAATTATCTTTTAAAGGCTCATTTTATAAATATTTAAGAATTTGTTTACCCGCAGTTTATATTTAATTGTTATAATAGTAATAAATAGTAATACGTAGATTTGTCTAACAAAAAATGGTTATAAATATAAAGGGAGGTAATATGAAATGGAGATGCTTTCGAACTTTTTTAGATTTTTTCTAATATTTTTTGCTGTAAGAACCGTTTTTAATATCATTTTTAGAGCAAGGCTTATCAATCGACAAAAAGTCGAAGTGAATAAGAATGTTGAAGAAAAGTTCTCTGAACCTGTGGAAAAAGAAGCTGCTATTGATATGGTCTATGATGAGATCTGTGAAACCTATGTTATAAAATCAAAAGCCTACCAAGTTGTGGAAGAGGATAAAACCCATTATTTTTGCAGCTGGGAATGCAGACAGAAATATATTGATTATGCATAAAAAACAAAAGCTCCCTCTGATAAAAAGATAACTTATCCGAGAGGAGCTCTTTAAATTATATAGCTGTATTACTGGTAAACTGACTATTATAAAGATCTGCATAGAACCCCTTCTTTTCAAGAAGTTGTTGGTGGGTACCTTGTTCAATGATGTCACCATGATTCATAACAAGTATCATGTCAGCATCTCGTATCGTGGATAGCCTATGGGCAATAACAAAGTTTGTTCTTCCCTCCATTAATCTAGCCATTGCCTTCTGTATTAAAGCCTCAGTTCTCGTATCCACACTGCTGGTGGCTTCATCAAGAATTAGTATTGCTGGATTAGCAAGAATTGCTCTAGCGATGGTTAGAAGCTGTTTTTGCCCCTGGGATATATTTGAAGCCTCTTCATCAAGTATAGTATCATAACCCTCCGGCAGTGTTCTTATAAAGTAGTCGGCATGGGCTGCTTTAGAGGCCTCTATGATTTTCTCTTCCGTAGCATCTTGACGCCCATAGGCTATATTTTCTCTTATCGTTCCATTAAATAACCATGTATCCTGCAGCACCATGCCAAACATGCTCCGAAGATCGCCACGCTTTAAATCTCTGATGTCAACACCATCTATCGTAATACTTCCATCCATTATTTCATAAAAGCGCATCAGCAAATTCACCAGGGTAGTCTTGCCGGCTCCAGTTGGTCCTACGATAGCTATTGTCTGTCCCCTTTTTACTTCTATATTCATATCTTTAATAAGAATATCATCTTCTTTGTAGCCAAATTGAACATGCTTAAATCTTACATTCCCTCTAGGAAAGTCGATAGTTTTGGCATCTACCTCATCAGGAATTTCTTCAGCTTCATCTAAAAGATTAAAAACCCGTTCTGCTGATGCAATGGTAGATTGAATCACATTTGCTATATTGGCGGTTTGTACAATTGGATGGGTAAACTGCCTTGCATATTGAATAAATGCTAAAACATCACCAATTTGCATTCTCTGCATAATTACAAAAATACCACCAACTACACAGATTAATACATACCCTATATTATTTACAAAGTTCAACAGTGGCATAATAATCCCAGAAATAAACTCTGCTCGCCATCCTGCATCATAAAGTCTTTCATTAATCTCATCAAACCTATCAATAGATTTTTTTTCATGACCGAAAACCTTCACCACTTTATGACCGCTATACATTTCTTCCACATGACCATTGAGCTCCCCTAATGCCGTCTGTCGTGCTACAAATAGCTTTTGTGACTTTTTCGCCACGCTTATTGTTACAACCGCCGACAAGGGTAAGGTTATGATAGCTATTAGTGTCAATACAGGACTTATTGTTAACATCATGATGGTCACGCCCCCTAATGTAACAATAGCAGTAATAAGTTGGGTTAAACTCTGCTGTAGTGTATTTCCTACATTATCTAGATCGTTGGTAATACGGCTTAATATTTCACCATGGGTATGGGAATCAAAATACTTTAAGGGCAAGCGAGCCAGCTTATTATTTACATCATCTCTTATCTTATAAACAGTTTTTTGTGCCACTCCTGCCATAATATAGCCTGTAGCATAGCTAAACAGTGAGCTTAAAACATAAAGACCAATCAGTATTAAAACAATTCTCCAAATATAATTAAAATCTATACTAGGCACAGTCTGTGCCTTCAGTTGAGCTATAAATTCAGGATCTGCTCCTCCTTCAATGGCAGACTCTATATTTGTAAAATAGGCAATTCTAGCACTTAAGTCTTCAGCTATTTTATTGGTAGCAGCTCCCATCACTTTAGGGCTAAGGATATTGAAAATAGTACTTAAAATTGCTAGAAAAAACACAATGATTAACTTGATTTTCTGAGGCTTTAAATAACCAACCAGTCTTTTCAAGGAACCCTTGAAGTCCCTCGCCTTCTCAGCTGGTCTTCCCATAGCAAAGCCTCCTCCAGGACCTCGTGTTCCCCCAGAGTTGGAGCTATCAGCTCTCTGCTCTTTTTTCATGCTAATTCCTCCTCAGTAAGCTGTGAAGCAACAATTTCCCGGTAAATTTTACAGGTTTTTAATAGCTCTTTATGTTTACCTATATCTGCAATTTCTCCTTGATCCAAGACAATAATCCTATCTGCCTCCATAACAGTACTCACTCTTTGGGCAACAATAATTACTGTAGCATCTACTATTTCCTTTTTAAGTGACCCTCTTAACTTTGCATCTGTCTTAAAATCAAGGGCAGAAAAACTATCATCAAAAACATAGATCTCTGGTTTTTTAATCAAAGCTCTAGCTATGGAAAGTCGTTGTTTCTGTCCACCAGAAACGTTCGTACCTCCTTGTGCAATTTCCGAATGAAAGCCTTCTTCCATATTAACGATAAACTCTGATGCCTGAGCTACTTCTGCTGCATGCTTTATTTCTTCTTCGGTTGCATCTTCTTTACCAAACTTAATATTATCTAAAATACTGCCAGTAAAAAGTAGTGCCTGCTGTGGGACAAATCCGATTTTTACCCTTAAGCTTTCCTGTGTCATCTCCCTTACATCGACACCATCTATTAATACAGCTCCCTTATCAACATCATAAAAACGTGGTATCAGATTAATAAGTGTAGATTTACCAGAGCCAGTGCCTCCAATAATGGCTGTCACTTCCCCTGGTTTTGCACTAAAGGAAATATTTCTAAGAGCAGGTTTCTCTGCACCAGGATAGCTAAAAGTAACATCTTTAAATTCTAGATATCCTTTTTTAACCCCTTTACTTCTTATATCTTCTGGATCATTGATTTCTGGTTTCATATCAAGAACTTCATTAATCCTAAAAGCAGAAGCCTCAGCCCTTGGTATCAGCACAAACATCATAGAAAGCATAAGTAATGCCATCATAATTTGCATGGCATACTGAAGGAACGCCATCATATCTCCTATTTGCAAATCTCCCAAATCAATCCGTATACTTCCAAACCAAATAATTGCTACACTGGTTAAATTCATAATCAGCATAATTACCGGCAGCATCGCTGCCATAATTTTATTGGCTTTTATCGCAGTATTCGTTAAGTCAAGGTTGGTTTCATCAAAACGCTTCTTTTCATTGTCAATACGATTAAAAGCACGTATTACTCGAATACCTGTAAGATTTTCACGGGAAACTAAGTTCAGCTTATCCAGCTTTTTCTGTATAGCTTTAAACAAGGGGATAACTGTTCTTCCTACAATCCCAATAAAAACAATTAGAAGCGGTAAAGCAACCGCCAGTATAGTAGTAAGTCTTCTATTCATAGATATTGCCATAATCATGCCTCCAATACCCATCATAGGAGCACTAATCATCATCCTAAGCATCATGACCAGCACCGTTTGAACCTGAGTAATGTCGTTGGTAGTTCTGGTAATAAGGGAGGATGTCCCTATTTTGTCAAACTCATTAAGAGAATAGCTTTCTACTCTAGAAAATACTTTGCTTCGAAGGTTTCTACCGAAGCCCATAGCAACTTTTGAAGATAAAAAGCTGCTTATTATGGCAGAGACAGCCCCTCCTCCAGCCACAAGAAGCATTACTCCTCCAACACTCCAGATATAGCCTATGTCCCCGGAAACTATTCCATTGTTTACAATATCAGCCATTAATGTTGGTAGATACAGATCAGCAATAGATTGAATAAAAACAAGTATCAAAACAGCAATAATTGAAGTTATAAATGATTTTAAATATGTAAACAGCTTAATCATTATGCATCCCATCTCCTATAGGCTTAAATCATTTGTTAGTAATTTATATATAGATATGTAATCATGAATTTTAATATACTAAGGGCTACATTTGCAGTCCTTGGCTATGATCTTCAGCCAAGGGCGAAACCGTAGACCGTGTATATTAAAATTCAAGTATAGAGTCACATGTCCATAAACTTCTCTATACATTATAAACTTTTCTTCCCCTATTAAGCAATGAATAATCATTTTTCCGTTCTCTATATATTTTAATCTATTAGATATTAAAATACGCCCAGTTAAATAGATTTTTAGAAATTTTTTACCCCCTTAAATTTCATCCTATTGTTTAGCTATATTGACAGCTAGTTATAAAAAAATGTCAATTCGTGACATATTATTTATAATTATTAATAAGAAATTAGCATTTTTGTCTAATTATGGATAATCTTTAGTTTTAGTTAATAGTTTCAACATAAGCAACTAACACAAAATCTTTGATTTTGTGTTAGTTGCTTATGTTGAATACAATCTATAATTTTGTGCCAGTCACTTAGTTACTTCATCTAAAGACTACCTTTATACCTTTTCAAGGCAGACTTTCTTCTTTTTAAATTGCGAAAATTGTTATATAATGTAGACAATAAAGCTAATATTCTCATGGACGGTGACTAAAATGAATAGTGAACTTTACAGGATTAAAAAAATTGCAAACGATTTAGGAAAGAATTCTCAACTAACTTCTGAATTAAAGTTACTTCAAGAATTAATAGAATCAACAGAAACTTATAAAAGATATCTGATGGATATATGTAATACACAAAAACCACAAAATAGCGTAGCAAAAGCCAAAAGCTTAGATATTAAAATTGAAAAAATCTCGGAAGAAGTTTTTTTATGTAAGCCTGTTATGGTGAAAAACTATTATGAAGGTGATTACTTAGAAAGATTTTCTGAGATAAGAACTTCTGATTTGAAAACCTGTGGTGCACTTGAGATTCACAATAAATTTTGGACGGCTCACGAGGTTTTTGGTGGTAATATTTTTGCATCAATACCTTTGGAACTGATTAACGACACGCACGCCTCTAAATTACAGCGACTAAATTGGGATAAGGTTCAAGTTGACATTTATGAAATCGAAAGTGGGATTGAATCTAAGGCTTCCAGAGGAGAAATCATTAATACTGTTGAAGGAATGTTTAATCACTATATATTGGTTAGAGAAGTCTACGGTAATGTTTTTATGATATTGCATTATAAAATATAGGGATTAAGAATACAAAAAATCTTTTTCATCCTGCTATAAGGAAAGTATATCTATGCTTTTTATATTCATTCTATTTAAACAAAAGGTGTCCATCACCATCTTTTGTCTATACAATTAAAAATCCACCAGCTTAAGTTGGTGGATTTTTAACGTTGACCTTGATGAACTCCTAATGCTAGATTTTAAGATAATTGAAGCAGTATCTTTTCGGGTGTAGCTGGAAGCTGTCTTATAAAGGAGAAATATGTTGATTTGTACCATATTATGTATTTTCTATTTTCAAAAGTTATATTATAATGTAAAGAATAAAGTAATTGAAAATCAAGAATACCTCAAGAATTAATAAGCTGTATAGAGGTTTTATGATGCAATTTTTTTATGGAACAAATTCCCTTATTCTTTCGTATAACATTATATACAAAAAAATAAGGGTAAAAACAAGGGGGACGAACTATGAAAAAAAAGATGCTCTATGCAATAGGTATTGCAGCTATTTGTAGTACTATGTTTTTCTCAGGAAATATTCCAGCATTTGGGGTACCAGAAACCTTGGTAGAGGAACCAGCTTCGATTGTTGACTATACCGCTGAAAAGAATGTAGAAGAAGTTAAACAGGGGGAATTCAGAGCTACATGGATTTCTACTGTTTATAATTTGGATTGGCCTTCTAAAAAGGGGTTGACGAAGGAGCAACAGCAAGAGGAGTTCACTACCCTCTTAGATCAATTACAGGAAGCTGGCCTGAATGCAGTAATTGTTCAGGTAAAACCAACAGCCGATAGTTTTTATCCCTCTAAATATGGACCTTGGTCTGAATACTTGACTGGTGTACAGGGGGAAAATCCGGGATATGATCCTCTAGCTTTTATGATTGAAGAAGCACATCAACGTAATATGGAGTTTCATGCTTGGTTCAATCCCTACAGAGTTAGTGTGAAGGATGATATAAACTCACTGGCACCAAATCATCCCGCCAAGAACAATCCTTCTTGGGTTGTTTCCTACAGGGAGCAGTTATATTATAATCCTGGCATTCCGGAAGTAAGAGCTTTTGTTAAAGACAGCATCATGGAGGTTGTCAGAAATTATCCTATTGACGGGGTTCATTTAGATGATTATTTTTATCCTTATCCTGTAAAGGATCTGGATTTCCCTGATGATGCTTTATATAAAATTTCAAAGAGACATCCTATGGAAACAAAAGAAGAGTGGCGAAGAAGTAATATTAATGAGTTTATTGAGGACTTATATAACTCTATTAAAAATGAAAAGAGACAGGTTAAATTTGGAGTCAGCCCCTTTGCTGTATGGAGAAACCAGGATATAGACCCTTTAGGTTCAGCTACAAGGGCTGGTGTTACCAGTTATGATAGTCTTTATGCCGATACAAAGCTTTGGGTGGAGGAAGGCTGGTTAGACTATATTGCCCCTCAAATCTATTGGTATTTTGGATATGCTCCTGCTCCCTATGAGGTAGTTTTAAACTGGTGGGCAGAATTAACTCAAGACAAAGACATCCACCTTTATGTTGGACAAGCAGCTTATAAAGCACAGCCAGAAGAAAGTCCTTGGGGAAACCCTTATGAAATATTGAATCAGATAGATTATAATCGCAACATTGGAAGTGCTGAAGGAAGCATATTTTTTAGAGCAAAGTCTATCGTCAATAATCCGTTAAATTTGAAACAAAATTTAAAGTCTACTGTTTATAAAGAACCAGCTCTAACTCCTGAAATGCCATGGCTTAGGAATATAGAGGAAACAATAGAGTAGAGAGATATCAGAGGAAGGGCTATGTAGTTATACTCCATTTGGAGAGGTTTCAATATGAACATGAGATGAAGTTAAGTGCCTGACTGTTTTTTGCATTTTTTCTGCAACACGGCTACCGTGGCTTAAATTACCTAATCACTCTGCATGGCCCTGCAGAGTGATTACTCTTTTCCTTTGTTGGTGTCCTTAATAAGTTAAAAGCCCGGCACCAACACCATTTAGTTCATTAATTTCTTTATTTCAGCTTCTGTAAGGCCTGTTATTTCTATTATTATCTCAATATCTAATGCCTTAGCAACTCCAGATATTGGGAATTTCAAGAGTATTTAGCAACAATTATAACTGATATACCTGAGAAGATATCTCTAAGTTCATCCTGTTATACAATATATATGGATGTATCTTTTAAAGTGTCTATGTATCTATCTCCAACTCGAATTAACGGTTTTGATACATGTTTGGAATTGACAAATATAATTTCCCCTTCTTCTCCAGTATTCAAATAAACTTTGTCTCCTAAGTAATAGTTTGCAATATTCCTTAAAAACACTGATAAATAGTGGGGTGCAAACTTTCCAAAGCTTTCCTTCTCAAAAATCTCCAAAACTTTGAAAGCCGATTCTTTTTCCTTTCCTATTTTACTGGTAACCAGTAAATCATATGTATCTACAATAGCAATAATTTTAGCAAATTCATGAATTTTATCATGCTCTAAGGCAAAAGGATATCCTAAACCATCTTCTCTTTCATGATGCATTAAGATTCCTTGGAGGACCTCCTCATCTATTCCAGGTATTTTCTTTATCATTCTATATCCTACAGCAGGATGAATTTTCTCTTCGTCAGCTTCTTGCTTAGCTCCTTCAAACGTCGTTGTTTTTCCAATATCATGCAACAATCCAGCACAAATCAAATTTTGTATTTTACCCTTCTCCATATCTAGCCATTTACCCATCAAAAAACAAAGTAAGGCTACATTTATACAATGGGTATATAAATGATTATCTGCATTTCTAAAATGCTCAATGGCTTGTAAAATTTTAGTATTGCTATCAAACTGCTTCATTAATACATTTAATGCACAAGTCATTGTATCTAAAGAAACCAATTCCCCTTTTTCTACATCAGCAAGTATGTTCTCCACAACTTTTTTATTCTGTGTGAAAAGTACAGTCTTAGAAGAAGTATCTTCCTTTTTATTGAATTTTATATCTTCCATTTTTTTTATTGGAATTTCCTCTTGCACATTTTTTTCCTCTTCTTCACTATAAACCCACACTTCATTAATTCTCCTTTTTTCTAATTTTTTTTTGATTTGATTATTTAGCAACGTTCCGGCTGATAATATCAGTACCCCTTTATCATTTTTTATACCTGAGGCAAGAATCATGTCTTGGGAAAGCTCTTGAATCCCTTTTTTCGTTTTTTTGTATCTCTCATTCACGTTGGCTCCTCCATTTTTTCAATATAATTCATAAAAAGCACCCTTGTTTATACGCTTTTTTACCTGGACTAGAATAGCAGCTATTTAGATACAAAGAGTTCACCTACTCAACCTTATATTGATCTTTTTTCAAGTGACTCATAATGACCTTTTCCAACGTTTCTTTTCGAAAAGGCTTATGAATAAAATCCGATGCTCCTTTCTTTATTGCTTGTTTTATAGTGCCCTGATCATGCATTGCAGAAATCATAATAATTTTTGACTTTGGGCTGATTTCCAGTACTTTTGAAACAACTTCCAAACCGTTAATTATGGGTATACTTATATCCAGAGTAATTAGGTCTGGTTTAATCAGCGTTGCCTTTTCAATTGCTTGAACACCGTCTTCTGCAAAATATAGGTGCTCATATCCCATTCCCATAATAATATTGCCTAAAAATTCTCTCATGTATCTGCTATCTTCAACAACTAAAATGATAGGGTCTTCCATATAGATGCTCCTTTCTAAACTTTTGAATTTTTTACCTATATGCTATTGAACCCCGCTTTGTTAATCTTCCTAATTTGTTGCTTTCCTTTTAATAAACAATGTTGCTATCAATAAACCTTCAGGCTGCCAACAAAAAACAACCTGAAAGTTTATATCTATCTTAGAATTATTGTATATAAGTGAAAGCATCCGTCAATGTCACCGATTGTTCGTCAGGGTTGACAATTGTGATATCTACTGTACCTTCAACATCAGTTTTTGGCGTGCTCACACGTACTCTGGTACCACTAACATAATAGACCCAGTTGGCTTGTGTAGAACCAAAATATACCTTCGAACCTGATTTAAAACCTGTGCCATAAATATCTATAGTTGAATTGGTATTAATCTTCCCTGTATTAGGTGTAACGGAAGTAATAACAGGCGGTGGGTCCTTTGGCTTTTCATTGTAGACAAAACCATCTGTCAATGTTACAGATTGTCCGTCTGGATTTACAACTGTTACATCTACTGGTCCCGCAACACTGGATTTTGGGTATAACACTCGCAATCTTGAGCTATTATAATAGTAAAAACCAACACATTGTGTTGAACCAATATATACCTTGGAACCGGATGCGAAATTAGTTCCCTTAATATCTACACTAAGACTGGTTTCTACTTCACCATTATTCGGTGTAATAGAGGTGATGGTAGGCTCTGGTGGTTTCGGAGGCTCTGTGTAAGTAAATCCATCTTCTAATGTTCCTGATTCTCCATCTGGATTTATAACTTTCACATCTACTGCCCCCGCACTGCCTTCAGGTGCTGTTACCCGTATTCTGGAACTGTTGAAATAAGATGCTATAGGAGCAACGTTTTCTCCAAATAACACTGTTGCGTTGTTTTTGAAGTTTGTTCCATTAATGAATACTTGGTATCCTCCACTTTCTAAACCGTTATCCGGAGAAACAGAGGTCACTGTAGGAGCAACGGAAGTATAGGTAAATCCATTGACAGCAACAGCTTCTTCATTATCGGTGCTGACAATCTTAACATCCACAGCACCAGCATTTTCCATAGCTGGGGAAATGACTCGTATTTTACTTGAACCAAAATAATAGCTTATAGGTACTTGCTTATCAGCAAAATATACTTTTGCATTAGACTGAATGTTAGATCCCTCGATGATAACATGTGTTCCACCAGTTACTGGCCCATTGTCTGGTGTAATGCTTGTAATAGTTGGAACTACTTTTGGTGGTTCTGTATAAGTGAACCCTTCAGATAAGACAGCTTCTTGTCCGTCAGGATTAACAATCTTAATATCTGTAACACCAGCTGCTCCTGCTGGAACTGTAACTTTTATCTTATTTTTGTTATAATAGAAGGTAATAGGTGCTTTAGTATTTCCAAAGTAAACGGATGCATTGGATTTGATATGATCTCCATTGATTTCAGCCGTATATCCCCCAGATACTAAGCCTGTGTCTGGCGTCACTGATGAAATCACCGGTGCCGGTTCTCCAGGCGGTGATAAATAGGTAAATCCATTCTGCAGAACCCCCGATTGTCCGTCTCCATTGATTACCTTCACATCTATTGGCCCTGCTTCTTCAACAGAAGGAGCTAGGACACGAAGTTTTGTACTGTTAAAGTAAAAAAACCCGTTAGCCTGCTTATCACCAAAGAATACCTTTGCAGAAGGCTGGAAGTTGCTACCATAAATTTCTACAAAGATTCCTCCAGTAACCAATCCTGTGTCTGGAGAAACAGAAGTCACTGTAACTTCTGGAAGACCTTCATAAGTAAAACCTCCAATTGCTGTTACCTTTGTACCATCTGTATTTATCAATTCTATATCTACCGGACCCGTCACTAATGACGCAGGGGTAGTTGCATTTACAGAAGAATTACTATTAAATACATTTACATTTGATGCTAATTGGTCTCCAAATTTCACCTGCATACCTGGCATAAAATATTGTCCATCTATTCTTACCTGTGTTCCACCAGTTATAGGGCCTTTCTCAGGATTAATTTTTGTAATAATAGGATCTGCCCAATAACTGTACTCTGCCGTAGCAAACTGTCCATCTGTATTGCTTAGTTTAACAGTAACAGCACCCTGTTTACCCGATGGAGCCGTAACGCTGACCTTTGTCTCATCGATAAATACAACATTGGTAGCTCGCTTACTACCAAAATCCACCACTAAATCAGGTCTGAAATAATTTCCGTTAATTATAACGGTTTCTCCTCCATCTACATGTCCTTTGTCATTTTCTAGTGAAGTGATAATAGGAGAGTGTTGATTTACAGTAATTTTGGGTATCGTAATGTTTGAGGTGGTTTCAGTGCCTGTATAGTCCAAGTAACTAATGGTAGAATTTGCAGCTACATTGAGGCTTCCTGTCTTAGCATCCTGTTTGTGCCGAATTTTATAGGTGAAAATAAGCTCTTCGTCTTTTAGTTCATGAAAATTCCAGGTTAATGTATTACCTTCAACAGAAGGCTTTGGAATATTGTGATTATAAGAATCCGGTACAATCTCAAATTCTGGTGCGACAGTATCTGTCACTATTACATTATAAGCACTGGCTCTACCAATTTCCTGAACAATTCTGGCATAGATTTCCGCCAATCCTACAGATCCCAGCACAAAATGATGATGCTGTGCAGTAGTTGCCATTTCTTTTAATAGATTATTAGGTCCACTGGTTTCTGGATTTGTTCCCTCAGTAAGCAAGGCAATGGTATAGAAAACAATTCCATCCTCTTTTGCTACTGCTGCTGCTTCTTTTGCATAGGCATATGGAGTTTCCTTATCCTGAGAATTTTTTCGTGGTATTGTGGCATCTCCATCGGTTAAGATAACAATAACCGGTTGAGCCTCTCCCCTTTTATCCTTTAGCAGATCAATCGCTGCATAAATAGCATCTCCTGTTGCAGTACCACCGTCGGCTTTAATGGCATCAATATATTCCTTCCCACTGCTCCCATCGGTAGTCAATGGAAAAGTGCCTATTTTATTTACATCACTGTAGTCCACAACGCCAACACGATGTTTTGTAAAATCCATTAGATCAATAAAGCCTTGGGCTGCTTCTTTTGCAAAAGCCATTTTATCTTCTCCGTTGTTTTCTTCATAAGTTGGTTTCATGCTTCCAGACTTATCTAGTATAAGAATTACGTCATTAGGCAAAATTACATTTGTTGGTTCTATTCCTTTAATGGATAAGGCTATTTCCGCTTCTTCACCAACATAGATTGATGTAGGATTTACATATTTTGCTGTTGAAACATAATTAGTTGAAGCATATGATACCGTTCCGGAAGCCAATGCTGTAAATAAAAAAACAAATGACAATAAAATGCTTAATCCTTTTTTAAACATCTTCATTCTCAAACCACCTTTCTTTTTGATTTCAAATTGTACCTGTGGCGAACAAATATTTGCTATAAAGGTAGGCCTTTATAATCAAATTCTAAATTTAAATAATAACCTTCCTAAGGTTTTGCCCATGAAGGACTCCTACAACGGATTCCAATGTCAATTAAGGAGGATGCACACTGCATCCTCCTTTGACCCCACAATTATCTTAATAATTGAAGCACTGATTGAGGTGCTTGATTTCCCTGTGCCAGCATCGCAGTTGCAGCTTGGATTAATACATTGTTTTTAGTAAATTCCATCATTTCTTTTGCCATATCTGCATCTCTAATTCTTGATTCTGCTGCTTGAAGGTTTTCTGCAGCATTGTCCAAATTGTTGATGGTATGCTCTAGTCTGTTTTGAACTGCACCTAAGTTTGATCTTACCATGGAAACTTGTTCAACAGCTGTGTCAATAGCTGTTATTGCAGCTGTAGCATTGGCATAAGTATCTACATTCAAAGCGCCTATCCCTAAACTCCCGCTGTCCATAGCTGTGAAATTAATAATTAATCCATTTGCTGCCGGATCAGCATTAGCACCTATTTGTAAATTTATATCTGTTATAGAACCATCTAATAACTTTTTCTTATTGAATTCTGTAGCATTTGCAATTCTATCTATTTCTACTGTCAGAGATGAAAGTTCTTGTGTTATTGCTGTTCTGTCTTCTGTTTCATTGGTATCATTTGCTGCCTGTACGGATAATTCTCTCATTCTTTGTAGTATTGAATGTACTTCATTTAAATTTCCTTCAACAGTTTGGATTAATGATATACCATCTTGTGCATTTCTGGAGGCTTGATTTAAGCCTCTAATCTGTCCCCTCATTTTTTCTGAGATAGATAGACCTGCAGCATCATCTCCAGCTCTATTGATTCTAAAACCAGATGATAATTTTTCTAAACTCTTGCTTTGTAATCCCGTGTTCATGCCTAATTGTCTGTGTGCATTCATTGACATTAAATTGTTGTTAATTCTCATGATTTTTTCCCTCCTGGTTTTTTTAAAATGAACTTCCTTTTTCATTTACATGTATTTTTTGTTTATATACTAAGCCTAATGGTCACTTGGCTTATCCATAACAAACTAACTTAATAATTGAAGCACTGATTCAGGTGCTTGATTTCCCTGTGCCAGCATCGCAGTTGCAGCTTGGATTAATACATTGTTTTTAGTAAATTCCATCATTTCTTTTGCCATATCTGCATCTCTAATTCTTGATTCTGCTGCTTGAAGGTTTTCTGCAGCATTGTCCAAATTGTTGATGGTATGCTCTAGTCTGTTTTGAACTGCACCTAAGTTTGATCTTACCATGGAAACTTGTTCAACAGCTGTGTCAATAGCTGTTATTGCAGCTGTAGCATTGGCATAAGTATCTACATTCAAAGCGCCTATCCCTAAACTCCCGCTGTCCATAGCTGTGAAATTAATAATTAATCCATTTGCTGCTGGATCAGCATTAGCACCTATTTGTAAATTTATATCTGTTATAGAACCATCTAATAACTTTTTCTTATTGAATTCTGTAGCATTTGCAATTCTATCTATTTCTACTGTCAGAGATGAAAGTTCTTGTGTTATTGCTGTTCTGTCTTCTGTTTCATTGGTATCATTTGCTGCCTGTACGGATAATTCTCTCATTCTTTGTAGTATTGAATGTACTTCATTTAAATTTCCTTCAACAGTTTGGATTAATGATATACCATCTTGTGCATTTCTAGAGGCTTGATTTAAGCCTCTAATCTGTCCCCTCATTTTTTCTGAGATAGATAGACCTGCAGCATCATCTCCAGCTCTATTGATTCTAAAACCAGATGATAATTTTTCTAAACTCTTGCTTTGTAATCCCGTGTTCATGCCTAATTGTCTGTGTGCATTCATTGACATTAAATTGTTGTTAATTCTCATGACTTTTTCCCTCCTGGATTTTTTAAAATGAACTTCCTTTTTCATTTACATGTATTTTTTGTTTATATACTAAGCCTAATGACCACTCGGCTTATCCACAATAAAGCTAGCAATAAAATGAGACTTAATTCAGAGGGAGTTTTTACTCCCACTGAATTGTAGCCGAATTTACTTCGAGGATGTAGTGCTTGATCTCCCGCTTGAAAAAGCGGGAGTCTTAGCAATACACCGAAGGATAAAAATAAGTAATTAAAACAAAAATGAGCTAACAAGTCTTTATTTCTCCGCTTCCTGCAGAGAAACTATAAAGACGTTAGCTCATCCCTGAATATTTAGTTTATAAGACTATTTAGATAAGTTGCATGAAGAAGATGTTTTGATGTCCAATAATTCTCCTCTTATTACCGGTATTTCTTTAGGAGCTTCTATAGACAATCTCAAGTCTCCTTCCTTACTTTTTACTACTTGAACCTTTATATTATCTCCAATCAAAACATATTCTCCAGGTCTTCTTCCTAGGACTAACATTTTAATTCCCCCCTTAAGTTCAATAGATAGTTTTGAAAAAAAAAAAAATGAGCTATAAATCTTCACTTGGTTTGCTTCCTGCTAACCTAGTGAAGATAAATTTAGCTCATCCATGACCCAAGTTTACCTCTACCAGTATTTACTTTTTATATTTATATTACTTCTATATAAAACTCAATTTTGACATAGTTTCTCATACTACTTTTATAGGAACTCCAATGCTGTAGTTCCTATAAAATAGGATATTCTTAAACTAAAAAAATGAGCTACAAATCTTCACCGAGTTTGCTTCCTGCTAACCAGTGAAGATAAATTCAGCTCATCCATGACCTAAGTTTATCCCTTATTATTATTATTTTATTTTTAATTTTATACTCATAATATATATCGCAATTCTGCTATGGAGTATATATAGGTCTTAGGCATTATATATTCAACTGCAATTCTAGAAAAGAAGTATTTATCATTCTCATTTCTACTCTGTCCTATTGATTATTTGCTGTTTTGAAAATTCCATACCTGAACCGATAATTATTGGTTTTCATATAAAATATTTTAAAAATATTTGTCCTCTTTCTATTTCTTCGTTTCTAATTCAAAATGATTCTTGCACGTTGGAATTTTTTTTTAACTGTTTTGGGGCTCTTTTCAATACATTCTCCTCTTTTTATAGATAAATGCTTTGGTGCATCAATAGCCAACCGCAAATCATGTTTTTTACTCTTGACTATATGAATCCTAATATTTTCTCCTATCATAGCATACTCACCATTTTTTATTCCTATCACTAACATTTTATCTCCTCCTTGAGAATATTTATCTAACTTTCGCCTCATTGTCAGAGGTCGGGATTGAATTACTCCTTTATCTTCAATCCTGTTCATAATGTTTTTCTCTATAGCTTTATTCTACTCTCTCTTTTCCATTTTAGTAATTATCAATACAGGTATATTTGTTTTCTTTATTTTAAGTTTTAAATTTATAGCTCTAATATTTTTTGTTTGCCTATACCTTACTTTTTATGCTTAATCAGCAGCTTCAGTATTTATATTTTTTCTTCTTTTGAATATAGCTATTAAGTATCTTTACAATATTCTTTAATAATAATTTCAAACATTCTAATTATCTATCAAACCTATGGGTGGACTTTACATTTTTATCCTATGTATTCGATATCTACTTTCATATCATAACGTAGTACATTACATGCTATAGCCTATCCATGGTTCTCTTTTTATTAGCTTCAACCCCCTCATTTTTTTGAGTTTACTATACATTGTATAGATCAAAATAATTATCTTCTTTGTAAATTCCCTATAAAAAAACCTTTTTGCTCACTGCTAATCAAATTGCTCTGAGAATTATTGTATAGAACAAACATATCTATTTCAATATTATAATTAGAAAATAAGGTCATTTTACTATACCTTTATCACTTACAAGCTAGCAATTAAATGCTTGTAAAATGATAAATTATACATTTTTATACAGGATATGGTAATATTCTACCTTTAATTTTAGTATTCTGTACCCATTTCCTGAATTAATTTCCTGTTGAATTGAGTAACTTATAAACTCAGTTTGATAGGCTACAAAGCTCTTTGACTCAAATAAAATCAAATCGTTGATTATTCTACTAAGTAAACCTTAAACTATAGACATTTAAAAATAAAAACAAAACCTCTAATTATATTGCTCTAGAGGGCACCCGGCGTCGCTTGCACGAAAATGGCAGTATATATTTTTTGTCGCAGTCTTCACATTTGACTCTGGCAAAACCAAAGTGTGGATCACCACAGTCCAGATACCTGTTAATTACATCCTGAAGTTTTCGTGATTTTCAAAAGCATACTTCAATCATATATCAAAGGAGAAGATAGAAATTAAATTATTATGTTCCCAGAATGTATAGATGATTATATCCTAGAAGATAACCCAGTAAGAGTAATAGATGTATTTGTGGAAACATTTAGAAAAAAGGAAACCAGTACTGGTATAAAGCACTGGTTCGTTGCAGAAATGTTATTATTTTTTAATTGTTTTATGAAGATGTTTTTATTTTTGAGGTTTTACTGTATTTATTCATCTTCTAGGGTTTTTGAGAATTAGTAGTAATATCTGTTAATGTCCCCACTATTCTTATAGGCTTATCTTCATGATTTCTTTCCGTAATCTGCCCCTTTGAGACAATCCATTTATAATTACCATCTCTATCTTTTATACGGTATTCATTATGGTAAAATATAATATTTCCGTTTAAATATTTTGTCATTTCCTCCATTACTCCCTTACGGTCGTCTGGATGGATTCTATTTAAATATTCTTTAGTATCACCAATAAACTCATTTGCTTCAAACCCAAGTAAGCTTTTATAAGCTTTTGAAAAGTAAACTTGATTATTCTCTATGTTCCAATCCCAAACGATCTGATCGGTTCCTTCAATAGCATATTTCCAACGTTTCTCGTTTTCTCTTGTTAAATTTTCTTTTTGCTGCAATTTATCATATTGGTCTCTCAACTCCTCCAAAGTAGCTATTAACATTTTCTGAGAAGCCTCTAAATCTTCATTTGCTGCATAGACTTCTGCTTGTGATTCCAAAAGCTTCAGTTCTTTCAGTCCCATTTCCCCTAATATTTCTGCAAAGCTGCAAAGGTAACACATAATATGCTTCAATCTCTCTTCCTCAATTACTGGAACTTCTAGCAAAACCTTTACATATTCAGATTCATTAAATCCAAATTCTTTAGCTTGTTTAATAAAGAACCCTAAATCAGGCTTATCTAATAACAATTGACCAGTAAATATGTTAGCAATATGTTTTCCCTGAACAACAACAGGAGCTACAGCATCAATTAATCCATTTTGACATTTATAAATTCGATAATTTTTATTATCAACCAACATCTTGCTAATATGAGTATCGCTCTCAATACATCTACTTCTTGATTTTAAATTGGCTCGATGGAATTTAGTACATATCTCTCTCCAACCTGAAGCAGTTAAAATATTTCCTTCCAGGTCAAGTGTTGCAGTGAGAATTCCCGTTGCTTTATAGAAAAGATTCGTTAGTTCCTGAATTTTAGAAATATCAACAAGATCTGTAAACTTATATTCCATACTGACCCTCCCTGAAATAATTATTTATCACAATAATATTTCTATCTATTTCTCTATGACAGCAACATTAACCAATATATCTTCAATAAACCTCAAAGCCTCAGTTGTATTTCTTACTTCAGCTGGTTTGCTTTCTTTTCTACTTCTCATTATTCTCCATATCTACCGAATATCCTTCCTATGATTTTATAAGAAAAATACAAATATAGTCCTACGGAAAAAAATAGATTCTATTTTTTTCCGTAGGACTATAGAGTTCCATTCATTTATTTTACTATTTTCTATTTTTGTTGGCCTAGATAGATGGTATGTCCAATGAAATTGTCTTCTAAATCTTTCCAGAATTGATTTTTAATGATTTCTGGGTAAACGGGTACACTTGTTTCTTCAATTTCTTGTTTAGAATAAAATCTAGATTCAACAATATGCTGTTCTTCCATTTCAGGATCGATTCCTGTTTTTATACTGAAATTGTCTATATGAGCAGTGAAAAACAAAGCAATATGATGTATATCATTCTCTTGATCCAAGTATTCTCTTACATAAATTAATCGTTCCGGAGTACAGTCTACTATACATTCTTCATAGACTTCTCTTTTCAATGCATCTGTAGCACTTTCACCAGGCTCCAGGCCTCCACCGGGGGGCATTAACCATGCTTCCTTTGTATTTGGATTCCTGTGGAATACTAAAAGTAGCTCTTTTTTTGGATTCATAATTATTGCAGCAGCTCTTACTCTACATATCATTTCACTCACCCTTATCCTTTATTTGTAAAATTAGTAATCATTTATATTATAATAGTTCACGGGAAATTCTATCAAGATGCAATATACGCTTTATTCCCGTGGAAATAGCTTAAGCCCATAGCATAATACTATGGGCTACATGAGTTTAAATAGAACATTATTTAGGCAAATGAATAGCGGTATTATGAACAGCGTGGGCCGCTTCATGGAGGGATTCTCCTACTGTAGGATGTGCATGGATTGTTGTTATTATTTCTTCAATGGTAGCTTCCAATCTTAAAGCAAGTGCCCCTTCTACAATTAATTCCGTTGCCCTCGGTCCTGCCATATGAAGTCCTAGAATCTCTTCTGTTTTTGCATCCACTACGTATTTTACCGTGCCGTCAGTTTCTCCCATAATGAGGGATTTGCCGTTTGCATATAGTGGAAATCTTCCTGTTTTTACTTCATATCCCTGTTCTTTTGCCTGTTTTTCTGTCATTCCCACCGCCGCTAATTCCGGTTTGGTATATACTGCATAGGGAATTGTTCTAAAATCAATTTTTGAAGCTTTTCCCATGATTCCTTCGACAGCAACTACGCCTTCTGCTGAAGCCACATGTGCCAGCATTATTTCTCCTCTGCAATCTCCAATTGCATAGATATTACTGGTATTTGTTTGGAATCTTTTATTTGTGATAATTTTGCCTCTATTTAACTTGACGCCGATTTTTTCTAATCCCATATTTTCAGTGACAGGCTTCCTTCCTACGGATAACAATACTTTTTCCACTTCAAATGATTTGTTTCCTTCTTTAGACACTGTATTTACCTTTAAGCCTGTTTTGATTTTTTCAATGCTTTCTACTTTTGTGTCTGTATATATGTCTACCCCTGAATTTTTTAATACTTCCACTAGATAAGCAGTAACGTCTTGGTCCATTGTAGCCACAATATTAGGGAGAGCTTCAATCATTGTCACCTTTGTTCCTATGCTGCTATAGACACTGGCAAATTCGCTTCCGATGACACCTCCACCTATCACCAGCAGGCTTTTAGGAATCTTATCTAATGAAAGGGCTTCATCACTTGTAATAACCCCTTCTAAATCAGCTCCTGGTATTGGAACAATAAAAGGTTTTGATCCTGTAGCGATAATTGCATAATCAAAATCTACCGTTACTTTTTTTCCTTCCACCTGACGGACCTCTATCTTATTGGTGTTAAGAAAATACCCTTCCCCCATAATAACTTCTATTTTATTTGATTTTAAAAGCATATTGACTCCGCCCACTAGCTGGTTTATCACTTCTTTTTTTCTTAGCTGTAGTTTTTTCCAGTCAATGTCTATCTTTTCAATCTTTATGCCTAAATCCTCTGCTTCTCTCTGTAAAGTAGTATACAGTTCAGCTGTATGGAGTAATACTTTTGTAGGAATACATCCAACATTTAGACAAGTGCCCCCAATATATTTCTTTTCTACAAGGGTAACTTCCGCCCCCAGCTGCGCTGCCCTGATAGCTGCTACATAACCTCCAGGACCTCCCCCAACCACAACGATTCTCATCTTTTTTCCCCCTATAATAATAATATCTCTGGTTTTTCAATAGTTTCTTTCATTTTTGCCAAGAATTGAGCAGCTACAGCTCCATCGACTACCCTATGATCAGCTGTTAAACTTAGATTCATTAATGGCTTAATTACTGTTTGGCCATTTACTGCAACAGGTGTTTCCGTAATCGTATTAACGCCTAGTATAGCTACTTCCGGTTGGTTTATAATTGGTGAAAAGGATTCTATTCCATACATTCCAAGGTTCGTAATGGTAAAGGTGCCCCCTGTCATATCATCTTGACTCAATTCATTATTTCTTGCCTTTTCCGCCAATTCTTTGACTTCACTTGAAATCTGTTTTAATCCCTTTGTATTAGCGTATTTAACAACTGGTACAACGAGTCCCTCTTCTAGAGCTACCGCAACACCTATGTTTGCGTAATTGCGGGTAATAATCCCATCATTTTCAATGCTGCTGTTTAGATATGGAAATTCCAACAGAGTTGTTGCAATAATTTTAATTAATAGATCTGTAAAAGTAATTTTACAGATATCCTTTAATTGACTCCTAATTTCTTTTAATCTTGTAACATCCGCCCTTATATCAAAAGTAACTGTTGGTGACATCCTCCAACTATCGGACATCCTACTGGAAATTATTTTTCTCATCTGGCTCATGGGAATTTTTGTTTCCACTGGATTTGTTTGAACTGCTGTATTTTTATCCTTTAGATAATTATATACATCTTCCTTCATAATTCTAGCATCTTTTCTAATTTCCGATAAATCTACCTTCAAAGCATCTGCAGTTTTTTCAGCCATTGGAGATGCTTTCACTTTTTTTGCAGAATCATTTATATAAGCTTCTACATCTTCAAGTGTTATTCTTCCATTAGGACCTGTGGCGGTAACAAGATAAAGATCTATGTTATTTTCTTCGGCTAATTTTTTTGCCACAGGAGAAGCTTTGATCCGCCCGTTACTTTTCTGTGTTTCTATTGGCTTTCTCTCAGCATTTTCTTTACTTGCTGCTATACTAATTTTTTCAACATCTTTTTTATCTGATTCTCCTATTAAAGAAGATATATCTTCATTTGCATCGACAATGATGGCCACTGGTTTTAAACAAGCTACAACATCACCCTCCTCCACCAATAATTTCCTTACGATGCCACTTTCTGTTGCTTCTACTTCATTTGTCAATTTATCTGTGGCAACATCAAACAGTACTTCCCCAGCATCAATTACATCTCCTTCTCCCTTATACCATTTAGTCAATGTACCTTCTGTCATTGTTAATCCTAATTTGGGCATTGTTACTACTTTAGCCATTTTAATCCTCCTCTATGCTATAGATAAACAATTTTAAACTTTAATTGCACTCTGTGAAAGTGACTGACAGCAAATCAAAGATTTGGGTCATCTACTTTTGATATACATAGTCTACGGTTTCGTCCAAAACTATGGGCTGTAAATGTAGCCTTTAGTATATCAAAATTTCACCTTGTATAAGCGACTGACATGAAATCATAGATTTCAGTCATCTGCTTAAGTTCTGTAGTTGGTTACCCATATACACTTGTATTTATAGAATTTGATTTCTATCACTTATCTGTTAAAAAATCCATTTTTTTGAGCATCTTCCAATGCCTTTTTTATATTTACACGAAAGGGCCCACCCCTCGTTATTTTAAAGATTATCTTTTCATTTTTTTGAAAGGGTATTTCTCTTTCGCCATCCACAGCAATCATACCATTTGATTTTGCCTCATAAACATATGCTTCATTGAGGTTTAAAATTGTAGGTTCGTCCATATAAACTTCTTTTATTAGCCCTGCCGCTATTGGTGCAATAATAGCATACCGATCTTCTGTTAAATCAACAGAGGCCCCAAAATCATCATCTTCTTTTATTATTGTTTTACATCCTACTATAGAGGAAAACCCTATAGATGCAGGATGGGCTTTTGATACAATTATTTTTATGATATCCTCCATATTCCAAATTGCTTTAGAACCAACAAATAAATTTTTTGATATTACCGCATCAATTAATGCAATATCCGTCAATTCTTTATTTTTATAGATCTCTATTTTTTTATCTTTTCTGCCTATCCTATCTTTAGAATGCTTTCCAGAAGCAACTACAGCTGCAGCCATTCCAGCCACAGTTCCTTCAACCATTTCAGGATAAACATTATTGGTGCCTGTTGATATGCTGATTAATGGCGTATTTTTTATTGCCTTAGCTGCAGCTCTGTTCGTACCATCTCCACCTAGTACAATCATACAGCCTATCTTCATTTCCTCCATCATCTTTGCTGCATTGATGGTATCCTGTAAATTTGCACTAAGTTGCATAGCTAAAACCTCTATTTCACTTGTCAGTTCCTTTGAGTAACATAAACTGTCGATGGCTTTATAGCCTATATTAAAGGTATCTGGCATAATGTAGATGTTTTTCACACCACATTGCTGAGCTCCCAATATAATCCGCTTAACAATATTTACCTTTTCATGATTATCAATCACTGTTGCATGGGAAACAAGTCTCCTTATGTCCTTACCTGATGCAGGGTTAGCAATGATTCCTATGCTTGACATATCTCATCACCCTTTTAAAGGGGTAACGTAAGTTACCCCTATTGATTTATATATTCATTGCACTACTGGTGATACTTTTAATTCCATTAACAATATCAACAAAGTTTGGAAGTACATAACTTTCAAGACAAGCTGTAAAAGGTATAGGAGTATCTAACGCACCTACTCTTATTATGGGAGCATCAAGGTAATCAAAGCACTTTTCAGCAAGCAAAGCTGCTATTTCACCAGCATAGCCACCTCTTTTTGTTTCTTCTGTAGCAATCACCACTTTATTCGTCTTTTCAACAGATTTAAAGATAGTTTCTTTATCTAGCGGATATAACGTTCTTGGATCTACAATCTCCACTTCGATTCCTTCTTTGGCAAGTTCTTCTGCTGCTTTCAAAGCTTCATGAAGCATTTTTCCATAGGCGATTACAGTAACGTCGCTTCCTTCTCTTTTTACATCAGCTACACCAAAAGCAATGGGAGCAACAGCATCTGCTACTTCACCCTTCATAGCATACATTGCTTTGTGTTCAATATACATAACTGGGTTATCATCTTCGATGGCAGTTAGCATAAGTCCTAGCGCATCTTGCGGCGTAGATGGGTAAACTACCTTTAGCCCTGGTACATGTGTCAACCATGCCTCCAATGATTGGGAATGCTGTGCTGCTGCTTGAACGCCACCACCAGAGGGTAACCTTACAACCATAGGTACAGTAATCTTTCCACCAAACATATATCTCATTTTTGCTGCTTGGTTTACAATTTGATCCATTCCTACTGTTAGGAAATCAATAAACATCAATTCCGCTATAGGTCTAAGACCAGTTGCAGCTGCTCCAACGGCACCACCAATAATAACGCCTTCAGATATGGGTGTATCTTTTACCCTTTTTTCTCCAAATTCTTCATAAAGTCCCGCAGTTACACCAAAACAACCTCCAAATGCTCCTACGTCTTCCCCCATGATAAATACATTTGGATCTTCTTTCATTTTAATTCTCATACCTTCTCTAATAGCTTCTCCATATGTCATTGTTCTCATCTAACTCGAACCTCCTCTACGATATCAGTATAAATATCCTCAACTGCTGATTCTAGTGAAGGATATGGACTATTACTAGCAAATTCCACTGCCTCTGCAATTTGTTTATCAACCGCTTTCTTTATAGCCTTCAATTCCTCCGCCTTTATGACCTTGTTATCTACCATATATTTCTCCAATCTATTGATTGGATCCTTTTTCAACCATTCAGCTAGCTCTTCATCTGGTCTATAAACCGTAGGATCACCTTCAAAGTGTCCCCTATGTCTATAGGTTTTGCATTCTACTAAAGTGGGCCCTTGTCCGTTTCTTGCTCTTTTGATAGCCTCATTCGCCGCTTCATAAACAGCAAATATATCATTACCATCGACGGTTACTCCAGGAATGTTGTATGCAACTGCTCTGTCAGATACATCTTGTATTGCCTGATGTCTAGACTGATTCATAGATATTCCGTATAAGTTGTTTTCACAAACAAAAACTACTGGAAGTTTCCATATACTTGCAAGGTTTAGCGCCTCATGGAAGGTGCTCTGATTGGTTGAGGCGTCTCCAAAAAAACAGATACAAACTTGATCAGTACCTTTGTATTGTGCAGTTATCCCTGCACCTACTGCTAAATTATGCCCTGCACCTACAATCCCGTTGGCACCTAAGATTCCTTTTGTGGCATCGGCGATGTGCATAGATCCACCTTTTCCTTTACAATAACCTGTTTCCTTTCCATAAAGCTCTGCCATCATTTCTTTTAGATTTCCACCTTTAGCCAAAATATGACCGTGACCTCTATGGGTACTGGTAATATAATCATCATCTGATAGATTTGTACAAACACCTGTTGCAACTGCTTCTTCTCCAATATATAGGTGAACAAATCCAGGTATTTGACCTTCGGCAAAAAGCCCCATGGCCTTTTCTTCAAACTTTCTTATTTTCAGCATTTGGTTATACATTTCTATGATCTTGTCGTTAGATAGATTCATATTATTCCCTCCTTGTTTTTTTAGCTGAGATAAAACGAGACTTAATTCAGGAGGAGTTTTTACTCCTACTAAATTGCAGCCAACTTTACTTCGAGGATGTAGTACTTAATCTTCTGCTTGTCGAAGCGGAAGTCTTAGCAATACACCGACAAATCAAGCTTTAACAAAATACTTTTACTTCCACACATGCATTTACAATAACAATGCTGTCTTTAAGGTCCCCAAAGTCCTTCACATAAAGCCCTGGTACCTCCATCCCCCCTTCCACTATTTCTATTGATTTTTTGCCTATAGGCAGTACCTTCATCACCTTTTCCTTGTCTAGTTGGTTTGGATAAGGCGTAGCAATGATAACATGTACTCCTACCTCATTAATATCCTTCATTTCCAGTATTTCCTTCAATCCACAAAGACAGCTTCTTGAAATTGCATCCTTTACAGCCCTCTTAGCTGCTTTTGTTACGTCCTGTCCATGAAGATCTGCACCCCATCCCAATTCAATGATATATCTCTTCCACATAGCGCCCCCCTCTTGCCATTTTCTTAGTTTTCCATTATTAAATAAGCAATAAGTGTGCCATATTCTAAAATCCTAGTAATCATTTTTATTTACAACTGATAACAAAGTTTTTTTTATCGTCAAATCAATCTTTTTTTAAAAACAAACTAAAACTTTTTATTTAAATAATAATTATTCAATGTAAAATGACTTTGTTAAGGCAAATTGTTATCATGGGAATCTTAAATATTTGTTAGCTTTTCTAACAGTTTTTATTGCATTCTTTGTCAGAAGCAATTGAATTTCTTTGTTTTCCTATATGTACTGTTAGAATATCTACCACTCATCAATTTCAGGACACTAAAAAACGTCTAAAAAAATAAAGCATCTGAAGATACTTTATTTTTTTATCTTATATTTTTTCATTTTTTCGTACAGAGTATTTCTAGCTATTCCTAAGGATTGAGCTACTTTAGTAATGTTTCCATCAAATTTCTTTAGGGCTTTTTTAATTGCATTGCCTTCTAATTCTGCTAGAGTAAAAAGCTCATCTTCCTCCTCTATTTTCATCTCTTCTTTGTTAAGATAAAAAGGCAAGGATTCTTTTGTAATTGTATTGCCTTCCATCATATTGATAGCATACTCTAATACATTTTCTAGCTCTCTAACATTACCGGGCCAATGATAATTGTTTAAGATTTCCATAACCTGAGGATGAACCTCTGCAATCTCCTTACCTAATTTGAGTGACATTCTTTGAAGAAAATATTCAACAAATAATTTAACATCTCCATATCTTTCCTTTAAGGATGGCATTGTAAGGGTAACAACATTTAGCCGATAAAATAAATCTTTCCGAAAAGCTCCCTTTTCTATTTCCAAGCTTAAATTTTTATTTGTGGCAGCAATTACTCGAACATCAATAGGAATTGGCTTATCTCCACCTACTCTTATCACATTTTTTTCTTGTAAAACCCTTAGTAAATTTACCTGCATATCTAGGGGCATATCTCCTATTTCGTCTAATAACAATGTACCTCCATCAGCTAATTCGAATTTTCCTGGTCTGCCGCCCCGCTTAGCACCGGTAAAAGCACCATCACAATAACCAAAGAGTTCACTTTGTATCAATTCCCTAGGCATAGCAGCGCAGTTAACCGCTATAAAAGGTGCGTCCTTACGCTCACTGGAATTATGGATGGCCTGTGCAAAAACTTCTTTACCAGTACCGCTTTCTCCTAACAGTAGGACTGTAGATAGACTTTTAGCTGCTACTTTGGCTTTTCTAATAATCTCTTGAATTTTATGACTCTTTCCAACGATATCTCTAAAACCAAATCTTGCCTGGGTACCTGCCATCTTATTTACAATTTGATGAACCTGCTTAATCTCTCGAAAGGTTATAACCGCTCCCACAACTTGCATGGATTGATCTTTTATAGGGATAGCTTCTAATGTACAATGAATCTGCTGTTTTAACACATCGATAGTAACTTCTTCTTCTAAACAGCTTCTACCTGTTTCTAAAACCTTTTTAATATGATAGCAATCTCCTAAAATACTACTGACTTTTTTTCCTATTATATCACTTGGAAGCATACCTACAATTTTAGCAAGGGCTGGATTTGCATGTGTTATAAAGGAATCCTTATCGATGGACATGATTCCCTCTGAAATTGTGCTCAAAACAGTTGTTAAATGTTTATGAGCAGCAAATAATCGTCCTTGTGTTTCTTCTTTATGAAGCTGATTTTCTATAGCTCTTACTGCTGCAACAACCATTCCTAAATCCTTAGAATGCTCTCGCCCTATTAAACACGACATATCTAAACAGCCTATAACATTTCCATATGAATCATGTATTGGAGCAGCAGAACAAGTCCAAATATGATGCTTACTACAATAATGTTCTGCTCCCGAAACCTGTATAGGATTATTAATAACCAGTGTAGTTCCTATAGCATTGGTACCCACACACTCTTCTGACCAATTGGCTCCGGGTAGAAAGTTTAACGTTTTTGTCATCATTAAAACATCTGAATCTCCAATAGTTTCTAGTATAAGACCCTTTTCATTGACCAATACAACAACAAAACTAGAACCCTCCACACATTTAAATAAGGTTTTCATAATAGGTTTTGCAATATCTATCAGTTGCTTTTTTTCTTGAATAAATATCTGTATTTCTTCTCTGGAAAGCAAATCTTGACAATAGCCGTCTAAGTAATTGACTCCTGCATTATGACAACGAAGCCATGACTCTGCTATAACATTCCGTACATAGCTTTCCTCCACCTTTCCTGATAATACAAAATTATTCCATGCTTGTTCGGTATTTATTTTACTAGAATTACTTATTTTATATAACATTTTCTTCTTCCCCCCTAAAAGAATAATGGAAGTTTACTATCTTTAACAAAAATTCTATTATACATAGAAGGTATTAGAAAAAATAAAGTTTATTATTAAAAATAAGTTCTTTATTATAGCATAGCATAAAATTTTGGGATTATAACAATTATTTTCTAAACATTGTCATTAATCTTAATTTTCGAGCTACCGTGTAACTGGCACCAGGTCTAATCCTTAACATAGCAACAAAGAACTGCCTAAATCATGGCAGTTCTTTATTGTTATACTTAATCAATGACTTACATTACCATGGTGTAACTAGGATTTTAATATTTTCTTCCTTTCGATTAATGAGTTCATCAAATCCCCTTTTTATTAAGTCATCTATTTTTATTTTCCCAGTAATTAATGGTTCCACGTTAATGCGCCCGTCATTAATTAAATCAATGGCAATTGCAAAATCTTTAGCATAGCCCAATGAGCCAATAATGTGCTTATCTTTAAATACAATATTGTTGAAATTGAGACTAGTTTCTTTTTCATAAACACCTACTGTTACAATCTTACCACCAGTCCTAGCTACTTCTATAGCTATAGGCGTTACCTTTTCACTACCAATACATTCAAAAACAACATCTGCTCCTACCCCTTTTGTAACTTCTTTAATTTTTTCCTTAATATCCACTTTATTTGGGTCAAACACTTCAGTGGCCCCCATTTGCTTCGCATACGCTCTTCTTACTTTAGCTACCTCAACAACATACACTTTGCTTGCACCAGCAGCACGAACTGCCTGAAGTGTTACTAAGCCAATTGTTCCTGCACCAAATATAACAACGCTTTCCCCTTGGACAATTGGCGCCTGCCGTACCGCATGAATTCCTACAGAAAGTGGTTCAAGTAAGGCTGCTGTTTCATAGGTCATATTATCTGGAATTTTATAGAGGGTATAGTCAGGAACAACAACATATTCTGCAAAAGCACCGTTTGTCATTAGGCCAGTAAATGCTAGCTTTTCACAGACATTATACTTTCCAATCTTACAGGGATTACATTCATGACAAACATGACATGCATCAGGTGCAACTCTATCTCCCACTTTAAAACCTTTAACCTCTGGCCCTACTTCAACAATTTCTCCAGAAAACTCATGACCAAGAATGATCGGCGCTACGTCACCTGTTAAAGGATGAGGCTCTGCTGTTGGAATAAAAATAGGACCTGCTAAATACTCATGTAGATCTGAACCGCATATACCGCACCATTGAACTTTAATTTTAACTTTTCCTTTATCTGGTGTTGGGGGTTCAGGGACATCCATAATTCTAACATCTTTTTTCCCATACCATACTGCTGCCTTCATAAAAAACCTCCTCTTTCTTATAGATGCTTAAAAAATTTCATCTCCACTTTTAAATTGCAGCCCTGGATGATTATCAAATCGAACTACACCAATAGCTGCTTTCCCTTCCGCAGCTTTTTTCACGGCAGCCGCACCCTCTAGTCCAAATCCTCCACATAGTTCGATGGCAGCTATACCTTGCTCCACAAGTTCTTTCGTTACTTCGATTGCTTCTTTATAATCTTTAACTCCTATAGCGATAAGACTTACCATTGGAGTTTTTATTGCTGCTCGATGCTTATTAGAATCAGCTTCAGGCGCAACAAATATAAATGCAGCTTTAAGTGACATTGGAGCTTTCTCCCTCCTTTTTTCTCTCACTAATCATTTCTCCTTCTAGTTAAATTTTTCAATCCTCTTACATGACAGTCATCGTATCATCTCACCTCCTGTTTAAATACCGAAAATAAAACATCTATTTTGAATTAGATTCACGTTCTTTTTTATTAAACTATTATAATCCGCATTTGTTTCAATTCATAACAATGCAATTAACATGCCATATTTGAACTAATGACTTCAAGATCTCAATTACACATGCCCATACTAATGTAATTAGGTTGATATTCATCAAAAGCAGCAAGAGAAGTAATGATGGAATCCAACAAGGGATTCACATGAGTGAAACTGTTATTAATAAGATAGGGGATATGTCAGAAGGTTTTAAAGAGGTTGAAAAAGAAGCTAAGTAGGTTAAGGGCTTTTCGACAAATTCTAAAAAATTTAACGCTATTTTATTAGTATAGGGGGTCAAGCTTCAATTATTCTTATCATATTTTCACATACTTTTAAAGTGAACATTTCAAACCTGACCCCTTTTTATTTTTCCTAGTGATTCCCGCCCACAGCAGACTTTCACTGCTAAGTTATTGTCCATGCTAGTCGCACGTAAAAAAAATGACAATTCCGTTCTAAAAATGTCATTTAGAGGAACGAAATTGCACTTTATTTTCAAATCTTTATTATTCCAATCATATCTAAGCACATAGCAAACAAAACATCCTTTGGCTTTCAAGTAAAGTCCCATCCACAAGGATAGTGTGATTTCAATCAGCAAATCACACAACTACCTTATTTAATTTAATTTATTAAGTTTAAATTCTGCTCTATTAGGTATAATTTATATAACAGTTGTTTTATCTTATTATTTTAAATGGAGGAGATATCGTGGGAAAGAAAATAATTTCAATAGACAAGTTTAAGTTTCGGGAGGATGTGGGAGATCCTTTTCTGGTCAGGATGCACCATCTTGACTACTATCCTAGTGGTAATGGCAATATAGGGGTGCCTGCATCCCTCTTAGAAGGAAAAAAATTGGGAGAAGATTTTGATTTGACCAGCGATTGGAAGATGTATTACGGAAGAGATATTCCAGGATTTCCTGCGCATCCACATAGAGGTTTTGAGACCGTTACGGTAGTCCTGCAAGGCTATGTAGATCACTCGGACTCCAATGGTGCTACGGGTAGATATGGTACTGGGGACGTACAGTGGATGACTGCTGGAAGTGGTATGCAGCATGCTGAAATGTTTCCATTAGTACATGATGATAAAGTCAATACGATGGAATTGTTTCAGATATGGTTAAATCTTCCAGGTGAAGGTAAATTTGTAGCTCCAAGTTATAAAATGCTATGGGCTGAGGATATTCCAGTGGTAGAAGAAAAAGATGAAGCTGGAAATGTTGCTAGAATAAATATCATTGCAGGTACTTATAAAGGTATAGATAGTTTAGATCCTAACCCTGATTCATGGGCCAACGACAGAGAAAATCATGTGGGGATATGGACGATTCAGTTAGAACCAAGTGCAAGCTTTACCTTGCCAAGCATATCTCCTACATTAAATAGAAATTTATACTATTATCAAGGAGATACTATTATCATAGATAATACCAACATCAAACTAAATACTAGTATAAAGCTGGCCGGAGATGAAGAAATTAAGATAATAAATGGGAATAAAGATAGCTATCTACTCTTATTAGAAGGGGAACCTATCAATGAACCTGTAATCAACCATGGTCCCTTCGTGATGAATACACAGGATGAAATTCTTCAGGCCTATAATGATTATCGTACTACTAAGTTTGGTGGATGGCCTTGGGATAGAGAAGATCCTGTCAATCCGAAAAGCGTTGGCAGATTTGCAAAATATGATGACGACAATATAGAGATTCGAGAAGAACATATTAAAAAATAAAATTTCGATAAAAATTAGTATCCAACTATATTAAAGGTATGTAACTATTATGATAGCTGCATACCTTTTGCTATAATATATATAGGTAAGTACTTTTTTATTTAATATCTTAAACAATATATTCACGCATTTATACTATAAAAGATTTGATTCCTTCATAACAGCTTTGATTTCTTCAACTTGTTTCTCACTTGCTGGAAGAAATGTCTTTGTGCAATAGTCTTGCATGTCAACACCTCTTATGATCATTGCTTTTTTAATAAGCAGGAATTGTCCCTAGTTTTTTTTATCAGTGAATGGACACCCATATCCTTAAGCTTAGATGTATCAAAGGCTATATTTTTCATCAAAGTAATCAGGTTTAGAGCTGTTGAAGTAGGGATTTCTGCAACGTGCACTTGTATATTGATTTTTTGCCACTGATGTTTTTGTACTGATTTTGCAAGGTTTTTGGATTGCTGAGTTGAAAAACCTTTTACAACAAATTTGACTCCCGTAGCTTTAAGCAATTGTATATTTTCAAAAGAACCATAACCTGAATCAGCTCGAATAATCAAGTTATCTTTAGCTAGATGTTCCTTGAATTTAAAGGTAGTTGCTTTTAATAAATCTTCAAATCAACTGATGCAAGAGGTATTACCTGGGTCAAAAAACACAGATACTGTTTCACCTGTATCCCCTACAAAAGCAGCAGATAATTGATAGCCCTTTTCACCTCTTTTTCTAGGAAAACAGCCTTTTTCAGCTAACTCATAGGTTCTGCCGCCAGCTACAAGACCACTCATATCAAAATCTACAATCTCATATTCCGCCGAATGCATAAACTTACATAAAATTTATGTTTTTATACATTTTTTTCCTTCAAATGGATGTATTTTACGAACAAACTATGTATATTTTAAAGTTATTTTCAATATATTTCGAACATTTTATTGAAAAATTTGAATATCATAAATTCAAAAAGAGTTCAGCGGAATATGGAATACAATATATTAAATCACTTATTAAAATATCAAAACAGACTCCCAAAGCTGTACCAGAAACTGATGAAAAACTATTTTTAATTACAATAGTAAAAAATAAACTAATAAAAATCCCTACTATTAATCCTATTAAACCTCTGAAAATTTATTTTTTATATTGACATATATAGATCGTCGATATATATTTATATATAGATAATCTATATATGGAGGTATGAATATGGCAATTGATAAAAGCCTTTATACGGGAAGCACTACCATGCTAATACTAAAACTGCTTGAAGAAGCGGATATGTATGGCTATCAGATGATTGAAGAGCTTAACAGAAAATCAAAAAATGTTTTTGAGTTAAAAGCAGGAACATTGTATCCGCTGCTCCACGCGTTAGAGCAAAAAGAGCTGGTCACTTCTTACGATGAGACTGCCGATAACACAAGGGTACGAAAGTACTATAGCATCACTAAAAACGGTCACAAGTATTTACATGAGAAGAAAAAAGAATGGAAAGCTTATACATCTGCTGTAAATGATGTTTTAGGGGGGACAAATTATGCAACAGCTTGACAAAATTACAGAGTATTTAGATACTGTACGTCAACAGGTACGTTGGAAAAAGGCACAGCCTATTGTTTTAGATGAAATTCAAAACCACATAACCGACCAAAAGAACGCCTTTTTAAACGATGGATTTGATGAAGAAACGGCAACTGATAAGGCAATAGCCGAGATGGGGGATCCTGTCGTTGTAGGGGAGAAGCTCAACCGCGTCCACAAACCCAAACCAGATTGGTCTCTGTTAGCACTGACAGTTGCTATGCTTCTTTTGGGACTTGCAATTCAATTTTTTATACATTCCACACTTGGCGGAGCATGGAGATTTGAAAGACAGCTTGTATCGTCAGGTATTGCAATTCCCGTGATGTTGGCAGCCTATTTTTTTGATTTTACAATTGTTGGAAAATATCCCAAGCTTGCATTTTTTGCGCTTTGTGTAATAACGATAGCTTGTCTTTTTTTTACAGGGACAGTAAATGGTAGATCACCATCTATGATTTATCCGCTACTGCTGTTTCCAACAGCTTTTGCAGGATTTGTTTACAGCATGAGAAATAAAGGATATGGCGGGCTTATTCTTTGCGGGGCAGTTTTTATTATTCCGGCCGTCCTATCCTACTATGTACCCAGTGCAACAGTTCTTTTTTTGCTTTGTGTTTCCTGCCTTGCTATTCTGACCGGGGCAGTTTTAAAAGGTTGGTTTAACATAAGAAAACGATTGGGAATACTTATCCTATATATCCCCACTGCCGCAGTTTTAACTACACCGTTTTTCATAATTATGGGCGAAGGGTATAAAGCTAAGAGAATTCAAGCCATATTTAATCCATCCCTTGACCCCACAGGGGCTGGATATATGGGAACTATCATACGACGACTCTTGTCCAATTCACAGTTTATCGGCGAGGGATTCCCAATAAATGGTTATATGCCTTATGAGGCTTTTCATATTTTACCTGAAATCAATACCGATTTTCTTCTGACCTATTTGATTTACAGGCTCGGATGGATTGTGCTTATTGTCACCATTGCATTATTTGCAGCCTTTATTATTCGTGCGATTATTCTTTGCATGAAGCAAAAAAGTGTACTTGGTTTTTTAACTTCTCTTGCAATTGTTTCAACATTTGCAGTGCAATGCATCGTATATATTGCTTCAAATTTAGGTTTTTTACTTTTTTCTCCGCTATCGTTACCCCTTATCTCTTACGGGGGAAAGATTCTTGTTACAAATATGTTCCTTATTGGACTTTTGCTTTCGGTATTCCGTACAGGTGCATTGGTGAGGGATACAACTGGAACTGTGGCGGTAAATCTTAACCGCTTTATTCAATACGATGATGGACGGATTATTATTGATCTAAAAGGCAACTTGATTAAATGAATAAAAAAAAGCAACATAAATCAGAGGCATGATAATCATAGTTAGAAGGTGGCAGCTAAGAGCTTAATAAATTAATTATTTTTGAATAATGGCTTTGAATATAGTATCTTATCAACATTATGTTTTTTCGCTTGGTTTTTCCAACCTATATTGCCAAAGAATATGTATAACCATCTAGGTATTAATTTAGCTGCCATCAAATTAATAGCTTCAGTAGGAACATTCTCATTATTAACTATTGCTTCTGTAGCATTATTTAGAGCTTTTACTATGTTCCTAGTCATACCTCCTAATTGTTCAATAGGTCTACCATCTATTGCAGAACCGGATCCCATTGCAAGACCTCCAAGCCATTTAAAACCAGTCTTATTTGCAAAGCTTTTGCATATTCTAAGGGCAGTATCGTTTTGGAATGCTTCTGGAAACCCACAATTTACAATAACCATTAGACTTTGCTCTTTCTCAGGTCTCTTTTCCTTTCTATTATCTGCCATAAGCTCCAAAGCTTTAATTAATGGTGATGGCAGGCTATCAACATATAAGGGAAAAGAGATGATCAGTATATCAGTATCCTTTACTCTATTAATGAGTTCTCGAGCATCCTTCTTTAGCATAGAAAGAATATGAAGCTTCTCACATACATATCCCTTTTTATTTAGCCCATCTAGTACGTAATTCCCTAATGCCTCAGAGGTACTTTTTTTGATTTTCGGACTCCCAATCAATAGCAAAGCCTTTTTTTGAATTAACATACACTCACCTCCATAGCTCTCAATTTATCTTCAATCTGGTATTTCATATCTTCTTCTAAATTATTTTGCACTGTTCCTCCACTAAAGGAATTATACCAATTTAAAGAATTTCTCTTAATTAAACTATTAAATGTTTCTTTCATATCATAATCTTCATCTTCCATTATCCCCAGTACAATAACCTTCGGGTACCTTTTATATCGCTCCTTATGGTGCACTTCCCCATTTACTTTTTTGAAAAAGGGAAGAAGTAAAGGGATTACCCTATCTATAGCCTTTTTAAGCTCAGAAGAATACCCTCCAAAAACAACCGATGTAAGATAGATGACAACATCACTATTAATGATATTTTCTGTAAGAGTCCTCCCATAATCATCTATCACGCAAATTCCCGGAGTCTTTATCCAACAACCAAAGCAACCTAAGCATTCGCCTATTTTCTTTTCATGTAACAAAATGGATTCCACTTCATAACCCTTTTCAATCAGCATTTTTTCAATTAACCTATTGACTGTTTCTATACTTCTGTCATCCTTTAAGGCACCGTTAAGTACTAATGCGTTCATTTTTAAACTACCTCCCTTTACCTATTATTTAAATCATATAAGAATTTCCCATACCAATCAGCCATAAATTTCAAATGGTCTATCCCAAAATATAGTGTTGATATTTCATAATATCCTGTTTTACACTTAACCACTGACTCAAGCTTTTCTAGATTTTCTATTTTTTGATTAATGTCCACAATTAGCTGTTCAATAAGCTCCGAAGCCTTTTCCTTCGGTAGATTCCCATAGAAAAATATTTTAGCAAGAATATCCTCATAGGATTTCATAAAGTCTATAGGTTCTTCTAACCATGAAATAAATACTTCCCTTCCCCTTTCATTTATTTCATATACCTTTTTATATTTTCCTTTTTCAACCACCTTTGTTGAGCTTATCAACCCATCCTTTTCTAATTTGTCCAATGCTGGGTAAATGCTTCCAAAGCTTGCATTCATAAAATTGGAGGTGCTTTGAATCATAAATTGCTTAATATCATATCCAGTTAATTCTTTGTACATTAAGAAACCTAAAATAGCAAACTTTATCATGTTTATCATCCTTTGTATTGCATATTTAATGTATCTATAAAACATATATCGAAACGATATATGTTTTATAGATACATTATATGGGTATATTTATTGAAAGTCAATATAGATTTTGAGCAAAAAAATTCCGCAGTTAAGCAGAATTTCTCTTGTATTTTAAATATTTTACTATTTTTTAGCCATTTCAACAACTGCCAGGTCAAGGGGACGTTTTGGTTGCCATGGATTTATAGAATAGGATAGGATAAAAAAGGTGATAAAAATAGATAGAAGAATGTCTATATTAGTAAAAATATCTATATTGAATACTTTAGATCTAGGATACTAGAGAAGACATACTTAAAAGTATAGAAAAGGCAACAAAAGCAAGTAATAGACAGTTAGCAAGGGTACTAAAAATAGGAAGAGGGATGTTAGAAAAAAGCGAGTAGTCCTGATGACAAACAAAACATCCCCTTGGCTTTTACAGAGGTTGTTCAAAAACTTTTTATTAATTTAACTTCATATAGTCTAGACAAGGGGACAAGGACTTGTCTGCTATGCTTTTTCAACCATATACTTACTTACCCCTGTTATTCTCGCTAGTTGTCTTATTGTAATACCGTTTATTTCCTTTAAATTTTTCAGTATCATTTCCTTTTCTTGTCTTCCCAATAAATGAAACAAACCTTTTTTTACTCCATATTCCTCTTCAATTAGTTTAATTATCTCTTTATCGGTGATCCTATGTCTTTCTTCATATTCTAAACATTCATCTTTGTTCTTCTCATTCATGTATTTTTCAAATTCTTTCTTTGCTATTTGTTTTTCTGTGGCAAATAATTCTAATATTAATTCTGTATCTATAATATTCTGCTTATGTATATATTCATGATAGCTACTCCATCTATATCCTGCTACTGAATTTGTTATTCCTGCCTTAATCGGATTCTGATGGATATATCTTAATACTGTTATCAAGTACACCTCGTTTTCTACAACTTCACTTTTGTACCGTTCCTGAAACAAATGTCCAAAACGGTCATATTTCCAGTTATACCAATATACAAAACTAGAACATATTCTTTGCATTGTCAGAGATAATGATTCCATACCTTCACGTAATAATAAGTGTACATGATTTCCCATTAAGCAATATCCATAAAGCTCAATTCCACTTTTTTCTTTGCTTTGCTGTATTATTTCAATGAATTTGATACAGTCCTCGTCATCTTCAAATATGTTTTGACGGTTATTTCCTCTTGCTATTATATGATAAATTCCTGTTTTACTCTTTTTCCGTGCTTGTCTTGGCATATTCTACCACCTCAACAAGATTGTATCATATTTTTTTCTGCGAGACAAGTCCCTGTCCCCTTGTCCTTTTCAAATGCTGCAATGGCATTTTTAAAAAATTCTCTTTTGAGGATTTTGGAATAAAATGTATTCATGCTTTTGCCGTGAAGAAATACCGAACTCCTCTTGACCAGTCGGTCTAATTGGGTTATACTGAAGTTAGACCGACTGGTCAAGAGGAGGTTTTAAAATGATTACTATTAATAGTGTATACCACGACTATGGAGGAAAAGGCCATTATGCTGTGTCCGATATTTCTTTTACTATCGAGAGCGGAAAAATTTTCGGATTTCTCGGGCCCTCCGGCGCAGGAAAATCTACTGTGCAGAATATTATGACAGGGCTTCTACCTTTACAGCAGGGCGAAGTTCTCTATGATGGTCAATCCGTTAAGGCTTTGCAAACCAAGTTTTTCAATCAAATTGGTGTGTCGTTTGAACACCCAAATGTTTATGCAAAACTCACGGGATATGAAAACCTTAAGTATTTTGCAGCTCTCTTTTCAGTGCCAACGCATGACCCTATTGAACTGCTGGACAGAGTGGGTCTAAGAGAATCAGCACATAAAAAAGCGTCGGAGTATTCGAAAGGGATGCGGCAAAGGCTCACGCTTGCAAGGGCGCTGATCAATAATCCGAAATATTTATTTCTTGACGAGCCTACAAGTGGGCTTGATCCATCTACGGCGGCTAGTATTCGCGAGCTGATTCGAGAGCAAAGGAACAGCGGAGCAGCTGTGTTTTTGACGACTCATAACATGGAATTGGCCGACTCACTTTGTGATACTGTGGCATTTTTGTATAATGGGAAAATTGCAGCAATGGATTCACCCGAAGCTCTGAAACTCCAACATGGAAAACGAATTGTAAATGTATCTTATAATGATTCAGGTAAAGAACTATCCAAATCATTTGAAATGAGTGATAAGACCGCGCTTGCTGAATTTCTTACAGGCATAAATCCTATTAAAATACATTCTCAGGAAGCCACGTTGGAAGAAATATTTATGCGCGTTAGCGGGAAGGAGCTAAAGTCATGAATGGCATATTTGCGCTAGGTATTCAGGATTTCAAGCGTCTATTGACAAATGCTCTTTTTTGGATAATTACCGCGACGCTAGTGCTGATTATTTCGGTAATTAATTTTGCACTTCCTGAAAATATCTCAGAAGAAGGGCATCATATTTTCTCCTATCATACAGACCATACTGCCGAACAGGTTACAGTAGTGAATAGCGAAGAGGAACTTAGGATAGCGGTAAAGGAGATGGGAGGAATTGGCCTGCTTGGAAACGATGATGGCACTATGACAGTTCTGAATCCGGGTCTTTCCGAAAAGACTGTCCTTGCAATGCTGACCATGCTTTATAGTTCTTCCGATACTTATGTAGGAATAGAAAGCATAAATGAAAACAACTCAATAATTCCTTTTAACAAGCGCATGACACCAGTTTTTATTTGCTTTGAGGCACTCATTATCGGGTTTATCCTAGGCGGGGCATTGATGCTCTCAGAAAAGGAAGAAGGGACAATTCGAGCAATGCGGATAGCACCGATAGGGGTTGACAAGTATCTCATTTCGAAAACGGTGCTTTTCTCGATCATCGCTGTAATTTATGCCCTGCTGATGGCGTTTTTTTCTGTTGGGTTTAATTTTTCTGTACTTCATTTCATTTTGATTAGCTTTTTCGGGGCAGCAATATTCTCTTTAATTGGACTTGCATTTACAACCTTTTTCAGGGATATGAGCAGTTGGTTCTTTTCCATGACTTTACTGCTATCTGTTAACATGCTGCCTATTGTGGCATATTCAGAGCCGTCTTTCTCGCCGTTATGGCTTCGAGTGATACCAACCTATTCCATGATTTTTGCTTATGAAAACATCCTTTTTGGAATGGGAAGAAGCCTGCTACCCACAGCGTTCACTATAGCAGGGTGGTGTATTGGGGCATATTTGATTAGTCGATTTGTGGTCGGGAAATACCTTTTGATGAAAGGGCGGGGATAAGGAATGAAAAGTATTATCACAACAATTGTAAGGGAATTTAAATTAATTTTTCGTGATGGAATTACAATCTTTTTAACTATTTCCCCAGCAATGCTTGCTCTGATTTTCATTTTTGTGTTTGGTAGTATTCATGAATCAAATATCTCTCTGGTAGTGGATAAAAGTATGTCTCCGGATTTAGTTGCAAAACTGGAATCCGTAGCTGATATTGAATATGTCGATAACCTTGAAATCATGAAAGAAAGAGTACTTGGAGTAGACAACATTGCCGGTGTTACCGTAGAAAATGGTGATATTAGACTGATAGTAGAAGGAAATGAAGGACAAAGTTTTGCCGAGATGAGGCGTAAGCTTGTGAGCGCTGCTCTTGACTCCGAGCTTATTCAATATACGGCTGAAAAAGTTGAACCCCAAACTTCTCTAGCCTATTCTATTTCAATGGCCTGCATCTTTTTGTTGGCTTTGTTCCTGGGTAGTGCCTCATTGGGCTTTAGTGGTGTTTACGAACGGGAAAGTGGCGTTATCCGTGCGATTTCTGTCAGCCCTATGACGCTTGGTAGATATGTTATATCAAAAATAGTGCCATCTCAGCTACTAGGTATAATTGGGGTATCTGCCTGTGCATTTATTGTGGGTCGGGCGGATGCTCTGCCGCAAGTTATTTTATTGGCTTTGTGTAGTATTTTTGTAAGTGGTATTATTATTTTCTTGATTATTACATTTGCAGGCAATCAAATTGCTGCTGTAGGCGTCCTTAAAATTATTATGCCTGTATTTTTGATCGCAGGGATATCAGCTGTCTTTGTCCCGGAAAAGTGGATTTTTTTGTATTATATGCTTCCCATGTACTGGCAATATGCTGTAATTGACATGGCGATATCCAACCAAGAACCGACGTTCCAATTCTTAATGATTTTAGTAACGGGATTTGCATGGCTCATCCCTGTGATGATTGTCTTTACGAAAAAAATAAAAATGAAAGTTTGGAGGTAATCTTATGGCATGGTATTGGTGGATTATACTTATTGTTGCTCTTGCAGGTTTTATTTTTCTAAAGGTTAAGCTCGGCGGCGCCTGGATGAAAAAACAGAAAGAGAAAAAAGAAAGGCATGAAAAAATGTTGGAGGATGAAGACTAATGTCGGATTTTAATGGAAAGATGAAATGGCAACAGGAAGGAGCTGAAAATCCTCTTAACAGCAATATAGCACTTTTCGATGCTTCGTTGGATGTTTTTTCCAAACACTCTTTTGGTGAAGCTTCTTTGAATAGTATTATAAAGACTGCGGGATTGAACAAGGGAAGCTTTTACTACCGATTTTATGACAAACTAGATTTGTATCTATCTTTGTTCCAACGGCTTATTGTGGAAAAGCTAGCGCTGTTTCAGCAATACGACGACACAAATACGGGAGACGATTTCTTTACATCAATAAAGAAAAAAGCCATGCTGGGAATTCGCTTTGCACGTAAAGAACCAAGATACAACGAACTCTATCGTCGGTTTCTGACTGAGGAACTGAGTTTTCGAAAAACAGTTTTTAATGTTTTTGGAGGTGTTACAGAAAATGTTTTGCTTCGCATGGTCGAGAATGCACAACAAAAAGGACAAATACGCAGTGATATTTCCGTAAAAATGATGGCTGAGATCTTCGAAATCTTGCTTGAACGGGTTGATAGAGTTGTCATGCCAGATATGCATGATGATGAAATTTTGAACAAGATAGATGAGTTGATAACGGTATTGCAAAATGGAATGGCGGTAAAGTAGGGCAGTAAAAGGCCGTGATGCTATTCGAGGCCTCTTTACTATGAGCATTTAAAAAGAACATTTGTATTTTCTATTAGAAACATTGTGGGTATATGAAAAGCCGTATAAACACTACGCATTAAAAGAACATCTATATATTAAAATTTATTAGATAAAAACTCAAAACTGAGAAAGAGCATCATGTGATCTGTTAATCTGGATAGAGACCCCCTAAGAACTGTCAAGCAAAGCTTGACAGTTCTTAGGGGGTGAAAAATCCCTGTTGAGAAAGGTCTAACCACCCACCCATACAGAGTGTTGCTCCGACACTGGTAATAGTAAGGTGAAGAGTACACAGAGAATTATATAGATCACAGGTAGCACCGCAACTCCTGAAGTATATATTCAGCCTCGTAAATACTAAATTGTTTACAGAGATGAAAATGAGCCACTTATCCACACTTGTGGATCTATCGCAAAAGAATACCCAACTCAATCAGAGGGGAATGTGTTTAACGTGACTGCAGAACATTGAAGTTATGTAAGCGACAAAGAGGTTCTTTCCAAAGTTATTGGAAATTGGCATTAAAATAAAGCAATAAAATAACTTTTTTATCGCCTACTTAATACTTACTATCTTCATTGCCTCTAGTTGCAGAACTTTACTTCTTAACATATCGAAATGATTTCTACCATACATCTCCTTTGTATCCTTTAAAACGAAGCCCTTCTGTAATCTCCCTATAGGTAACACCTTCTGATCTCAATGTTAATATTTCATCTTTAAAGGGTGTCAGCGGGCCTGGTCGACTTGCACCATATTGTCCATGAACTGGGCTATAACCTTCCATAAGATAATTGTTGATACTAGCGATACTTATTCCTGTGAATTTTGATATATCAAGTTTCCCATATCCTTCTTCATATAGCTGCCTAACCTTTTCTATCTTAGCTTCTACTTTCTCAATAGCTTCTTTGTGCTGATTTCCTCTTTTTGTATCTTTCTCCTCTGGGATGTCACTGTAATTCATGTTGTAATATTTTTTTCGCAGTCGTCTTACCTATTTGTAGCTCTGTAGCAATTTTTTCATAACTATATCCCTTTTTTGAAAGTCTTTTAGCTTCAATGATCTTTTCTCTTTTGGTCATTTCTAAGAGATATTTATAACGGCCCTTGGCTTCTGGAGATGTAAGAGGAATCTCAATACGTCCATTAATGGTTCGTTGTAATACTTTGCTTATTGCCTTAACCAAGTTTTTTACTAAATGAAAACGATCATTGACCTGCATTGCTTGAGGTGAAAAGGTATGAACAAAGCATATAGATACCGCATATATCCTGATAAAGAGCAATTACAGCTAATCAATAAAACTTTTGGTTGTGTCAGGTTTGTATATAACAAGATGCTTGCAGACCGTAAGATGGAAGCAAATTTTTCCATAGCTTAGTGCTTTTTCTGCATATTCAGTGATAATAAGCTCTAATTCATGATTAATTGACTGGCCTATTTTTGCTAATCCTCTACTGATAATAGGATCGTCTTCAACAATTAAAATTTTTCTCATCTTCATCACCTCAGTGTCAAATAGTATGTTGATTTTATATAAAAGTAACATACTAAGATGCTAATTCAAATAGAGAATCGGTAAAATGTTATTATATTCGTTAAAAAATTATTTCAAACTAAAAAAGAAAATATTCCTTAATAATAGTTTTCTTCTTTTACAGAATAATTTTTTAGTGATTACTTAATGACAATATCATAGGCATTAACTTAAACTATATTTTGATAATTGATTTTGGGCAAACAATAATTCTGTAATATTTGGAGTGCTGTTTTTCTTTTGGTTTTTTTCATGTATAGAGTGTTTCATTACTTTTTAGAGCTAAGTCTATCGTTAATAATCCTCTGCATTTGCTGAATCAAACTATATTTCTTTGTATCTTATTTTGAAGGATCTTGTTTACATCTATTTTTTTAAAATTTTCCAATTTAGTATATTTCTACTTCCTACAAGAGAAACTATTAAGGACAAGAATGATTTTAGAAGGAGGTTTTAGTATGTCAGATAAGGATATTCGAAATTCCTATGAAAACAGTGCTGAAAGAATGAGGGGTGATAATAAAACATTTGCAGCGGATTTAACAGATAAAGATTTTAACGACCCTGCACTACATGAAAATGTTCATGATTTGAAGGTAGACTACAATAAAATTGAAAAATCTCCCTCCATGGAGGAAGTCCATCAATGGCAGCGAGAGCATATTAAAAAACATGATCAGTCTAAAGACGGTTATCCATTAAATGTAATTATTGATCCAACAATGAGAGAGATGTACCAAGTAGTTCATCATGCTGGCATGACTAATGTATTTGATCGTTTTAGTGAACAACAGCCTACACAATGTAAGTTTTGTATTGAAGGCTTATCCTGTCAGCTTTGTGCTAACGGTCCCTGTAGAATAAGCAAAAAAGCTCCTAGAGGAGTCTGTGGTGTTGATGCTCATACAATGGTTGCAAGAAATTTTATGTACCGTCATGTGACCATTGGTACTTCTGCAAACATATTCCATTGTCACCAAGCAGCCAGAACCTTGAAGGCAGCAGGAGAACATCCTGAAAGTGGTCTGAAAATTCGTGATCCTGAGAAGCTAAAGAAATACGCAGATATGGCGGGATTAGATACTAATCAACCTATAGAAAAGTTGGCAGTGGCTTTTGCTGATTGGGTAATGAATGATATCCACGCACCCCATCATGTGGAATCTAAAACAGTAGAAGCTTTTGCACCCACTAAAAGGAAAGAGCTTTGGAGACAGTTAGGATTGTTCCCAGGGGGAGGCTATAGCGAAGTTGCTTATGCTCAAACCCAGTGTATGACAAACTTCACATCGGATCCAGTAGAATTTCTATTAAGAGGTGTCCGTCTAGGCATTGCCAATGAGTATCAAGGACTGTTTATGTTGAACATTGTTCAAGAAATCCTTATGGGAACCCAGGAAATTGCTATGAAGCAGCAAAATATGGGATTGTTGAAGGAGAATAGGATCAATATTATCACCAACGGACATATGCCCCTATTGGCCCATGTAGCCATTGACCTAGCCTCCACCGATGAATGGCAACAAAAGGCCAAGGCGGCTGGAGCTGAGGGTATACAAATTCTTGGTCATGTTTGTGAAGGGCAACAGCTCATTAACTATGAAGGCATGCACAATCAAAAGGGCTATGGTGGTCAAGAGGGAGAATGGCTTTCTCAAGAGTACCTGCTGGCTACAGGTGTGGTGGATCTCTTCATGTTTGACTATAATTGTACAGTACCTACGATGCCTATCTTTGCTAAAAAATTCGGTACAAAGCTCTTAAGTACTCATCCTGTAATTAAACTTCAAGGCACCGATACCCTTGACTTTGTTCCTGAAAAAATGAAGGAGCAAGCAGTAAAAGCATTAGATATGGCGATAGAAGCCTTTAAAAACAGAAAAACCGAGAATAGAGAAACTTATATTCCTCCCCATGTATCTGATTGTATGGTGGGCTTTAGTACAGAGTCCGTAAAGAAAGCCTTAGGCGGAAGCTTCAAACCATTAATAGAGCAAATTGCAAATGGTAACATTCGTGGTATTGCAACCATTGTAGGTTGTACTACTGCGAGATATGGACAAGGTGGAAGTAATATTTTTAAAATCACAAAAGGATTAATTGAGAACAATATTTTGGTTTTATCTGGAGGTTGTACTTCCTCTGTCATGGAATATACAGGCTTGACAAACCCTAAAGCTGCTGAAGAATGTGGTGAAGGACTTAAAGCAGTGTGCCAACAGCTAGGTATCCCACCAGTATTGACCTATGGAGCATGTGTGGATATCGGTAAAATGACACATACAGCTAAGGAATTGGCAGATGCATTAGGCGTTGACACAAACAAGCTTCCTCTAGTGATCGGAGCACCAGAATACCTAGAGCAAAAAGCTGTGGCTGATGCCTGTACTGCTGTAGCATTAGGCTGGCTAGTTCATGTTGCTCCTGTTCCATCCATTACTGGCAGTGATGTTGTTGTAAAAACCCTAACCGAAACTACAGAAACCTTAGGACTTGGTAAGGTAGTTGTAGAGATGGATGCAGAAAAAACAATACAAATCTACGTTGATCATATTGAGAAGAAACGAAAAGAATTAGGCTTAAGCTAATTACATTTTAAAAAGGACTGACCTAAGCAAAATGGTTGGTCCTTTTTCTATATCTATGCCACTTCCTCCCTTGAACACTATTGAGAGCTTTTACTTCTTTGTGGTACAATATTTTAAAACGATATCATGTGGAGGAGTTATATGAAATATTTAATAATAGGTGCCGGTGGTACAGGTGGTTGTATTGGTGGATATTTGGCTGACAGAGGTAAAGATGTCACATTGGTTGCTAGGGGAGAACATTTAAAGGCTATAAAAGAAAATGGGCTTGTTGTGCATTCCACAAGAAGAGATAATATTCATCTAAAGAATGTTAAAGCCTTCAGTAGTGCTGAGGTTGTTGATAAATTTGATGTAATCTTTGTATGTGTTAAGGGATATTCCCTACATGATACTATTCCTACAATTATCAAGGCTTCTCATGAAAAGACTCTTGTCATCCCAATATTGAATACATTAAGAGCTGGAGAAAAACTGGAGAAGGCTTTACCAGGGATAACCGTTCTTGATGGTTGTATCTATATTAGCGCATACATATCAGCTCCTGGAGAAATTACACAGGGGATTAAGATTTTTAGAGTTGTTTTTGGCCCTAGAGAAAATTCAAAAGTAGATAGAGCTTTATTACAAAAAATACAAGAGGATCTTATTGAATCTGGTATTGATGGCGTTCTTTCCGATGACATAAGTCGGGATATTTTTAAGAAATTTACCTTCACCTCTGCTTGTGCTTCTACAGGAGCCTATTTTGATATTATGGCAGGTAAAATGCAAAAAGAGGGAAAATACCGTGAAACCTTTGTTTCTCTTCTTCAGGAATTGCAAAAAATTGCAAATGGCTTATGTATACAGCTAGACTGTGATCTAATAGAAGAAAGCCTAAATATTCTAGCCGGTCTTGCTCTGGATACTACAGCTTCAATGCAAAAGGATATGAAAGCGGGAACAAAAAGTGAAAAGGAAGAGCTCATCTTTGATGTTGTAGATATTGCTGAGAAGTATGGGATTGATGTTCCTAATTATTATAAAATAGCTAAGTATTTTGGATATGATAGGACTTAAATCTTCTAGGCTATATAATCAAAAAAACTTTCTTCCACAAAAGTTAATCAACAAACTTAAGTGGAGGGAAGTTTTTTTACACCAGTAAAATAGGTGGTTTAACCACATTATTTATTTACTATGAAATTACATTTTCCTGTTGCTAAAACTTCGACGACATTTTTTGCCGCCATCATACTCATTTTACTGCTTGCTTCATATGTAGCTGCGCCAGCGTGAGGAGTTACTGTACAATTAGAAAGTGTAAGCAATGGATTGCCGTATGAAGGCTCATCCACAGTTACATCAAGTCCTGCGGCTGCGATTTCACCACTTTTAAGTGCCTCATAAAGAGCAGCTTCGTCGATGATACCACCTCTTGCAGTATTTACGATAACAGCATTTTTCTTCATAGCCTTAAATTCCTCTGTGCTGAACATGTTTCTTGTCTCATCATTTAGCGGAGAGTGGATTGTAATAAAGTCTGCTTCCTTAATAATTGTTTCTATATCAGTATATTCAGCTGCACATTCATTTTTGAAGGCCTCATCTTGAAAAGTATCATAGCAAAGAATTCTCATATTAAATCCTCTACATCTTCTGGCTACACCCTGACCTATTCTTCCTGCACCAATAACACCAAGAGTTTTCTCCCACATTTCAACACCTATGGGTCTCTGTTGATTTTCGGCTTTCATGCACTGATCCATGTAAGCAACACATCTCCCTGCATTAAGCATTAAAGCTACCGCCATATCTGCAACAGAATCCCCGTTGGCACCAGGTGTAAATGTAACTGCTACCCCCTTATTTGAAGCGGCCTCAAGGTCAACTTTATCATATCCAACGCCATAACGTGAAATTACTTTAAGATTTGATGCGCTTTCGATTAAATCTCTATCATATACTTCAAGACCAGCAATGACAGCATCTGCCATTGGCAGTTCTTTCTCTAATTGTTCTGGAATAGATCCGTTGGCAGCAACTAGCCTTACTATTTCGCAGTCATTTTCCTCTAAAAATTTAATGGCACCCTCATCAGCTGACCCAAAGGATCTCGCTGTGACTAATACCTTATATTTACTCATAAAAATTCCTCCCTTTATTATAAGTTTCTACTATAATCAATACAATTAAGACAACAGATACTTTAATATTATTTTTTACTCCCAATTCGTATGAAAATATCCCTCTTTATCAATTCTTTCATAGGTATGAGCACCAAAACAATCTCTCAAGGCCTGAACAATATTTACCGACATTTTATCCGTATGAAAGCAATCATAATAAGAAAGGGTAGATATCAGGGTTGGCACTGCCAAAGCATCGTTTTGAACCTGTGTAATGGTTTCACGCCACGAAGGTTCCAAAGCAGTTATGTAAGAAAGTTTTTTCGTAAGCAAAATATTTTGTTTTCTTTCCATCAATGCCTCCACAATATCTTGTAATAACTGACTCCTAATGATACAGCCGTCCCTCCACAAGGAAACAGTACTGACTAAATCAATGTTCCAACCATAGTCTATAGATGCCTTTTGAATCAGTTCAATCCCTTGTGCATAGCTGCAAATAATACCCGCTAACAAAGTATCCTTTAATTGTGTATTATAATCTTCTAATTGCATAGGTGCCACTGTCGTTGTCAGCATTTGATTTCCTTCTATCCTTAATTGGCGATTAGCAGAAAAATATCTGGCAAATACAGACTCACAAATAGTGGGCACATATACCTCTCTTGCAACGGCTTCCTCTAAAGTCCAGCTTCCGGTTCCCTTCTGCCTTGCCACATCTAAAATTTTATCTACTAAGGGTGCTCCGTCGCTATCTCTTTTCGACAAAACACTGGCAGTAATGTCAATGAGATATGAATTCAATTGACTACTTTTCCAGTCACTAAAGATTTTTGTAATGATCTCATGATCTAAACCAAGACCTCTTTTCATAACAGCATAAGTATCTGCTATTAATTGTAAAATAGCATATTCAATACCATTATGAACCATCTTTACATAATGCCCTGCTCCTTCAGGCCCTACGTAGTTGCAACAGGATTCTCCTTGAAGGTGAGCGGCAATTTTCTGTAGTATATATCTACTTGCTTCCCAGCCTTCTAAACTCCCCCCTACCATCATACTGGGTCCCGTCAAAGCACCTTTTTCACCACCAGAAACACCAATTCCCAAGTAAAAAATACCCAATTCCTTTAAATAATTTGTCCTTCTAGACGTATCTTTGAAATAAGAGTTGCCTCCGTCAATAATAATATCTCCTTTTTTCAAGTACGGCGATAGATTCTTAATTACTATATCTACTGGTTCACCAGCAGTAATCATCAAAAAGATGATGCGGGGACTAGTTAGACTGGATAATAACGTTTTTTCTTCACTAAATACTTTCCAATTTTCATTTAAAGCTTCATAAACAAATCGTCTCCCTTCCTCTTCATTTTTACTGAAGAGTGCTACAGAAAATCCTTTGTTCAAAAGATTTTTGGCTAAACTACTTCCCATAACCCCAAGTCCATAAATCGCAATCTCATACATCTGCCTTAACCTCCTGTGTTTGATAATACCTCCTTATTTCTCTATAAATAAATTTTTTATTTATATTATTAAATTTTTTTACGATGATTTTAAATTTATATTGATTATACCATAAATTAGTTTATTCAGACCATCAGTAATTTCTAATTAGACAAATTAAATTTGGAAATTACTCAACATATAAATAACATGATCGTTTAATGTGAACTAATAGCAGGAATTATTATCAAGTGATTTGTAGTCCAATATAGAAATACCTCATAGAGTTATGCTATATAATACAGCTCAACTTTACGAGGTAATTTACTCAAACTATTGCCCATACTACAATCTCCACAATATCTGAGAATTATTTTACTAACTGAACTGCGTCTGCTGCTAAGCGCTGAATTTCATCAAATTGGTGATTATTAATCAATGAATCTTTTACCATCCAACTTCCACCACAAGCGATAATCTGAGGATTTGCCAAGTAGTCCAATATATTTTTGTCACTTATTCCACCTGTAGGCATAAATTTCATGTTAGGGAATGGTCCAGATAAAGCCTTAATCGTGGATAAGCCACCGTATTGTTCAGCTGGAAAAAATTTTGCTACTGGTAAATTGTATTCTAATAGGTACATTATTTCTGTAGGGGTACATACACCTGGAAAGATCGGGATGTTATTTTCAACTGCAAATTCTGTTACAGCACGGTTAAATCCAGCAGTAACTAGAAAAACAGCACCCGCATCACAAGCTTTTTTTGCTTGCTCTACACTGGTAATAGTACCAGCTCCTACTAACATTTCAGGAAACTTTTTCATCTCTCTGATAGCTTCTTCAGCAGCCTCTGTACGGAAGGTAACTTCTGCAACAGGCAATCCTCCTGCTATTAATGCTTTTGCAAGAGGAGCAGCATCGGCTGCATTATCAATTTTAATGACTGGTACAATTTTTATTTCAGCAATTTGATTCAATAAATTCTTCATATTCTTTTTTACATAATCTTCTAAAGATTATGCTCTCCTTTCTGTATTTTTTATTTATGTATTAGACAATTAAATAATCTGGCGCCTCACCTTTCAGCTTTTTCACAATATTTTGTGCACATACTATACTTACGGCACTAATTGCTTCCAAAGAATACATGCCAATATGTGGCGTAACTATGAGATTTTCCAAAGTTAACAATGGATTGTCCTTTGTCATAGGTTCAACTTCTACAACATCTAATGCCACTCCACCCAGATGACCAGATTTCATGCATTCATATAAATCTACCTCATTAATGATACCGCCACGTCCTGTATTTATTAAAAATGCTTCTTTCTTCATACTATAGATTGTCTGTTTATCAAATAAATCCTTTGTTTCATCTGTTAATGGAACATGAATAGAAATAATATCACTTTCTTTTACTAATGTGTCAAAATCCACCAACTGAACATAATTTTTGAACACATCTGGTACTTCTGTTACAAATGGATCATATACCAATACCTGCATACTGAAACCATTTGCCCGACGTGCAACATTTTTTGCAATAGCACCAAATCCTACTAAACCCAGTACTTTTTTATATACATCTTTACCTATGTAAGGTTTCCATTCACCATTGTGCACTCTTGTATCTGAAATAGAGATTCCACATATGACTTGCCACCAATAATGATAATATTTTCTATATTTCTCCAAGTCTCAGTAATTTTCATAGCCAATAAATCAATAACACTGCCAGATATGATACCTGCCATCATTTGACTGCGAACCTCATCAGAGCAAACATCAAATACTCGTGTTGCATGAATAATATATAAAGCTCTACAAACCCCATATTGTTTGAGGTATTGGTATCCCTTGCTCACATTTTCTGGATCCATGTCAATTTCTTTTGTACTTAATTCTCCACCTAGAATGGTAGCTTCCTTAATAGCATGATTCAGTTCACCTGTAAAGTTAGAGACAATATCAACAATAGCTCCATTTGCTACATAACAGAAATGAGTATGAGATCCTGGAGAAATCATAACAGAATCTTTATCCTTTGGCAGTATACCAGTCGCTACCATTCCTACCACTTCAATTTCTTCACCACGAACATTATTCATCTGATCGATATTATCAACGGTAACAAGTTGACCTGACTGTGCTGTTTTTGCACCACAAATAAGTTTCATTTTCCGGTTGAAAAATTTTTCTTCATGATGAATGTATATTCTATCCAATAGCTTATGTCCATCTATTGGCACACTAATATGTTCTACTTCAATAATACCAAATGCATTTGTTACCATTCCAGAAGACCAAAGACCTTTAATGTCATAATCCTGCAACCCATTATCATCTAAAAGCTTATCATAACACCCTTTCATAGCAGATAACAATACATCATTGCTCCCCGAGATAGCAGAATCTTTTGTTCCAACATTTACTGTAGCTATATCTATCAGCTGGAACTCCTTGATCAAATATGCTCTTGTATTCGATGTTCCAGAATCCATATATATATTGTACATCTTTATATTCCTCTCACTTCTCTTGACAGAATTTCTATTTCATTATTAACCTTGGCAAGAGCATAGAAATCGGCTCTATAAATGTAATTAACAGCAAGCATATAATCATTACAGTGATAAAAGGAATGATCCCTTTAGTTACCGTTTCTAATGGCTCAGAACCAACCCTTGCAGCAACAAACAAATTGATGCCTAAAGGAGGTGTGATGAAACCTATTGCTAGGTTAACAACCATGATAATACCAAAGTGAACTGGACTTAATCCTATTGATGTTGCAACAGGTAGCAGAATTGGTGACAATACCATAATCGCTGGGGTTGTATCCATAAAGCAACCAACAATCAATAATAAAACATTGATTAATAATAGGATGAAAATCGAATTATCTGTGAAATTGATAATTGCATTTGTAATCATTGCAGGTATTTGCTCAATTGTCAAAATTTTTGTAAAGGCAGATGCAAATCCAATAATAATCATTGTTGTTCCTGTTGTTGAACATGCATTTCCGATTGTACTGATTAAATTATTAAACTTTAATTCTTTATGAATGAATACACCACAAATAAGAGCGTATACAGCTGCTACAGATGCTGCTTCAGTAGGAGTAAATATACCTCCATAAATGCCTCCTAAGATAATAAAGGGATTAATCAAAGCCCATTTTGCATCCCAAACTGCATCAACGGCTCTTTTAACTGAAATTTTTTCTGTGTCTCCCCTCCATCCTTGCTTCTTGCAATAGTAGTAACACCAGAAGATTAATACAAGACCTATTAAGATTCCTGGTAAGAAGCCTCCCATGAACAAAGCAGTGATAGAAGTACCTGTAGAAACACCATAGATAACCATTGGAATACTTGGGGGAATGATTACACCAATACTACCGGCACAAGCAATTAGGGCTAATATAAATTTCTTGCTGTATCCTTTTTCCAGCATCGTAGGAACAACCATGGAGCCTACGGCTGCAACTGTTGCAGGGCCGGAACCGGAAACAGCAGCAAAAAACATACATACTACAACAGTAACGATGGCAATACCACCTGTGATTCTTCCAAAAAAAACGTTAGCAACATTTAAAAGACGTTTAGAAACACCGCCAGAACTCATCAATTCACCTGCGAGAATAAACAGTGGGATTGCCATAATCGGGAAGGAGTCCGTACTTGTAACCAATGTTTGTGCTATGTAGCCTAGAGATAATGTTCCACCTGTAAGGATTGCTACTAAAGAGGCAAGTCCAATGGCGATCCCTACAGGTAAGTTTAATATAAGAAAAATACAAAGACTAAGAAACAAAGCCAAGCTAACCATCGATTTCTCCTCCCTCTCTAAATTTATTTATTCTGTATAGAATTGTTTGTGTCTGTCTAATAGATGTTAATGTAAATCCCACCATAGGTGCAGCATAGATGATCCACATTGGCATATGCATTGCTGGTGAGGCTTGTCCTAAGACGATCTGTCTCTGTACAACTGTAAAGGATGTATAGGCTATAAACATTGAGAATCCTAAAAATATAACATCACCAAGTAGTATAATCATTGGTCGAGCTTTGCTTGGAAAAAGACCTAAGGCTGCTTCAATTTTAATATGTTTCATGATCTTAGCACCATAGCTTATACCTAAATAGATCAACCAAATGAATAAATATCTAGCAAGTTCTTCTGACCATACCAAAGAATTATGCATAACATATCTCATGATTACTTGGATAAAAATAGTAATTGTCATTAATGACATGAGAACTATACATAAAGAAAGCTCTAACTTCTCGTCAAGTACTTTCAATATCTTCAATGATTTCACCCTTTCCTGAGTTTCTAATACAAATATGGATTTCGATACTATGCCTGATGTCATAACTATATCTGATATCATAATACCGAAATCCAATATTTAAATATTTTGGTTATGATTATCCATAACGGATCATGTCACTAAATTACCAAATCGATTATTTTAAAATTTCGTCAACATATTTTGGATTATCCATTACTTCTTTTACTAAATCAAAAATCTCAGCATCATTGATAATATTCTGGAATTCTGCCTTTTCATCATTTGTTAACTTGATAATATTAACACCCTTTGCTTCAAAATTTTCCAAAATTTCTTTTTCATAGTTCTGTGATGCCTCTCTCTGGAACTTTGTTGATGCTTCAACAGCTTTTTGAATTGCTGCCTTCTGGTTATCTGATAATGAGTTGTACTTGTCTAAGTTCATAGTGACTACATAAGGTGTATAAACATGCTGTGTTAAAGAAATATATTTCTGAACTTCTTCAAATTTATTAGCATCGATAATACCTAATGGATTCTCTTGTCCATCTACAGTACCCTGCTGTAAAGCTGTAAATAATTCTGTAAATGCCATAGGTGTAGGATTCGCACCTAGAGCTGACCATGCTGCAAGGTGAACTCGGTTTTCCATTGTACGAATCTTTAAGCCTCTAACATCTTCTGGTTTACTAACAGCAATAGTGTTGTTGGTAAAGTTACGGAATCCGTTTTCCCAGAAAGTAAGACCTTTTAATCCCATGCTCTCTAATCCATTTAAAATGCCCTGACCAACTTCACCATCAAGAGCTGCATAGGCCTCCTCATTACTTAAGAACAAGTATGGAGCATCGAAAAGATAAAAATCAGCATACATTGTAGCTAATGGGCTAGTTGAACTAGCTGCGATATCAATGTCACCAAACTGTGTTGTTTCGATGGCAACACGGTCATCACCCAGCTGGTTATCCTGGAATAAATTAACTTTGATTGAACCGTTTGATTCAGCCTCTACTACTTCTTTAAACTTTACTCCTGCATCTTTAGCAGAATTAGAAGTGACATTTGCGAATTTAAGAGTTACCACTTTTTCTTCACTATCACCGCTGGCTGGTTCGCCAGATGTAGTACTTGGCTTACTGCATCCTGTAGCTATTATAACTAGCATCAACCCTACCATCAATATTGCTAAAATTCTCTTTACCTTTGACATAATTTTTTTCCCCCTCATTTCTACATAATTATTTATATATAAAAATATTGATACCGCTTTTGACTTCAATATTTCATATATCTAGATTGTTTTATCATACCAATATTTGTAGCGTACATATTTTTTAGCATAAATATCAGCCATCTCTAGATTAGAATGAATTACTTTAGTGCTTTCAGTTATAAAGTCTTTTACATCCTGAATTTCGCCAAGCAATTCCATCCCCAAAGCAACCCCTCCTAATAATGAACTATGCTCCACATTATCAACTTCCATATCTGTACCAAAGATATCTGCACACATCTGCGTCCAATATGAAGAATGTAGAATACCTCCAGAAAGTTTAATTTTCTTTGGAATTCCGTTTATGTTACTCAAAACTTCATAGCACTGATACAAATTAAACAGAACACCTTCCATCACTGCATGGTATAAGTCATTCGCTGTATGGAAAGGCTTTATATCAAAAAAAGCTGCATTTCTATCATCTTGCCAACCTGGACATCTCTCTCCAAACAAAAAAGGTAAAAATACTGGTGTGTTTTCAATGTTACCAAATCCTTTTTCGATATCATCATAGGTTGTATTTGGACTAAACATTTTATTCTTAAACCAATCTATACAGTTGCAGCAACCAGATGTGGCCGCACCACTAAGCCATGCTTTAGGAGACAAGTAACACCAAGTGCTTGGCTCCTCTGGAATAATAGGTTTTTGTGTCGTCAAACGAATGGCACCACTGGTTCCAACAGAAAATGTCATAACATCATCACCTAATGCCCCTGCACCCACTTGGTTCAATCCACCATCAGGACCAGTTGGAATTACTGGAATACCTTCTTCTATTCCTAACATCTGTGCTCCTTCTTTAGACAGCGGAAAAGTATCCTTATAGGTTACTAAGCGACTAATCTGCGATTCCTTAATTCCTAAATCCGCAAGAATATCTGCATCAAACTGCTTTGTGTGTATATTCAATAATCCTGTACCAGAGGCCATACTGTCCATAATTACTCGTTCTCCTGTCAAACGGAACATATTATATGTTCCTTGACCTGCAATTAAATAATTGTCTAAACAATATCCCTTTTCTTTCAAAAGTTTTAATTTGAAAGCTGGGTAAATTCCATTTACCATACAACCTGTTTTCTGATAAAATTCTTTCATGTAGCGCTTATCTTTTCTAAGTTCTTTACATAAATCTGCTGCTCCTGTATAAGACCATAGATATACCGGCGTTTGCGGTTCCATATCTGTATTACAAAGTACTAAGCTATGCCATGTACCACCTAATGAAATAATATCTATTTTTTTCCCTATGCAAAGTTCTTTTCCTAGATCCACGGTCTCTTTAAAAACGTTTTCTGCATCATGAAGGGTAATGTCATCATAGCATAGTGTATAGGCTTTCGTTCTTACTTCGTAAGTACCTTTTTCAGTGTCATATAACATAGCCTTGGCAGACGTGGTACTAGATTCTAAAACTAATATGTACATTGCTATGCCACCTTTTCTGTTTTTTACCATTCGGCAATTGTTCCATCTGAATTTCTCCAAACAGGATTTTTCCAATTGTGACCGATTTTTGCTTGTTCTATTACATTATTCTTCGTTAATATCAATACCAAGTAATGTAACTCTTCCGTTGTGTTCATCTTAATCGCTTTAAAACCAAGTTCTTTCTGGATTAATGCTGCCTTGCCAACACCACACTCTCCTATAAAATATTTTAATAACAAAGTTTATTAAATATCTGTACAGTCAATTAAAACCTTAACAGTGCCATAATTAAGATCTGCAATCATGTCAAATACCTTTGCACTATCCTTTAAAGGCAAAATATGAGAAACTATCTTTTCCAGATCTTCTTTAATCTGAGCAGAATATTCAACAGCCTGTCTGAACTCTTCCTTTGTATATACCCTTGTACCAACTATATGTTGTTCCTTGAAGTTGATATCTCTTAAGTTAACATTAAGTGGTGTCTTAGGTACTGATACCATACAAATGGTGCCGCCTACTCTTGTGATACTTGTCATTTCCATTGCGGCGATTTCAGCTCCACTACACTCAAATAATACGTCAACACCTTCACCATCTGTAGCTGTCTTCGCTACTTTTTCCATACTTTCTGTTTTAGCATTAACAGGAATCATTCCAAATTCCATTGCCTTTTCAAGACGTTTTTCATCAATATCAGAAATAAAGACCTTAGAGGCTCCCATATGCTTCAACATCATACCTGCAATCATGCCGATTGGACCAGCCCCAATCACTGCTGCAACATCAAGGGATTTAAAGTTACTTTGATGAATTGCCCTTACTATAACCGCAAGAGGCTCAATAACAGCTGCTGCTTTGTCAGATACATCGTCTGGTACCTTAAACAGTACATCCTCGTCAATATATCCGTATTGGCAAATACCACCGTCAACGTCAATACCTATCAACCTCAAAGTATTACAAACATGAGGATTACCTGTGCGACATGGAAGGCAATGACCACATGAAAGAAGAGGATAAGCAACCACCCTGTCACCTTTTTTGAACTTTTTTCCATCCTCAACTACTTCTCCTAGAAATTCATGCCCTAACACTAAAGGAGCCTTGGCTCGTGGGTGTTTTCCAAGAGAAATAGCTATATCAGATCCACATACACCACAGTACTTCATCTTCAACTTAATACTTCCATCTTTTGGTGTTTGCTCTGGTATATCTCTTACTTCCACCTCTTTAGGACCTGTATAAACCAATGCTTTCATAATAACAACACTCCCTCTTTATTTTTTTAGTCAATCTTCTAATTACCAGATAACGTTTTCTTTTTGGATTAGTTCTATCTAAACAGCTCCTCTAAACATTGAAAACGCATGTTTTTTTTGCATTCCCTACATATTAAATTATTTTTCTATTGTTAATATAATATTTTATATATACCAAAAAAAATTTTTTATTTATGTAATAGAATTTTTTTATTGATTTTATTATATGATCATAGGTTTTAATTGTCAATATATGAAAAAATATAAATTTTATTTATCAAATAAAAAATTTTTTATTTCCTATTCTATTAATTTTATAGTATAATAAAATGAAATATTTACATATGAGCATTTACTTACTACATGTCTAAATGTTCAATTTGAAAATATATTAAGAGAAATGGAGTATTTACTATGTCTGAAAACTCATGTAAAACAACACTAGTTGATATTATTTACGCTAATATCCGCAAGGACATAACGCAAGGTATACTGCTTCCTGGTCAAAAAATCAATACTAAAGAACTCTCCGAAAGATATGGAGCCAGCTTAACTCCTATTAAATTAGCTTTAAACAGACTTGTTTCCGATAAAATCATTGAGAACTTTCCTCGTCAAGGTATGAAAGTAAAATCTGTACAGGCTGATGAAATAGACGAAATATTTGATATGCGATTGATGTTGGATTTGTATTATACAAAAGAAATAATCACCACCGTTAACTACAATGAATCATTAAGGGAAGAATTTAGAAAGAATGTTGAGGAACATTTAAAAATTGTTAGCGATTTAACTCCAGACTCCCCTGTTGATGCCTACATTCAAAATTACAGTTATGATTATAAATTTCACGAGCTTTTTTTGAAATGTTCAGGAAATAGAAAAGTGGTGGATATGTTCCACTACATTAATCCTTTCTTATATTCCAACTACACTTTTGGCAAACAATCCAAAGAAAGAGATATTTCAGGGGTTAAAGAACATCAGGTGATTTTAGATGCAATACTTTCTCAAGATGAAGATGCGTTGAAAGAAGCCATTAGAGTACACATTTATAATGCTAAGACAGCAATTGCACTTATATTGAAAGTATATAAAATACTTTAAAATTTTATCTGCAATATATATTAAAATATGGGAGGAGTTTTTATCATGGATTTATTTAATGTGAAGAGCAAAAAAGCTATTGTTACTGGTGCAGCACAAGGTCTTGCAAATGGAATGGCAGAAGGTTTAATGGAAGCAGGAGTAGAGGTTTGTATTATTGATATTTCAGAGAAAACAGCTGATGTAGCGGCAGCTTTCTGTGAGAAAGGTTATAAATGTCATGCAGTAAATGCTAACCTTGGTGATAGAACTGATCTTGTAAACGCTTTCAATAAAGCAGTTGAAGTTTTAGGTGGTCATCTTGATATTATCGTCAATGCTGCTGGAATCCAGAAAAGACATTTCTGTGAAGAATTTCCTATTGAGGATTGGGATGCAGTTATCAACATTAACCTTAGCGCTGTATTCTCACTTTGTCAGCTTGCAGGACAACAATACATCAAACAAGGCAGTAAAGGTAAAATCATTAACATTGCTTCTATGCTGAGTTTCTTCGGTGGATATACAGTACCTGCTTATGCAGCAAGTAAAGGCGGTGTAGCTCAGCTTACAAAAGCACTTTCAAACGAATGGGCTTCAAAAGGAATCAACATAAACGCCCTTGCTCCAGGTTACATGGATACAGAAATGAACGTAGCTTTAATTGCTGATGAAACAAGAAATACAGAAATTCTTAACCGTATCCCAGCCAAGAGATGGGGAACACCAGATGACATGAAGGGTATAACTATTTTCTTATCAGCTGAAGCTTCAGATTATTTAAACGGTGCAATTATCCCTGTTGATGGTGGATACTTATCAAAATAATTTTTAATATAATAGATTTTGCTATTATCACTTACTTAATCAACTAATTTATTTTATTAGAGTAAATCAATAAAAGCAGACCTTTCTGTGCAAGAAAAGTCTGCTTTATTTATGATTCATCCTACATGATTACCTCTACCTTATGATCTTTCTTATCATCTATCAAGGGAATATATTCTCCCAGCATTGGTTTTCCATCTAATCGCAACTCTTTCACCTGAGTATTCACCCCATTAGGGTTTTTTACCCTAATATAATAATAGGTATCCATATAACGGTACTTCATGGTATATTCCTTCCAATCCTTCGGTATACAGGGATCAATCACTAGCTTATCCCCATTTTTCTTTAGCCCTAATATATCCTCTACACCAACCTTGTACATCCATCCTGATACACCAGTATACCAGCTCCAGCCGCCTCTGCCTGTATGGGGGCTAACTGCGTAAACATCTGCCGCCATAACGTAGGGCTCTAATTTATAGGTGGCACATTCAAGCGGTGTTCTCGTATGATTAATAGGATTAATCATGTTAAAGAGCTCCCATGCTTTATCTCCATCTCCCGCCATAGCAAAGGCTTTGATGACCCAAGTTGCCGCATGGGTATACTGACCGCCATTCTCTCTAACCCCAGGAACATAGCCTTTAATATAGCCTGGGTTCTGGTCACTTTTATCAAAGGGAGGTGTAAATAATAGGATCATTCCCTCATCTCTTTTCACCAGATATTGCTCAACTGCTTCCATCCCTTTCTTTCGCCTATCCTCTCTCCCACCTTTAGAGATAATAGACCAAGATTGAGCTAAAGAGTCGATTTTGCACTCGGTATTTTGCGAAGAGCCTAAAGGTGAACCATCGTCATAAAAAGCTCGAATATACCATCCTCCATCCCAGGCATTTCTCTCAATCACTTCTGCAATCTGTTTAGCATAATCAACATATCGTTTCCCTCTATCCTCCTCCTGCATCCTATCACATAGTACTGCAAATCTATTTAATATGGAATGTAAAAACCAACCTAACCATACACTTTCACCCTTCCCTTTATTACCAACGGTATTCATACCGTCATTCCAATCGCCAGATCCCATAAGTGGTATGCCATTTTCACCAAACTTCAAACCTCTTTCAATCGCACGAATACAATGCTCATATACAGAAGCCTTTTCTTGTGATATCTTTGGAATACCATATCTTTCATCTTCATTCTCTTTCAATGGTTCTTCCTCTAAAAATTTCACCTCTTCCTCTAGGATACTGTAATCACCAGTGTTGTGGGTATACTCCACTACAGCGAAGGGTAACCATAGTAAATCATCAGAGAATCGGGTTCGTATCCCTTTGTCTCCTGCTCCTGGATGCCACCAGTGCTGCACATCACCCTCAACAAATTGGTGGGCGCAATGCAATAAGATTTGCTGTCGAGTTGCTTCAGCTAGAGGATATACCATATTCATTGCATCCTGTAGCTGATCTCTGTAACCATAGGCACCTCCTGATTGATAAAATGCAGATCTTGCCCATATCCTACAAGCTATTGTTTGATAAAGCAGCCATTGATTTAGCATTAAATCCATGGATAAGTCTGGAGTCTTTACCTGAATTGTGTCAACCAAATGAAGCCAATAATCCTGTACCTCCTTTAAAGCCTTTTTGCTATTGTCTGTCACCCTATAGGTATGAATCAATCTATTGATTTCTTCAAGGCTTTGGGTTTGTCCAAATAGAAATGCTAGTTCTTTTTCTTCATTGTTCTTAAGTTCAACGGTAACTTGAAGCACTACACAGGGGTCATAGCCTGCCCCAGCTCGATTGGAAAGCTGCTTGTTTTTAAGGGCATCCGGCTTGATCAAGCTTCCTCGCTGACCTATAAATTCCTGTCTATCACAGGTGTAGGATGTTATAGCCTCTGAGGTAGCAACAAAAGCTATTCTTCCTTCAAAGTCAGAATTATAAGGATTTTTTATGAGGATTCCTTCCCGTTCCTCATCTCTTTCTGTTATGATGTATTGTTGGGTAACTTGATCACTAACCCCCATTACTGGTCTAATGTAATAGGTTAAGGTAAGTCTTCTATCTTTGCTGCTGTTATTTTTCATCTTAACCAGATTTATCTTAAGCGTATCATCCTTAGGTACAAACATTGTAAGCTCCTGCTGTATTCCTTGACTATTATGATAAAAGGTGGAGTAGCCTAGTCCGTGGGTAATAGTATAGCTTTCCTTTTCTCTGATAGGAAAGGCGGTTGTTGACCATAATGCTCCTGTTTCCTCATCCCTTATATAAATTGCTTCACCTGAAGGATCTGTAACGGGATCATTTGACCATGGAGTTAATTTGTTTTCCCTGCTGTTCTCTGCCCAAGTAAAGCTTGATCCCCTTTCTGAAACAATAAACCCAAAATTTTTATTTGCCACAACATTAATCCATGGTGCTGGGGTATGGTTATTTTCCTTCAGCCGGATGATATATTTCCTGCCATCCTTGCTAAATCCTCCGTATCCATTAAAATAGTCTAAATCTAACGCATCATCTCTACTATTGTATCTTATTTTATTTTTATCAAAAGTTGCTTCTTCTGCTACCACCTTTTCTTCTCCAACTTCCATCTGCTTACTTAAGGGTCGATTCTCTGCCTTAATTGCCATTCTTGCCACCGTATAGAGAAGAATTCTATCCTCTGGAGGCATCACACTAGCATTTCGTATGAAGATACCTCCTGGTTGGTCTACCATATATCTACCTTGACTAGAAAACACTATATCATTAATTAACTGTTGTAATGGTTGTAAATAACTGCTTTCATCCTCATTGAAAATTACGAGATCAACAGTCAGCCCTTTAACTCTCCAATATTCATGGGCCTTTAGCAATTGACTAACCACATCGATATCCTCCATGCTTCTTATACTGACCATTACAATAGGTAAATCTCCTGATATACCATAAGCCCAGAGTCCAGATTGGGCTTTTCTATTTTCCTTTAACAACGCTTGATACCTTCTCCTTATAGGACTTAAATAGATGATTTGTGGAATCATCTCTTGGTAGAGTCTTAACTCCTCTGCTTTTATATCCAAATAGCTGGTCTCCACCTGACTTCTGGTAATGGCTAATTGGAAGGAACGATGAATAGCAGCTATATCTCCATATTTTTTAGCTAAAATGATTACTTTTTCCCTAGTATGATCAATGCCAGTTATAAAGGTAATAGTTATTGATCTTCCTGCTGCCACTTTCACTGTTTTTCTTAAGCTCATAATAGGGTCCAGCACAATTCCTTCAGTTCCATTTAAAGGCTGTCCTAGGGCAATAGCATTGCTAAGGTCTCTTCCTCTGCCGATAAAAGCTCCTCTATTGGTTTCATACTGTAATCCACCTATAGATTCTCCCTCAACGGTAACCCTATGAAAAATCCATTTTGTCTCTTGACCGTGTTCCCTAGGTCTTCTAGAGGCAATAAGACTATCTTCTTCAGGAAGCACCTCAGTTCGAACAAATAGGTTGCTAAAGGCAGGGTGGGCAACATCTGCCGCTTGGTAAGTAAGCACCGCTTCAAAATAGCTGGTTATTTCCATATTGGCTGTTTGACTGCCATGATTCGTTAAAGTAACCTTTCTAATTTCTACATCATCCTCTGTGGATACTACAATTTCTGTATGGGTATCGATGTTTTCATCGGTTCTAAGAAATTCCGCCTTATCTTGTGAAAATTTAACTTTATATCCATCTGGTTCTTGAGAAAAGGGCTCTAGCGCAGTTGTCCACATTTTATTTTCGTTGAGGTGATGAATAAAAATATGGGTGCCATCCTTCCCGCTAATTGCATCCTCCCGCCATCTACTTATTTGGATCTTTTCCATTTTGCTGTAGCCAGCTCCAGTGTTGGTAACCATAACAGAATATCTACCATTGGATAGAAGATGACATTGTGGTAGTGCATCCTCCGGTATACCATAAATTCTTACTACCTTCTGAGTTTTTCCCTCTGCCTTCCATAGCGGCTCTACTTCTTCTTTGTACTGTTTTGTGATGATTAATCTTAAAGGAATTCGTTCCTGTAACAAAATTTCTCCTGCCTGCATAACTGGATCCTGGTGAAATCTTTTTTGCATGATGTTTTTATTTAACAGATTATCTAAGGAAACAAAAATCATTCCTTGATGATGGGCCATAAAGCTCTTTACTATTTCAGATCCCGTTCCACTGGATACGGTTCTAGGAGTATAATCAATCGCTTCATAAAAGCCGTATTCTCCCTCTAAGTCCTCCTTCATTAATTCTTGAATGTTCTTCATTGCTTCCTTTGGTCGAAAAGGTAATGCTAAAAAGGAGGAATAGGGTGATACTACGATATCCTTTGATAGACCTCTCTTTAATCCTAAATCAGATATGCCGAAGGCCTTATATTGATAGTTTAATGCCATATCAAAGGTATAATAACCTGACTCTGAAATTCCCCAAGGAACACCTCTTTTTTCACAGTAAAGCTTTTGCGTCTTAATCACAGTACTATAGCTTTCATCCATCAGGGTATTATCGTAGTTTTTCATGACCAAATAGGGCATGAAGTATTCAAACATCGTGCCAGTCCAGGAGACTAAACCTCTATATTCTTTGATGATTGCCATAGCTCTTCCTAGCTTAAACCAGTGCTTTTTAGGAACTTCTCTTCTAGCTATAGCTATATAGCTGGTAGTTCTTACCTCAGAGGCCAATAAATCATAATAGGAATTAGTAAGTCGCTCTTCATCTACGTTATAACCAATGGAAAACAAATGCCTTTTAAAATCATAAAGATGAACAAATTCAGCTGCTTCCACAATTTTATTGATTCTTTCTATTAAAGAATTGATTTTACTGATGATTTCATTGATATAATTAATTTTTTCAAGTAAATCCTTTCTTAGTTCGTTATTTTCCTTATCCCTTCTTTTAAGTAGTTTTTTTCTATAGATTTCTTTTAATTCTAAAAGAGATTTATCATTTAAGTTAAATTTGTGTGGAATGATCATTGTCTTATGAGAAGGAAAAAACCTTTCTATTTCTCTATTGAAGATATTCATCATGTCATAAAATCTCCGGTTCCAGCCACAATGAGCTTCAACGGTTTCTTCTTTTCGCTGAAAGTGCTGTATTAAATCTACAAATGTGTCTAAAGTAATGTTCTCACTTTTTATAATATCCTCTAGATAATTTATGTCTGTCTCATTCACCTTTTCTACCAGCATTAGAGTATCCTTCAGCCCCACCACCAATTCCATGTTCATCAGTGGTTTTTCTAAATAATCTTTTAATCCTTCTTTTACTGTGATTAAATAACTAATAAAATTGCCGCTATCTACAGTAGATACATAATAGGGTCTCAAAACCTCCAGTGTCCTAGTATCATACCAATTGTAAAGATGTCCCTTCCACATATCCATTCTTTCTATCGTTGAAATCGTTTTTTCAAGCCTATCGATCATTTCACCAGTAGGTAAATAACCAAAATCTCGTGCTGAAAGAATAGACATCAAAAGAAACCCAATGTTTGTTGGCGAAGTTCTATAGGCGATCTCATTAGGTGGAAAAACCTGATAATTATCAGGAGGTAGATAATTGTTTTCCTCATCTGCAAAGTCCTCATAATATGCCCATGTTTTTCTTGCAATTCGTCGTAGCTGTCGTACTTCTTCTTCCTCTAAACATTCCTCCTTTTTTTCTATCTCTTTGCTGACATTAAAGGCGATAAAGGGACTTGCACCCCAAATTACCACCATAGGCACAGCATAAAGTAGGCTATAAGGATTAATTAATAATGTTAAAATAAAAACTGCTATTGCGATTCCTATACCACTTTTCATTCTATTTACAGAGCTTTTTCGATCATTCTCAAGATTTTTTTCTACATCTGCAGCAGTAACCCATTCCAATAGATTTTCCTTGGAAATATACACACGGTACAAGGTACGAGCAATGGCATCTCCCATCATATAGGCATGATAAGGTAAAAATATAAAATTTAACAATACCTGATAGAAGGTAGCTTTTACACCAACAATTAAATCAGCATTTAATCTTTCATTGATCGCTTTATAGTATCTTTGCTTTATGTATTCAATAGTACTAATGATTAATGGGAAGATAATGGTGAATATTCCCAAGCCTATCCAAAAAATTGAAGAACCAGGAAGTATAGTGAAGCCTAGTATTAATAATAACAGTACACTTATAGGTACTAAGCTTCGCCTCATGTTATCAAAAATTTGCCATTTTGCTAAAGCCGAAAGAGGATTTTTTACCTTTTCTCCCCTCCTATTTACCACTATTGAAGATAACCATCTTATTAACTGCCAGTCACCCCGTACCCATCGATGAAGTCTCATCATATGGGCGCTGTATTTCGATGGATAGCTATCAATCAGTTCAAAATCAGTGGCTAATCCAGTTCTAATGTAACTTCCCTCAAGCAAATCATGACTTAATATAGTATGCTCTGGTATAGCATCCTTCAAAACTTTGTTGAAGACCTCGATGTCATAGATGCCCTTTCCAGTGAAGATCCCTGTGCCAAACAAATCTTGATATGCATCTGAGTTAGCAGTGGTATAGGAATCAATTCCTCCTTGCCCGGCAAATACCTTTGTAAAAACAGATTTATTTGTGCTTTCTATATTGACTCCTATTCTAGGCTGAATCAATCCATATCCTTCTACAACTACACCTGATTTTTCATCAATAATAGGTTTATTTAATGGATGAGAAGCAATGCCTATCAATTTTTTTGCTGTGTCTATGGGCAACTGCGTATCAGCATCAATCGTAATAACATACTTCGCATCCTTTAAATTTGAAATATTTCCCGTAACAGTGGAGTAAGATGTCCCCTTTCCTCCTAAGAGCAGTTCATTCAATTCCACAAGTGCTCCTCTTTTTCTCTCCCATCCCATCCATTTTTTTTGTTTTTGACAAAACCTTCTTTCTCTGTGGAAAAAATAAAAAATATCTTTCCCGTATTTTTCATTTAGTCTTTTTGTTTCTGCTATACCAGCCTCAATAATAACTTTATCTTCCGGCTGTTCCCTCTGGTCTGCATCCCTGTAATCTCCAGCTAAAGCAAAAAACAAATTTTCTTCTTTATTAGCAAGATAGAATATCTCCATTTGTCTAATGATTTCTTTTGCCCTATTTTTATTTGGGAGTAGAGTAGGCACCACCACCAAAGTGGCGGCTTCTTTTGGTATTCCATCCCTATATTCAATTCGCGGTAAAAAGGTTGGAGGAAACAGGTTTGTTAATAACCAGTTTACTAAACTAACAGCGATATCACTAGCAGGTATGAGGACAGCCAACCCTATTAAAATTAAGAATCCTTCTGTCCCTCTATCTATAAACCTCAAACCATAGGTAATAGCGGCTAATATAATGCAGACTGTGATAATAAAAACAGGTGCTAGATAAGTAGAAAAAGGCTTGTTGTTAAAGGAATCCTTTATCTCTAAATGATCTAAGGCTTCAAACAAACACTTTCTTCCCTCATCTATTAAATAATAACCTACATGTTTTTTTCTATCCTCTTCATGATTTCCTTCAGCTCTTTTAGCACACTCAATTGCCTTTCTGGCTATCCTAGTTTCAGGTTCCTTTAATTTCTTTGCTATTTTTTCAATGTGATTTCGATAATAGTCACGAGAATCAAAATCTAATTGAGAATATATACCACTAGGATCCTTTTTCAAAACCTCCTCAACAATACTTAAGCTTTCAAAAATATTGTTCCAATCAATCGTTGCCACAATGTTCAAGCTGGTAATAGAATTGCCTATAGATATTTTTGCCTCCGCCTGTTCCTTGTGTTCTTCGTCTACTAAATCCTTTATTGAAGTGTTATAGTCTTTTAGCTTTTTTTCTAAGTACGTGATAATTTCTCCAGTTTCTGTTCCCTCTCTTCTCAATACCCTCAACAGATGTTCAGCATAGGAGAAGTTTGCTCTGCCATCTAGTTCAATGTTCTTCTTAACAACACGAAGGATTTCTTCCTCTGGTAATGCTGCTGCTTTTTCAGCTTTTTGCCATTGTTTATGATTATTATGAATTCTTTGGCAGATTGTTTTAATATTTTCAATTAGAGCACATCGGATCATTAAGGAAAGAGACCAAATTTCTGCAATGGTTAATACCCTCTGGGACTGATAGGATTGAATGAAGTTGATCAGTTGTGCTTCTTCTAATTTTCCATCAGTATGGGCAATAAACTCTAGAGCAATTCCATAGGCCCTAGGGTGTCCCTTTAGGAAACCATGATTTAGTGTATCTAACCTTAAAAACTTCTCCTTTGATAGATTTTGTCTTGCTTCCTTCAGCTGTTCTTCTACCTTATAAAAGTTATCAAGAAGCCATTCAGATGCCGGTGACAAGTCTTGTCTATGTTTAATAGCTTCATTAAGACTTTTATAGACAGACGCTATTGTTTCAAAGTTATTATCTAATCTTTTTATTAGATGTTGTAGAGATCCAGGATCATGATATACAGTATGGTTTTTGGCAATTTCTTTTGCATGCTGGTTCAATTCTTCAGGAGTTAATAATACATCCTTTAGCTCTATAATTCTATTGTCTTGTTTCCTTCCCTTATTGGTATTAAGAAGCATATGTATTCCCTCTCCTTTTTTTTTCAACAAAAGTAGATGACACAAAAGTAGATAACCATAAGTAGATGACCAAAATCTTTGATTTTGTGTCAGTCACTTTCACAGAGTGCAATCAAAGGCATTATTGCCCTTGATTTTGCAGTAGTTGCTTCACCTTTTCACGATAGAATAGAGAAAGCTCCTGAGCATATTCCTCAGAAAACCCTTCAGTATATAGATTAAATAAGGGTTTTTCACTATCAGGCAATATTAATGCCCAACCTCTTTCGTCATTTATTTTTACTCCTTCAAACAATTCTATATTATGATCCTGATGCTCCTCCACCAACTGTCGGATGATTCGTCCTTTATCCTGCCAATCACAAGGTATCTTTTCCTTTATGAAGTATATATCTGGCATTTCTTCTACTAAGTCCTCTAGTCTCAAATGATTTCTAATTAAAAAATCCACAATAACTCCCATTCCCCAAATAGCATGATAGCTTAAGATGTATTGAGATAATCCATCTTTTCCCTCTCCATCAAGGCTATGCATTGCATACATAATACTAGCTGGATTCGATTTTACCCGTATGATTTCAATATTCTGTGCATTAATCAGCTTTTCAATGCCATAGGGTGCTGTATATGGCAATATCAGCTTTTCTTTATTCCCTTCCTTCAATAGCATCATCATAACCAACATATCGTATTTTTCCTGCTGGATGGTGTTCCCTTTTTTATCTATCAAAATCATTTTTTCTCCATCTTCACTAATAACTACCCCTAAATCTGCTGTTCCTATGATTACTTGTTGTACCATCACAGGTAAATAATCTTTTATTTGCCTATATTCCTTTATTCGATAGTCCTGCTGTACCTCGCATCCAATTCTTTCTAGAAACTGTACGGTTAGTTTTTGCATCGGCTGAGATTTGGAACTCACTAAAATATTAGGACTTTTTCTCTTAATGCTTGATATATCCTTCAGTAAACCCATGCCGTTATTTATATAGAATTCCTGAAAGTTTTCTACATTTATAGAAGATGGAATTTGATCTGCATTACATCGTTTAAAATCTTCTCTATTGAATAAGTTTTCTATTTCCCTTTCTGAAGATCTTTGGATATTGACACCATTTTTATCTGCAAATTCAATATGTACTTGGTTATGATCTGTATCATCCAGTCTTACGTGTATACCACCATTTCCTTTGAAATGGGTTATTGCAAAACGGTTTACTGGCATCACCGCCTTGTCTATATCAATAACGCCAGTTCCTGTAGATTCTATCCCTGCTGTTAAAGCATTTTTAATGAGCTTACTGGCATTTAAAGAATCACTACTTACAATGATAACCCCATCTTCTTTTAAGGTGGAGGCAAAGGCAGTGCCTAATCTAGAGGCAAACTCCGGACTAATATCAATATTGATCTGGCCTGAAACATCTTTAAATCCAAAAATAGTCTTGGAAGCCTTTGTACCCCACACAAGGTTTTGATTGATCACTGTATTCTCTTCAATTTTCTTATTGGGCCACAGCTTAATATCAGGTTTAATGATCACTCTTTCCTCTAATCTGCTTGCTTCCCCAACAACAGCATTTTCGTAAATTTCAACTTCTCTCTTTATTTCCACATTGTTACATATTAAAGCCCCACTACAATGGGTCTTTTGCCCAATCAATGTATTGTTCCAAATAATACTTCTCTTTAGGGAAACTTCCTTCTCAATACTACAATTGTCACCTATTACTGTATAAGCATCTAATTTACTTCCCTCTCTTATGTTACAATTTTTTCCTATGTATACTGGAGAAACTAATTCTACATTACTGCTAATCTGAGTTCCCTCTCCAATCCATATTCCCTTTTCTATCTGATACCCATCCATCTCAATATTTACCTTATCCTCCAATATATCAAAATGGGTTTGGGTATAGGAGTTGAGAGCTCCTACATCACACCAATAGTTCTCGGTAACATAACCGTACATTGGCTCCTTGTCAGCCAATAGCTTCGGAAAAAGATCTTTACTAAAATCAAAGTTCTCTCCTTTTTTAAAGTAATCCAGAACTTCTGGCTCCAATATATACATCCCTGTATTAATGGTATTGCTAAAGACTTCACCCCAACTGGGTTTTTCTAAAAATCTTGTTATTTTTCCATCCCCATCCGTAATAACAACGCCATACTCTATAGGTACAGCTTCTTTTTTCAAAATTAGCGTTGCCTTAGATCCTTTATTTTTATGGAATGCTACTGCTTTTTGAATATTTATATCGGTTAAGGAATCTCCACTTAGTACAATAAAGGTATCCTTAATGAAATCTTCAGCATTTTTGACACTGCCTCCGGTCCCTAGAGGAACTTCCTCTTCGTAGTACTTTAAGTTAACATTCCATTTTTCACCTGTGGCAAAATAGTCGGTGATAACGGTGGGAAGATGGGCAATAGTAACTGCTATATCTGTAATTCTATGCTTTTTTAGTAGCTCTACTGTATATTCCATTGTAGGCTTATTTAAAATAGGCACCATTGGTTTTGGAATACTACAGGTAAGAGGCTTTAACCTCGTACCTTTCCCTCCTGCCATAATAATTGCTTTTATGCCGATCACTCCATTCTGTCTTTTTTTTGCATTATAGTTTCTCCTTCAACATATTGCTGAGACTTCTGCTTTATCAAGCACAAGTCAAACACTACTTTTATTTTGTGAGAATCCTGTATTTCTATGCATGAAATAAGATTTCAGTTATATAGCATATCTTTTTTTGAAAATTAATTATAAATATAGGATTATAAATTCCAATACATCAAGGGTTACATTTTCAATCGTTGGTTATGTCTTTTAGCCAATTACTATTGTTTTTTTTTGCCAAAATGGCTATAATATAAAAGTGTAAAACATTGGAAAAAATTGTTGGAATGGAGTGATAAAATGGCTGCAAAGGAAAGCTCTTTTGATATTGTTTCACAGGTGGAAATGCAGGAAGTGACGAATGCTATCAATCAAACCGAAAAAGAAATAGCCCAAAGATTTGACTTTAAAGGTAGTAATACTACTATAGAAAAAAAAGAGGAGGAAATAACAATCGTTACCTCTGATGATTTTAAGCTTAAAAATGTAATAGATATATTACAAACAAAGCTCACAAAAAGAAATGTTCCTTTGAAGGGTTTAGATTATCAAAAAGTTGAGACTTCTCTGGGTGGAAGAGTAAAGCAGATAATTAAAGTTAAGCAGGGGATTAGTCAAGATGAGGCCAAAAAGGTTACAACTTTAATCAAGGGTTTAAAAATAAAGGTACAGGCTTCTGTTCAAGGAGATACAATTCGAGTAACCGGTAAAAACAGAGATGATCTTCAAGAAGTAATTCAAGCCCTCAAGGCTGCTGATTTGCCTATGAATCTACAGTTTGTGAATTATAGATAAAGTTTTATCTCTTTATCCTCATCACTATAAAATTCGGCTACAATTCAGTGGGAGTAAAAACTCCCACTGAACTGTAGCCGAATTTATTTCGAGGACGTAGTACTTGATCTCCCGCTTGAAATTATTGTGTCTTATCTTTATATACTAATTAATAGAATATATATCAGCAAACTCAACACTTATTTTTTCAATGTTTACCTTTCTTGTTAAAGTTGCCCCTGCTTCATCATACTGAGCAATCTTTTCATGATCCAATCTATTTGGGAGCTCTATAATGAATTCCGAGTCGTCAGACAGTATGCTATTTTCAGCATGTCTAGGAGACGTTTCATTTGTCTTATTTTGAGGTTGTAAAAAAACCAGCTCTTATTTCATTATCTTTAAGAATAACCGACGCTTTATTTCATAGCTTCTAAGTCAACAACTCTGTGACATAATCGCTTTATGAGATTTTTCTCATGACTCACCACAAGCACTCCAATGTTTTGCTTTTTTGCCACGTCCAGTACCACATGCCATATTTGAGCCTGTGTAATAGCATCTAGCATGGTTGTCATCTCATCTGCAATAAGAAATTGTGTCTTGGTACCTAAAGCCCGCGCTACACAAAACCTTTGGAGCTCTCCACCTGACAACTCATTTGGCCAACGCTTCAACCACGCCTTCTCGATACCCAATGAGGCAAGAATATCATCATGAGGCTCCCACCCTTCATTTAATGTATTTGCCATATGCCATCGACCATTGACTGCCTTTTCAGGGTGCTGAAATACCAGCTGAACAGGATTATATCCTTTTTGGGGCAGTGGAGCCCCATTGAGTGTAACACTGCCTTCATAGGGCTTCTCATAACCAGCTAATATCCGACCAAGAGTGGTTTTCCCACATCCACTTGGACCCATAATCCCTACCACTTCTCCTGATTCTATAGCAATATTAGTATCCTGTAATATCCAGGGGCCTTTGTCATAACGAAAGCCTATGTTTTTTCCTTCAAGTAGCATGATTACACCTCACCATCCCATTCCGTACCATACGGGTTTTCGGCTGAACCATGGCACACTGAGGTGCAGCCTGTTGACAACGAGGTTCAAATAAACAACCGGTTGGTAAGGCATTGGGTAGGGGTTGAAAACCTGGAATAGGCAAGAAATCATTTTGAGGCAATGCTCTCCATAGAGCCTTTGTATAGGGATGTCGAAGGGCCTCTCCTTTTCCTGTAAAATCTTTTGCTGGAGCCACTTCAACAGTTGTACCAGCATAAAATACCGCAATGCGATCTGCAATGGAAAGTGCCGTTTCAATATCATGGGTGATTAGCATAATGGCGACCCCCTTATCTGCCAATTCACGAAAACAATTTAACGCTTCCTTAACAACCTCAGCATCTAGTCCTGGGGTAGGCTCATCTGCGATAATCAATTCCGCTCCACTTACCACTGCAGTCGATACAAGAACCCTCCGTGCCATTCCTCCTGATAGTTGAAATGGGAATAAATTTTCAACCTGGGGTTGTAGCTGATATCTAGCAAAAACCTCTCGTTGTGCTTTAATAGCATCTCCCTGTTTTACAGCAGTTCGCACCTGTTTTCCTACCTTCATAAGGGGATCTAGATAATTTACTGATTGGGGTACCAAAGCAATCTCTTGCCCTCGTAAAGCTGCTTGTTCTTTGGAAGTTAAGTTTTCTCCTTTATAAGAAATAGAGCCAGTCACTGTAGCATTGCTAGGGAGAATTCCTAGAATAGCATGAGCAAGTAAGCTTTTACCTGACCCACTTGAACCCACCACCGCCAGTACTTCTCCTGGATGAATTGATAAGTTCAGATTGGTAATTACCTCCAATTCCTTCTGTCGCAATCCCTCTGTATATTGAGAAAAAGATACTGCAAGATCCTGTACCTCAAGAATAGGTTTGATTTGCTTAGGAGCTTCTGCTAGCTTCATAACTCTCTGGGTTTTCTGTTGTTTGGGTATATGAAAAGATTCTTGTTCTTTTTTAATTGGCGATGCTAGAGACAATGTTATTCTACCTCCTTCTTTACTACTATTTTTTATTTCTATTCATGTCCCCTATGAGGATCAATAAGCATATGCAGATTATCACCAAGAATATCAAATGATCGCACCATGATTAATAACGCCAATCCAGGGAAAAAAGCTAACCACCACATCCCTGTAGATAGATACTTCATGGACTCCGATAAAATGATGCCAATTGCAGGTTGCTGAGGTGACAGCCCAAAACCTAAAAATGTGACAGCTGCCTCATGCAAGACAGCATGGGGAAACAACAGAACCAATCCCACGAAAAACTGTGGTATGAGGTGGGGGAATATGTGTCTTGTTGCTATCCACCAAGAAGCTTTGCCAAATTGACGAGAAATCCCTACAAACTCAGCAGATCGCAGCTGCATTACTTCCGCACGAATTACTCTTGCAAGACTAGGCCAATGGGTTAAGGCCACGCCAACAACTACTCCCTTTACTCCTCCTCCCAAAGTAAAAGCAATGAGGATCAGAGAAACTAGATGAGGAACACTAAGAAATAGATCGATAAGCCAGGATATAAGCGCATCTATCCTTTTCCCCATCGTGGCCGCCAACATACCTAATGCTAGCGCAATCAGTACACTAAAGGCAGCAGCTGTTATACCAACACCTAGGCTTAAGGTTAACCCTTTAATGGTACGGGCAAACATGTCTCTCCCCAGCCAATCTGTCCCAAAAGGATGCTCCAATGAAGGTGATAGATTTCTTATTTCTAGATTTGTAGTAATTCTTTCATTGCTAATAAGCAATCCTCCTAGTATAATAGCTAACAGTAACATAGCAGCAAATACTGTGGAAACAATGGTCCGTTGTCTTCGATTAAGCTTTGGTATATAAATAAGAGTTTTTTTCTTAACAATTGTGGGATCTATAGACTTCATACAGACCCTCCTTCCCTAATTCGAGGATCCACGATTCTATAAATAAGATCTGCCATTAAATTCCCTGAAAATACAAATAATGCACTAAAGATTACAATTCCTAATAGCAGGGGGATATCTCCTCTCAAACCTGCCTGAACAGTTGTTTGACCTAACCCAGGATAAGAAAATACCTGTTCTGCCAATACAGCACCTCCAAACAATTCACTAAAGGCTGTAAACTGTAGTGTAATAGCAGGTAAAGCTATATTTCTTAACCCATGACGCCAAAGCAATAAAAAACCTTTTTCTCCCTTAGCCTTGGCAAATAGTATATATTCACTAGAGAGAACATCAATAAGTTTTTGTCGTGTATGTAGTGCTACATTTGCAACCCCCATGATACTTAAAGTCAATGCTGGTAAAATCAAATGTTTCAGTTTTTGTCCAACCGTTACGTTCTCTGCTAGAACCCCCGCTGGCACCCCTAATCCTATAGGAAACCAATCTAGTTTCATGGCAAAAACAATAAGTAGCAAAAGTCCTAACCAAAAGGTAGGGGTGGAGGCAAGAGTTAAACAATACCACTTTATAAGTTTATCTATCCAAGTTCCTTGTTTCATCCCTGCAATAATGCCTAGAACAAAACCAAAGAACCCTGATAATAGCCAAGCAATCATCATAAGGGCAAGAGATGCCATGAAGCGCTCCTTAATCACATCTACTACAGGACGTCGAAAAATCATTGATGTTCCAAAATCTCCTTTTATTACAGCACCACTCCAATGGATATACTGCTGCAGCGGTGATTTGTCTAGTCCCCAGTACTCTGCTATCTTTTCCCGTTGCTCAGGACCTACGCGCATCATATCAGCGCCTACATAGGCTTGCACCGGATCAATGGGAGAATAGCTTACCAGCAAGAAGGAAAGCAGTGAAATAGCTATTAATAATGTAGCCAATCGTATACTTTTCTTTATTACAAATGTCAACAGGCCTGTTGATTCCATAGTTCTGCTAACCTCCTTTAGTCTCTATTTATTCCAATGCCATTCTACAATATTGTCTGTCATTGGCCATCCATGTCCATGGGGTTGTACTTTAGGTGTACCTATCTCAAGATTTTCCTTTACTAAGTATAAATGGTCAAGATTCACTAGCCATGCCCAAGGAGCATCTCCTTTAGCGCTAAAACCAGTTGTACCGTCCCACTGTGCTTTTTTCCAATATTCAATAGCTTCCTCCTCAGTGGTTGCTTCAAGTGCTTTCTTCATGTATTCATCAACCGTTGAGTTGCTATAGAACCCAGTGTTATAGTATCCTTTGCCGGCAGTTTCACTACTATATAGATTAAACATTTCTAGAGGATCGTAGCTCCCCCATCCAAAGAGCACTGCATTAGAATACATCATTTTCTCAATCTCATCCCAGCTTTTACCTTCAGCTATGGCATGAATACCAAGGGGCTTAATCATATCTGCTACTGCTATTGCTAAAGATTGACGGGTTTGATCACTTGCAGGATATATCATAGTAAACTCAGCCTTCAAGGAATCCTTCTGCAGCATCCCATCACCATTTGTGTCCATCCACCCAGCATCGGCTAATATTTTTTTAGCCTCCTCTAAGTTATTATCTTGAGTAACCGTGTCAGGATTCCACCAAGGCATACCATCGCAAACACTATAGGCTGGTGTTCCATAGCCTTCTAGAATCCCATTGACCAAAGCTGTTCTATCAATAGCTATATTAATCGCCTTACGGATAGCTATATCTGCTGTTACATCATTTCCAACTGGAAATCCTTCTTCTGTTGTTCCTCCAGAGGCTGCAAAAGGAAAAAGTATACCACGATTATCAACACTGTTCAAGTTTACTAACTTCATTCCTGGTACCTCTTGTTGTGAAAACGCCGCCGGGATGGATGCCATATCCACCTGCCCAGCCTTTGCAGCAGCAAAAGCTCCATCTTCTCCTAAAAATAGAAAGGTTAACTTTTTAAAGTTTGGCTTTTCTCCATAATATTCTGGATTTACCTCTACGATAATCTGCTGTCCTTTGTCCCATTGTACAAGCTTAAAGGGTCCAGATCCAATAGGATTTTCGGCATAATTCTCATCATGTGCATGCTTTGGTACAATTCCCGTAGTGGCAAGCACATTGATAAAGGTTGATTGAGGTTCGTTAAGAATAAACTTTACTGTGTACTCATCGGTGGCTTCAACACTTTTCATAATGTTGAGGTCAATCACAGATCCACTTTTAGAGGCTGCATCAAAGGTATACTCAACATCGGCAGCTGTTAATGCCATCCCATCAGAAAATTTTACATCCTCTCGTAGCTTTACAGTCCAAACTATACCATCTTCACTAATATCATAATCAGTAGCAAGATCATTTACTATTTTAAAATTATTATCACGAACAAATAATGTACTTTGGAAAAGCGGCGAACCATAGCGTCCCCAGCCATTGATAGGATCAAAACCATCATCAGGTTCACTACCAATCGCTAAAACAAGTTCATCCTTGTTAATATTTTCTTCAGTTGGTGAAATCGCCTTTTCTGCTGGAGAACAACTGGTTAATAAAATAGATGATAGTATAAGTGCAAAAAACATTATTAATGAAAGTAGCTTTTTCGACATATTTCATCTCTCCATCCTTATGTAATATTTTATAATTTCGTAACCAATCATTTGCATTTTGTTAAAACAATAACGAGTAGATTTCCTTGAGTATTTCCTCCTTTCTATATTTTACTATCACCTCATGCATCACAAAAACAAAAAACCACGAAAGATAGGTTTACTCTCTTCATAAGAATAATCTAACCTTCATGGTTTGATTTCAACTATAATATTTATGTATTATCTTTTAACTTTGTTATAATTATATCAAACTTTTCAAAGCTTTGCAATCCATAATTTAAAATATTATTTATTCTATTCCGAACAAAAGTAAAGAACCTATTTACAGCATTAGGCACAAGATTCTTCACTATGTTTAGAATTATGTTCACTGCAACATCTTATCATTTTTAAAATATCAACATTTATAATTAACAGAGTCTTTTAATTGAGAATAGTAATTTCAATTCTTCTGTTATTTGCTCGTCCTGTCGATGTAGTATTGCTATCAATAGGATGATTTTCTCCAAATCCACTCACGGAAATTCTTTCTTCTGCGATTGATTTCTCTTCTATCAAAACCTTGGCTGCGTTAATAGCCCTAGCCACTGATAGCTCCCAGTTTGATGGATATAAAGGAGTATTCATAGGGAGATTATCTGTATAACCTTCCACGATGATCTTATTATCGATTTTCTTTAATTTATCTCCAATGTGACCCAATATCACATGTCCCTCTGATGATATGTCAGCCCTTCCACTGGAGAACAAAATACTGTCTTTAAATCGGATCAAAAGCCCCCTATCAGTTTGCATAATACTCACTTGATCTAAAAGATTTTTTTCTCTTAAGTAGATAATCAATTCCTCCTGAGACTGCTGCATATCTATTTCTATATCCTCAAGGCCGAAAAGTAGAGCTGCTAAAGAATCTTTTTCAGTTTGTAATGCTTCATTTTCTTTACTCAAGTCATCCACTTGACTGCTTAACTCCTCAACTTCAGAAGAAAGAGCTTCCTTTATATCGTATAATAAACTGGTTTCCTCTGCAGTGAAGATAAAGAAAATAATAAAGAAACATAGTACAATAGTAATCATGTCGCTATAGGTGATGAACCAATTGCTTGAAAATTCTATCTCATATTTGTTATCTTTATATTTTGAGCTCATGAAGTTGACTATTCCTTTCATTCATCCCATTACCAGGATATTGTAAGCGTTCTCCTTCTTTTAGCATGACATTCATCTTATCAAACACATTTCTTGCAGAATCATTTTGCGCAATTAATAATATGCCTTCGGTGATTATATTATATCTCAGGACATTTTTATCGATATATTCTTTAATTCTCACCATGATGGGCACAGCGATAAAGTTAGCTATTAAACTACCATATAATGTACTTACTAAGGCCGCTGCCATATTGTTCATAATTTCATAGGGTTGATTTATGTTAGACAACAAACCGATCAATCCCACTAGAGTACCGATAAGGCCTAAAGATGGTGCCACATGAGAGATCATTTTAAACACATTGTAGGGTTTGAATAGATTGGTTTCTCTTGACTCAATGTCTTTTTGTAAAATGTCTTTAATTACTTCTGACTTTTTATAATCATTTAATAAAATCATACCATCCTTTAAAAAAATATCTTCTTCCCTATCGATGTCTGATTGGATCGACAACAGACCATCTTTTTTCACCTTCACAGCAAGACTGTGGATTTTATGAATGTCTTCAGCATAATCAATTTCCTTTAAAAAGCTTTCTTTGGTTATCCTTAATGTATCTGATAAAGTGGTCATGGGAAAACTAACAAATACAGATATAAATATACCAGCAAAAATAATTTGTAATGCTGTTAAGTTAAATAACACCTCTAAGGAAATACTTCCTATTAAGGATTGTCCTATGATCAAGAGCATCACTGCAATAATAAGCAGTTTCTTATTTTTATTTCCAAAATCAATTTTCATCCAATACCTCCAGTAAGTTCTTCATTTTGTGTCTAAGTGATACATGACTTGTCTAACTAAATAAAGTCTTTGTATATTTTTATTATACTATAATACCTTCGACAAAATCAGCAAAAATGTTAATGACCAAAAGAGAAATTTAAGTATATTACTAAAAAAAGTCCTCCAGTAATGAAGGACCTTCAAATTAATACTCAAGTTTGTAAGCATTAAAACTACTTTTTTATATTTTTCTTTAGTAATAATATAATAATAGTCAATTGGTGTTTGTAAAAGGCCAAATATATTATTAATATTTAAAAGAATGTATCTAGAATAATATTTTCATACCTTTTTATTTAATCGCTCCATTGCCTCCGTTAGCTTTATCAATGCCTCCATTCTCATCTGCCTATTAACAATATAGGCTTTCTTTTCTCCCTCACTAGAAGTTGAGAGAAAGTATTTAGGAGTCATTCTATTTAAAACCATTCGTATTATATCGTCTTCGGGAGCTTCTAATTTATATGTTCTATAAAGTGCTTTGTTTTCATTAAACACTTCTCGGACAAGGTGCTCAGCATAATTTTCTAGCATTGTCTTTCTCCTCTCACTATGAACTAAATAAATTGAAAGCAACTCAAGTAAAATGGCTGCCTTTATCATATAGTCATAATTAACGGCAACCTAGCAACCATTGGAAATCTTCCCATTAGGCTCATAGCTTTGCGTCCTCATCTTTCAATAAGTTTGCTATTATCAATAATTTAATCTATTTAGTTTTTCTGAAAAAGTTCAAATTCCAATAGGTCTTAAGACTCATATAGTATATTATACATCAACTATACTATATATTAAAGGTTAAATTTTGATTTTTAAAAAAACTTTGCAATTCTACTCTAAGATACAAAGCACCTATCCATGTTAATACTTATGTAAAATTAAAGAAAAATGCCCAAGTGCTCCTTGTTGAAAAAAAAGGAATTTTGTCACATTTATAGAATAATTAGTATATAAAGGTTTTAATATTAATTATGTAATAGGCAACCGAGAGAAGGATTTATAGTACTAAAGGGGGAAAACTATGGGGACTTCAAAAGATAAAGCAAAAAATACCATGGTCAACAAATATAGACTAATATATATGCCTATAATTATTACACTAATTACTTTGTTTATAGTAAGTATTAGTAACTATTACATAACCAAATATTTACTAGTAGATCAAATGAAAGAAGATGGGACAAGCCTTGCTATGCAAACCATTAGACAAATAGCAGGTAATACTGCTTCTCTAAACAGCCTTTATGAAATGTTAGAGGAAAAAATAAAGATAACAGCAGAGATTGTGCTGCAACATGAAGAAACTATGAGTGATGATTTGCTGAGAGAACTTCAAAAAAGCGCAGCAGTAGACGAATTAAATTGGTACTCTCCTGAAGGAGAAATACTATATTCCAACTTTGAAGGGCATCCTGGCTGGAAAGCTTTTGAAGGCCATCCATTATATGATTTCATTTCAAATAATGAAAAAGAGCTGATGGAGGATATAAGACCAGATGCCATCACTGGTATTCCTTTCAAATACGGGTCTATTAAAAACATAGATGGTAATTTTGTTCAAGTAGGAATTTTAGCAGAAAATATATATGCCCTAACTGAAAAATTTAGCTATCAAACCTTGGTTGAAAATTTAGCTAAAGAAGAGAGCATTCTTTATGCACTTGTTATAAATACAGATTTAAAAGCTATTGCGGATTCAGATATAGAAGATATAGGTATTATATATCTTGATGACGAAGAATATAAGGAAACAATGAAAGGAAATACCACTGCTGTTGAATGGTATTATCCTAAAATAGATGGCAAAATACTAGAAGTAGCAACGCCTATCTTTGTTGATGATCAGATTATAGGTGCGCTTGGAATAGGTTTTTCTATGGAAAAGGTTTATGCTTCTATTTATATGTTTTCTACTATTCTATTTATCATAGCTTTTATTATGTTTTTGATTTTTTTGTGGATACAGAATAAAAATATTATCAAACCAGTAAGCCAATTAGATCAATATATTCACCAAATTGATATAGAAAACAATATAAAATATAGATTACCTTTACTAAAAAACGATACTTTTTTTGGACTGGCTTCCTCCATAAACAACCTGCTAGATAAAACCCATAGCTATTTTAACAAAATAAAGGAAACTCAAGAAGAATTGTATGCATCTAATAGAGAAATTTCAGCAGCTTATCAACAATTAGCAGCAACAGAAGAAGAATTGAGAACACAATTTGATGAAATACAAAGTTATACAGAGAAATTAGAAAATTTGAAACAAAAATATGAAATTGCCATTACAGGAACCAATAGTGCTGTATGGGAGATCGATATAATACATCAAACCATCTATTTTTCTCAAGCATTTAAAAATATAGTGGGAGTAACGATAGATAAAAAGGAAAATTTTCATGAAGTATTGAATCAGCTTTTCTTGAAAGAAGATAAAGAAAAATTAATGAAGGAATTTATGGATTATCAAAAAGGAGAAAAGAAAGAAATATACATTCAAATACAAATCAAAAATAGTGATGGTCACTTAAAATGGGTATTAATCCATGGAAAAGGAATTTATGATAGCAGAAAAAATTTGAAGCTTCTTAATGGAATCCTTTTAGATATTAGTGAAATGAAGAAACAAGAACAATATGTAAATTACCTTGCTTATCATGATCCTTTAACAAACTTGCCTAATCGAAGAAGATTTATAAAAAAACTGAAAGAAGCTATAGAAAAACAACAATCTGGTGCAGTAATGCTATTAGATCTTGATAACTTTAAAGAAATCAATGATACATTAGGCCATATATATGGTGATAGGATACTGGAAAAAGTGGCTCAAGAATTTGAAAAGCTTAAGGATGAAAAACTATTTGTATCAAGATTTGGTGGAGATGAATTTCTTATATTAGTAGAAGACGAAAAAGATATTGCAAAAATCGAAAATTATGCAAAAAAAATAACGGCTATTTTTAAAAACAAGCTAAAAATGGAGGAGGATCAAATCCATATAAGCTCTAGTATCGGTATAACCCTATACCCTTCAGACAGCAATGAAGTTAATCAGTTAATTATGAATGCTGACATGGCCATGTATAAAGTAAAGAATAATGGAAAGAATGGATACATATTTTTTGAAAAAGAAATGACAGAAAAATTGAAGGAAAAGGCTGAAATAGAAAAGATTTTAAGAGAGGCAATAAAGGAAGAAGCATTTAAACTAGTATATCAGCCACAAATCTGTACCTTCACAGGAAAAATTGTAGGCTTTGAAGCTCTTTTAAGACTGAGAAATCATCCTATCTCTCCAACGCTATTTATCTCAGTCGCAGAAGAAACAGGAATGATCATAGAAATTGGAAGATGGGTAACAAAACAGGTCATCAATCAATTATCTATATGGGAAAAAATGGGCTATACTGCAAAGCCTATTGCTATTAATTTTTCTGCAAAACAATTAAATGACCTGGACTACATAGCGTTTTTACAAAATATATTAAAAGAAATGAATGTAGATGGCAAGTATATAGACATAGAAATTACAGAAAGTATATTTTTAGACAAAACAGGTGAAACCATAGAATTTCTAAATAAATTAAAGGCATTAGGAGTAAAAATTACAATAGATGACTTTGGTACAGGATATTCCTCACTTAGCTATTTAACCTTTTTACCCATAGATAAAATAAAACTAGACAAATCTATAAATGATAAATTTTTAGAACTTAAAAATGTAAAAATAATGGATAGCCTAGTTTCTCTTGCACACAGCTTAAATTTAGAAGTAGTAGCAGAAGGTATAGAGGATATAAACCAATATAGACGTCTTAAAATAGCTGGTTGCAACTATATTCAAGGTTATCTCTTTAGTAAACCATTGGAGGTAGAAGACGCAGAAAAGATATATTATAATAATTTTTTAGAAATGATTGAATAGGACTAAAATGCTACTCTTTTCTTACTCATATGAATGAATTTATTCTTATAGATTCTCATAGAAAATAGTGACTACTTAACACGCAAGGCCAAGTATAAGACAAATACTTGGCCTTTTAAAAACATGAAATTGAGTATTCTCCTTTTTAAATAACTAATTGAAGCTGTATTAATGAAATATACACAGCTGATCAAGATACTCAAACGCACAAATGTCCAACATTTTTTTCTTATATACTAGGTGTTACGACGCTACAGAATTAACTTTATCCTTCGGTGTATTGCTAAGACTCCCGCTTCTTCTAGATAAACAAACTAAGCGACTAACACAAAATCAAAGATTTTGGTTATCTGCTTATAGATAAACAAACTAAGTGACCAACACAAAATCAAAGATTTTGGTTATCTGCTTATAGATAAACAAACTAAGTGATCAACACGAAAGTTACAAACCAAACTTTCGGTTGCCTACTTATGAATTAAGTCTCATTTTATGTAAGGAGAACTAATACTTCGTTTACCTGTTGCCCAAATTTTTTAGTCAATCTAGACTTGCCCAGATTAGACTTTATTATTTTCTTTATATCAGGATCATCCTTTCGAGCCCATTTCTTCAAAAATTCAAAGCCTTCATTAGGTAGTTTTGCAACAAATACACTTATAGCATACTCAAGCCCTTTTCTTAAAACACGAAATTCTTCAGTCCTACGAAATTCTCGCTCTAGGTTAATTATATCTTTCAAAATCCTTTCCGTAATTTCAAGACAGAATAATACATTATCCTTGTCATGTAAAACAGGAGGATGTGCTAGAGTTGCTATAATTGCTCTTCTTTCCAAAAGAGACGCATCATCAATCCATTTATTAAAAATTAATTCTACTTCCTTAAAATTCTCCTCTTCGATCCATTGAAGACCTATAGCTACAGCTTCCCTAATCCGCCACCTCGAGTCATTTGCTTTAGCTTGAAATAATTCAATGATTCTTTCTTTCTTTTCGGAATCAACACAAGTGAATATAGCTCCTAAGGTTTGTATAGCACAGAAAGGAATGAATTCTTTAGGCCCATCTGAAGAGGTATTCTCAAATAGTTCTATCCATTCATTTAAAATCTGCCATAAATTATCATCAATGTACTGCATATCTTTTATGCAATCAGCAAATCCATATGCTAACTCCAAGTTACCCCTTGGTCCTGGTAAATTGGAATTAGCAATTAACATATCTTCCAATTCTTCAAAAGCACTTTTACTTATTAGTGGTTCCAATTGTATTCTATATTCTTCACGTTTACCCATTTTTACCTCCTACTACCGTAAAATTTTACTGAAGCATCTTTGGTGTTACCAACATAGCCCCTGCCAGTTGGTTAAGCTGTATCTGAGCTAGATTACGCCATGGACATTGTGCCCTTAAAAATGAAGTGCAAATCCTACGCCAATTATCGTATTATAGTCTATAATCAATTTACTTTAACGTTTTGAATAAAATCAGCATTTATTAATTCCTTTCCTTTTTTAGTCTCAACCTCAATCCAATTTTCATTTACATCAATTATTTTTCCTACTACATTTGTCCCAAATGAGCCTGTCGATATCTTGCAATTCTTTCCTATATATTTTTTAATTACCTCATTTGTCATAGCTGCTACACCCTTTCTCTTTTTTATTTTTAATAATACGCCTTTTTCCATTTCTCGTTTTTGGGGAATGATAATAAAAAACAACATAAACAATGGCATATAAATAGTGATCCATGTTGATGAATTCAATCAATTCTCACCCCTTACTTTATATTTTAACCTTCACAACGTAATTCAAGAATCAAACCATACTCTCCCACTCATTCTAAATAGCATTTCTAAATTATCTTCCTTTATATTCTACAATTAATCTATCTTAATTCCAAACCCTTTTTTGAATATATAAACTGCAGCTAAGAAAAATCCAATGAGGAAGATAACAGCTGTCAGCAGCTGCAATAATAAATTTCCCTCATAAACCCCTATATAGGTGTATCGAGTAATATTGACGAGTGGATAGATGGGATTAATATATCTAATCTTTGATAAAATTCCAGGTAACTTTGAAATTTCAAAAAATACTCCTCCTAAATAAGTTAATGGTGTAATAATAAGAGCCAACACAAAATTCATTTTTTCAAAGCTATCTAGTAAAAGTCCTGAAATCAATCCTACTGATGAAAAAATAAAGGATGTTATAGCCAGAGAAATAAAGAAAAATAAAGGATACTGTATTGTATATCCTACGAAAAAGGTTGTAGCTAAATAGGTTAATGAACCTACCAATAGTCCTCTAAATGTTCCACCCAGAATAAATGCCAAAGACTTTTCCATGTCAGAAATAGGATAACTGTTCAAGTCCTGCACGGTATTCTGAAACTTTTGTGCAATGATAGAAAATGCAGGATTTTGGAAGGCAGAAAGAATTGCCCCCATGGTAGTTAGACCTGGGACAAGAAAGTAAAGATAATTTATCCCTTCAATACCCACTTCCCTGGTTTGCAGCATTCCTCCAAAAATACCTAAATATAATATATTTGAAAGCAATGGAGCAAGAATCGTCTGAACAGAAACCTTCATAAATCTATGAATTTCCCTTTTGAGTAAAGTCATGAAACCAATTTTATTGTAAAATATTAAACTTTTATTCATAGAATCCTCCTAACGTCTGATTAACTGTAAATATACGTCTTCTAACTTTTGTTTTTCTATATTTAAATCTACAAATTTCATATTCTTTTGCATGATCATCTCTAATATCTTTGTCAAATCATTTTTGTCAATTTTCAGGGAAACTTTTCTTTTATCCTTTATTTTAGGATGATATTCACTTAAAAACTCGAAATCAGCTATATTTACTTCCCAATCGAAATCAATTTCAACTTTTATTTCTTTAGAAAAATCCTTCAACAACTTATCCTTTGGCTCATCTGCAATAATGGAGCCATTATTTATTACAATAACCCGTTTACATAGTTTTTCTGCTTCTTCTATATAATGGGTGGTCAATATAATAGTCATCCCTGATTTGTGTAATTTTCTTAGAAATTCATACATCGTATGTCTTAGCTCTATATCTACACCCGCGGTAGGTTCATCTAAAATAAGAATTTCTGGTTTATGAACAAGGGCTTTTACTATCAACAGCCTCCTTTTCATTCCTCCAGAAAGTTCTCTGCCATAAGCTTTCTTCTTATCCTTTAATGCTAAGGACTCCAATAGCTCATCAATATATTCATTGTTATTTTTCAAGCCAAAATAACCCGACTGTTTTTTTAAAAGCTCCTCCACTGTAAAGGCGGGATCGTAGGATATTTCCTGGGGAACGATGCCAATGATTTTCTTGGTTTCTAATTCCTGCTTTTCTAAATCATAACCTCCTATTTTTACTTCGCCATGGGTCTTTTTCACATTCCCTGCTAGTATATTGATCAAAGTGGTTTTTCCTGCTCCATTTTGACCTAATAGTGCTGTAAATTCTCCCTTTGTTATATTTAAATTGATATTTTTTAAAGCCTCTTTTTGATTTTTTAAATAGGTTTTTGACACATTATTTATTTTTAACATTCCTGTCCTCCTTGTAATGATGATACTTATCTTGATTTCTTCTTCTTTAAAACTATACCACTATAATCAACAAATTAAACTCTTAAATGCGTTCATGTGGAAATAATAAAGAAACACTGAATGACAAAAGGTTACCTTTTCAATGATTTTCTAAACCATAGAAAGATAACCACTTTCAAAAAAACTTCTCCTTCAAAAATTTTGACATGCAAGGGAATATATGTTAATCTAAAAAGAAAAAATAGGAGAATAGCTATGAAGGTTGGTACAGGCATATATTTAGAAAAATTCAGTAAAAATCCTAATTTTTATCGTAATGAATATCAATGCTTGGAAATTCAAGATTTTGTTATGCCTGATAATTTAGGTAAAAACCGCCATGCTTTGGTCAACAAGTACAACACTATGCTTAAAAATTACAAAGGGATTTTATCAGTACATGGACCATATATTGATTTGCATCCTACCAGCTTTGATCCTTTGATTCGAGATGTGTGTATGCAGCGCTATCGTCAGGTATTGTCAGTAGCTAAAAATTTAAATGCAAAATATGTAATTTTACATTCTGATTATGAACCTATAAAAGAATATAATGGCTATGAGGATTATCTGCTGCAACAAAATATTATATTTTGGGAGGAGTTCATTAAAGAATTTGAAACCCTAAAAATTACAGCTGTTATTGAGAATATACATAATAAAGATGGATCGCTTATTAAAAATATCATTGATGCGGTAAATTCCCCTTATTTAGGGGCTTGTTTAGATACAGGACATGCCTATGCTCTAGGCAAAAGTGACATAACTACATGGGTGGAATACTATGGACAGCGTCTTCGTTATATTCATCTTCATGATAATCATGGAGCCCAAGATCAACATTTACCTTTGGGAGAGGGATCTATTGATTTTAAAAACTTTTTTAGAAAACTTAGAGAAATTAGGTATGATTCTCTTTTAATTTGTGAGATTTTTGGAGAAATCAATATACAAAGGCAAAATTTAAAACAATTGGAGCATTTCATGTGCAACAGGTAACATTTCATCTATAGTTAAAAGAACATCTATACCTTCAATGTGTTCATCATTAGATGAAGGGTCATGGAACCTGCTCGGTATCCAGAAATAATAATTATAGTACTTAATAAACATATTAGAATAAAAGATATCTTTCTCATATGATCTCCCTTTCAGGCATATTGGAATACCCTTTCTTTAACATAAAATGTACTACTGTTGTGACAAATCATCCATTGAATATCTACTAAATGGTTTCTACATCAATATATATAAATTACAAATTCATTTACTACATAGCAAGTTCATTATTTCTAAGTAAAAGTAGTACATACACCTAATTTCTTAACATCAATTCTATTCAATCATTATCAACCTAACGCATCGCCTTTACACTTCTTCTTTACTAGTTTTTCAAACCATAAGTCCAAAAGAAGGGCGACAAACGTCGCACCTGATATAATCTTTTCACCACTATTGAGCTTTATATAAATATTACGTTGTATATGGAGCTGATGATTATGTTCATTCACCTAACACTATTTCATATGTACAAAAGTAGATGAAATGCTTGAAACAAACCGCCATTGCCTTATCATATAATTTTGCAACGCTGCTGTATGCTCTTGATAAACGACAAGTAGAGCTTGTTCATCCAGTAAATCTTTATTATATGTCTGCAAAATCGCTTGTGCTGCCGCATATCCACTTTCTAATCCGCTGGAAATACCCTCTCCCATAGGATTAAGAAATCCTGCTGTTTCACCCGCAAATAAAACTCTACCTTTACCAAAATCAATAGGGCACCCAGGCATGATATGTGGCATAATCCATTGTTCAGTTTTTATCTGCTTATCAATTCTCACATTGTGTTGTGTAGACATATAAGATAGAAATTCAGAATAATAATGCTCAATAGTACTTGGATCTTTCACAGCAACACCGAAAATTAAATAATCATCTTTCACATTAAACCATGCGTCATATTCGGAAAGTTGGGGCTGTAAATACGCATAAAAATAGTGATAATCTAAATCTATCGCACCTTTGCAAAACGTCTGATAGGTGGTAATGTAATTTTTCGGCGTACCTAACAATTTGCGCTTGAGTGCGCTAACAGCCCCATCACAGACAATAACAACTTTTGCAGTTTCATAATATGCTTTATCATTTTTGAGCTGCACTACTACACAATCATCTTTTTCTTCACAAGAAAGTGCGAATGTTGCTTGACATACTTCCGCACCTGCTTCCTCTGCTTTTGTAGCAAGCCAATGGTCAAAGGAGCTTCTCCAGATGTTCAAGCCTTCTTGCTCAAAGCGGTATTCTTTCCCCTTATCATTTGTAAATATCATGCCCCTGTTATCAGAAGGGGTACATTGAACGAATTGGGGCGTTTCTTCGCCGAAATAATGTTGTACTAAATCCATTGATTTTTTAATCAAAATACCTGAACAAGATTTCTCTCTCGGCATTTTCATCTTTTCAACTAACAGAACTTTATATCCATTGCTGGCTAATTGTTTAGCGGCACTACTTCCCGCTGGACCAGCACCTATTACAATCACATCATACATTCCGTATTCTCCTCTTTGATATGTATTTTTTTTCCTAACAATATTATCTTTATTGTTCAATATGATACTCCTCCTCTTACTTCGTACTTTAATACTGATATCCAGCAACATCATACAAGTCAATTGACCCTATCATCCTGCTCTGATAAAGGTTTAATTAAAAATTTTCAGTTCGTATTTTAAATATTTTTCCCCCTCTGTTATATAGATGATTATCACTTTTCGTACTATATTGACCTACTTCAGTTCCTAATCTCTGGTAAAGTGAAAAAGATCTTATGTGACTTGACTTAAGATAAATATTATCTATGCCTTTTTCTTTATAGTAAGGTATAATAACTTCTCTTAACCATCTTTCACCATTTCCTCGAGCTTCAGGCATAATATGAAAATAATTCAACATTGCATTATTTCCCTTTTGTAAATTGCCGTTTATCTTTAAGTATTTATTAAAATCTATTTTCCCACCTTCAATTAGAACAACTCCAACTATACTCTCATTTTTCTTAATAAAGTGTGTATCTATCCAAGTATCAAGTGTTCTGCAAATGCTTTCCATAAGACAACAACAATGAAATAATTCATTATAGTCATCCCAATCATTTCTTATTTTCCAAAGCATATTTTGTAGTATAGGTTCCAAATATCTAATATGAAATCCTTTTTCTACAATAAATTCGTAACCATCTATTTTCTTTAGTAATTTCAATTGTTAGCCCCCCTTATTTATATATCTTAAGCATTTTAACGAATAAAAGCTCTTTCTTGTTGACAGAGAGCATCCTCTAGCCATTGAGGATGCATTGATAAAATATCAGTTGGCAGCTCATCTATTTCAAAATAACGTAACTCAAGCGTTTCATTTGAAGAGCAATTTATATCTCCTTCTATTACTTCTCCTTCAAAATATGTAGTTATAAAGTGTGTTGTAATTCCATTAGGATACTTAAAAACTTGAGACTTTGGGTCTGAATAAACACCAATCAACCTAGTAATACAGATACTTAATCCTGTCTCTTCTTTTACTTCTCTAATAGCAGCCTCCGTTACACTTTCTCCTGGTTCTACATGTCCAGATGGAATTCCCCAAAGCCCTACATCTGCCCGCTTTTGTAATAATACTTTCTTATCTTTATCAAAAATAATTATTGCAACTCCTGGATGAATATTATCAATATCTTCTATCATATATATTTACTCCTTTCAGGGTATTACTTAAATAATATTTGCCTTTTAAATAATTTCTTCAAATTATTGTAAATTCCTCTACTTTATTACACATTTTTCAAAAAGAAAATACTCTCTTACTGGAAGTATTATTTCAATATCGTATGTCAATGATAGTAAATAACTCAAAACTAAAGGCCTTCATTAGATGATTCGTACCCTCTCCATTTTCCTTAAACAACAAAACGGCTACCTTTCAACGGTTGTTTAAACCATTGAAAGGTAGCCCTTCTAGAGATTTCCTCCTATATATGAAGGATTCTAGTCTTTTTTTGCAACTTTAAGTGTTTGCTCTAAAACCCCTGCGATAACTATAGTTATTAGCGACCATGCAAATACCCCTGCTGTATTTAGATTTGCTTTTTCTATCTGAAAGCTTGTACCCATGGATATTTTCGGTTGGCTAAGAACCTCTGCCGCTATAATTATTTTTAAGTTTAATCCCATAGCCGCAATCATCCCTCCATAAAGATAGGATTTTATTGAGGGAATATACAGATCTTTTAGCCTGTCTAATTTGCCAATTTCATATATCTTCATCATTTCCACTAATTTCTCATCAACATTTCTTATGCCCTCTACTACATTTTCATAAATGACGGGGAAAATCACTACAAAGCCTACTAATATAGGAGCTTTTTCTGATTCTAACCATATAAGGGCAAGTAATATCATCGCCATCGTTGGTACTGCTTTGTTGATTAATACTAAGGGTCTCAGAAGATAATACATAGGCTTAAAAAAGCCCCCAAGCATCCCTAGAAAAATTCCTGCTGCTAAAGCTATCATAAATCCTGATAGAGCTCTTATTAATGTGTTTGTAACGGATAACACAAAGTTAGGAGATTGAATAATACGTATAATTTCTATGAGAGTACCTTCGGGGGAAGGTACTAAGATTTCTTTATCTACTACAATAGACAGGACCTTCCAACATATTACTAGGATGATGATCGATAAAAGGGTATAAAGAAATTCTTTGAAATTTTTATTTTTGAAGATAGAAATCTTCATCTGGAAGTTTCCCTCCTATTACTTCTGGTGAATATTCAAATAACACTTTTAAATAGGTATCAATATCTTCCTTTGCGTTTTTTGCATCAACATATTTAATGTTGCTCCTATCTAGTCCTTGTATGACGGCTGTCTTTGAAAGTCCGGTTTGTAGTTCTTCACTATATTCTCCTGCTGTATTAGCATTGTCACTTAGCCAGTCAATGCTGTTCTCATATTCCTGTAAAAACATTTCTACCAAATCTGGATGATTTTCAATGATATCATTTTTTATAATTAAGGAGGCTTGAGGATAACTGGAATTTCCTTGATTTAATTTACTCCATTCCTCTTGTAGGTCAAACAAGATTTTAGTATCTTCTTTTTTTATCATTACATTAGAAAGAGCTGGTTCCGGAATAATAGATATACTACTCTTTCCAGCTATAAATGCTGATGCAAGCTCTGTTGTTTCCCCCATATAGGTTAATGTTACATCTGTCTCTGGATCGATACCATTACTAGATAAAAGATATCTAAAAAGGATATCTGGGGTAAGTCCTCTTCCCATTGTGTATATTTCTTTGCCCCTTAAAGCTTCCCAGCTATCCTTCTCCTCATTCCCAACAACATAAAGCACACCCCATACATTAGACGATACTAGTTTGTAATCTACTCCTCTATTATACAATGTAGCTGCTAGATTTGTAGGTATCACTGCGATATCAATTTCTCCTGATATGATTCTTGATGCCATCAAATCTGGAGATTTTACCGATTCATAGTTTATATTTACATTCTTTCCAAAAAATGGCTCTTCTTTAAACATTTTTATCATGCTGAGGGTAGGCGCTCCTGAAGGTGCCGCTACATTGATATCTATGACTTCTACCACTTCCGACTCTTGAGGAGTCTCTTCTACATTGGTTTCCTCTGTTTGGGCTGTATTCGAATTGCAACCAGAAAATATTACAAAGGCAAAACTCAAAATCAAAATCATGCTGATTATTTTTTTCAAGATTACATGCTCCTTTTATTTCAAATTATTTATTAAGCACTTTTGTATGCTCTTGAATCATTTTCTTTTGAAAGCATCCTTATTAACTTTGTTCTCGTATCAATGAGTTCTCTGTCTTCTAGCCTTCTGAGGTTTTGAGATGTATTTATAGTAAGGATTGTTTCTACTGTGCAGGGATTTTTAGAAAGAACAGCAATTTTATTCCCCAATAACAAAGCTTCATCGATTTCATGAGTGACAAATACTATGGAATTATTCCATTGCTGCCATATGTCTATTAAACTTTTTACCATTTTGATCCTAAGATCATAGTCTAAAGATTTGAAGGGTTCATCCATCAATAGCATTTCTGACTGAAAGTTAAAAGCCCTTGCTATGGAACACCGCTGCCTCATTCCTCCACTTAGTTGAGAGGGATATTTATCTTCAAAACCCTTTAGACCAACACGATCAATTAATTCTTTTATCTTTACATTGGAGGCCTTTTTATTTACTAATTTGATATTTTCATGGACCGTTTTCCACGGAAGTAGTCTATCCTCTTGAAATACATAGCCTACTTTCTCTTTCTTTCCCTCTATCCTTCCAGCATCAGGCTTTAGGGTTCCTGCCAGAATATTAAGCAAGGTAGATTTCCCACAGCCTGAAGGGCCTAATATACATATGATTTCCTTATCCTTGATGGTTAAGTTTAAATTCTTCAAAACCTTTATTTCATCATAATTTTTACATATTGCCTCCAGTTGCAAGTTAAGCCCCCCTTTTCTTATCTGATTCAATAACTTTACTGCCTTGAAGTCCATAATAGATGAAGGAATCAATTTTTGTTTTGTCAATTTCATTCTCATTGCCATCAAAGGTCATATTTAAAATTGGCAGCATAGAAGTGCTATTTTCTTCTTCTGATAAAACATTTAAAATCGTATTGGTGTTTTCATACATGGAAGAAACAGTTATTATACCTTTAACATAAGCCAGTTCTCCTAAGATTTTAGCTTTTCTATACCTGCCATTTCCTCCTGAATAAAATCCTAAATATTTATCCGCGCTCTCTAGGAGTTCTTCTAAATGCTTTTCAAAGGGATTTTCCCTTGTAAAGATTTCTGAGATAGTCTCTATATATCCTAAGAATTTCATTAAGGCTTTATGAGCTAAGATCTCTTTTTTATTATTCTTTTGTGATAGATAATCCCTCCATATAAACCACATATATTCACTTAAAGGGGTATACATTAACTCTATCCCTTCATCCTCGATAGATTTGAAGATATTGTTGTTCATAAAATCATTGAATAGTATAGGTACCTCCCCCAATAGGAATATTCTCTTTGAGCTCTTGTTCTTTTCCATCCCTTTATTGATTTCTTTTGCCATATTTTTTAAACTATCTATAGACAACTGTTTTTTTATGATAAGCCTTTGAACTTCTTCAAAGTAGTCATCTCTTTTCTTCTTAGGTGCTAGATTGATGATATCTCCCCCTAAAAGCATGAGGAATAGATCTTCAGCGACCGTCCCATCTTTGATTAGATCCTCTATGAAGGGAGCTATTATCTCTACTTTATTCAGCCCCTCTCTATCTAATTTATCTCTCAGTAATCTGTAATACTGCCCTCCTGCTTCTGAACCCTCTGATGTGGGAATAAGAAATCCAAAGTGCTCATCTGATCCTTCTAGTTCTTGGGCTTTATTCAATACATCTCCGACAAGTGCTGTTAAAGAAAGATATTCCTTCGACATGGTATGTTTTCTTCCAATATCTAATGTCTTTTGGGTTGTCATAGGCAATACCTTAGCTTTAAAACCCTTGCTTTCTAGATAAGCAGCCGCAAAATGGGCATAAGGATAGATATAGGGCAGATATACTACTGTGTTTTTATCTATTTCATCTAACCTTGGTTTTATATTTGTAGTTTTATGCTTCACCTTATCAGAATAATATTTGAGTTCTAAGGTCTCACTCTCCTTTATCCTTTCTGCCTTAAGACTATTTATAAAGGCTTCAATTCTAGTTAATACACCAACACTTGAAGCATGCTCATCCACCTCTATATTTAAATAGGGCTTACCTTGCATTTCTTCCTTAAAGTAATGGGACAATACAGTATCTGGACCACAGCCATGATTAGTTATATAGATTGGATATAGATTAGGATGCTGTCTAATAATTTGTGCTCCCGATAATATATGTTGCCCAAATGGCCAATACATGTTAGGATGTTCCTTTGAAGTATCATGATCATGAGCTGGCAGATTAGAAAGCGTTAAGACCTTATGCCCTAGTTTTTCTAGTTTTTCTGGTATTCCCATGTTTAATATAGGATCCGCCACTCCATAGGCTCTTGTAACGATCACAAAAGCTTTTTCATCTTTCTTTAGCTTTTTTATGGTCTCTTGCCCTAATTCCTCTACTTTCTTTTCAAAGCCCTTTAAGCTTTTCATGCTTTTTGTTATAGCTAAAGCTGTTTGAACTGGGTTTCTCTTTAATTTTCCTCCGAGCTCCATTAGTGTTTTCATCATATATTTTTTCCCAAACTCAAAGGATAGCTTTGGAGCTAGTAATTCAATGCCTCTTTTTTCTAATTCCATGGTTTTGTTGATGAGCTTAGGAACACATTGCATATAGACACAACCATAATTTTGTCTTGTTATTGATACGGGATGCGCCATGGTGTAAAGACTAGGTAAAAATACATAGTCAACTTCTTTTTCTATTAACTCAGCTATATGTCCATTGATCAGCTTGATGGGGTAACAGGTTTCCTCCATTGTAAACTCTTGGCTTAATGCTACTGTTTTTTCACTGCTTACATCTGATAATAAGGTGTTAAAGCCTAATTCTCTAAAAAAAGTATTAAACATAGGGAATAATTTATGTAGGAAAAGTACCCTTGGAATCCCAACCGTTTTTTTCTTTGGATCTACCAATCCTTCATAGCCCTTTAAATAATGCTTCTCAATTTCTTCATATACTTTTGTTTTCTTATTTTCTCCTTTAATATCTTTCTTTCCAGCTTCTTTAAAATCAACACTACCTTCTAAATCAAATCCTTTAAACAGAGAAGCAGATTCCTTCATTTCCTCTTTTGCCAAGATTGCAACTCCATAAGCCCCTGTGATGCTGAAAAATTTAGGCACTACCAACTTATCTCCCAGAATGGCTCTAAAGGCATTGATAACCCCTTGGTTGTGAGCTACACCTCCTTGAAAAAATACTTTCTCACCTATTTGTTTTTTCCCCACTACTTTGTTTAAATAATTCTTTACGATGGAATAAGATAGTCCCGATGCGATATCCTCAAGCTTCGCTTCTTTACTAAGGCTTGCAGCAATATTGGTTTCGATAAATACTGTACATCGATCTCCTAAATCTATGGGATTTTGTGAGCTTAAGGCTAAGTCTCCAAATTCACTTATAGGTATTTTGAGTTTCTTCGCCTGTTCTTCTATAAAGGATCCGGTTCCTGCCGCACAAATTTTATTCATCTCAAAATCTGTAACAACGCCATTTTCTAATTTTATGAATTTAGAATCCTGCCCCCCTATTTCAATGATGGTATCTACCTCTTTATCAATAGACTGTGCCGCTTTAGCTTGAGCTGTTATTTCGTCTATGATGACATCAACACCTACAAATTTTCCTGTCATATATCTTCCAGAGCCAGTAGCACCTACTCCAAGAACCCGTATATCTTTTCCAACATCCTCCCTTATTCCCAAAAGTCCTTTTTTAACTGCTTTTATAGGATCACCTAAGGTTCTTAGATACTTAAATGCAATAATATTATCCTCCTGATCCATAAGCACGACATTTATACTGGTAGAACCTACATCAAGACCAATATAGCCACTTACTTTTGAATTTGCCTCCACTACCTTACAGTTATGTTTATCAAGACTATCATTTTTCCCATACTTGCCTAGCGAAGGGAGGATCACCCTATCCTCTATTAAGTTGATTTTTGTGTCAGACTTTTGAATGATGTTTTGTAGTTTCGATAAATCAACAGACAAGTTTTCTTTGCTGGCTATCATTGCTGCCCCTAATGCTCCCATGTTTCCACAGTCTTCAGGTATTATCATCTCATTCTCTTTTAGTTTCAGTATATCTTTTAAGACCTCGAAGATTGCTTGGTTATAAGCAACACCTCCTGTAAATAACACTGGCTTCATTATGGGGTGTTTCTTCACAACATTTGCCCTATAATTCTTCACTAGAGCATGGGCCAGACCAAGCAATATATCTTTTGCATCGGTTCCTTCCTGCTGATGATGGATGATATCTGTTTTAGCAAATACACTACATCTACCAGCTATTCTAGGGACAAAAGTAGCTCTTTCCGTATACTTAGAATAATCTTCAAGTTTAATTCCTAATCTTGATACCTGTTCTTCTATAAAAGAACCTGTGCCTGCTGAGCAGTTTGAATTGATAGATATTTTTATATTCGACTTATGAGATTCACCTATGTTGGTGATGTATTTTGCACTTTGTCCTCCGATTTCTACAATAGAATTTATATTAGGATAGAGGTGTCTACTTCCTTCTACTAAAGAAGTCACCTCATTGATCCATGTTAATCTTTGGTCTGTTGAAAGAAATTTACTTCCTTGACCTGTTGCAGCAGCATTGGTTATATTTTTTTCCCCGTATTTCCCTATCGCTGTCTTTATATACTGGTCTATTTCCTCTTTAATTCTTCCTTTATGTAATATATACGCGCTATCGACAATTTCCCAGCTCCTATTGATTAATACAAACTTTATAGAAGCGTATCCTATGTCCATACCTAAACTATACAAAGCAAGACCTCCTTTTACCACAATCTACAATCAACATAATTTAAATTATAATGACCGACCATAGCGTTTAATAAAAATAGATTGCAAACTTTTTGTATCTGTCATCCTGAATAATAACGAAGAATCTTACGAAATGAAGAATCTTTCTTTACTATTGATCAAAATTCTTCGCTATGCTCAGAATAACACCAATCGTAGCAACATGTATTTTTATTAAATTCTGGAATTGGTTATCTATAGAGAATTCTATTTCTATTTTTAAAAAACGTGATTGACTTTGATAATCATTTTCATTTATACTATAGCTAGATTATATACTTAAATTTCAAATAAAAAAGTATCTCTCGATACACTTTCATACAATTTTTGTTTATTTGGGATTTTTTTTATAGGGGGTAGAATTATGAGTAGTAGCATAAGGTTTCTTAATCATTGTGTTTTATTTAAGCACTTATCCAAGGATGAAATTGAAGAGCTGTTATCTGATATTACTTATACTATAAGATTATACAAAAAAAATGAGGTGGTTTTTTCCCCTCATGATTTTACTGATACTTTAGGAATTATCTTAGATGGATGTATAGAAGTTCAAAAGATATTTGCATCTGGTAAAGTACTTACAGTTAATAGAAGGTTCCCATATGACTTGATTGCAGACGCATCTTTATTTGCAGATATTAACCATTATCCTTCTACTATATCAGCCTGTGAAAATAGTCAAATTTTCTTAATTAATAAAAGTAATCTTTTACAACTGTTTTCCAAAGACCAAAGCATCATGGCCAATTTTTTAAAAGCTGTATCTAATCGGGTTTTAGCCCTCAATAAAACCATAGATATCCTCTCTTTAAACTCTGTTCCCGCTAAGATAGCTTACTTTTTAATTATGGAACAGAGGAAACAAAAGAGCCTTACAATAAAATTAGAGTTCACGAAAAAATCCTTGGCAGAGCACTTGAACGTATCAAGGCCTACCCTATCAAGAGAGCTTAAAAATCTACAGACAAAGGGAATTATATCTTTTGTAAAAAGAAAGATTGAAATACATAGTCTTGAAAAACTAGAGCAGATTTGTTCTCATTGAACGAAAAAAATCAAAATAGAAACAGCTAGAGGTTTGGTTTTACCTAATCTCTAGCTGTTTCCTATAGCGTCTATACTATTTTCTAAATATCCTCTAGGGTTTAAAAACTACGACTAAAAACATTTTAAACTGCTCTTTTGCCAGTAGTGCATGAGGAATGCCCGCCGGCATGACAATCGTCTCTCCCTTTTTTACATGAAAGACCTCTTCTCCTATGGTGATTTCTGCTTCTCCATCAAGTAAATAAACCATTGCATCTCCTTGAGAAGAATGGGAGCTTATCTCTTCTCCTTTATCAAAAGCAAATAATGTTAAGCTTACATTTTTTCCTTGAGCCAGTGTTCTACTAATTACCTGCCCTTCTTGATAGGCAACTAGAGATTCCATTTCCAGTGTTTTAGAAAATTCTATGTTTTTAATGAATTGTTCCATAAAAATCCTCCTTATATAATTATTTATTTCATATACTACAATATCATTTATCCAATATCTTTTCTGTAACCGGCGTCACATATTTGTTTTTTTATTTCAATTTAAAGTTGAGAAGAAGATATTTGGGACTTGTTTTATTTTCTACACAATATTTCTATTTATACCTAATGCTTTAGCTATCTTTCTTATATATAGATTGCAATAAACTTGTTACACGGTAAAAATATCCATTGAAAACTCAAACCATTTCATTGTATTATGTAAGCTATATGGTACTAGATAATGCTAGAATTCACCATACAAAGCTACTTGAACCATTTCTAGAAGAACAAAAGGATAGATTGCAACTAGTTTTTTTACCACCTTATAGCTCAAAACTTAATCTTATTGAAGGCTTGTGGGGGTGGATGAAATCCGAGATAATAAATAATGTTTTCTATCCTAATGCTAGAAAAATAAAAATAGCTGTAAGGAACTTTATACATTCTATTAACCAAGCGTCTCAAAGGATTATAGATCGTCTTTGTGTTCAAATGTAAAACCTTTATTGCAAATCATATATTTTGTATTACGTCCTTCATTCACAGGGGTAGAGCTTATATCTAAGGATGTTTTTCCTAGCATATAGACTAGATATATTCAGTTTATTGATATCTTTTTAGTAGCTTCTCCAATAATTTCTAACTTTCTAATTACCGCATCCTGAATTAAAGTAGATTCCATAAACTTACTTTTTCCTTCTTTTATATAGCTTTGCTTAGTGGGTAAATAAACAAATATTCCCATATTGTTTTATTTGCTGTGTATATTTGTTTATAGAATGTAAAACAAGCTACCAAGTTTTAGTAGCCTGCTTTGTTCATGTATATCGACAAACCACATATGTACTACGTGTCTCTCGTTATAGCTTCAACAATGTTTCCCACATTTCCTCGTTTACGGGAATATCTTCTCTCATATTCGCTACCCGTTCTCGGAAAGCTCTTTCTCCAGGATAAAGGATATCGGTAACACTTACCTTCTTTGCTGATGTCTTAATATACTCAGTCATGTCTTCTATATAGGCATCAGCATAATCTTCACCGGCATATACTATGGGATTTATAGCGATAAATACCTGTGAAATGCCTGCATCATTTTTGTTCATCCTTAGATCATAGGTAGATTTGCCAACTGATAGTGCTGCAACTACCATATCAATGGCTATAGAAAGTCCAGATCCCTTCCAATAACCTGTAGGAAGAACTTCACCACCATCTAATATAGCATTGGGGTCGTCAGTAAGATTTCCATCTTTATTATAGCCTCCCATAACCGGCAGCTTCTTTTCAGCAAGGGAGTATGTCTGCAGTTTTCCAAAGGAAAACTGAGACTGAGCCATGTCCAATACCACGTGCCCTCCACTTTTATGTGGAATAGATATAATAAAGGGATTATTTCCTATACGCTTTTCAGTACCACCCCATGGTGGCATATTTGGGAATGTATTTGTCATGCAAATACCGATACACCCTGCATCGGCAGCCCTCAATCCATAGGTACCTCCACGAAGCCAGTGATTAGTGTTTTTAAGAGCAACACATCCTAAACCGTATTGTTTGGCCAATTCAATAGCTCTATCCATGGCAATACACGCATTTATTGGACCAAAGCCTAGCTGTCCGTCCCATTGTTCAAGTGCTCCGGCACCATTCAACATTACTGGATGTCTATCGGGCTTAATCATACCTTCATCTATAGATTTTACAATAACAGGAAACCTATTTAAGCCATGGGAATATACTCCATCACGGCTGTTGTCTGCAATTATGGAGGCTCCAATCTCCGCAGCTTCTGCTTCAAATCCTCTACTTATAAGAACTCTTTTAATTTCACTTTTCAGTTCATCATAAGATACCCTCATTAATAACCCTCCTATAGTTCCAGTTTTTATTAATAGAATAAATTCTCTTACCTTAGTGTTCAGTTATTATTTCTTATAGTAGTTCTTCACAATCTGCATCATACCATTTTGGAACATTACGTATTTTTGCATAATCTTAAGAAAGATATAATCAACTTTCTAAATATTTTCAAATTCTTTATTCCCATTCACTTTTAACTGCATTTTTAGCCTTGATACGTTTAAAATTACACATATGATCATTAAAACAATCGCACCTACAATAGCACTCATACCAGCAAAAATACCAAAAGCATCTGATAATGCCCCGGTTATAATTGGCATGATAATAGCACCAATACCTCCTAGCATTAACAAGACCCCCATCGCCATAGGATAAGACTTAATGATATTTCCAACTGTAGAAATTGTTGTAGGATAAATACCTGCCATAGAAAATCCTAATCCCATTATCGCAATGGTAATTACCTTTAAGTTATTTGTAGAAAGTAATAATAAATAAAAAGCAGCGGTACCACAGCTAGTTATTAACAAAAGCACTTTCTTAGATATTCTATCTCCCCAAAATGCACAGGTTAATCTACCAGCAAGAATAACTACCCATAATAGAGAAGCAAGCATTTGGGCATATTCTATGGTCATAATACTTGAATCAATGAAATATTTAACCATCCACCCATTAATAGTTGCTTCTGCACACAAATAAAAAAACAAAATTCCAGCACTGATGCAAAAATCCTTGTTCTTCAAAAATTCATAAGACATCTTTACTTTTTCACTCTTTTTCCCAGTGTTACCTATTTTCATCCTTGAGAAAAGAAGCATAGAAATAATAGCAAGAATAATAATAAAGCCGGCAGCTATTTTCCAACCCAGTTCCCCAGAAATGTTTGTAGATAGAATAACTAAAAATGGAGAAGTTAAAGCACCCACAGCAAAAATACTATGTAAAATATTAAGAGCAGCTGGACTACTATTGGATATCTCATTTACAATTGTGTTATTAAAATTAGAAATACTACCACGGCTTAAACCTGTAAATAAAAACCCTAAAATCAATAGAACTGGATTACCTGTTAGAATCATGATTGAAAATCCCATCACAACAAAGCTACATAAAAATATAATTGATTTTTTTCTACCTAAATATAGAGGTAATATGCCTGCGATAAATCCAGCAATTAAATTACCTGCCTGGTGGGCAGAGATTAATCCGCCACTTACTGTATTGTTCAATTCATATTCAACACTAATTAAAGGAAGCAGTGAACCTAAAATCATAGAATATAAACCATTGACTGCAAAAACGAAAAAGCAACAATTCAAAATATATCTTTCATCTTTGTTAAGCTGTGTGTAAAACCATTGATTTTTCATATTCCTTAATTCTCCTATTTAAACATAGATGACAATCCTAGTAATTATAGCACAACAACCTGAATTATTTATTATTTATAAAATCCTCCCTATAGGGAGTAAACATATCCAAAAGTATCCCCTTTTTAGTGCATTTACAACCGTGCACAAGGTTAGGCATCTTATATAAAGTATCACCCTTCTTTACGATTTTTTTAATTCCGTTAATTTCAAACTCAAACTCACCCTCCAAAACATAGGAAAGCTGCGTATGAGGATGACTATGTAAAGTTCCCACAGCGTCTTTGTCAAAGTGTACTTCAACAGCCATAAGCTGATCTCCGTATGCTAATATTTTTCTTTTTACCCCTTCTGACACTGTTTCAAAATTACAATCTTCTGCAAAAACAAAAGGCTCATTCATGATTATTACTCCTCTCGGAAAAAAATAGTATCTTATCAAGCAGTGTGTGCTAAACGATACTTCACTTTATATCCCCACGGAAAACATCAAGTTTGTATTAAAATTATCACCTAATTTATATTTCCTCAAAGCTGCATTTATGTACCCCCAAGGGTTGAAATTCTGCTTCCTTACTTTGTACATAGAAATATGAAATATATTGTTAATGGTAAAAAGATAAGATTAAATAATTATGTATATTTTGATGGGGATAGAATCATAATGGCATTAGAAGTGTTTCAAGATCAAACTGACGTATGTAAGGTATGATGAGAAAAAGGAAGGAATCTATTTAATGAACATATTTTTTTAGTGTTTCTCTAACTGCACCCTTTTTCGATACCAATTCTGTAAAATATCCTTCAACTTTTTCTCCTATGCCTGCATCATAAAGATTTACACCAAATATGGTTGCATTTGATAAGATAGGTTTAAGCTTGTCATGGAATGGTCCCTTATCCCCAAGAGCAATAGTTGTAACATAAGGTACTACCTCTCTGAGAAGCGGGTCTGGACTTTGCGGAGCATTATTAAAATCTTCAACTACCGCAGGGAAATATTCTCCCTTGGCATCATTTAAACTGTATCCCTTTTCTGTGATTGTGAAGCTTGCCATTTGCAAACTTGGATTGACAAAAACCTCTTTTAACCTATACCAGTTTTCTTCATTCTGTGCATCTACAATCAAGGATTCTACAATACTAGCTACAACCGTCTTCTCTATGTTTCCATCTGACTTTAAGGTAACAAGCACACTTAGGTTATCATGAAGCTTATTGATCTTTTCTATGATTTCATAGTCAAATCCCTCTGCTACGATGATCCCCTTATCATTCTTACCCTCATTTAAAATATTTTGCTGGACATTTGCTATAAATGCTCTAAAGATATTGCCTGCACCAAAATGAATCCAGATAGGGTTAGCCTTGGTATTTGCTTTAACTTGCTCAATATTAAATTTAGGAAGCTTAAATTCTGAATTTTGCCACACCTTCCCATCGTTTAAATTCTTTAAATTTAACTTCATTTTAGTTCACCTCTTTTTCTAGTTTTATACTTATCCATTAAATCCATAACTAATATTCATACATATAGTACTATCAGACACCCCATAAGATAAAGATGTCTGATAAATTTTTTATTAAATAGCTATAGATTGATATACTTTAGATTATTTTTTAGCTGACTTCTCTATTGCTTCCCATAATCCATTTAGGTAGGTTGCACCTAAAGCTCTATCATATAAACCATAACCAGGCATCGCCTTTTCGCCCCAAAGCATCCTTCCGTGGTCAGGTCTAATAGGTCCAGTCATACCGATATCATAAAATGCTTTCATAATTTCGAACATATCTAAAGATCCATCAAAAGATAGATGAGCTGCTTCGTCAAACTTACCCGGTGCAAGATGGATAAGGTTTCTTACATGGCCAAAGTGAATTCTTCCCTTGAAGCTTCTTATCATATCTGGAATATCATTGTGAGGGTTTGAGCCTAAAGAACCTGTACATAATGTAAGACCATTATTCATTACAGGAACCGCATCTAATAACCTCTGAATATTTTCCTTATTATTTATAATTCTTGGTAAACCAAATACAGACCATGCCGGATCATCCATATGAATGGCCATTTTGATTCCATATTTTTCGCAGGTTGGCATAATCGCCTTTAAGAAATATACAAGATTTTGGAATAGCTTTTCTTCATCTACTTCTTTATATATTTCAAATAGTTCTTTTACCCTTGCAAGCCTATCTGGTTCCCAGCCAGGCAGAATAAACCCACCAGAATTGGCATCCATTTCTTCAAACAGTTTTGCAGGATCAATCTTATCGACAAGTTCCTGATCATAAGAAAGGACTGTAGATCCATCAGGTCTTTCTTTCGCAAGGTCAGATCTTGTCCAGTCAAATACAGGCATGAAATTATAGCATACTAAATCGATTCCTTCTTCACCAAGATTTTCCAGAGTTTTGATATAATTTGCAATATATTGCCCCCTTGTAGGAAGACCAATTTTAATATCATCATGTATATTTACACTCTCAATACCACTCAATTCAAGCCCTGCTGCTTCTATTTCTTCCTTCATGGCTCTGATCGCTTCTCTACTCCATATCTCTCCAGGCTTAGTATCATAAAGCGTTGTAATAACACCTACACAGCCAGGAATTTGTCTTATTTGCTCTAAGGTTACGGTATCATATTGGCTTCCGAACCATCTTAATGTCATTTTCATTCTTATAGACTCCTCTCTATTTTCATATTCATATATTAGCATGGTAGTATGACTCATTATATTTATTTTTGAATCTTTGAAAATACATAGTCATGAAAAGCTTCTTTTTGTTTTCCTAGCACTCTATTCGTTAGTATAAAACCATGTTTATCCGTTGAGAATATAACAATCATACTCGGTTTTTTTGACACTCCTTTTATGGTATTCCATTTTAAATCTGAACTTTGTTTTTCAGTTTTTACATGAATTCCATTATCATCAAAGCCTATCTCCATATCATGTGGAATCGCTGCTACCTGTCTTTTTCCTCGCATATAAACGACTGCAGGTTGAATAACTGTAAATAAACAAATTCCAATTATTAGAAGCATTCTCATAAAGCTATTTACATAACCCCAAAATTTTGCTGTCAACAATAACATCGCAACAGTAAATATAATATTACATACCCCTACCATTGAACCATAAATACCGTACATGGATAACTGCCAAATATCAAAAGCTGTTGTTTGATAATTGAATTTATATTTCATATCTCTCATTACCTAAATAAGGATGGAAGCCATAAACTAACTCCGGGGACAAAGGTAATCAATAAAAGGGTAATAATCATACATACATAAAATGGTAATGTGGCTCTTACAACCCGCTCCATTGATACTTTACCAACTGCAGAACCAATAAATAATACGGCACCAACGGGTGGCGTTAAAAGACCTATACCACAGTTTAAAACAATCATAATACCAAACTGAATAGGACTAATGCCAATTGAAGTTGCTATTGGCAGCAAGATTTGGGTAGCAATCAGTATGATTGGAGCCATATCCATAATACATCCAAGAACCAAAAGAATAAGGTTTAAAAGTAGTGCTAAAAGAATTGGATTATCTGTAAGACCTATAATTGCATTTGCTGCTAACCTAGGAACACCCAATCGTGTCAGAAGAAATCCAAAAATACTAGAAGTTGCAATCAGAATGAGCACGATAGAAAGTGTATCTATACACGTTTCAAGCACTTTCCAAACACCCTTCCAATCAAGACCTTTATAAATAAATACACTAACGATCAAACTGTAAATAACCGCAATAGCTGCTGATTCTGTAGCTGTAAAAATACCACCAACTACACCTACTACAACGATTAGAACGGCTGCAAGAGCCCAAAATGAAACGAAAAATTGTTTTAACAAATTCATCATGCTGAATTTCTCGCCCTTTGGATAGTTTCTCCTAACAGAAATAATATAGGAGCCTATCATCAAGGATACTGCCAGTATTGCCGCCGGTACATAGCCTGCAAGGAAAAGGCCTCCAACTGAGATACCACCTGCAGTAGTGGCATAAATAACCATGTTATGACTTGGCGGAACCAAAAGTCCTTCAACAGATGAAGTAATGGTAACAGCCGTTGAAAAGTCATCATCGTAGCCTTGTTCTACCATCATAGGGATTAAAATACTACCAAGAGATGCAGTATCTGCAGATGCAGAACCAGAGATACCTCCAAAGAAATAGGACGCAACGATATTAACCATCGCCATACCTCCTCGCATCCAGCCTACACAGGCCCTCGCCAGGGCAATCAGCTTTTCAGAGATTCCTCCTGATCCCATAAGAACCCCCATCGTAATAAAGAAAGGTACTGCCATAAGGCTGAAAGAACTAATCCCCTTTACCATCTGCTGAGCAATGGTACTAAGTGGAAGTCCTTGGTACAAAAGAGTGAACACAGACGATAGAGCCACTGCATAAGCAATAGGAAATCTTAAAAATATCATGATAAAAAAACTTCCTAGTAAAATCAGTATTGCCATAGTCTCAGCACTCATTGTATACCTCCTCTTTTAGAAAAATTCCTTTAATATGATTGTATATAGTGTCTATTTCGAAAATCACCATAGCTATACCTGCTAGGGGAACCGGAAAATACATCCAGAATCTAGAAACACTTGGCATACTTACATAGGATCCTCTTGAACCAAGCAACACTGCATATCTCCAACCTACTACCATCATAATCACTCCAAGTGCTAAAACAGCAGCATCCGAAAGAATATCCAAAGCGATTATCACTTTTTTAGGCAAATACTTGTCAAATGCTGTCATACGAATATGTGCCTTTCTTCTAATGGCTAAAGCCGCTGACAGAACTGCCATATATGCCATGCAAGTTAAAACCACTTCTTCACTCCATGCTGGATCTGGAATAAAAGAAATGTATCGACCGGCCACTGCCATAGTGGTAATGAGAATATCTACTATTAAAAGTAACTTGCATAAGAAAAGAACTATCTTATAAGTCATATCATATGCAGGTTTTATCTTGTCTATTGTATTAAAAATGTTTGGCATACCTTACCTCCCCCTATAACTAAAGTTTTTCTTTAAAATACTCGGTCATTCTTATTAAAAATTTAGACACAAAGGTTATAATATACCTCTGTGTCTTTTGAAAATTATTCAAATTAAACAATTTATATTATGCTTCTAGCCAATCTTTTGTGAATATTATTGCATGTCAACAATTTTTTGATAAAGTTCAGCATTATTTGCTGTAGCAGAAGCAATGACATCTTTAACTGCTTCCTGCCATGGTGTAATATCGTTAACTTCTACAACATTAACACCTTCTGCTTTTAACTCTTCTAGCACTTTATTTTCAGCTTCCTCAGAAATCCTTCTATTAAATTCTGATGCATATCTACCAGCTTCCATAAGAATATCTTGCTGTTCTGCTGTAAGTTTATCCCAAGCTTCATCTGTAATAACTACTTGGATTGCCCCAAGTGTATGCCCATTAAGAATTAAGTTTGGTGCAACTTCTGGGAACGCATTTGATTTGTAGTTAGCGATAGGCTGTTCAGCACCATCAACTACACCTGTTTGAAGTGCAGAATAAAGTTCACCGAAAGCTACAACTGTAGGTGAAGCACCAAGTCCTTCTACCATCCCATTCATAATAGGATCATTTGATACTCTTAGTTTCATACCTCTTAAATCTTCCATCCCACTAATTGGGTTAACTGTAAAGAAATGACGGAAACCTTCTTCCCCATAGAATAAACCTCTAATACCAGTACCTTTTTCGTGTGGCTCTTGAAGGAATTCAGGAGCTAAGTCAGATGTAGCAAAATTCCAAAAATGCTCACGGTTTACAAATGTAAAAGGAACAGAAAGCAGTTTTGACTTTTCTCCGCCGTAGCTTGTAAGAGCAAAGGCTGAGATACGGGACATATCAATTGTTCCGCCACCACCAAGCATTGTATCAAGCACATCATTTTCTGATCCTAAAACGCCGCTTGCCGCAATATCAATCTTAATCTTTCCACCTGAAAGTTCTTCAACTTTTTCTTTAAAAACAAGACCTGTTTGACCGACTATAGTATCAAGTGGATTAACTTCTGCATATATAAGAGTAATCTCCGGTGCTTCTTGATTTGTTTGTTCTTGAGTCGGTTCTGTTGCCGATGGTTCTGTTGGTGATGGTTCTGTTGGTGATTTTACACCACAACCTGCCAATGCTGTAACAATTAACACTAGTACAAGACTTAATGATAATACCTTAAAACTTTTTTTCATTTTGTCCCCTCCTATTTTTTTACTTAATATTTGCATTGTAGAAAGTTCCTAAAAAACCTTTTCCTTAAATCAGCACCTACATCTAGAAAATTTCTACATAAATGCCGCTAATTTTTCTTTACTACAAGACAACGTTTTCATAAAAACTAAAAATAGTTCTTTATTTCATTCTTTAAAATTCATAATGACTTTTATCCTTCATCTTTATCTATAATGCATACTACCATACTACCATACCTAGAATTAATTATATTATCAATTAAAATTTTAAATCTGATTCTTTTTTACGATTAGTCCTTAAAGTATTCAGGATACTTTTCTTTTAATTCTATCTGCTCAAATATCAGCTTTTTGATATGATTGCTTATAACTTCCTGTCCCATTTGCTCATCATGATTTCTAATACTCTCTAAAATCTGCATATGTTGTCCAATAACATTTTTCCAATTGATATCTGCAATAAAGGTAAGCATACGAACACGCTTGTATTCTGAATTAATTTGTTGTATGAAAGACCATGTTCTTACTTTGTTGCATCCCCTAAATATGATTTTATGAAACTCTTCATCCATCTCTAGAAACTCAAAGTATGATCTCTTCTCTATTAGTTTTTTTTGTTCATTTATATTCTCTTGAAGAACATCTAATAACTCCTCTGGAAACTTTTCCGTAGCAATCTTAAACACAGACTTCTCTAAACTTTCCCTAATAAATCTTGCATCCTCAACAATATCTAAATCAATATAGGAAATATAAGTTCCTCTCTGAGGAAGGATGTAGAGTAAGCCTTCTTTGGCTAATTTAATGAAAGCTTCTCTGACCGGCGTTCTACTAACATTTAGAAGATCAGAAATCTCCTTTTCACTCACTCGAGTTCCCGGAGCCATGTTAAGGTTAATAATGTTTCTTTTGATGACTTCATATACATAATCACCGACTGTCATTCCATCTCTTTGTTTTTCTATTGCTAAATTCACATGTTCACTTCCTCAGAAGAATAATTTTATCCATTATGTACCGCTTGCTACCATACTACCATAGTATATATTTGCTGTCAACCATTATTTGGAATATATTAAGATGGACATAAAAGAACCCCCTTGTGATAGATTTCTCGTCAAAATCTATCATAAGGGGGTTCCGGGTTTTTGACAGTTGAATAATAAAAGAATCCTAAAGCTATTGAAAAGGCTTTATTTTTTGTCAAATTTCAAAATATACCTTCGTATTTTATCGTAATCTATTATAATATAATAGATTGGAGGGAATTTTTATTATGAGACTATCACTTTCAAAATCTAAAAATGCTACTCCACTTTATGTGATAAAGGATGTTATTGAAAAGAATAAACGCACTACTAAAATTGTAGAAAAACTTGGAACCATTAACGAATTAGAGGAAAAATTAAGCGGACAGGATCCTATCGAATGGGCTAAAAAATATATTGCCGAACTTAATGAAAAAGAAAAAGAAGAAACTAGTAAAATCATGGTTCAATACTCGCCTACAAAGCTTATAGAAAAAGAAAAACAACATTTCTTTAACGGGGGCTATCTTTTTTTTCAAAAGATTTATCATGAACTGGGACTTCACAAAATCTGTAAAGAGATTTCTGACCGCTATAAATTCACCTTTAATCTTGATTCTATACTTTCAAGGCTTTTATACGGCAGAATTATTTTTCCTAGTTCTAAGCTTTCAACCTATAACCTTTCTTCTAAGTTTTTAGAAAAGCCTGTTTTTGATATTCAACACATCTATAGGGCACTTGAAGTGATTTCAAAGGAGACGCACTTTATTCAATCTGAACTCTATAAAAACAGCCTAAAACTTTCTAAACAAAATGCTGGCATTCTTTATTATGACTGTACAAATTATTTCTTCGAAATTGAGCAAAAACAAGGGCTCAAACAGTATGGTTATTCGAAAGAACATAAGCCTAATTCTATCGTTCAAATGAGGCTTTTCATGGATGGTGATGGTATTCCTCTTACATTTAGCATCACTAAAGGTAATACCAATGAACAGCTTACTTTGAAACCTTTAGAGCAAAAGATACTGGATGATTTCAAACTTTCAAAATTTGTTATCTGTACTGATGCTGGTCTAGCCTCAACGGATAATAGAAAGTTTAATGACCAAGGTGAGCGTGCTTTCATTACCACACAGTCTGTCAAAAAACTTAAAAAGCACCTCAAAGAATGGGCGCTTTCAAACGAAGGATGGCATTTAAGTGGTGATAACAAGGTTTATGACATCTTCGATATCAAGGAAGATCAGTTTACAGACAGAACATTCTATAAAGAACGCTGGATCAAAGAAAATGGTTTGGAGCAAAAGCTAATCGTTACTTATTCTATCAAATATAGAGATTATCAAAGAAAGATTCGAAATGCTCAAATTGACCGTGCTGTTAAGGTTGTTGAAACTAATCCTTCAAAACTTAAAAAAAGCAATCAGAACGACTACAAACGATTTGTTGAAAAAACAAGCGTTACACTAAATGGTGAAGTCGCTGAAAAACACCTCTATAGCATCAACTTAGAAGTTATTGCAAAAGAAGAAGCTTATGATGGTTTTTATGCTGTCTGCACCAACTTGGAAGATGAAGCTTCTGAAATTATTAAGATCAATCACAGACGTTGGGAGATTGAGGAATGCTTTAGAATTATGAAAAGTGAATTTAAGGCAAGACCTGTGTACTTAACAAGAGATGATCGTATCGAAGCCCATTTTACAACTTGTTTCTTAGCAATGGTACTCTACAGATATCTTGAAAAGCGCTTAAATAGTAAGTTCACCTGTTCTGAGATTGTACAAGGGTTAAAAGATATGAATTTTTACGAAATCCCTGGCGATGGCTATATTCCAACTTATATGCGAACGGATTTTACAGACGTTCTTCACGAGGCTTTTGGCTTCAGAACGGACTATCAAATCATGAAAAACACTCAGATGAAAAAAATTTTTAAAGACACGAAAAACTAAAAAAAGTACGCACTTTTTGAACACATAAAGAAAGCTTGAAACCTAGTTTTTTCAATAGGCTACAAGCTTTCTTTCTTTCGCAACTGTCAAAGATGGGATATTTGTCAATTATTATTTCTTCTTAATAATATCCTAAATAAAGGAAGACTCTATTTTACAACTTTAAATATTCATATTACTGTATTTTTCAATATCAATCAGCCCATATTTGATTTTGATTCTATCTAATTTTTCAATCATAGGCTCAGAAATAAGATATAGAAAAAAATGGTAGCAATAGCATGAACCATGTCAAACCAAAAGCCTGAAATATAAGTTGCTAATAAAGCTCCCCATGAAAATTTAGATGTAAATATTAATAAGCTTCCTAATACTTTAGCTATCTTTCTTATATATCTATTTATCCTTCGGTGTATTGCTAAGACTCCCTCTTCAAGTAAACAAACTAAGTGTGAGATCAATCACTGCATCCTGGAAATAGACTCGACTACAATTCAGTGGGAGTAAAAACTCCCTCTTAATTAAGTTTCATTTTATCTTTTCTTATACAAAAACTCTTGAGTTAAACTATGTACTTCTCCTCAATGTTTAAAAGTTATTGCTAAGTACTTAGCAAAACTACTAAACTCTAAATATGTAAACTAAGCTGAAGGAAAATTTTTTCTCCTTGGAATTGGTCTTTAATTGAATATGTTTGCTAGTTTAATAATCAGACTATTCATTATTTTTCTTTTAAAACTAGCTATATTATTTTCCAATATAGCTTTGTTGATTTTTTCTAGATTATTTTTTGATTTTTTAGCTTTATTACTAATCTGTTCTTCATCAAGTCTCCTTTTAGAAATTCCTCCACTTATTGTTATATCTCCTTTTTAAAGTTTGATAGCTGTTAGTTCTTCCATAATCTCTGTGGAAAACTTCATTATTTTTTCATTAACTTCTTCTTTATCTTCAGATTCGATTATGTATCTTATCTGTCCCCATATATTCACTATGTTTATAAAAAACTGCACTATCTCCTCTAAATCGTTAGCTTTTTTACTTGTTTTTTTCTGTCAGATCCAGTGCTTCCACTTCAAATATAGAAATGATTTTCTCTATAGTTTCCTTTTCAGTTGCCTTTTCCAAAGTTTTTATTAAAATCTCCATTACATTCTTTTGCATATCTATAATAAACTTCAAATTCTCTTCTGTTGTTATCTTTCCTGCATCCCTTTGACCTTCTTTACATAGTATTGATGTTCTTACTTTCCCTTAAGTCATACAGGCTTATGGCTGCTTCAGCTCTTGTTACAGCTTTATCATGATTTTGTTTTTAGGGTATAAAACCCCCACCTCTAAGTGTTAGCGTAGGTGGGATTCTTAATCAGGTGGAGTAGACTCTCCACCTGATTCCTCGGTGTTCAGCTTTAGCTGGACGAGTTCACTACTTCATCATTAAATCATATAATCTGCTGATCATATAGGTGGCTTCTGCTCTATTGACAGGCTTTAATGGATTAAAGTTTTCTTGTTCTAACAATATATCATTTGCTGCTAAAAGTGCTACTCCTTCTTTTGCCCATTGATCTATTTTTTCTGCATCTTCAAACCTTCCCAATATTTCCATATCCTCTTGAATAAAACCATAGGATACTAATGTTTTAGAAAGAATAACTGCTAATTCTTGATTGGTTATATTGCCATTAGGATCAAAGCTAGTTTTACTTTTTCCGCTTATTAATCCCTTATCGAATACCGTTGCTACTGGTATATAATACCAATCATTCTCTTTTATGTCGGCAAACATCATATCAATATCATCTTTTGGTGGATATTTTAGGATTTTGAACATTAACGTAGCAAATTCTGCTCTAGTAAGGGTGCCGGACGGGTCAAAGGTTTGGTTGTTTTTTCCACTAATGATTCCTTTAGATGCCATTTTTTCAATATCTCTTTGTGCCCATTCAAATCCATTTAAATCATCAAACTTTCTTTCCACATGCTCTATCACGATTCCTCCTTCACTGTTTGTAAGAAAGGTTACCCCTTCATTTTCTTCATCATACACGCCGCCCATGATGATTCTATTTCCTTCTTCTGTAATAAGAATTGCTGCTAAATTATCTTTGTTATCTTCTTCTAGATTATAAGGAATCGTAACTTTTATTGGTTCTTCTAATTTATCCGTAATATTGATCTTGGTTACTTCTCCTATTTTCTCTATCTGTATTGTAATTTCATCTTCTTTATTATCAAGGCTTCCAAAGGTAGACGGCTTTATTTCTATAGTTGCTCTATCATCTACAAGCCTCAAACTAACAATCTCTTCCTTTATTTCTCCCAATAATTTACTGCTCATTTTTATTTCAGATCTTTCATCTCCTGTAATTGGTAATTTTATCACTAGGTCATTGGTGATTTTTCTTTTACTACTATTTCTATCATTTTCTAACATTACCCTGTTAACTTTTTCCAAATGACTTTTTACTCCCTTCGCCTTGTTAATAATTTCTTCTTCATTCAGTTCAACTGTAGATACATCTCCACCTATCTCCATACTTTTTTCTTTAAAATCAATAACTGTCAACGCTTCTATTACCTCTTCTAAGAACTGCATTACTTTTTCATCTACTTCTTTCTTTTCTTCAAGTTCCCCTATTGACCTTATCTGTCTCCATATATCTGCAATATTTATAAAAAGATTCACTTTCGTATCCAAATCATTCACTTTTTCTCTTATTTTTTCTGTTAAATTTAGTACTTCCACTTCAAATATAGACACGCTCTTTTCTATAGTTTCGTATTTTTCTGCTTTTTCTAAGGCTTTTATCAAGACTTCCACTACTTTCTTTTGTATCTCTATAAGAAACTTGAAGTTTTCTTCTATGGTTATTCTATCCGTTGCAAGATTGATAAGATTTAACACATCCTTCACTTCAGAGGCTATTTGCAATGCTTTATCATCTGTTTGTATCTCTTCAGCTGTTTTTTGCAGTTTTTCATACGCATTTTCCAATGCCTTTAATATCTCTTCTTCTTTAGATTTTTCATCTATTATTATTTTAAACTCGTTTTGATATTTTTCATTTTCCATTTCTATGTTTGTCGGAGATATTGTTTCACCCGTAACATTTATTACTATGCCTATTGGTCTGACAATGTCCTTTAATCCTTCTTTATTCACCCTCTCTGCACTTATTGTATAACTGCCTGGACTTAAAAATTTCAAAGTAGCTTTTCCTTCTGAATCTGTAATAACCTCTTTTCCATTTTCTTTGTAAGGGCTTCCATTTACATGGATTTGTGCATTTCCTACCTTCGACCTAACGGTTGCCCCAATACCGCTGGGGGCACTTAAATCAGTTTTTTCTCCAATTAAAGTTATGGTGATTTCCTCTCCTGTTTTGGCATTTGTTTTATCTGCTTCCATCTTGGTAAAGAGGGTTTCAAAGCCATAGGCCCCAAAATACCATTCTATAACGTCTCCATCCGAAAGAACATATTCCTGACAACCAAAGTTAGGTAAAACGCCATTTACTCTATACATCCATCCTGATGTAGATCTATGATCAAATTCTCTATTTCCATCAATCATGGCAATATATAATGACCATCCATAATCTTGAAAATCATAGCGGGCTCTTACCTGTTCTAATGCCTCCACTGTTGCATGGGCGGCTGTTGGTCCGTTAGGAAATCGATCTTCTCCCCACCCTGCCGAAGGTGTGGCAGAACTTCCTGATGCTGGACCTAAGTACTCATCAAGACCAAAGACGCTTGTCGTTATAGTTCTCATAGGTACTACCGTCCGGTCATACCCCTCAACCCGAATTTGCACAGTCACTATTTTGTCGGGGTTTTCTGGATTTTCTGGGTCTACAGGGTTTGTGGAGCCTTCTTCAGTATCATACAATACAAAGCTTGCTAAATGCTTTGTTCTAATCACCATAGCATTTCCATCAAAGTAGGCATATGCATCTAATTTTTTTGCTTGTCCTTCCTCTTCATTTGCTACCTTATCTATTATCTTTACATTGCCTAGATGATCTATGTAAGCTATTTGTTTTTCAATATCTGTTCCAACTATCATTGTAATAGGTTGGTCAAGTGCTATGCTTTCTACTTCCGATCCAGCTATAATATAATCACTTATTGATTTTACCTTTTTTGCTTCTGTTTTAAGTATCTGATTTATCTTTTCCTCTGCAGCCTTCAAGCTTTCTTGGCTGCTAATGATTTTAGGTAGTTCTACTATGTCTGCCCCGGTGGTAATTTTCGTACCTTCTTTGATGATGAGCTTGATTACATTCCCTTTATGATTTTTTCTTTCTGCTTCAATGTAAGAAAGTACTTTATCTTCTAAAACTATTTTTGTACTCTCGTTGCTGTTAGGCATTTGAATTTGCAAGGATGTTACATTTTTAGGTACAGTTATTTCTACTAAAGCGTACTTTACTTCATCTTCACTGATATGAGCTTTCCCTTCAGTGTCTGGAACAGCAATGATCTTATGTACTAGATATACCAAAGATTTCATTGTATCTACAAGAAGCTGCGTTCCTTGATTCACTTCCTTCTGGGTTGCATCTTCCTTTGCCAAGATTATTTCTGCTTTAGCTATAGCATTTTGTAATACTTTATAGCTTACCTCCGTATAATTAGCTTTTTCTATTGCCTTTGCTTCTTTTAACTTTGCTTTTAAGGCAGTCTTGTCTACTGTTGGAATTTCCTCTCCCCATCTAAAGATACTTCCCTGATTCCCATCCATATAGTAAAGCAATTGTGCTATGCCATATAATGCCTGTTCACTGGCCATCCCATTGGGCTGCCCTGGTTCTGAACCTGGTGAAGCTTCAAAGGAATGGGTAAACCCCCCTGGTACTTTAAATTTTAAAATTGCATCCCCTATGGCATTTCCATTTTTTACAAATTCTTCAGAAAAAGGATCTATATTGTTAGCAGTTAATCCCATCACCACTTGCACACAAGATTCTACATTTACTGTTCCCCATGAGTAGTATCCCCCCGCAAATTCTCCTTCTTGTATTTGAAGGGATGCCAGTACATCCGCCGCCCGCTTTACTGCTGCTCTTACTTGAGGATTACCATCACTATAGGGGCCCAGAGCAATCATTGCCATGCCTGTGATATCTGGATCAGGTACGTTGCCGTATAATGCCCATCCTCCCACAGCTCCATTAGAGGCTGTAATTTCTTTTGATAAAATCTCATCAATCATTCTTTCCCTTGTCCAAACTGCATTATCCGGCACTTCATAATCCCTTGTATCTACAGCTATCAATCCGAAAATTACCGCATTGATCCCCTGATTTGTAATATAATCGGTCCCATCGTCCTTGTATCTTGGATTGTAAATTCTTTCTATTAAGTCAATACCTCCAACATCCCTTGGATTTCCTCCTGCTGCAACGATACCTATGGTCATTCTTTCAAACTCTGTTATTTTAAAGCTTCTATCTCCTTGATCCTGCAGCTCCGCTTGATCCTGAACAATAGGCACTCTGCTTCCTACATAGTCTGATGGTATTCTATGCCTATAGCCTTCAAGTCTACCAAGCCCTGAGACCACCCAATCCATACTATTGGCACTTTGCAGAAGAAAATCTACCGTATCTGGTAATGCTGCTTCCAACCTGTCTCTTAGATCTGGTTGTTTTTCTTCTGAGATTGTTAAGGTATCTCCCTGCAGTGTTTTTTCATCATAGACGGATTCTGTTACTGTCATCTTTGAAGAAGTACTCAATTCTTCCCCAAAGGAAAAAGCCATGTTGCCTAATCCTAATGAAGAAAATAGAATGCTGAATACTATAAGGATAGATAATATTTTCTTATTGTATTTTAACAATCCAACCCCCCCTAATTCTTCAAATTTTCTTTCACTGTTTTGCTAACTTCTTCATCTCCTAGACCTTTCTTTTACATTGCACTTTTGCTTTCCTTTAAGGCATATAAGCTTATGGCTGCTTCTGCTTTGGTCACGGCTCTATCCTTATCAAAGCCCTGATAGATCAATCCTTTTCCCTTTAACGCTTCTATTGAATTCTCAATTCCTATAGCTTTCGAAAGAATTTCAACAAAATTTTCTCCTGTTATTTCAGTTTTATAGGAGGAAAAATCTACTGTTTCTATCTTATAGCCTAAATCCTGCATTCTTTTAAGGGCTCTTTCTAATTCCTCCTTCTTGATTGGCTCAACTGGATGAAATTTGCCTTCATCATCAATTAGCATAATATAATCATAGGCAAGTGCCAAGGCTTCTTTGAACCCTTTATCCTGTGGTTCAAAATCCTTAAACACATGTTCCACTGCTGTAGGCTTATATTTTTCATGAAGTATATCATAGGCGGCCTTATTATTATAGGCATCCGCTAATCCATACAGAGATTGTTCCGTAGCCATACCATTGCTATAAACAGGTAAATTATCCTCCTCATTCAAAACATGGCTAAAGCTTCCATCTGCCTGTTGAAATCTAAGAATAGATGCTACTGGATTTCCCCCACTAGGTTTTGTCCATTCTGGTCCCATAGGATCTACGCCAAACAAAGTCAATGCCTTAATAACCCATGCACAGCTTTCTGGATTATCCGTACCCCAGGAATGGAATCCTCCATGCTCCAGCTGTTCCTCCTTTAGAAAATCCCATGCTCTTTTTACATGAGGTTGAGATAGATCTTCTCCTAATATTGCAAACGCCATTAATCCTCCTGCCGTCATATCTACATCCGATACTACTCTTTTATAATCCTCAGGATCATCAAAATACTTGACATCCCACGTAAATCCCCCATCTATATGCTGTTGTTTTATCAGCCACTCCAAACATTTATCTCTGTTGGGAATAGGTTCTCCAGCCACATGAAGGGCAATGATGCCGAATATATGGGCGTTAATTAAGGTTTCTCCTACGGGCTTACCTGTTAAGTTATCCGCTACAGAATCAGCAAAATGTCCATTTTTCATCATGGTGCCCTTAACGGTTTCTACTAGATTATGTCCTCCAAAATCTCGAGGATCTTTTCCTGCTGAGGTTACTCCTATAATGGTTCTTTGATAATCTGTATTTTTTACCTTTGAAAGCCCTGCTCCTGTCTTAACCTGTTCTTCTCTCCAATAAGGACCATTTTTCCCATTGATCGTCCATTTTGGGCCACTTACATCCTCCCCCATAGCAGAAAGCCCTAAGGCCGGCCAATCTAAAATTCCAGCATAGCTGTATTCCTTATAGGTCTTATGGTAATAATCAACAGTTTCTCTTATCCTCTTATACAGTTCTTCCCTGGTGATACTGGACTTATTTGCTGCAAAAACAGGTTGGACCACACTCAGTAACATGATCCATATCAATAGTAAACTTAAGACTTTTTTCCACTTGCCTCTCATTGGTATACACCTCCATTTATATTTTCCTTCACCAATTATTAGATGTAAGGAATTTTTTCTACACCCTTTTCAGACACTACGATACCAAAGGCATCCTTAAGCTTTTCTGGTTGATTTAATAATGTTTCAAAGGTGATTTTAAAACCCTTGTCATCAGTTCCTGCTACAATCCATATTGGCTTTGTAGCACCTATTCCAGCTGCATAGCCATAGATAGTACCTGCTTGCGTATGAGAGGTTTTCTTATTTCCCCTGTGATCTAAAGCATGAAGCTTCCCCTCTTCGAATTTAGCATAAACCCCAATAAATTTGTTCTTATCATTTGTCTCTTCTAATAAATTTATCTCTTTTCCTCTGCTATTGGTTATTGTAGACTCCTTCACCAGCTCCTCCCAAACACCTAATACGATATAGTATTTCGCAGGATTTTCTAATAGTTTTGCATCATACACAGCAATATCTACTTTTTTTACACCTTGTTTTTCCAGGCTTGCCTTTAGCTGTTCTGCTTCATTTTTGTAGTCTCCTGTATACAGGATGACTGTTCCAGGATTGTTTCCAAAGAAGCCACTCTTGAAGGGCTGTGGGTAGGAGCCTATAACAGCAGGAATAAACATCGTGGTTTCCCAGTCATGAAAATCCCACCAGATAACGTCTCCTGGCTCTGGGCGATATTCTGCCACCCCTATAGGTGCCAATATCCCATTCACCCAATAGAACCAATCCTCTTTTTTTCTTTGACTTCCCGTAAAAAAGGTGAATTTCGATTCAATCCCATTAATAGCGTTTACAAAACCTCCTCCATAGGCAGTCTGTATATCTAGGTTTCTAAAAAGAACCTCCATCCCTACCTCGTCCTTTACCATGCCCACATTTTTTGCATAAATTTTGCTATGACCAAAGTCAGTAGTAACCCGTAAATCCACTTGATAGGGGCTTCCTATATCTCCAGATGCCTTTCTACGGTCAGAATCCTGCTCAGCAGGTCTTCCCTCCACATACTTGATCTCCCCTTGAACAGGGCCTTTGTAATTCGTATATTCTACACCATCGATTACCGTAACATTATTTTTTTTATCCTTTTCTCCCTTACTTGCCTCACCACTGATTTCTTTTGTATTCTTTTCTTCTTTTTTGGTATCCGTTTCTTCCTTTTCTGTATCACGCTGCTCTTTCGAATTGCTTTCTATCTCTTTTTCCTCTTCTGTAGCTTTTTCCTCTTCCGCAGTTTTTTCCTCTCCTTCCTCTTTTTCTTCTTCCCTATCCATTAATTCATCAATATTACCCTTTTCTTCTTGCTTTTCATGTACCTCTACCACCGAATTATTTTCATCAAGATTTGTAATGGTCTTTTCGCTTTCCTTAGAACATCCCAGTAATCCTAGCACCAGTGCCATTACCAGTATCAGTGATAGAACAAATTTTTTACCTTTTCTCATTTTCAAGCCCAAAACCTCCTCCAGTTTTTTCTAAGCCATAAATCTGATATAAAAAAGATGATGGCTAAAGTTAAAAAAATATCCTTTAAATCCCTATAGGATCTAGTTTTGATGGAAAGAGGATGTTTAAATACTTCTGTACTGTTGTCTATTAAAGTGAAATCCTTAAAAACTTCCAACCGCTTATCCTCCTGCAGCCTCATATCATGTTCAGGAGAATAATCTAAAGCAACCTTTCTTCTATAATTGCGGCTTTCTCCATCTTCTGAATTTATATGAATATTTAATAAATACTCTCCCACAGCCTCTAGGTATAGATTTTCCTCAAAGATTCCCTTGGATGTTTGACGCATTCTTCTATCGAACTTTATGGCAGAACCATAAATATGCTCCAGCCTTACATTTTCTGCCCCTTCTTTTGCCTTTATCCTCAGATGGAGATTCCCCCCCTCTAAATCCATTTCTATTTCATCCTCATTAAAGCTTTGCTGCCTTATGTTGGTATTTACCATCTCTCTCCATACCACTGTCATTTCTTCCCAATCTATCCACTGATCAGACCATTTTCCCTCTAAATCCGAGGTCCATACCATCGTTCTCCCTAAACCATAGTTTCTTTCTGCCAAAAGAGGTTCTCCCAAATCTGTCGCCAGAATTAAATGACTGCCCTCCTTTAGGGTAGTGGATACATAGCCGTATAGATTTGGCATAGAACCAGAAAAGCTATTGTTATTTCCACTATATTGGGGGAGGATTTCTCTTTCGTTTACATACTTTCTACTGGCTACATAGTTCTCCTCTGTTAATAGCTTAGGTATTTCAGCAGCATTTTCAGCAAAGTAGCTCCTCCCTCCTGTTGCATTGCTCAGCTCCTCTAAAAACCTTTTGTCAGCATCTACTCCTATGGCTATGGTGGATAAGGTGATTCCCTCTTCCTCCATCTCCCTTAGAAGTCCATCATATCCCTCCTTTTCTCCTTCTCCATCCGTCATAAGTACAATATGATTTATTTTTGTGTCACTATTTTTTAAGGTTTCCATTGCCTCCTTAATGGCTGGCAGAATCAATGTTCCTCCTCTTGCACTGATCTTGCTTACATTTGCTTCTATCTTGAAATGGCCTGGAGACTTTTCATAGGGTACAATCCATTCAAAAGTATCAGAAAAAGCCATTACCCCTAAATAATCCTCTTCATCAAGAATCTTGGTTGAATTGACTATAGAGTGCTTAGCTAACTCTAATTTTTTTTCATGTCCATCTCCATCCTCCATGCTGCCAGAGGCATCCACCACGACAATCAAACCCATGCTGGCCTTTTCTTTATCTGCCTTGATAAGGCTATCTACTGGCAGCATTTTTTCTAATAGCGTTCCCTTATATCCCCCTAATGCAAAACTGTTTTCTCCTCCTATAACCAGAAGACCACTTCCCAACTGCCTTACACAGTATTCGATTGCATCCTCTAAGCTTTTCCCTATTGCATCATGGGCTACATTCACCAATATAATCTGTCCATATTCCGATAAATCCTCTATTGTATAATTGGCTTCCCTAGCTGTTATAGTATCTATATCTATCCCTAAGCTTCTTGTGAGAGATACAACATTTTTTGCCTGGTTTTTTTCACCTATAATCAATACTTTGGGCCTGTCCTCCAAATAGATGTAGGCTGTCGCCCTGTTGTTTTGAGGGTTTTCATCTCCTACAGCAATGATTTCACCTGTTATTTTTTTGACAAAGTTGTTCCCTGTATCCAGCTTTATTTCATAGGAATTACTGCCTTCTGCAAAGTCAATAGCCTTAGATACAATTTTTTCACCATCTCCATAAATGTTTATGATGCCTTCTCCCCTGTAGTTAGCCTCTATCTCAGCCACGATAAACATATCTCCATTTTCATATATAGAAGCTGGTAATTGTAGCTTTGTAAACTGAACATCTGTCTTTTCTTTTCGTTTTAAAGAATAGGCTAACAGATTGATGTCTTCTTTGGCTAACCTAAATGCAGCTTCACGATAATTTCCTATATTCTCTTCTGCATCTGTAAACAAAACCAATCTTTTCTGAGTATTGTCAGGAAAACAGGTTACTGCAAAATTTAGAGCATTTTCTAAATTGGTAAAATTGCTGTCTATTTTTGTATTGAAGATCACTTCTTTTTTTTCACGGGTTGAGGGTACCTCTATCATGGCATCTTTGCCAAAGGATATAATCGTGTAGGTATCCTTTTTTCCTTTTGTTTCAATTTGTTTATTGACATAGGCTTGTACAGCATTTTCATGCTCCAAAGCACTCAGAGATCTGTCTACCAAAAATATAGTGCAAGTATCAGAGGATTCTCTTGTTATGGGTATATAAAAAAGAGAAAATATCAGACATGCAATGGCAGCAATCCTTAACAGTATCCATCGATTTCTGCTTTTAATATCTAGCATTTTTATACACCTTCCATTCTATAAAAAGCAGCAGCATTGCCAGATATATGAAAATATTTTCAGGCTGTATTACTACCGGAATCCAGCTTTTTTCTGTTGAAACTATAGACACCGCCTCCCCTACAATAAATTTCTTAGGTGGATTGTTGATAGGTTCCATATTTTTCAGAAAGCTTTCATCCAACAAATGGTACAGCATTTCCTCTACATAGATAGGAAACAAAGGTGTCATTGTTAAATTTGTTTTTGATAGGTCTATTGAAGAGTAGACTATCCTTCTATTTCCCTCTACTCCAATAATCGCTAAAGCCTTCCCCTCGCTTTCAATTACAGGATGAAAACCCTTTTTTTCCTCTAAAACAAAGGGGTTTTCTATATAAAGTGTTTCTTCAGCTGATTCATAACCTCTTATCCTAAGCTCCTTTGTCCCCTCTCTTTCTTCCGCTTCTAGAATTTCCTCCCCCTTTAGATACCAAGTAGGCTTTTCGATTTCATACACATGTTTTTTATCTATGATATAGAGGTCATACCCCGCCTCTATTTCCTCTGATTTTTTCCAGTTGATGCCTCTAATACTTTCTAGGGCTTTTTCCATGTAATAGTTATCCCCTATTAAAAGAACTTCTTTTTTGTAGTCTTTCCCTATCCCCAACACATATTGGTTATCCTGCTGCAGCATATCTTCAATATCCAACGAAACCTTGATCACTTCCGGTTCAGCTTCCAGAGCTATTAATAAATCCTCCTCTTGATTTCCTTTAATGATTTTCCTTTGAAGATATTCCCTTCCACTTTCGTCTCTTAAGGATACTTTTGCTTCTATACTAGTGGTACTATAATTCCTAATACTGCAAATAACTACATGCTCATAATAGTCATACTTTACATCGGTAATCCCCAAATTATATAAATCCTCCCCTACCGTTATAATCCCTTCCATATCAGTTATCTTCTTGTTGGTAATAAAAATTTTACAGGAAAGAAATTCAGGATTTATCCCCTCCATTGCCTTTAAATTTAAAGGTTTATTAGAAGGCTTTACAGCTTCTAAGGATTGTATTGCTTCTCTTTTGCTGCCTCCTTCTAATAGGAGATTCATTTCATCATTGGCTGTTATTAGGGTGACCACTACCTTCTCCCCTAACCCGCTAATATAACTTCGTCCCTTATCCTTTGCCAGTTCTAAATGACTTTTCCCACTGGAGACCGCCTGCATAGAGAAGGAATTATCAAGAATGATGGTTACATTTTCCCTGGGTGCTCCCCCATAGATCATAGGCTTTGCTAGAGCCATCACCATAAATATCACAATTGCTATCTGTAATAATAAAAGTAAGTATTCCTCTACTTTGCTTATTTTTATTTTTTCTGCATCCGCTAAAACCTCTTGCCATAGTTTTATACTGGTAACCTTTAGCTCTATTTCCTGTTGTTTTTTTAAATAAATGATGATTACCATGATGATGCCTAACAGCATCCATAGTCCCAGTGGATTTAAAAAGCTCATTTATATACCTCCAATGGCTTCAAACAAGATTTCCGCTGGAGATCTTGTGGTTTCTGAAAAAATATATTTTATACCCCTTCTATTGCATTTTTCTTTTGTTTCATCAAGAAAAGCGCTGATTTTTTCCTTATAAATGCTATGAATATCCTTTGTAACAGCAATTCTTTGTTCTTCCCCTGTTTCTGTATCTATGAGCTTTAAATTTTCCTTTAACTTAGGACTTCTTTCTTCCTCCGATAAAATATGAAATGCAATGATTTCTTCGTTTCTAGAGGCTAAAAAATCCAGCATTTTTTCATAACCCTGTGATAAAAAATCTGTAAAAAGGAAGGTGATACCACTGTAGAAAACCTCCTGCTGTATTAAACCTTCGTAGTTGGTTTTCCCCTCACAATGCAACCTTTCCATCTTTACCTTAAAATCATAAAATTGATCAATATTGTTTAATTTGTATTCTACAATCTCTGACTGATCATTTAGTTTCACAACCGTCAACAAATTTAACCCTTTAAGGGTTAAATATCCTAGTCCCATAGAAAGCTGCTTTGCCAATTGAAATTTGTTATGTTCACCGTAATCCATAGATAAGCTGGCATCTAAAATAATTTTTATATGTATTTGACTTTCCTCAGTAAACTGCCTTACATACAACTCCTTTGTGCGGCAATAAAGCTTCCAATCCAGCTTCCTCAAATCATCCTGTGGAGCATAGGGCCTATGTTCAAAAAAGTCCGTAGAGCTTCCCAATCCAAAAGACGCTGTATTGCCCTTTGTTCCCTGAAGGATTTTTCTTTTAGGCGTAATCTTTAAGCCTTCGATTTCTCTTAAAAATTCTTCCACTTTATATCACCTGCTTTAAAATTGTGGAAATAATGGTTTGTCCATCTACTTTGTCGGAGATGCTTTTGAAATTTAATTTTACTCGATGGTTTAAAGCGACAGGTGCGATAGTATAAAGATCCTGAAGGGCTACATGATATCTTCCCTCGGTTAAAGCTTTTGCTTTTGCTCCCAAAATAAGGGCCTGGAGTCCTCTGGGGCTTGATCCCCATCGTACATAGTCCTTTACCTCTGGTATCTTCGTTTCTTCCGGATGGGTATTTAGAATGATTTGAATAGCCCTGTCCTTCACCTCATCACATACCGGCACGCTATATACTATTTTTTTCATCTCCATAATTTCTTCCTTCGTCACTACAGCCTCTAGGTCTACTTCTGTTTTTTCTCCTACGGTGATATCTACAATATCTGACAGCTCCTTCTGTTTAGGCAGTTTGATTTCTACCTTAAACATAAACCGATCCAACTGCGCCTCCGGCAGATTATAAGTTCCCTCCATCTCTATAGGGTTTTGGGTGGCTAACACAAAAAATGGTTCTTGCAGGTTATAGGTTGTCTTGCCTACTGTCACAGTTTTTTCCGCCATCGCCTGTAGTAAAGCACTTTGGGTTTTAGGCGTAGCACGGTTGATCTCATCTGCTAATATGAGGGAACTAAATATAGGCCCCTTTTCAAACTGAATTTCCATCTTTTCATGATAATTTCTTACTATCTCCGTTCCTATAATATCCATTGGCATTAAATCAGGTGTAAACTGGATTCTTGCAAAAGGTAGGTTCAACACCCTGGCAAAGGTTTTTATCAATAAAGTTTTCCCTAAACCCGGTGCCCCCTCCATTAAAATATTTCCTCCGCAGATAATGCCAATGAGGACATGATGAATATTTTCTTGTTGGCCAATCATTTGCTTCCCTACTTCCGCCGTGATCAAGTCGAAAACCCTTTTAAAGTTTTCTGGGATATTTCTATACATCAATTTTCCACCTCTAGTTCTTTAAAGTAGTTTATAACTAGCCTTCTATTTGCTGCTGATACCTTATATCTATCTAAATAGCCCATAGGATTTTCCACAAACTCTCTGTAATAGGCACTTCGACTTTCCTCTATTCCCTCTATCCCTATGGTCTCCTCTATACCTCTCCGCTGAAAATTACCCTTCTCTGATTCCTGTCCAGAAAAAGCTGCCTCTACAAAAGCTTCCTCCATAGGGGAATCTTCTCCTTCCTTCCCGATACTTCCCTCTTCTTTAAAGCCAGTATCTGACTGTTTTCCTGTTGTTGATCCACCTATGCCGCTATTTTCCTGGCTGTTTTCTTCTCCAAATCCTCCCTCTAACCGCTCTTCTCCTAGCTGCCTGGTGGCCTCCGCCCTCTCGAGGGTTTCAGTTGTTCCTTGGGCAAAGTTTTCTATGACGTCTTCTCCAGATTTACTTTCTAAACCCTCTTCTGCCTTTGAAAGCATCCTCTGTTTCATTTCCTCTAATTCTTTGGTTTTTACATCCATATCATCCCATAATCTCTCCCGTTGCTGAGGATCAGAAAAATGCTCCAGCATATTTTCCTCTTCATGGCCTGTACCCTCTTTATCAATTCCCTTCGAAGAATTTTCTTTTCCTGCAAGATTGCTTATTTCTCTTGAAAAGCTATTGGCCTCTTTATTTGAAAAGCTTTTACCATAAATACCCTCCAAAATCTCTTGGGTTTTTTGAATTTCCCATGCGGCTTCATTATATTGATAGGCTCTATTTAGTTCTTTTTTTAAAACTTGTACGGCTTCAATAGCTTCATTTTTTTCTTCCTCACCTAAAGTTATTTCATTCTCCTCCAATATTTTCATCATTTCCTCTAATGCTGTGACTTCTTTCTTGATCTCTTGGTTGATCCTTTCCCTTTCATGGGCTGCTTCTCTTGAGGTGGTGGGTAAATATAGCAATAAAATAGCTATACAAAAAGACATCATGCCCAGAAAAAACTGCTTTTTATAAAATCTTATCCTGAATCTTTTATGGGGTTTTATTATTTTCAATACTTTGCCGGTTTCCTCCAAAAAACAATACCATACAGTATCCTCTCTTTCCTTATGCTGGATATAGGTGCCGAACCTCTCCCGAAAATCCATAGCATCACCAAGCCTTGCAGTTTCTTTTATAGTAGGTCTTTTCACCAGTCCCATTACTAAAGCAATAAAGAGGTAGACAGCCATTAATCCCAGTCCCTTATCCCTTATGTTCATAATCATGTGAAAATGACTGATAACAATCAATAACAGCATTGTTACACCAAAACAACAGATACCATAAGCTATGGATTTTAAAAACCTTTGTATCCAGTATTTTTTTCTTAATTCATAAAGGGCATCGTTAATATTTTTTTCATCCATCTTGACTTCTCCTCATCATCCTATATTTACTGATGCAGAACAAAAGGATTTCAAAAAAAATCCAGAACAGGAGGAAAAGCATCACAGGTACATAGCCTATATGATTCACTTCTCCCATTTGTGTTCTTAAAATACCAATGATGGTTAACAACGGATTAATAAAAAATCCTTTAGGTATTCTTTTGTCAAAAACAGATACCAGCACCAGACTCTTATATTGATAAAACAGATAAAATAGCATCATCCCCCCAACCATAACAACAAAATTGAAAAGATTTACGTAACAGACTTTTTTCTTATCTATAGCTGCCAGGCGTTGTTTTATATTCACCAGAATTATCCCCCATAGATATTGTATACTTAGTGGCAATAGGGGTTGAAGCCTGCCTATTTGGTTGCCATAGGCTACCACCATGAGCAATGGCAGGATACCTAATGTAAACACCCCCACCTGCAATAGACTGTCTATGTAGTTTCCCTCTTCAATTTTCAGAGCCTGTACCAATATGGTATAAAGAATAAATTGAAATAAGAAGAAAAAAGCGTAAAAGCCCATGCCAAATAAACTTTCTTCCGAAGAGTTTTTTACAGCAACAATCACCAAATAAGCAACGACTACAGAGGCACTTATGCAGAGATCCAAAATACAAATCCTTCTATTTTCCTCTTTGATTGAGATTTTTTCCACAAGCTTATTCATCTGTACTTTCCCCCTCTACTAGCACACGAATCTGGGGTAAGAATATTCTGGATTCCCCTAATATCCTTATAGAAAGAGGTTCCTTTGAAATATAGCTGTCTATTGCATTTCTGGATAGGTAGCCGATATCTTCCCACCTCTGGGTTTCTTGATTTAAAACCTCTATCACAGGATTTCCCATCTCCACCTTCATGTTCAGATCAATGGCTTTTACCCTGCCACCTCTGGGAATGTTGTAATAGATCAACAAAGCTTCTTCCTCTTCTAAAGTAAATTCCCTTTTGAAAGTCTCATCAACATATCCCTCGTATACCGTTTGAGGTCTTATACTCCCCATAGGATAAACCGTTTCCTTTTCTTTATCTAGCGCTATCTCCAGTACATGCATTACATATTTATCATTTTTCATTTTGCTATTATTTTGTTCCAGCACTTCTTGTTCTGATGAAAATCCTATTAATTTCAAATTATAAAGACTTTCATCCTGGTGATAATAATAATACTCAAAAATCATCCTTTGAAGACTGTTAAATTCTCCTTTGGCGAACAATATGCTCAAGTAATTAAAATCACTGGTATTGCTTAAATTATGATCGAGGCTGTAGTGAAGCTGAATACTTTCCTTTCCCTTCATATCCCCTATAGGGATCAAAGTATCTCCTATTAAAAGCACCGCCTGTTCTAAAGTACCAGAAAGAGGATTTTCTATGGTGCCTCGAACCACATCTTCTGCGTCTATCTCCAACTTTATCCCACTGCTGCCGATATCCTCCAATCTCCTTCTATAGATAAATTTCTCTCCTTCTTCCTGAAATAAAATTCTCCCTTCGTTTAAATAGAGCTTTGAAATATCCTGGGTATGGTTTCTCATATAATCACCCTGCACTTTCAGCTGGGTATTCTCCCTGTTGTTCTCAAAGCGAATAAAGGTAGCTGTATCCGTCAAATATCCCCTTTCTTTGATTTCTAAAATAGCAAAGCTTTTTGTTCCAAACTCTAGAAAATTTGTTGCTATTAAAAATCCTGCTATAGAAAATAGCATCATCAATAAAAAACCTTTTCCCTTTTTATAATGATTCACCACCATCAACAGCAAAAGATAAATGACGATTAAACCAACATAGCTATATACTTTTCCATATCCATCTCTTTGCCAAAGACCCCCTAAAGTAAAATTTTTTTGGGATTTCTCTACAATGTTGTTGATATTGCTGCCTTGCCGTAATCTACTGTAGGGAAAATAGTAATCAAAATATTCACCAATATTTTCAATATCCTTCTCTAAAATAACAATGTTTCCATTTCCAAAAGAAAAGGCGTTTTTCTTGCTCCTTTCCCCTGCTGCCCCATCAAAGATATTTTCAACAGCAGCAATATCTCTTGCAAATAATGTATTCCCTTCCTTGATCCAAAGCCTTATTCCCTCCATCAAGCCTTCTGTAAGCTTCCTTGTATCATATCCATCTATTACAATAAAATCAAAGGCTCTTAGATCATATCCCTTAAGATAGGTTTTATCAGCTATATTTACTGCTACTGCCGTACCATAACCTAATCTGATATTTCCGGTATTCCCTAAATAACCGGGGATGCTATTGGTTTCCGACAACACACCTATCAATAATGCCTCCTGATGAAGCATCTCTAGCTCATACCTCTCTTTTTCTTCATGGTCATCCTTCCTAAAAATCATCTCTATTTCCCTATCATTTCTATTAAATGGCAAGGAAAAAATAAATTCTTTTTCTGTATTTCCCTCCAAAAACACCTGGATAAAATAACTTTCATCCCCTATCTTTATTTCTATTTCTCCATCTAGGGGATACTGCTGGGATCGTACATTTAGTTTCACAGGATTCATAAACGCTGGTTTCACCCTGCCGTCAAATCCTGCTTCAATGGTTATGCTTGTCTTTGAAAAACCGAAGGAAAATACGCTATTTGGCAGATAAACTAGAATAATCAAAAATATCATGATCAACTTTTTCTTCAAATCCCCTTACCCCCTTTTATCCTTCAAGTATTTTGGCAAACAAAAAAACCAGAGTTATCTTACTTTTTTGAAAAGAAGATACCTCTGGTTTTCCAGTCAGTACTTTATTTGTTTTTTTCATGGACTTTTCTCATCTTACTTGGTTTTTGCAAAATAAAAAAACATCTTTTCCCCTGGGGAGCATCGGATGTTTTGCAAATTTCTTCAACACCATTTCCAGTTGATATATTCTGACAATGATGATACAAGCCCCTTCTCATCCCCGTGAGAAATACAGAGTACGCTTTCATGGCAGGTCTCCTGGCTTCGCTTCATTGAAAAACTATCTCCTTCCCATTCTCATCAACAGTGGTTATGATAATTTTCTCAGCGTTACAGTGGCGGGACCGCGTTGGATTTCCACCAAACTTCCCTTTTCAGTTTTGAAAACTTCCATTTCCAAAACACCATAAAAACTTTTTGTTTAATTCTACCAATAGTGTACCATTTTTTACAATTCAAATCAAGAGACAGTTCTTTTTCACTAAAAAACAATTAACACTTCTTTAAAAATTATGTACAATAGAATTAGAATTCATTTATTGCGAGGTGAAATAGCTTGAAAGAAATTGCTTTTTATGGAAAGGGCGGTATTGGGAAATCTACAATTTCCGCTAATATTGCAGCAGCTCTGTCCTTATTGGATAAAAAAGCATTGCAAATCGGTTGTGATCCTAAGCATGATTCTACTCGTCTCCTATTGGGAGGACAGCAGATTACTACAGTACTGGATTATTTAAAGACCACCAATCCCTTAGCGTACCGCTTGGAGGATATTCTCTTCCATGGGTTTAACGGTATTGGCTGTATCGAGGCAGGAGGACCTGAACCGGGAATTGGTTGTGCAGGCAGAGGGATTTTGTCTACCTTTGAACTTTTAAACCGCCTAAGCTTAAAAAAACATACCTATGACTTTATACTCTATGATGTGCTGGGAGACGTGGTCTGCGGAGGTTTTGCAGTACCTATTCGAAGAGAGTATGCTGATGAAATCTACATTGTAACCTCCGGAGAGTATATGTCCCTCTATGCTGCCAATAACATCCTCCGGGGAATCAGAAATTATGATGACCAGAAAAAACGGGTAGCGGGGTTGATTTTCAATCAGCGTAATATTCAAAAGGAGATATATCGGGTAGAAGCCTTTGCCGAGGCAGTAGGTCTACCTATCTGTGGATACATTCCCAGAGACGAGACCTTTGCTCTTTCAGAAAAAGCAGGTAAAACCCTGGTGGAAGGCTTTCCTGATTCTCCCCTTAGAGATACCTTTAGGGATCTGGCGCAACAGATGCTCACAGACATTCCTCTATATGAGGCGAAACCATTAACTGATGCGTTATTGGAGGAAGCCGTTTTAGAGATAAAGAAACAACCATTTTCCCATAACATAGCCATAAAACAGCCGCCTATAAAAGAAAATACTGAAGTAATCATATCCTCTGAAGGGATTGATATACAAAATCCAAACGGCTTTTTATCTAAGAACATTATCTCACAGGAACCTCTTCATGGATGTGCTTTCAATGGTGCTGCCACCATGAGTGTCCATGTAAAGGATGCTATTGTTATTGGTCACGGTCCCAAGAGCTGCTGCCATATCTCTTATCAAGGTATTTCCTCTGCTGGGAGAAGAAATTTATTTGAAAGAGGCAGTTTGTTGCCGGTACCTATAGCTCCTAATCTTGTCAGCAGCATGATGGATGAAAGTATCATGGTTTTTGGAGGGATCGATCTGCTGAGGGAAAAAATTCAAGAAATGAAAAAATATCATCCTAAAGCTATTCTTCTTCTAAGTACCTGCCCTGCAGGTATTATTGGAGATGACCTCAGTCAAATGGAGGCTTTCTCAGAGCCAGGACTACCGGTGATCCCTATCGCAACGGAGGGTAATCTGTCGGGAGACTATCTTCAAGGAATGATTCTATCCTATCTTACCATTGCTGAAAAACTGATTCAAAGAGATGTTCCTCAAATACCCGACTGTGTCAATATTGTATTTGAAAAGGTAGTGGCAAAAAATACAACCCAAAACTTTAGTGTCATTAAAGGATTATTGGAACCATTGGGCATAAAAATCAACTGCCGTTATCTTTGTGAAACCAACGTATCAGAAATCCAAAACTTTATGGCAGCCCCTCTCAATCTATTGGCCCACAAAGATTATATGGGCAGGATGATGGAGAAGTTTTTTCAGGATACCTATCAGGCTGTTTTTTTAGATGTTCCTTTTCCTATAGGTTTTTATGAAAGTAAAATATGGCTTTCCAAGGTAGCCTCTTTTTTTGGCAAGGGTACTTTGATAAACGAAACCATTGTTATGCATGAAGAGATCTTTCAAAGAGAAATCCAAAGGCTAAAACCTATTTTGAAGGGTAAAAAATTAATGATCATTACCTACAATCATCAGATAGATTGGATTTTAGAGGTGGCACTAGCTTTAGAAATGGATATCGTTAAAATAGGTATTTTAAACTTTTCACAGGATGATCTTTTTATTACTCGTTTTGCAGATCAGTTTCCTTTGGTAGAAAATTATGATCAACAGCAACGTACTGAAGATGTTCAAACCTTGAAACCTGATATCCTTTTATCCAACTACACTTCCTCAGATTTAGATCCTTGTGTCTTATTCGATACCATCCCCTACTGTCCTGATGTAGGTTTCTTATCAGGACTAGTATTGGCTAAAAGATGGGCCAGGTTGCTGCAACTAAATTTACAAGAGGGGTGGAGAAAAGATGAAGTTTTATTCCAGAAATATTACAGCCGATAGTCTAACAGGAGCTGTCTTTGCTTTGGAGGGCATCCGAAGATCAGCAGTGATTATGAATGCACCTACAGGATGTAAGTTCTATCACAGCGCTATTTCTGACAATCAGTATCCAAGACAGATCTCCTTTGATCCACTAAATTATCCAGAGACCTTTTATTTTGGACAGCCAAGGGTGCCCTGTACCTATTTGGACAGTTATGATTATGTATACGGCAGCAAAGATAAACTCAATGCATTACTGGATTTTATCCACGGAGAGGATTATGCTTTGGTGGCTATCGTCAATTCCCCTGGTGCTGCCTTGATTGGCGATGACTTAGAAGGTATTGCCAGGGCTAAACTTCCCCATACGCCTCTGTTGGTAATAGAAAATCCTGGTTTTTCACAAAGCTTTTATAAGGGTTTTCAGGACACACTTCAAGCCCTCCTAAAAAATCTTCCTCTGGTAAAAGGGCTGAAAAAGAAAAACAGTATCAATCTCATAGGTATATCTATTTTTAATAAATACTATCGAGGGGATATAGAGGAAATAGAGCGACTTTTAAAACTATGCGGCATTGAGACCAATTGCGTTTTATGTGCAGATACCAGCCTTGATGATCTTAGAAGAATTCCACAGGCTGCCCTCAATGTCATTTTATATCCGGAGCTGGGACTAGATATCGCCAGATATTTAGAAGAAGCCTATGGGATGCCTTACTTTTTATTTGATAAGGGCCTTCCCATTGGCTTTGATTTGACAGAGGCCTTCCTGTCAGGAGTTTGCGAAAAACTTTATGGCGATGCTTTACCGACAGATGAGGGACTTAAAGATCAGCAATCTTCTTTTACCATGGAGTTGGAAAAGGCAAGGGTTGATGCCTATCTGCACCTTTCAAGAATTCATTCCCTTACGGGACTGCCTAGGGGCGTTACTTTTTCTGTCGAAGCCCTCTCCTCCTCTTTGTATGCCTATACAGATTTTTTCTTAAATTATTTGGGTATGATTCCCAACGCCATTGATCATATAAAAGATGATCCCTGCCTCTTTACAGATAAATTGAGGACTCTTTTAGAAAAACATCACCTGGAACAAGGGCTGCACCAAAGTGTTTATGAAGCAGAAAGTGATTTGGTATTTTCCAACGGCAGTACTATCGCTCAGCTAAAGCTAAAAGGTCATGCCTTCAGTGGTATAGAAATTGAACTTCCCAGTTTGGGCTATATTGATGTCTTCCCCAAAACACATCTGGGAATTAAGGGAAGCCTTCTCCTAGTTGAACAAATTCTTAATGGCATGAATTTTTCTTAAAGGATACAAGGTGCCGTAAATTTATTGTAGAAAAAACTGCCGACCCTCTTGGCCGACAGTTTTTTATTTTTTATTCCTGGATTAAGTTATACAACTTGTACAGCATCACTGCTGTCTGGGCACGATTGGTTTTTTCTTTTGGTGCAAAGTTTCCATCTCCCATACCTTTTATGATGCCTTTTTGGTGGCAGAGGACAATGGCTTCTTTTGCCCATGGTGCCATTTCTTCTTTGTCTTTAAAGTTGTTTAATACACTTGTATCTGTTGTTTCTTTTTTCAATACTTTCGCAATGATTACTGCCATTTCTTCTCTGGTGATTGCTCCATTGGGATCAAATTCGTTATGGTTTCTGCCTTTAATTAATCCGGCTCTGTAGGCTTTTGTTACTGCTTCATAGTACCATGCGTCAGAGGCTATGTCTTCAAAACCTATTGCTTGTGCTATTACTTCTTCATGGTTTGTTAGCTTGGTTATCAGAGCTGCAAATTCTGCCCGAGTAATGTTTCCTCCAGGATCAAAGATACCTGCTCTTCTACCACTAATGATACCTTTTCCCGCCATAGTTTCTATGGCTTCTACTGCCCAGTCGTAGTCTGCAAGGTCTGTAAAATAGTTTTGTTTCATGACTGCTTGTGCTTCTTCTGTCTGTTGGATTGTCTCTTCTGTCTGCATGGCCAGGTATTTGCTAAAGTGACTGGTACTAAAGGTGATGGTCTTCGTTAGTGGATGATAGGTTCCTCCTATCAGCGCTAAGCTTCCATCCTCTTTAAGTAGGAATACTTTCACTTCCTTGTCTTCTTCGACCTCTCCTGTATAGGGAAGAGTCACTTCTATAGCTTCTGCAAAGCTTTTAATAGTTTGATTTCCTATTTGCGCATTTAAATCTAAGATGATGCTATCCTTTGGAATAGCGGATCTAGCGGCAATAGGAAGATCTTTTAGTTCTATCTTTTGCGCTGTAAGGGTAATGGTTTCTCCTGCTGCTACTTCTCCAAAGGTGTTCTCTGTTAAATGGAAGCTCACCTGTTCTGTTTTTAATGTAATTTTTTGTATACCTGCAGCTGCTGCTCTTTGAAGGAGCTCTTGATCCAACTGTAGTTCTGTCTCTTGACTTTCTCTCGCTGTTATCTGGATGATCATTTCTTTTGTGAGGCTGCTTTGTATACCGTTTTCTTTTAGGATCTTTTCCATTTGTTCTATCTTTTTAATAGTTTTTTCTGCCATTTCTTCTAGTCTGTCTATCGTTGCTTTTGCAATGATTTTTTCTTTTATAAGGTTTACTGCTTTTTCTGTTAATTCATAGGTGCTAAATTTTTCAATAATGGTTTTAGCTATTTGAATGGCTGCCGATTCTACTGCTTTACTATTTTTTGTACCTATGTTTCTAATCAGTTTTCCTGCAGCAGTAATACTTTCTTCTGCTGCTTGATCCAACAGGGTTTCTTTTTGGATTTTTTGAATCAAGGTGTTAACGATTTCTAAGGTTTTGACTGTATTCTGTGCTAGCTTTTGTTTGTCTGTTATCTGACTAAGCTTTGTGAGGGTCTCTGTCAATGCTTCAATCAATTCAGCACTTTTGGTAATAAGTTCTGATGCATTTTCCTGGCTTTGTATTCTTTCTGCTGCAGCTTGGTAGACCTTTAGGATATCTTGGATATCTTTGAAAATATTTTCTATATCAGCTTGTGTGCTGATTTTTTCAATGGACTCTTTATAGATATCCAAAGTCTTTTTCACTGCATCGATAATCTCTTTATCTGTAGTAGAAACCAGGATGGTATCGTAGAGTTCCTTGTAAACTGGATTGTTGATTTGCGCTGCTCCTCCTGAAGGAACGATGCTGCTTCCACTGACGCTGATGGTTACTGGCTCTGGTCGTATAATGTTTCGGATACCTTCGCCGCTGAAGCGTTCTGCACTGATACTGTAGCTTCCTGCTTCGTAAAAAGTCAAAGTAGCTTTCCCCTCTTGGTCGGTTTTTACTTCTTTACCTTCCATTTCATAGGGTTTTCCATTGACATAGATGATGGCATCTTTTAAAGGTTCTCGTTTTTCTGCTCCAGTATCCATATCGGTGTTCATCCCGGTTAATGTAAAGATTACCTTTTCTCCTGTGGCAACACTGCTCTTGTCTCCATTGAGCTTGGTATACCATGTGTCAGAACCATAGGCACCAAAGTACCATAGAATGTCCTCCCCATCCTTTAAGATGTGGGCCTGGCTGCCATAGTTGGGCATCCAGTCGTTCACACGATACATCCAGCCGGAGGTTTTACGATAATCAAATTCTCGGTCTCCTCCAATCATAGCAACATATAGACTCCAACCATAGTCCTGTATATCATGTTGTGATATACCATTTTGTTGTAGGGCTGTTATTAGCTGATGCAAAGCAGTGGGTTTCGTCAGTCTATCGGGATCCCATCCTTCGGAAGGGGTTGCAGTACTCCCTGTGCCTTTGCTTAAATAAGGGGTCAAGTCGAAATTGGTGGTGTTTACCATTTGTTTTGGCACCAAGGTACGGTTATAGCCTTCTACCCGTATATAAGCAGAGACTGTACCTTCCACTGGATCCTTTGGATCTACTGGCCCCGGACCCGGTTGCCATTCTCGTACTTTAAAGAGGCTGGTGGCTATATGACCTCCTTCCATGGTGACATATACATGGTAATCTCCTATCTCTAGGGTATCTGGTATGTCTAAGGTCAATTCTGCTTTGTTGTTCTTTGTTTTTGCTGTAACGGATGCAATCCCTAGTACAGGTGTGATTTCTTGTCCTACATCGTCTACTAAATCTTTCATAGTTACTAATTCCGCATTTACAGTGGTATTATCTCCTATCAGCATGGTGTTGACTGTTACTTCTAACTTTATCGCCTCTCCCTTCTGTACAGAAGTTTCCTCTAAAACTACACTGAGGATGGAGGGAATCTTAATTTCATAGGGGGGAAGATCTTTTTTAGGGATTCCCTTGTACATGGATTCTTTATGCTTGATATCTGTTAACGCCATCAGACTTTGCTGAGTAGCCATATAATTTTTCATCAGGCTTCCATGGGAGAAGGAACCATTTGCTTCGTCCTGTGCTTGGAGGATCATACTTAGCAGGTTTCCATTGACATTGGAAAAATCCTTCATTAATGGATCTTCTCCTCCACTGGTTAAACCCTGTACTACGGTTACAATGGACTCGGGATTGTAACCGGAACTTCTATATCTTCCTAAGGGTGTTATTCTATTTCTGACATCTTCTCTTAAGATAAGATAAGCTTCATTGGCTACTGGAAAACGTCCTCGATAGGGTCCTAGGGCATTCATTCCCATGCCTGCCATGTCTACACCAAAACTACCGAAATCTAGTTCTCCACTTTTATCAACCACTCGTTGAGCAAAGGTGGTTACCAGTCGTTCTTCTGATGCTGCATCGTAGCCATCGGAGGCATCGGCTCCGGCGGCATGCATGGCGATGATGCCCCACATATGGGCGTTGTCGCCTCCTTCAAAATCATAGTTATATGCTTCAAGGGTGTTGACCATCATCTCAATGACATTGATACCGGCAAAATCTCTTGGGTCATGGCCGCTGGCCACAATCCCTAATATACTTCGTTCAATGTCTGTGGGTCTGGGATTGTTTCCGGTAGAGTAGCCCCAATCACCACTTGAAATTTTTACGGCCTTCCAATAGGCATAATCTCTGCCTTGGCGGTCCTGCCATTTGCTGTTGCTAAGGTCTTCACCTGCCCAGGCTAAGGCTATAGCATCCCAATCGTCCAGTATGTAACCTTCATTTTTTACAATGCGATTTAAGTACTGTACTGTTCTGTCGATGGCATCCTTTACCAAAGCATCGGTGTTGCCAAAGACGGTGTAAGGCAGGGCATATTGGGATCTTTCCCCCATTTTTACTGTTAGGTAATATTCCCCCGCCGGTAGACCCTCTGGTATGTTGAGGATGCTTTTTATGGAGGAACAATTGGGTTTGCTAACGGATCCGCTGTGGTTTCCAATCTCTGGGTTGTTATGATGATATACCATGGCCTCTCCCTTAAAGTTGAGGGGTTCGCCTCCCTTATCCTGGCTAAGGGAAATGGTAATGGGCAGTCCCTGCAGCTGGGATGCCAAATCTCTGTCGAAGATGGTTTCAATATATGCGTCGTAGCTAAACCCACTGCTGGTTCGAAGGAGGTTTACCTGCATGTCTCGTATGAAATCAACTTGTATTGGCAGTGGGACAGCTGTTCCTGTTTTGTTTGTGTTGGAATCGGTATATTCAGCGCCAATGAGGATTTGGTGATAAAAGTCTCCCTCCACTAGGCCTCCTAAGTCTTGATCCGTAAGGCTGAAGCTATAGCTGCTACCTCCCGTGCCAAGGTTGATTCTGTTTTCCTCTACTGCTTCTCCTTTGTAGTAGTACCAAATGATGTCACTTTCAATGGGCTGACCAAAGGAGTCTGTCACTTGGGCGTTGACTTGAACCATTTCATTCTGCCGGAAAAAGCTATTTTCTGTGGGAAGTGTCAGGATTAATTGCGGTTCTTCTCCTTCACCAAATAGGGAATAAGGAAAGGTGTATTGATTCTCCCCATATCCCACCTGGATTTGATGATCCCCTGGCGTAGTATCAGCAGGAATCGTTAAGATAAAGGAAGCCTGATTTTCTGCCACTGTTCCTAAAGCGATGATGGGTTTTCCATCGGAATCAGCTAATGGTTCGCCATCCTCCTTTAGCAATGAAGCTGTGATTTCATAGCCATTGAGGGCTGGACTGGTGCTAACTTGTATCGGTACATCATTGTCTTGAGGGTTGTTCCCCGTCCTTTCGCTAACCTCAACATCAACAATTGTTTGGATATCGATTTCAACAGGATTGGAAAGATGGCCATCGTATTGGCCATAGATATAGATCCTCTGAAGACCAGTGGTTTCGTCTACCCCCTCCAGCATATCCAGTTGTACATTCAGTTGGGTAGCATCGTTTCCTAAATCACCAATTTTTTCTCCATCTGGGGTAATGGTGTAGTACCAATGAATACCCGATGTCACCGGCTGACCGTTTTCGTCAATGGCAGTGGCAGTGAAGTTAACTGTGTCTCCATGGTTATACAGGTCTTTTGGGGGGTCTTGTAGAATGGTGATTCCCTTGGATTCAATGAACCAGTAGGGGATATTAACACCCCGATTGCCAGAAGCGAACTGTAAAAAACGCGTACCTCCCTCAATACCTGCTCCTGCTATTAATTCAGCAGATAGTTCTAGGGTTCCCATCACTAGATAGCTCTCATCCAACTCACCGTTTAAAATTGAAACTCTAGCGGTTCCCGCCCCTCCCATATCAATGTAAGCATTACTATCTGGCGCTTTATGCAAACTTACCCCTGAAGCTCCCTTGGGGTTGGAAAAGGTTGTGCCAGGGGTTACCTGATAGGAAAAATCAATGGCCATCCCTTGGCTGTTAAAGGGTTGTTGGGATGGTTCTGCGATGAGGCTGCCTAATTCTATAGGGATTACAATAAACACTGGACCGTAGTAGGTATTATAATTACCGTTTTCATATCTGCTAAATAGCTTGTCCGAATTTTGCCAGCCGCTTTCATCATCACCATATTCCACAAATAAGAAGTTTATATACTGCGCACCAGAAAACTGCATACCCAGTTGTCCTGTTTCTGCTATCTGAGGGGTAAAGGTGATCTTATCTGCCTTCAGCTGATAATCGGTGATATACACCCGTTCCGTCAGACTACGATCCTGAAGCCGCGAATGGTAATAAAACCTTATTTTATCGATATTTTCTTCTAAATCCAATACTTGGCCTTCATTATCGGTAATAACAATACGGGCAGTAACTGGCTGACGATGCAGGTAAACAGCATAACCGTCTTCATGAACGTTGTACTCATGGTCTACAAAGGTGATTTCAAAGTTGATGTTTTCCTGCTGCTGCAATGCGAATACAATCTCTGGGGTAGCTTCGCTTACATGGGAGTGGAGGCTGTATTCTCCCGGTTCTAAAGCTGACGGCAGGGTATAGTCCAGTTCTACTGCTGATTTTTCCTCTGATGCTATCAATATACCGCTTAGGGTAATCTTCTCTCCCTCTATTTCTACTGGATTGTCCCCTTTCTTTAATGTGAGATTTATAGTTTCTCCTGCATACTGCAGGGGAGCAGTGGCGGTTATCGTTAGGATTTCCTCAGGATTTACCGTAGCTTTGTCTGCTGTTATATCTTTAAACAGACTGATGGGCAGGATAATCCCTTGGCTGACAAGGATTTCTTCTTCTGTACCATATTCTGCGTAGATTTTTATATAGCCTGCATTGTAGTCCCAATCAATTTCTATATCTGATGGCGCATAGGTCAATTGAGTTCCTGCGGATTCTGCTATGATGATGGGGTCTTTTCCCTCTATGTCCATGGTACTGGTGGATGTCTTGTAGTACCATTTCACCCCTTCTTCTGTCTCTATGGGATTGCCCTCTGTGTCGGTGATTTCTGCCACCAGTTCCAGCTCTGCTCCATTCCTATTGTTCCTTGCGTTCAAGATATTGGCATTGTTGGTTGGGCTGGTGATGGTGATGCTTTCAGGTGTCTGAGGTATTTGTGTTCCTTCGGTAATGGTGAAGATTACCTCTGGAGTAGGGGCACTGGCAAAGGAATGAAAGCTGTATTCTCCTGGTGCTAGATCCGCTGCTACAGTGTAGCTCAGCTCTACTGTAGCCTGTCCCTCTGATGCTGTAAGCTCTCCACTTAGGGTAATATTTTCTCCCTCTTCTTTCACTACGGTATTACCTTTTTTCAAGGTGAAGTTTACAGTTTCTCCTGCATATTGTTCTGGTGTAATGGCTGTTACTGTTATGGTTTCGCCTTGTTTGACTTCTTCTTTATCTACGGTAACGCTTTTAAATAGGCTGGTGGCTCGGGTAATGCCGCTACTGACTACTTTTTCATCCTCTTCTCCGTATTCTGCGTAGATTCGCACAAAGCCTGCTTGATACATCCAGTTGATAGCTACATCTGATAGGACATAAGTCAATTGGGTTCCTGCAGATTCTGCTATGATGATGGGGTCTTTTCCCTCTATGTCCATGGTACTGGTGGATGTCTTGTAGTACCATTTTACCCCTTCTTCTGCCTCTATGGGATTGCCCTCTGTATCGATAATTTCTGCCACCAGTTCCAGCTCTGCTCCATTTCTATTGTTCCTTGCGTTCAGGATATTGGCATTGTTGGTTGGGCTGGTGATGGTGATGCTTTCAGGTGTCTGAGATACCTCATCAGAGGTCGGTATCTGCACTGGAGCTGTTCCTTGTTCTCCATAGACTGTTTCTGTTACACTTATGGATGCTTCTGATTGAATTTCTAAAAAGTCAGCAGCTGCATTCTCTGCCAGCACTGGCAGGGATAGACTAGAAATTATCATTACCATGAGAATCAGCCATGCCATCCATCGACTCCACTTCTTTTTATATAGCATTTTTTCCTCCTCCTCCTTTTGTTTTCACTGAAATAGCTTCTATACCCTCCTTTCTTTTTATAGGTTATTTTTTGACTTTTTTTCCTTTCTTTGTAGTATGATTTTTATGCAAAAAACTGGAGACAACACTCTATTTTTAGAGGTTGCCTCCAGTTTTCTGGTCAGCTTTTTTATATTTTGTCAAAACATATTGATATTAATAAAAAAAATTGTTTTTATCTTTTAAATCATTCCTAAAACTGTATGAAGAATTTGTTTTTTTAGCAAATAATGTTTTTTTCAGCTCATTCATTTCTATTTTACCTATTTTTGTCTTTTTATACAAGGTTTTTCTCTTTTTACAGACTTTCTTTTTACTTAAAAAAGGGGAGCCCTTTTTAATGAAGGGTTCCCCTTTTGCTATGCTAGCGTTTCATTCTTAACTGTCTTTTAATTCAAAGGCACAATGAAGGATTCTACATATTCAATGGCACCATTGTTTTCGTAGGTTCCTCGGTAGTATACACCATAATTTCCACTAGGCAATTCCCCGACATCGAATACGACTCCTGATGAACTTAAAGGCTTTTCAACTTGGTAGACAGGATTATCTATATTTACTAATACAATGGTTCCTGTAGTTAAAGTTGTAAAATCAGTGAATTCAAAGTCCCATAGGTTGTTATTGTAGCTGTATTGAGCGGTTACAGTATATTCGTCTTCATCCTGTTCCACATTGACTCTAGTATATCGGGTGCTTTCTGGTGTGTCATACCACATATAGATGCTATCATTATCCTGCAAATAAGTGGATGCAATGGTTCCACCCAGTACTCCATAAGTGGGATCATCGTCATCTTCTATAGGTACCTTATGATTTACCCTAAAAACCCAGCCGCTATAGGTGCCGGCTTCTCCGTAGCTTTGACCATTGATTTCGCTGACATAACCATAATCCAAACCTTGAATAGTCAAGCTTGAATCATTCGCAGCTGCAGCCTCTAAAGCATCCTTTACATTTTTAGTGGTATTGCCAGTTAACGCAACTTCATCATCGAAAAAGATATTTCCTTCTCCATAACCCATAATTTTTACATGAACATCTATCGGTCCTGTTGGATAAGGAGCTCGATCGTCAATCAAATACATCGCACTACTATCTGCCCAAGCGGTGGTTACCCCCAGTGTAAATATCATGATCAAAGTCAATAGAAGGCTTAAAAATCTTTTATTCATTTTCATTTCTTTTCCTCCCTTTGTCTTATTCAACTTCCTATTCCTATTTTCCTTACTGCTCATCTGTTTCTCTATACACCCCCTTTTGAAATGTTTTCTCTTTTGCTAATGATCACCTTCTTTCTATATAACAAAAGACGGCATCCTTTTGGATACCGCCTCCAGTTTTCTGGTCAGCTTTTTTTATTTTAACCTGCTGTTTTCTAGGATTGAATCTTCGGCATCTCCCTCATTTCCTACATGTACCTTGCTACAAAATCAAAACAAATCTTTTATCTTTATACTATTGAATAATTTTTACAATTGCTGTTACTGCTTCAGCTCTTGTAGCATTATTTTGAGGTTTAAAGGTATTATCTGGATAACCGTTAATAATACCATTGTTACCTGCAGTATTTACTGCTTCCTTTGCCCATGAAGAAATGTCCCTATCATCTGCAAACTTATTTTGCACTGTAGTATTTTCTAGACTGGCAGCCTTTACTACCATCACTGCCATCTGTTCACGGGTAATAAAATCATTAGTACCAAAGGTGGTTTCATCGTAGCCACTTAAAATACCGTTAGCATAAGCTGTTGAAATATAATCCTTTGCCCAATGGTTTTCTGTATCAGCAAACACCTTACCTGATTTCACTTCTAAACCAAGAGCCTTCACCAATGCTGTAGCAAATTCAGCTCTTGTGATATTGTTATTTGGCTTAAAGGTTCCATCTGCATATCCACTGATGGCTCCTATTTCTACCATTTTGTTGATGTGTGCTGCTGCCCAGTGCCCTATGACATCGTTAAAGGTTTCCACTGATTTTTCTGCTGCTTCCTCAACTTCATTTATTACTTCAACTGCTTCTTCTGCTTCCTTTTCTTTTTCTACCGCTAATACAGCAAACTTTCCAAGATAATCTGCTTCGCCCTTTACTTTACCATTGGATTGATCTACTTTTATGTTGTCTAGCTCTATCCATTGTTTTTTTCCTTCATCTAACCAGAAAAGAGAGATATCATATTTGTCGAAATCTACTTTAGATTTGTCAAAAGGTACAGTTAGGGTTACTGCTTTTTTGAAATTCTCCTCTTTGTTTTTAGTGATCTCAAATACATCTCCTGCAAACTTGCTATTTGAAGCCATCGGTAATCTAGAAGTACCAGTTACTTTTTCGATTTTTATCTCAAAGTCACTATTCATTGTATTAGCAGGAAAATCGATACTAACACCCTGCCCTTTAACTGTGGCTGATTGAGTTGCTTTTACAGTTGTGGTTGAGGTTGAGGTGCTTCCCCCTCCTCCACCACCAGAACTTGATCCGCCACCAGAAGTTTCTGTTGTTATTGAGTAGAGAATATACTCTGTAAAATGTTTAGTTTTTACGATTAAATCATTTCCACTATCAAAAGCATATTCTTCTTTTTTACTGCTTAATCCTTCTTGATCGCTTGCGTATTTTTGAATAGAGTATATTTGCCCATTTTGAACATAAGCAACTTGTTTTCCTTTACCACCTGCAAAATTTATAGTGACAAAATCACTAAATTCTACTTTTTCATTTTCTCCCACAGAAAAAGCTATAAGAATTTTATCAAGTTTTTTGCCTGTAGGGATGAGACTATTTACCTTAGCTTTTCTCGTAGACTCATCAGGATCTTTTGTAGTAATTAATTCAATCGCTGTTGCAGCATCTCTTGTCATCTTTGTACCCTTTGGAATAACTACGGATACATTGCCTTTGCTAGTTTCAATTTGTGGTAAACCTGTGTTAGCTGGAAGTTCAACAAAAACTTTCCCCTTCTGACCTTTAGGAATGTCTATACTGATTTCTTTTTCTTGGTCTGATTCCTTCACAGGTATTTTATAGCTTTTGTTATTTTCTGGAATTGCTATCTTAGGCTTATTGTTATTTTCAGGCAATAGAATTTCTTCTACTTCCGGTTCTTCTACTTTTGTTCCATACTTCTTGGCTTCATTGAAACTAGCTGTTGCTGTTTCTAAAGCTCTCAGAGCTGCATCTACTTCTGCCTGTGTTGCATTCTCATCATCAAGTACTGCTTGAACCCCTTCAATCGCAGCCTCATAGGCTTTCTTTACTGCTGCTGTTACCCATTTTTCTGTTGGTCCCACATCTTTTCCGTCTTCACTTACGGTTACTGATGCTTTGTTTTCATTTGCTGATATGATTGCTGTCTGTAATATTGTTTTGTCTACCTCTTCAGGCGGCAGCTCCATTGCTTCGATTAAACTGTTTAATGCATCATTGAGCTCTTGTTGTGAGACATCTATTTTTTGAAGAATTTTTAATCCATTATTGTAAGCTTCATTAATTTTAGGATCAGATAAATATGTTTCTCTTTCTTTACTGCTATTAATTTCTGCTATTTTCTTCGTTAATCGATCTCTATTTACTACCGGGAAATAATCATTTTCGTTTCCCCATCCCATAGCACTGGCTCCGCCTATATCGGCCCCATAGGCTAATGTAAATTGCACCCGCATTACATCACCGTCTTGAAGATATTTATCAGCAAAGCCAACGTTTGGAAATACATTGTTTACTGCATACATCCAACCAGATGCATGGTTGAAATCAAACTCCCCTAAACTACCATCCCAATAACCCGTTTCTTTATAGGGTAATCCATTTTCTGTTAACTTTTCTTTCAACACTTCTGGGATTTTAGGTGTTGTTTTATAGATTGTATTGTTACCATCGTAAAGACGTGCTAAGTAAAAATTGCTTTGTGGAGTACCTGTATGTTCATATTTATATCCTTGATCATCCAATATCTCAAGCAATTCTTGGGCTGCAGTACGCCCTTTATGAACATTCACTTGAATAGGCTCAATCAAATGTCCTAAACCAATTGTGAAAGCTTCCATAGTAAAAGTAAAGGTACCGATTACATCGCCATCTTCTGCTTCTTGCCGAATCAAAGTATATTCATATAAATAATTTTTACCATTATAGTTTACATTGATTTTTACATGATTTATTCCTATTTCTAAATTTAAAGTATAACTGGTCTTCTCTAAATCATCCCAAGTGACACTGACGGGTTTTTCATTATTTGTAACCTGAATATTTGAGACATTTATTTTTTTGCCATCGGCATCCCTTGCCCATAGATCAAAGGTAATCTTATCTGCTTTTGTGATCATATCTTTTAAATCAGTTGTAATAGTTGGTGCTTCTGATTCTTGAATATCTTTACCTGCTACATCTGTCATATTATACAGGGGATTTTTTCCCTCTACAAATCTGTCATAGGCTACAAGTGCGTAAGTCCCTTGATCAGTAGCCATGCCATTTGCTACTCCGCCTTCTCCTCCGCCACCTGTATCAGCTCCTGCATATACATGCATAAATCCGCCCTCTGGTAACGCGAAGCTCATTAAGGCATCAACAACTGAACGACCATTTTTAATAAATTGAGGATCCGTATGAGGATCTATTCCTAGTCCAGTTAGAGCTACTATAACCTGTGCACAGCTTTCACTGTTTAAACTGCCCCAACTAGCATAACCTCCATTCTCTTCTTTCTGCACAGACGAAAGCCACACTATTCCTCTATCTACCGCCGCTTTTACTTGTGAATTGCTTTCATAATATGGTGTCAGCCCTTGTATGGCCATTGCTGTAATATCTGGATCTGTAGATCCTGCAGTTCCTTGTAAGGACCATCCGCCACCATTTATTTCTCTTGCTAAGATATAGTCAATAAGTTTTTCCCTTGTGGTTTGTTCAGCAACCCCTTCAATGATAGGTATTTCATAATTTTTAGTGTCTAGTGCTATCAAGGCAAAAATCGGACCATTAATTCCTTGAGTTTTTACAAAATTGAAATCAGCTAAGCCATCCCTTAAGTCATATCCTGCCACATCAGTAATATCTTTTCCAATAGAAGTTAAACCTAAAATTACTCTTGAATGTTCAGTTCCTTTGCTTCTGTCTAATTTACCTTTATATCTTTCCATTAAACTTGCTACTTTATCTTCCACATTTGTATAATAAGTATCATAATACCCCTCTGGAACTGCATAGTCCCCTCTTGCCAATGAAAGAATAGACCACTCTCCGCCAAGGGTTCCATAGGTAGGGTTGTCCACGGTATTAACGATATAAGCAAAGTTTCTTTCCAGCTGTTCCTTTATTGTAAGTTTTTCCTCTACTTTGCTTCCATCTTGCTTTGCTGCATTAAATATTATCGTTGCTTCTTCTAATGCTGTCACTGCAGCTTCTACTTCCTCTTGTGTTGCACCTTCATCATCAAGTACTTTTTCTGCATCTGCTATTGCAACCGCATAAGCTGTCATAACTTCTTCAGTTACCCATTTTTTTGTTATTTCTACATCTTTACCTTCTTCACTCACTGTTACAGATTCTTTGTTTTCATGAGCCGCTGTGATTGTTGTTTGTAATAGCTCCCTAGTATTCTCCTGTCCACTATCATATACAGCCTCAGTAACTGTCAATTCTGTCAAAGCTTTTTGGTCATTGGCTAACCTCATCACATCAGGGTTTACACCTTCATTCATGGCCCATGCGATAATAGGATTAAATAGCGCCAAAATCATTATTAACGTAATACACAAAGCTATGCTTTTATTCAATTTCTTTTTTGACACTTCTCAGACCCCCTTCTCTTAGTATAAATCTCTTATTTTGACAAATAAAAAAAACCAGTCCCCACCTTCCTTTTAAAGTAGGTACCTCTGGTTTTCCAGTCAGCACATGTTTTGAATTTTACAGTTTAATAGATTTCTTTAAGTCTTCTACTCGAATGGGACAACTGTCTTGAATAATTACCCTGACCTCCCCATGCCCGACTTTTCGAATCAAATCAATCAAATTCTTTTCTCTTTCTGTCATTTTCTCTTGAAGGTTTTCCTCCTCTATTGAAGTTTTCAACTCTCTCCCCCCTTTACCAAAATTAAAAACACCTTTCCCCTTGGGAAGAGGAAAGGTGTTTTGCATACAAGTTCCTATCATTTCTTAAGTGTAATTGTACTAAATAAAAAATGAATTGATGTTCTCCTTCTCATCCCCGTGAGAAATGTAGAGGATTTTCATGGCAGGTCTCCTGGCTTTGCTTCACTGCAAAACTACCTCCTTCCCGTTGTTATCAACAGTGGATACGATAGTTTGCTCTGCATTACAGTGGCGGGACCGCATCGGATTTTCACCGAACTTCCCTTTTAACTTTTAAAGGATTTTCTTTAAAAGAACCATAAAAATCATTTTATTCAATTTTCATTATAATACCATATTTTTCAATTTTAATCAATATATAACTCCAATATCCCTTAGGTGTTAATAACATCATAAATAATTATTTTAGTAACACTTCTAAGCTATAGGCACATTGTGCTCTTGTAGCAGGTTTGGTTGCATCAAAATTAGGATAAAGAAGACCTTTTTTGCTGGCAACACGAATATACCCAGCATACCAGGCTTCTCCATTCGCTGGTTTTGCACTACCCTCTAATCCTAAAGCATGTACAAGCGCCGTCATGACCTCAGCTCCAGTAATGGTTTCTTCCGGGGCAAACATTCCAGAGCTTCTGCCCTTCATTAGACCTTGGTCTGATACTGCTTTAATATAAGGATTTGCCCAATGAGAGGTGGGAACATCCTTGAAATTTCGAGTAACAGCACTAAAGGATTTGTTTTTGTTCATAGATAATGCTATCATCGTAGCAAATTCCTGCCTTTTTACAGCAGTATTGGGTTGAAAAGTTCCATCTGGGAAGCCTTTTAAAACACCTTCTGCTACCAATTTTTTTATGGCAGAAGCTGCAAAATGACTTTGAGGTACATCACTAAACCGTAGGTTTTCTCTCCTAAGCTTTTTATAAATACTCTCTCCTCGATAGTAATCTCCTAAAGCTATTAACGCTTGATAAGTAGCCATCGTATTACTATCTCCATTTAATGCATGACTGAAGGAGCCATCCTTTTTCCTATAGGCAAGCAATGCAGTTACCAAATCGCCATCTTTCTTGCTCCATTCTGAACCCCCTGGATCTATTCCCAGCATCATTAGTCCTTGGATTACTTGAGAAAGAGATTCAGAGCTGCTTCCACCCCAACCTGTAAAGTCTCCTTTATCTCCCTGTTGATTTTTTAAGTACTGTATAGCCTTTTTAACAGCAGCATGGTCCTTGGTTTCTCCAAGAGCTCCAAAAGCTATTAATACCATGCCAGTCATATCAATATCTGAAGATTTTACTCTGGTATCAATACTGAAGCCCCCATCAGCATTTTGGTTATCAACAAGCCATTTTAGTGCCTTATCCCTGTTAGGTATGGTTTCGCCTGCTGTGTATAGAGAAATAATGCCCCATACATGGGCATTGACTAAATTGCTGCCACCCTTAGCAATTGAATCCCCAAATTTCCCGTTGGCAAGCTGTGATGTTTTAACTTCGTTCACAAGATTGTACCCACCAAAGCTCCTTGGATCCTTTCCTGCAGCTACTGCTCCAACAATACTTCTCTGATAATCAGTGCTTCTATCTGCGGTAAATAGTTCTCCCTTACGTATTTGATTTTCTCTTTTATTGATAAAAGAAGAAACATTTTTACTCATAGCAGCAAGCCCTAAAATCGGCCAATCAAGCATACCATCATAGCTGTTGCTGCCAATATTTTTTTCAAGATAGCTAATGGTACTGTTGAGATTGCTTGTTGCAGCAGCTTGTAAACAGACTGTCATTGTTAAAACAAGGGATAAAAGAAATGCTATTCTTTTTTTCACCAATATCAACTCCTCTCTAATTCTTGTACGGATAAAGAACTTACCGTCAACCTTCTTTTAAATCTATGAAGAATTTTTATTAAATCAGCACCTAAAAAATACATAAAGAATACATTCCCCGAAGCATGTATCAAGTCAAACCATATACTTGTAAGCTGTACAGCTATGAAGGATTTTAATGTAAGGGGATATACAAAGGTAAGCCAATGCCAGATATTTAAAATCCATCCAAAGAATAAACCCCACATGAAGGATAGAATAAGAAGAGATAGGTTTGCATACTTCCATTTCCATCTACCAAGTATACCTCCACTGAGACCGACTAAACCCCATGCCATCATCTGCCAAGGAGTCCAGGGGCCATGCCCTAAAAAAAGATTGGAAACAAAGGCAGCTAGAGACCCTACCATAAAACCAGGTCCTGCACCAAATACATAACCACTGATCAACACTAAAAAGGTAGTAGGTTGAAGACTGGGAATGGCTGCAAAGGGTACTCTACTGAGTCCTGCAAAAGCTGCTAGCGTTGCAATAAGAGCAATCTCCTTTGTTGAACCAGCTTTTCTGTCATACCATAAATAAATAATTACTAAAGATGCAGAAACAATCACTAGACTAAACAATGACCAATGGGTACTTAGCATTTTTCATCACCTCTCACTTTCGAATGGATATCCTTATCCTATAGCTGCTTGCTCTATGATTTTGTTAATAACTTGTATAGATTCCTCTATATTTAGGACCTGATCATTAATTCCTTTAAACAAGCGATTTATTTGAGGTGCGTAATATAAAGAGTTTGCCAGCACCTCTCTTTTCTTGCCATCTGCTATGATTTCTCCCTCTGCCATAATCATGACACTATCACTGATTTCTGCCGCAAATTCTACATCATGGGTAACCATCAATATACTGGTTCCTTGATGCTTGATCACCTGTAAAGTCTCTCCTAGCTCATCTTTTAGCACCACATCCAACCCTCTAGTAGGTTCATCCAGCAATAAAATCTCTGGATTTGTGACCAAAACAGTCCCCAGAGCAACCCGTTGTCTTTCTCCTCCAGAAAGATCTCTTGGATTCATTTTTCTTTTATCCTTCAGCTTCAATAAATCTAAAATTTTCTCCACTCTTTTATCATCTTTTTCCCCTCTTACCTTCAGGTTAAAGAAGATTTCTTCTTCTACCGTATCATGAAACAAATAATCATTAGGGTTCTGGGATAAGTAGCCTATATGTGCTGCTATCTTTTCAGGCTTAAGATGGGTTATGTCTTTTCCTCTATATTCTATTTTTCCCTTGACAGACTTCAAAAGCCCGACAATTGTTTTTAAAAGGGTAGATTTTCCTGCACCATTTTCTCCTAAAATCACCGTAATGCTATTTTTCCAAAGGTGAAGGTTGACTTTCTTTAAGACAAAATCCTTTTTATTGTAGGTAGTATATACATTAGAAAGCTTCAATATTTCTATTGCATTTCCTGTAGCTTCAATAGAATTCCTCTCCTCCTTATAAGGATTGATCCATTCTTTAACTGCCATCCCATTCAATACAGCTCTGCCCTCCTTGATAGTAAGGGGAATATTCTCTCTCCTCCACTTTGAAAAAAACTGTGAAACAGGAGGAATATATTGAGGATGCTTTTCTGCTGCCCATTCCACCGTTTTTCTTGGAGTTTCACTATGTAAAACTTTTCCATCCTCCATAAAAATGATTCGATCCGCTAAATGGAAGCATCTATCAATTCTTTGCTCCACAAGAATCACCGTCAATCCCCACTCCATGTTGAGTCTCTGAACATAGTTTAGAAACTCTTGCGCAGCAAGGGGATCTAGTTGAGAGGTTGGTTCATCTAATAATAGAACCTTTGGATGCATTGCCAGTACAGAGGCCAACACTACCTTTTGCTTTTGACCTCCTGACAGGTGAAAGGTGTTTTCATCCTTCAATGAGGATATTCCAAATAGGGCAAGTACTTCTGCAATCCTTCGGCGCATTTCCTGATAAGGTATATTGATATTTTCAAGCCCAAAAGCAATCTCTTGCTTTACTCCTGTCATAACAATTTGTTTTTCGGGATCTTGAAAAATCATACCCACTTCTCTTGCAAGCTGATTTTTATCCCATTTCCCCAAAGAAGATCCAGAATAATGTACCCCTCCTCCTATTTTGCCCCCATAATAGTCTGGTAGCAAACCTGCCATCGCCCGCAGTAATGAGGATTTGCCACAGCCAGAAGCTCCAATGAGAAAAATAAATTCCCCCTCCTCTACTTGAAGGTTCACTTTATCTAAGGCAGGTTTTTCTCTGTCCGGATAAAAATATGTTAGATTTTTAATTTCAAATAGTCCCATTTTTCCCACCCCCATGCCACAAGCACTGGCAAAATCATAAATATTCCAATAACGATGATCATATATAGGTGTTGCTTTGAAGTTAAGGATGTTCCTAGTTTCGGATAGAAAGTAATCTCTGTCCACCCAAGCATTCTAGACCATACAAGTGCTAATAAAGCCATCGTACTGCTAAATGATACTAAAATATCTCTACCCCCAAAGGACAATGGATAGTAACAGCTGCGAGGCCCACTGCCATAAGCTCTGGCCTGCATGCTTTCTCCTAGGTTGAAGCTATCCTCTAAAGAAGAAAACAGCAATACTTTGATTAAGGGTAATCTGTTTTTTATTCTACTTATATGATTCCCGGTATAATACTGAAGCCCTCTGCACTGCTGTATTTCAGATGCACTTTGTAATTGCTGGCTCATATAGGGGATGGTCTTTGTTGTTAATGCCACCAGCAGCGCCGATTTAGGAAACACCTTTGAAAACACAGAAAGCGCCTTATCGGGATCCATGACCCTGTTATAAAAGATAAAAAGGGAATAAATGATGAATAGCCTTAGTCCCATCACTAAACCAAATATAATAGCCTCTAGTGATATGCTTATCCTCCCAAAAACAGGAACAACAGGACCTACCCATAGTACTGTAGCCCCCATATTGTTGATAAAGAGATTAATCGTCATCAACATGATCACCATATAACCATACATCCTTAAGCTTCTTATCCAAGTTTTAAAGCTTTTAGCGACAATTAATGCAAAAACAACGGCAGTCATAAAACCCATAAGAATAAAAGGGTTGGTGGTAAGAATAGTACCTATCATCATTATGAGTATATATAGCAGCAGTGTCACTGGATGCAGGGTTTGAAAAAAAATTTCCTTTCTTTCAAAAACATACATAGTTCAGCCTCCATCATTGTTGTACTGGCAAACCTATGACTTCTGATTCAGTAACTAAAATACCAAATTTCTTTGATATCCTGTCCTCATGATCAAGCAAGACCTCAACTGTACTGGCAAGGCCTTTCCTATCTACCCCTGTCAAAAGCCAAAGGGGAGTATCATCTCCCATTCCCATTCCAGTAGATAGAATGGCACCCACACCTTCATCATAAGCATTTTGTCGTTCAGCTTTTTCATTTAGTGAATAGAAAGCATCTGTATCTAGCTCAGCGAACCAACCAGTTTTATCTCTGTGGTTCTGTACACCCTTCCAGAAGTTGCTCTCTGAAAGCTCTTCCCATAAAGCAAGAACGATGGTAATCTTTTCTCTATCAGCAGCTAACCCTTCTTGGTAGTCTGCTACCTCTATATCTGCTACCCCTGCTTTCTTCAGATAATCTCTTAAAGAAGCTCCCCATTCTTCACAGCCCTCTCCTACTAAAATAAGAGTCCCAGGATTTTTTCCTTGATAGCCATTAACAAAAGGTTGAGGAAATGCCCCAATCACTGCAGGCGTAAAGGGAATATCTCCCCATGAATGATAATCCCACCATATACTGTCCCTGCTGGTTGGAAAATATTCCGTTGCACCAACATTTGTCATAATCCCATTGATAAAGTAAAACCAATCTGACTTCTCCTTTTCTATGGTGTTGGTATATCCTGATGTAAGTCCGTTGATGGCATTAACAAAGCCCCCACCATACTCTGTTTCAATATCAAGGTGCTGGTTTAAAAGCTCCATGACGGAGGTTTGCGTATCTAGTTTGATATCTTTAGCAAAAATATCGTCCTCTCCGAAGTCTCTTGTTATCAGTAAATTTACTTCTCCTGTGTTGATGTCAGGGGGGCTGCTGCACCCTCCTGACATCAACACCATCACCATCAGTACAACAACCAAAATTCTTTTTAATTTCTCCATATCAATATCTCCTTAACTAAAAGATGGCTGATTACTCCATTAAAAGCTTATGGATTAAAACAGCACTTTGTGCTCTCGTTACATATTCCTTTGGTCCAAAGGTTTCATCAGGGAATCCCTTAAAGATATCATGATCCATAACCTGTACCACCTTATCTAAAGCCCAAGGAGATATTTCGGAAGCATCCTTCAATTCTATTGGTGTTATGGCTTCCTTCTCCTCTAAAATCTTTGCTATCATCACTGCTGCTTGCTTCCTTGTAAGCTTATCATAAGGAGCAAAGCTATGCTCTGTTAAGCCAGTAATAATTCCCATCTCTGCCGCAGCCTCTACATATACTGCATACCAATCTTCTTCGCTTACATCCTGAAATCTTCCTTGGTATTCTTTTGTATAATCTATGTCTAGCACCTTCACTAATAGCGTAGCAAACTCAGCTCTATTCACTTCTCTAGCTGGGGCAAATCTGTTATTGCCAACACCTTTTATAATCCCTTTCTCTGCCAGATCACTGATTTCTTTTACTGCCCAAGGGTAATTTACTTCATCTACATCTTCAAACTGTATTTGTATAGAGGCTTCTTCTTCTTGTAGTTCTTCTGCAGGACTTTTTCTTACCAGTACAGAAAACTTGGTAAAATGCTCAACCGATCCTGTAACAGTGCCCGTTGAAGAATCAACGACTGTTGGCAAGATCACCCACTGCCCTTTTTCTTCGTTATACCAAGCTAAAAGGATATCCTCATGGTTTACTCCATCTGGAATCGCTGTGCGGATCGATAGGTAAACCGGCTTATTGAATACTGTTCCTTTAGGGCCAAATTCATAAATGGAAGACAAGAATTCATGTGTTTCTGGCAAAAGAATGTTTTCATCCATTTCCAGTTCTTCAATGGTAATTTCCACTTCTTTGTTTAGAACATCTTTGACTATTTTTAAGATGACTTCGTTTTGCAAATCCGTCACAATACTCTCTTTTCCTATCTCAACTTTTTGTTGGATAGATACAATATTTTCTTCCAGCAGACTTTGCAATGCCTTTTTTTGGCTTTCCGTCATAGAGTTATCCTTGCCTATAACAATACTTGAACCCTCAAATTCTTCAGCGGCAACGCCTTTAACGAAACTTTTGAAAGCTTCTTCCAGCTTCTTTATAGCATCCGCTATAGATTCTTGTATTTCTTTCATCACTGCTTGTTCTTCCTGCGGTGATATGGCTCCGCCTCCCGGAGAAGTTGAGGTGTAATCTCCAGCCCAAAACCATAATATGGAATCCCCATCCTTTAAAGTATAGTCAATTGCTGGTCCTCCCGGTATGCTAGAGCCCACCTTGTACTTCCATCCTGCTGTTCCTGTTAAATCTTCTCTTTCCCCTGCGATTTCATAAACATAGGAATTATTATCTCTTGTTTTATAGGAAACCCCTGTAGCCTTTAAGGCTTCAAAAACATTGGCTTTATTCTTTGGTAGGGTGATCTGGCTGCGTGAAAAATGGGTTTGATTGTTTTTACCAATGATCTCAACAGAGACCTCTATTTCGTCAGGTGACGTTGGATCTCCACCTCCATTGCTACCGCTACTCACGTTAATGCTTTCCTTGTAAGTAACTACATTAGGATAACCAACATCACTTTGGTTTCGTATAGTATACTGCAAGGTACCTTCAGCTACATTAGGTATTGTTACTTGCCCTCCATGGCTTTTGTGCTCAATTTCTCCTATCTTTACTGTATAGTCTCCTATTACAGCTCTTTCCTCACTAGTCAAGTCCTGCAACCCTGACCAGGTGTATTTTTTCTCACTTATATTGATTGTTACCGACTGCCCTACTGTCGGTGAAGCTGGAGATACAGTTACCACTGGAAAATAGGTTTTACTATTCCAACTATCATCCAATGCTCCTATGTAAAATACTATCACGTCACCATTTTCAACATGATAATTGCTTGCTCCTTGATTGAAGGACTCTTGTTCTATTTCTCCATCTCTAATGACATAATACATCCAGTAAGTGCTTATACCTTCATCTTCTATAGACTGTCCACTTTCCCCTTTAATGCTGTTTATAAGCCCTCCGGGAGCTACTACATTTTCACTGCCAACCGCTTCTATTAGAGCATCAAAAGCCGTTCCTTCTATTATTACTGTTTCATCAGCAAGGCTACTTTCCAGACCCTCTACTCTTACCCGTACTGTAGCCTTTTCCGGCTCACTTGGAGTACCTCCTGATCCACTTCCAGGCTTATAGTCTCCATATCCAGCATGCTCTAATTCTGCCAATGCCCTAAGAGCCTGTCTCGTAGCCATAGCATTGGTGTTCCCACTAGATGAAAATTTGAAAGAGTTGTTAGGAAGCAGATAGGCTGCTAATGCATCAATAATGGTTTTACCTTCCTTCTGCCATTCTACATCTAGTATATTCTCTCCCACAGCTAATAGACCAGTAATGACTCTGGCACTACTCTGTGAATTTTCACTTCCCCAGGATGTAAAGCCTGCGGATTCTAGTTGAACATTCTTTAAAAATTCTATCGCACCATGGATTACATTACTTACTCCAGCTTTATCTCTATGTTTACTTAAAGCCAAAAGAGCTTCTCCTGTTATATCAGGGTCTCCAGAGGTACCAGATAGTGCAAATCCCCCGTCAGATTTCTTTTGGCTCATTAAATATTCTACAGCCTTTTCTTTGTTATAGCTGACCCCTGCTTCATCCAAAGCAATGATTGCCCAAACGGTATTGTTGATAGAACCTCCAAAGGATCCGTTCTGCTGTTGTTTGATGGTTAACTCTTGGAGAAGATTTCTGCCGTGATAGTTGCTAGGCGCTTCTCCAAGGGCTATGAGGGCCAAAATTCTCCCAGCATAGGCAGTTGCTGGCGAATCTGTGTCAAGGCTATTCTGATCCCAACTGGTCAAATCCCATGAGGATGCTTTAAAATCCTCACCTGCTAGCTTTAAAGACACAATTTCTTCCCAATTGTCTAAAGTGGGTTTGTTATTTTTGTAATAAGCCTTTACTTGATATACAATTTCTGACACAGTAGACGTTGCAGTGCTCATAGTACTTATGCTGTAAGTAAAATTGTTATCATCCTCTACTCCATATACTGTCTCTGAAACAGTAGACATTGTATCACTTGTATTGTCTATGCTGTAACCAGCATCAGTATTATCAACAGCGAATACTTGTACATTAAAAAGGATTAACAACATTAATGTAAATGCAATATATTTAAATGCTAATGACCTCTTCATACTTTACCCCTTTCTATTTTAAATTCAAACTATTAACTGCCTAACTTGGTTGAATACACACAGTTAGTTTAAGTTTTCAACCTCCTTCCAATGCCCGTAAAAAAATCCCTCTTTTGCCGCAGAAACAGCAAAGAGGGATTCTACAATAGAATTAGGGTATAAAAATATACCTTTCCCATATACGCGTGGGCAAGTTTTAATAAATGTAGAATAAGCAGGTTTCCTGACTTAGGATCATTATCATAGCTGTGTCTTCCCAGATAGCCTTATCTAGTGACGATTATTCTACAGCTCGACTCTCCTTTCACAGTGGCGCGACCGTGCTGGCTTCTCACCAGCTTCCCTCTCTACTTTCTTAGAAAGTATCACTCATTCTATTTATATTTTTAGTTTTATGTTGTTAAGTATAGGCTATCACTGTTAATCACAATGTGTCAAGCAATATCTTCCTATTAATATTCGCTACCATCCTTTAACATGCAGTAAATTTGACAAAGTCAAGTTTATTTAAAATAGGATACGCAATAGAAAAGAGAAACTATCTTCTAAAGAGATAGTAAACATGAGAATTAATTACTTTTTAAAAGATGTCAGTAGTTTCTTACTCCATTTGCTTATCCACATTACAGTATTCCCATTAATGAACTATCGATTTTATCACTATTGGTATTAATAGTTTTGTCGGCAGTATTTACCACAATTGGTCTGATAGGATTTAAAAGGTGTAGTATACAATAAATCCTCCAAAATAATATTATCAATTAATCTCACTTTACCAATCTTAGCAGCTATGGCAATTAACACCCTACCTTTTAATACATCTATCTTTTCAAATCTTTCAAAATCAAGGATTTCAATATAATCAATCGTTACTGTAGGTTCAGTAGCGATTATTTCCTTGATTTGTGTTAAAATAATTTCAGCATTTCTTTCTCCTGCTACTACGATTTCTTTTGCTCTCAATAAGCTCTTTGAAAGAATTAAAGCAGATTTTCGATCTTGTATGCTTAAATTTACATTTCTAGAACTCATAGCTAGTCCATCTGCTTCTCTGACAATTGGGCAGGGAACAATTTGTACATCCATATTTAAGTCTCTTACCATTTTTTGTATTACAACTACCTGTTGTGCATCCTTCAAACCAAAATAAGCACGATGGGGTGTAACAATATGAAACAATTTAGCAACAACGGTTGTTACTCCTCTGAAATGTCCCGGTCTTGAAGCACCGCATAGCTTTTCTGTGATTTTTTCAACCTCTACATAAGTACTATAACCAGTTGGGTACATTTCTTTGGTGGTTGGATGAAAAATGATATTTGCACCACCGGTTTCAGCTATCTTTTGATCTCTTTCTAGATCCCTTGGATAAACATCAAAATCCTCATTTATACCAAATTGCGTTGGATTTACAAATATGCTGACGACAACAAACTGATTTTCAATACTGGCTTTTTCAATAAGTGAAAGATGTCCATCGTGTAAGTATCCCATGGTAGGAACAAAACCAATCTGTTTGCCATTTTGCTTTTCTTTACGTATAATTGTTTTTAATTCATCAATTGAAGTTATGATCTTCACTATAATTATCCTTCCTTCATTTACTATAGACATACGCTTTTAAAGCTAAATTTTAATATACACGGTCTACGGTTTCGCCCAAAACCGTGGGCTGTAAATGTAGCCCTTAGTATATTAAAATTTAGGAGCGTATGTCTATATCTTCTCATTGGCACTAAAATGTATGCTTTGTTTCTGGGAATACGCCATTTTGTATTTCACTACAATAATCGGTAACTGCTTTTCTAATACTATCTCCTAAATCAGCATATTTTTTAACAAATTTAGGTGTAAAGTTACTGAACATTCCTAACATATCTTGAGTAACTAGTACTTGACCATCACAATATTTGCCTGCACCGATTCCAATAGTAGGAATTTCAATAGATTTTGAGATTAATTCAGCTAACTTTTCTGGGATACATTCTAAAACAATTGCAAAAGCACCTGCCTTTTGAAGTTGTTTTGCATCTTCAACCATTTTTTTTGCTTGATCTTCAACTTTGCCCTGTACTTTAAAGCCTCCAAACATATTAACTGATTGAGGTGTTAAGCCAAGGTGTCCAATAACAGGAATTTGAGCCTTTACTAAAGCCTCTACCTGCGGAATGATTTCAGTTCCTCCCTCCAGTTTAACAGCGTGGGCATTTCCTTCTTGAATCAATCTACCAGCATTTTTAATGGTTTCTTCAATACTAACATGATAGGATAAAAACGGCATATCACCGATAACCATAGCATTTTTGACGCCTCTTGCTACTGCCTTTGTATGATGAATCATATCATCAATGGTTACTTGGAGGGTATTTTCATAACCCAATACCACCATTCCTAATGAATCTCCCACCAATATACTATCTACTCCTGCTTCATCTAAAAGCTTAGCTGTCGAGTAATCATAAGCTGTTAGCATTGAGATTTTCCGACCTTCCTTCTTACTTTTTGCAAAAGATGTTGTTGTAAATTTATTCATTTTTCTCCCTCTTTCCATAATTGATTTATTGTATCCGCTTGCTTAATAGTTGTAAGCTTCTTAAGCTCTGCAAGTTTTGTTGTTTCTCTTCCTAAATAACAGTAAAAATCCTTTGTTTCTAGTTTTTTACTCTTCATTGCATTGATATGACTTCTAATAGTTTTCACATCAGCCCTTGCAATCGGTCCCGTCAAGGCATCGGTAGTACCTAGATTTCTGATGTTGTCAAGACTTCCTTTTATTAAAGGAAACATTGCTTCAAATCCTTTTTGTGGATCTATACCTGAAGCTTCAAGTAGTTTTAACCCATGATCCATCAATGTCACCAAATAGTTAGATACAACGCAGGCAGCAGCATGATAAAGGACTTTATTTTCTCCCTCTAAAAGAAAATAATGATTATCGCATTTTTTCATTATAGTACTTAAACATTTTCTGCCTAACTCATCTCCTTCAATGCTAAACACAGTATTTTTTAAGTCCAATAAGGCCTGTTGAACATTGGCAAATGCTTGTAAAGGATGTAAGGAACAAAGGTTAGTATTTGCATGGGTTTCTTTAATTAACATTAAAATGTTGGAGCTGTGTACTCCACTCATATGTACGAAAGTTTTAGATCCTATCGGCTCCTTTATTGAAGCTATTTGAACTGCAGTGGGTTTAATCATATCATCTGGTGTTGTGATCATAATTACATCAGTTGAATGAATTAGTTCTTTTATCGTATGATAAACACAACTATGGGTTAGTACTGACGCTTCTTTTGAGGATGCTATACTTCTACTGTAATATCCTGTTATTGTAAAACCATTCTGCTTTAAGTAACAACCAAAACTTTTCCCTACTCTTCCTGCTCCGATAAAACCAATTTTCATTTCATTCCTCCTTTAAATATAAAAAATACCTTTTTCTATTCCAAAGAACTGAAATAGAAAAAGGCATATAAGTAAAATACCCCTCTACAAATCGCAAAAAGGCATAAAAATCCAAGAGCTTTTTTCTTCCGTCTCAGTCCTGTGGTTCAGAGCAGAAATATTTTTTAAATAATAAAATTTAGTAATAGGTATAGTTCACAAAAGGTACTATCCTAGTATTAGTGTACCACAGTAAAATTTCAACTTCAAGGAAAATTGGAAATTACAGGGAAATTACAGGGACGGTTCTTTTGATTGTGTTAAGTGATTGATATAAGAGCTTGTGAAACTCCTAAAATCCTAGCCAATTGGCGCTGCGTTACTCCTTCTATGTATTTAGCCTTTTTAATTATCTTATTCCTTTGATCTTTTGGTAAACTCTTTATTTGTGCTACATTAATCCCAGATATTATCTTTTCAATTTCTAACCTTACGTCTTCGTCTCTCGGTCTTGTAGTAATAACATCATCTAAACAATTATCTTCATTTTCTTGCTCATTAAATTCCTTGAATCTTTTTTCCGCAATTTCATTATCTTCTGAGAATAATTTCAGTATCAGCTCACTATTTAACAGTTCTTGCGGATATAATTTCTTTCCATAGTATCCTGAACAACTACTCCATTTCCAATCCAAAAGAAATGACTAATCAACAGAACCGTCCCTGTAATTCAGTACATTGTAAATTGCTTTAAAACAAAAAACCAGATAAGCAAAGCTTAACTGGTTTTTTTGATTATATTATTTTTAATATTCAACTTTCCACATATATCTTCGCTGATCCATTGAGTGATTTCTAACCTCAGCCATTTTTGAAACTATGCTACGCTCAATAGGAACCATAATCACTGAATTGAAAAACTCTACTACACTGTCGTCAATTATATTGATTCCCAACTCTTTTGCATCTATTACAGTAACTCTTGCAGCATATCTGTTAAGGAATTTCAATGCTCTTTCATCCAAAGGTCTTGTGCTTCCTTCACTCATCAACAATATTATAGGAAGATTTTTATCAGTAGTTTCAAAAGGTCCATGGAAATATTCTCCTGTATGCATTGGTACTGCATGTTTCCACTGCATTTCCATGAAGTGGCAGTAGCTCATTGTGTAAGCGGTGCTATAAGCTGGACCACTTGCCATTACATAGAATATTTCATCATCCTTGTATTCCTCTGCAAATTTAATGGCAATTTTGTCGATATACTTCTTTGCTTTTTCAATAATTTGGTCAACTTTAGTGAATGCATCCATAGCAGTGTCATACTTGTCATAGCCTTCATACTGTTTAAGCAATTCAAAACCAATCCTCAAAGAGTTTGCCTGATTACCTTGGCTATAAATCTGATTTTCACCGTTTGAGTATACCACTACATATTGGCCGTTTTTCGCCATATCTGTGGTTGGAAATCCTGTCATTGCAATCGTAACGGCACCTCTTTTGTTTGCTGTTTTTACTGCTTCAACTGTTTCAGGAGTTGCCTTCAAAGAACATATAATACAAATGCAATTCTCGTCAAGCATTGCTGGTGTGGCATGCACAAACTCATTACTGTTGAATATCGATGTGCCAAAAGTCTTAGCTTCTTTATTCAAAAGATAATATCCTCCAAATATAGCTGCCTGTGATCCTCCACATGCTACAAAATAGACATGCTTTAAACCCCCTGTTTTATCAAGGTTTGCCTTTATTTCACTTATGATTTGTTTTGCTTCCATAATATGCCTCCAATTTCCCCGTTTAGATTTATTGTTCAGATGTTATTTATCCTGCAATTCTATACTCATTTCCCACTTTTTCTATTTTTACCCCGTAAAGCTCAAGCGCCTTCTCTACTGAAACCTTATTCTCTATTACATCAGTGAGGACTGCTTCCGCCTTTCTATTTCTAACCTTTCCATAGCCACCTGCCCCAGGAGTTTTTATGGTTATTGTATCTCCTGAATTGATAACTACCTCAGAGCATTTTGACGGTAATCTTTCTATAGTGCCGTCAGTTCTTTTAAGATAATAAGCGCCTCCACTTCCATTTTCGCCGCCATTCAGTCCCCAAGGTGGGAATAGCTGTCTATCTCCAAGGCCCGTGAAATTAATATTATCGAATCTTGCCTCAAATTCTCTGCAAATGCCCTGTCCACCCCTATATTCTCCAGCTCCACCACTGTTAGGAATTAAGGAATACTGTCTTACAAGGACAAGAGGAAACTCCATCTCTAAAGCTTCTATAGGAAGATTTGAAGTGTTTGTCATATGTACTTGCACTCCATTTAGTCCATCCCCATGCTTCGTAGCCCCTGCACCTCCTGCTATGGTCTCAAGGTATACAAAGAAATGTTCTTTATCCTTAGGGTTTGTTCCGCTAAATACAGCGGTTGTACAGGAGCTGTTGCATCCTGCTATAGCCCTCTCTGGAACTGCTGGTGCCATCGCTCCAAATATTACATCCGCAACACGCATACAGGTATCAATTCTCGCACCAACTGGAGCAGGATTTTGAGCATTTATTATAAGGCCTGGTTCAGCAATGATGTTAAAAGCTCTATATATTCCTGCATTTGAAGGAACACCTGGATCAATCAATGATTTTAGAGCATAGAATACTGTAGCCAGAAGGCCATTGTAGGTTACGTTTATAGGCCCCTCAACCTGCTCATGGGTTCCAGCAAAATCTAAATCCATGGAGTCTCCCTTTATACTTATTTTCACACATATCTTGATTGGATCTGGACTTGCTGCGCCTGCATCATCCATAAAATCCACAAACTCATAATCACCATCTTTAAGCTTAGCTATCCCTGCTCTTAATCTTCTTTCAGCATAATCCTGCAGTTCATACATACTGTCTAAAAGCAAATCACCATAAACCTCATATGCCTCTAAAAGCCTTCTCATACCTACTCTATTGGAGGCTATTTGAGCGTTAAGATCCCCATACCTCTCTTTAGGTATGCGACTATTTGCCATTATAAAATCAAGAACTTCTTCATTAACTCTATCATTTTGACATACTCTTGAGATTGGAATCTTAATTCCTTCCTGGTATATACTTACTGCATCTCCTGAAGTAGATCCCGGCACTTTTCCACCAACATCACTGTGGTGGGCAAGATTAGCAACCCATCCAACAAGCTTTTTTTCCGCGAAAACAGGTGCAACGACTGTAATGTCAGGAAGATGTGTTCCCCCTCCATTATATGGATCGTTGCCTATAAACATGTCCCCTGGCTTAATTTGTTCTACAGGATATTTTTTATAAACTTCTTTGATTATACTCAGCAATGAGCCTAAATGCATGGGCACATGTTCAGCCTGAGCAACCATATTTCCCTCAGGGTCAAAGACAGCTGTAGATATATCTCTACGCTCCTTTATATTTGTTGAATATGCACTTTTTATTATAGCTATTCCTATTTCCTCAGCTATGGAAAGTAGCAGGTTTCCAACTATCTCTACTGTTACTGCATCTACTTTTCTATTCATGCTTTTCACCTCCCTGAAAGGCTGCTCTAATATTGTTGAATCCGTCTGTATATGCAACCCATTTTGGTGGTATGATTGTGGTAGAATCCATTTGTTCTACTATTGCAGGTCCCTCAATTCTACAGCCTGGCTCTATATCGGTTCTTTGATAAACATTGGTAGTCAAATAGTTCTTTTGTCCTTCAAACAAAACATTTCTAACCTCTATGACATTTGGTACCTTGGCATCAGGGTTAACATTTTTTTCACTTAAATCAGGTTTTTCTATGGTTCCTACCGCGCTCACCCTGTAATTAACCATCTGTATCCTCATGTTTTCGTTATAATCTCCATATGATTTAAAATGTTCCTTATGGAATTTCTCTATCATTTCCTTCATTACATCTTCCGTCATTGTCATATCAACTTCGATAGGGATTTCATAGTTTTGTCTTTCGTATCTGCACTCAATCACACAATGGAAGCTTCTATCTTTTTCATCTACCTTCTCCTTATCTAGCATAGCTTTTCCTTCTTCTATCATCTGATTGAAAATCTTCTGTACTGCTTGGATATTGTTTTTTTCTGCTATCATGACATTGGAGCGACTTATGTCAAATTTAGTGTCTGCCATTAACAAGCCTAAAGAACAAAGGGTTCCTGGTGACGGTGGTATCAATACATTTTTGATTCCCATTTCTTGTGCCACTTCACATGCATGTAAAGGTCCCGCTCCACCAAAAGCCATCAAGGTAAACTCTCTGGGATCATAGCCTCTTTCAACTGACACCATCCTTATGGCTCGAATCATATTTGAATTTACCACCGATATCACGCCAGCTGCAGCTTCCATTAAGCTTAGAGTTGATTTACTGCAGATATGTTCTGTCAGAGCTTTTTGGGCAAGCTCCAAATCAACTTCCATCCTTCCACCTAAAATTCTTCTTTGGTTAAGCTTTCCTAAGACAATATTGGCATCCGTTACAGTGGGAATCGTTCCGCCCCGCATATAGCATGCTGGTCCCGGTGTGGCTCCAGCGCTTTGTGGTCCTACTTTTAAAGCACCACCCTCATCAATTCTTCCAATAGATCCTCCACCAGCTCCTACTGTCACTATGTCAATCATAGGTATTCTTGCAGGATATCCTTCTATGAGTCTTTCATTTGAAAGCTGGGTTTTCCCATTTTCTATCAAGCTAACATCAATACTTGTGCCTCCCATGTCAAAGGTTATAATCTTTTCTATATTGCATTGGTTAGCTATGTAACTTGCCCCAATCACTCCTGCACTTGGCCCTGATACTGCAGTTTTTATCGGACAATCTACCGTTTCTGCTATAGATATAACCGAACCATTGGACTGAGTTACGTAAGGTGCTACAGTTATGCCTGCATCGATTATTGATTTTTCAAATCGGTTTACATACTTTTCCATTACTGGTCCTAGATATACATTCAATACAGTTGTACTCATCCTAGAATATTCCCTGAATTCTGGAACAAGTTCTGAAGATATTGTAATGTAAACATCTGGATATTCTTCCTGAATGATCTCTTTTATTCTCATTTCGTGTACAGGATTTATAAATGAAAACAGTGTACATACTGCAATAGCCTGAACCCCCTGCTCTTTCAAGTATCTTGCCGCTTCTCTAACACCATCTTCATCCATGGCGGTGTCTATTGTTCCATCATACAGGACCCTTTCGTTGACTTCACATTTCAATCCAGGAGGAATAAGACTTTCAGGCCTTTCTTTAAGCAAATCATAGAGAGAAGGCCGCTTTTGCCATCCTATCTCCATTAAATCCTTGAATCCTTTTGTTGTTATTAATCCGGTTTTCGCTCCTTTTTTTTCTATAAGAGCATTCGTTGCAACTGTTGTACCATGTGCAAGGTAGCTAACTTCCTCTGGTTTTATGCAATGCTCTGTCAAAACATGTAGAACTCCACTTACGATAGCTTTAGATGGATCCTCAGGTGTTGAACTATGCTTAAAATGAGAGAGCTTACCCTGCCTTGTATCGAATATTGAGAAGTCCGTAAAAGTACCTCCAACGTCGACGCCTATCATGTAACTCATAAATATCACCCTTCTTTGTCACGTCATATTTTAGTGTTTTATTCTTCTTTTAGTTTGTTATTGGATATAAGCCATTCAAGGCTCTTACTATCGGCATCTTCGGGTTTGTGCCTATATTGCATGGCAGTAAACTCAAAGGTATAAAAACCATTGTATCCGCTTTTTTCTAGAACATCTATATAATCGCCTACCGGCAGATTTCCTTCGCCCAAAGCCAAATGACCCATAGGAGTCGCATCAAGTAAATGCACATGTGCAAGTTTATCGCCTAATATAAGAGGATAATCATTTATATCTTCCTTTGCAAGTGCCATTTGACCTGTATCAAGCATACCCTTTAAATGGCTTGATGGTATGGTGTCCAGCATTTTCTTCAATTGATGTACATCATTTACAATATTTGAAGAAAATATAGACAAAGGCTCATATGCCAGAATAATATCCTTCTTCTCAGCATATTTAACCAATTCCTTCATTGAAGAAACAGATCTATGCCATGCCTCTTCAATATCTGCATCAAAATATCCACACCCTGCCGTTACCAAAACATACGGAGAATTAAGCTCTTTTGCTGCATCAATTGCAGTTTTAAAATACTTTATGCTTTTTTCTCTAAGAGGCTTTTCTTCTACAGCAATGTTTACAGGATAAGAGCACTGCTCTGGTGTAACGCACACCACCTTTAACCCTCTACTGTCAATTTCGTCCTTCTTTGATTTTAGTATCTTCTCATCTAAAGTATCCAAGTCAAAATGAGGCGCTGCTGCCCATAGCTCAATATTCTCCATCTTTAGATTTACTGCTGAGTCAAGAAAGTATTCAAAGCTCATTCTAACATAATGATAATTGCCAATAGCCAATCGGGACTTCGCTATCTTAGCCACTATAACCCTCCTTTAGCCAATTTTTTTAAGAATTGGTTCCGGCACTGAAATACCGTGTCCAAATGCCCCCTTTACAAGGCAACTTCTTGCTGCAAATTTTGCTGCTTCATTAAGCGCATATTTATAGGCTTTTTCTCTTTTCCCTATGCTTTCTTCAATCTTTTCAGCACTTTCCTTCTTCATTCTTAAATAGTTTACTAAGAATCCTGTAGCAAAGGAATCTCCTGCTCCAAGGGTATCTACCACTTTAACGATTGAAGGTTTTTGATATAGCATCAAATCTCCATCATATAGCCATGCTCCTTTGCTCCCCATGGTTGCCACAACTGTTTTACATCCTAAACCATGTACTCTTCTACAGATTTCTTTCGTTTCATCATCTGACCTTTCTCCACAGGACAGAAAAGCATAACTTAAATAGGGACATACTTTTTCTGTAACTCCCCAGTCCTCCCACTTATACGAAAAATCATAGGATATGGGCACGCCAGTTTCATAAACATATTTTAATTGATCATTAAAATAACTATTATTGCTTGTGTGAACAAGATCGAAGGCTTTTATATACGCTTTATCTTCATCATTTAGAACAATAGGGTTTTTCTTTGCAATTCCTCCCTTATTGCTTTTAACGAATATCCTGTCTCCATCAACAATCTTTACAACAGCATACCCATTTTCTCCTTCGTAATGTCTACTATAGCCATGATCCACTTCTAGTAAATTCAAAGTATTTATAACATGATTTGCTACTTCATCTTTCCCGAATACGCCTAGATATGCAGTCTCCACACCGATTTGTTTTGCATAAACTGCAAAGTTAAGAGCCTGCCCTCCCGGATACATCATATTTGAGGTAATATATATATCACATACATTATCACCTATCCCTATAACCTTAAGCAATTTAGACCCTCCAAATTTTATCGTTAAGCTATACTCCCTCCATCGTGGCGGGAATATAGCTTAAACTATTTTTCCCCTTCGGCGTAGTGCTAAGACTCCCGCTTTCTCAAGCGGCAGCCTAAGCACTACATCCTCGAAATAAATTCGACTTGTAATTCAGAGGGAAAAATGCCCTCTGAATTAAGTCTCATTTTATCTTAAAGCCTGAACCTTTTCATATAATCCTGGAGTATCCCAGAATCCTTCTGCTTCCAACTCGTCAGCAAGCGATGACATTTTAGTCATAAAAGCTTCTTTGTCAAAGTTTACAAACTCAACACCTAATTCAAACAGCTTTTCTTTATCCTCTTCCCATTTTGTATTGATGGTTGTGTTAAACTCTTCTGCTGCAATCTCAGCACATTCTTCGATAATTCTTTGCTGTTCAGGAGTAAGTCTGTCCCAAGCGATTTTTGAAAAACTTAATGCCTCCAGCGGAAAAGCATAATCAACTTCTGATACATAGGGTGCTGCTTCAAAAAGTTTAGCTGAATAATAAGCTTCCTTTGTACTTTCTCCCGCATCAACAACCCCTTGCATCAAAGCAAATGGATACTCAGACCAAGCAACTATTGTTGGTACCGCTCCCATGGTTCTAAAGTTTTTCTCCCAGATTGGTATATTAGGTATTCTGAATTTAACGGCTGCCAAATCATCAGGTGTATATATTGGCTTTTTGGCAAATATAATTCTTGGATTCTTTTTGAAATTAAAGTTAACTACATGGATTCCTTGATCTTCAAGGACATTGAAAGCTGTCTCTGCTAAATCTGACTCAAGATATTTAAATAAATGGTCATGGTCTTCAAATGCAAAAGCCATTGAGATGATGTTAAAGTCCCTTGAATATGTACCAAGTGTATCAATTGCAGTCATGACAGCCTGTTGGAGATCAACTTGAAGGTTTTCAAGCATTGTAATTTCATTACCTAATTGCTCTGCAGGGTAGAATTGAAATACTACCTCACCTTCTAATCTTTCATTTACTAAATCAGTAAATAATTGACACACGATTGCAGCTGGTTCGCCTAATGCTCCAGCGTTTCCAAGTTTATAAACCATTGGCTGTTTATTAGGTGCTTTCTGAGTTGTACTGCTTCCATCTGGTGTTCCATTGGTAGGTGCATTCTCTACACATCCTACAAGAGTACCTAATAATAATACAGTAATCAGAAACATCACTAACAATCTTTTCATTTTTTCCCCCTCTTTCTTAATATTTATTTTATCGCTCCCAATACTCGCGGTACCCAAAGTGTGATACTAGGAATAAAGGTCACCAGCAATAACGTAATTACTAATGGAATTAGAAACTGTACTGTATACTTCAGAGACTTATCAAAAGAAACACCTGTTGCCTTGGCTGTCACAAACAATGAAGGTGCCATTGGTGGAGTTATCAGCCCCAGTGTTAAGTTTAGCACTGCTATAACTCCCACATGAACAAGGCTTAAATTAAGTGCTGCAGCTAGATTCATCAGTAGCGGTGCAATCATTATCAAAACCTGCATAGAGCCTATGAAGCACCCCATGAACAGAAGTATTCCGTTTAGCGCCAGCAAGACTAGATAAGTGTTCCCCAATGACAAAATTCCATTGGTCATATGTATCATTAAGCCGCTTGTTACGATCATCCAGTTGAAGATCAAGCCGGTGGCAGCTAACGCCATTACCATAGCAGAAGATATCAATGTATTGGTAAGTGTCCTAGTCAGCATCTCTATTGATAGCTTTCTATATACCATTGAAAGGGCTACACAATAGGCTGCTGCCACAACACTAGACTCTGTTGGGGTGAATATCCCTGTCATTATACCACCTATAAGGATGATTGGGCCTCCTAAAGCTGGTAAAGACTTAATAGTGTATTCAATCCTCTCAGACCATGATGCCTTCTGTACAGTAGGTGCCTTTATTTTAAATTTCTTTACAGCTATTACCGTCCATACCATCATGGATAATCCCATGAGCACTCCAGGAACAATTCCTGCAAGAAACATTGCTAATGTCGAGGTTTGTGACAAAAATGCCCATATAACAAAATTTATACTGGGTGGAATGATTGGTCCTATAGCAGAAGATGCTGCGGTTACCGCAACCGAAAAATGTTCATCATATCCAGCATCCTTCATGGCCTTAACTTCTATAGTTCCCAGGCCTCCTGCATCAGCTAAGGCCGACCCTGACATGCCAGCAAAGATCATGCTGGCCATTACATTGGCATGAGCTAGTCCTCCAGTGAAATGACCTATCCACTTTTCAGCGGCTAAGAATATTCTGTCAGTTAGACCTATTTCATTCATAAATATCCCTACAAATAAAAAGGCAGGAATAGCAAGAAGATTGAAATCCGAAAGAGCATTTGCAAATTTTTGTGCGAACATTACGAAATTTTGCCCATTTATAACTGCATACAGTACACTAGAAGTGGTCATGGCAAAAGCAATGGGTACTTGTGCCAAGATTAGAAGAATAAAAACTATAAAGTAGTATTTTAGCATTGGATCAATCAAGCTTCACACCTCCTCCTCCAAAAGACGGCATCATAAGGTTATCATCTTTCAGGACTATATATTCTACAGTCTTTACAGCACTTAAAGCTACAAGCAGTATCCCCATAACGATGATAGGAAGGGCAAAGTAATAGGCTTTGCTGAAGGGAAGCCCTCCAAGAGGTATGAGTCTCTGCTGCATCTTAAAAAGAGCTATTCCTCCTGGAATGTATACAAGAGAAGTAGTCAATACAATAATATTTGTCACATGATGCATTATCCTTTTTGCAATGGGTGGTGCATTTTTAAGACAAAATTCTATTACTGCATGCTCGTTATACCAATATACTATTGAGTTGCCTAAAGCCATTGACCAAACCATCAAGGCTGTTACGAGTTCATCTGCACCATAGATTGGGCTTTTAAATACAAATCTTAAAACAACTTGAACAAATAGAATTGTCATAAAAATTCCTATAATATAGCCGGTAAAAACGCTCAAAAATTTCATAAATGCATCCACAATGCTATGTATTTTTTTTACAATATTTATTAACAAATTTTTTGAATCACTCATTGATAGCCCCCTCTCATAAAAACTTTCGAGTCACATTCTGCCAAAATAAAATTCTGATTTAATTTTCATAATTTTTAATATATAATTTATATTACTACGAAGTTAATTATTAAAGCAGATACGAGCTTCTATTTATTTTTATACACACCTCCCTACTAGATTTGAAATACACCCAAACAACCCCCTCTTATTAATTCCTTATATAAGTTTATATGCACTTATATAAACTTATATAATAGTATATAATAATCTCTTTTTTCTGTCAATTGTGAAATCAACTTTTCATTAGAATTTTTGTCAAAACAAGGAGTCTTATGTGGAATTTTTGAAAGGGATTCATCGAACTATTACTGAATTATCAATAACTTTATCATTTCTAGCAATCATAAAGTTTTATTGTGGCCGAAATCATTTCTTATTCTTCTTAGTACATTATGGAAAAATTATTATTACGTAATTGCACAAGCACTTATGTATATGTTATAATAGTTTATATTAGCGCTAGGAGTTGATTGTTATGTTAGATAAAAATGGCATTATCCCATTATATAAACAATTGCAGGAAATACTTAAAAAACAAATACAATCCGGAGAAAGAAAACCAAGAGAGAAAATTTCTTCAGAGATTAACTTGGCCAAAGAATTTGATGTGAGTGTAATTACTGCGAGAAAAGCAGTGAACTTACTAGTAGAAGAGGGCCTTGTTGAGAAAAAACAAGGAAAAGGTACTTTTATTGCAGCACAAAAATATACAAGAAATCTCAGCCAAGTTATCAGTTTTTCAGAAGTATGTCGATTGAATGGCACCATAGCAGGAAGCCAACTATTGGAATGTAAATTTATAAATGCAGACAAGAAAACCCTTGAGAGGCTTGAAAGACCTCAAGAAGAAAAAGTGCTTTACATAGAGCGTTTGAGATTTGTTGATGACGAGCCTATTGTAATTGAAAAGAATATTTTTTCTATTGCATACTCCTTCCTTATCAATGAAGACTTAGATAATGAATCCATGTTTGATATTTTGAAAAAGCGCAGTGGAACTGAAGTTTCAATGTCAAGTAGAACAATAGAGATATGCAGAGCAACACAAAAAGAAGCACAACAGTTAAAAATATCAAAAGGTGCTCCTCTACTTTTAATTAAATCTATTGCTTATTCCACTGAAAACAAACCAGTCTTTATAGGTACTCAAATAATTAATGGGGAGAGATATCGGTTTACAATGTAGCCATCCAAAATCAGAAATCACAGGGACGGTTCTTTTGATTATGCTAAGTGATTGATATAAGAGCTTGTGAAACTCCTAAAATCCTAGCCAATTGGCGCTGCGTTACTCCTTCTATGTATTTAGCCTTTTTAATTATCTTATTCCTTTGATCTTTTGGTAAACTCTTTATTTGCGCTACATTAATCCCTGATATTATCTTTTCAATTTCTAACCTTACGTCTTCGTCTCTCAGTCTTGTAGTAATAACATCATCTAAACAATTATCTTCATTTTCTTGCTCATTAAATTCCTTGAATCTTTTTTCCGCAATTTCATTATCTTCTGAGAATAATTTCAGTATCAGCTCACTATCTAACAGTTCTTGCGGATATAATTTCTTTCCATAGTATCCTGAACAACTACTCCATTTCCAATCCAAAAGAAATGACTAACCAATAGAACCGTCCCTATAATTACAGAGTGTGTCTTTAGGACACATGTGTAATTTAACCACACTTTGAGGAAAATAAGCAAAACAAAGAAAACGTATTTAATTGCAAAAGAAACCGAGGCATTATGCCTCGGTTTCTTTTGTTTTGTTGAGATAACATGTTATAAAAGCAAAGGCAGAAATCTAGCAATAACAATTAAATCCATAATTTTACAAAAATATAAAAACTTGGCACAGGTCTTGCTTTATATTTAGTTATACGACTAGCGTCTAGGTAAAGACAAAAACAGTCTAGTGAATGATAAAAAAGGAGGAAATCGCATGATTGAGTTAAAAAAATTGTCGCAGTTGGTAAGGCAGCTTGGAAAAAATGAGGTGGTGATAGACATATTTGCTACAAGTGCAGCTAAAGGTGTAAAAATATGTGAAGGGTGGATGAAAGAATATGCTGGATGTTAAGGCTCTACAACAAGAAAGAATAAGTATTTTTCATGATGTGTATGATAATAAAATTCCAAAACGGGTTCCTGTTAATATCAGCTTGCCTTTTGAACCCATTGCTGAGTTTGGAGGGATCGATTTAGTAGAAGCTCAGTGGAAGCCTTTATTAATTGAAGAAGCAGTAGATAAGCTTTGTCAAACCTTATATTCCGATATCTGTCTAAATGGTGGTTCGCTTAGATATCCTTCGTTTTACCAAACTTTACAATCCCAATCCTTTGTCATGGGTTCAAATGGATTTTTTCAGCATCCTGAAGTAGAAGGTATGCTACCAGAAGAATATAATTATCTAATTGAAAAGCCTTATGATTGTTTATTAGAAAAGGTGATACCAAGGCAATATAAGGCAGTGAATTTAGCAGACCCCATCAACACGGCAATAAGTATTACAAAAAGTTTGCTAGGCTATAAAAATGACTTTATGGAAACAGGTATGCTTACGGCTAAGATGGTAGAAAAATACGGTTATTATACAGGAACACCGGTTACTGCTGGAGGATTTACAGAAGCCCCCTTTGACTTTTTGGCTGACCAATTACGAGGTTTCAAAGGTGTTAGCATGGATGTAAGAAGAATGCCTGAAAAGGTAGCAGAAGCTTGCGAAGCCTTGTACCCTATCGTGTTGAAAAAAGGTATGCCAAAAACTGTATCAAACTATGCTTCGGTATTTTTGCCACTTCATATGCCCACCTTTATGCGTGAAAAAGATTTTGCAAAACTATGGTGGCCAAGTTTCAAGAAATTGCTAGATGAATATGCATCTATGGGAATCCATTGCCGAATATTCTGTGAAGATGATTGGACCAGATACTTAGATTATTTATATGAACTTCCTACGGATACCATCATGATGTTTGAATATGGTGACCCTAAGTTGATTAAAGAAAAGCTAGGTAAAAAACACATTATTACAGGTCTTTATCCTATAACAATGCTTAAAACCCATACAAAACAACAATGTGTAGATAAAGCGAAAGAAATGATAGACATATTAGCCCCTGGAGGAAAATACATTTTTTCCTTAGATAAAAATCCACTTTCTATTAAGGATGTTAATATGGAAAATTTCTGTGCTGTAACAGAATGTGTTCGCGACTATGGTGTATATAGTAATGCAGATGAAGTAGCTGGTATGCAGTTTAATAAAGCTGATTATAAAGCCCTGTCCTCAAGAAAGATAGAAAGCAAATACTACAAAACATGGGAACAATATAAGGCACATAACCCTGATGTATCAGACTTTGGGCAAGAAAAACTTCAAGCATTTGAGGATAGTCTATTCCAATATCTTATGTTTTTACTATTATAAATAAGTCAAATTATATTTATCACTTCCAGTTTGTTTGATAACGATGATTTTATGCAATATTTTTGATAAGAGACATTAATCCATAAGTTCATTATGACAAAGAAGAACTGGAGGATTACGAAGTTAGATGATATGAAATTAATGAAAAAGGATCTTTGTGAAATTGAAAATATAAAAGGAGGAAGATGACTATGTTAGATGCAAAAAAATTGCAGATGGAAAGAAAAGCACTATTTGAAGATTTGTTTGAGGGACGGATACCAAAAAGAGTACCTATTATGACAAACTTACCCATCGAGTTTTGTATCCAATACGCAGGACTTCCTTTAGCTGAAACTCAGTGGACACTAGAAAATATAGAGATGGTACTAGATAAAGCATGTGAAATGACAAGTGCAGATTGTTATCCCGCGGCTTTTACAAGATATCCAGCTCATCTTCAGATTCTTGGTTCAAAGGGGCTTGTCATGGGTTCAAATGGGTTTATACAACATCCTGAAATAGAGGGAATGGCTGTCAGTGATTATGATGATTTTATAAAAAACCCCTATGATTGTATTATGGAAAAAATACTACCTAAATTATATTCGGCGTTAGATACAGATCCTGTAACTCGATCCATGGCATTTGCAAAAGCTTTTAAAGCTTTCTATGACTATATGGAAGCCTATGCCAAAATAGATCAAAAGCTAATTGAAAAATATGGTTTTCATACCCTGCCAAGAGGATCTTTTTCTGGAGCAACTACACCCTTTGACTTTATAGCAGATTTTATGCGGGGCTTCAAAGAAATGTCTATGGATGTAAGGAGGTGTCCAGAAAAAGTAGCGGAAGCCTGTGAAGCAGTTCTTCCTTTGCAAATTAAGAAGGGGTTACCACCTGCACCTTCTAAATTTAGTCATACTTTCATTGCATTGCATATGGGACCATACCTTAGAACAAAGGACTTTGAAAAGCTATATTGGCCTACCTTCTACAAAATGGTTCAGGCTTTAGCAGAGGCAGGTCAACCTTGCTTAATTTTCTGTGAGCATGATTGGATGAGATATTTAGATCATTTATATGAGCTCCCTGAAAACACAAGACTTTATTTCGAATTTGGCGATCCTAAACTTGTAAAAGAAACATTAGGAAAAAAGCATATTATATCTGGTTTTTATCCTCTTACTTATCTAAAGACAGCAACAAAAGAGCAGTGTATAGACAAGGCTAAAGAATTAATTGATATATTGGCACCTGGAGGAAGATATTATTTTACCTTTGATAAAACCCCAATTAGTTTAGATAGTATTAATGTAGAGAATTATGCAGCAGTGCTTAAGTATGTAGCAGAAAATACAAATTATCATAATGCGGGGGAAGTAATAGCATATGAAAAGAAAACAGAGGTTAAGCTTGTGAGCAAAGATATTCCTGCTTTTGTGTCTAAGTATTATACTCCTTGGGATGCCTACAAGAAAAAACATCCTGAAATGGATGCAAAGCTAGAACCTGTCATGGCATCTAAGCTACAAAGTTATGAAGAGATGATGTTTAGAATGATGGCGATGTTATTGTAGTAGAGGTTTTGAAAATCAACAGTGTAACTATTCCCTTAGTCTTTATATTTTGTTTTATAGCCACACATTTATAAAATAGAGAGGATGGTAAAATATGATGGTAGAAAAGAAACATGACTTTTTTACTAAAGCAGCTGCATTGTCGGTAGCATTATTAATGTATACCACAAGTATGACTACACCAGCACTTGGCGAAATAGCTAAGGCATTTCCGGATGTAAGTCCTGAGGTAATTAAGCAAATTGCTTCTTTGCCCTCTTTGATGATGGTAGTTTTTTCCTTCTTATGTGGACAGTTAGAACGTTTTATAAGTCCAAAGAAGATTTTGTATCTAGCTATGACCCTAACCTTTGTTGGTGGAATCCTACCTGCTTTTGTTGGGGGGATGACCTTTATCTTATTTACGAGGGCTATTTTTGGTGCCGGTTTTGGTTTGTCTTTTCCTATGTCATCTTCTGTAGTAGCAGATTTATTCGAAGGACAGGAAAGAGATACCTTAATGGGCTACAGAAGTGCTGTAGGAGCTATGGCTGGGGTGGTTTTTCAGATGGTTGGCGGCATTCTAGCTTCAAGGTACTGGCGATATTCCTTTTTAGGATTTCTTCTAGTGATACCTATATTTTTACTCATCCATTTCAAGCTACCGGATTATGATAAGAAACAAAACGCCATAACAGATGAAGAGGTTCCTAAAAACAGATTAAGCACAAATACCTACCTATTTTCTATCTTCAATGCATTCTTTAATATATTACAGTTTTCCTTCATGACAAACGTAGCGTTGGTAATGAAGGCAGGGGAAGTTGGAAATGCAGCTCAAGCGGGGACTGTGCTTACAGTATTTACCGCCGCGGCATTTGTGGCAGGGTTAATTTATGGTAAAGTAGCTCGGATCTTTAAAAGATTTACCATATCGCTGGCTATTGGATTAATTGGGGCTTCCTTTTTTATACTGCTAAATGTGAATACCTTTCCTATGTTTATTGTAGGAGCAATTGTTTTCGGTCTTGGATTTGGCACCTATAATCCTACCTTAGTGCTGGCAATTGTAAGGAGCGCACACAAAACTGCATCTACGATAGCCCTCTCCCTCTATGTGGCTTTACAGGGATTAGGGCAATTTGCTTCTCCACCTATATTGGCTTTCCTTACTGGCATCTTTGGTCTAACAGGACCTAAGGCTGCTTGGATTGTAGCGGCAGGAATCATATTAAGTAGTTGTGTGATATCTATTCTAGTGATAGGTTTTACAAAACCAAAAATCCCAGAGACCTCCCCAAACTAAATAACACAAATAGATAAGAAAAGCACCGTTAACTGATTTGTTAGCGGGGCTATGATTTAAGGCATTATTTTAGGAAAAAATTTTATCTTGATGATAGCAATAATATTTCATTGTGATAAAATGAAAATAATGAACTATAGATATATGCCTTTAGAATAAAAAAAATATATATATCGTCTACAGTATATGAAAGCCCATAGACGCAAATCGATAAATAGAAATAGAAAAAATGGACAAGACATAATTTAATCAATCCATCTTAAAAAGGAGAGGTTAGAGATGCAAGATATAAAGAAACTTCAAAAGGAAAGAGAACAGCTGTTCAAGGATCTGTTTGATGGGAAGATACCGAAAAGGGTGCCTATTCATACAAGCTTACCCCTTGAATTCTGCATTCAATATGCAGGGCTTCCCTTAGCTGAAACCCAATGGACATTAGAAGGGGTTGAAGAAGCTTTAGATAAAGCATGTCAGATTACAAGTTCAGATTATTACCCTATAGGTTTTTCAAGATATCCCGCCCACCTTCAAATACTAGGGTCCAGAGCATTTGTGATGGGTTCAAGCGGATTTATACAACATCCTGGTGTGGCTGGTATGGAAGCAATTGAGTATGATGAACTTATTAAGAATCCATATGATTGTATTATGGAAAAAGTGCTTCCGAGACTGTACCCTGAATTAGACACAGATCCCATAACACGCTCTCTAGTAATGGCAAAGGCCTTTAAAGCATTTTTTGATTATGTGGAAACCTATGAAAAAATAGATGCAAAGCTAATAGAAAAGTATGGTTTTCATATAGTACCAAAAGAGTCGATTGGGTCGGTAACTACCCCTTTTGATTTTTTAACAGACTTTTTAAGAGGTTTCAAAGGTATTGCAATGGATGTGAAAAGGAATCCCGAAAAAGTAATAGAAGCCTGTGAAGCCGTACTTCCGACTCAGATAAAAAGGGGAATCCCACCTGTGCCGTCTAGGTATGGTTATACCTTTTTACCTTTACATATGGGGACTTATTTGAGGGACAGTGATTTTGAAAAATTATACTGGCCGACGTTTTCTAAAATGGTGAATACGCTGGCTCAAGCAGGTCAGCCATGTTTAATATTTTGTGAGCATAATTGGATGAGGTATTTAGACTATCTATATGAGCTTCCCGAAAATACAAGGTTTTATTTTGAGTTTGGTGATCCTAAGTTGGCAAAAGAAAAACTAGGGAAGAAACACATTATTTCGGGATTTTATCCTTTAACGTATCTTCGAACCGCAACAAAACAACAGTGTATCGACAAAGCGAAAGAGCTTCTTGATATTTTAGCACCTGGAGGAAAATATTATTTTACATTTGATAAAAGTCCCGTTACATTAGATAGTGTAAATGTAGAAAACTATACGGCAGTGCTTCAATATGTAGCGAAAAATGGAAAGTATGATTATCCTGGAGGAACTACGACTTTGGAAAGTAAACAAAAAGATAAGTTGCTTCAAGCTAAGGCAAATGGATTAAAGTCAAAATACTATAAAACTTGGGATGAGTACAAGGAAATTCATCCTAGAATCAGTCCAAAGCTAGAGTCAGCGATAGCAACTAAACTACAGAGCTATGAAGAAATGGTGTTTAAGATGATCTTTATGTTGACATAAGGAATGAAAAAAAAGGTTCAACAATAAATTTTGTGGTGTCATGTACACCTATCCTGTCAATGCATAATTTACAGGAAAAATATTCATATATCTAGAAACCTTAATTTTCTTCTACTTGATAGATTTGACTAGTGATGATTTTTATTGATTTAAAGGATAATTATAGTAATATAAGAACTTAGACTTTCCCTATACCTCTTTAAATCTTTGAAGAAAGCTAAACTCTAGGCACATTGAAATTCATACTTAACCCTAATTTCCCAATTACTATGATTCCGATAGCCGTAGACTCTACGCTTTATGTTTTTCAAATCACAGGGATGGTTAATCACAGGGACGGTTCTTTTGATTGTGTTAAGTGATTGATATAAGAGCTTGTGAAACTCCTAAAACCCTAGCCAATTGGCGCTGTGTTACTCCTTTATGTTTTTCCTCTATTCTACTATAAAAGAAATGACTAATCAACAGAACCGTCCCTATAATTATGTGCTTATTCATCAAACACCAACCATATATCTTAATTTCACTTTTCACTTTATATTTTGCTAAAGTTTCAAGGAATCTTAAGCAATCCTCATCATCATGAAATATCTCCTGTCTATTTGCGCCTCTAATTATTACATGATATATACCACTTTTACTTTTCACTCTTGCAGTTCTTGGCATTCTGATTACTCCTTTATGTTTTTCCTCTATTCTACTACAAAAGAAATGACTAATCAATAGAACCGTCCCTATAATTACCTATAATTAAGAACTGCCGGGACCAATGTTTAGCTTTAGTGCCTATGCAGGTGGAATGGCTGCCCGTGGCTAGGGTATTATAATCTGCAAAAATGTGGTGATGATAAAGTACAAATCTACACATATATTACTGTGTAGGTCTATATATTGTACAGCTTAAGCAGATCCTCAGGCGATGAAAAAATATAATCTGCATCAGGCTCTAAAACAGATGAATGGTTCCAGGTCACAAGTCCAGAAGCAAAACCAGCCGCATTTGCACATGCAATATCTGTCGGCATATCGCCGATATAGATGCATGAATCAGGGGTTGTACCGGACTTTTCTGCATAATAAAGAAGCGGCTCAGGATCCGGTTTGTGCTGCAGTGTATCGTCTGCACAGACAATCAGATTAAATATCTGTTCAAGATTGAATTTGCGAAAATAGCTTTCATATTCCGTTTTCTTTCTGGAAGTGACAACGCCAAGATGAAATCCACTTTTTTTCATAAACTGCAGTATGTCTTCCGCTCCGGGAAAAAATACAGCCTGATCTGAGAACTTGCTGTAATTTTGTATCCATTTATTTTCAAAATCCTGATCTACAGATGCATCAAGCAGTTCAAGAGCATCAAGAGTCGGAATGCCCAACACGATCCGCAGATTTTCAAGAGAATAATCGAGACCATATGTTTCAAGTGTGTACTGCCAGGTCTTCAAAACGGCATTTTCGGTATCAATCAGTGTTCCATCCAAATCAAATACGATATGATTATATTGCATAAGCTTCTCCTTTGTGGTGAGTTCAATCAGTTGCAGTGCATAATTCAGATATAACTTTCGATAGGTGTCACATTTGGTGTCCTGAGCCAGATATATTATATTTGAGATCAAGGTGTGGCGGGCACAGTTGTGTACGATTGGAAGAAACATCAGCTAAGACCTCCTTTTGATAAGGCGCCGGTATCGGCAACAGCAGTATCAGTATCAGAAGCTATCAAAATTGTAAGAACAAATCCAATCATAAACCCTGAAAGGCATCCGGTCAGATAAAGCATAAAGTGATCACCATAATAGATCGGTAATGTTATAAGACTCGGAAGAACAAAAGTGGGAGTTTCGATTTTGGAAAGTCCAGCCAGTAGCCCACCAACGGCACCGCCTATGCATCCAAAAAGGAAAGGCTTCTTTCTGGGGAGATTTATATTAAATAATACAGGTTCAGTTATTCCAAACAGTGCAGAAAGAATTGCAGAGGCACATAATGATCGAAAAGAAATATTTCTGCTTTTTACCATAACAGCAAGGGCTGCACCGGCCTGAGCAAAAATAGCAGGAGCTATGATCGGAACAATACTGTCATGCCCCGTAACTCCAATGTTATTTATTGCTACAAGAAACAATCCCCACTGAAAGCCGAAGATCACCATCGGCTGAATCAGTGCACCTAGCAGAATACCGGCTACTGCAGAGGAAAAGGAATAAAGCAATGCATAACCGGCTGCAAGAGCATCTCCGATTATGGCACCGATTGGTCCGAAAACAAAAAGTGTGGACAGACTGACAATACTGAGACTGAGAAGCGGGGTAAGAAAACCTCTAACCAGTTCGGGGAGTATCCGTTCAAGAAAATGCTCCGTAACAGCCAGAAGAGCACTCGCCGCGATAATTGGAAAGATACTAGAGTGGTAAGTTACAGCTTTAATCGGAAGAGTGAAAAAATGAAGAGTTGTACCGGTTTCAAAAGCTTTTGTTAATGATGGATACAACAGAATCAGGGCAATTACTGTACTGTAAAACGGATTGGCGCGGAATGTTTTTGCTGAAGTAATTGCCAGCAGCACTGGAAGAAAGTAAAAAGTGCTGTCGGATATTGCATTCAGTATGAGATAGGTTTCACTGCTGTCAGAAAGAAAGGAGGTTGTTGTTAATATAAGCAGAGCTCCTTTCATAATTCCACCTGCGCACATTAAATTCATAAGGGGCATAAACATATCAGAAATGGCGGCTATCAACTTGGAAAGTAATTTTTTTTTCTCATCATGCTTCACTGTATTTGACCATCCTTTCATTTTAACATTTCATTTATTCCTTGTAAGTATAATTATAGCGAATGAAATACGTTGCGTCTTTCTGATATGCGACATATAATATAATTATTGCGACAGACATAGGATTCTGCAGGATTCATGTTGGATATGGGACAAGGAGGTGATGAAGCATGCTGTCGACCGTTAATACAATTCCTTTGAATGATGAAGGAAAAGAAATCATGAAACGTGGAACACCAGGTTTTCCCTGCAATGCTTACATCGGTGATATTCATAATTATATCGGAGGTGAAATATCGCTGCATTGGCATAGTGAGCTTGAAATGTTTGTGCTAGATGAGGGAATGGTGCAGATCATATTTGCAGATCATTCATATGTTCTGCAACCGGGCGAGGGGTATTTCGTGAATTCGGATGTCCTGCATAGAATAATCTGTAATACTGATCAGCCCTGCCGATACCGCTCTATTGTATTTGACCAGTCCGTTATATCAGGACGTACCGGAAGCGTGTTTGATGAAAAATATGTCAGCCCCTTTGTAAAGGGAGGCGCATCATCCTGGGCACTTAATCAGAGAGATGCAGGTAGCGCGGCAGTGATATCTCTTTTTAATGCAGCGTTCTATGCCTGCGAATTGGAGCCGAAAGGCTATGAATTTACAGTAAGGGATGCAATGTCGAAGATTATCATGTTATTGAACGGACACAAGGAAAAGCAGGCAGTCAGGGTTGAGACAATGCAGGAACAGCGCCTGAAGCAGATGCTGAACTGGATTGATGAACATTACATGGATAAAGTAACAGTTGAACATATTGCGGATGCAGCTGGAATATGTGTACGTGAATGTCAGCGGACATTTGCAACAGTTATCCAGGATACTCCGACAAGATATCTGATGCGAAGGAGAATTGCTATTGCAGCTGATATGTTGAAGTCATCAAATGCTGCCAATAGTGAGATATGTGCACAGTGTGGTTTTGAAAGTCAGAGCTATTTTACAAAACAGTTTCGGCTTATTATGGGAGTTACTCCTAAACAGTATCAGAGAAATGTACGCACTAATTGGCAGACAGTAACTGGGAGCATACATGATATATAATATTAGGAATATTCACACATCATTGTCGAGAGGCCCAATTAGAGTACTCGACTGTTTTTCGATAACTCAGATTTGCTCGGTAAGATAAAATATTATAAAAAGGATACTTAAACGGAACCGGTAAATATTACGGTTCTTTTTTGTGAATTAATTATGGAAAATTTGATGTTTAAGTGAGGGAGTGGTATATTATAAAAATGTAAAAAGAAGGTTGAAAAGTAAATTAAAAGGAGTTATATGAAAGCAGACATCAATAATTTCAAGGAAAGCTATCTTGAGTTGGAGGAAGCATTAAAAGAAGAATCAGAAGCTTTGAGTGAACTTTCAGATGCATTTGATGGTTTTGTAAATATGGAGTCATTTCAAGGGGATACGGCGGAAACCACGAGGGAATATATCCAGGATATACAGAAACCAATAATAGAAGGTCTGAAAGCGGTAATTACATCTAATCTATAGGAATTTGCTTTTTCAAAATTCTCCTATGATACCAATTAAATCATAATAATTTCTAATAATCAACAGGCTTTTTGCTAAGTTCAGTATATATTTTTTAGTATAAACTCATATCTCCCCTAAATTGCTGTTTCATAATATATAACAACCATATTCCATGCATAGCAAAACAGAGCCTATTTTATTCAATGAAGCTCAATGTAAAACTAACATGTATGATCTTCGTATGGTGTTAACTGTGAATATTCATCTTCATATGGCATTTGATAAATATCTTCTATAAAGCTGCCCTGACAGGGTGTATCTTCTTTAGTTTCCCACCACTCAATACTTCTGGGCCCTATATGTACCTTTTTTATCTTCTGGTGGGTCATGATTATACGTCATCCATATCTTCAGATGTGTAAGTATTTTCTTAATGGTCTCTTCATCTTCAATAAATGATATTATTCTCATTTCCCCATTGCATTTTGGACACAATAATGTATGATCGCAGGGACGGTTCTTGTGATTATGTTAAGTGATTGATATAAGAGCTTGTGAAACTCCTAAAACCCTAGCCAATTGGCGCTGCGTTACTCCTTCTATGCATTTAGCCTTTTTAATTATCTTATTCCTTTGATCTTTTGGTAAACTCTTTATTTGCCCTACATTAATCCCTGATATTATCTTTTTAATTTCTAACCTTACATCTTCGTCTCTCAGTCTTGTAGTAATAACATCATCTAAACAATTATCTTCATTTTCTTGCTCATTAAATTCCTTGAATCTTTTTTCCGCAATTTCATTATCTTCTGAGAATAATTTCAGTATCAGCTCACTATCTAATAGTTCTTGCGGATATAATTTCTTTCCATAGTATTCTGAATAACTACTCCATTTCCAATCTTGAGGTTTACTTACAAGTCCAGCTTTTATAGGATTCTGATGTATATACCGAATTACTGTCATAAGATATTCTTCACTTTCCACATTCTCACTTTTATACCTGTCTTGAAATAAATGCCCTGTCGTATCATATTTACAATGATAATATCCTACAAAGCTTACACCTATTCTCTTCATAGTTGTTGCAAGCTCCTCTTTACCTTCTTTAACAAGTAAATGTATGTGATTATTCATCAAACACCAACCATATATCTTAATTTCACTTTTCACTTTATATTTTGCTAAAGTTTCAAGGAATCTTAAGCAATCCTCATCATCATGAAATATCTCCTGTCTATTTGTGCCTCTAATTATTACATGATATATACCACTTTTACTTTTCACTCTTGCAGTTCTTGGCATTCTGATTACTCCTTTATGTTTTTCCTCTATTCTACTACAAAAGAAATGACTAATCAATAGAACCGTCCCTATAATTAAAGGTACCTACTCCTTCTTATTTCATAAATCGGACTTTTCTATTTTATGAATTAAATATATGAAAGAAGCAAGAGGTTTGTCTCTTTGCTTCTTTCATAGCTTCCTCATCCTTTATTTCCATGATATAGACAACGCTTCTTAATTCTTTAATACATTATCCATAATTTTTACTGGTTTGAGTTTATTCTCTAAAGTTCCATTTCCCAGCTGACCATACTCATTAACTCTCCATTTATCTTTACTACATCCTATTAGTGAAAAGGACATAATAAAGACTAGGCTGAATAATATCATTTTTTCCATCTTCTATTTCTCTTCCTTGTATACATTATTATAAAGCTCATCTTTTTCTTTTTAATATTTGCCAGCATAAAGCCACGGTAGTCTCTAAAAATAACTGATGATAGTTATTTTTAACCTGGAAATTCAGTAAGGTTTAAAATATAAAAAGGCTTAATCCAAATACTCCCACCGATAATACAATAACAGTAAATAATAGTATAATCATGGTTACAATATCAAATTGCATTTTGGGTTTTACAGTGGTTCCTTCTTTTTTAAGTTTCTCTTCTACACTATTAATAGCTTCTTTTTTTACTATGTCCTCTATATCGGATGGTTGTAGATTTTTTATAAAGGTATTCTGTATACATAAGCTTAAGCTCGTAGGTATATACTTGTTATCGTGGATGAATTTTAGTATATGGTATGTTATTTGTGTCTGTTCCTCCTTTGACATTTCTATTGCATTATATGTTATTCCCATAGGATACGCTCCCTCTTCTTGTTGCATGACTCTTTGGCTAAGTACTTCATAGGGAGGGGGTGTTTCATAGTCTTCATAGAGATCTATTGTTGTCTCTGCATATAAAAATACTTTGGCTTGGTTTTCCTTTGATTTTTTTATTAGTTCTTTCTCTTCTAGGTATTTTATTAGTTCTTCTTGTATTTTTTTCTCCCAATAACTAGTAAAATAGGCATCTGTTATGGGGTTGTTTTCTGTAAAAATATAAAAATTAATTCCTGTAGGATCTTTTCCTTTTGTTAACAGATTGGAGTCTTCTTCTGAGTTTCCACACTCCTCAACTACTTTTACTTTCATAGGGATTTTGTACCTTTTCTTTAAATATTGTTCTGCTTTCATTTTTAGCTTATTATCTTCTGCTGGTATTACATGGTATACAATGGGGGTAATGATTATGGCTATGGCAAATCCCAGTACAGTGCTTGTTGTTATTTCTTTTATAAAAATAGCTATGACTGTAAGTACCATCATGTATTTTATGGATAGAAATTTTTGATTTCCTTCTTGCTTTTCTGTTGACTTTCCCTTTATTTGAGAATCCATTTCTTTGTGTGCCGCTAGCTTTTTATGATAACTGTTTAGTTTATTAATCATAAATTCTTTTACTCCTTTTTTTAAACCTAATTTCACATATATACAGTATTAATGCTTCTATAAGTTATGTATTTTAAAACACTATAGCTATGTGATGGAGGAAAATGGTATTTTCTTACTTAATTCTCAAATACATTATCCATGATTTTCACCGGCTTGTTTCTATACTCCTTTGTTTCATCTCCTCGTTCACCGCTCATATTACCTCCCCATGTCCATAGGCTGCCATCACTTTTTATCGCCATGCTATGCCCCGAACCTGCGGCTACTTCTACTACATTATCCATAATCTTTACTGGTTTATTTCTATCCTCATTGGTTCTATCTCCTAGCGATCCATACTCATTAAGTCCCCATGCCCATAGACTGCCATCACTTTTTATTGCTATATTATGTCCATGACCTGCGGCTACTTCTACTACATCATCCATAATCTTTACTGGTGTATTTTTATCCTCATTGGTTCCATCTCCTAGCTCGCCATACTCATTAATTCCCCATCCCCATAAACTGCCATCACTTTTTATTGCCATACTATGAACTAAACCTGATGCTGATACTTTGATAACATCATCCATAATCTTTACTGGTTCTCTTTTGTCTTCATTGGTTCCATCGCCTAACTGACCATAATCATTTCGTCCCCATCCCCATAAACTACCATCCTTTTTGATTGCCATGCTGTAGCTCAAACCTGCGGCTACTGCTTTTACATCCTCCATGATTTTTACTGGTTCATTTGTATTGTTGGTGGTGCCATCTCCTAGCTCGCCGGATTCATTCCATCCCCACGTCCATAGACTGCCATCACTTTTTATTGCCATGCTGTGTGCCCCGCCTGCTGCTATGGCCTCTACATCATCCATGATTTTCAGTGGCTCCTTATGTTCACCATACCCTCTTTCATCTCCTAGCTGCCCCTCTGCATTCCTTCCCCATGTCCATAGGCTGCCATCACTTTTTATTGCCATACTATGTGTAAATCCCCCTGCTACTTCTACTACATGCTTCATAATCTTTACTGGTACATATTTACTTTCCTCTGTTCCATCTCCTAATTGCCCTTGGGCATTATCTCCCCATGTCCATAGACTACCATCTCCTTTGATTAGCATATTGTGAACTGCAATAGTGCTTAATCTGTACTCTATATTTTCTCTCTTCATTTCATTTACCTCCATCTCATTATCCTTTGCTTCCAATTTGTTATCATTACATCCTACCATTGAAAACATCATCATGAGGATTAAACTTAAAGATATAATTTTTTTCATGATATCTCCCTCTTTCTATTTTTATAATTTAATATTTTATTCTTTTACATAAAAAGCATTGAAAATACTTGAACAAACTATAACACAATGAGAGACTTATTTTCTCATCTTTAAAATGAAGGCACAGGACTATCATGTCTTTGTTGCTGTTTTTTTTCTTGCTCCTTTAGCTCTTTCATTTTCTCTTCATAACCAGCTTCTATCCCATAAAGCTCTTGCCAATCTACATCTGTGTAGGGGGCTTTTGGTGCTATCCGTTCAGCTTGTTCTTGATTTCTCCGACTTTTTCCATCGGGATCAATCCTATCCTCCTCTGCCTTCCATCTTCCCCATTTTTCTGGACTCCAGCTATCCCGTTCTTCCCGAGCTTTTGCCTTTTCTTCACGCATAGCGTTATGTGCTACAATTCCGGGGTGGTCAGTAAAAGTATTATTTTCTATTTTGGGTAATTCATTTTCTTTTCTATTAGAACGGTCTTTTACTTTATCGAAAGCTCGATCTTTAACCACATTTACTGCCTCACCTTGCCATCCAGCAGCACCGGGACCTAAGTTAGTGGCAGCAGCTTTTGGTACATCTTCTGCTGCCTCTGAAATAAAATCCTTAACCCAATCTTCTTCTCTAGATCTCCCAGTAGATACATATCCTAAAAATCTTCTCGTATTATCCATTAGAACAGTTTTACCCACATTTTTTCCCCATACTACGATCTTTTTTCCCTTGAATGCTGGAAATAATAGTAGTTCTGTTCCTTTCCAAAATGTTGTTTTTGCAGCAGGAATTACATAATCATATCCTTCTCGAACTTCTCCATTTTTAATATCCTCTGCTGCCGTTTTATAAATTTCATATCCTCCCCAAACACAAGATCCTCCGAATGCCAAAGTTGCCAAACCAACTACAGCCTTTACAGCAAACGTTCCTTTAATTGCTAATGCCACCGTACCCAACATAAGTCCTCCAACTACTCCCATGCTAAAGGCAACAGCTACTACTACAACAGCTGCTACTAGTACATTTACGATAAGTTTCTTCCAATTAAACGGTTTCTTAACAGGAGCATCATCATATTGTGGAAATAGTTCGGATTTTCTTCCATAAAGATATGTATTTTCACCTAAGATATTAAATTCATCACTCAATGTAAATACTTTTGCACTGCCTCTTTTGCCTTTTAACATGCCTACATAGGTAGGTGCGTTGATCATAATCTTTTTTTCTGCAAATAGCTCTATTTTTCCTTTGGCTTTTAATAGGAAGGATTGATGACTTTCGAATTTTATTCCTTTTTCTATTGGTTCTTGTATTTCTTCTTCTATTTTATCTTGTAATGTGATTTTTAATGGGTGATCTTCTGTTCCTACCCCTGTAAAGGAGATTAATCCTGGTAATAATGCCATTTGTTTGTTGTGTTCTGTTGTTAGGTATCTGTTGTTGGGGTTGGAGGTTCCTTTACATTGGCTTCCGTTGGTTCTGACACAGCCGATGACTTCTGCACTTTCTTCTTTTTCGTTGGAGAAATACAAGGCTACTTCTGTTCCTATTTTGGGCATGCAGTACATGGTGTTGCCTGTTGGGGGAATATATTTATACCAATAGGCGGTGTTTTTATCCTGGGCTTTGTCTATATCTAAATGTACTTTTAGGTTTTCTCCTTGGGTGTCCAGCACTTTCCCCTTTATGGACATACCGCTTATGATGTGGTTGTATTGCTTTTTTAATCCGAAGCCCGGTTGAAAGCCTAATATATAGGTATAGGTCCATAATCCTTTTTCCATTTTGGCTTTTTTTGAGGTGATGATCATTTCTTTGTTTTTAAAGGTTACTTTATCTCCTATGTTGTAGGCTTCTCCTGTTTTGATTTCGTAGTAAAAGAAATCTTCTGGTCTATATCCTTTTCTTTCTCCTGCCATTTCTCTATAGCGATCTATATCTTTCCATACTTTGTATTCTACATCTGAACTGATTTTTCTTTTTTCTCCCTGGGGCATGCCAAACCAAAACCGGGATCTGATTTCGGTTACTTCTGGCACCACTACAGCGCCAGAATGGCTGGCCATTCTTTTAATAAAGATCCAATCGCTTTCTCTGTATTGTATTCGTGGAACGGATATTGACTCTTTTTCTCCTGCTTCAAAGATGGCATCACTTTTTGATGTGTCTTTTATTACTTGTTTTATTACGTCTCTGTAGGTCATGGCTGTGTTTTGAAAGGATCTGCTTTTCTTTTCTATATCTAAATAGAATGTTCCTGATATGCCTTTTGCTTCTATATGATATATGCCGTTTTCTTCTTTAATATCTACATCTAATACTTCGGCGGTAAAGATGACTTTTTCTTTGTCATTTTCATCAATTTCTACCACCTGTATCTGGTCATGCTCCACGTTTTTTTCAATTGTGCTAAGTCCTGTCTTCTCATCTACTATGCCTGTAAATCTAACTGTTGCATGTTGATTGGGTTCGATATTGATTTCCAGATCCTTTAATGTTTGTAAACCCCATGGGCATTTTACTCTTATTCTATCGTATCCTAAAAATTCCATTTATCCCACACCCCTTTTGATACTTCTTGGTGTAAAACCTGATAAGAATTTTACACAGATGAGGGCATCCGACAGTCATACAGGACACGTCCATTACCGTCTTTATGGCTTCTTACAAGATGCCCTCCCTCTATTCTAATATTTGTGAACTTATCCTTTTTTTACTTGATTAACAGTTATATTGCTTAACCCTAGTCTTAATATTTCTTTATATATTCTTCCCATGTATCGGGATAACGCTTTTTAATTCCTTCAAGGGTAGATTTATTGATCTCTGTATCCCAGTAATTCACTCCTTGTCGAGCAAATTCTTCAACAATCTCCATCTTCAATTTATGTCTTTCTGAATCTAAGTCATAAACCCAAGTTCTTAATATATTTACTGGAAAAAATTCTTCATAAGGATCACCCTGACCATAGTTTGTCTCTCTATAATAAGGCTCTGATACTTTTGCTTTCTTTTCAACAATCAAATAATGTGCATATTCCATCCCTACTACCCATAATGGCAAAGATATGTGATTATCTCATTTCCTATCATTCCCTTCTAGCAGTTGCCATAGTTATATAGAATTTTAAATTGCTCTATTATCTACTATATTTCATGATTCTACTGAAAAATAAAAATCGATAAGAGAGAATTAGTTCACCTACCCTATAATATACTGAATGAATTGATGCATCTATACTCTTATTCTATACAAGCCATCCCTCATCCTCTCGGTTCGTTACGTCATAGCACTAACCTTTTATAGGTATAAATGGAAGTTGAATAAATCTTATGAATAAATATAATGCTAATCCTAACGTAATTGCCTGCCAAGTATTTAAATTAAACTTAATTGCTAAAAAAAGCATCAATCCAAGTTCAGATAAAAACAACAGTGCATGCCATGCAGGGAGTTGTATTGTTCCTCCGCATTCTTTACATTCATGTGTAAACCTATAATCAATTAATTTCATCTTTTCTTTATAGGTAATACAATATTTGCCGCAACTAGGACATTTACTGTTGCCATAAAGTTTTTTTGTATTCATATAACACCTCTCTTTATTCATAACCTTCTTTTTTCCATTTAGATTTTATCATGTTTTCATAGGAAAGCTGTCTAGGTACAGTAACATCATTTGAGTTGAATTCTTGATACTCTAGAATTTCATCATTTCGGATGTATGCCTTTATTGTTGCAGTCCTCAATCCCTGATTTGTAACAGTTCTTATTTGAACATAGGTATCATTTTCTTGTATAGTTATTCCATCGCTATTATAGGTATCCTTTTTATCTTTTATTAAATTGCGGCGGGTGTCCTCCGCTGACACTATAAACCCAGGCAATGGTTTTTCAACGTTCAGTATTCCTAATGCAGTATTTTTTGCTACATTACGAGCTGATATTTTTTCATTTTGTTCTTGCTCAACAGCCAACGAACTCAAACCTCCTAATACAGGTCCAACTCCTGGGATTAGTCCTGCTAAATAGATCATCATATCATCTTTTTTATGAAGCTTATGTATATCTTCAACTCTAAAGCTTTGAACATAGTCAATTGATACACGCGTTGTTTTCTTTTCGCTAGCAAAAGAATAGTCTGTTATAGGAATACTATTTTTTTGCTGTATTCTTTGTATTTCTCTTATCGTAGCATCCGTCCCTGATGCATCTTTCTTTAACTCATACTCAGAGAATAGTTTCTCTAGCACTAATATTGCTGCTGCATCTGTTTGGGATAATCCTACAGGTTTACCCGTTTCCCCTATAGCACCAGGCATATTATTTGCTTCAGTCGCTTCCTGTCCAGTCTCTGCTTCTGTTTCAGCTTGCTTTTCTGGTGCATCTATTTCTTCTTGCCCTGAAGTTTCTGGTATAATAACGCCGCCATTTTCACAAAATATATAGGACTGCATTGTAAGGGCTGGTTTGCCATCTATAAATGTATCTTCTTTACATCCTTCCCACTCTCTACCGATAAATTTAGGTGTACATTCTTTTCCCGTAACTCTGGTAACACCACCATCTTTTTCTAATTCATAGGTAACTGTTGGATTTGTATTTTTATTAAAATGGTTATAACACACACCAAAGGACATGATATTTACTTCGGGTTTACAATCGCCTTGATTTAACATTGGTTTTTTTCCTTCTGATTCTTCTGCATACTGGGTATAGCAGCCATGACAGTTGGTTAAATTGGCTCTTCTTTTATGACTTCCAAATTCCACCACACCTCCTCCAGGTGCTCCCATTACACACTTTAAAAGTGCTCCTCTTACTAAATATTCTTTTCCTTCTGATTCAGACATGCATAACCCTCCTTTATTCCACTTCCACTCTGGTTAGGTTTATCCCGCTAAAGGCTCTTCGTAGTATGCTTTCAGCCAAGTCCAGTCTTATGGCAACATAAGTTGAGGATACGCCTCCTATTTTAAATATGCTTTTATCTTCTATTTTTTTCTCTTCTAATACTGCTCGTTTTATGATGCTTTTGTCTCTATTTAATTCGCTCTTTTCAGATAAGCAGTCTATCGTATCTAATATTGGCAGATGGTATTGAGCGGTTTTTGAGTTTTCTGCATCTATTAGTTGCATGATTTTAAACTTTAAGTAAGGCTCGTATTTTTCTACCAGCTTTTTCAATTCATCCGAAAGAAGAAACAACTGTCTATCTAATAAATCTATAAATTGGGTATTTTTGTTGGATTTGATGTATAGTACGGAAATACGTGGAATGTTGGTTGAGGAATCTTTGCTTATATGTCTTCTGTCTATTCTGTTAAATAGGTTTAATATAATTGGTGCATGAATGTATCTTTTGTCTTGTTGTATCAAAAAGTATTCCATAGCCTTTTATCCTCCGTTTTTTATATAGAGATAACGCACTGTCCCATGAGGGGTAACTCCCCTAAAAAAGTATTTTTTCTTATGGGTTTTCTTGATCATAGATGATATCAACCTTATCCATATATTCGCCAAAGCCTATTTTTAGATCTTCTGTTTTATTTAGGCTTTGGTATTCTTCTGTTTCTAATAAAAGCTTGATGTTCTTTTTCAAGTATTCATAAAGAAAGTAGTTATAAATAGCTGCATAATCTTTTTTTATCAATTCATATGAATTATCCTGTATCTTTTCTATGTATTCCTCAATCTTTTCTTTGAAAAGTTCAATATCTTCATGAAGATACTGAAATACAAAATCCACCTTCCAATATCCACTGCATTCAACCTTGTCTAAATAAAACATCTCATCATAGAGATCGATTCTTAGCTGATAATCTTCTTCTATAATACGGGTTCTTAAAAAGGATATCACGATGTATGCAATGGGCCCTTTTTTCTCTTCGTTTTGTAATTCAGTCGCTTTTGTAAATACTTCTTTAAAGCTTTCTATAAACTCTGTGTTTACGCTTTTTTGATTACTTAACCAATAATCATATATTTTGCCGTAGTTTCCGATAAATCTTTCCTGCATACTAGTTTCTAGTATATTTTTTATTAACTCTGTAAACCCTATTGCTTCCATTAGCTCACCTACTCTTTTTTAATTCTCCTCCTGCAGTCTTACCTGACCTCCATTAAAGGTAATATTCTCTTCAATAACCACTGTTGTTTCTCCCTGTTTTAAGTTTACTGATTCTCCTGCCTGCATAGTTATTTCTGCTTCTTCACTTGTTATCTCTATGTTTTCTTTCGCAAACATTTTTATATCTTTATCACTATAAATCTCGATGCCACCATCGTCAAAGAGTTTGATGTATAGATCATCGCTGTTTTTGATTTCTATTGCTCCTGGGGATAGGATAATATGTTTGCCGTACTTTGTACTTAAGCATTTTACACTGGGATCTGACCGTCTGCCTGCATGGGAGGTCTCTTTATGAACTGCACTTATGACAAAGGCATTTTTTTCTTTTTCGTCGGGGAAGTATACCCGCACGGTATCTCCCTTTTCTGGCATACAGTACCAGCCGGTTCCATCTGGTGAAGAATAGACAGTGGAGTAGGGAAACCATTTTGCTATGGATACATCCTGCTTTGCATCCACCAAAATATGTACTTTTACGATGTCTTTTGTTATATCTAAAATCCTTGCATCTAAAGATGCTCCTATTAGTTTTTCATTATATTCCTTCTTAAATTTAAAGCCCCCTTCACTTTTCAGGGTATAGTAATGCATTATTTCTCCAGCTTCCAGTCTGCTGTTTATCTCATATATATAGAGCTTTCTATTTTTAAATTCAACAGGAATACATAGGTCGTATATTTCTCTGCTTTGCACACAATAGTAAAGGGCATCGTTTTCTCTGATTTCTTTTACTTTGTATTCTGTTTTGTTCATATATTCCCCTACATCTTTTTTTATGGAATAGGCTATGGCTTTGATATGTTCTAGTTCATTTTTATTGGGTCTTCCAAAATAGATCTTGGCTCCGTCAATAGCGTATTCGGGAACTAAATAGCTATTGAAATGACTTGCCAGCCTTTTTGCAAAGTTCCAGTCGGTTTCTCTGTACTGTACGATAATGGTACCTGTCTGACTTTTTTCCCCCACCGTCATAAATACACCGCTGCCATCGCCATATCTGTTTTTCACTGTGTTCATAATACTTCCATAGGTTTGTTTCTCGTTTTGAAAGGTGCAGGTTTTCTCGTGTATGTCCATAAGATAGGAGCCGCTTATGGCTTCGATCTCTAAGGTCCTGACTTGATTTTCTGTTTTTACAGCAACGGTCTTTATAAGTCCTTTAAACAGAATATTTGTTTCTTCTTCATCTAATGCCTTTATGGTTATCCACTCATTGCTTCTTGTCATTTCAGCATACTTGTCCTCTAGCTCCTCTGATATATGCCCTACGATTTTGACTGTTGCATGTTGATTGACTTTTTTTTGGATATGGAGTTCAAGTAAATCAATAAACTGATAGGGCTCTATGATAATATTGGCTTCTCTCATGCTGTTTCACCTTCTTTTTTCTGGGTTAAGTCTTTAATGGACAGTATCATTTGGAGAGCAACCGGTTTCCATTCCTCCATGTCTTTAAATATGCAATTAAAGGTGCCCATCAGCAGCTTTGAATCGATGGCTCTTACAAACATGATATTATACAGGTTATCATCTAGTGCAGGGCTTCTGTAATCAAAGTATCCTATTTTTGTGTCTTCCATATCCATTATTTCATTGTCAAAAAATAGGGTTGAGGGGTTCATCCTTTTAATGATGGATCTAAAGCCGTTTCTGCATTCTTTTATCTGGTCTTTTTCTATAGCTTCATCAAAAAGACTAAGGGTTATATTCACGCTTCCATCCTCATTGGTCTTTATGCTCTGGGGTCTTTGCTCTGAAGGATATTTCATTTTTGCCATTTCTAATGGCATGTCTGTAAAAACTTCTGGAATTCGCATTGTCATTTTGCCGTCAAAAAATTCTACATCCTCAAATTCAAATTTTTCTTCTCCGATGTGTACGGTACCCATAATGTCTTTGTTTTCGTATTTCTTGAATTGATTTTTCATTTTCAATATCTTTTCATCCATATACTCCATAGCCCTTTTCCTCCTTTTTATCATATAAAACGCTCTATGCTGACTAAGCTTCAAGTCTTAATGAAATTTTATCCTTTGTTTGTAAAATCAAAAGGTTGATTTCAATGTGTTTAGTCTAACAGAATCCTCTTTTGGAGATAGTCTGTGTTTGATTTTCCTTGTCTATTGTGTTTTATCCTGTTGAGGATTTGAAGTAGATGTCTATAGATTCCTTCATTGGTACCCTCCACATATTCAATCTCCAATCTTGCTGATATATAGCTTAAAATCAGTTCTTTACTGGTTATTTGTTGGTTTTGCATACACTGCATGCAAAAGGATATATCCAAGGAATTGTTTAACTTGTACTGAAATGCTTCTTTTGAAAAACACGTCAAAACATAGGGTGATAAGCTGCTGCTTTCATATGCAGCAAAGGGTGAATGAATAATATTGACGGTATTATATTCTGTGGTCATATCCTCAAAGTTGATATAATCGGTCCTGAGTCTGGCTCCTTCCTTTAATTTAAATCTGCAGAGCTCTATTTCATCCTGATGTATGATAGTATTATGATCAATGAATATTTCTGTTCTGTGATTTACAAAATCTTTATCTGAATTTTCTCCGATAAATTTTACCTTTAGGATGGCGGTTTCATTTGTATGGTTATAAAGCACCCTATAGCTTTCCTTTAGTACATAGGTGATTCCATCAAAATGAATGACTCCTGGTGATACAACAATATAGTTTTCATCTACTAAAAGTCTGCATCCTGTTAAAATACCATTTGCATATTCATGAAGATATGCATCCATCAAATCCTTTGGAAAATCCCTTAAATGCTCTAACATCTCCAGCTTTAAGATTCTTCCTCTGTTAAATACAGGGTATTTATTTGAAAACAATTTATTCCCCCATTTCTACTGTGTTTATTATTTGAGTCCATCGAAAAAATTGGTTTCCCAAATATCATTTTCAAAATTGAAAAAGCCTTCTTTTCCTATAAATAATTTTTCATTATTTCTTAGGACAGGTACAACACAAAATCCCCATTCTTCCTTTTTAGCCCATACAAAAAATTTAACTTCTTTGTTCACAATATTATCAGTTTCATCTTGTATGATGAGCCCTTTATATTTTTCTTCTATTTCCTCAAAGATTGTCTCCTTAAAATCTTCTTGTTTATTTTCATACGCATATTCATATCGAAGGGCGCCATTTGTATCCTTTAGATATAGCTTTAGTGTGATTCTTTCCATAAACCTAGATATCGTCCCGCTTATATTGTTCTTATCAAGGCTGTGTATAAGTATTTTTTCTTCACCACTATGGGTAAAGGCACTAATCACATAGGGCAATATAGGAAGCTTTGTTTGTATGTTTATATCCATGTAGCCAAGGTTTTTGGCCTGTAGATGCTTTAGTGCTCCTCTTAGACAATCTAATTTCAACCCATAGCTGTGTCCAATTGCCTTCTTGTCCTTTCGTGACTGTATGACTCTTCCCGGCACAAATTCTTTTATCGCTTCTCTGAATGCATCTATTTTACAGGATTGTCCCGTCAGCTTGATGACTGAGTATTCCAGCAGTTTGTCCTGTCGGTAGATGCTTTCTAAAAACTTTTTAATGATGTTGTATATATCCGCTTTTATTAGGGTGGTTATATCAAATATGCTTAAGGTTATTTCCGGCGGATTTTTAAGCTGTTCTAAAAATTTCCCACTGTATGTGTGGATTCTCCATTTGTCATAGTCTATGGTTGTTTTGTCTTTACTGGCTTCATTATGTGGTGTTATTAATATTTCCAAGCTATTGTTGTCATGAAAAAATTGTTTTTTTACTTCTTCTGCTAATTCAAATAATAGAAAAAAATTGCTTTTTACTTTGAAGTATTCGTCACTGCTTTTATTTTCGTACTGTTTAAATTTTGTAGGAATAATTTCTTCTACTTGATTGTATTCATAATCCAGCTTTTTATAGATTTCTAGCCCTCCATGTTTATCTACATATCTAAATAGATCTACATCAAATTCTTCTAGTAACCTTGCTTTTATGTTATCATTGCTATTTAATTTATGGGCAAAAATGATTTTTATAAGCTGCATGATTCTAAAGGTAAGATTGTTTCCACCAAAATCTGTATCTCCATTTTCATAGGAAGTTTCTATATCAATTTTGTAAGAAACTCTATTGTTTTCTATTTTAAACTCGCAGGAGGATAAATCAGTGGTTCCTCCTCCACAGTCAATAATAAGGGCTTTGTAATATTGTCCTTCTATATAGCTTTTATTTTCTATTAATTCTGTGATGGTGTTGAATAATACTGATGCACCTTCATCCAACATATTTTCGTACTCGATTTTATATTCTGCAAGGATTTCTTCAAACATTTTATAAAACTTATATTTCTGTTTTGAAGGGCAGGATATATGTATTTTTTTAAAATTGACCTTAAATCTCTGTTTAGCAAGATGAATTACATATTCTAGAAAAGCTTTTATCATATGCTTTCTTTTTATATAGGTTTTTTGCCCTCTTGTATCTGTTATTTTTTCTTCTCTTTCATAATCGCTTATCCATCTTTTGATATCATAAAATATACATATGCCATCATCTTCATAGCTTAGCTTTGAAAGCTTTATGGCGTCATACCCAAAAACATATTCTATGTCGTCATCTTCGATGGATTTTATTCCTACAACACTTGGTATTAATGGTGTTATTTCTATTGGAGCTAATGTTGTGTTGAGGACTTTTACAACACTGATTTTATCTTTGTTTTGGTCTTTATCCTGTTGCATTTCATGAAAAAAATCAAAGGATTCTTTGTTGATATAGATCCCTGCTGTTGTATTGGTGGTTCCAAAATCTATAGCAAGGGGGGTATCTGTATCAATAGGTTCTCTTATGCTGTAATCTAAAACAGGAAAGCTATAAAACTTAAGATGCTGTGGAATATGTTTTGTATTATGATAGTATATATCATATATTAGCTCCGACTGTTTCTTATCAAAGTATAATAAACTATAGTTTTTGCTTGTCGTTTCTTTGGCTTTCACATTTTCATTTTTGATTAAATAATATTTTTCATTAAATTTAGTCAAGTTAAATATGGTGCATATATTGTAGCTGCCATCAATCAATATAACATTGCCTTCCTCTATGATATCCTTCGCGGTTACAAGGTAATTATCAAAAATTTCAATACTTAAGCCTTCATATAATAAAAGTTTTGATGGAAAGTTAATTATTTTATCATTTAACGTGATCTTGTTGACCTTTGTTAAAAAGCCTTGCAGTTTTTTTAACCCATTCTCATCATGTTTATTGATGAATAGATTTTCATCTATTCCCCTATAACGCATAATAAGTCGCACAAGCTCTTCTTTGTCTAATGGATTCAGTGTATTGCTTACCAGCTTTTCCTTTGAGCATATCTCTCTTAATTGAAATGTTGTCATTTTCCTTAGCTCATTTTCTCTATATCTGCCGTTACTGGTGACTTCTTTTTTATTTTTAAATAATTTGTATGAATATCCCATATCTCATTCTCCTACGATCTGGCTAATATAGTACCATTTTTTCTATTTTCATCGTTTCATCTATGTCCAATATGCCAAAATGATATTGCCAATATATATTTACTTCATACTCTATATGTAAAAACAGCTCTACTAGAGCATCTATTTTGCAGTTTAGCTGAGGGCTTTCTGGTTGATCAATGTATATCAGTATTTCCTTCTTATCATCTTGGTTGCTGTATACTACACTCTTGGGGAAAATTTTCTTTACCACGCTTTTGAACAGCTCTATCGAAGTTCCAGTCTCATACAGACTTATTAGACTATTTAGCACGATGTCTAATTCATCCTTATTAAATATCAAGATATTGTTTTTTATTTTTTCAGCAAAAATATTGTCTAGTATATCTCTTAATATAAATTTTTTATAATATTCTTTTCTCGTTAATCCCTGTTTTAAATCCAGTTCCCCTAAGTGGTGAAGGATGATATCAAACAAAACTTCTCTAAACTGAAGATTCTCTTTAAGATTTATATCAAATATATTTTTAAATATAGAAAAAAACCTATAGTATGGGTTAATTTCCACTATAAGTGTTTCATCGATTTCTGCAGCATTAATATCTTCAAATGAAACCTCCATATAGGGACTATATGATTTTGCACATTTAAATCTAATACTTTCTCTATCTATATTTTGTTTGTCTGCTCGTAACAGTATATCCCAGATATAATTCATATCAATCTTCCTTCGCATTTATATTCTGGATAAAAAAACTGTATTTCTGATACGATGAAGCTAAGTAAATCTCTTATGATAAAACTCTCTTGCTTGGGAGTAAAGTATAATATCATTTTTTTACCATAATCGCTGTCTCTTACTTCATCTAATATAAAAAAGTTCATGTTATAGGTTTCTTTCCTTGAATTTTCTTCTTTATCAACGATTTCTATATCTTTAAAGTCCAAATATGTGGATATTTCAAAGGAGTTTATTATTCTTATCAGCTCTGCCTTTGTTTTTATATTTGTAACTCTTTTTCCGGAGAGCTTCTCAATAAAACTAACCTTTTTTGAATTTGATACTAGTTCGTAGTTATATTTTTGCAGCTTGGATTCCTTTGGTTTTATCACCTTAAGGACACACCATTTTTCTAAATCGCTTGTTTGTGTTGTAATAAACAGTGTGTCCCTTCCACATCTTATGCTGTTTATGTCCTTACTTTCGTGTTCTATCAAATACCCATGCTCTGCGCCTTCTCCTTTTAAAGGTATATCATGTTCAAAATTTACTTTATCTTCGCAAGGTCTAGGAAATCCTGTGCTTTCTAAAAGCAATTTTTCTATATTCCAAACAGGTATGATATCGTACTCTACATATTTGCTGTATTCACCAAAATCTACGTTTACTTCTTGTATCGTTTCTCCCTTGGTTATACCGTCTTCATACTCAACCATAAATACATCTGCAACTCTTGATATATAGGGGGCATTGATGGTGCTCCATGGTATATTGTTTCTGATAAATATCTGATACAGCCTATATACCTGATCCCAATATTGCTTATTTTCTTTGACTTTAAAATAAGCATCGTAGGTTGTTTTATCTGTTTTGATTTTTCCTTTGAACTTTGTGTTTTTTGTAAGTATATCTTTAAAAATTAAGTAATCGCATTTTAAAAAAATCTTGAACATATTTACTTCTTTTTTTTCCAGCATAGTATTTAAGATGTACTGCAGGTCGTACGCTTTATCTTCTATGTCTTCCTCCAGCATTGGATGCAAAAAGTAATGGATTGGGTCAAAATCCTGTTTTTTTACGATAGTTGTATAAATACTATAATTTTGCTGGGCGTATTCAATTTCATCAAAAACTCTTTTTTCTAAAGAATTATACATGCCTTCACTATGCTCATATAGAGGGATAATCACCTCATTAAGCAGCTCCTTCAATAAAGCACGATCCTTTAAGTTTTCAATATGATTGATTTTAAAGTAAATTTTTTCCTTCATTGGCTCTCCTTTTTACTTGCAATTTACTGATTTTTTTCCTGGATTAGGTCGTCTATTACTTTTATTTTTTCATCTATTCTTTCTATGTCCTTAGGTAACTGAATTTCTTCGTAGATGCCTCTAGCAAATAAATATAGCATTTTAGCATCATTCAAATTACCTTCTTTAAATTGCTCAGCTGCATCTTTTTCATAGATTGCTGCTTTTGCTTTACTGGTTGTTTCGTTTTGTATTTTTGCTTCTGTAAGCTGGATTTTTTCTTCTATTTGATCTGCAAGACTATAGGCTTGGGCTTTTTGATACAGCTCCTTAGCCATCATATAGTACATCTTGGCATCTTGATAATTGCCTATGCTATAGCTTACATCTCCTTTTTTGGCGATTTCCATTCCGCTAAGTTGATCTTCTAATCTTTCCTTTGCTGCCTGTTCTTCTTCTTTTCTTTCTTCATCCTCTGCTGCCGCTTGAGCTGCTGCTGCTTCTTCTCTTTCTTTTTCTTTTTCTGTTTCTAACTCATGAAGCTGATTCAATTTATCCTGTGCCTCTTGTCTCGCACTGGTAAAGAATATGCCGTAGGCTAAGTCTCTTGCAAGTCTGTAATCCTCTTGTGCTCCCGCTAAATCCTCAATATCTTGTTTTCTATCCCCTTGCTCTATCAAATCAAGCACCTTCATATGTTGATTTGCCTTGTTTAACTGGCTATCTATATAACTTCTTCCTGTGTGATCTGCATAATAGGATTTTTCTTTTGCCAATAGGTACTCCTCCAGCGCCTTTTGATAATTTTCCTGTTGTAACAGCTGATCTGCATTGATAATGGCTTCTGTTGTCTTATAAAATTCGTCTATACGTTCTCTTTTATCCTTTAGTTTCAGCTTTTGGGCTATACCTAAGGCGTTTTTATATTCTTCATTTGCCCTCAGAAAATTATTGTCTTCTACATAGGTCTGTGCATTTTCTATGTAGTAATTCATTTCGTTTATTTGGTGAAGCTTTTGTCTTCTTTTATAATAAAATACGGAAAAAATGATGGCTAAAATCAAGATAATTGGAATTAAAGTAAATATGATTTTTTTTATTTTCTGCCTTCTTTTGGGGTTTTCATAGGTTTTGTCAACAAATATAACTGCTAAGGTATAATTTTCTAAGTTTGGAGGCTGTTTTACCAAAAGCATCTCTTCGATATTGTCAATCGCCTCCTGTGGTTCCTTCACCTCAGCAATTCCATCTATTAGCTCACCGTTGTCCATATTTTCCCATATTCCCTTTGTTGTAAGGGCGATAATGTCTCCCTTTGTTAGAGAGATTTTTTTGGAAATATAGGGTGTGATCCCTTCATCCTGTCCTAGATAGCAGTATAGGTTATTTCTTTCTTCATGTTGTGCCACCTTGTCTAGCTGTACTTTCTCCTGATCGACTAATTGTTGTGTCACCGATTGATCTTTGCTTTGATGCTTGATATATCCATCTCTAAGTAAGTAAAATCTGGTGTTTCCTACCAGAGCATACCGTGCCTTTACGTAATCGGTAACTACAATGGTAAGAGACACCTTTAGCCTAAAATTTCTACTTTCTTCTATTAGCTTTTTATTGGCAAGCTTCAAAAGCCTCTTTAGGTAACCACTTCTCATACTGGGTTTTTCGCTAAAGCTGCTTATGATATTTTCTACTGCAATCTTGGCACCTTCTAAATCTGTATCTTTATCGATCCCATCTGCTATTACATAGATAGCAAATTTATCCAGCTCTACAAATCCAAAATAGTCTTTGTTCCGTAGAAAGCTGCCTGTCTCTGATATAAATTCTGTTATAAATTTTGAATTTGTTTTTCTCATTATTCTACACCTGAACTTTTCCCTCTATAGGTCATCAATACCTCATTAATATAATGCTGGCATTATCCTTTTCTGCTATAGAGGCTTCTTTTAGTTTTTTAATGATCGTTGTCGCCATTTCATCACATGTTAAATCCTTTTTCAATACATCTTCAAGCTGGTTCCATGGAAGATAACTATGTATGCCGTCACTCATTAGAAGAATGATGTCGCCATGTTTCAGCTTTACTGGTACATCATAAATTTCTATATCTTGGAATCCATCCTGTCCTACGTAGTTAAATAATCTTTTTTCCTTCAATGCCCATAACGCATCTTGTCTGCTTATTTTCCCTTGATAAAAGCCTTTTTGGGCCAGGATGTTTACTGTATGTCCTTCGCTTAAGGGGATTAGTTCGTTATTTCTAAAAACCGCAATCATTGTATTGCCTACTAAAGCATAATGCAGCAGGTCATCTACAATAATGCCACATACTACACTTGCACCCCCCTGATGATCCTCCAAGGACTTTAAAATTTCTCTATTGCTTATATTAAAGGCTCGTTTAAAAAAATAATTGATGTTATCTATTGAATGATTGGCTGTAAATAAATCTACAAATATCTTAACAACTAACCTACCGGAAAGCTGTCCTGCCCTTCTTTTTCCTATACCATCTGCTAATACAGTCAATGTTCCTTTTTTAAAGGAAGCGATATCCATAGCATCCTCTTGAAGCTCTCTATTGCCGATAAATGTTGCAGCTCCTATTTCCAGCCCATTATGATACATCCCTCTTCTAAGCTTTGATTCCATAAGGTTCCTTATTAATAGTAAAAGGCCTATCATACTGATTAAAATAAATGTAACTATATATTTGTTTTCAAACATAAGCTCTCTCATGGAGATTACTCCCTATCTGTGTCATCCCATTCAAAATGTTCTCCACAAAATGGCATGAACAAGAATTTACTTTTTCCTAGTTCTATTACATCATATGCCGATAGCGGTGTCGGTACATACACTGCTTCATCGTTTAGGTATGCAATGCCGGAAGCATCTCCTGGTAACAGAACATAGCTTCTTTTTTTTGCATCGTATACCACAATTGCATGGTTTCTTCTTGATATCTTGTTATCACCTAATATCTGTATGTCCATATCATCGGCTCTACCGATAAAGTTTTTACCTTCTCTTATTTTGTAATCCTTTCCTACCCTCGCCCCTTCGACGCAAACAATCCAACCGCAAACTGGCTGTATTTCTTCCTTTAATAGTTCATCCTCTATATCAAAATCATCTGGAGGGGTTTGAGGTTGTTCTTTTGTAGCTGTTTCTATATTACAATAGGGACATATGCTTCCATATCTTCTTTCACTAAACATATGTCCATTTTTACATCTTGTAAGGCTCATTTGCTAACACTCCGTTTCATCTAATCAAAAGTTTCGTTTTAGCTATAAAGACAACATCTCCTTTGATTATTCTACAAGGTTTATCCTTTGATAGCTTATACCTTATTCGATCTTCAGCTTTTTGGATACTTATGCCATTTTCTGAGTATAAATCTTCTATATACCAGTTTCCTGATGCAAAGTTTAATACTGCGTGCTGTAAATCTATTAATGCAGCATAGGTGGAGGTGCTTAAATCTATATCCACTTCATTATCCTTTGTATTTCTTCCTATTACCATTGAGGCTTGATTTAGTAAATCCCATTCTTTTATCATTTCGTTTTCTTCATTTAATAGTGCTAAACCATTTACAGCATTGGGACTGTTTGTGATTTCTTCTTTCGTCGAGGAATCGTTAACATCCAATGCCTTGCTTATATAGATGATCGCTACGATACCTAAAGCAAGACTTACTGCATATTTTTTCAAATTGTCATCAAAAGCTATATATACATAAATACCTGCTCCAATAGAAATAAGTGATATTAGCACATCTATAACTTTTATATTTCCTGAAATTGATTTTTCCAAAGTGATCAACTCCATTAACGTCTTTTAGCTTTAAAAAAAGTATCAAAAATATTTGTTGTATCCATAGGATTTTTATTGCTGCTTTTATTAAAGCCTTTTCTCTTTTCTTTGGTTTTTGGATTAAAACCAAAGAAGTTTTCAAACTCATCATCTACATCGACTCTATCTGTTGATGTCTTCTGTCGGGGTTCTTTTTCTTGATTAAATTTAGCAAAGGGATCTGCCCCTTGACCTGTTTTTTTACTATTAAATAGTTTTTTGTCATATTCTTTTCTAAATTTTTCATCCCTCAAAAGATGGTAGGCTTCTGTTATTTCCTTAAATTTTTCCTCTGTGTCTTCCCCAGTTATATTGGCATCGGGATGATATTTTTTAGCTAGCCCTCTGTATGCTTTTTTTATTTCAGTTTGAGAAGCATCTTCGTTTATTTCTAATATTTTATATAGGTTTTTCATTGTCTTATCCTTTACAAAGCAGATGTCCTAAAAAGGACATCTTCATCGTTTTATTAGGCACTATAGCCGCCTTCTATCGTTATTTTGTCTAGCTTGTCTTTCTTTTGCTTAATAACTAGTTTAAATGTTCCTACTCCTTCGGTATCTCCAAAATGTTCTCGATAATCTACTACAAAAGCATTTGGGAAAAATATCTTTCTTACTACTTGATCAGCTGATATAACTTCTACTGTTAATTTTCTATAGCAATCTGCTCTTTCTGCTGGTACTAATGACCAAAGCCCTAGCTGTCTTGTGCTGTCAAAAGGATCTCCATCTACTGCTGTTAATATTTTGCCACTAATAATCATAGTAGACCCTACGTCTTTTGTACGAGCATTTGAATCTGTTGGTATATCTGTTTTTAAGCTTACTTTTTGTACACTTTCAATGTGAAGTTCAATCGTTTCTGCGCCTTCGATTTTAACTCTAAATCCCATACTGAAACACCCTTTCTATCATATTGTTATTTACTATTCTTGGAATCCACCTTCCAATTTTATTGATACCATTTTGTCCTTTTTTTGTTTCATGTGTAGATAAAATGTTCCTACACCTTCTGTGTCTCCATATTCTTCTGTGTAATCTACTACAAAAGCATTGGGCAGATTGATTTGTCTAACGATCTGTGATGCTGCAATTACGTCAATGGTTACTTTTCTGTAGCAGTCTACTCTTTCACCTGGTACCAATGACCATTGAGCAAGCTTGATGGTGCTATCAGCCTCTTCTCCATCCACTGCTGTTAATATTTTTCCCTTCACAATCAATGATGTGCCTAGGTCTGTGGACCTTGCATTTGAATCATTAGGCGTATCAGTTTCAAACTCTACTGTCAATATGTTTTCAATGCCTAATTCAATCGTCTCAGGTCCTTCTACTTTCATTCTAAATCCCATAAATCTTCCTCCTTATCTTTTTTTATTTTTTTATAATAACCATGCTCTATGAGCATGACTATAACAAATTAATGGATTATACCAGCTTTCTTTAATCATAGAAAATGCTGTTTAAAAGTTTTAAATCATAACAGTTTTATACCGTAAAGCTATCTCTAATTTGCTACGCTTCTGGTTATTTCAACCTCCAGATTTTTTACGCTTCCATTAAATGTGATATTAATATTACAGCTTCCCAGTCTTTCATCTATTACGAAGTTGATATCATCACCCTCTTGAATAATAGAGTTAATATAGCCCTTATTTGCAAGCCATTTACTTTTTTGGCTATTAGGGTTATTACTGAAAAACTTAACAATATTGTCTTGTTTAAAGTCGTTTGTATGGAAACGCAGCATTCTTTCTATATAGGTTGTTACAATGGTTTTGTATATGCTCTCAAAGTCATTTCCTACTGATTGTAAGCTTCTCGCCTTATAAACGGTAATTTGTCTTATATCTCTTCCCTTCACTTGAGCATTTTCAGAGGAAAATACAAAACCAAAGTTTTTCCTATTGATTGCATTTTTTATATTATTGGTAAAACCAGAAATCTCTTTTGCTAAGCTGGTTTTAACATTAAGCGCATTATCGTCTGCCTCTATATCAAATCTTACTCCTGGATATTCATGGCTAGCATTTTTGAATATTTCCCTTAAATACTCTGGACATTGGTAAGCTGCTACCAGACCAGCGGCTGTATAGGAGGCTCCAATGTATACCCCTTCTATCCACAGCTTTAATATATCTTCTTTTTCCTTCGATAGATTTGGTATTCCATTTTCCTTTAGAACAATTTTACTATCAAGTACAACACCTGATTTATCTTTAGGAATAATGGTAAAGTTAGGTATACATGGTATTGCAAATTCACTATAATCTTTTCTAGTTAAAGGCGTACATTTATCTATATATTTTTCTACACCACTTATTGCCATTTGAGAAAAGGTCGTCTCTTCGTTTGTGTCAAAGTTGAAGAATATCTGTATTCTATAATCTTTGACGACATTTAAAAGAACTGTTAATGCCTCCATTGTGTTAAAATCTGTTTTTTCCACATGCTGATTTCCTTTAAATCGTTCTCTGCGCAAATTTGCTTTGCCACTCATGCTCATTTGTATTGAGGGAACAATACCGAACCATATCGTATTTTTAAAATCATTTTTATCGTTTACAGTATTTAAGAAGGTTACTAACCGAGGTAGATTATTGGATTTCACTAGTAAATCTAATTTTGTATTGGTTACCAACAGGCTAGGCACCATGCCTTTATTTTCTACCTTGTATTGATCAAAGAACATTTTTACTCCAAGCATTTTCTCGATTAATGGTTTTACTGTTTTTATAAAGTCATCCTTTGCACTTTTATAAAAGTCTAAATATGTATTATAGTTGTTAACTTCAGTTTCTATATCTATCTTGCTCTCTAGGGTAGAAGTTAATGGACAAAATGTACGAACTACCAAATCTCTTACGTAATCTGAAGGTGTTTGGTTAATAGCCTGGTAATCCTCCTTAAATGCCTGTATTAAGCCAGTATTAGCATTATCATCCAGTGCTACTAGAGCATTTTCTTCTTCTTTAGGCGCTTCTAAAATTTTAAGCTCTCCGCTTTCCCCCATGCTTAATATACCTATTTTCAATTCTTCGTTGTTTTCTTCATTGTCTCTTTGACCCAATAGTAATCTGGTCTTTATATCTTCTATAGCTAATGGAAGCATCGCCATTACATTGTTATAATTTTGACTTGCCTCTTCAAACATGTAGTTCAGCTTGTCTCCTAAATCTAACTTCTTAGGATCTTCTTCGTCTAAGTCCTCGTAGTTGCTATATACATATTGAATCTCTTTTCTTGATTGTCTAATATCATCCATTACTTTTTTTGGTGAAATCATGTCTAATAAATTTTCAAATTTAAAATCAACATTTTCCAAGCCTTGTGCAGTTTTTGTTTCTATAAGTGTTATTAACATCTTTAAAAAGTCATTTGACATGTTTATTGGTATTTCAGTAATATAATCTTCTGGCAGGTTTTCTGGCTTCTTTAATGTATACATAACTTTTTGGTTTGTTGCATTATAGAAGGAATATACAATTGGTGAAAATTTATCTAGAAATTCTTCAAAGCTCTTTACTAAAAGAGTTTCATTGACTTCCTTTATTTTGTCATCATCTAAGCTGTCAATTCCTTTTGTGTCACCTATTATAGTGAGCAAATCTAGCCTTTCCGGATTAATTTCCTCAAATAATATAGTTCTATTGGTTTGATTAATGATTTCCATTTTATACCTCCTAATTGTTTTTTTGTTTTAAATATAAAATATTTATTAAAAATTTTTACTATCTTGTTGACTGGGATTACATCTATTATAATGAAGTTCCATCTCTGAACCATCTTCAAATGTAATGTAAATTTTCGCTTTATATTCAAGTGAATATCTTACATCCTTACGCAATATTGTTGCATCCTTCATACAAGTAGCAGATGTCGTATTATAAAATACTATAGCTTTATCCAACCCAGGCTCAAAATAGATTTGTTTAGCATTTAAAAAGGGTTTATTGATATTAGCATGAAGCAAAAGCTCCTCTAAACTAATTCGTTTCTTATTTTCAAATTGATATAAAGGGAAAGTAAGTGGTGCTACCTCGTCTCCATCCTTTAAACTTATGAAGTATGCATTTAATTTTCCCGTAAATGTAGGCTTTGGTGCCTTTCTTTTTATATAAATGATTATAGAAATTAAGACTGCAATCAATAGACAAACAACAGTGATTGTAATAGGATAATAGTATTGTAATGTTGGCAGAATCAACAGGCTAATGGGTTCACTTTTATAGCTTAATCCTTCGTTATCCGTTGCTTTTATTATGAACTGATATTCTCCTTTGCTTATTGAATTTATGGTTAATATAGAATCTTTTATTTCTAAGCCATCAGTATCCGTATTAATGATTTCATAGGTTAGTTTATCTCCATCAGTATCTTGAAAATATTTGTCTAATTGGTACGTCTTAGGTTTAGATGCTGTATGCAGCTTAATCTTATTTAGAAATTCTCCCTGAGGCTGGTTATTTTTAACACCAATAAGCACTTCATTAAATGCTATATCAAAGTTCGGATGAGTGAGGAAGGTATATAGTGTATAGTTACCACTATGCTCTAACCTCGTACTAGCTTGTATCTTTTCCTTAGAAGTATTTACATTTAGGTCAACCTCTTGTGTATCACTTATCATCCTGAAGCTAGGTATGATCTTGTTGTAAAACTTTAAATTCTCTACCACTTCATTATCAATATTATTTCTCAAATAAGCATCTATGTTGAAATCTTTGTTCTTTTGTATGTTGTCAGGTATATCTAAAATCAAACTCATGTCATAGCTTGATACTAAATAAGCCTTCATGGTGTCATTGGTTCTGCTAATAAACTCTAATCTTATTTCTTGCTCTATCGGGTTTGATATTTTAGCCGCAAAATAATTTTTAGATTGACTAAAGGAGAGCTTTTCACCTTTATAAAATATTTTGGGCTCTTTAATTGGATACTGGGTTGTTAATATAATATTCACTTCTTTTGTCATGGAATCTTCGATAGGAATAACCATTTCCTGTTTTTTCCCTGTGCCAATAGCAGCTAAAAGGGGGTTGATGTTGGTGTTATCATTGCTTTTTATAACCTGACTTACTACATCAATAAAATCACTAGTGGCTAGGTTTCTATAAAACTTGCCGCCTGTTTCATTTGAAATAGTTAGAAGCGTATTTATTGTTTCAAACTCATCTCCTATTTCAATGGTGTAAATGGGCATATTTAATTCTTTAGCCTTGCCTACAACATAATCAATATCATGATTAGCATCATCTACATTTCTAATGCTATGGGAGGATAAGTTGGTTTCACCATCAGATATTAATATAATAACTGGCTGGGTATTTTCCTTTAAATTGCCTGTAACTAGCTCAAAGCCAGTCTTCAACCCTAGTCCCATATCAGAAAATCCACTTTTCCTTATCCTGCTTATTTTATTTTTTAAAGATTTTCTTTGACCTTCTGTTTCAAGCGATATCGGCTCGGTGAAAGAAGTAATTCCATGATTATAGGCTACATAACCTACACTAGCCCTATGGGATGGAAGAATATCAATAAACATCTCCATCATTTCTACTGCTACACCCTTTGGATCATTTCTATTCATAGAGTTACTGCAATCTAGGACAAACATGATACTGATATCATTGGGCTTATAGACAATTTCTTTAGCTGATACCGTTTGTAAAGAAATCAAGATAAGAAGAATAGAAAAAGCAATTAACCTATTTAATGTTTTCATAGCATCACCATTCTGTAATTTTTTCTAATCTATGGCTAAGCATAGATTTATATAAGGACAATTTTCTATATTGCCAAGTTTATTACATAACTTTCCAAATTTCCATACCAACAGATCGACATAGATTTTCATTTTTCGACATTTTGCGGTTATTTTATGAATTTTCAGTCAAAATCATTGTGTAAATTTCAAGGTTTTATATGTGTTTGATCCAGAATTTTCTATTTATGGTAAAAAAGTCTCATTTGTTAAACCTAGAGCTACAGCAATTAGCATATGCATCCCCCTTAATAGCTCTTAAGTATATGTTTATATCATTGTAGATTTTGAATTAATCTTCGCTATATATCCAATTCTTCTTTATAGAACACTGCATACTACCTACTGCCTGTTATAAAGACCCAAATTGTTAATTTCCTCTTGATCATAAAATGAGACTTAATTCATAAGTAGACAACCGAAAGTTTGATTTGCAACTTTCGTGTTGGTCACTTAGTTTGTTTATCTATAAGCAGATAACCAAAATCTTTGATTTTGTGTTAGTCGCTTAGTTTGTTTATCTAGAAGAAGCGGGAGTCTTAGCAATACACCGAAGGATAAATATGACAATGCTTTAAACTTAACTTCTCCTTTTTTCCTAAAAGTAAGATAATGTACCAATTGCCTTTAATACATTAGGGACGGTTCTTACTGGCACGCAGGCAGTACATTACTGTCATACTCTCCTAACAGTAGTTCTGCTTATCTCCGTTACTCTTGAAATCTGTAAAATAGCAATCCCTTTTATCTCCTTTACTTGTTTTAGTATTCTATGTAGTAATAAAGTCCTGTTTTAAGCTTTATTTCCTTCAACTTGTAGAAATATTGACAATGTATATTGCTTTTTTTTATAATTTTATGTATTATCCCGTCTTTGACAGTTGAAAAGGATAAAAAGCTTGAAACCTATTGTAAATACTAGGATTCAAGCTTTTGTTGTGTGTTCAAAAACTGCGTACT
>NZ_FZOJ01000014.1 GCF_900188145.1 Anaerovirgula multivorans | reverse complement strand
TATCGAGGTCTAGAGTTATTATAAACTCTAAATTCGATAGGCTTGATTATTTTTTGAGGATTTCAACTGAAATTTTCAATTTCCCGATATCCCCTTTTTCTATTTTTTCACACAATATGAATGAAGCTGTACATGCTATTGATGCGAAGATCACGGGGAAGATCACGGATGCGAAGATCACGGGGACGGTTCTTGCGGTTGTTCTAAATTCAAAAAAGTAATATGATATAAGTAATATGATATATAGGGGTGCTAAAATATGCCAAGAACAGGAAGAAAGAAAAGTGCAAGTGGAATATATCATATTTTATTACGAGGAATTAATAGACAAACAATATTTGAGGAAGAGGAAGATGCAATAAAATATCTAGAAACTCTAAAAAATTATCAAGATAAAAGTGGCTACAAATTATATGCCTATTGCTTAATGGGAAATCACATTCATTTGCTATTGAAGGAGGAAAAAGAGGAGTTAGGAATAATCATGAGGCGAATAGGTGCTAGCTATGTTTATTGGTACAATGATAAATATAACCGATGTGGGCATCTGTTTCAGGACAGATATAAAAGTGAAACAGTTGAAGATGATAGATATTTATTAGCAGTATTGAGATACATACATCAGAATCCATTAAAGGCAGAATTAGTAAAAAATATTGTGGATTACAAATGGAGCAGTTACTGTGAATATATTAAGAATGATGAGATAATTGATACGGATTTCATATTGGAATTATTTGGAGAAGAGAGAAAAAAAGCAATAGAAAGTTTTAAGCTTTTTCATGAAGAAAGCAAAAATGAAAGGTGTATAGATATTAATGAAAAGAAAAAAATTTCAGATAGTGAAGCTATAGAAATGATAAAAAGAGTATGTATCGTATCTCACTGTATGGATGTTCAAAGAATAGAAAAAGAGCAAAAGAACAAATGTTTAAGTTTGCTTAAAGAAAATGGACTATCAACGAGGCAAATTGCCAGATTAACGGGTGTAGGTAGGAGTATAGTATTAAAAGCTTAATAATGTGTATGGTTTATAGTGAACAACAACCAGAAGAACCGTCCCTATGGTTCTTTGTGGTTCTATAATCTCTCTTTATCGGGCAAGAAAAGAGAGGTGACCAAATCAGATATAGTATATTTTATTATTAGGAGTTGAAGGAATGGAATGGATTGAACGATTAAACAGTGCTGTAAATTACATTGAAGAGCATATGAGTGAAAATATCGATTATGAAGAAGTTGCAAAGATTGCATGTTGTTCGACATATCATTTTCAAAGGATGTTTTCATATATGGCAGATATACCGCTGTCCGAATATATACGCCGCAGACGAATGTCATTAGCAGCAGTAGATTTACAGAGTGGTGATAAAAAAGTAATTGATATTGCAGTTAAGTACGGATATAATTCACCGACCGCTTTTAACAGGGCTTTCAAAAACGTTCATGGAATAGCACCGTCTCAGGCAAAAGAAAATGGCATTGTTCTAAAGGCATTTCCGTCTATCAGCTTCAAGATAACCATAAAAGGAGATGTTGAAATGAATTACAGAATTGAAAAGAAAGAAGCTTTTCGAATTATTGGTATTTCCGAACCATTGCAGCCCGAGATTGAGAAGAACTTTGAAATTGTACCAAAGATGTGGGAAAATGCAGCAATGAGCGGATTAATACCTAAACTTGTCGCCATGATGGAAGGCATGCCGATGGGCTTGCTAGGAGTATGTTCATGCAATGAAGCAAATAATTGGAGATACTATATTGCAGTCACCAGTAATAAGTCAATTGATGATACCCTTGAAGAATATATGATACCGGCATCAACATGGGCTGTGTTTTCAGGCCAAGGAACCAATCAGTCCATACAGGAATTAGAAAAAAGAATTATAACAGATTGGCTACCGACTTCAGGATATGAATATGCAAATGCTCCTGATATTGAGGTATATTTGTCTGCTGATCCTCAAAATGCTAAGTATGAGGTATGGATTCCGGTTGAAAAGAAGGTGAAATACTAATGGTACATCTTGTATATTGTGATGATAAAGAAAAGGTATTAGAAAAAATATTAAATGGTTCCAAGACAATGATAATTAGAGCTGCTTCAGGAAGAAAGATCCCTCATAGCAGGGTATTCGATAATGAGACATTATACTTTATGAAAAAAGGTACAGGAAAAATTTCAGCAACAGCTACAGTAAAATCAGTTCGGAATGTTATTAAATTGTCTGAAGAGGAGATAGTACAAACACTTGCTGACAACCAGAAAAAACTGAATTTGTCTAAAAATCAACAGGAACGGTGGCATAAGAAATGTATGTGCCTGGTTGAATTTGAGGATGTAGAAGAAATTGAACCACTTGATTTTGATCATCAGGCTAACATGGATGATTGGCTTATCATTGAGAAAATTGAGGATGTAGTTGTTGGCACAAGTATTCCGTACAATTACGACAAGTCAAAGTTTTAAATCGAAGTTTTAGCATGCTCTAGCAGACGACCATAGGAACCGTCCCCATGGTTGTGTAGGAACCGTCCCCATGGTTGCATGTAGGAACCGTCCCCATGGTTGCATGGTTGTTTGTGGTTGTTATAGTATATACGCCCTACTTTTTTGAAAAAATAGGTAATTGTAATCATTGAAGTTGTTTGATAAATATAGTAATATATGTAATATTTATGAATTTCTTAATAAAAGATGGTTCGTAAAACTAAAAATCAGGAAGGAAAGGATGGGAACTATGGCAACATATGCAGTAACGTCAAAACATTATCGGATTATAGGGATTGTATTATTAATTATTGGATTCCGGATGTCAGTGGCCAATATTACGGGATTAATAGAACAAGTAAGCAATTTCCCAAAAGAAATGACTGTGGCCGGAGATTTTTTATTTCAGGCACAATCAGCAGGCAAATATACAATCAAAACACGAGCTGGTTCGTCAACCAGTAAAAAAACAAAATACAGCATTCATTATGAATCTGTGAATGGGCAATATGAATTAAATGAGGCATTGCCGGAAGGAACTGCAATCATTCAATCCCAATTGGCAGGCAAGCAAACAAAGAGAACGGTATTTACTTTTGGCAACGAGTATTATGTAGGAAGAACAGAAGAGATGACACCCGAGCAAGGCCTCAAAGAACTGAAAAAAAGTGTAATCGATGATAAAATTCCACTTGTTATAATCGGGATAGCTTTATTCGCTGCAGGCATTTGGTTCCAGTTTGTGGCGAATTCCAGGAAAAAAACAGGTCCTATTGAAAAAGTTAATGTATAATTTTATCTGTAAGTTGAGGAAGGTGAACTGTATTTGAGAAGCTGCCCGTGACGAGGGCGCAGTATGCCTATGAAGCTGTTCCGGCATTCTGGGAGCAATGTGAAGAAGAACGAACAAAGAAAAGGAGTAAAAGGACTTGAACCCTCGTGGTTGAAGTTTTTTTGTTTTGTTATGCGACTTTTTATATTAATGAAGCATACTACAAAATAAAATGAGACGATAAACCGGTTCTCGGCTCCCGCATAGAAACGTTTCCAAAAATCTTAATTTTCTATATTTTCCTCTGATGCTTGCTCATTTTATTAAAATAGTGTATTATAATCAAAACGTCAAAAAGTTCACGGTAGAAAAACATATTTACATGTGCTGTGAACAATTATTTATTAGGTTTAATATTTAAAAATTGCATAGGAGGGTGATAGCAATGCATACAGAAAAAATTATAGCACTTTCTAAAAAATATTACGGTGATATGGTTGAGTTGAGACACCAATTTCACATGTATCCGGAAATAGGCTTTCAAGAAAAAAGGACCTCTCAGACTATTGTAAAAGTATTAGAGAAACTAGGGATTGAATTTACTGCAAATGTAGCTAAAACTGGTGTAGTAGGATTAATCAAAGGAAAGCATCCAGGAAAAACGGTTTTACTTAGAGCCGATATGGACGCTCTAACTCTACAAGAAGAAGCTAATGTCTCTTATAAATCTCAGGTTCCAGGTCGAATGCATGCTTGTGGACATGATGGACATACTGCTGGACTTCTAGGGGCAGCTATGATTTTGAATGAATTGAAGGATGAATTAAGAGGAACCATCAAACTGGTGTTTCAACCTGCGGAAGAAGATGACGGTGGAGCAAAACCTATGATCGAGGAAGGGGTTTTAGAAAACCCAAAGGTTGATGCTGCCTTTGGCTGTCATTTATGGGGAGGTGCTTTAGAAGGACATATCCATGTGAAGCACGGCGCTGCCATGGCAGCGCCAGATAAATTTGTTTTTAAAGTAATTGGCAAAGGTGGGCATGGTGCTATGCCACATCTAGCTGTTGATTCTATCAGTATTGCTGTTCAAGCCATTAACAATATGCAGACGATCATAAGTCGTCGTATCAATCCCCTTACTCCAGCAGTGATTTCCTTCTGTTCCATCCATGGAGGGGAAAGCCATAATATTTTACCTAATGAAGTAGAGGTAGTAGGAACCATTCGTGTCTTTAATCAGGATTTAAGGCATTGGATTCCTAAAACCATGGAAGAGATATTGGATGGTGTAACAAAACCTCAAGGAGCTAGTTATACATTTGAATATATCGAGCGTTTTCCACCCCTTATTAACGATTATGAAATGACAGATTTAGTCGGTAAAGCTGTTGAAAAAATCGTTGGCGTTGAAAAGGTATCGGAGGCACCTGAACCTAATATGGGAGGAGAGGATTTTGCTTACTTTTGCCAAAAAGTGCCCGCTTCCTTCTTCTTTGTTGGAATATCAAAGGATCCTAAAAATCCTGTATGCCACCATCACCCTGAATTTCAATGGGATGATAAAAACCTGTTGACTGTAGCTCAATCTATGGCACAGGTTGCAATTGACTTTTTATGTAATAATAACTAGTTATTTTATGCAGTTGTTACTGACACGGAGACAATCTGCATCATACATAAATAAAATTAAGGAGTGATTTCATGACTAGTTCTATCAAAGAACAAAGTAAAAAAAGCTGGTTTGAGAAAGTATTAACAGCAATAGAGGTTGCAGGAAATAAGCTTCCTGACCCCGTAACACTATTTGTAATTTTTTGTACCGCAATTATTTTAATCTCTTGGATAGCTTCTTCTTCTGGGGTATCTATTATTCATCCTGCCTCTGGTGAAACTGTTACTGTCGTAAACTTAATGAGTCGAGATGGCATGATCCGAATATTGACTGGATTTGTTTCAAATTTTCAGTCCTTCCCACCTCTTGGGCTAGTATTGGTAGTTATGATTGGAGCTGGTGTTGCTGAGAAATCAGGATTAATGCAAACTGCTATGAAAAATTCCATCAGTAAGGTTCCAGCTAATCTGGTTACAGCTACAATTGTCTTTGTCGGTATAATGGCAAATGCCGCTGGAGATGCAGGATTTATCGTTCTACCTCCTTTAGCAGCTGTTATATTTTTAAGTATCGGTCGTCATCCAGTTGTAGGTATATTTGCTGCTTATGCAGGGGTTGCTGGTGGTTTTGCTGCTAATCTGATGATTAATATGGCGGATATTTTAGCTGCTAGTTTTACTATACCAGCTGCTCAGGTGATTGATCCTAATTATCAAGGTACTCCAGCTATGAACTGGTACTTCATTATGGTTTCTACTCTCTTTTTAGTTGTAGCAGCTGTATTTGTTACAGAGAGAATTATCGCACCTCGTTTTGGAAAGTACGATGGCGTCCTTGAAGAAGATACTGAGACAAAAATAAATTCGCAAGAAAGAAAGGCATTAAAATGGGCTGGAGTATCTATAGTTTTTCTTATCATTGCTCTTATATCCTTAAGTATTGGAGAAAATGCCTTTATGAAGGACCCTGAAACTGGTTCTATCTTGGCTGCTAGTTCACCGCTAATGAGGGGGCTGGTACCTATTGTCACTCTAATATTTCTAGTTCCAGGCTTAGTGTATGGTAAGTTAACTGGAAGTATTAAGAATGATAAGGAAGCTGTTACAATGATGGGAGATTCCATGAGGGATATGGGTCCATATATTATTCTTGCCTTTGTAGCATCTCAATTTCTAGCATACTTTAACTGGAGTAATATCGGTATTATAATGTCCGTAAAAGGAGCAGAATTTTTACAAAATGCTGGTTTTACAGGTATAGGATTAATTATTGGATTTATTATTCTTTCATCCTTTATTAATATATTTGTTGGAAGTGCCTCAGCAAAATGGGCAATCATGGCCCCTATATTTGTTCCAATGTTCTTGTTGTTAGGCTACAATCCAGCTTTAACACAGATGGCTTACAGAATTGGAGATTCATTGACAAATCCTTTGAGCCCGTTATTCCCTTATTTCCCAATTCTATTGGCTTTTGCTCGTAAATACGATAAGAAAGCTGGCATAGGAACAATGATTGCCAATATGTTACCTTACTCTATTGTATTTGCACTTATATGGACCATACTGCTTGTTATTTTTATGCTGTTCAACATTCCACTAGGTCCTGATACTGGTATATATTACACGATGTAAAATATTAAAAGAATAATTTAGAACTTCGAAAGCAGTGGCTTAACTTTTGCCACTGCTTTCCATTTGTCTTGTAGATTTCATTTGTTAGGAATTCAAATACCTTGGGGGGCTTTAGGAGACGATAATTTAATGATAGTTAGAAGATATGAACAATCTATATCACAAATAATGTCAAAAATAAAGAAAATTTCAAAAATAGCTATTGACAAAAACCTTTGCAGATAATAAAATACTAGTTAAATAATTTAATTATTCGTTAAAGGCATTGATGAGGAGGAGTACATATATTCCGAAGTAAAGAGAGGAAATGGTGGTGGAAATTTTCCCTGAAGAATATATGGAAGCTAGCCTTTGAGCCGTGGACCGAAATTGTAAAAGAGTAGACTTCAACGGAGTCCCACCGTTACAGGGGAAGTAGTATCGGAGTAATCCTGTACTATATCAAGCTGTGTACTTTTTTGTACAAAATTGGGTGGTACCGCGGAGATCAACCTTCGTCCTTTTTATAGGATGAAGGTTTTTTTATTTTTGTTAGAGGGAAAATTCATGTAAGGAGGAAAAAATAATGAGGTATAGTGGAGCAGAGATTATTATAAAACTATTGGAAGAACAAGGGGTTGACAAAATTGCTGGGATACCTGGAGGGGCTAATCTTCCTATGTACAGTGTCCTTGCTAAAAGCAACAAAATACAGCATATTCTTGTAAGACATGAGCAGGCTGCCGGGTTTATTGCCCAGGGCATAGCTAGAACTACTGGGAAAGCTGCCGTTTGTTTTGCTACTTCCGGGCCAGGGGTAACAAATTTACTTACAGCTATTGCTGATGCAAAACTGGATTCCGTTCCTGTTGTTGCAATTACAGGCCAAATACCTTCTTCCTTAGTAGGTACCGATGCTTTTCAAGAGGTAGACACCTGTGGATTAGCAATACCTATAACAAAACACCATTTTTTTGTATCTTCAGCAAAGGAGTTAGTTCATATCCTTCCTGAAGCCTTTAGAGTAGCAGAAGAAGGAAGACCTGGACCTGTGATTATTGACATTCCTAAAGATGTTCAATTGGAGGAGATAGAAATTGCAAATTGGTCGTTGGAAGATGTGGCTGCTACCATTGTTGATGTTGAAAAAAATATACCCACAGCAAGCTTGGAAGATGTAGATAAGATTGCCCAAATGATTAATGAATCCAGAAAACCTTTACTATATATTGGAGGAGGAATACTACAGTCAAATTCCCATAAACTACTCTATGATTTTGCTAAGAAAAATACGATTCCAGTGGCTTCTACTTTAATGGGACTAGGATGTTTTCCTTCAAATGACAGCCTTTTTTTGGGCATGTTGGGTATGCATGGAGCACCCTATACCAACCTAGTATTAAACGAAACAGATCTATTGATTGCCTTTGGTGTTCGTTTTGACGACAGAGCCACAGGAAAGATTGCCGAATTTTGTCCTAAAGCCTCCATCATACATGTAGATATTGATCCTGCTGAACTAGATAAAAATAAGTCTACTAATTTTTCAGTGGCGGCAGATATTCGGATGGTATTGGATGAATTAATTCTATTGATTGACAAAAATCCTCGTGAAGAATGGATGGCGGAAATTGAAGCAATAAAAAAAGCCAACCCATTTCCAATAAGTCAAAATAATGATTGCTGGCATCCCCTAAATCTCATTCGAAAAATAGGTGCTTTGGTAGATCCTGATACCATAATAACAACGGATGTTGGGCAGCATCAAATGTGGGTTGCACAGTCCTATCCCTTTCAGCAGCCCCGTACCCTGCTAACATCTGGGGGCTTGGGGACAATGGGCTTCGGATTGCCTGCTGCCATAGGGGCTGCTCTGGCAAATCCCGAGAAAAAGGTTATCTGTATTAGTGGAGACGGTTCTATCCTAATGAATATTCAAGAATTGGCAACCTTGGCCGATCTAAAGTTGAATGTTACTGTGATTATATTGAACAATGGAGTATTGGGCATGGTAAGACAGCTGCAGGAACTATTTTTTCAACAAACCTATATTGCTACTAGATTTATCACCAACCCTGATTTTGCTTCCATGGCAAAATGTTTTGGTATAAAGGGTTATGATCTAAAAAATCAGGGAAATCTAGAAGCTATGTTGGAAAAGATATTGTCGACGTCGGAACCCTGTGTCATAAACATACCTATTGATTTTAGAGAAAACGTTATGCCTACAGTACCACCTGGTGCAGGGAATCATCAGATGATAGGAGGAAAAAAACATGGATAAAGCAAAGGATGTTATTATACAATTAACAGTAAACAATCATGCAGGAGTGATGTCCAACATTACAGGACTTTTTACACGAAGAGCCTTTAATCTTGAAGGAATTTTATGTGGTAGATTAAAAAATACAAAGACGAGTAAAATGTACCTGTTGATTAATAACGATAATCGAATTGACCAGATTGTTAAACAATTAAAAAAGCTCTATGATGTACTAGAAGTATCCATATGTGAAAACTGTGACTATAATATTTTCGACAATGTTCATGAGCTGATGCAAGGAAAACAATAGCTATAGCTACTATATGGTCTATTTAACAGGAGTCTTTTCATGAATACGGATAGACATTGGATTTGTTCAAGAGTCCTGTGATAGTATGGCAAGCAGAAAAAACAAATAAATTGGAAATTCTTTAGCATATCTACCGTAAAATAAGCAATATTAAACCAGCCCAGTGACGATATGTAAATAACTAGGAATTGACCAAAGAATTTTGTGGGAGCTTTTCTCCTATCTATACTTTCTTTAACGTAGGTATTGTAAATGGAGGAACCATGATTAATGCAGTACCAGATTATGCAGAAATTAAAGTAGATATTCGATTTGTTAGTGATGATGTTGTAGAGGATATAAAAGAAGATTTAGTCAAAATAGTAAGCTCAAATACTATTGAAGAGGCAAAGTCTGAGCTGATTATAGACAATATTTTTTCTGCCTTTAGTAATGAATACAATAAAAAATTTTATGAATTTGTTAAATCGATTTCTATTAAAAATGAATTGGGAGAACCTGAGGGATTTTTATTAGGTGGTGCTTCTGATGCTGCATATATATCAAAAGCTGGTGTGCCTTGCCTTTGTGGCATGGGTGTAAAGGGTGTAAAGGGTGAGTGGAATCATACCAATAGAGAATATGCTATAATCGACTCTGCTTTAGAAAGAATAATCCTTATTGTAAGTAGTATATTAGAACTGGAAAATAAAGAATTATAAGTAAAAAAAGCAGGAGACTAAGGGACAGGTGATTTGTCCCACTAATATAGTGGATTTCACATATAAATTGCATGACAACATTAGAGTATCGTGATTTTCTGTTAAGATCAGTTGCATAAATATAGCGCTAATCACAATGGATTGACGCTGCACATTTTAATTATTTCCACTGTCTGTCTGGCAGTTCATAAAAAATGACTGCGGTTTTTTAAATGTAAACATGTTTTCATAAACAGTAGTAAAAAAACTAGATTAATTAATATCTTCAGATAGCGTGAAGCAGTAGTTTCGAAATTCTTTTGGTAAGCGATTAATAACTCGTCACATTGACGGCTATTAATCGCTTTTTTGTAGGGGGTAATTGATATATACTGGTTTTAAAGACCTGTTTTGCTATCAATTCGGCATGAAAGGTATTAGTGAAATAGGAACTTGTTCTTTTGGCTATATTAAATAATTGTGAAAGAATGATGAAAAGTACAATGATATGACTTTGGGGAATTAACAAATATAGGAATAATGTCACAGCCTAGAAAAGCATTTACTATTTTTGTAAGACATGACATATACACATGTAATTGAGCCATCATTTTAGTAGCATCATTGCAAAAAATATATAGCAGAGGTGCTTTCAGTGAAATGTATTTAACTAAAAAAGATATTGCTATTAATTGTTATTTTAGTAGGCTATGTAGAAATTTTAAGAGAAAAATAACATTTTGTGCGTAGTAATATATGAAAGGCCAGACATAAAAAAAACAAATAGGAGGTGAAGATTTTGCAGTATTCACAAAGTGCACTTGTGGAAGGAATAAAAACTAAAGATGTATTTGTTTACAACTATATGATAAGCAAATATACAAAAACAATTTATTGCCTAGCTTATAATATTTTATCGCCATCACTTAATAAACAAGATATTGAAGAATGTGTGTCGGATGTATTTTTAGACGCATGGATAAAAATTAATGAATTTGATCAAGAAAAGGGGAATTTTAGAACATGGCTTTTAGTTTTAACAAAGTATAAAGCACTTACATATAGACGTAGAAAAACAACAAAAAGAGTTGTTGATATTGAGGAGTTTGAAATAAAAGATAGCTATAATCTGGAGCAACAATTTTTTCTAAGACAAGATCAAGAAAAAGTTATAAAAGTAATCAATTCTTTTAACCCAATAGATAAAGAAATATTTTTTAGAAGATATTTTTTAAATGAAAAAATAGGTGATTTGGCAAAAAACTTTAATTTATCTAGATCTGCTATAGACAATAGACTTTTGAGAGGTAGAAAAATTATAAAGGAGGCATTAAATTATGAATGAGGATAAATTGATTCAATTGTTAAATAGTTTGGATGATGACTTGGTGGAAGAGGAAATTGATAAACTACTAGAAGGAGTGGAGATAGATATGGATTCTATAAATAAAAAAGCTCACAAAAAACTAAATAATAATAATAAAAAGGTTAAGGGCAAAAAAAGATTTTTATATGTAGCAGCCTGCCTATGTTTTTTTAGTATAACTACTATATATGCTAATGACATTTCGCAAGTAGTAAAGGCATTCTTTAATAAAACACCAATATACTCAACGATTGTTGATGGAGAAGCCTATTATTTAAAAGAAAGGTATTCTTTAGATGATAATATTATCCTAGAAAATGTAATGGTGTCAGAAGGAAACCTAGAAATGGAAATAACTACAGATTTAAGTTTGGATGAATTAGGGGGCATAAGCATAAATGTTATACCAAAAAATAATCCTAATATAGTCTATTTTCCTGGAGGTTACTCTCAGGAGGGCAATGAATACTTCTTTGACTTTATGAATCAAACAGAAGAAAATTATAATATTACGCCTTTTAAAGATTTTACATTAAGCATTGCAGGAAATTCCTATGAAGTTTCATTAGAAAAAGCCAAAAGTTTAGATATTAATAGCAAAATCTACGCTTCTAATGTAGCTGCAAAGGGCTTGGAAGGTGTAAATATTGGTGCTAAAATCATTGAAGGCAATGATAAGGTAAATGTCCAATTGATTACATCCTTTGAAGACAAAAATTTAAAATTAACTAATTTTGGTAAACCAAAAGAAACAAACATTTCATTAACAGTGGAAAATCGTGGTGAAGATGGCTTGATAGGCTCAAGGAGTTCATCAGTAACAGAGGATCTTTACGTATTTGATGAAACGGGTAATGAATATAAGCTTGAAATTCCGCAAAACTCAAAAGGGTATCCAGTAACGATATTTGAAACAAACGCACCAAACAATAAAGACCTGACACTAAAATTACCTGCAATCACTGCCTCCTATCATGAAACAATTGACTCATTTTCATTGGATATTCCGAATGAAGGGGAAGTGAATTTAAATAAAGAAATTAATTTCAGGATTCAAAAGGCTATTGTTAAAAATATTAATAGAATATCACCAACATCTGCTGAGATAGAATTTCAGTTAAATACAGGTGTGAATGAAAATATTAATATAAGCTCATTTCATTTTCATAGCCCTGACATGAAAAAAATGTCTACTGAATTTAATGGGGACAAAGCCATAATGACTTTAGAATTTGATGAAAGTCTTGTTACTACTAATCTTGAAATAAGCTATCCTGATTTTGTGATGAATGGAAACTGGATCATTGATATGAAGTAAGGAGAATAAAAAATATAGTAGAAGAGACCATGCATTTCAGCAAAGATATAAAGCTATATTATGGAGTAAAGATAATGATTCACTGCAACGAATTAGGTGCATACACCAATCCTTGTAGGGGCTATAACTAGTTTTTAACATCTCCTGTGGGGAACTAACAATTTATAAAATAACGAAAAATATTAAACCATCTGTGTTTTATTATACAGATGGTTTAATTTATGGATTCCTTTTATGAGTTGCTATTTTATCGAGGGTATATTCTATTAAGCCTGTGCCTCCCCATTTCCCATGACCTGGAATAACTTACATGAAAACGGATAAATACTATATTTTTTGTTCCTTAAGTCTTTTAAGGATTAAATGAGATTTTTAGATTAATTTATTTTGATAAAAAAATCTCATTTTGTGAATTAATACGAGATGAACACTCATTCATTACATAATCTATAAAGGTTTTTGCTGCTGGTTGTTCTAAAGCTTTATTTCGGTAAAGCATAAAGGTTTTTCGCAACATAGGCTGTCCATCAGGCCAAGTCAAAGGATAAAAGAAAATAGAACGCCGGTTTTTAACATGCATTTTAGGTACAATCGTCCACCCAAAACCATGAGATACCATTTGAATACTGGCTTCTATTGAGTTTACTAGTATAATATTAGAAGGTGGTGGAGAGGAAAATTGTCTTTGCCACCAATAGAAAAATTCTTTATCTAACTTTGTAATTATTGTTGTGTCATCTTGAATCCAAGGTATAGAGGGTAGTTGATTAAATTCGATAGGAAATGCAGATATAATACCATAGGGCTCCTCCAAGATAACATGCTTTTTTTCCTTCCAATCCATATCTCCTCTGCGAATGATTACGTCAACGAGGTTTTCTTGCAGCATATTAGGAAGCTGTAAAGTACTTGACCCTGTTTTCAAAATAATTTTCACATCTGGGAAGCGATGTTGATATGTCTTGAGAATTGGTGCAAGTTTGAATTGAGCAAATACGGTACTAATCCCTAATCGCAGGGTTCCACATATGGGGTCATTTATATTTTGAAGGGTATTTTTTAATAGCTCTAGCTTTTCTAGCATTTCATGGGCATATTTCAATATCTGCTCACCTTGTGTAGTGAAGGAAACTCCATTAGAATGACGGTTCAGTATTTTTACACTAAATTCCTTTTCTAATTTGTTTAAACGATAAGTAAGAGAAGGTTGGGAAATATAAATACGTTCTGCTGTTTTGGTAAGACTTCGTTCTTCATCAATAGTTTTAAGGATAGTACAGTCCATTGAGTCCACATAATCACCCTCTTATGTAATAAAAAATACAATATTTTAATTATTTTAATAATTATACTACAGAGGGAGGAACTGAACAAGCTTTCCAATCATATTAAGACAATATTAATAATAGCTACAGAAGATAAGGCAAAAAATGCAAGGAAAAGTAAGCCATAAAAAAAATCTATGGCTAGGTGATAAAATATTGCTATTTCTGTTGGTGCTTTTTTTATATTAAAATACTTATAATGGCTTATCTAAAGATTACTTTGTTTGAAAATTAAAAAAATTATAATTAAAAGGGAGGATAAAATGATGTCAACAGTTAACGTGAGAAGTGAAAAAAACCTGAAAGCACCAGAAAATCAAGAAAACAGAAAACTCTTCAAGGTACCACATTCATTTGTTATTATTCTTTTTATCATAATATTTGCCACAGCACTTACCTGGATAGTGCCGACTGGAGAATTTGAGAGGTTTGAAAATGATTTAGGAATAACGGTAGTAAATCCAGAAACCTTTAAATATATTGATTCTTCACAAGTTAATCCACTTGGTATACCGTTGTATATCATAGAAGGCTTCATCAAATCTGCTGACTTGTTTTTTCTAATTATACTTTCTGGCGGTGCCTTTAATGTTATTACTAGTAGTGGAGCCTTACAGGCTGCAGTAGGTAAAGTAGCAAAGAAATATTCAACCAAAGAGTCAATATTTATTCCAATACTAACACTTCTATTTGGCTTGATCTGCACTACGCAAGGGGTTAATTTATTTATTGGCTTTGCTCCAGTAACTGTTATGATAGCTAGGGCCATGGGATTTGATTCAATCGTGGGGGTAGCCATTATATTATTGGGAGGCGCAGTGGGGTTTTCCACCGGCACCCTTAATCCCAGTACTACGATAGTTGCACAAAAACTGGCGGATTTGCCCCTTTACTCAGGAATAGAATTTCGTATTTTTAGTTTTATTGTGTATATGATCATTACGAATATATTCTTGATACGTTATGCTAAGTCGGTTAGAAAAAATCCACAATTAAGTCCTATGTATGACTTAGATATTATGGATCAATCCATAGTAGATAGAGACTTAGACTCGTTTGGAGATATGAATTCAAGAAATTGGCTGGTCATGCTTTCTTTGATTGGTACTTTAGCAGTAATCGTTTATGGTGGGGTCAAATTGAATTGGGGCCTGATTGAAAGTTCGGCAGCATTTTTATGGCTAGGGATTATTGCGGGAATAGCTGCCGGATATGGACCCAGTAAAATTGCTTCATGTTTTGTGGAGGGTGCAAAAAAAATGGTTGCAGCAGCTATGATTATTGGATTAGCAAGAGCTGTACCAGGAGTGCTGACAGCAGGTAAAATCATAGATACGATTGTCTACGGGTTAGGCAGTGTGTTGAGTACGATTCCTAAATTTGCACAGGGCATGGCGATGTACATTGCTAATAATTTTATAAATCTATTTGTTACATCAGGAAGCGGACAGGCTGCAGCAACGATGCCTATTATTATCCCCTTATCAGATATAGTGGGTATTTCAAGACAAACCTCTATATTGGCCTTTAATTTTGGAGATGGTTTTAGTAACTATATTATGCCAACCTCCACAGCTCTCATGGGGATTTTAGGGGTTACCAATATTCCTTATGATAGGTGGATGAAATTCATGTGGAAGATGTTTTTAGTATGGGTATTAACTGGATGTATCTTAGTTTTCATAGCACAAATGATAAATTTAGGACCAATGTAAAGAATTGGAGGTTTTTTATGAAGGATAAATTATTTTTAACTATTGATCATATGAAATCTGAATTGATAAGTATGTCAGATTACATTTTTGATAATCCAGAGTTAGCATTTAAAGAAGTTAAGGCATCAAAAATATTAACTGAGTATTTAGAAAAAAATGGATTTGTCGTAGAAAAAGGATTGGGTTCTTTAAGTACAGCATTTAGAGGTGTTTATGAAAATGGCCAAGAGGGACCTACAGTAGGACTTTTATGTGAATACGATGCACTTGAAGGCTTAGGACATGGTTGTGCTCACCATATGCAGGGACCAAGTATTGTAGGGGCAGCGGTTGCCATTAAAGAAATTATCAAAGAACAACCTTATAAATTAGTGGTCTATGGTACACCAGGTGAAGAAGGGGGCGGCGGCAAAATCATCATGTTAAGAGAAGGATATCTGAGGGATATTGATGTGGCACTTATGATGCATGGTGGTCCTGCTACCCAAACAGATATTAAATCATTAGCGGCATCAAGTATAAAGATTACATTTCATGGGAAAAGTGCACATGCTGCTCTAAAACCTGAAGCTGGAAGAAGTGCTCTTGATGCACTATTACTTACATTTCAAGGAGTAGAGTTCTTGAGAGAACATGTTCTTGAAGATACGAGAATGCATTACACTGTGATGGAAGCGGGTGGACCCTGTAATGTAGTTCCGGCAAAAGCGGTAGGCTCTTTTATTCTACGCTCCTACAATTCTGTCTATCTAAAGGAAGTCGTTAGGCGATTTGAAAAAATTGTGGAGGGTGCCTCTTTAATGACAGAGACAACCTATGAAATCGAAACTGAGAAAACACTTGAAAGTAAGGTGCCAATATATAAATTGAACGATCTGCTCATGAAGAATGCTGAACTAGTGAATGCTCCTGTCAGAAGATCAGCAAGAGAAAAAACAGGCTCAACCGACTTTGGCAATGTTACTTATGTTTTACCTGGTTCCTGTATCAGAATAGCTTTTGTCGATGAAAATGCATCCTCACATTCAATTGATTTTATTAACGATGGCAAATCGGAAAGAGGACATAATGCTGTTATAACTGGAACAAAAATATTGGCTGGAACAGTGACTGATCTTATTAACAATCCCCAAATTGTTAAAGAAATTCAGAATGAATTTGAATACACAAAAGAAAAAATGAATATTTTTTAAAATTTCACAATACCGCTTTAAAAGGCAGTATGCATAAATTTATTTTAAGGGACTGTACAAATTTTGTATAGTCTTTTTTTGCTGTTTTGTAAAATATCAAGAGTTACCGGCAACAGTGACTTTTGAAATGAATAATTTTTTAAATAAATGTAAAAAACAATAATTGCAATATACAATTAAATATGATAGGATAATTTTAGGAGGGATCAACATGAATGAAGAGACAAAAGAAGAAAAACTACGGGAATTTATTAGAGTTTTATTAAGGAATATGAATATGCTAGAAAAAAATGAGTCTAGCTGTTGTCAAGTTACACTATCACAGTGTCATGCCATTGTTGAGATTGGTAGGGTAGAAGAAATATCCTTAAATCAATTGGCGACAATACTTAATTTAGACAATAGCACAATGAGTAGAACAATTAATAGTTTAGTAAAAGATGGGTTGGTAGAAAGAGAAACAGATGCTGATGATCGTCGATATGTAAGGATTAAGCTAACCAATGAAGGGATAGCTGTATTTAAGAACATTGAAGAGAGCATGAACGCATATTTTCAGCAAATACTTAAATCTATCGCAGAAGAAAAACATACGCAAGTAATGGAAAGTATTGATTTATTATTAGAGGCAGTGAAAAAAAATAAATGTTGTTAAAAAAGAGGAGGAAAGAAAGATGGAGTTTAATGTAAAGGAAAAAGTGAAGGACTACTATGGTAGTATTGCAAAAGAAGTGATGGAGAAAAAGGGAGGAAGCTGTGGCTGTAATTCGTCCTGCTGTGGTGATGTAAGCAATACCTCCATGATTTATGATTTAGAGTACTTGGCTGATTTGCCGGAGGCGGCTTTAACAGCTTCATTAGGATGTGCTAATCCATTGGTTTTGGCAGAGTTAAAAGAGGGAGAAACGGTATTGGATTTAGGAAGCGGTGGAGGTATTGATGTATTAATGGCCTCTAAATATGTTGGTGAGAAAGGCAAGGTATATGGCTTAGATATGACAGATGAAATGTTACGTTTGGCCAATTCTAATAAAGAAAAAATGGGAGTGGAAAATGTAGAATTTTTCAAGGGTTATATTGAGGAAATACCATTGCCAGATGATAGTATTGATATTATAATCTCTAACTGTGTCATTAATTTGGTAGAAGACAAAGAGAAGGCATTAAAGGAAGTAGCTCGGGTATTAAGACCAGGGGGTAGAATTGCCATTGCAGATATTGTTCAACTGAAGGATGTTTCTGCTGAAATTAAAACTATGGCAGAATCCTGGGTAGGTTGTATAGCTGGTACACTTAAAGTAGATGAATATGAAAAAGTGTTAAAAAAGGTAGGTTTTAAAGATATAAAAATAGAACCTATTCATGTATATACTAAAGCATTAATAGAGGATATTATCGCTAGTAAACACTTTAAGCAAGATATCGATATAAATTGGGACAGCTTAGATAGTGCCTTTGCAGGGGCTAATATTAAGGCAATAAAGTAAAGGAAGGGAAAATATGTGCTACTTTACGAGAATAGCTAATATAGATGATATACCCTATATAACACAAATTTACAACGAGGGAATAGAAGATAAAATTGCTACTTTAGAAACTGATTCTAAAACAGAGAAAGATATGGAAGCATGGTTAACCAATCGAAGTGAAAGTCATAAGGTTATTGTTATAACAGATCAAAGAGGAAAAATATATGGGTGGGCTTCATTAAATACTTTTAATAATAGATGTTGCTATAGTGGTGTTGCAGATTTTTCTATTTACATTAAACGAGACATGCGTGGTAAAGGACTGGGAAAATTACTGCTGGATGCATTGGAGAAAACGGCAAAAAAAGAAGGTTTTCATAAGCTGGTTTTAAGTGCATTTGATTCTAATGAAGCAGGAAAAAGACTTTATAAGAGTAGAAATTTTAGAGAAGTAGGCACCTATATAAAACAAGGATTGTTGGATGGTCAATGGGTAGATATAACGGTCATGGAGAAATTATTAGATTAAATCAATAGTTGCAAGTAAATGTTCATGATAAAAGGATATCGCTTAATCTACACATACAATTTGGAAAAGGATAGTAAAAAATTAGTGCAGCCTATCATTCAGTTTTCCTATATTAATGGGGCTGAAAGACTGGAGGTTGCTTTTACAGACTATCGTAATTTATTGACCTATAAAACAATTGAAATAACGGATGATGTAGAGGGTTGGCAGAACTATGAAGAAATAATTGATGACATTATGAATAATGGTTAAGTGATTTAGGCAACTTGTTGATTTTTTTAAAATCAGAGGGAATTAATCAATAAATCGGTAAGTTACGGTGACAACTTGAATGCTTTCTCTGGCTTCATTTTATTTAGTACAGGTATAAATAGGTTACAAGTGTGCTGATTACCTTTAATAGTTAAACTAAAAGAAGAAGAGGAAAGTTTTGAAAAGAAAAATTAACAGCCTTTGGTAAAGCTAAAGGTTAAAAGGACGATCGACAGAAGGGTTCTATGATAAATGTTGGAGTGTAAATCTGAACATTTACTATATAGAACCTTATTTTTAACAATATAATTAAACTAACTTAAATTGATAAGCACTTCTTTAATTAGGAATGACTCCAATAAGTGCTCTATATCGATATTTATTATCAATTATTTACTTGTTTTTTTCAAGCATAATGTTGGGAGAAAAGTAGTATCATTTAAATTATATAGTTTGATAGATTATTAAAATGGTTATAGAATTTCATGGAACTATTCACAAATAATTCAAAATATTAAAACTTTATGATAAAATATATTCATAAATCAATTTATAATAAAAAGTATATGCTTATTAAATAAATATTTTATATTGAAAAGTTAACCGTAAACACAGTAGATGCAATGAAAATAAATTTTTCTTAGGGGAGTTTATTATGGGGAGAAAAGGAATTGTATATACTTTTACTATGCTATTATTACTAACTTTTCTATTTACCAATAGATGGATGGAAATAACTTATTCAAAAAATATTTTTGAATATTTTAGAAAATCCCAAGCATTAACAGCCGAGGAAAAACAATGGTTAAAAGAAAAGGGGAGCCTTATATTTACAGCTGATTACTCTACTCCGCCTCTCTACTATATAGACAAAGAAGATCAACAGTATAAGGGTCTTGTCATTGATTATATAAATGCCTTATCAAAAGAGTTACAAACAGAGATTACCCTCATCCCCAAAAGTCATCAGGAATCCTTAAGTCTTTTGTCACGGGGTATGGCAGCAGATATTTCTATTATATATCCTACCATAGCTAGAGGTAGTGATTACTTCTTCTCTTATCCTATCTATCATTTACAAGGTGTCATTGTAGTATCCAAGGATGAAAATATTATTGGACATTATAAAGATTTAGAAAATAGAAGAATAGCTTTATCGTCCTATGATTATGCTTTAGAATTTTTACAAAAGAAATTATCATCTGTTGACTATATTTTTACTGCTGATACAGAAGGGGCTTTAAAGCTGTTAGAGACAGGGGAAGTAGATGCTGTTGTTGGGGATGATCCAGTCATAAGTTATTATATAAAAAATTTAAATATAGGAGAAAAAGTCAAAACTTTGAATAATCCCATATATGAAAAAGAATGGGCACTAGCTGTACCTAAGTCTAATGAAATTCTTATTCCTATCCTTAATAAAGCTATCCATAATTTGGAGATTGAGAAAATTACCTCATCATTACATAGAACCTGGTTTGGAATTGCAACTCCTGTTTTTAAAGAAAATATCTCGGATCGTATTTCACTAATTATCTTAGTATTTACTATGGCCATATCTTTAGTTTTCTATTTCTTTTATGTTACTAACAAATTACTAAGAGTAGAAATAGAAAAGAAAATGGATGAACTTTATATGAGCAAAAATGATTTGCAAACCACCTTCGATGGATTAATGGATTTTATGATTGTAACAAATCAAAAAGGCAATATATTGAATGTGAATAAATCTTTATGCAGATTATTAGATATACATAAAAGTGAAATAGTAGGAAAACACTTCGAGGATATATCCGACCTTGTTCTACTAAGCAGTAATCAATCACTTATTAATACTACCTTTGATGAAGGAAAAAGCCTTAGAAAGGAATTTCAACAGAATGGAAATATTTATGAAATCAGCACATTTCCTTTAGAAGATCAGAAGAAGCGAATCCCTAAGATTCTTATTATCATTAAAGATATAACAAAGGCTCGCTTAAGCGAACAACAACTCCTGCAGGAAAATAAAATGGCTACTATTGGTCAGTTAGCAGCAGCAGTGACTCATGAAATTAGAAATCCTCTAGGTTTAATTAGAAATTATTGTTATCTCCTTAAAAATAGTAAACCTTTGGAAGAGCATAAAATAAAAAAAGCAGTTACAGTTATTGAATCCTCCATTGAAAAATCAAATCACATTATTAATAGCTTATTAGACTTCTCTAGAATGGCCAACAACAAATGGGAAAAGGTGGATTTGAAAGATTTTATTCACAGTATCATTGCTTTACAGCAGAATAAAATAAAGCAACAACAAATTGAAGTGACTATTGAATGTAAGGAAAACAATGTGTATTTTGTGAATGTCAGTTCTCTAGAAATCATTTTAATGAATCTTATTGCCAATGCTATAGATGCTATGATGGATGGAGGAAGGCTTATTCTTCAGTGTGGTCAACAGAATAATGTATTAACTATTAAATGCATAGATACTGGTATAGGTATAGAAAAGGAGCATCTTAAAAAGCTTTTCAGTCCATTTTTCACAACAAAACCCCGTGGGAAAGGAACGGGTTTAGGATTATATATTACTTACAATGAAGTTCAAAAACTTGAAGGGAAAATTTATGTGCATAGTGAAATTAAAAAGGGAACCACCTTTGATATATTACTGCCATTAAAAGAGGTGATATAGGATGACTGATGTAACGAATGGATTTAAAATATTGATTGTAGACGATGAAGAGGAGTATAGAGAGGTTTTACATATGATTTTATCAGAAGAAGGATATATTACAGAAGTCTGCAATAATGGAGAGGATGCATTAAAAAAATTAGAAACTTCTACCTTTGATTTGGTATTGACAGACCTAATGCTGGGCGGCATGAATGGAATCCAGCTGTTAAAGGCTATTAAAAGCAAATATAAGAGCTTGGATGTTATTATTATCACAGGATATGGTTCTATTGAAAATGCTGTGAAAGCCATAAAGGAAGGAGCATTTACCTACATTATAAAGGGTCATGACCCCGAAGAATTTCTTATAGAAATAAAAAAAATAAAAAAAATTAAGGAGCTGGAAAATGAAAATCAAATCCTTAAGAGTCAAATAAAGAACTTGAATTTCATGTTGGAAACCAATAATTCAACCTACAAAAATATCATTCATATTGCAAAAAAAGCAGCACTAAGTAATTCCAATATTTTAATATTAGGAGAATCTGGAGTAGGGAAGGAAGTGTTGGCTAGGTATATTCATAACCATAGCAATAGAAGAAAAGACCTTTTTATGGCAGTAAACTGTCATTCATTTTCTCATAGCATCTTGGAATCAGAACTGTTTGGACATGAAAAGGGAGCTTTTACAGGTGCTACTCAACGAAGAAGAGGCAGATTTGAAGCTGCCAATGGAAGCACTTTATTTCTAGATGAAGTGGGGGATATGCCGTTAAGCACGCAAGTAAAGCTTTTACGAGTTATTGAAACGAAAACAATAGAGAGAATGGGGAGTAATCAAACGATAGATGTAGATTTTCGATTAATTTCTGCAACGAATCAAAATTTGAATAAATCCATCCCAGAAGGTAGTTTTAGAGATGACTTATTTTATAGAATCAGTACGATTACAATAGAAATTCCTCCCCTAAGAGAACGAAAAGAGGATCTAAAGCTCTACATAGATTTTTTCTTAAAAAAATCTCAAGGAGAACTTAAAAAAGAAATTCATACGATTGAAACAGATGTAATGAACTTTCTTTTATCTTATAACTATCCTGGGAATGTCCGAGAGCTAAAAAACATTATTGAAAGATTAGTTGTATTATCAGAAAACGGTGTTATTAGAAAGTGCGATTTACCAGAGGTGAAAAAGTTTTTTGCTAACACACTAGACATAGACCCTATTAAACCCCTTAAAGATATAAGAAGAGAGATAGAATCTCAATATATTGAAAAAGTTTTGGAAAGCTGTGGCTATAATATATCAGAAGCTGCTAAGCTACTAGTCATCAGTAGAAGGCAACTGTTTAACAAAATTACTGAATATGGTCTTAAATAAATAACATATGGCAATTTATTTCCTATGTGTATTGGAAATAAATTGCCTAAAATGTAAAGATGTCTTTCAAAAGAGAAGACATCTTTATGAGTTATTACCATTTTTATCACTAAAATTGTTTGAATATTAAGTAAACTGCCAGGGGCGTTAATTATAATTTCGAATTCTAGAAAAATGGCATAGGTCTTGCTTGTTATATAAACATATAGGACAAATTGATGGTTCTATATACTATATTAATCATTTAATAGGGAGGGAGATCGATGGAACAAAGGGATAGTTTGAGTAAAGTTTTAGGGAGGACAGATGTGTTGGCCTTAGCTTTTGGCACAATGATTGGCTGGGGATGGGTTATGCTTGCAGGCTATTGGGTGGCAGAAGCAGGAGTATTAGGAGCGATCGGGGCATTTCTTATTGGTGCTGTGATGTGTATTTTTGTTGGACTAACCTATGCTGAACTGACACCTGCTCTACCATTAGCCGGTGGTGAAATGGTTTTTGCTTATCGTGGTCTAGGATATTTATCGGCATGGGTAACGGCATGGTCTATAGCTCTTGCCTATATTGGTGTTGCAGCTTGGGAAGGCATTGCCATATCTACTGCTATCAATTATATTTTTCCATTACCACAACTTGGCTACTTATGGACGATAGCAGGTTATGATGTTTACTTATCTTGGGCACTTGTGGGGGTTGTTTTCGCTATAGGTCTTCATTGGCTAAACTATGTAGGCACAAAACCATCTGCTATCTTTCAGATTATGGCAACAACTGGGTTAATCTTATCAGGAATTGCATTCCTATTTGGGGGAATTGCTTTTGGAAATACAGAATATCTCGTACCTACTTTTACTAGTGGAGCAGGCATGGTAGCGGTTCTATTAATGGCTCCGGCAATGTTTGTTGGCTTTGATGTTATTCCTCAGTCCGCAGAGGAAATGAAGATTCCTTTAAATCAGATTGCTAAGATTTTAATTATTTCAATTATCATGGCAGCTGCTTGGTATATTATTATGATCGTAGGAATAGGTCTTTCTGCACCATCCGCTGTTCGAGACAATGCTGCTGTTCCTGTAGCGGATGCTATGGCCTATGCCTATGGATCTCCTGTTTTTGGAAAAATATTGATTCTAGGTGCTATGTGTGGCATTCTCTCCAGCTGGAATGGGTTTATTGTTGGTGGAACAAGAGTACTATTTGCAATGGGTAGAGCAAAAATGCTTCCTCAAGTATTTGGAGAGCTTAATCCAAAGTATAAGACTCCTGCTGCTGCTATCGTTTTATCTGGAATAATCTGTATTTTAGCCCCCCTTTTAGGTAGAAATGCCTTAGTTTGGTTTGTTAATTCCAGTGCCTTTGGTACAGTAGTTGCGTATCTGATGGTATCTCTATCCTTCATTGCTATTAGAAAGAAAGAACCAGAGCTAGAAAGACCTTTTAAAGTTAAAAATGGTAAACTTTGTGGATATATAGCTGTTCTCATATCGGCTATTTTCATATGCCTTTATCTTCCGATAGGCCCTGGTTCTTTAGTATGGCCTTATGAGTGGGGAATGATTTTAGGTTGGGCAGTCATTGGTGTCATTCTGGCCATAGGTGCTAAAAACAGTTATCCTAATGTAGGTGCTCCAGAAAGAGAGTATTTAATCTTTGGAGAACAATATGCTAGAAAGCAGTCAACGACTATTAAATAATCATAAAGTTTCTTTTGATTGCTTTTCAATTGTTTTAACAATTTAAGTATCGTCAATTTTAGATATAAACGGAGGTATGTAATATGAATACAATGGTAGCCTTAGAGCCAAGAGAATATATTGCTTCATTAGTAGAAAAAGCTGGAATAGCTCAAAAACAATTCCAGTGCTTTACTCAAGAGGAAGTAGATCAAGTGGTAAGAGAAATAGGAAAAGTAGTTTATGATCATGCTGTTGAATTGGCTAGCATGGCAGTTGATGAAACTGGTATGGGTGTTTTCGAGGATAAGGTAAAAAAGAATCAAGGAAAATCCAAAAGCATCTGGAATAGTCTAAAGGATAAAAAAACAGTAGAAATTATTGAAAGAGATGAAAAAACAGGAATCGTAAAGGTGGCGAAACCAATTGGTGTGATAGCTGCTGTTACACCTACCACGAATCCAATTGTTACCCCTATGTGTAATGCTATGTTTGCCCTTAAGGGGAGGAATGCTATTATTATTGCTCCTCATCCAAGAGCAAAAAAATGTAGTAGCTATACAGTAGAATTAATGAATAAAGCTATAGCCAAATATAATGCACCGACAAACCTAATACAAATTATTGCAGAACCATCCATTGAATTGACAAATGAATTAATGAAGGCTACAGACGTCGTGGTAGCCACTGGCGGCATGGCTATGGTAAAGGCAGCCTATAGTAGCGGGAAACCTGCCTATGGAGTAGGAGCAGGAAATGTGCAATGTATTATAGACCGAGATGTAGACATAGAAGAAGTGGTGCCTAAAATCATCACCGGTAGAATCTTTGACAACGGTATTATCTGCTCTGGGGAGCAAACAGTTATTGCTCCTGAAGAGGATTATGATAGAATCATGGAAGAATTCGTAAAGAATGGGGGCTATTTTGTAAAGGATGCAGTGGAGAAGGAGGCATTTAGAAAAGTATTATTCGTGGATGGAATAATAGGTAAGGATGTAGTAGGTCAATCACCTAAAAAAATAGCCTCCTTAGCAGGAGTGAAAATACCTGAAGGTACAAAGGTGATATTAATTGAGGCTGATGGTATTGGAGAAGAGGATGCGTTATGTAAGGAAAAAATGTGTCCTGTACTTGCCACCTTCAGATATAAAGATTTTAAAGAAGCAGTAAAAATAGCTCAAACGAATCTAGAGGTAGAAGGAAAAGGTCATAGCTGTGCAATTCATTCTAACAATAGGGAACACATTGAATATGCAGGAGAGCAATTAACTGTCAGCAGATTAGTAGTTAATCAACCATGCTCCACCAGTGCTGGGGGCAGCTTGTATAATGGTTTTGCCCCTACAACCACCCTTGGATGTGGAACATGGGGAAATAATAGTATTTCCGAAAACTTTACCTATAAACATATGATCAATATATCCCGCATAGGTTATTATATGGCGGATAGACAGGTGTCAACAGATGAAGAAATATGGGGGTAAAATAATAACAGATTAAGGAGGTTTGTGAAAATGCTAGAATTACGTGAACCCAAAATTGTTACAGAGCTGCCAGGTCCTAAATCTAAAGAAATGTTGAAGCAAAGAGCAGAAAATGTTCCTCAAGGTGTTTCTAATATCGTTCCACTTTATATAAAAAGAGGAGAAGGCGCTCTGTTTGAAGATGTTGATGGCAATGTATTTTTAGACTTTGCTGGAGGTATTGGTGTACTAAATATTGGCTATAGTCATCCAGAAGTGGTAGCAGCAGTAAAAGAACAAAGTGATAAATTCTTTCATACTAGCATCAATGTAGTACTCTATGAACAATATGCAAAGCTGGCTGAAAAATTAAATAAGCTTATTCCGGGAGATTTTAAAAAGAAAACCATGCTGGTAAATAGTGGAGCAGAAGCCGTAGAAAATGCAATAAAAATAGCTCGTAAGTACACCAAAAGAACAGAAATTATCACCTTTACTGGAGCTTTTCATGGTAGAACCCTACTTACCATGACTATGACAAGTAAAGTGAAACCCTATAAATGGGATTTCGGACCCTATGCACCAGGAATTCGTAGAATGTTATTTCCTTACTGTTATCGATGTCCCCACGGATTAGAAAAAGCAACCTGTAACCTCCATTGTGCAAAACAATTTGAAGCCTTCTTCTTGGAAGAAGTAACACCAGAAGACGTAGCAGCAATTATTTTAGAGCCCATTCAAGGGGAAGGGGGATTTATTATACCTCCAGATGAATACATAAAAGCTCTAAGAAAAATATGCGATAAACATGGAATTCTACTTATTGCAGATGAGGTGCAAAGTTCCTATTGTAGAACTGGCAGGATGTTTGCTACAGAATATTGGAAAGAATTGGGAGTGTGCCCTGATATCGTTGCAACTGCTAAATCTATAGCTGGGGGTCTTCCTATAAGCACCGTAACTGGAAGAGCGGAAGTAATGGATGCATCTCATGTAGGAGGGATTGGAGGCACTTATGGAGGAAATCCAGTGGCTGCCTCTGCTGCCCTAAAGGTTATAGAAATAATGGAGAGGGATTATATTGCAGAAAAATCTCTACACATCGGTAAAATTTGTATGAAACGCTTTGAAGAAATGCAAGAAAAATATGAGCTTGTTGGAGATGTAAGAGGTCGAGGAGCGATGGTGGCAATTGAACTGGTAAAAGATAGGGGAACTAAGGAAACAGCTAAGGAAGAGACTAATAACATTGTTCAGGAATGCTGGAAAAATGGGTTGGTGGTATTATCGGCAGGAGCGAGAGGGAATGTGCTGCGTTTTCTAATGCCATTAGTTATCACAGATCATCAACTAAACATAGGATTAGATATACTTGAAAATGCAATTGCAAAAGTAAGTAGTGATGCTTTAGCATACAACGCAACCTGATAAATACGGCTAGCTTGTAATTATATTAAACTATTTTCAACAGATGGGTTTAAAACTACATCTGTTCTTTTTTTATAATACATAGGATTATACTTGAATGAACATAAACCTTGCAAAATAAAAAAATTAGCAAGCAAGATAACTAATTAAATTTTATTTATAAAATTGGTGAAATTTACTCAAGATTTGATTAGAATAAAAAGTTATTCTGGTCATGAAGAAGAGATTGTATTGAATCAAATGATTTAATATGGTCTTTTGTTTATTGTGTTTACTGTGCTAAATCGATGCACATAGGGGGTAAACAGTCTCGGCATATCATTGATCTTAGATTTTAGACATTAATAAATGCTTATGTTAAAATTATATAAATACTAGATAACAATATATAAACAGATTGAGGTGGATGGACTTATGGCTATTAAAATTTTAACTGACAGTACAAGCTATATCAATGAATCTATAAGAGCATCTTTAGATATAAGGATAGTGTCCTTAATTGTGGAATTTGAAGATATTACTTTGAAAGAAACTGAGATAAATAATGAAAGGTTTTATGAGATGATGGAGAAAAAAGGGATCCCAAAATCTTCACAACCTTCTATAGGAGATTTATACAATGAAATGGAAAGTGTAGTGAAACAAGGAGATGACTTAGTTTGCATTTTTTTATCCTCGGATATGAGTGGTACATATTCAAGTGCTCACATGGCTAAGAATATGATTATAGAGAATTATCCTAATGCTAATATAGAGATTGCAGATTCTAGATCAAATTGTATGCAGTTAGGATTTGCAGCTATTGTAGCGGCAAGGGCAGCTAAAGAAAATAAAACCTTAAATCAAGTGAAACAAGTGGTTAAGGAAAATATAAAAAAAAGTAGATTTCTATTTATACCAGATAACTTAAAATATTTAGAAAAGGGAGGGAGAATTGGGAGAGCAAATGCTATAATGGGAGATCTGCTAAAAATCGTCCCTATTTTAACTGTAGAAAATGGAGTGACTACAATATTTCAAAAAATTAGAACAAAGAAAAAAGCTGTGTTAACTATAGTAAAACAAGTATTAGAAGATATCAAGGTTCTAGGATTAGGAGAAATTGTAATCCATCATATTAACTGTATTGATGAAGCTAAAAGTGTAGCTAACCAAATAAAGGAAGTCGTAGATATTGATATTAAGATGCAAGATATAGGACCAGTAATAGGTTTACATGTTGGTCCTGGTGCAATAGGGATTGCATATTATACTAAAGAGGATATTAGATAAGGAAAAGAAGATATTTTTTTATAAAAATGGAAGCTAACTTTCTATAGACTAATTTAACAGTAAGCCGTGTTTTGCTTAGTAACAACACGGCTGTTTGGCTATAAACTACAGTTTTTAAATCATTGTTAGGGGTAAATTTATTAAGCATTTATATAATCAGATGCTTTTTTATGCTCAGACGGATTCATATGTTTTGAATTGTAAATTTCGACTGATTTTTTTATCCCATCTGATGACATATATGGGAGATAAGGTTCAATATAACCCCAATTACCTGTCCTTTGTATAATATCTAAAGCTTTTTTGTCGGCATCGGTTGTTTCAATATCCAAAGGAATATTTGCATTATTAGAATTGTCATAGCCATTATAAGCATTCATGGTTAAATTAACAGAGCTGTCACTGCTATTCCATTGAACGTTGAATTGCATATATTCCAATAATTCTTTCATCGGCATATACAATTGTGCATCCGAATTACCTTCTTTCTCTATTAAAACCAATGAATTTTTTAATGGTATTTCATTTCCATAAAAATAAACCTTCGAATCGCTGAAAGTAGCTGATTTAATTTCACTGGTGGAAAACACAGTTGTTATTCCTACTATACCAATAACTAAACCTAAAACCAAACTTTTAATATGAATTTTTTTCATTTTCCATCCCTCCAAATATAAATTACAAATTCTTATGCATCAGCAACAGTTAATCACATAAAAGTAATATTTTTCCTATTACTAGTATATCATTCTTACCTTTAATTTTAAAGATTTATTAAATATTATGCACATTGTTTTTAAAAAAACATAAATAGCCCAGATTTAAAAAATATTGAATTATTTCAATTTGATGCGTATAATTAATGTAGTAAAATCATGTGTTATACATAGAAACATACAATATAATATCATAAGAAGATATTGAAAATAACACTCTTTCTACTAATAGTTTTAGTTTTTGTACTTATGAGTGATCGTGGCATTTATAATTCATAAGGGCGAGGAAACAGCCTGATTAATAAGCTTTATCTGGAACGAAGGAGTTCAGTGGAAAGATGATATGTCAGGGAGTTCCCCAAAATAAAAACATAAACTCTGTTTAAAAATCTATTACACTTAGGGGGTTATACTCTTGAACAGGCGTGATATCGGTACAGGATTAATTGTAGCAATTCTATGGGGTCTTAACTTTATTGCCATTAAATTGGGGCTGGCGAATGTACCACCGCTGTTGCTGGCGGCTATTCGCTTTGTTGTGGTCTGTCTGCCGGCTATCTTTTTCTTGCCACGGCCACCGGTAGACTGGCGTTGGCTCACTGCTCTAGGGCTGACCATCAACGTGGGACAATTTGCTTTTCTCTTTATCGGAATTAAGCTAGGCATGCCTGCCGGTCTTTCTTCCCTTGTGCATCAGTCCCAGGCTTTTTTTACATTGGCAATTGCTGTCCTACTGATAGGGGAGACCTGGCATTGGAATCATTTAGTTGGACTTATAATAGCTGCTGCCGGTATGGTTGTTGTGGGGTTGCAGCAAGGGGCTAGTATGACGGCAGCTGGTTTTTGGTTCACCCTTGCTGCATCTGCCAGCTGGGGTGTCGGTAATGTAATCATGCGTCGAGCTACTCAGGGGGTTCCTTCTTTTTCTATGGTATCCTTGGTAGTCTGGGCTGGTGCAGTAGCCATACTGCCTCTAACTCTCTTGTCTTTAGGCATAGAAGGTCTAGCAGCTTGGAAGGCGGCATGGGATTCTGTCAACTGGATCACAGTAGTTTCGGTAATCTATCTAGCTTATTTTTCTTCGCTGGGTGGCTATGGTCTGTGGGGAAAGCTACTTTCTCGATATCCTGCAGCTGTAGTTTCTCCTTTTGCTCTCTTGGTTCCTGTAATAGGCATGAGCAGCGCTGCTCTATTTCTGAGGGAAACCTTCTCGCTGGGGCAGATCATGGGAGCACTGTTGGTGATGACAGGTTTGGTAGTCAATGTTTTTGGAGGAAGGTTGGAGAAAAACGTAGAAAAAGCAAATGGATAAAAGTCGTATTTTATGCGACTTTTTTTGCAGTGTGAGAGTATAAGGAATAAGACGGATATATTGAATTCCATAACATAACTAAGTCCTCACCTTCTAGTAAGATGAGGACTTAGTTATGTTTATTTATTATCTACTCCTTAAATATTAGATCCAAGAGCTCTTAAGGATGTCTCAATTATTCTTTGCCTTTTTTAATCCATGCTGTAACAGTTACAGTTCTTCTAGCTTGATGCTTAACAGCTTCTTTAACGTTTTCGACCATTTTGCCCTCTTGGTCTACTGTTACACTAGTTCCATATGGATTGCCACTTGCAACAAAAATAGACTGAAGGACTTTCTGTTCTGTTATTTACAATTTGTCTTAAAAAGTGTAAAATTACACTATCGATACATGCAGGAGGTGATTGGTTGAAGAGGGATGATTTCATAGAAAAGCTAAATGAAAAGATAAAATTGATTAGAAATGAAAAGGGTTTTACCCAAGATAGGATGGCAGAAGCCATTGGCATCTCTAAAAAGACTCTGGTACAAATTGAAAAGGGACGAGGAAGCCTAGGCTGGACTGGGGCAGTAGCTATAAGTGTCCTATTTAAAGACAGTGAGGTGTTGCATATGACCTTTGGTGGAGAGCCTCAGGACATTATCTTATCCCTTGCCTTTGAAAATTATGAGAAAAACTATGAAACCACCATGGGAGGAAAGGTTTGGTGGCGAGATATTGAAGTAAAGGGAGGCTATAAAATACAGCAAAATATCATTAGCAAGCACTATAGGATATTGGATAAACAGGAGAGGCGGATATGCTCTTCCTTTGATATAGTCTATATTAAAAGGAGACTACAAGAACTACAATAGGGGGAAAAAAATGATTACAGACTTACTAAGAAGAATCGTACTGGGGAAAAAGGAAAAATTTATGTTTAAAAGATATGAGGAGGGACTAATTGATTTTAATCGTATAGATAGAGAGATAGGGATATATATTCATATCCCTTTTTGTAGAAGTCTATGCCCCTATTGTCCTTATAATAAAACTCTTTATGCTGGAGAGGAGGCAAAGGCATATAAAAAAGCTCTTATTAAAGAGTTGAACCTCTATCGGAAGAATCTTGGGGATGCAGAAATTACGTCGATTTACTTTGGTGGAGGAACACCAACTCTTTTAATAACTGAGATAAGGGAGATGGTAGATTTTATAAAAGAAAACTATTCCTTCAAGGGGGATATAGGAATAGAGATACATCCCAAGGAGGTTAGTCATCACCTCCTTAAGGAATTGAAGGAAATAGGGATGAATATGGTGAGTTTAGGGGTTCAGACCTTTAAGGAGGATATATTGCAGTTTCTAGGAAGAGGCTACGGGGTAAAGGAGATAGAAGAAGCGATAGCTACTATAAAGAAATATAATTTTCAATGTGTGGATATAGATATCATGACGAATTTACCAGGACAAAAATTGGAGGACATCCAATATGATCTAAAAAAGGTCTATAGCTATGGAATCGATCAGGTGTCTATTTATCCCCTCATTATTTTTCCTATGACAGAGATGGATATGGATAGGATTATCAAGGAGAAAAAACTTGATAGATTTAGTGAATTAGAGGAGAAAAAAATTCTTCGAATGATAGACGACATATCTAAAGAGACAGGTTATGAAAGCAGCTCAATATGGACCTATTCCAAGAATAAAGAGAATCGATATACCTCTGTTACAAGAGAAAGCTTTGTTGGCTTTGGAGCTGGAGCCAGCTCTCACTTTGGTAATTATTTTTATCTGAATACCTTTGATGTGGATGCCTATATAGAGGCTTTAGAGAAGGGAACGCTGCCAATTAACATTGTCAACCAAATGACAGAAAAAGAAAAAATGATTTTTTGGATTTTCTGGAGATGCTATGATGGTGTTATTGATGAAGACCGGTTTGAAGACCTATTCAAAAAGGAAATGAAGAGGGAGTTTAGGTTGTTGTTTACATTGTTGAAGGTTCTTGGCATGGCTAGAAAAGAAGGAAATCAATATGTCTTAACCCAATGGGGAAGATTTGTTTATCATTTTGTTGAAAAGCAGTATTCTATCTATTATTTAAACAATCTTTGGTATCAATCGATGCAGCAGCCCTGGATTGAAGAAGTAGAAATCTAATAGGGGGGGTAAAAGAAAAATGAAGACAAAAGATTTTCTCTCATTAACTTGGTTTGGGTTAAAAACCATCTTTCTAAAAATGAAAAGACCTATCCTAGGAACCATCATATTAACAGATTACTGCAACCTAAGCTGTAAACACTGCTCAGTAAACAATATCAATAAAAAGATGTACTCCTATAAAGCGATTAGAAGGGAAATAGAAAACTTTTATAGAGAGGGAATCAGAATCCTTTTTTTCTGTGGAGGAGAAACCTTACTTTGGGAGAATGATGGGAAAATCATCAGAGATTTGATAAAGGAAGCAAAGGAAATAGGTTTTTATATTGTAAACATTGTTACCAATGGAACTATAGATCTTGATATACCAGAGGCAGATGTAATATTTTTAAGCATTGATGGTACAAAAGAAATCCATGACGCTATTCGAGGAGATACCTACGATAAGATTTTGGAAAACTTAAACAAGGTGGTAGACAGTAATATATGTGTTTATATGGCTATAAACAAGCTAAATTATCAAGAAGTAGAAGCAGTAACGAAGTTGGTGAAGGAGCATCCCAATATAAATTCTATTTCCTTCAATTTTCATACACCCTATGAGGGGACAGAACACCTTAGCTTAAGTCAGGAGGAAAAGAGAGAAACGATAGACAGCATAAAGAAAATGATAAGAGAGGGCATGCCGATATTTAATCTATATAGTAGTTTAGATGCCTACATAGAGAATCAATGGGAAAGACCCTGTTATCAATGTGTTGTGTCAGAGGAAGAGAAAAGATATGTATGTGGTAGATGTGTTGAGATTGAGGGTTTATGTCAGGAATGCGGCTATTTGTTTGCAGTAGAGTTTTCTCTTTTGTTTCAAGGAAATGCCAAGATTATTTTTGAGATGCTAAAAACCTATCTAAGATATGTTTAGTTATAAATGTTCCCGCCAATACATCAGTGGCATTTATAAACAGGATAATACAGTGATGGTAATTAGCAGAGGTTTAGGAAACAGGATTATTCCACAAAGGATATTCAATAGACCACGGATTATAGTAGTTATACGTACTGAAGAACAGCAATGATTATAAAAATAATACATGTTTAATTAAAAATCATCCACCAACTGCTCTCGTGGATGATTTATTTATGAAGAATGTATACATATTATTTGTATGTAGCTCTATTTTAAAGCTCCTTAGATAAATCAGATAATAATTGGGTAGTAGCATTAAGTTCCTCTAAGGCACTTAAGATTTGTTCAGCATTTCCAGCCTGTGTTTTAGTAGATTTAGTAGTGACAGCGATGACTTCACGCATTTGATCAATTGAATCCTTAAATGATAATAGAATCGTTAGCAGAAAAATAATTTGGGACCCATTTATAATTAAATTTTAATATACGCGGTTTACGATTTCGTCCTCGGATGAAAATCATAATCGAGAACTTCAAATGCAGTCTTTAGCCTATTAAAGAAATAATTGCAAAACTCATAGATTCTTTTCAATACCATCACAATTTCATCATAAATTGGTAATATAATACAACTATGTAAAATCCAAGACTGATCTTAAAGGAGGTAGAAAAGTTTGACAAGCAAGTTAATCACAAAAAAGTTTTTAAAGTTAATAATTATACTTGTAGTTATTGCAGGATTAAGCGTAACTGGATTTAAGATTTTTAATAAAGGAACAGAACCTACTGTTGCAACTGCAGAGTCAAGGGAAGAAGCCGTAAAAGTAGGCGACATAACAATAGGTTTTTCAGGTGATGGGCAAGCAGAGATACCAGTAGTTAACTTAGATTTTGAAATAAACGGTAAATTAAAGGATTTACATGTTAAAGTTGGGGACGAAATAAAAGTGGGGCAGATTCTAGCACAGCTAGATGATACAGATTATCAAAAACAATTAAAAGTAGCTGAAACTAATTATAATAAAGCCCTATTAAATCGGCAGCAAAAAGAAGAAAATATTAAGTTGAATCTAATATCAGAGAAACAAAAACTAGAGGATTCAGCAGTTAAACTGGAACAAGCAGAAATGGAATACAATACCATGCTTAGTTTAGAAGAGCATTACCCTAAACAAGATATTGAAATAAAAAGAATGGCAGTAGATACCGCAAAATCTGCATATGAAATACAACTTGAACAATATGATGCTCTATTAAACTCTAACATAGAGCTTGAGTTAGAAGAGATAAATGTAGAAAATGCAAAAATTAATTTAGAAGTGGCTCAAGATGATTTAAGAAAAACTATACTACATTCTCCTATAAATGCAACTGTTTTAAATATAGGTTACAAACTAGGAGAAACAGTTTCAAGTGTAAGAGAGACAGGACAAGTGACCGCAGATACATCACATTTTATGATTGTAACGGATTCAGATAAGGTAGAAGTTGTTGTTCCTGTTTCTGAGATAGATTTAGCAAATGTAGCATTGGGTCAGACAATAGAAGTGAAATTTGAAGCGTATGAAGGAGAGACCTTCACTGGTGAGGTAACTTCAATAGCAGCTCTACCTAAAATAGATCAAAGTGGCTTAGTTACTTATGATGTTAGAATTGAGCTTGGAGAAGGGATTGATAGAATTAAATCTGGAATGACCTGTTCTGTAGCATTTATCCTTCGCCAGGAAAAAGATGTTCTTATTATCCCAAATAAAGCAGTAAAAATGCAAGATGGCGTACAGATTGTAAAGGTGAAAAATCCTAATGAAGAAACAAAAATTAGAAATATCAAAACTGGGTTAACCGATGGCAGAAATGTAGAGGTTCAAGAGGGGTTAGTTGCTGGTGAAACCGTATTGATTGAATAATTTTTAAATACATAATATGAATAGGTGTGATGACATGAATCTAATAGAGATTTTAAGGTCAATATTTATTAACATAAAGGGAAATAAATCTAAAGTATTTCTTACAACATTAGGTATAATTGTTGGTTCACTTACTATCGTATTAGTGCTTGCTATAGGACAGGGGAGTCAAGCCAGTGTAGAAGAACAATTTACCAGTTTAAATGTTGGAACCATTCAAATTATGTCGGGGTTTGGACGACCAGGACCAGGAATGGTAAAACTTAGTATGGAAGAAGTGGAGGCTATAAAGGAAGAGGCTCCCTCCATTGATAAAGTAGCTATTATGATTAATGGAAGAGCTGATGTCAACTACTATAACCTTTCAAATTCAACAACAGTGGGAGGAGTAACAGAGGATTTGATGGAAATCAATAATTTAAAGCTAGAATATGGAGATTTTATAAGTGCAGAGAACAATGAATACGCTGATAGAGTGGCAGTTCTTGGAGTGGATATAGCAGAATTGTTTTTTGAAGAGGATATTTCGGAAGCAATTGGTTCAAGGATCACCATTTCTGGAAAAAGATATGAGATTATAGGTGTGTTAAAACGACTAGGGGATTCACAAATGAGAGGAATAACTCCTGATGAAAGTGTGTTTGTACCCTATAGCGTAGCACAACGATATATTGTAGGTAATAATACGAATCCCAATATTATCGCCTTGGCCAAGGATATAAATAATGTCTCTACAGGAATAGAAGAAATGGAGAATATTCTCTATGACACATTTAAAGATAAAAGTGAACAATTTATGATTGTTGATGCCGGCAGTAGACTGGAATCTGCAAAAGCATCAGCAAGGGTAATGACCCTCATGCTTTTTTCTGTTGCAATAGTAGTACTGATTGTAGGTGGGATAGGGATTATGAATGTACTATTTGTATCTGTTAAAGAACGAACTAGAGAAATAGGTATTATGAAGGCTATAGGAGCAAGAAAAAAAGATATTTTACTAATGTTTCTATTTGAAGCAATTATTATAAGCGCAGTTGGTGGTATTTTGGGAATTGCAAGTAGTACTCTTGCTATGCCAATTATGAATTATTTTGAAGTGAGGGTGGTACCTACTTCTTTTGGGTATCTTTTAGCTTTTGGATTTTCTGTTGTAACAGGAACATTTTTTGGATATTATCCAGCTTCAAAAGCAGCATCTTTGAATCCTATTGATGCATTAAATTATGAATAGAAGGAGTTGTTGAAAAAAATGAAAACAAATTTTAAAAAAATGGCAGGCTTAATGATGATTGCTCTATTATTTACAGCGTGTGCAAAGGCAGAAGAATCAACACAAGCACTACCTCAAGCATCAAATCAAATACAACAAAACGACAACATAGAAAATGTTAAAGGTGAAAATCCAAATGCTAAGAGAGAGCAAGGACCAGAAAATGGAAAAGAAGAAGAAAAAGCAGATTTGTATGGAAAAGTAAAGAGTATTATAGGCAATGAGATAGTCCTTGAACTTGCAGAAATACCTGCAATGCCAGAAAGAGAAGAAAACAAGCAAGAAGAAAAACAATCCATCAACCAAATAGCTATGGGTGGGGGTGGTCAAGGACCTATGCCAGGAGGAATGCCAGGAGGTCAGCGAAACGGTGGAAATGCAGAGTTGAACCTTACTGGAGAAACTCAAACAATTATGATACCAGTAGGTGTTCCCATAACATCCTTAGGTCAAAAAGCTTCTAATGAGCTAGATATTGGTGATGTTACAGAAGGTAGTATACTACAAATTTGGTTCGATAAAGATGACAGTGAAAGAGTTGTGAAAGTAAGAATGATGCAGGGAAGGTAATTGTATGGATAATAAACTGATTTACATGAAGGATATCGTTAAATATTATAAAATGGGAAAAAGCACTTTAACTGTTTTAGACAAGGTGTCTTTAGAGATTCAAGAAGGGGAATTCGTAGCAGTCCTTGGACCATCCGGTTCAGGGAAATCTACCCTTATGAATATTATTGGTTGTATAGATGTGGCGAATTCAGGAGAATTCAGTTTGGTTGATGAAGATATGATGAAAAAAAATGAGGATCAGCTTGCTTATATAAGAAATAGAGTATTAGGGTTTATTTTCCAAAGGTTCAATCTCTTACCTAAGTATAAAGCTATCCATAATGTAGCATTTCCATTGCTCTTAAGAGGATATAACAAAGAAAAGGCCTATAGCAGGGCGAGTGAATTGTTGGAGAAGGTAGGCCTGGGAGATAGGATGGATCATAAACCCACTGAACTATCGGGGGGGCAGCAGCAAAGAGTATCTATTGCAAGAGCATTAGTGGGAGATCCTAAGATATTGTTAGCCGATGAGCCTACAGGGGCATTAGATTCTAAATCTGGTGGAGAGATTATGGATTTGTTTATGCAGCTCAATGATGAAGGAAATACCATTGTGTTAATTACCCATGATTTGCAAATTGCTCAAAAAGCTCATAGGATCATTCGTGTAAAAGATGGAAAAATATATGCTTAATTGCAATAGCGTTTATTTAGCAGTTTTTATTTAAAGAAATAGATTGTAATAAAATATGAATTACTAAATTTAAAAGGTTATGTGAACAAGAAAACTCTTTTTATAGCAGGTGTATAAGTATTTGTGTTATATTGAATAAATAATAGATTTTTAGAAGAACAGAGGTATGGAAAATGAAAATTCTTGTTGTTGATGATGAAGAAAAAATGAGAAATGTTATAAAGGTCTATTTAACCAATGAAGGGTACATAATAGAAGAGGCTGGTAACGGAAAAGAAGCGCTGGATAAAATAAATAATACTAAATTTGATTTGATTTTATTAGATGTTATGATGCCTGAAATTGATGGTTGGACAGTATGCAGAAAGATTCGAGAAGAATCTTTAATACCAGTTATATTGTTAACAGCAAGGGGTGAGGAATACGACAAAATTTTTGGATTTGATCTAGGAGCAGATGATTACATAACAAAGCCCTTTAGTTTAAAGGAAATGGCAGCAAGAATTAGAGCAGTTCTTCGAAGAAATCAAAAAAACACTGAAGGTTTACAAAAAGATATAAAAATTGGCGCATTAGAAATTAAAGCCATGTATAAACAAGTAATATTAGAAAATCAAGAGCTTGTATTAACACCGAAAGAATATGAACTACTATATTTTCTTAGCAAAAACTCTCAAATTGTTTATTCTCGAGAACAACTCCTTAATCAAGTTTGGGGTTATGATTTTGTGGGAGATGTCAGGACGGTGGATACTCATATTAAACAGTTAAGGGAAAAACTGGGGAATTATAAGAAATACATACAAACTGTTTGGGGCACAGGTTATAAGTTTAAGATAGGAGAATAAAATGAAAAATATACTCAGTAAATTATGGCTCTGTTTTACTGTCTTGGTATTAATTATTCTTTTAATTATTTGGTTATTTCAAATAGGGTTGTTAAATCAATTCTATATTAGAGAGAGAGAAGATATTCTAACGAAGGAAGCAAAAAAGCTAAGTTCAATTATAGTAGATTCGGAAGGTTCTAATCCTGCATCTAATGAGGTAATAGAAGAAATTCAAAGATTTGGCACTTCGGTACATGCTCTAATACTGGTACTTGATAAAGAAAATAATGTAGTGTTAGACGTACCAGACATCGATAGGTATTTAATAAATGGAAACGAGACAAATAAAATTGACAAGAGGCTTTCCACAGGAATTTTAGCTGATGAGATGATTATATCCTATATCAATGAGGGGCGCTCTTTTACTATCCATAGAAAGCGGCCACATCCGCGGGGTCTGGAAGCATCTATTATCGTGGGAGTACCTATAGTTGATGGAGAGAAAGTATTAGGAAATGTTATTATATCTTCACCATTGTATCCCATAGAAGAGACAATAACAATCTTAAAGAAACAATTATCGATTATTTCCATTCTTTCTTTAGCAATAGGAACCATATTGGCGTTGTCCTTTGCTAAGTTTTTTACAAAACCTATTATGAAGATCATAGGTGCCTCCAAGGAGATAGCAAAAGGTAATTTTGCTGTTAGGGTAAATCATCAATCCAATGATGAAATAGGTACTTTAGGAGAAACTATCAACGATATGGCTAAACAGCTCAGTAAAATAGAAGCACTTAGGAGAGAGTTTATTGCCAATATATCTCATGAATTAAAGACACCCCTTAGCTTGATCAAAGCCTATGCTGAATTAGTAAAGGATATGAACAGTTTTTCGACAAAGGATAAAGAGCAATATCTACAGGTGATTATTGATGAGTCAGATAGATTAAACCATATGATTGAAGATATCCTTTATTTATCTAAAATGGAATCAGAGCATATGGATCTAACTTATGAAAAAATTTCTTTAGAGGAGCTTTTAGATTGTATCATCGATAACTTAGTATTCTTTGCTGAAAATAGAGATGTAAAGATTATGATAGTAGCTAAAAGTAAAGAAGATATAATTTATGCAGACAAAGATAAAATGTATCAAGTTTTCTATAATATCATCAATAATGCAATTAATCATTCTTATGAAAACGGCAAAATACAAATCAAAATATTCGATACAGATAATAAGATACGAGTTGAGGTAATCGATGATGGTAAGGGAATTTCAGAAAAAGATTTGCCCTATATATGGGATAGATTTTATAAGGTGGAAAAGTCAAGAAAAAGAGACAATAACAGTGGTACAGGTCTTGGTATGTCAATTGTAAAAAATATTTTGGAAGCACATGATTTTAAATATGGGGTAGAAAGTCAACTGAATAAAGGAACAAAAGTTTGGGTGGAGATAGGATTGAAAGAAGCATCTAATAAAATTTATTGCAGTGAAAAGTAAAAAGCTTCTCTAAGAAATAAATACAGAAAAACTTTCAAGTAAAGGAGAATTATTTAAAATGAAAAAAATGAAAATGTTTATTCTAATGATTTTTTTACTTTTATTACTAAATGCTTCTTTTATATATGCAAACCAAGAAATAGATTTAAATGACGAAGAAAATTTTGAAACTGGGTTAGTAAATATATTAACTTATGAAGAGGCAGCTGAAAAAGCAATCAATTATAGCTATAAATTAAAAAATCAATTAAAAGAACTAGAAAAATTAGAGGAACAAAGAGAAACTGCAGGAAGAGAATTATCTTATGGTGGGGATGATGAGACACATTTTAGTCGTATAAAAAAAGTAAAGAGTCTAGATGCAAGCATACAAATGGCAAAAAAAGAAATTGAGATTTCTAAAGAAAGTCTCACTTTTGAGACAAAAAACGCAATGAATGATGTCAATAAGCTGCTAAATGATAAGAAATTAGAAGAACTTAATCTACAAGATACGAAATCAAAGTTAGATGCTGCGATGGCTAGGTTTCAAAAAGGAACGATTAGCGCACATGAACTAAAAAATCAACAAGAAGCATATGATAAGAAAATAAAAGAATTAGAAATGTTGCAAAAAACCATTGAAGCTGCATATTTAAGGCTAAATACACTATTAGGTATAAAAAATAGCCAAGAATATGTACTGGAAGAAACTGATGTTTATGAACCGTTGAAAGATACAGATATTAATTCATTTGTATCTAGGGTGTTAAGCAATAATCCTTCTATATGGAATCAGGAAAAGAAAATAGAAATGGCTGAGTTAGATTTAGTTCTACACGTTTATAATGTAGGAGGAGATTCTTATGACACGAAAAAAATAAATATAAGTGTTGAGAAAAATAATTTAGCTACTTTAAAAATTAGTTTAGAAGAATCCATAAGAAACACCTATAATCAAATCCGACAAACAGAAAAATCTTATGAAATTTTAGAGGATAATCTTAAAAGTGCAGAAAATACATTGGAAATTCTACATACTCAGTACAATGCAGGAGTTGCAATTAGTTCCCAACTACAAGAAGCTGAATTGCAAATTATTCAGTTGAAAAATGATATTAAAAACAAAGCAATGGATCATGAGAAACAAAAAGAATTGCTTTATAAACCTTATTTGTAAAAAAAAATGAGGGTATAAATAGCGGTGTAAATTTTTAGAAAATATACTTATTTCTATATAAGAATTAAATATACACATGATAATGCCACCAAAAGGCGGCATTATCATGTAATCTATTAGTTAAACGCTAATAAAAGCATTAACAAAAAAATAAAACGGAAAATTTAGAATTATATTGACAGGTGACAAAATATAGTGGTATAATTAATATGGAACATGTTCCATATTCTTTCGTTGATATATTAACTTAAGCAAGAAAAAGGAAAGACAACTTATTTAATATATAGGAAAAATGTTACATATGTTCCCTATAACCGATCAGGCACAAGTTACAATGAAAAGATAATGCATAATGTATAGAAGCGTATTCAGTTTATTATTCAAAGATAAATTTGGCGGAACAAAATGTAAATGATCGACGTAGGGACAATTTTTACATCATATATGGAACATGTTCCATATGGCTATTCATATAAACTAACTTAAACAAGAAATATAGCAAAATAATGAGTGATATTATCAGAAGCATCCCGTATGTTATTAAAAGGTAAGCTTAATAAAGTAAAATCTGGATGATTGATAGATTAAGACAAAAGAATACAAAAGATTGGCTCAAATTATAATTTAGTTGGACTATATAAAGTGAAATAGGAGTAAGATGGCTCATGTCAAATATTAGAGAAATTGCAAAAAAAGCAGGCATAGGTATTGCTACAGTATCTAGGTATTTAAATGATACCGGTTATGTAAGTGAAGAATCAAGGAAAAAAATTCAAAAGGTTGTTGAAGAATTAAATTACACACCAAATGCATTAGCTAGAGCAATGTTTACAAAGAATTCCAAGATAATAGGATTAATGGTTCCTAATATATCCAATCCCTTTTTTAACCAAATGGCGTCCATAATTGAAGAATATGCAAAAAATATGGGATATACTATATTTTTATGTAACACAGATGATGACAAAGAGAAGGAAAAAAATTATTTAGAGGTTTTGCAAAGTCATAGAGTAGCAGGAATTATTGCTTCCAGAAGTCAATGCAAGGAAGAATACACAAATATTGATATTCCAGTAGTAGCATTTGAGAATCACATATTAGATAACATTATTACGATTTCCTCTGATAACTATAATGGTGGGAAAATGGCCTTTGACCATTTATATAAAAAAGGGTGCAGAAAAATATTGCATATAAAAGGACCTAAGTCTTTTGAAGCAACGGAACTGAGATATGAAGGATTCTTAGATGCAGCAAAAGCTAAGAACATAGAAATTGATTTCATTGAATTTCAAAGTGACTTTCAAGTTGAAATGCTAGAAGCAGATATAAACAGCATGGACAATATTAGTGATTATGATGGAATATTCGTTTTTAACGATATTGCTGCCGCTACAGTAATGAGATTCCTTAAAAAAAGAGGAGTTGAAATCCCACAGGAAGTTCAAATCATTGGATTTGATAATAGTTTTATTGGGGAATTATTGTACCCTTCTTTAACTACTATAAATCAGCCTATAGAAGAGTTAGGTAATACTATTATCGAATTATTAATTAAATTAATCAACGGAGAAAACGTTTCTATTGAGGATTATATCATGGAAACAAAACTAATCGAGAGAGAGACGACTATATCCGCAAATCTGAAGTATGAGCCTTCTATATAATAAGAAGAACGAATATTAGGTGAAATAAGTTAAATATATGAAAGGAGAAAAAATGGATGTGGACATAAAATTAAGAGTTTCTAATATTGAAAAATCTTTTCCTGGTGTTAAGGCATTAGATAAAATTAATTTTTCCGTAAAGAAAGGTACAGTTCATGTATTATGTGGAGAAAATGGTGCTGGTAAATCCACATTAATGAAAATTATAAATGGAATTTACAAAGCTGATGCAGGAGAGATATTAATTGATGAAAAGGTTGTAGAAATACAAAATCCTATTAAGGCAAGAAGTCTTGGTATATCAATGATATTTCAAGAGCTAAACTATATGCCAGAAATGACAATTGAAGAGAGTCTATTTGTTGGTAATTGGCCTATAAATAAGTATGGGAACGTGGATTGGGCTGAAATAAGAAAGCGAACAATTACGTTGTTAAAGAAGGAAAGCCTAAACTATTTACCTGAGACAAAGCTTAAGGATTTGACAGTTTCAGATATACAAATGCTAGAGATATTAAAAGCTATTTCTTATAACTCTGATATTATTATAATGGATGAACCTACCTCCGCAATTACTCAAAAAGAAGTTGAACTGTTGTTTAAAAAGATTAATGAACTAAGAGATAGAGGTGCAAGCATCATATATATATCCCATAAGATGGATGAAATTTTTAAAATCGCTGATGAAATAACGATATTTAGAGATGGATGTGTTATAGATTCAAGAGCAAAAGAAGATTATGATATGGAAACTGTTATCGCTCAAATGGTTGGAAGAAAACTAGAAAATAATTTTCCAAAAGAAGATATCGAAATTGGTGAAAAACTACTTGAGGTTAAAAACTTAACGAATGAGGGGAATTTCCGAGAAGTAAGTTTCTGTGTTTATGAAGGAGAAATTGTTGGATTTGCAGGTCTTATGGGGGCAGGTAGAACTGAGATTATGAGGTGCTTATTTGGACTTGATGAGTATCAATCAGGGGAAATTACAATTAAAGGAGAAAAAGTAAGAATTAGAAATGTTAAAGATAGCATAGATAAAAAAATGGTAATGCTTTCAGAAGATAGGAGAAGATATGGAATAATACCTGTTAGAAGTGTGAAAGAAAACGTTTCTTTAGGCAGTTTGAAAAAATTTATCTATGGTGGGAGACTCCATGCAAAAGAAGAAAATGATACAATTGGGGATTATTGTACAAAAATGAGGGTGAAAACACCGTCAATTGAAACTTCCATCGAATCATTAAGTGGAGGAAATCAACAAAAGGTTATTTTGGCTAAATGGATGGTCACGGACCCAGATGTTTTGATTTTAGATGAGCCAACACGAGGAATCGATGTTGGTGCAAAGTTTGAAATATATAAATTAATGACAGAACTTGCAAAGCAGAAAAAGGGGATTATAATGGTTTCTTCAGAACTTCCAGAACTTATAGGAATGTGTGACAGAATTTATATTATGGCAAAAGGCAGGATCGCAGGAGAACTAAGTAGAGAAACCTTCTCACAAGAAGGCATTATGAGATTTGCTACTAAAACAACAAGTTAAATCGAGGTGAATAACGTGAAAACCAGTAATATGAATAAAATATGGTCGGACATTAAAAGCAAATACAGTATATTTTTAGTACTTGCTGTACTGTTTATTATATGTTCGGTTGTAAATGAAAACTTTTTATCAGTCAACAATCTATCCAATATTTCAAGGCAAATTTCTGTAGTTACGATACTTGCCTTTGGTCAAACAATACTAATTATATCTGGTATGTTGGACTTATCATCTGGTTCGGTTCTAGCACTAGCAGGAGTGCTTTCTGTATCGGTCTATACAATGACAGAATCACTTTTACTTGCTTTTTTAGTGGCTATTATAGCTAGTGTAGTATGCAATATAATCAATGGATTAATGGTTACTAAGTATAAGACACCGCCTTTTATTGCAACCCTTGCTATGATGACGATGGCCCGAGGGGCAGCATTGCTATATACTAATGGACAAAATATTTATCAAATTGGAGATTATGTGAAGTTTGGACAAGGATCAATTTTGGGTATTCCTACACCAATAGTATTCATGGCAATTATTTTATTAGTAACATGGTATATATTAAAGCATACAGTTCTGGGTAGGTCCGTATATGCAATTGGAGGAAATGAAGAAGCGGCAAATGCATCTGGCATAAATGTAAATAAAATAAAGATGAAAGCATTTATTATTAATGGAATATTTGTTGGTATAGCAGGAGTAATATTTATGTCTCGGGTCAATGGTGGTATGCCCAATGGTGCAATTGGATTTGAATTTCATGCACTTACTGCAGCAGTAATTGGTGGGACAAGCTTTACAGGTGGCATTGGTACAGCCATAGGGACCTTAGCAGGCGCATTTATAGTTGGTTTTTTAGATAATATTATGGTTTTAACACGAGTAAACTCATATTTGCAACAAATTATTCGCGGTGCCATAATAGCACTAGCTGTAATATATGATATATGGGCAAAGACAAAAAGAACAAAGCGTAAACTTGGAAATATAGAGGCAAAGTCAAAGTAGGCTTTAATAGAGCATATCTATTAAAATAAAACTTTAGGGGGAAATGAAATGAAAAAATGGTTAGCAGTTTTTTTAGTAGCAACATTAATCATGTCTATGTTGGCAGGTTGTACAAGTCCTGCTACAAATGAAGAAGGAACAGGCGAACCAGAAGAAAGTGGAGACAAGGTTTATAGAGTTGCCTATGTGGCAAGAGCACAGGCAGACTCTTTCGCAGCATGGCTGGCAAATGCTGTTAAAGAAGAAGCTGATAAATATGACAACATTGTTGTCGACATATTTGATGGGCAAGCTTCTGATTCTACACAAAATGCATTGATTGAGAATGCTATTACAAGTAAATACGATGCAATTATTATTCAGCCAAATAATGGTGAAGCGCAAAGACCATATGCTGAAAAAGCCGTCGCAGCAGGTATAATTACTATTACTACCAATGCTCGAATTGATGGTATTCAAGGAGCATCTTCTGTTGATGCTGACCCATATGAGCAAGCTAAAGTAAATGCTGTTGTTGCACTTGAGCAGATTCCTCAAAATGCAAACGTAGTTGTGCTGAAAGGACCTCCAGGAAACTTCCATGCTGATGCAAGACGTGACAGCTGGCAAAAAGAGTTTTTTGACAAACGTCCTGATGTAAAAATTGTTGGAGAAGAAATCGCCAACTGGAACAAAGATGAAGCTATGAACTATATGGAAACATGGGTACAAGCGAATAGTAAAATTGATGCTATTATTGCGATGAATGACAACATGGCTGCGGGTGCTCTAGAAGTTATTAAAGACGATTCTAGATTTAGCGAAATATTAGCTTATGGTGTTGATGGAACCGCTGAAGCTGTGTTATTAATTGAAGAAGGGGTAATGACTTCTACAAGCTTACAAAGTGCATATGCTCTTGCATCAGCACTTTTAGATACTAGCAATAAACTTTTAACTGGTGTTGAAACGCAAATTGATATTGACATCGATTGCCCTTTGATTAATAAAGACAATGTTACAGAGTACATTGAAATGCACAAAAGGGCAGGGGCCATAAGATAGTAAGCATTGCTTATTAATTAAATATTTGGTGCGCGGCTAGAAATAGTACGCGTACCAATTTAATTATAAAGACTAAAAAACATGGAGGTTGAAAAAATGAATAACAAAGCTGTCTTTATGCAGGGTATAAATAATATGACTATTAAGGATATTCCAATGCCTGAATTAACAGATAAGGATGTTTTAATAAAAATAGATACTGTTGGCATATGTGGGTCAGATGTCCATTATTATCAACATGGGAAAATAGGTGATTTCGTTGTTGAAGGCGATTTTATTCTAGGTCATGAATGTGCCGGAGAAGTTGTAGAAGTGGGCAAGGATGTAAAAAACCTTTCTATCGGAGATAGAGTTGCGTTAGAACCAGGTAAGGCATGCGGAAAATGTGAATTCTGTAAAGGTGGTAAATATAATCTTTGTCCAGACGTAGAATTTTTTGCTACACCACCATATCATGGCGTATTTGCAAACTATGTTTCTCACCCTGAGGATATGTGCTTTAAGTTACCAGAAAGTGTATCTAATGTAGAAGGAGCATTAGTAGAACCACTGGCAGTAGGATTGCATGCATCTAATCAAGGTGGAGTAAAGCTGGGTGATGCTGTTGTTATTTTTGGAACAGGATGCATTGGACTTGTGACGATACTATCCTGTAAAGCGAAAGGTGCTTCTAAAATAATTGTTGTGGATATATTAGATAATAGACTTGAAACTGCAAAAAAAATTGGGGCGACTGATATAATCAACGCAAAAGATGTTGATGTTTTAAAGAAAATAGAAGAATTAACAGAGGGTAAAGGTGCGGACGTTGTGATTGATGCCGCAGGGGCTGAGGCTACTGTCAAACATACAGTAGATGTAGTAAAGACTGGTGGAACAATTGTTTTGGTTGGAATGACACCTAAAGATGAAGTGGAATTTAACTTCATGAAACTTATGGCTAAAGAAGCGGAAGTAAAGACGGTTTTCCGCTATAGAAATCTATATCCTATTGCGATTAATGCTATTGCAAGTGGAGCTATAAATGTAAAAGACATTGTAAGTCATGAATTCGATTTTGAGCATACTAAAGAAGCTTTTGATTTTGTTGTGGGTAATGCAAGGGATGTTGTAAAAGCTGTGATTAAGATACAGTAAATTGCTTAAACAGAAAGAAGGGAAATAATGTATTTTATAGGTATAGATATTGGAACAACATCAGTAAAAATCATTGTGATTGATGAAAATGGAAAGATTATCAAATCCATTGGCAAAGAATATCCACTATCTTTTCCTAAACCTCTTTGGTCTGAACAAAATCCAGAGGATTGGTGGAAGCAATCTATAGATGGACTCGGGGAACTTTTAGACGGTTTAGATAAAAATGAAGTGAAAGCAATAAGCTTTAGTGGACAAATGCATGGATTGGTTACCCTTGACGAAAATGATAAAGTTGTAAGACCTGCAATTCTTTGGAATGATCAAAGAACTGATAAAGAATGTGAGTATCTTAATAATGAAATCGGAAGAAGTAAAATATCTGAGTGGACAGGAAATTTAGCTTTGGCAGGATTTACTGCTCCTAAAATTTTATGGTTAAAAGAAAATGAACCAGAAAATTTTGCTACAATGAAGAAGATCATGCTTCCTAAAGATTACTTAGCATACAAAATGTCAGGTGTATTTGCTACGGATATGTCAGATGCATCAGGCACTCTATATCTAGATGTAAAAAATAGAAAATGGTCATTAGAGATGTTAAAGCTTTTGGATATTTCTGAAGGACAATTACCTAACTTATATGAATCCTATGAAGTAATTGGGGACATAAAATCTGAACTTGCTGATGAGCTAGGATTAAATAAGAATGTAAAAATTATTATTGGTGGTGGAGATCAAGCTGTTGCCGCTGTTGGCGGTGGCGTAGTAGGAAGTGGTTCGTGTTCGTTATCTCTTGGGACTTCGGGCGTTGTTTTTACATCAAATGAACAATTTTTTGTTGATGGAAATAATAGCTTACATTCATTCTGTCACGCAAATGGAAAATATCATCTTATGGGAGTAACACTTGCAGCGGCAGCATCACTTAAATGGTGGGTTGAAAAAATAAATAAATCAGATGACTTTGATGGATTATTAAATGAAGCTAAAGAAGTGACAATAGATGATAATTTGTTTTATCTCCCATACTTAATGGGGGAAAGGACGCCTCACAATGATCCTAACTGTAGAGGAACCTTTATAGGCTTAAATATTACCCATGAAAGAAAACATATGACTCGGGCTGTATTAGAAGGTGTTGCATTCTCCCTCCGTGATACATTTGAAATCATGAAAGAAATGGGCGTTGAGATTACTAGCATTAATATTAATGGTGGCGGTGCGAAAAGTAAACTTTGGTGTGAGATTATAGCTGATGTATTAAATGTAAAAGTGAATAAGCTTAATACAAATGAAGGTCCTTCATACGGCGCAGCAATATTAGCTTCAGTTGGATTTGGACTTTTTGATACAGTTGAAAATGCTTGCTGTAAATTTATTAAAATAACTGAAAGCATTAACCCTAACAAAGAAAATAGCCAGCTTTATAATAAAAAATATAAAAAGTTTAGAAAAATTTATCCTGCAACAAAAGAGTTATTTAAGCAGTTAACTTAAAACTTCTTAGTAAGAGACGTCTTGAGTTTAAGTTAGACTATTGGGATCAGTGGAATCCATATTTAAAAGTCACATTGTATGTGGCTTTTTATATTTATAGATTAATATTTATACGATGGATGTGCATTGAAATTAAAGCATAGAAGCATATATCCATATAGACATACGCCTCTAAATTTTAATATACTAAGGGCTACATTTGCAGCCCACGGTTTTGGGCGAAACCGTAGCCCGTGTATATTAAAATTTAGTTTTAAAAGCGTATGTCTATAGCAGTTAAGAATTAAGCTATTGTTCAAGATATTATGTTTAATTTATAACAATTAGCTGGTTGGTATTTTAAAAATTGTCTGCGAAGAAAGGTTTAAAATATATAAACCTTTGAGAAACTATTGTATACTATTAATAAAATAAGAAGAGTTAGAAATTAAATCTAGCAGGTGGTTAATTTGTCAAAAATACCAAAGTGTTTAGTCGAAAAAATTAATTCTGTACCAGCAAAACCAGGCATCTACCAGATGAAGGATTCTGATGGAAACATTATATATATTGGAAAAAGCAAGTCGTTAAAGTCAAGGGTGAAGTCATATTTTAATACACAACACAAGTGGAATAAGATAAAAAAAATGGTGTTTCATATCCATGATATAGATTTTATTGTTACGGATACACATTTAGAAGCGCAGCTACTAGAATGTGCCCTCATAAAAAAAATGAAGCCTATATACAATGTTCAATTCAAAAACGATAAGAAATATAAGTATTTAAAGATAGAGCATTGCTTTAAGAATAAACCTATAACAATAGTGGATGAAAGAGAGAATGAAAATTGCTTTGGACCATATAGAAGTAAAAATATACTTTTTGCTATAATAAATTTTTTTGAACACATATATCCAATATCAAAATATGAAAACGCATACGATTTTACATACAATATGCTGCCACAACCTATAAAAAAAGAGACATTTGAAGAGAATAAAAATTGTATAATTGAGATATTTTCAAAGAAAAAAAAGATGTTAAAATTCTTATCTGAGATTGAAAGTAAGATGCAATTAGCTGCTTCAGAATTTCAATTTGAGACAGCTTCAATTTATAGAGATATACTGCACTATATAAAATATTTAGATGATTCTCTTGTTAATGAAAATAGTAATTTAAGGACTTCAAGGGTTTTAATAGGTGAGAAAATAGAAAATGGATATAAGATTTTTTATATTTCAAATAATAATATCATTCTAAAAAAGAAATATAAAAAACTAACAGGAAAAGCTCTTGAAGAATTTTTAATACAAGCTCAAAAGTTAGAAAACGATATATCCCATAATAAAAATGAAAAAAGTGATTTAGATTTTAAAAATATTATTAAGGCCGAAATTAGGGATACAACTTCAAAAGTATTATTAACTATTGACAATAATTATAATACAGATGAATTTATAAATAAACTTATGAAAAATAATTAACTTTATATACTTTTTAAGAATTTAAAAATAGATTAAGATATTTTCAAAAGAAGATAATTATCAAAATATTTGATATATTTTAATTTCAATAAAAATAGTAATTTTACGGTTAAGAGTGGAGAATAATTCATAAGATAATTATCAATAATACATGTAAAAATAACTAAAAAACAAATAAAATAGTTAGAAAATTTTAAATATTACAGCTTGTGAAACTTGTCTATTTTTGGTATAATTAAAAATTATATTTTGTATAGGTATTATAGAAGCTGCATAAATATAACAAATTTAATCAGGTAATGAAAATATCATAAAGGAGTTAGATAAAAATGGAATTATTACAAAATGTTATGGAACAGGTTATTAAAAGAGATCCAAATGAGCCAGAATTTCATCAGGCGGTAAAAGAAGTTCTAGAATCTTTAGAACCTGTAGTGGAAAAAAAACCACAGTGGCTTAAAAGAAGAATATTGAATCAAATTGTTGAACCTGAAAGGCAAGTAATCTTTAGTGTGCCATGGATCGATGACAATGGTGATATTCAGATAAACAGAGGTTTTAGAGTTCAATTCAACAGTGCAATTGGGCCTTACAAAGGTGGTTTAAGATTTCATCCATCGGTTAATCTTGGTATAATAAAATTTTTAGGATTTGAACAAATGTTTAAGAATTCATTGACTGGACTACCACTAGGTGGGGGAAAAGGTGGAAGTGACTTTGACCCTAAAGGAAAATCAGATCGAGAAGTCATGAGATTTTGTCAAAGTTTTATGATAGAACTTTACAGACATATCGGAGAAAATACTGATGTTCCAGCAGGTGATATTGGAGTTGGTGCACGTGAAATTGGTTATATGTATGGTATGTACAAAAGAATTAGAAATAATTTTACAGGTACATTAACTGGAAAAGGATTAACTTGGGGTGGAAGTCGTGTAAGAACTGAGGCTACTGGTTACGGACTTTGTTACTTTATGGAGGAAGCAATGGAATCCATGATTAGAAAATCATTTCAAGGTGCTACCGTTGTTGTATCTGGTTCTGGTAACGTCGCTATTTATGCAACTGAAAAAGCTCAGCAATTAGGCGGTAAAGTTGTAGCTTTAAGTGATTCCAGTGGATATATATATGACGCTGATGGTATTAAATTAGATACTATAAAACAAATTAAAGAAATTGAAAGAAAAAGAATTAGTGAGTATATAAAATACCATCCAAATGCAAAGTATACTGAGGGATGTTCAAATATTTGGTCAATAAAATGTGATATAGCGCTGCCATGTGCTACTCAGAATGAACTTGACGAGCAGGCTGCAAAGATGCTTATTGACAATGGTTGCTTTGCAGTTGGTGAAGGTGCTAACATGCCAGTAACATCTGAGGCAGTAAAGCTATTCATTGAAAATGGAATTGTATTTGGACCTGCAAAGGCGGCTAATGCCGGTGGAGTTGCTACTTCAGGTCTTGAAATGGCTCAAAATAGTGTGAGATATTCATGGACATTTGAAGAAGTTGATGCTAGGCTTAAAAATATTATGATTGATATCTATAAAAATACAAGTACTGTTGCAAAAGAATATGGTTATGAAAATAACCTTGTGATTGGTGCTAATATAGCAGGATTCTTGAAAATTGCTAATGCAATGTATGCACAAGGAATATAAATATGATTATAGATTGAACTGCAAATGAATCTATAAATAAACTTATGAAAAATAATTAAGTGCTATAAAAGTAGATGACACAAATCTTTGATTTGGTGTCAGTCACTTTCACAGAGTGCAAAAACTAGGAAAAGCTCTACGAGCCTTTCCTAGTTCCTATCTAATAGTTTTTTTTCCTCTTTTTTGAGTTGATTTAAAATACCTAGCAAATAATCTACATTTTGTTGAGCATCGTATAAAATCATAGAAGCATCATGATTAGTTTCAGGACATATATCTAAGTGCTTTATTGATTTTATTTTAGAACTAATGGTTCCATATTCCTTTAATATCTCTATAACTAATTCATTTGCCTTGTCAAAACCGTGCATACCTAGAGTTTCATAAATAAATAGAGTATGATAAGGCAAATCATTCAAATAATTTTGGGCGGCTTTGAGGTATGCAATGGCACTAATAACTTCGTTGACGAAGATTATTTTTCCTCGCATTTTATTACCCCTTTCTTTCACATGGCATATAGTACTAATTTGTTGTAACTAGACTATATATAACTTGGAATGTGGGTATTCAATTTTGAGTAGATCATTTTAATATAGATCTTACATTTAGTATGCACCACTTTAGATATATGAACACATAAAAGAGAGGAAAAGAATAAGCTAAAGTTGTTTAATTTTCTCCTTGAGAGGACTTCTATGTCATTTTGGGGATTTTAAGGATGAGATAATAGAATTTGAACTTTTTATATTATATTTTTTTTTTTGATATTTTTAAATTTAATATAGAATTCTGAGCCTTGGCGAAGAATCTAAGTATTTAAAAGGCTTTAAAGATTCTTCATTTCACTTCGTTACATTCAGAATGATAAATGATCTAAAAAACAATGGTGTTTTCACAGGATTTTTATTTGTTATGTAGAATAGTAACGATAAGTAGTAGTTAGATTCAAATCATGCTAATAATTTTAAGCATCTGTCTCACATAAATGGGGCTTCACATGAAAGTTACCAAGACAAGCTATCGAATTAAATGAATGACAATATCATTAACCTAACAAAGAAATATTGGTAATTAGGAGTGGGATATTTATGAGAAGGCAAAATGGCATTACGATAGACGATGTTATGAGAATGGAATGCATGGAAAAATGTAAATTGATAGCAGGCTTTAAAGGAAGTCGAAATACTGTATCGAGAGTAAATATCATGGCAGATCCTGATATTCTCAACTGGGTAGATGCAGGGGAACTTCTATTAACTACTGCTTATTCCTTCAAAAAGGACGATGTGGAAACACAAAAAAAGTTGATTCGAGAATGTGCAAAAAAAGGATTAGCGGGAATTGGAATTAAAATATATCCCTATTTAGAATCTATATCTCAAGAAGTAGTTGATCTTGCTGATTTCTTGAACTTTCCAATTATTGACTTATACTATGCAATTCCTTTTTCAGATATTATGACTCCTGTTTTCATGGAGATATTTAACAAGCAGGCTTCTTTACTACAAAGATTGGAGAAAGTCCATGAACAACTCATGAACGTTGTCTTGAGTGGTGGAAAGATTAAGGATATGGGGAAAGTGATATATGAGAATTTACGGAATCCTGTTTTAATCAGATTAGAATTTACAAATGAAATAATAATGGAATTAGGGGATATTGAAGGAGAAACAAGAGTTTTTTTGCTGGAAAACTTCAGCGGGTTTTATGAATCCTCTAAAGGCAAAATAATAAATAAAAGAAAATTTGAAGAAACAGTAGAAAACATTCAAGGTAAGTATTTCAGAAGAATGGTAATGCCTATTGTAGTAAAAAACAATGTTTATGGACATATTTTCTCCTGGGCCATGCAAACACCTCTAGGAGGTTTTGATCTATCTGTTTTAGAAACAGCCTCTACAACAATTGCTTTGGAGATTCTTAAACAGATATCAGTACGAGATGTAGAAAATAGATATCGTGCTGAGTTTTTGGAGGATCTTCTGTCATTAGATAAAAATAGAAAGGAAAAAGCTTTGGAAAGAGCAGAGGTTTTTAAATTAGGGCTAGAGGAAGAATATATTATGGTAGTTATTCAGTTGGAAAGCCAGAAAACTATGGTTACTGACGAAATGTTAAAAATAATAGCCATTTTAAATAGCGACATTGAAGCATTGTTAAATGAGTTGAACCTTAAAGCTTTTATTGCAAACAAAACTGATAGTATCAACGTTTTGTTAACCCTTTCAGCTGATAACAGAATGCAGACATCCACAAAGGAGTTTTGTGAATGCCTGCAAAAAAACTTAGGGCAACGTCTAAAAGAAAAACAATATAAAATTGGAATAGGTAGACCTTATCATGGATTAGCTGAGGTATACAAAAGCTATATTGATGCTATTAAGGCAATAGAAAATGGTGGGCTGATAGGGGAAATAAACATGACTTATTTTGAGAAAATGGGAATTTATAAAATATTATGTCAAGATTCTTTACGAGAGGAATTAGAAAGATTTTATGAAGCTACTATTTTACCTTTGGTAGAATATGATAGAAAAAGATCAGCTGAATTAGTAAAAACCTTAGATATGTACTTTCAAAGCAATGGAAATTTGAAGAAGCTATCAGAGGATTTATTCACACATTACAATACCACCCTATATCGTATTCAAAGAATTCAAAAGATTACAGGTATGAATTTAGAGGATCATAAAGATCGTTTAAATCTGGAAATAGCAATTAAAATTAAAAAATTACTCAAAAAATAGCCCTTACTAAATAAAGTAAGGGCTTAAATTTCACCTTGTATAAGTGACTGACACAAAATCATAGATTTTGCTCATCTACTTATTCCTCCAATAATGCAATCGCACGTATCGGTGAACCAGAGCCATCTCGAATTTTTAAAGGAAGTCCAAAATACAAAAACCGTTTGTTTACTACTAGATGCAGGTTACAGAGATTTTCGGTATTGGTAATATCATATTCACCACAAACCAAATGACCTGAGAAGTCTAAATCCTCCGGATGATCAATTGCTGGAGCATCTACACCAATATTCACAACGCCTTTTTCTGCCAGCCATTTTGCCGCCCTATAGCTTAAACCACTATAGGTAGTTTGCCATTGATCGGTGCCAAAGTAGCGATCAAAGTGACCTGTATATAATAGAATAATATCCCCCTTTTCAATGGTAAGACCAGATTTAGCAAGGGCAGAAGCTAAATCCTCAACTTCTATGTATTGAGTTGGGGAAACACAAGATAAATCGATACAGATAGCACTTCCCCAAAAATGGTGAAGAGGCATTTTATCGATTGTAGAACCTGAGGACTTATACTCCCAAACTGCGTCACAGTGGGTACCGCCATGCTCACTAATTAAGAGATTTCGTGCAGAAAAGCCTAAGGTTTTGCTACCAGTAGCTTGCATATTTTCCTCGTGGGTCATATTGGTCATAATGAAGGTCGGTTGGTGCATAGGGAATACAGACATTCCTTGAAAAATTTCTTGAGATAAATCAATTAACCGTAAAGCCATCATCATTCTCCTTTCTTCATCTTAATCATGAAATGGGATAAGGGTTTTCAAAATTAGAAAAGACTAAGGCGATGATGATTATATTATACATCCTTTTTCAGAAAATTCCTACTCAATATAAATTAATATCATTATTCTAGGATTAAAAACAAAGGAAACTTTAACAGCGGGAATCTTTATTTTATAAGGTTTAAGCAAAATAGCTCCAAAACAATTAAAAAAACACAAGATAAATTTGTATACTTATTACAAAATTACTGGAAATATAATGCTTTATAACTATGTACATTTGTATATATCATACAAAGGTGATTTAGTATTTTTATGGAATTTTCTATTGAAGTTTCAGAATAAAATGAAAATGAGGCAGAAATAAATCCTATGCAAAAACAAGTAAGATATTATTTAGAAGAAGAGGGGGCTTAGCTATGACAGGTGAGAAAAAGTATATTCTAGCAGTGCCTAATTTCAGTGAAGGCAGAAGAAAAGAAGTCATCGAATCAATCGTAGAACCTTTAAAAAACATAGAAGGAGTGACACTAATCAATTATGAACCAGAGTATGACTTCAATAGAACAGTTGTAACGCTTATTGGAGAACCAGAGGCTTTAAAGGAAGCTCTGCTGATTTTGGCTGGCAAAAGCTATGAATTAATTAATATGGAGGAACAGCAGGGGACGCATCCAAGAATAGGAGCTCAAGACACCATTCCTTTATTTCCATTCAAAAATATTTCTTTAGAGGAATGTAAAGCTTTGGCGGAGGAGATTGGTGAAGAAGTCTATAAACGCTTTAAAGTACCTGTATATTTTTCTGGAGCAAATGCCAGATGCGAAGAGAGAAAAGTACTTTCCTTTATTCGTGAGGGGCAATATGAGGGATTGAAGCAAGCTGTCCACAAGGAGGAGAGAAGACCTGATATAGGGCCAGCTGTTTTACATCCAACAGCGGGAGCAACGATTGTCAGTGCTGATGTTGAGGGGTTAACCGCCTATAATGTTTTTTTAGCAACTGAAGATGTAACAATCGCAAAGACCATTGCTAAAGGGGTGCGGGGACCAAGTGGAGGCTTTAGCACCGTTAGAGCTGTAGGAATTAAGTTTCCAGAAAGATCTGGGGTAGTTGTTTCTGTGAATATGTTTGACTGTGGTGCTACGCCTCTATATAGAGCCTTCAATTTTGTAAAGCAAGAGGCTGAACGGTATGGTGTAGCAGTTACTGGATCAGAAATCGTGGGTCCGGTGAAGTTAGACTATCTATTGAATTCTCTAGAATATTATTTAGGCTTAGAGAACTTTAGAAAGGATCAAATATTAGAAAGTCATTTAATGAAATAAAATGAGACTTAATTCATAAGTAGGCAACCGAAAGTTTGATTTGTAACTTTCGAGTTGATCACTTAGTTTGTTTATCTAGAGGGAGTTTTTACTCCCACTGAATTGTAGCCGAATTTACTTCGAGGATGTAGTGCTTGATCTCCCGCTTTAAGTAGACAACCGAAAGTTTGGTTTCTAACTTTCGTGTTGGTCACTTAGTTTGTTTATCTATAAGCAGATAACCAAAATCTTTGATTTTGTGTTAGTCGCTTAGTTTGTTTATCTAGAAGAAGCGGGAGTCTTAGCAATACACCGAAGGATAAAGATAACTTTATTATAAAAAAGGGGGATTTCATATGAAGTATGATGTGATTGTGAAAAATGCAAGGATACCACAGGGAGACGATACCGTATTAACTCATATTCTTGTAAAGGATGAAAAAATAGCAGGCTTTTTAACAGATTTAGAAGGAATTGAATATGACAAGGAAATTAATGCAGAAGGTCATTTAACAATTCCGGGTTGCTTTGATTCCCATACTCATTTTATGGACCCAGGCTTTACCCATAGAGAAAATTTCTTGACAGGAACCTCCTCGGCTGCTGCTGGAGGCTTAACCACAATTATGGATATGCCCTGCTGTTCTAAACCATCAGTAAGAGGCGTAGAAGAATTAGAATCAAAGCTGAACGCTATTAAAGATAAGGCTATTATAGATTATGCAATGTGGGGCGGTGTTACTGGGGAAGATATAAGAGCAGGTAAAAAAGAAATTATTAAAGAACAAGCTGATTATGGGGTATGCGCCTATAAGGTTTATATGACTCCATCGGTGCCAACCTATGAAAGAGTAACAGACCCTGAAATGCTAGAGGCCTTTAGATGGGTTGCAGAAACTGGATTACCAGTAGGAATTCATGCCGAAAACTACGCTATGTGTGACTATTATGTAAATAAGTTTCAGAAGGAAGGTAGATTGGATGGACCAGCTTGGGCTGAAGCAAGACTAGAATTAGCTGAAAAGGCTGCTATTCAATTGGGAATAAGCTTTGCTGAAGAAACTGGTGCAAGATTACACATCGTTCATATGAGCACAGGCATCGGAGCAAAACTAGTAGGTGAGGCGAAAAAGAAGGGTTTAGATGTAACCTCTGAAACCTGTCCCCATTATCTAACGCTAAATTATCAAGATGCTATGACGGAGCACCGACAGTATGCTAAAATTGCACCCCCACTTAGAACAAAGAGAGATAATGAAGAGCTTTGGGAAGGTCTACAAAATGGCAGTGTAGATTTTATGGGTACTGATCATGCTCCTTATGAAATCGCAACAGAAAAAGAGGCTGAAGGTGTGAACATTTGGACTGCTTTCCCAGGAATCCCTGGGGTGGAAACATTAGTTCCTATTATCGTAAGCGAAGGCTATAACAAGGGAAGATTGACCCTTAGTAAAATGGTAGAGGTGTTAAGTACCAATGCAGCAAAGCAGTATGGACTATATCCTAAAAAGGGTGCAATGCATATTGGATCAGATGCAGACTTTACTATCATTGATCTTGAAAAAGAGTGGACAATTGATCAAAAGAAAACCTATTCTATGGCAAAATACAATCCATTACATGGAATTAAGCTAAAGGGGAAGCCAGTAAAAACGGTTGTGAGAGGTACCCTCGTATACGATGATGAAATCGGTATTGTTGGAGAAGAAGGCTTTGGACAATTTGTCAGAAGACAAAGTATTCAAAAACTAGATAGAGTAATTAAATATTAAGGAGGAGATTTTATGTCTAGACATGCGGTACTCGTAATAGATATGTTAAATGATTTTGTAGGAGAAAGGGCTTCTCTCCGATGTCCCGGTGGAGAAACCATCATACCTGACCTTCAAAAACTATTTAAATGGATTAGAAGTCGTAAGGATGATGATATTCACTTAGTTCATATTCAAGAGGCCCATAGAAAAAATGATGCTGACTTTCGTGTAAGACCAGCGCATGCAGTGAAGGGAAGCTGGGGATCAGATTTTATTCCAGAGCTATATCCAGAGGGTGATGAATACATCGTGCCTAAAAGAAGACACAGCGGCTTTGCTCATACAGACCTTGATTTGTATTTAAGAGAGGAAGCTATTGATACTGTTGTAGTGACAGGGGTTTGGACCAATGTATGTGTAAGAAGTACAGCAACCGATGCTTTAGCCCGTGCCTATAAAGTAATTACCTTGAGTGATGGTTGTGCTTCAAAGACTGAAGAAATGCATCAGTATGGTTTGAATGATTTAAGTATCTTCACGAAAGTAATGACAATCGATGAATACATCAAGGCTTGGAAAAACAGTGAAGATCCATGGATTGGTGGAGGAGATACACAAAATAAAGTTAAGTAAAAAAATGACATTTCTTCAGATAGAAAGTGGTGCTAAGCTATGAAAATTGTTGTAGGTATCACAGGAGGTAGCTGCGCTATCTATGGTATTGGACTTTTAAAAGTATTACAGACCCTGGAAATTGAGACCCATTTGGTTGTATCTACCATGGGAGAATACGTTGCAAAGCATGAATGTGGTGTGGGATTAGAAGAATTAAAGGAATTGGCTTCTGTCCATCATGACAACAAAAATCTAGCTGCTTCTATTTCTAGTGGTTCCTTTAAAACCGATGGAATGATTATTGTTCCATGCTCTATGAGGACTTTAGCAGCAGTAGCCCATGGTATATCAGATAATCTTTTAACTAGAGCTGCTGATGTAACCATTAAAGAAGGACGAAAACTGGTGATGGTTCCACGGGAGACACCTTTAAGTGTAATACATTTAGAAAATATGATGAAGTTGGCAAAGCTAGGGGTCACTATTTTGCCAGCTTCACCTGGTTTTTATCATCATCCCGAGACCATTGAGGATATTGTAAGCATTATGGTGGGGAGAGCATTGGATCAAATGGGAATAGACCATGGTTTATTTAAAAGGTGGGGAGAATAGATATAGACATATGCCTTTAAAGTTAAATTTTAATATACACGGCCTACGGTTTCGCCCAAAACCAGGGCTGCAAATGTAGACCTTAGTATATTAAAATTTAGGGGCGTATGTCTAGGATACGGAGAGGAGGGTAAGCTGAGGATGGAAACCCAAATGCTTAGGGCTGCTATTGATCAATTAAAAAATAAGGGATATTTACAGGTATGTAATGTAGAAGTGGATCCTAAATTTGAATTAGGGGCAGTCTTAAAATGTTTTAAAAACGAAGTGCCTATCATGTTTAGTAAGGTAAAGGGTAACAAAATGCCAGTAGCGGGGGCTTTATTCGGAAATAGAGAAATCTATTATGAGATGCTGGGGATGAAACATGAAGAAAGAATTTATAGAATGATGGATGCTATTGCTAATCCAAAAGCTACAAAGTTTTTGGCAAAAGGGGCAGTCATGGAGAACATTATTACTAGAAATATTGATATTCCGAAAATGTTTCCTATTCCTACCTTCCATGAAGAGGATTCCTCCAGCTATATTACTTCAGGCATTGTAGTTGTAAAAGATCCTGAAACCGGTAAGCGGCATATATCTGTTCGAAGACTACAGGTTAACGGAGGAAATGAGATCAGTATATTGATTGCTTCTCCCTTAGCTACCAAGCAGTTTTTGCAGATGGAGGAACAAAATAAGCCTTTAGAGGTGGCTATATTGTTAGGTTATGATTATAGTCTATTGCTAGCTTCTCAGGTGAGCAGTGAAGTCTATGGGGTAGATAAATATGAAGTAGACAGTGCCCTTAGGGGAGAGGCTTTAGAACTAGTGAAATGTCATAGTGTTGATTTAGAAGTACCAGCCTATGGAGAAATTGTGTTAGAAGGTATTATGCCGCCTCATCGCAGAAAAGATGAGGGCCCCTTTGGAGAATTGATGGGTTATTATGGTGGTGTAGCACCCCATCCAGTAGTAGAAATAAAAACTGTAATGCATCGAAATGATCCTATTTTTCAAACCGCATTTCCCTGTAGAGAAGAGCACCTATCCAATGGATTGATCCGAGAAATTGAGCTTTACACAGCAGTGAAAAACTTAGTGGATGTGAAGGACGTGAACGTAACCGTATCGGGAGGATGTAGATTTCACGCATTTGTCTCAATTCATAAGCGACAAGAGGGGGATGGCAAAAGTGCCATTTTAGGTGCATTAGCCAGTAGTAAAGATGTGAAACATGTGGTTGTAGTGGATGATGATGTAGATATCTTTAGTCCCGACGATATAGAGTGGGCCATTGCAACAAGGATGCAGGCATCTAAAGACTTAGTTATTGTACCTGGAGCATTGGGGTCAGGACTAGAACCCTCTCATAGCTTAAGCGGTATAACGGATAAAGTAGGGATAGATGCAACAAAACCTATAGGAGAATTGGGCAAAAGATTTGAAAGAGCGGTTATTCCTGGTTATGAGAAAATAGATATTTCTAAGTACTTCCAGGGGGAAAATTATAGGTAAGGATGGTCATGCCATATGAAGCAAGCGTTAGGAATGATAGAAACAAGAAGTTTAGTAGCCGCCATACAGGCGGCTGACACGATGGTAAAATCAGCTGATGTAAAAATTATTGATTTCAACTATGTAGGGTCAGGAATTGTAGCTGTAATGGTAGGAGGAGAAGTTGCAGCGGTGCAGGCGGCTGTAGCAAACGCAGTAGAAACAGTCGAATCTATAGCAGAAATTATTTCCACAAATGTAATTGCAAGACCCCATGATGAAGTTGATAAGTTGTTAGATTAAGATAGCATAGTAAATGGTGGTGATCGTATTGGCAAATCCATTAACAAAGGTGGTTATGAGCAATATTGCTCATAAATCTTTAAAAAGAGAGGAATGTAGAGAAAAAACAAGTGTGAGTCTACAAAAAAAAGAAGAGGATTTACTAATTAATTTAATTCACAAAAACAAAAAAAATGAAAATCTAAGGGATAAGGGTTTTTCAACAAATGATAACGAAGAGCTTCAAATTGTAACATTATCAGAGCTTGCAGCTAAGACTGGTAAGCTTCAGAGGGAAGAAAGTGAAGAGGATAAGGGGAGAGAGAGGAAAGGATTCTACTAAATTAAAAAAGAGAAATAGGGGGTGTTTTCGTGAGGGCAGCCTTGGGATTAATTGAAGCAATAGGATTAACGACGGCTATTACAGCCTTGGATGCAGCAGGTAAAGCAGCAGATGTTAAATTAGTAGGATACGAAAAAGTAATAGGGGCGGGTAAAGCTGTAAGTGTAACTGTTCATATAGCAGGAGAAGTTGCAGCTGTTAAGGCTAGCGTGGAGGCAGGGGTGGCTGCTGCTAGCAAAGTAGGAACTGTATTGTCCCACCATGTTATTCCTAGACCCCATGAAGAGGTTGATTTAATAATAAAGGCCTTTGAAAAAAACTTACAGAAAAAGGCAGTTAGAGAACAACTAAAAGAATCTGAGGGTGTAGAAGAAAATAATAGTGAAGACAAAAAGAAGGAGGAATAAATATGAGTCAAGCATTAGGCATGATAGAAACTAAAGGATTGGTAGGGGCAGTAGAAGCAGCAGATGCCATGGTTAAAGCGGCAAATGTTACTTTGGTTGGATATGAAAAGATAGGTTTCGGGCTTGTAACTGTAATGGTGAGGGGAGATGTAGGGGCAGTAAAGGCTGCTACTGATGCTGGAGCAGAGGCTGCTAGAGCTGTTGGGGAACTTCACTCTGTACATGTAATTCCAAGACCCCATGCAGAAGTAGAAAGAGTGCTGCTTAAGGGAGAATAATCATCGTTAATGGGAGAAGCCTCCTACTCTATGATTGAGGGGGAAAAGGATGAATAGATATAACCAAACCCAGAAAATTATGGAACATCTTATTTTAAAAAATAACAAAAATTTTTCTAAGGAGGAAAACCGTCATTTAATGATTGTTTTTACAGGAACAACCACTGAGCAGCAGGAGATCGTAAAACAATTGGAGAATCTTAGAAGTAAGGGATATAGCTTTGATTTTATATTTTCTATTCATGGAGAAAAATTGCTAAACATAGATGAATTAAGTAGACGGCTTCAGCCTAGAAAAGTATATAGAGAAAGTAATCTATCTATAGAACATAGCTTTATGGAAGGAATAGAGGGGGTGTTGGTACCCCTTTTAACACAAAATACTGCTATAAAGCTCTCGTTAGGAATTCAAGATCAATTGATTCCAAAGCTATTATGGGAAGTATTGTGGATGGGGAAACCTATATGGATGAACCTGAAAGGGCTGTTGGAGTATAAGGGAGTGACTAGCTCTAATCTCTATATGACAGAAAAGCTAAAGCTTGTTTTGTTAGAGCTGGAGAAGATGGGCGTTAAACCGCTAGATGCCTTTAAGGATATTGGCAAATCCATCCCTCATCATTTAGATATAAAGAATAAGGAAACAATCATAGAGCAAAGAGTCATTACGGAAAGAGATGTGTTAACATTTGACCTTTCTAGTGTAGATATGATAGTTGCCTCTGATGCAATAATAACCCCATTAGCAAAGGATACCGCGAAGGCAAGAGGGATAAGAATCATAAAAGCCTAGTAGTTCCTTTAAAAGGAGATGGTAGTATGCATATCGGTAGAGTGATTGGAACAATCGTGGCTACTAGAAAAGATGAGAGATTAACAGGCAGCAAGCTTATGATTACACAGCCTCTGAATATACAAAAAGAACCTATAGGGGAAGCATTAGTTGCAGTAGACACTGTAGGAGCAGGTATTGGTGAAATTGTTATTTATGCAAAGGGAACTGCTGCTAGACATGCTGCAGAAAAATTACAGTCTCCAATCGATGCAGCCATTGTTGGTATAGTAGACAACATCGATATTTATTGAGATGCTTTTCAGAGGAATTAAGCAGAAGGGGGGAGGAAATTGTCAGATGCTTTAGTAATAAAACAAGCTATAGAATATAGAGGACTTATTGATGTACTCATGTCAGACAAACATTTTGCTGATATTGTGTTATATCAAGGAAACATAATCAATGTGTTAACAAGGGAGATTTATCAAGGAGATATCGCTATCAAGGGGAAGTACATCCTAGTAGTAGGGGGCGCAGAAAAACTAATAGGACCAGAAACCATTGTAGTAGATGTGAGAGGAAAATATTTGTCTCCTGGCTTTATTGACTCCCACATGCACTTTGAAAGCAGTATGTTAACGATAACAGAATTCTCTAGGCTGTCTATTCCATCAGGAACGACTACTTTGGTGGCTGATCCTCATGAAATAGGCAATGCCCTTGGACCAATAGGTATGAAGGCTATGGCGGAGGAAGCCAGTGTGGTTCCTAACCATGTACATCTAGTGGTGCCAGCCTTAACCCCTGATTGTCCAGGACTAGAGACAGCAGGTTATGATGTAACCTCCAAAGATATGAAGGAGATTTTAAATTATCCTAATGTTATCGGTATAGGTGAACTGCAGGGCTTCAGTAATGCAAAACATGTCTATCGAAATACGCCAGAAGTTATTACGGATCTAGTGGCCTCTACTGTCTATGCAAAAAGCATAGGAAAGATTGTAGATGGCAATGCTCCAGAATTATTTGGGAATGAACTGGCTGCTCACATTATTTCGACTGGTGGAACGTGTTCCTGTCATGAAACAACTACAAAGGAAGAGTGTGTTGAGAAGCTGAGACAGGGAATTTACGTTTTTATGAGGGAAGGTTCTACCCAGCGAAATATGGGGGAATGTATCAAGGCAGTTACAGAAGAGAGATTAGATTCAAGAAGATGCATTCTGGCAACGGATGATATGGTAGCAGAAGATTTAGAAAAGCTTGGGCATATGAATGAAATTGTCAAGAGAACTATTGCTGAAGGAACTGATCCTATAGAAGCCATACAAATGGTTACTCTTAATCCATCAACCTATTTTGGTTTTCACGATAGGGGAGCTTTAGCTCCAGGAAAATTAGCAGATATAGCTATTATTGAGGATCTAAAGGAAATGAAGGTGGAAGCTGTATTTCTTGAGGGAAAACTGGTGGCTTCCCAAGGAAAGCTTTTGATAGATATGCCGAAATACACCTATCCAGACAATGTGAAAAATTCAGTGAAATGTAAAGGGATTACTGAAGAAGATTTAAAAATAAAAGCTCGAGCTAGTGAAGCTAACATTCGATGTATAGAGCTAATTCCAGATCAAAATTTATCAGAAAGTTTGGAATTAACCATTAGAACGCAGCAGGGAACTGTTTTGCCTGATATAAAACAAGATGCTTTGCAAATCGTGTGTGTTGAGCGATATGGCAGAAATGGAAGTATAGGCAAAGCATTTGTAAAGGGCTTTGGCTTACAACAGGGGGCTTTTGCGGAAAGTGTCGCCCATGATACTCATAACATTATTGCTATAGGAACCAACCTAAAGGACATAGTGACAGCGATTAATCATGTTGTTGAAATTGGTGGTGGCATTGCAGTAACAAAAAATACACGGGTGATAGAAGAACTAAGACTTCCGGTTGGGGGACTAATTACTGATGAGCTAACGGGGTCTGAAGTCAGTAGAAAAATTGCTGATTTAGAAAAGAGTGTTAAAGAGCAACTGGGCTGTAAAGTCCATGCGCCTTTCATGCATCTATCCTTCCTGGCCTTATCTACTAGTCCAAAGTGGAAAATTACAGACCAGGGTTTAGTGGATGTAAACAATTTTGAAATATTACCACCCGTTATATAGATATACGTTTTTAGAATTAAATTTTAATATACACGGTCTACGTTTCGCCCTTGGCTAAAAAAGCATAGCCAAGGACTGCAAATGTAGCCTTTAGTATATTAAAATTTAGCGGTGTACATCTATATAGATAACCAACCATAGATCTTAATAAATAATACTAAGTGAGTGCATTTGCAGACAGTGGCTATAATTCCCAATGAACAGAGATGTTAAATCCGTAAGAAATTTGTGTGTTTGAGCGAAGCGAGTTCGCAAATTTCAGGATTTAACATCGGAGTGAGTTGTAGGAGTTATCCACTGGCGAAACCACAGGAACGTGTATTATTTATTAAGGTTAACACTTGGTTATCTATAGAATAATGGGAATTAGAAAGGAGGGGAGCAGAGAGCGACAGATGAGAAGTGGTGTCCTACCACAGGCAGCAATAGTAAAATTCTATGCCTAAAAGGGGGTTAAATTGTGAGTACAAAGATGCAAGCAGAAAATAGTTTTTTGGAAAGAACCTTTAAGCTGAAGGAACACAAAACAAATGTGAAGACAGAAGTAATTGCAGGAATCACAACCTTCATGACGATGGCCTACATTTTAATTGTTAATCCACTGATCCTGTCGGATGCAGGGATGGACTTTGGAGCTATTTTTACAGCAACAGCTCTAGCCTCCATCATTGCTACATTGGTAATGGCTTTTTATGCTAATTATCCATTTGCTTTAGCACCAGGAATGGGACTGAATGCTTTTTTTGCCTACACAGTAGTGCTTGGAATGGGCTATTCTTGGGAATTTGCCTTAACAGCAGTACTTTTAGAAGGTATTATATTTATTTTACTTACCTTCCTTAATGTAAGAGAAGCTATCGTGAATTCTATCCCGTTGAACTTAAAGCATGCTGTTTCAGTAGGTATAGGTCTATTTATTGCCTTCATAGGCCTGGTAAATGCTGATATCATTACACCAGGTGACGGGACCATTGTAGCACTTGGGGACTTAAGCAGTCCAGCTCCAGCTTTAGCAATTATCGGAATCATTATTACTGGAATTTTATTAGCAAAAAATATCAAAGGAGCCTTGCTGCTTGGAATTATTGCAACTACAGCCATAGGAATTCCGATGGGAGTTACTGAGCTACCTGAAGGATTGCGGTTTATGAGTACGCCTCCTTCTCTAGAGCCAATATTCTTCAAATTTGACTTCTCCAATATTTTCAGCTTAGATATGTTAGTGGTACTATTTACTTTCTTATTTGTAGATTTGTTTGACACATTAGGAACCTTGGTAGGCGTAGCATCTAAAGCGGATATGTTGGATAAGGAAGGCAAGCTTCCAAAGGCAAAGCAAGCACTATTTGCAGATGCGGTAGGAACGACGGTTGGTGCCTGTCTAGGAACCAGCACCGTTACTACCTATGTAGAAAGTGCAGCTGGAGTAGCTGAGGGAGGCAAAACTGGGTTAACGGCTCTATCAACAGCAGGTATGTTTACTATTGCACTATTATTCTCACCATTGTTTATCATGATTCCTGGAGCGGCCACAGCGCCCGCCTTAGTACTGGTTGGATTGTTTATGATGTCACCAATTAATAAAATTGACTTGGATGATTTTACCGAAGCAATTCCAGCCTTCTTAACCATCATTATGATGCCTTTAGCCTACAGTATTGCAGAAGGTATTGTATTTGGTATGGTTTCTTATGTATTCTTGAAGCTTTTAACAGGCAAAGGTAATAAAGTATCTCCTATTATGTACATATTAACAATCCTATTTATCATTAAGTTTCTAATACACTAAAGGAAAGGATCTATTTCCCGTTCAGAGGGGACGGGAAATAGATATAATTAACCCTAAAAAGTAAATCTAGTATAGAGGCACATGTCCATAGCTAGGTTTAGTTTTTAAAGTTAATGATTGTAGGAGGGATTCTGTGGAAAAAATACTTATTAAAAATGGTAGAATTGTAACCATGAATACCGAAAGAAAAATAATAAAGGGTGATATCCTTATTGAAAGAGATAGGTTTAAGGCAATAGCTCCACATTTGAAAATAGAAGATGCAAGGGTAATTGACGCTGAAGGAAAAGTAGTCATTCCAGGATTAATTCAAACCCATATTCATTTAACCCAAACCCTTTATCGGGGGCAGGCTGATGACTTAGAGCTTCTAGACTGGTTAAAAGAAAGAGTCTGGCCTTTAGAAGGAGCGCATACCTTTGAGTCCAATTATATTTCTGCAAAGCTGGGAATCGCAGAACTAATAAAGGGAGGAACAACAGCGATCATTGACATGGGTACAGTCAATCATACAGATGCTATTTTTGAAGCGATAGATGAAAGCGGTTTTAGAGGAATTGCTGGTAAATGTATGATGGACTATGGCCAAGGAATTCCAGCAACATTAATGGAAGACACAAAGTCATCTATAGAAGAAAGTGTTAGATTATTAAAAAAATGGCATGGTAGAAGGAACAATAGAATTCAATATGCTTTTGCACCAAGATTTGTTATATCCTGTACAGAGGAATTATTAATAAAGGTTAAGGACCTAAGTAAGGAGTATGGTGTTATGATACATACCCATGCTTCGGAAAATAGGGGAGAGATTCAAATCGTTCAAAAAGATAGAGGGATGAGGAATGTTGTTTATCTGCATCATTTAGGTCTTACAGGGAAAAACCTGATTTTAGCCCATTGTATATGGTTAGAAGAAGAAGAAATGAAAATATTAGCAGAAACTGAGACAGCTATTGCCCACTGTCCAAATTCAAATTTAAAGCTGGCTTCGGGAATTGCCAAAATTCCTGAACTAATAGAAATGGGGGCCGTAGTCTCTTTAGCAGCTGATGGCGCTCCCTGTAATAACAATTTAGATGCTTTTCAGGAAATGAGAAATGCAGCGCTGATTCAAAAAGCTCGACTATTAAGTCCGACTGTCATGCCGGCGCAGCAGGTTTTTGAATTGGCCACCATCGGAGGAGCTAAGGCTATGGGTATGGAGAAGGAGCTGGGAAGTATTGAAGCTGGTAAAAAAGCTGACTTAGTCATCGTAAATCTAGATAAGCTACATAGCTGTCCAAACCAAGAAGTAGACGTTATATCTCAGTTGGTTTATAGTACCCATGCTTCTGATGTAGAGACTACCATAATAGATGGCAAGGTTGTTATGGAGAACCAGAGATTAACTACTTTAAATGAAAAGGACATTTTAAGGGAGGCAAACAGAGTCATTTTTCAACAAATATTGAGAGGAAATATAAAAAAAGCATAAATAGTAAAAGCTATGTTATATTTCATCTTTCCCTATCAGTGATGATTATGAAATATATACATAGCTTTGCTTCAAGTAAATGTTTTTAGTATAGGGGGATGGGGGATGGAAATAAAAGAGGTGTTTCAAACGAAAGAGATCAAGAAAACTCTTGAAATATTAGAATATTATCAACACCAGTGTAAAATTATTGCTGGCGGGACGGATTTGATCATTCAATTGAGAGAAGGAAAAGAAAAGCCAATTGCTTTGGTGGATATATCAAATATAGAAGAACTAAAAGAGGTAAAGGAGACAGCGGAATGGATAGAAATCGGCAGTGCAGTAACCTTTACTCAAATAATAGGTATCTCTTATCTACAGAATAAACTAGCAGCATTAGTAGAGGCTGCTGCTTCTGTGGGATCGCCTCAAATAAGAAATGCTGCAACAATAGGAGGAAATATTTGCAATGCCTCACCGGCAGCGGATTGTATTCCACCATTATTAGCCTTAGATGCGATCGTAGTATTGCAAAGGAAAAATATTATACGAGAAATGCACCTAGAGGACTTCATTACTGATAAAGGAAAAGCTGCGCTAGAAGCTGATGAACTTCTGACTAAAATAAAATTCAAAAAACTTCAAATAAATCAAGGCTTAGGCTTTAGCAAGCTAGGATTTAGAAAAGCTTTAGCTATTTCAAAGATATCCACAGCTGTATATATAGACAGGGAACAAAATAATAGATGTAAAGAAATAAGAATTGCCAATGGAGCTTTAGGAAGATGTGGATTGAGAGAGAAAAAGGTTGAGGAATATCTATTGGAAAAAACATTAGATAAGACAACAATCCATCAAGGTGGAATAAAGCTAAAGGAAGAAATTGAAAAAAGACTCCATGGACGTTCAACTGTAGCCTTTAAAAAAGAAGCTGTTATTGGTGTGTTTCAGAAGGCATTTAAAAAAGCATTAGAATGCTGTGACACAGAAGGGAGCATTTAGGTATGAAGAGAATACAATTAAAAGTAAATGGGAAGGTATACGAGGTTGATATAGAAGAGGATATGAGACTTTTAGATGTATTAAGAGATAAGCTTCATTTGACGGGAACAAAGGAGGGCTGTGGTGAAGGAGAATGTGGAGCATGTACCATTATTATGGATGAAACAACGGTGAATGCCTGTATGGTGATGGCCTTTCAAGGAGAAGGAAAAGAAATTATTACGATAGAAGGTGTAAAAGGAGATCATGATCTACATCCCATACAGAGGGCTTTTTTAGAAGAAGGAGCAGTACAATGTGGTTTTTGCACACCTGGAATGGTGCTATCTGCTAAGGCGCTATTGGATCAAAATCCTTCCCCTACTAGAAAGGAGATCAGGGAAGGTATATCAGGTAATCTTTGTAGATGTACAGGATATAATCAAATTGTGAATGCTATCGAAAAAGCTTCCCAGTATTTAAGAGGGGAGGAAACAAAGGAATGAAGCTAGAGATTGTAGGAGAAAATGTTATACGAGTAGATGGATTAGCAAAGGTGACAGGAAAAGCCACCTATCCACAAGATTTGTATGTGGATGACATGGTTTTTGGTAAAACCTTACGTTCAAAAAAACCTCATGCTTTCGTTAAGCTAGACATCAGTAAAGCAGAAGAAATATCTGGAGTAATAAAAATATTAACCTATCAGGATGTGCCTAACAATCATCATGGCGTATTGTTTAAGGATCATCAAGTTTTCTGCAGCAAGAAGGTTAGGTCTATAGGGGATTCCTTGGCTTTTGTCATAGCTACGTCGGAAAAAGCTGCTGAAAAAGCAGTGGCAGCTATTGAAGTGACTTATGAAGAAATAGAGGGGGTTTTTGATCCAATTGAAGCAATGAAAGAGAAAGCACCTAAGGTTCATGACGATGGAAATATTCTCTATCATTACAAGCTAAGAAAAGGAGATGCAGAAAATGCCTTTGAAAAGTGTGACGTAGTGGTGGAGGGAGAATATAAAACCTCTATGGTGGATCATGCATTCCTGCAACCGGAGGCAGGATTAGCCTATAAAGAGGGGGATACGATTGTGGTATGTGCAGCCACGCAATACCCTCATTTTGACCAATTGGAAATCGCAGAAGCATTACAGCTGCCATTAGAAAAGATTAAGGTCATCAATACTGCTGTTGGAGGTGCTTTTGGTGGCAGGGAGGATATTACTATGCAAATCCATCTGGCTTTAGCAGTGAAGGTGACGGGGAAACCGGTTAAAACTGTTTACTCTAGGCAGGAATCCTTTGAAGCTCATAGTAAAAGACATCCCATGATTATGTATTATAAAACAGGTGCAGATAACAATGGAAAACTGATGGCTATGGAGGCCAAGATCATTGGTGATACAGGTGCTTATGCCTCCTGGGCTATAAATGTCTTAAGAAAAGCTGGAGTTCATGCAACTGGGCCCTATGAAATCTCTAACGTGAAGGTGGACAGTTATGCAGTTTATACCAATAATCCCTTTGCTGGAGCTATGAGGGGGTTTGGTGCAGTTCAAGTTCCTATAGGGCATGAACAACAGATGGATATGCTGGCTGAAAAGTTAGAAATAGATCCAATTACCTTCAGATTAATGAATTGCTTCAAAGTCGGCTCTAGGACTGCAACTGGGCAGGTATTGGAGGAGAGTATCCCCTTACAGAAATGTATTGAAGAAGTAGCAAAAGCTATGGATTTTGAACAAAAACTAGAGGGGGCTGTTTAAATTGAAGAAACGTGGGATTGGTTTTGCAAGTATATTCTATGGAACAGGATATGGTAATGGCTTCCCAGACATTTCTAATGCTATAGCAGAACTTGGGAAGGATGGAATGGTAACCATCTATGCTGGAGCCACCGAGGTAGGTCAAGGAGCTAAAACAATTTTGAGCCAAATTGCCGCAGAAGTCTTAGGTGTTTCCGAGAAGGAAATTAACCTAATATGTGAAGATACAAGTATTACACCTGATGCTGGCACAGCTGCCGCCAGCAGACAAACCTATAACACTGGAAATGCTATAAAAATAGCAGCAGAGAATCTAAAGGAAGAGATGATCGCTATCGCTATTGAAAAGTTAGGATTAAATAGTAGCGTAGGATTAGCTGTTAAAGATGGAAGTATTTTTCTGAAAATCTACCCTGAGAAAGGAATTTCTTTTAAAGAAATTGCTTCTCTTGTTGAAGAGAAAAGGTTAAGAAGAGCAGGAAACTTTACTGCTCAAACAACACGAATGGATGAAGATACAGGTCAAGGAGCACCCTACTGGCCTTATACCTTTAGTGCTTATGGAGTTGAGGTGGAGGTAGATATTTTAACAGGGACTGTTGAGGTGCTTCGAAGTGTTTGTGCTCAAGATACGGGTAGGACGATTAACCCTAAGTTGGTTGAAGGGCAAATTGACGGAGGCTTTGCAATGGGTTTAGGCTATGCTATTTATGAAGATCTAAATATTCAGGAGGGGAAAATCAAGAACAATCGTTTAACAAATTACTTAATACCTACTGCTCTTGATATGCCAGAGGTGAAAAAGATTCTTATAGAAGACCCAGAATCAACAGGACCCTATGGAGCAAAGGGTATAGGGGAACCTGTAACCATCGCTGCAGCTCCAGCCATCCTTAACGCCATATATAATGCTATAGGCATAAGGATGAAGGAGATACCTGTTACACCAGAGAAGCTAATAAAGGCTTTAAGGAAGAAGGAAATGGAGGCTTAAAATGATGAAGGAGAAGCTAAAAAGAAAAATAGATATAGGTGCCGGCAGAGAAAAGGCTGAAGTGGTATTAAAAAATGCTAAAATTGTTAATGTGTTTTCCCACGAAATCATAGAAGGGGATATAGCCATTGATGATGGCAGAATTGTTGGTATTGGCGAATATGAAGGGATTAAAGAATGTGATATTGATGGAAGATATGTAGCTCCGGGATTGATCGACAGTCATGTACATATTGAATCTTCTATGGTTACTCCAGGAGAATTTGCTAGAGGAGTCGTACCGAGGGGAACTACGACAATTATCGCTGACCCACATGAAATAGCAAATGTATGCGGTGTAGAAGGAATTCAATATATGTTAAATGCCAGCGAAAATTTACCCCTTAATATCTATATTATGCTACCCTCATGTGTGCCTGCAACTTCCTTTGAAAATGCAGGAGCAATACTAAGAGCTAAAGAATTAGAAGGTCTTATTCATCATAACAGAGTATTAGGTTTAGGAGAGTTGATGGATTATCCAGGAGTAATCTCGGCAGAGGACAGTATATTAGACAAAATTATGATTACCAAAGAGAAAAAAATAGACGGGCATGGACCTAACATTATAGGGAAGGAATTAAATGCTTATGTAGCTGCAGGAGTTAAGACGGAGCATGAATGCTCCACAGTAGAGGAGATGCAAGATCGTTTAAGGCTAGGAATGTATATTTTGATACGAGAGGGGTCAGCTGCTAGAAACCTAAAAACTTTAATTAGGGGTATTACTAGGGAGAATGCAAGAAGATGCTTGTTCTGCACTGACGATAAGCATCCAGAGGATATTCTGGTAGGAGGACATATTGACAATAACCTTCGCTTGGCAGTAAAAGAAGGAGTTCATCCTATTACAGCTCTTCAGATGGCTACCATTAATGCAGCAGAATGTTATGGGCTTAAAGATCTAGGGGCAATTGCACCAGGCTATGATGCAGACCTCGTCGTTTTAGAAGATTTGCAGAATTTTGAGGTTTTAGAGGTTTACAAGAAGGGGAATAAAGTGGCAGAAAATAAAAAACCTCTTTTTGATATTGTGGATTCTGACCATGCTAAAGTGATGTATACGATCAATATGGAATTAATTACAAAAGAGGATTTAGAAGTAAAGGTTACTTCTGACATTGTTAATGTAATTAAGCTACTGCCTCACAGCTTAGTGACCCAAAAGGTAGTACGAAAAGTAGATGCAGAAAAAGGTATTTTCCAATACAACAAGAATCTAGATATACTAAAATTAGCAGTGATTGAAAGGCATAAAGCTACTGGCAATATAGGACTGGGATTGGTTGAGGATTTTAAAATGAAGAATGGTGCTATTGCTTCAACAATTGCCCATGACTCTCACAACCTCATCGTTATTGGAGATAATGATGAAGATATAGTACTGGCTATTAAAGAAGTAGAGAAGGTAGGAGGAGGCATCACGATCTGTAGTAAAGGGGAAATATTGAAAACCCTACCTCTTCCTATAGCTGGATTAATCTCTGATGGAACAATGGAGAAGGTTAACCTTCAATTGAAGGAAATGTTAAATATAGCATATGACCAGCTACATGTGAACAAAAACATAGATCCCTTTATGACTTTATCTTTTTTGGCTTTACCTGTTATTCCAGAAATTAAACTGACGGATATGGGATTATTTAATGTGACAAATTTCTCATTTATGGATTTAACATTGACAGAGTAAAGCTTGCAATATTGATCTATGTCTATAATAAAAATCAGCATACAAAAAGCCGCATGGAATGCGACGTTTTGTATGCTGATTTTTATTTAGAATAATATTGTAAGATTAAAATTTAAAGCTATTAAAGATAATAATAATAAGCTATTTTTAGAATGAAAATATACATTGCAAATATGAGATAAAATCAATTTATCGTAGCATTTAGCTAAAGTAAGTAGAGAAAGGTATTGAATTTAACTTGTTTATACCTTATAATAGGGAAGGAATTCATAGTGGGAAAAAAAATTCCAAAGGAAGGACATCTTTAAACGTAAAGAGGATCATGTTAATCTTTAGTGAAATCTCTAAATTTTTGGAGGAATAAATAAATGGACAATAATTTGAACATTTTAATAGTAGATGATGAAAAAGAGTATTTACAGGCTATTCAGTCAGTACTACTTACTAATGATTATACCTCTCACAGTGTTAATTCTGGTGAAGAGGCTATCGCCTTAATTAGAAAAACGAAAGTCGATGTAGTAATAATTGACTACAAGATGAAAGACATTAATGGATTTGAATTGGTGGATAAAATAAAAGAAATTAGTCCAGATACAGAAGTTATAGTCATAACAGTTGATGGAGATATTAAAAGTGCAGTTGAGGCAATAAAAAAGGGGGCTTTTGGTTACTTTATAAAAAATCACGATCTGGATGAATTAATACTTGAAATCAAGAAGATTGAGAAGGTCGTTAAATATAAGAATAAAGTTGAAAGTTTATCTGCTCAGAATTTTTTTCTTGAATCTGAAAACGAATCATTTAATAAAGCATTAGATTTGGCATCACGAGCTGCTGATAGTAACTCTACTATTTTACTTCTAGGAGAATCTGGAGTTGGTAAAGAAGTTTTTGCTAATTACATTCATAATCTTAGTTCAAGAAAAAACAATACTTTTGTAGCAGTGAATTGTCATGCTTTTTCTGAGAATTTATTGCAATCAGAACTATATGGTCATGAAAAGGGAGCTTTTACTGGAGCCTACGAGAAAAGAATTGGAAGAATTGAAGCAGCCCATGAAGGAACCCTATTTCTAGACGAAATTGGAGATACTTCCTTAGATGTACAATTAAACTTACTAAGGGTGCTTGATAATAGAAAAATAGCGCGAATAGGTTCTAATCGATTAATTGATATAGACTTTAGATTGATATGCGCTACCAATAAAGATATTAGCCGGAGCATTAAAGAAAACAATTTTAGGGAAGATTTTTATTACAGAATTAGTACTATTGTCATAAAGATTCCTCCGTTAAGGGATAGAAAAGAGGATCTTAAGAAGTTAATTAATTATTTTATTACAACTTACGCTAGTGAACTTAAAAAAGATATCCAAGAGATAGAAGAAGAAGCTTTAAATACTCTTATGAGTTATAATTACCCTGGAAATATCAGAGAATTGAAAAATATAATAGAACGTCTCGTAGTTCTTTCGAAGGATGGTATTATTAGTATTCGTGATATATCTGATGAAATAAATATGAATGTATCAAATCGGGTACTTCTTAAAGATGTTAGAGCAGCAGCTGAAAAGAAGCATATAGAAAAATTATTATTAATTAATAATTTCAATATGACAAATACGGCAAGTCAATTAGGCATAAGTAGAAGACAATTGTTTAATAAAATTAATGAATATAGCATTGATAAGCATTAGTTTAAAACACATTTTCAGCGCTGATATTTAAGAAAAAGGCATTCTTACAATAGTTTCATAAACATTTCTAAGAAGTATATATTAGTTAAAATGGCTTGTTTTCCCCACTATATTTGATAAATATGATGAATTGCAATAAAATGAGAAAAAAATTTCATGTCACAAGAAAAAAATTTCCCGATTCTTGCCGTCAAATTGTGTCAAAATGTTGATTTGTCTGAATTATTAAATTTGGCACACATTTTGCTTTATATATCAACGGCAATTATATTTACTAAATCATATTTAGGAGAGGGGAGTTTTAAACATGGCAGGAATTTTAGATTTTCTTAACGACATTATTTGGTCACAATGGTTAGTTTGGCTTTGCCTAGGTGCTGGGGTATACTTTTCAGTTCTTATGAGATTTCCGCAAATTCGTCTTATAAAAGACATGGTAGGTCAATTGTTCGGTGGTCAAGAGTCAGATTCAGGGGTATCATCTTTCCAAAGTTTCGCGATGGCTTTAGGTGGACGTGTTGGTACAGGTAACATTGCTGGGGTTGCATCAGCCATTGGTTTTGGTGGTCCTGGTGCAGTATTCTGGATGTGGGCAATCGCTTTCCTAGGCGCAGGCTCTGCTTATATAGAGGCAGCGTTAGCTCAGGTTTGGAAGGAAGAAATGGATGGCGAATACCGTGGAGGTCCTTCTTACTTTATTGAAAAAGGATTAGGACAAAAATGGTATGCTATGATCTTTGCAGTTGCTGCTATAATAGCTATGGGCTTCTTCTTACCAGGGATCCAAGCTAACAGCATTGCAATTTCTATGGAGAATGCATTTGGTATCAGTCCGGTGATAACTGGTTTAGTTGTTGCTGGTTTATTAGCAACTATTATCTTTGGTGGAGTTAAACGTATCGGTAAAGCGGCTGAGATTATTGTACCTTTTATGGCGATTGGGTATATTATCGTTGCTTTAATCATTATCGTGCTTAACATTAGCCAAATTCCTTCTATATTTGCTCTTATTTTCTCATCAGCATTTAGTTCAAAGGCTGCTTTCGGAGCTATTATAGGTCAAGCTATTATGTGGGGAGTTAAAAGAGGGATTTACTCAAACGAAGCTGGTCAAGGTACAGGTCCGATGGCGGCAGCTGCTGCAGAAGTATCTCATCCTGCAAAGCAAGGTTTAGTACAAGCATTTTCTGTATATGTTGATACATTATTTGTATGTTCAGCAACTGCGTTTATGATTTTAATAACTGGTGCTTACAATGTATCTGATGGGGCAGGTGGTTTTATAGCACAAGGTCTTCCTGGGGTAGAGCCGGGTCCAGCCTTTACACAGGCTGCTGTTGGTAGTTTGATGCCAAGATTTGGAGGCGCATTTGTAGCGATTGCATTATTCTTCTTTGCTTTCTCAACACTTATGGCTTATTACTACTATGCTGAAGTGAATGTTGCTTATGTAACAAGAAACTTTAAAAATCATAAGTTAATATTTAACATTACTCGTGTAACATTACTTGTTATGGTCTTCGTTGGTGCAGTTAATTCAGCAGGTATGGTTTGGGCGCTAGGTGATATAGGGGTTGGTTTAATGGCATGGTTAAACATTATTGCTATCATCCTTCTTACAAAGCCAGGCATAGCAACTCTTAGAGACTATGAAGCACAAAAATCACAAGGATTGGATCCAGTGTTTGATCCTGCTAAATTAGGAATTAAGAATGCAGAATTGTGGAATAAAATAAATGCTAAAAGAAAGGCTCCAAAGGCAGAAAAATCTTCATAAGTAGTATTAGATAAAAATACTATAGTTTTAAGAACTACTATAGATAACCAACTACAGAACTTAAGCAGATGACTGAAATCTATGATTTCATGTCAGTCGCTTATACAAGGTGAAATTTTGATATACTAAGGGCTACATTTGCAGCCCATGGTTTTGGGTGAAACCGTAGACCGTGTATATCAAAAGTAGATGACCCAAATCTTTGATTTGCTGTCAGTCACTTTCACAGAGTGCAATTAAAGTTTAAAATTGGTTATCTATAAATAGAATAAGAAATACCAGTGCACAATGATATGCTCTCCTTAAGGTAGACAGATTAAGTAATACAATCTGTTGCTGAAAGGAGAGCGTTTTTTATATACTAGGAAAGTTCTACTTTCCTAATATATAAAAATAGGGGTTGTAGGGGATGAAATCCCCTGCCCGCCTTCAGGAAGGTGCTCAGACAGCTTTGCTGTCGTCGAAGGAAACCTAGGGTTTCCTAGCGAAAGCATCGAAGATGCTTTTTTTATGTCTAAAAGAAGTAAGTATACAGCCGAAGAAAAATATCAATTCAGGTTTTGAAAGAGTCATATATTTAAGAATCTTAATCATTGATATTTAAGCATAAAAATGATATTATTCATATAATTAATGGAAAATTTTTAATAGTATGTCTTTTGAGAATCTTCACTAATAATGATTTTGGAGTGAATATAATGAAAAAAGATTATCAAGAACAAATAACTACAAATGATATTTTTCACATGAATGAATCAGAACTTAATGAAGTATTAATCATCAATACCATAATGAATAATTCACAAGATACAATCTACTTCAAAGATAGAGATTCTAGCTTTATCTTAAGTAATAAGGCCCACGCATTGCTATTTGGCATTGAAGACCCTCTAGAAGTGATAGGAAAAAATGACTATGATTATTTTCCTGAATACTTTGCTAATAATGCTTCAAAAGATGAAGAAAAAATAATGGCCACAGGTGAACCGATTGTAGGCAGAGTAGAAAAGCTAGTTAAACCAGATGGAAGCACTATTTGGCTTTCGGCTTCAAAATATCCTCTTTACGACTCCGAAGGAAAAGTTATTGGTACTTGGGGTACCTCTAGAGATATCACATCTTTGAAAAAAGCAGAAGAAGAACTGGTACAACTTAATGCACAGTTAGAGGAAGCAAATAGACAGCTAAGGGTATTGTCAGCAATAGATTGTCTTTCGGGTTTATATAATCACAGACATTTTTTTGAAGAATTGCAAAAAGCATTTGATTTGTATAAAAGACAAAAAGAAAAAGGCATTATTAATGCTTTTTCAATTATTTTATTTGACATAGATAATTTCAAAATCATAAATGATACTTATGGTCACTTAACGGGAGATTTAGTAATTAGGCACATCGGGCAAATGATCACAACAAATACTCGCTCCACTGATAGTTGTTTTAGATACGGTGGAGATGAATTTGCCATATTATTACCTGATACCAGTATAGATGAGGCAAGAATAGTTGCTGAAAAAATACGTAAGACAATAGAAGGAACTTCCATTTCTGCTCAGCACACAGAATTAAAGATTACCATCAGTCTAGGAGTTTCCTCATTTGATGAGGCTGCAAACGTTAATAATTTATTTCAAAACGCTGATAAAAATCTTTATTGCTCAAAAAATGAAGGGAAAAATAAAGTTACTTCATAAATCTCAATAGTAGGTTAACAAATAAAATAAAAGAGTATAGAAATTTATAAGCATATATACATATATGGCACTTAATGAGAAAGAATGTTTAGATATTTCTTTTTTGTGGAAGGAAAATCAACAACAATGTCGAAATAAGAAAAGTAAATAGGCAATTGTTACCAAAAATGGACGATAGCGGTATTGTTTCTTACAAGTCTAGGTTTCATCATCTGCAGGACATTATAAATAAACTATGCAATCTAATAAAAAGGGGGTTTTAAATATGAGTGGAAAGAAAGTACTACTATGTGATGATTCTATGCTTATTCGGGTACAGCTTAAGAATTTTTTGAATAACCACATAGAAGGAGTAACCATCTTAGAAGCTGCCAATGGAAGAGTAGCAATAGATATTTATAAAAAAGAAAAACCCAATTTGGTATTAATGGATATTGTGATGCCTGAAACAGATGGACTACAGTGTTTAAAGGAAATTATAGATATGGATAAAGATGCAAAGGTGATCGTGTTATCATCTGTTGGTAATAAAGAAATATTAAAGGAAACCTTAAAAATAGGTGCAATTAACTTCATTCAAAAGCCATGGGAAGAAGAACCACTTTCAAAGACAATTCAACCTTATATATAGTATGTAAAGGAGGTATGCATAAATGCTAAATCAATATTTAGGCAACTATTTATTAAATCATAATTTAGTAGATCGTGATATATTGATAAGTCTATTAGATGAAAATAAGAAAGCCCATGTAAAATTAGGGGTATTAGCGATTGATAGTAATCTAATGACAGCAAAGCAAGTCAGTGAAGTACATGAAATGCAAAAAAGATTTGATAAAAAATTCGGAGAATTAGCTGTGGAAAAAGACTACTTGAAGGAAGCGGATGTTGATTATCTTCTTAATCAACAAAAACTAAATTCAATACAGCTGAGCCAATTATTAATAGATCATAAGGTTTTTTCTTTAGAACAGCTTGAAGAAGTTTTACATGCATACAGAAAAGAAAACAATTTTACTGATGAACAATATAGACTAATGCAAAAAGGAGACTTAAATAAAATACTAGAATCAATGATACAATCACAATGTGACCCATTACATATAGGCAAAACACAGGAATATTATGATTATGTAAAGCTCTTTTTAAGAAATTTTGTGCGATTTATAGATCACCAGCCATTGATAGCTGATTCAAATGGAAAAATGTTTTTGGAAGATGCTGAGGATGTTATTGTAGCTTCCCAAGAAATATATGGCACATACAATATGGTCATTTATCTAATTATGAAGAGAGAGACTTTTATAGACTTTGCATCTCACTATTCAAAAATGAAGATAAATAAAAGAGATGAACTGGCGGAAGCTTCAGTAGCTGAATTTCTGAATCTTAATAATGGACTTTTTACAATAAATATGTCTGAAGAAGGTAATCCTATCATGTTAAAACCGCCGACGATACTAGATGAAGTAGATGATTTAGTGTTAGGCTCTCTTATTCAGATTCCTATTATAACTGGTATAGGCAAATTGGTTTTAGCAATAAAACCTCAATAACGATAAAAGTTATCCCTCGTTGTGTTGCTAATCCCTATAAGGCTTTAGGTGAGGATTAAAAAACATAGTGCTGTACTCAATACAAGATGAGTACAGCATTTACTTTTATATCTAATTAAACTTTTATACACAACTACAGAATAATTTAAGTAAAGTTGCACAAGCTAACTACTTAAATTTACACAAAGATTAGATGCATAAAAATATTTTAATCAGATTGATCTGTATTAAATTACTATAGAGAGTTTGATTAGGTGTGCATAGTAGGCTATAATGATAACAAAAGATAAATATGGTATACATAAACAAGTTTACAACATTTTACCAAGTTAAATTTAAGGAGGTTTATCATGTTGAATTGGTTTAACGACAAAGTATCTGATGCAAAGATATTGGATTTTTCGACAGAGATCTATAGGAAAAAGTTTAAAACTTTAATAGGATTTCAAATACTTTTTACTATCATTATGGTTCTGATGATTATCGCAGGTGGGGTAATCATGATTCCTATTTTATCTTGGCTTAATTTTAGCAGAGCCCTTGGACTTATTTTCTTTGCTTTTATTTTACTAATCATGGTGGGAGTTTTTATAGGTATTGATAAAGCAGGAGTGTTTCATATAACCTATGGTTACTTAAAGGGAGAGAACGTCACTGCTAGTGAAGCGGTAGGGAAGGCTTTTCAAAGTATCAAAGCAATTGCTAAGGTAGTTATGCTGTTGGTAATATTCATATTACCTATCATAATCATTATCGTCATGATGGGGACCAATACCACAACCATTACTCTTTGGCAAAATAGACTGGCATCCAATGTTATTCTAAACTTTTTTGTAAATGTAGTAATGTATTCTTTCGTTGCAGCTTTGGTAGGAAGCTATTTGTTCTATTCTTTGCATATAGCTGTTTTTGAAGAATCGACAGGCTTCGCTGCTATTAAGAAAAGCATAAGACTCGCTAAAGGAGAGGGATTGAAAAACATTTATAGAGTATTTAGCATATTTATGATTCAATGGGGAGTCAATTTATCTGTATATTCTACTATAGCAGTAGCTTCAGGACTATTGTATTTCTTAATAGGGAAGATAGAGACAGGACATTCATTGATGACTCAAATTATACTGGTTAGTGAAGTATTAAAACCATATTTGAATTTTATATTGGGTATTCTATTAGAGCCTATTGGGCCGATCGTCTGGACCCTCTATTATGTAAATAGTAGATATAAAAAAGAAGGTCTTAAAGTCCATCATATGTTGGATAAGTTTCAGGAGCAATCAAGCAAAGCACCCACTGAAGCTGTAGACCTATACAATAAATAAGAGGAGAAAAAAATTGGAAAACAATTTATTATCTCACCAAGAAAATTTTAAAAAAGTTGCAGAGGAGATCATTAATAGTTCTAAATATATGCATTTAAAAGAAAAGGAAAACTTATGGGAAAAGATTGCAGAAATAATTGAGAGGATTTTTAACAGAATTTCCCCAGAAACATATGAACCTTATAACGTAAATCCTATAGGAAGTCAAAATTTATTTTTTGTTATGTTGATCCTGCTGATAACTTTATTGCTATTTTATCTTATAAAATCTCAAAAGAATGTAGTAAAGAGCCATCAGAGGGTAATCTACGGAGAGACAGTTGATCAAAATACCACCTATGAGGGGTTGTACAAGAAGGCTCTCCATCGTGAGAACGAAGGGAAATTTAGACATGCTATAAGGCTTTATTTTATCAGTGTACTGTTGTATATGAATGAAAAATCTTTATGGTTTTTAGATGACTCGAAAACAAATTACGAGATCGCAATAAGTTTAAAAGAAAAAGGTTTTAAAAAGACAAATAATTTCAAAAGCATGGGAGATTACTTTGAATATATTTGGTATGGAAATAAACAAATTGATTCGGTAAATTTTTCTCGGTATAAAGAGATAGCAAAGGAGCTTTTATTGGAGGTTAAGAACTATAGTGAAAAAAAATAAATCTGTTATCATTTTTCTTATACTGATTGTGACATTTATAATCATAAACCACTACTTTGATGTGCTAGATAAGGACATCGGCAGAAATAGTCAAAACAATGAATCTTTACCCATTAACACCTCATACAAAGGCGTATCTATTTTCTATGATACTTTAAAGAAGATAGGCTACGATGTAAGGATAGATGGACAAAATTTTTTAGAAAAAAGCAACCAAGGCATCTATGTTGTCACTACATACAAAGAGAGTACTAATTTCGATTTGAAGGAGGCAGAGGATTGGATAAAAAATGGTGGGAAATTGGTTTATTTAACCGAGCATTACCATCAATATCATTATCCAGACTTGTTAGAAAAGTACGAAGAGAGAGCTTTCTTATATTCCTTGGGTAAAGGAAAGCTGTTGATAGGAGATATTCATCTAATCACTAATGAAACATTATTGAAAGACAAAGAAGGCTCCCTCTTTATCTTGGAGGTTTTAGATGGATTAGGGGAACCTATTTACTTTAATGAATATCATCGGCTATTGGTTGGTGAAATGCCTTCTCTATATAAACACATTCCCTTTTATATAAAAGTGATACTGTTCCAACTATTGATTTTCATTGTTAGCTATATACTTTATTTAGGTAAAAGATTTGGCAAAGTAGAGAGAATAATGGGAGAAATAGAAAGAGATGAGAATGAATATTTGTATGCAGCAGCAAATCTTTATGAAAAGGCAGAGTCTATAGATATTGTGTATGATGCTTTTTATAGCAAGTTACAAATTGAACTAAACAAGACGATTAAAACAGCAACTAATTCTAATAGATGGATAGATTTATGGCAAAAACATAATCTTCCATTGAAGGAGAAAGCAGCTAGGTTGTTTCATGATGAGAAGGAAAATAGTAATAAGAGAAAAAAAGAATCATTAAATAGGATCAAAGACATGGATGAGCTAATACAAATGCTGGAAAAGAGGAGGGAAGCCCATTGGAAGCTATTGAAAAAGAAGAATTTATCAGAGGAATAAAAAAGGAGATTAGTAAAGTCATCATTGAGCAAGAGGAAGTAATAGATTTACTATTAATTTCTATCTTTACCAAAGGTCATACTCTGCTAGAGGGAGTTCCCGGTCTTGGTAAAACATTGTTGATTAAATCTCTGGCAAAAACGATGGGAGTCGATTTTAAGAGAGTACAATTCACACCGGATTTAATGCCTTCAGATATTACTGGGGCTAGAATCTACAATGTAAAAGATAGAGAATTTGAGTTTATAAAAGGGCCTGTTTTTACCAATTTTTTATTGGGTGATGAAATCAACAGAACACCTCCAAAGACCCAGGCAGGTCTTTTAGAGGCGATGGAGGAGGGCGTTGTGACAATTGATGGGCATGGTTACAAACTGTCTGATCCTTTTATAGTTTTTGCTACACAAAATCCAATAGAATACGAAGGAACGTATCCTTTACCAGAGGCTCTATTAGACAGATTTTTCATGAAGATCTGTATTAAATACCCATCTCTAGCAGGAGAGCTGCAAATAATCAAAAAATATCACGAAGGTTTTGACAAAAGCTTAAATAACATTCATATAAATCAAATCGGTACCCTAGAAGATATCCTAAATTGTCAAAACGAAATAGAAAATATTATTGTAGAAGATTCTGTGATGCAGTATATTATAAACATTATTAGAAATACCAGGGACTTTCCTTTTATAGAAATAGGCAGCAGTCCTAGGGGGTCTATCGCTTTATTGCAAGCAGCCAAAGCAAATGCAGTATTGATGGAAAGAGACTTTGTTATTCCTGAAGATATTAAAAAAATGGCTTACCCGATATTAAGGCACAGGATTATTCTGAAACCAGAGGCTTATGTGGAGGGAATTGAAGCAGATGATGTAATTCATGATATTTTATCAAATATAAAAGTTCCCCGTTAAGGGTGGTGAAAAAATGACAGTGACAAAACAATTTCTAATACTTGTCCTTATAGGGACTGTATTCATAGGAATAAGCATACCCACAAGCTTATATTTACAAGCTTTTATTCTATACAATATGCTAATATTTATACTAATAATGATTGATTATTATAGGACTCCTACAAAGAATGTTTTTGAAATAGAGAGAGTAGGAGACAAGAAATTATCTTTACTAGAGGAAGAAAAAATCATTTTAAAAATCTATAATAGAACTAACTTATTGGCTTCTATAGAAGTACTACAGGAACTTCCCAGTTCCTTTGAATGTAAAGAAATGATAGTAGAGGGTTCTATAAATCCTTATTCAAATAAAGAATTTGTACTGCGGGTAATACCCAGAAAAAGAGGAGCTTTTCTGTTGGAAGATATTTATATAAGACGAAGAGGAATCCTACACCTTATAAAAAAAGATATAAGAATACATCATACAGAGGAATATAAAGTATACCCTAGTTTAAAAAATCTAAAAAAATATCATCTCATGCTAAGAAAAGACAATCTTGTAAAGAGTGGTGAAAACCTTCTTAAAAAAAGATCAGATGGCAGAGATTTTGAAAGCCTCAGAGAATATGTGAAGGGGGACGATGTTAGAAAAATTAATTGGATTAAAAGTGCCAGAGAAAATAAGCTGATAGTAAATCAGTATGAACCTGAAAGCGATAAACATATATATATTCTACTAGATACAGGAAGAACCATGAGCTATAGAGTGAACCAATATTCAAAACTGGATTTAGCTATAAATGCTGCACTGTTTCTATCGGATGCGGCTTGCTACAATAAAGATAAATCTGGATTGTTAGTATTCAATACCAAAATTGATGCCTTCATCAAACCTGCTAAAGGAGACTTCCATAGAAATCTTATGTTAGAAACCCTTTATCATATAGAAGGCACCAGAATGACATCATCCTACGAAGAAGCGTTATTTTATCTAAGTAAACAAGAAAAGAAAAGAAGCCTAATATGTATGTTTACGGATATAGATACTTTACAGGAAGTAGACTACATAAGAAAAGCTTTAGAATATATAGTAAAGAAGCATTACGTAGTTATTTTTTTAGTAAAAAATGAAAAATTAGAAGAAGTAAAGCTTACAAGGGTAAACAGCAGAAAAGATGCCTTTGTCAAAGGCATCGCTTATAAAATGGAGGAGGAACGAAAGAGTATTATCAGGGCACTTCAACAGCGGGGAGTTAACTGTATAGAATGTGATAGAGAGGATATTATCTATAAGGCAATCAATGAATATATGAAAATAAAAAATAGAGAAGCTATATAAAGCATACAAAATTAGGAACGTGAGGGGTGGAGATATATTGTGATTCCTACACAGGTTAATAAGGCAAAAATTAATTTAACTGTAGGAGCAATAGGCAAAGGTGTAAAGAAGCCTTCTATAATAGCAGCGATCATAAGGAAAGCACTTGATCCTAATATTAGAGAAACGCCTTCCTTGGCATTTCTAATAATGTGATCTAATCTCCTATATTTACCAGGGACTAAGATTGATTTTCCTAAAAGGAGGCCAGCTGCACCAGCTATAAATATAGCTGTTAGCTCTAATATACCATGTGGAAGAATCAAGGAGGCATATTTTAGTAAATCACCATTTAAGTATACGAGAGCGGTTAAGGCACCTAATATACCTCCATTAACAAATAAAATATATAGTGTACCAATGCCCAAAAATATGCCATAAACAAAAGCCTTCAAGCTAACGGTTATATTATTAATCATGATGATACTAGACATTAAGGCATAATCCCATTCTTTGGGTTGAAAACTGTAATCAATAGTATCTATGATATTTTGAGGTAAAAAGAATATACTGTAGGAACTATCATTGAGAACCAAAAAAAAGCTAAGAAGTAAGCCAAAAAGAAAAACTAAAAAACTAGAAAAAACGAAAAGATGGTACTGATGAAATTTACTAGGGAAAACAAATAATAAAAATTTTTTAAAATCATACCAAGGATTTTTTTTAGCAGTATACAAGTGATGGTGAGCATTTCCAACTAAAGTATTTAAGTATTTTTCTAGCTTTGAATTAGGATAATGGGTTCTAACATAAGACAGATGATGGCTAGTGGTTCGAAAAAGATTAAGAAATTCTTCTATTTCACTTGAAGAAGTACGTTTGATTTCACTTTTATCAAACCTATTTATGTAATTTTCTAGCTGCTGCCAATAGAGCTTGTTTTTTATCATAAAGTTTTTTTCTTTCAAAAAAATCACCTCAAAGCTATTGTATCAAATTTTAGTATAAGGAAAAAGGAGGAAAAAATGTGAAAACTGTTTCCATAACAACCCCAGAAAATATAGAGGTAACCTATAGACTAGCAGGAGCAGGAAGTCGAGTTGTTGCGGCTTTTGTTGATTATTTTATTCAAGGTATGTTATATTTCCTGATTCTACTATCGGTTATAGGAATGCAGAATCCTATAGATTATTTGCAGTTTCAAAGTTCTTTTTTTCTAGCATTAGTATTATTAATTATTGCAATGATCAACTATGGGTATTTTACAATATTAGAAATGACAATGCAGGGACAGACCTTGGGAAAAAAATTAGTAGGTATTAAAACAATAAGGAAAAATGGTCAGCCTATGGATATAAGCCATTCCTTAATCAGAAATTTATTTCGGATATTTATAGATAACTATATGATTGGAATTTTAATGATCTTTTTAAGAGATGATTATGCAAGACTAGGAGATTTATTTTCTTCCACGATGGTGATAGAAGAGGAAAAGGGAGATCTGTCAGATGTTTATATTGAACTACATGAAGATTTAGAGAGAAAATTAACTGAAGAGGAAAAAGAACTGTTAGTAGCTTATAGTAAAGTTAAAGAGAAAATAGAACTAGGAAGAGAAGAATTACAAGAAAGGCTGATAAACTATTTTAATAGTCAATATAATGAGATAGATACAGAAATAGTAGGGCTGATAAAGAAGCATTTGTAAATTTTTTAATATTGATTTATTTAAGTTTTTCTTATGATATAAATCCTCAGTGAATAGTAAAAATAGTATTGTTATAGGTTAAGTATTGCTTTATATTACCTACCATATTAAAATAGTATTTATAGTAAAAAGCTATTTAATAATATATTACATAAGCAAGGGAACAACAGGACTAGAAAAAACGAAATTAGCATTGATGCGATTTGAGGAGGCAATCATATGAAGCAAGAGGATTCTTTAAGAATAGATAAAGCAATATTACATATTTTAGATAGTAATGTTCAAATCCCTATTATTTCGTCAAAAGAGCTAGAATTAGAACAAGACATATTAAAGTTTCTTGAAGGACATATTTTAAAAGTACTAAGCAATGGAAGTGTTAAAACTGGTGTTTTTCACAAAGTAGATAATCTTATTTATAATTTGTGTAAAAAGCTAACATCGGAAATGGAAAATTTCACAATTATTAGTGCTGAACTAGCAAACAATTTATTTAGCATCATGATAAAAAATCCAGATATACCCCCAGGGGATGTTATAATCTGTATTTTTGAACAGGAAAATAATAAATATGTAGCATTAATGAAATTTAACTACAAATCAAGTTATATACATTATGTTATGAATACTGATGAGGGCAATGTAAATACTATCATTAAGCAAACTACTACTTTACCAAATGATGCGCAAAAATCAGATGAATGCATCATAATCAGTCTTTCTGATTATGAAATAAAGTTGTTAGAGAAAGAGTATGAGATAAATGGTAGTAAAGACTTTTATTTATCAAAGTTATTTTTAAAATGCGACTGTGACTTTTCAAATGATGATAAGTTTAAAATAATTAATAAGGTAACTCAGAAATTAAATAAAAAATATTTTGATGAGGACTTTAAAAAGACTGCCAAGCTACATAAAGCTATAGCCGACAGCATGGAAGAAAGTGATGAGATTAAAATTGATAGTATTGCCAGTGAAGTTTTCGAAGGCAATCATGAAATAAAAAACGAGTATATTGATGAGATAAGAAAAGAAGGTCTTAAGGGAGACGTTGTGAATATACAAGAATCAAATCTGGTAACTAAAAAACTAAGAACCCATAGATTAAAGACGGATATTGGAATAGAAATAAACTTACCATCAGATCATTATCATAACAAGGAGATTGTTGAATTTATAAACAATCCAGATGGAACAATATCTATACTACTAAAAAATATTACAAAAATAATCAATAAATAAAGTAACATAATAAAAAGCCGCATTTTATGGGGCTTTTTATTATGCGCTATAATGCCTTAATTAAGAGGGCTACATATTTATCCATAAAATCACAAAGATCATACTGACCATCATGCAAGGACCAGTTATATACCCCACCTCTAACCGCGATAAATAAATAGTCTACTATTTCTTCGGATGTCATACTGGTGGTGATGTCCCCATTTTTTTGGCCTTCTTCAATGATAGTCTGTAGTGTAGTCTGCATATGTCTTCCTTTAGTAGCAAATAAATTATTTTTCACTGTATATAATTGTTTGACAAAATCTAAACCCCGATCTATGTTATAATTCGCATAATAATGAAAAAAACGAATAATTTTATCTTGCGTGGTACCTTCTTTTAAATCATTAGCAACAACGTTTAAAAAATAGTCATCTGCTACTTTGAAAATTTTATCTAGTATATCATGCTTTGATTGAAAACAATTGTAAAAAGAACCTACTGAGACGCCGGATGTTTTAGCTATTTCAGCAACTGTAATGTTTTCAAATCCCTTTTTTTCAATTAACTCTATGGCGATACGATATATTTTTTCTTGGGTATTTTGTGCTTGGATTTGTCTTTTAGTTAACTTAGTACTCACAATTATTGGCTCCTATCTCACAGGGATTTATAATAAATTATATCAAATTTACTTTTTAAAGAAAATAGCTAAATTAAATAACAGAACCTATTAGATAAAATATATTTTGAAAAAATAGAAAATATTGACTAATACTTCACAATATTATATAATGAATGTGTTCGATGAACTAATTCATTACATGAACAAATGTTATAATTATAACGAAGTTTAAGTTTAATTCAGCTATTGAAGGTGCCCAATAGTTAAAAAAGCACTTAACAGCAATGATAAAAGCAAAAAAAAGAATTGACGCTTTAGAGTATTTCAGTTATGGATTTGGTCAAAAAATGCAAAACTATAATGATGAAAAGAGGATGAACAAATGAAGAAAAATATAGAATCAAAAAGAATAATTTGTGTACTATTATGTCTTTTTATGACTATAGTTGCTGTTGCCTGCCAGTCTAAACCTGCAGCGCCAACTACATCGGTTATATTCACAGCAGGTACCTACATAGGAACTGCAGCTGGCCACAACGGAGACTTAAAAGTTGAAGTTACCGTTGATGAAAGCTCAATTAAGGAAATAAAGATTCTTGAGCATAAGGAAAGTCCCGGTATATCTGATCCAGCAATAGAAAGAATACCAAAGGCAATCGTTGATGATCAAAGTTTAGCTGTAGATACAATTTCAGGTGCAACTGTTACAAGTAATGCGGTTATTGAGGCGGTTATTGATGCACTAAAGCAATCAGGGGCAGACATCGATGCGCTAAGCATCAAAAAGGATGGTGTAGAGGTTACTGGTGAAAATCTTGAGTACACAACGGATGTTGTTGTCATAGGTGGTGGTGGTGCAGGGCTTGCTGCAGCAGTATCTGCTCATCAAAATGGTGCACAGGTTATCGTGCTTGAAAAAATGCCAAGACTTGGTGGAAATACAATCCTTTCTGGAGGAGCATTCAATGCTGTTGACCCGGGAAGACAATCAAAACAGGGTATCGAAGATTCTATTGATAAGCATTATATACAAACCTATGAAGGTGGCGATAAGTTAGGCAATCCTGAACTTATAAGAACTTTTGTAGAAAATGCATATCCTGCCGTAGAGTGGCTTGAAAGTTTGGGCATGAAGTTCAATGACGAAGTATTCACTGTTTTAGGTGGCTTGTGGCCAAGAGCTCACAAACCATCTACACCTTTGGGAACTGGTTTCATTGACACCTACGAAAAATATATTAATGAAAATGATGGTATTGAAGTACTTCTTGATACTGAAGCAAAAGAGCTTATAGTAGATGGAGGTAGAGTAGTAGGTGTTAAGGCGAAAGGTCTAAAGGGTGATGTTATTTTACAAGCCAACAATGGTGTAGTTATGGCTGCAGGTGGATTTGGTGCTAACATTGAAATGAGAGATCAATATAATGAAAATTGGCCTTCGCTTACAAATATTAAAACAACCAACCATCCAGGAGCAACAGGAGATGGTTTAGCTATGGCAGAAGCCGTTGGAGCAAACCTTATTGGTTTAGAAAATCTTCAATTACTTCCAATGGGTGATCCTAATACAGGAAGCCTTAGTGGAAACATTGAACAAGGTGTTGAAAATCGTATTTTCGTAAACAAGTCTGGCAATCGCTTTGTGGATGAAGGTGCCCGCAGGGACGTTATGACAAAGGCACTGCTGGAGCAAGAAGATGCTTACATGTGGGTAGTTCTTGATCAGCGTAACTATCCAACACCAGATACAAAAAATAACTTTAATGAAACGATAGAAGAATTAATTGCACAAGGTAGAGCATTTAAAGGAGATACTCTTGAGGAGTTAGCAGAACAAATCGGGGTTGATTCAGCGAACTTAGTTAAGGCAGTAGAGGAATTCAATAAGGCAGTAGAAACTGGCGGTCCAGATGCATTTGGAAGAACACTGTTTGATGCTAAGATTGAAAAAGGACCTTTCTATGCGGGTCCACGTGTACCAACAGTTCACCACACAATGGGTGGAATTGAAATCAATACAAGCGCACAAGTTATAGATAAAAATGGCAATATAATACCAGGTTTATATGCGGCTGGTGAGGTTACAGGTGGTATTCATGGAAGCAATCGTTTAGGTGGTAATGCGCTTGCTGATATAGCAGTATTTGGCAGAATTGCTGGGGAAAGTGCAGCAGCGAAAAAATAATAATTTTTCTGATGAATAAAGAAATATAATGAGAAACTCCTCCTTTATATACAACAGTTGTTCAAGATTAGTATATCTCTACTTCCAAAAATCACCTGTCATAGTACAGGTGATTTTCCGTTGAACCAAAGCTCGCATTTATTATGAAAACTAATCAGATTGGAAAAATTACGTTAAAAAGTGTAAAATGGTAGTATTATCTCCTATTTCATTCTCCCTTTGAGATTTTTATTTTAGGGTCTTTGTAATAATAGTAGATAGAGATGATATTAAAACATGAAGCAAAGAGGGGATTTTTAGATGAGAATTAATAAATTTATTAGTGAAACTGGCATTTGCTCAAGGCGAGAAGCTGACAAATGGATTGAAGCAAAGAGGATAACCATTAATGGTGTTTTCGCTGAAGTCGGGAGCACAGTACAGCCAGGAGATGTTGTAAAAATTGATGGAAAACCTGTTGCTAGCAAGAAGGAGCCTATTTATATTGCATTAAATAAACCCGTAGGAATTACATCTACCACCGAAAGACATGTAAAAGGGAATATTATAGATTTTGTTAATCATTCTGAGCGAATTTTTCCAATTGGTCGTCTAGATAAGGATTCCGAAGGTTTAATTCTCTTAACAAACGACGGAGATATAGTAAACAGAATTTTGCGCGCTGAGAACAATCATGAAAAAGAGTATATCGTGACAGTTGACAAACCTATTACAAGGTCTTTTGTAGAGGCTATGACTAAAGGAGTAAGGATTCTAGGTACAAAGACGAAGCCTTGTAAAGTGACTACTATTAGTAGCCGAGTATTTCGCATCATTCTCACTCAAGGACTTAATCGTCAAATTAGAAGAATGTGTCAAGCGCTAGGTTATCGAGTAACGAAGCTTCGGCGTATTCGAATCATGAATATACGTATAGATGGCTTGAAAACAGGTGAATGGCGGAATCTAACTGCTAAAGAATTAAACGTGTTAATAAAGGATTTATAAACAATGCAAAGGTCTCTTTTTATGATAGATATAAAGAAGATCTTCTATTAACTATGGCAAAACAATTTCCAATCTAAAGCTAGATAAAATACCACTTTAGGGCTAACGATCTGAAGCCCCGTAGCTTCGCATAATTTTTTTCATGCCATCAGTAGATTCCACCTTTCCATTAGGCATAACCCATATTGCTTCAACCCCATCAAGGCCTTCAACCAGTCTATGGCTTTCCTCATAAGGTAGAAGGAATAATTCTGTTGAAAGAAAATCTGCAACTCCAGAATTTTCCGTGACAACTGTTACTGCTCGGTAATGTGTGGCTGGCATCAGAGTTTCTGGGTCTATGAGATGGTGAAACAACTGATTTCCCACTTTATAGTAACGCTGGTAATCACCGCTGTTAACTACCGAGGCATCTGTAATAAAAACAACATCTAAATTCTGATCATCTGACAATATAGAACTGTTAGGATCCTGCACGCCGATTCCCCATCGTTGACGCATACCATCTAATGGTTTTCCAATAGCACGGACATTTCCTCCCGAACTAATAATACCTGATGTCATACCTGCTTGAGAAATCTCTTTAGCGACTATCTCGGTTGCGTAACCTTTTGCTATTGCCCCTACATCAAGACGCATATGACTGTCAGCAAGGTAAACGGTACTGTTTTCTATATCAACGATTACTTTATCCATATCTGTATGTGTTGTAGCATTCTGTAATATTTCCATTGGCGGCAGTTCAGCGTTTTGAGGATTATCAATTCCCTCTATTCGATAATCGTGCCATATTTCTAGTACAGAACCAAAGGCAATGTTTGTTAAACCTCTAGTTTTTCCATGCCATTCTTTTGAAAAAACAATGAGATCAATAATTGGCTTATCTACCTTAACTGGTTTTACACCTGCATGGTCATTAATTGTTTTTATATTGTTTATTCCAGCATAATTATTATATTTATCATACAGCTTGTGAAGTACTTGAAAGTCTTCGTGAATTTGTTCAAAGTAAGTATTAAACTCATCTTCACTTTTTGCATAGCCTACAACAACTGTTACAGTATTAAAGGTATCAAAAAAACTGTCGGTATATTTAGTATATTCATTTTTAGGAACTGCCTTGCAAGCTGTCAATAGTAGAAGTAGAGCGAATACTGTAAAAACAGTCACTTTTCTTTTCATATTTATCACCCTTTATTAATAGTAACAGACGCTAGACAAAGATAAAATAACTCCCCACTAAGGGGGAGTTATAGAGTTTTATTTTATTAAGTGTCTGTTTATTTTGCGTTAGTAAAAGCCTCTTCAACAGAAGCAATGTAATCTTGAACACTAATAGTAACCAATGAGGTTAACTCAGGAACATCAGGAACTGCAGGATGAGAATCGTCAACTTCTTTTACATTCATAGCTTTGATTTCTGCTACAGTTTTACCAACCATCCACTTCTCAAGTTCAGCAATTTGTTGGTACCATTCTTTACCAATTTCAGATGCATTAATCATACCATAAGCATCACCAAGTTCAATCTTAGTTTTAAACTCTGCAGCTTTATCAGAAGTTACTTTTCCTTCAGCGTCAAAGTTAATTCTAGTTTGAGCATTGTCAATTATAGTACCTACTACTTTACCATCTGTATCAAATGCAGTAGCTGCCATAACTGTATCAACTTGTGCAAGAGGAAGTGTTTCATTACCATCTGCATCAACACTATAATCTTTTGACTTACCAATAGATACTACATGACCAAGACCTAGCTTTTCAGCACCTTCAACCTCTATAGCGTTAGCAAATGCTTTTTCAAGAGCAGCAACGTAATCTTGAATACTAATGGTAACTAGAGAAGTAAGCTCAGGAACATCAGGAACCGCAGGATGAGAAGCGTCAACCTCTTTTACATTCATAGCTTTGATTTCTGCTACAGTTTTGCCAACCATCCAATTTTCAAGTTCATCAATTTGTTGGTACCATTCTTTACCGATTTCAGATGCATTAATCATGCCATAAGCATCACCAAGCTCAATTTTTGTTTTAATTTCAGCAGCCTTATCATTTGTAACCTTTAAATCAGCATCAAAATTCACTCTAGTTTGAGCATTATCTATGGTTATACTTACAACCTTACCCTCTTGATCAAAGGAAGCAGCCACCATAACAGTATCAACTTGACCTAGTGCGAGAGTATTATTATCGTCTGCATCTTTAGATTTAGCAATTGAGGTAATAACGCCGAGCCCCATCTTAGCAGCCGCACCTTCGTTTTCACCAACAACCTCAACAACATCGCCAGGTTCATCTTTACTACCTTGAACAGGTGTATTGCTAGAACAACCAACCATTAAGAGTAGCACTAAAGCTAGTGATAATAATAATGCTAATGTTTTTTTCAATACAATCTCCTCCTAGTTTTATTATGTATTGTTATCAACTATATAATAACATAGTGACAAAAAAATAACAACCAATCAATTTTAAATATTAGTAGAAAAATATTTAAAATTAATAGTAGATATGGATGGAGAATTATAGTTGATAAAGAAATCTATAACGCTCTATCTATATCTATTTTCTATACGTTGTAGTGATATAAAAACTTATTTATAAAACTTAAGGCGTATATCTATAATTTAAAAGAATGAGGTAGAAATTTAGTTCACAAAAATAAAAATAAAGCACTATTAAAAAAGGAAACAAGTAAATACATCTAGAATTAATAGAACAATCAAGCTGCCAAATCAGAAGATGTAATAATAAAAATAGCTGATAATTCATCAATAGATTATATGATTAGGACTATTTACTATGATTATTAGCATAAATAGTATAAGTAGTGATATTTTTCGAATCCTACTTAATAATAGCATTGATTAATAGCATTTATTTCATTTAATGAAAAGAGGAGGATGTTACATGCTAACTTTTAAAGATTACCAATATACTAGACCTGATATGGAATTACTTCAGCATAAATTTCATCAACTTTTAAGACAATTTGATGCTGGAGATTCTTTTAAAATTCAAAATGATATGATGACGGAAATTAATGTACTAAGAAGCCAATTTGATACTATGGAGGCATTGGTACATATACGGCATACTATTGATACTACCGACGAATATTATGAAAAAGAAAATGACTTTATCGATGAGATTAAACCTATATATGAAGGATTGATAAGTGAGTATTATCAATCCCTAGTAAATTCAAAACATAAAAGTGAGCTTAAGGAAAAATGGGGAGAACAATTATTTAGGATAGCAGAAATGCAGTTAAAAACCTTCTCCCCAGAAATCATCGAAGATCTACAAAAGGAAAATAAATTAGTAAGTCAATATACAAAATTAAGAGCTTCTGCAAAAATTATCTTTCAAGGAGAAGAAAGAAATCTTTCACAGATGATACCTTTTATCGAAGCGCCAGAAAGAGATATAAGAAGGGCAGCCCAAGAGGCCTTTACTAGTTTCTTCTTAGAAAATGAGGATCAATTTGATGAAATATATGATGATTTAGTAAATGTGCGCACTAAGATTGCCAAGAGACTAGGGTTTGAAAATTTTATAGAACTTGCTTATGCACGTCTGGCAAGATCTGATTACGACGCAGAAATGGTAGCAAATTATAGAGGGCAAGTACTTAAAAATGTTGTGCCGTTAGCAGTGAAACTAAGAGAAAGACAGAAAAACAGACTTAGACTTAATGATCTTAAATATTATGATGAAGCACTTGAATTTTTAACAGGAAATGCTGTTCCTAAGGGAGGTCCTAATTGGATTGTTGAAAATGGAAGAATAATGTACAGTGAATTGTCACCAGAAACAGATGAGTTTTTTGCTTATATGATGGAAAGACAGTTATTAGATCTTGTAACAAAAAAAGGAAAAGCGGGAGGAGGTTACTGTACCTATCTAAACAAATATAAATCTCCTTTCATATTTTCTAATTTTAATGGAACATCTGGGGATGTAGATGTACTTACCCATGAAGCAGGCCATGCTTTTCAGGTGTATTGTAGTAGGAATTATGAGGTTCCCGAATATATATGGCCTACTTTAGAGGCTTGTGAAATTCATTCTATGAGTATGGAATTTTTTGCATGGCCTTGGATGAGCTTATTTTTTAAAGAGGATGAAACAAAATATAAGTTTACCCATTTAAGTTCTTCGTTGTTATTTATTCCTTATGGAGTTTTGGTAGATGAGTTTCAACATTGGGTATATGAAAATCCAGATGTAAAACCATCTAAAAGAAAAGCGGTATGGAGAGAAATCGAAAAAACATACTTACCTTACCGAGATTATGAGGATAATGATTTTTTGAATAGAGGAGGATATTGGTTCAGACAAGGACATATTTTTGCAAATCCTTTTTACTATATAGACTATACCTTAGCCCAAGTTTGTGCCTTTCAGTTTTGGGTTAAGGCTAGTGAAGATACTGAAAGAGCTTGGAGCGATTATTTAACCTTATGTAAAGCTGGAGGAAGTAAATCTTTTCTTGAATTAGTTGAATTAGCTAATTTAAGAAATCCTTTTGAAGAGGGGTCTATAAAATCAATTACTGGTCCGATCGAAGAATGGCTCAATACTATCGATGATTTAACTTTATAAATATTTTCGGTAAGAGGCCATTATAGCAATCTCTGAAGTTAATTAGAAGCATTGAAGAAAAAAGGATGAAGGAGCTACGCTTTCATCCTTTTTTAATTATGATTTTTACAACACTTTCTTATAACTTTAGTAGGATTCCTTTAAGATATCAACAAAAGTTTTATAAGTAGAGAAAGTTTACTGTAATATTGGGAAGGATGATTACTATTTTACAAAATATTATACTTGATGATATAATGACTTAGATTTATGATTTTGTTTGTATTTAAATAGAAGGGTGATAACTGTGAATATAGATATGCAACAACTAAAAAAACAGTCTAATATAAAATTATTGAAATTAATTTTATGTGCTTTGGTTATTATGGGGGTTATATTAGCAATGCTAATTAGTAGCCATAACTATTATAGAGATATTGTAATCAAGTCACAGCAGGAAAATATATTGAATATTGTTACTACAGCATCATCTCAATTGGAGCAATACTTCAATGTAAGAGAGCATTATTTAAGGGCAATATTAAAGGATTCTCAATTTCAAGAAGAGTTTATACAGTTTACAGAGGGTAAAAAAATAGAGGTCAATTTAATAAACTTATTATATACAATGGGACAGGAAGAATATGTAGCAGTGGAGTTGATTGATAAGGAGGGAAATATATTAAGGGCTTATACAGATGATCATCCTTCATATCAATATCGACGGGGAGAGGATATTACTAGGGCAATAAGCAGCCACAATGATATATATTTTATAGAGACTTTTGGAGATCGAAGCATTAATATTATTCAAGCGGTTAAAATGGATGGTGAGTTATATGGCTTTGTAAGGATAAAAATAAATTCAGATTATATCTATCGCGTTTATTTAGCTGATTACCAGTTAAATCAAAAAGGATATATTTCTCTTAAGGATCACCAAGGTAGATTGTTTTTACACCCATCTATGGAATTTATAGGGGAAGAAGTTGTTCAGGCTCGGAAACAACAATATCCTGATTATGATTGGAGTGAGCTGGAGGAAAACGTAAGACGACAGATCAATAAAGAAACTGGGGTTGGGATATATCATTCTATATGGCCTGGCGACGATACTCGAGTTAAAAAATTAAGTGGTTTTACTCCTGCTGACATAGGAGATACTTTTATTATATTAAACTTTTCTGCGGACTATGAAGAAACCATGATCAGTTTTGAAGGGATTACCAATGCAACCATAGTTATATCTATTCTCTTGATTGTAACAAGCTTAATCATTATCCTATATATTTATAGAGTAGAAATGAAAAAAAATGAAATTGCATTAGAAACTATTTATTTCAACGAACTTAAGGAGAAGAATGCTTTGATCATGCATCAATCAAAATTTGCTGCAATGGGAGAAATGCTAGCAACGATAGCACATCAGCTTAAACAGCCGTTGAATGCTTTGAAAATATCTCTATATAATATTGAGGATTATCATAACTTGAAGGAAAATGATGAAGAGTATTTAGAGATACTACTAAAATCCAACCATAAGTTTGTAGATAAAATTTCAAAGACAATAGATGACTTTAAGTATTTTTTTAAACCTCAAAAGGAAACTAAAGTATTTAATATATATAAAGCTATTGAATTTGCGATTGAATTAAACATGGCAAGAATAAATAATTTAGAAATTATGGTCAATATCTACGGCGAGAAAGAATTAGAAATAATGGGAGAAAGCAATATTTTTTCACAAGTAGTTCTTAATCTATTAAATAATTCAATAGATGCCTTAAAGATGATCAAAGAGAATAGAAAAATAGATATTTACTTTCATGGAAAAGGTGAAGAAATTGTTATAGAAATCATAGACAATGGTGGGGGAATTAGAAAAGAAGTGATGGAGCATCTATTTGAACCTTATACTACAACTAAGGGCAACGATGGAACTGGACTTGGTTTATATATAGCTAGATATATCCTTAAAGAGAAATTTAATGGAGAGTTACTTGTAGAGAATATAGTAGATGGAGTAAAAGAAAAAATTATTATACCAAGAGAAAAGCGGGAATAACAATAAGATATTAGCTATCTGTGTAAATCTAAAAACAAGTAGTAGATTGAAGGGAGTTGTTCATATGTCAAATGAAGAAGTTTATACAATTAGTGATACTGCTTTTATCATAGGCAACTTTGCGGTAGAAGCAATGCTTTATGAAGTAGCATGTTATCCATCACCAGGATTAGTCTCTCCTGTATCAAATGGAGCCCATAAGGACATGAACTATTTCAGCTTTATTGACAGCACGATGGCCCTTAGTAAATATTTTACCCTATTTGCTCAGAAAGGTCTTGGTGATAGTTCTTATAAGGAAATTTTCAAAGGGATTAGAAGACTTGGCATAGATGCTGAAAAAGAGATGTTTGCTAAGACGAAGGGAGTAAATACCCATAAGGGAATGCTATTTCTTATGGGTATTTCCTGTGCAGCTGTTGCAAAAGCTATATATGAAAAAAGAGATTTTCATGAAATTCAGCATATTATTAAAATGATGACGAAGGGGATTGTGAAGGAAGAACTTTCGACATTAGACCAAAGAGAAGATTTGTCCCATGGGGAGAGGTTGTATTTAAGACACAAGATAACGGGAATACGGGGGGAAGTAGAAGCAGGAATACCAACTGTTTTTGATTTCTCTTTGGACTTCTATAAGGCGTGTAGTCATTTGTCCATCAATGATAGGTTAATTCATACTCTGCTAGGAATTATGCAAATATGTGATGATTCGACGATTCTCTATAGGCATTCTCCCCACGTACTGGAGGAGGTAAAAGAAAAGTCCAGAGAGATCATAGCCAATGGAGGAATGCAAACCCCTGTTGGCAAAGAAAAAATCAATGAATTGTCTATGAAATTCATTGAAAGAAACATCAGCCCAGGTGGAAGTGCAGATCTATTGGGGGTAACAGTGTTTTTTTATCTAGTGGAGGAATATATGAAAAAATCAACTTAGAAAATCTAAGTTGATAAAATATGAACTTCTTCTGTGAAATAAGTCTATAGATATGTGCTTATAAATTTTAATATACTAAAGGGGAAACCGTAGACTGTGTGCATTAAAATTAAAATATGAAGTCACATATCTATATATGAATATCGGCTAAAGCCAATACCTTTGAAGCGGTTGAGGCATCTGTAATTAAGACATTAATATATTTTCCTTTTAATGCTCCTAATATTGATTCTGCCTTATATTTGCCAGAGGCTACTCCGACAGTATATTTAACTTGACGGAGTGTATTTAAATCTGTTCCGATTATTTTTTTATTAATATCTATGTCTACTTCTTCTCCATTAATATCGAATAAACGAGCATAGATACAACCAGCTGATTTTTTAGAATTGATATAAAAGTTCTTATTTTCGATTAAATAATTAGACCATAGGGTAGAGGCAAAAACGGCATCAACAGTACCAATACCAGTTAAAATAATGTCACATTTACTAGCTAAAAATAGCGTGTCATTAATAACTGGCTCTTGAAGTAATGCTCTTCTTGCATAATCATTATCGATATATAAAGGTGCATATAGATATTTGTATTTCCCTCCGTAAGCATTTGCAAAATTGCGAATTAACTCTGGGGAATCAATAAGTGGGTTGTCCTTTGCTGCGGCTCCAAGAACTTGGACTGCTGTAATGGGCTTTTTGTTTTTTGGATTTATATGTTTAATTACATTGAAAATTGTTTTCCCCCATAATATACCCACGATTGAATTTTCTGTTATGATATCATCAACATATTCAGCACCTAGCTTTCCTAAGGAATGAATGGTTTCATCGTGAGACATCGTATGATTATTTAGGACAACTGCATTTGTTAACTGGAAATGCTTTACTAGCGAATTTTCAATTTCTAATGATCTTTCATTAGGTTGATTAATGATGATCTCAACAACATTTTTATCTTTAGCCTCTTGAAGAAGCTTAGATACCTTAAAACGCGTTGTAGAAAGTTGATTAGCAATTTCGACTTGGGTCATATTTCCTTCATAATACATATTAGCAAGATTTGCAAGAAATTTCAGTTTTTGGGTTTCATTCATCTTTTCATAATGATCCATAGTATTGACTCCTCAAATCATAATATTAACTATTCTTTCCATATTAATTAATTTAATTATATCTTAGAAATTATTTTCTAACAAGGCGAAAGAGATTTTTATGATAGTTTCTGACTCTTTTTGTTTTAACAAATGATTAAAATATAAACAAATGTTAAGATAAAAAGTTTGAAAATTGCACCTATAACCACGGATAAACATATTCAATGTTGAGAATAAGCCAAATTAGCATGGAAATGCATCTAACGCGTGTTAAAAATAGCAACAAATGTTTTGACGAATTGACATATTTTTGATATGATGAGTTTGAAGAAATTTATTAAACCTATAGCCCTTAGAGAAAAAACTAGCACGAATGAGATTGCTTTTATAGCTTGCTCACTAAGGAAGAAGGGATAACTAGGTGTAAAATTAGCTCTAATAATTATAAAGACAACAGGAGGTGTAATTAAACCCTTCGAAGGAATGGTTTGATAAACAAATGAGCAATTTAAACGAGGAAGCTTTAAGACTGCATAGAGAAAGACAAGGAAAGATTGAGGTGATTGGGACGCTGCCATTAAATAACGGAAATGACCTGGCTATTGCATATACGCCAGGGGTAGCAGGACCATGTATGGAGATTGCTAGAGATAAGAACAATGCCTATCAATACACAATGAAAGGTAAAACGATTGCTATTTTGACCAATGGGACCGCAGTACTAGGATTGGGTAATATTGGACCTGAGGCAGGCTTGCCAGTAATAGAGGGAAAAGCATTATTACTGAAGACTTTTGGGAATGTTGATGCTATGCCAATATGTTTAAATACCACAGATCCTGACGAAATTATTAGAACTATTAAGACCATTGCGCCTGGTTTCGGAGGTATTCATTTAGAGGATATTAAAGCACCTGAATGTTTTTATATAGAAGATCAACTTAAAGAAGAACTAGATATTCCGGTTTATCATGATGATCAACATGGAACGGCAATTGCTGTTTTGGCAGGATTATATAATGCTTTAAAAATTACAGATAAGAAAATAGAAGAAGCTGAGATCCTTATCAATGGAGCGGGGGCATCTGGGATAGCTGTAGCTAAACTTCTAACAGTTGCAGGCGCAAAAAACATTGTGCTTTGTGATTTAAAGGGAGCCATTGTAGAAGGAGATCTTTCCATAAATGAACCGCAGCAAAAGATTGCTAAAACTACGAATAGGAGCCTTGAAAAAGGGGAACTTAGAGATTTAATAAAGGGTAAAGATGTCTTTATTGGGGTTTCTACTGGAAATGTTTTGGATCGAGAAATGGTTTCAACCATGAATAAAGATAGTATTGTTTTTGCTTTAGCTAATCCTCAGCCAGAAATATTACCTCGGGAGGCAAAAGCTGCAGGGGCAAGAATAACAGCAACTGGAAGATCTGATTTTCCAAATCAAATAAACAATGTATTGGTTTTCCCAGGAATTTTTAAAGGAGCTCTTAAGGTGAGAGCTAAAGATATTTGTGATGAAATGAAAATAGCTGCTGCAAAAGCTATTGCTGAATTAATCAGCAAGGAAGAATTAAATGAAAACTATATTGTGCCCAATGTATTTGATAAAAGGGTCAGTGATGCTGTGGCAGGAGCTGTCATGAGTATAGCAAGGGAGATCGGTTTAGCTAGAGCTATTTAGCTTTATTGCTGTAAATTAGGTACAACAAAGTCTAAGTGAGGAGTGAATGCAGTGGAATTCTTAAATCTAAAGGAATGTATTATTGAAAACCATGGCACTGTTCACAGGAAATTAATAAATGAATTTCTTATGAAGCAAGGGTTAAGAGCGGAGGAAAGTATTGAATACACCTTTGCTCTGTTAAATGAAGATAAAGTTGTAGCAACTGGTTCGTTAGATGGAAAGGTCATAAAATGTGTGGCAGTAGATGAAAACTATCAAGGAATGGGAATTACAAATAAGGTGATTTCCAATCTGTTGAACGAAGCCCATAGAAGAGGAAGACAACATTTGTTTGTTTATACAAAGCCAAAGAACTTAAGCATTTTTTCAGATTTAGGCTTCTATAAAATCGCAGAAGTTTCACAAGAGGTTGTATTATTAGAAAATCAACCTAGAGGTATTGATGGTTTTATTGAAGAAATTTCATCCGCAAGAAGAGATGGTTCAATAATCTCAGCAATCGTAGTTAACTGTAACCCATTTACATTGGGACATCAGTATTTAATTGAAAAGGCTGCTAAAGAAAGTGATTTTTTGCATATCTTTGTTGTGTCAGAGGATAAATCAGACTTTCCTACTGAAGTTCGTTTGAAATTAGTTAAAGAAGGTACGAAACACTTGGAAAATGTTATAGTGCACCAAACTAAAAACTATTTAATCTCCAGTGCCACCTTTCCATCCTATTTCATGAAAAAATATGATGATACAGTAAAAACCCACGCACTATTGGATATTCAAATTTTTGCTAAATATTTTGTCCCAGCTCTAGGTATTAATCGGAGATATGTTGGAGAAGAGCCCTTCTGTCAATTGACTTCAAAATATAATAGCACTATGAAAACGTTGTTACCAAACCATGGTGTTGAAGTGATTGAAGTCCCTAGAAGGAAAGGTGATAGGGAAGTTATAAGTGCATCAAGAGTAAGAAAATTGTTAAGAGAGGGTAAGTTAATTAATGTAAAGCAATTGGTACCAATAAACACTTATCAATTCCTTATTTCTGAAGAAGGGCAAAGAATAATAGAAAAAATGGAGAAAGCGTTAGCTTTAATAAGTTAAATATAGGAGGTAAATTATGAATGTTAAAACCATTGCAATGGCAGGAACATTGGAATCCAGCGATGTTTCAATTGTTGTTGAACCAAGTCGTAATGAAGGAATCACTTTAGAATTAAATAGTCTTGTGGAAAAACAATATGGGGAACAGATTAAATGTGTTGTATTAGAAACTCTTGAACAGCTAAAAGTGAAAAAGGCAATTGTTAAGATTCATGACAAAGGTGCTTTAGATTGTGTGATTATAGCAAGATTGCAAACAGCAGTGCTAAGAGCTGCAGGGGTAGAAACCTTCAATTGGGAGGAGGAAAAATAATGTTGAAATTAAGAAGAACTATGATGTATGTTCCAGGAAACAATCCAAGTATGGTGAAGGATGCCCATATTTTTGGGGCTGATACAGTTATGTTTGATTTAGAAGATTCGGTATCTATTAACGAAAAAGATGCTGCAAGATTTTTAGTTTATAATGCTTTGAAGCGTATTGATTATGAGGGAGCAGAAATAGCAGTTAGAATCAATGGACTTGACACACCTTTTGGATTACAAGACTTAGAAGCCATTGTTAGGGCAAAACCAGATATTATTCGTTTGCCTAAAACTGAGACTCCTCAGGATGTAATTGAAGTAGAGAAGGTTATTGCAGAAATCGAAGGAAAAATAGGGATAGAAGTGGGAACGATTAAAATGATGGCAGCTGTAGAAAGTGCATTAGGTATTCTTAATGCTCGAGAGATTGCTGCTGCCAGCTCAAGATTAGTTGGGATAGCAATTGGGGCAGAGGACTTTGTTACTGATATGAAAACTACCCGCTCTTTAGATGGTGTGGAGTTACTAGCCGCTAGAAGTCAATTACTATTTGCTGCAAGAGCAGCTGGAATCTACGCTCTTGATACGGTATTTTCAGATGTTAATGATGAAGACGGTTTTGCTAATGAAGTGAAGCTTATTAAACAGCTGGGATTTGATGGGAAATCCGTTATTAATCCTAGACAGATAGATGTTGTACACGATATATATACGCCTACTGATAAAGAGATAGAAAAATCTATACGTGTTATTACAGCAAGTGAAGAGGCCCTAAAAAAAGGATCAGGTGTTGTTTCTCTTGATGGTAAAATGATAGATAAACCTATTATTGAGAGGGCTCAAAGAGTATTAACACTAGCCGCTGCTGCAGGCGTATACGCAATTGAAGGAGGGAAAGAAATTGGCTATTAATAAAATAGGAAGAGAAATACCAGACTATATAGAAGGAATTGGAGAACTAAAGTCTTATGAGGGTCCTTTTAGTGTTGAACCTGCAAAACGTAGGTTTGGTCGGAAAATTTCTACAATAACTCCTAAACAGAGCAAAATCTTAGAAGATATTGAACAAGCCATTATTGAAACTGGATTAAAGGATGGCATGACGATTTCTTTTCATCATCACTTTAGAGAAGGAGACTATATTATTAACATGGTGGTAGATACCATCGCTAAATTAGGTATAAAAAACATTACTTTGGCTCCAAGCTCTCTTAACAGTGTACATGCTCCAATTATTGAGCATATTAAGAATGGCGTTATCACTAAAATTGAAACCAGTGGATTAAGGGGTTCTTTAGCGGATGCTATTTCAAAAGGAATTTTAGAATATCCAGTAAAAATTCGTTCTCATGGAGGTAGAGCTAGAGCCATCGAAGCAGGGGATGTTAAAATTGATGTAGCTTTTTTAGGTGTACCTGCCTGTGATGAGTATGGTAATGCCAATGGACATTCTGGAAAATCCTTTTGTGGTTCATTAGGATATGCTAAAGTAGATGCACAATATGCTGATAAAGTTGTTTTGATTACCGATAACTTAGTTCCTTATCCTAATGTTCCCGCAAGCATCGCACAAACTGATGTAGACTTTGTAGTTAAGATGGATGCCATAGGAGATCCTAAAGGGATTGTTTCTGGTGCTACAAGATATACAAAAAATCCTAGAGAACTGCTAATTGCTAAATATGCTGCAACAGTCATTAAAGAGTCTGGTTATTTAGCAGATGGGTTTTCTATGCAATGTGGTACAGGTGGCGCATCCCTTGCAGTAGCTAGATCTATTAAACAGACAATGATAGAAAAAGATATTAAAGCAAGCTTTGCGTTAGGAGGTATTACAGGGCAGTTTGTAGAAATGTTAGAGGAGGGTCTAATCAACAAATTATACGATACCCAATGCTTCGATTTAACTGCAGCTAAATCAATAGGAACCAATCCGAATCATGTTGAAATAGATGCAGGGTTCTATGCGAATCCTCATAATAAAGGTTGTGCAGTAAATGTTTTAGATATTGTTATTTTAAGTGCATTAGAGGTAGATACTGAATTTAATGTGAATGTTATCACTGGTTCAGACGGGGTGTTAAGAGGAGCCTCTGGTGGTCATTGCGACACTGCTGCAGGTTCAAAACTATCCATTATCGTTGCACCACTGATTAGAGGTAGAATACCAACGATAGTAGAAAATGTAAACACAGTGATTACTCCAGGAGAAACAATTGACGTGGTGGTAACAGATAGAGGGATTGCAGTTAACCCGTTAAGAACAGATTTGATTGAAAAGCTTTCAAAGACAAATTTACCTATATTTACGATTGAAGAATTAAAGGAAAAAGCTGAAAAAATTGCAGGTAAACCAAAAGCAATCCAGTATGGAGAAAAAATCGTGGCATTGGTTGAATATAGAGATGGAACGATTATTGATGTGATTAAAGAGGTTAAGTAAAGAAGAGGTGGTATCCAATGAATAATACAAAGATATCAAAGCTACAAGAAATCCTAGAGGGAAGAGAAAAAAGGGCTCATCTACAAAAAAAATTACTAGAGACCTATAATATTCCCCTGGCTTCCTTTACTTTGAACATCCCAGGACCAGAAAAAAACAGCCCAATATTGAAGAAAATCCATCATATTGGAGCGAGTATTTTGGAAGAAGAGTTAAGAAAAAGAAGCATTCCACTTATATATAGTGAGACTAATGAAAGTGCTGCAGGACCTGAACAATTTTTCTGTATTGATTGGGATGCTACCTCTATTAAAAGACTAACAGTATCTATTGAAGAGAAGGATGATTTAGGAAGATTATTTGACTTTGATGTATTTAATGAAAACGGAAGCCAAATTAGCAGACAGTTATTAGGTTTGCAGGGACGTAAATGTCTTTTATGCCATGAGAAACCAGCAATATGCAGTCGCAATAAAAGTCATTCCCTAGAAGAATTACTAAAGGCTGTATACAATACCATCAAAGATTATGAATCGAAAAAGTAATACTGATTTCAATAATCTATACAACTAGCCTAAGGAGGATAAAATGAGTATTGATAATAGTCTATTAAAAAATCTAAAGGTGCTTTATGTAGAAGATGAGTTAGAAGTCATCCAACAAATGAGTTTCTTTCTAAAAAAAAGGGTTGGTAAACTGATTGTTGCAGAAAATGGAATGGAAGGCTTAGAACTATTTAAAGAACATCTGCCTGATCTAATATTAACTGATCTTAAGATGCCTGATATGGATGGTATGGCTATGGCAAAGGAGATTAGAAAAATCAGTGATGTTCCCATTATCATTGCCACTGCCTTTTCTGATAAGGAAATCATTCTAAAAGCTGTGGACTTAGGGATTGATAATTATGTTTTGAAACCTATAGATGTACGGGAATTAGTAAATGTGATGGAGAAAACTGCTATCAAAATATTAAGAAATAAGGGTACTCTACTAAGAGTAAGAAATACAGCACTATCTATTGAAGAAAAAAATAGATTAGAAGAAAATATAAAAAACACCTTTGCAAAATTTATAAAAGAAAAAACAGGCAAAGGTCCACAAAATGTTAAAGTTTTTATCCATGGAGATGGACTAGAAGTAGAAATCACTGATGCCTTTACTAAAATGGAAAAAACATTATTAGAAAATGAAAAAAATATATCTATAGTAAAATACAATAGAGAAATCTTTTATAAGGATTCTGAGAAGGCGTTAGCTAACTTCTTGAGAGAAACTTTAAAGTGGGAATCAAGATTAATCACAATTGAAGTAGAGACATTAAAAGACATAAATCGACTTAAATTTACATTTGTTTAAAAAACACTTTACAAATCTTATTAAATAGTATATATTATTAATGTAACTAAGTTTGAAAAGGTTTTCATTGAAAGGCTTTTTAAAATAGTTAAAATATCTTCAAAGTAATGAATTGAATATAATAATTAGTGTATGTTGAATTTATTTGAGAAAGTCTATTGATTTAGCTTAAAAAGGTCAACACAGAAATATTTATTTCTGTGTTGACCTTTTTTATTTTTATTTTAATAAAGGAGGTAAATTTATGGTTAATCAAGAAAAAATTCAAAGTAAAAATGCAATAGGAATGAATAGTTTAAAGGTATATGGGATACCGTTGCCGCTGTTTGCTTTCTTTGCAGTAGCTGTTATTGCAGCCTCATTAACTGATGTTCTTCCAGGAAACATTGTAGGAGCACTAGGGATCACTTTGGTATTAGGCGTTATCTTTGGTGAGATTGGTGACAGAATTCCAATTTGGAATGAGTATGTTGGTGGTGGAGCGATTCTTGCTTTCTTAGGTTCCGCATATTTAGTGTATGCTGGTATCATGCCAGAAAAAACAATTGACACAATTTCTGGTTTTATTGAATCAACAAATTTTCTGAACTTATTTATTTCTGTTTTAATCACTGGTAGTATCTTATCTGTCAATCGTAAGCTTTTAGTAAGAGCTCTTGCAGGATATATTCCAACAATTATTTTTGGCGTACTTGGAGCTATGATTCTTGGAACTATAGGTGGACTTATAACTGGAATTTCTCCAAGAGAGGTAATAACAATGTACGTACTTCCTATTATGGGGGGAGGAACCGGAGCTGGAGCATTACCAATGAGTGAAATCTATGCTTCGACAACTGGAAATGATCCAAGTAACTTTTTATCCTTTGCTTTTCCAATTTTAACTATTGCTAACATTGTAGCAATTATAGTAGCTGCATTGCTAAATAAGTTAGGAGAAAAGCGAACTGAATTAACTGGTAATGGTGAATTAGTACGATCTAAAAATATTGATGCACAAGATGCAAAAGTAGATGTTAAAGTAACAAATCATGAACTTGGAGCTGGATTACTATTATCTACAGGCTTTTTTATCTTAGCAACGTTAGTAAGTAAGAAGATTTTACCAAGTATTTTTGGTGTTCAAATCCACACGTTTGCCTATATGGTATTATTTGTATCTTTATTTAATGCATTAAACCTTATTCCTGAAGAATTAAAGCAGGGAGCTAAAAAATTACAAAGTTTCTTCTCAGGTAGATTCTTATGGGTAATTATGATTGGTGTAGGGGTAGCCTATACAGATCTTGGAGAAATTATTGCGGCACTTACTGTGCAAAATGTTATAGTTGCAGCATTTATCGTAGTGGGAGCTACTATTGGGACGGCTTTATTCGGATATGTAGTAGGCTTCTTCCCAATTGAATCAGCTATTACAGCTGGGCTATGTATGGCCAACAGAGGTGGTTCTGGAGACTTAGCTGTTTTAGGAGCAGCGAAGAGAATGGATTTAATCTCCTGGGCTCAAATTTCTTCAAGACTTGGTGGAGGAATTATGCTAGTAATTGCAAGTATTGTATTTGGGTTGTTCTATTAGGTAACTAAATCAAATAATCAGTAGAATAACTATTTTCAACTATTATGATAATTATTACTAAATAAAAAGGTATGATTTTACAAACATAGCAGGTAGACTAGATTGCCACCTGCTATGTTTATATTTCATTGCTCATATCAATTTAAGAGAATAAGCATAGAATTGATATAACCTATATTAAAAATTTTACTATTATGAAAAAATGAAGGAGGAAAAAGATATGGCTGGAGTAAAAATTACAGAAACAGTATTGCGGGACGCACATCAATCCTTGATTGCTACTCGTATGAAGATAGAAGAGATGGTACCAATATTAGAAGCACTTGACCAAGTGGGTTATCATTCGTTAGAAGTATGGGGTGGAGCTACCTTTGATAGCTGTCTTCGGTTTTTGAATGAAGATCCTTGGGAAAGATTAAGAACCATTAGAAAACATGTAAAGAATACCAAGCTACAAATGCTTTTAAGAGGTCAAAACCTTTTAGGCTATAAACATTATGCTGATGATGTAGTAACTGAATTTATATATAAGTCAATAGCTAATGGTATTGATATCATCCGTATATTTGATGCTTTAAATGATGTAAGAAATCTTGAAACAGCACTTAAGGCAACGAAAAAGGCAGGAGGACATGCACAAGTTGCTATTTCCTATACCATCAGTCCTGTACATAATATAGATTATTATCTTAAGTTAGCAAAAGAAATGGAGAAAATGGGGGCAGATTCTATTTGTGTAAAGGACATGGCAGGAATTTTAACCCCATATAATGCATTTGAGTTGATTACTAGTCTTAAAAAATCTATAAAAGCACCTATTCAGCTGCATACCCACTATACCAGTGGAGTGGCTTCAATGACCTATATAAAAGCTATAGAAGCTGGCGTTGATGTAGTAGATTGTGCAATTTCACCAATGGCATTAGGAACATCTCAGCCTCCAACAGAGCCCCTTGTGGCTTCTCTTCAAGGAACAAAGTATGATACTGGATACAGCTTAGAGACTTTGAATGAGATTGCTGAACACTTTATGCCGATTCGAGAAAATTATATTAAAAGTGGTCAACTAGATCCTAAGCTTTTAGGAGTAGACATCAATACTTTAGTATATCAGGTGCCGGGAGGGATGTTATCAAATCTTGTGTCTCAATTAAACATGCAAAATGCATCCCATAAGTATGAGGAAGTATTAAAGGAAATTCCTCGTGTTAGAGAAGAACTAGGCTATCCACCATTAGTTACTCCTCTTAGTCAAATGGTTGGTACTCAAGCGGTATTTAATGTGGTTCTTGGAGAACGTTATAAGATGGTACCTAAGGAGATCAAGGCATATGTTAAAGGTGAGTATGGAAGACCAGCAGTAGCTATTTCTGAAGAAATTCAAAGAAAAATTATTGGTAGTGAAGAAGTGATTACAGGAAGACCTGCTGATAGCATTGCCTCTCAATTGAATGGCTTCCAGAAGGAAATGAAGGAATTTTTAGAGCAAGAGGAAGATGTATTGTCCTACGCTTTATTTCCACAAGTCGCAATAGAATATTTTAAATATCGAAGGGCTCAAAAGTATAAAATTGATAGTGGATGTGTTGATTTAGAACAAAAAACACATCCAGTATAGAATTTTCTATTATATTAGTGAATAAGGACTAAATAACCCATAGAGATTTGACATGTATACCTTACAAAAGAGATAGGTGTATCTCCTAGTATGATTGCGCAATTAGAAGATAGCAAAGTACATGCATCCTTGTGGAAAGGTGTGGAGAGTTCTCCACACCTTTAAAAATATAGCTACTGAATTACAGAATAAACATGGCTACAATAAAAGTAGCTGCGAATCCTATAAGGACAGGAATGATATTTTTGCGAGCAAGTTCTAACGGGCTTACATTACAAATAGCTGCTACTGGGATGATTCCCCATGGAATAATTGTTCCGCCGCCAACCCAAATTGCTGTAAGCTGGCCTAATGATGCAAGCGCTTCTTTACTGATTGTAATGGCGGAGGAAAAAGTTTGGGCTAAAGAACCAACTAAAGGTAGACCTGAAAAACCAGAGCCGTCTAATCCAGTTATTCCACCGATAACCATTTGAATCATCACTACAGGAAATTTAGATAATGTAACTTTATTTGCTAAATACATACCTAAGTCCGAGAGAAGTCCTGTAGCATTTTCACCTAATATTTGTTTAGCAATTTCTCCACTTCCTAGGAAAAAAAAGCCGCCGATAACTATAACTGGAGCAAAAATCTTGATTCCAAACATAAATCCTTCTCGAACATAGTCGGTTATTTTTTCAAAAGCGTTAATTAAGTTATGCTGTACGATGGAAGAAAAGGTCATAATTAGAATAGCAGTCCCACCTACAAGAGCGGTGGCGTCTCCTCCTCTTAGTTTATATTTATACATAACAATGATATCTATCAAAAAGACTAATGGAGTGATAACAGCTACTAGATAGACACCTAAGGAAGGCTTTGAGTCTTCTTTTTTTTCTGGATTTAATATTTCTGTAACTTCCTTAAAGTTTTTCATCTCTTTACGCATCATAAAATAGGAACAGCCTACTGTTACAATGGACATAGTTAGCCAAAGAGGTATGCTTGCTTGTATCAGAGCCAAAGGATTATTAATTGCAGCTGCCTTAGCAGTAATTCCTGGAGCACCTTGTATAAAGTAATCGCTGGAAAGAGCAACACCATGACCAAAGATATTCATAGCTACAGCAGCCCAAATAGGAGGAAGGCCTGCTTGAATGGCGGCTGGCAACATGATTGCTCCTACTAAGGCAACTGCAGGAGAAGGCCATATAAACCATGAGAAAATCATCATTATAAATCCTAAACTAAAAAAAGCAATATGGGGGTTGATCATAAGCTTCTTTATTGGGGCCATAATTAATTGATCTGCCCCGATGTCGCGAAGTGAATGGGACATGGCAACTACCAGTGAAATAACGAGGATAATACCCCAAAATTCAATTCCTGCAGCAATTAAGGCGTTAAAAACTACTTGAACACCTATTAAAAGATTACCTGAATAAGTAAAACCAATGACAAATAAACCAAGGATACAGGGTAGCACAGTATCCTTTCTAAAGGCCATTGTGATAATAACGATTAAAACCATCAAAACATAGATATAATGTAAAGCAGATAATTGGACCATTTTTTTTCCCCCTTAGTATTTAAAAATTAAGCATATAGAATATAATATTCGATTAGTTTATAAAGGTTCCAATTACAAATTACCTCTTTAATATTTATCCTTCGATGTATTGCCAAAGCTTCCACTTATAGATGAACAAATTAAGCGACTAATATAAAATCATAGATTGTCCTCTGAATTAAGTTTCATTTTATCTCGCAACATGTTTTTTTATGATATAAACGTAAAACTTTCATTTGCAAACCAAAGAAAGATAGTCCTAGCACACTATGAAAATAGTGTGATTTTTAATTGATAATAGTTGATAATTGGGTATATATTGATAATAGGTATGTATAACCGGAGGTGTCATATGAATAATAAATCTTCTGTACTTCTTATCATTTCAATTATTTTAATAATAGTATTGGGAAGTACTAGTCTTTCAATCGTTTATATTGTAAAGACAATTGAAAATGATGCTAGAACAATTAATGACTTAGGTATAATTAGAGGATCTATTCAAAGGCTTGTAAAGTTGGAACTGAGTGATATAGTTAATGACGAACTAATCAATAAAATCGATGCTGGAATTTTTTATTTTTCAGATGACAAGGATAGTAGTGAAAATAGTAACAATGACATGATCAATTCCATTGGCAAGATAGCAGATTTATGGGCTGAATTAATAGAAGCTATCAATGAGTACAGAAGTGGCCCTACAGAAAGTAATAGATCTATCCTATTAGAAATTAGTGAAGAACTATGGATTTATACTGACAATGCTGTTTCGTCAATGCAATGGACAACAGAGAATAGGATAAGAAATTTTAGAACGTTATTTCCTCTGCTTATAATTAATCTTTTACTTATGATTACTATTACAATGCTTATTAAAAGATATGTTCGAGATCAACTTGAGAATAAAATTAACTTTGACCCTTTAACAGAGGTATATAATAGACAATTCTTTTATCAATCATTTAAAAAAGAAATAGAAAAATCCCAAAGGTACCAAAGACATTTAACGTTTATTATTTTTGATATAGACCATTTTAAAAAGGTAAACGATTCCTATGGACACGACGTAGGAGATCTTGTTCTTAAGGAGTTATGCAAAGTTTGTGAAAGCAGTATTAGAAAAAGCGACATTCTTGCTAGAATTGGTGGAGAGGAATTTGCTATTATAGCACCAGAAACAAGTATAAGTTCTGGAGTTGTATTAGCAGAGAAGATAAGAAAGGTTGTAGAAAAACACAGCTTTGAAAAAATCTCCCAAATTACAATTAGTTTAGGCATAACGCAATTTATCGCTGGTGATACAATAGATGACATCTTCAAAAGAGCGGATGTAGCTTTATATAAAGCGAAGAATAATGGAAGAAATAAACTGGAAATTGAACTTTAGGAGTTAAGAAAAAGGCAAGCTACTAAAATCAGCTGTAATGCAAGAAATCCTACAAACATAGACAGTAGGACTTCTAGATATAAGATTATCGAAATGTAAGAAAAAAATATTAACTTTGTTAATGTTTTTTTCTTATAATCCATTGAAGTGAATTGCTGGAGTGATCCATGGGTGAAACCGCAGAAACGTGTATTTTTATTAAGGTTAAAAATTGATTATCTATATGGGTAACCAACTACAGAACTTGATTTTGATATACTAAGGGCTACATTTGCAGCCCATGGTTTTGGGCGAAACCGTAGACCGTGTATATCAAAATTAAAGTTTAAAATTGGTTATCTATATTCTATGGACATAGCTTGATAATTATATATAATAGAATTTGTCGATATATATATTTTATGATTTATGGTAAGGATAAAAGCAATAAAATGATCAAAAGAGGTGTAATATGACAAAAGAATCTAATGTTGTATATGATGTAAGTAATAAAGTAGGTTGGATTAAACTTAATCGGCCACAGGCATTAAATGCTTGGATTGTCAACATTGAATTAGACAGTTTTTTTAAGGTTATGTTCTTTATATTGTTTAGGACTTAAATATCCTAATGTTGAATGAATCCTAATAT
>NZ_FZOJ01000020.1 GCF_900188145.1 Anaerovirgula multivorans | reverse complement strand
GAGGGTCCTGTTGCATCTACCATAGAACCTGGGTAGTTAGCCACTTCATTAGTCGTTACAATTTGTCCACCTGTTCTATCTTTTTCTAGTATCAAGGTTGACATCTTTCCTCTAGCAGCATATAGCCCTGCAGATAAACCAGCTGGACCACCTCCAATAATGATTACATCATAAATCTTTTCCATATTTTTCACTCCTCATGTATCTTTTTCATCATTCTATTATATTAACTACCTTAAAGAGGTTAGATTAATCATATTTTTGTACTTTCTATTCCGCTTTCTAATAATCTATAATCTATTTCACTAAAATCTTCTAATATAGACTCAGTCCATTTAGGCATTTTTTTCATTTCCATAAATTTCTTTGCTGTATGAATGCTGTCTTCAATAATCATTAGCGAATGCATCTTCATTGTATGTGGTTGATCTGAAATTAGAATACTTTTATAAGGAGTTTCATTTGGCTTTATGCTACCAGATAAAGGATGCGTTAATAGTTCATGTCCTTTATGTATAAAATCTCTTGTAATAGCTAAAACATCCATGTAAGTTCCTTCGATAAATGTAACTTTGTAATTTTCGTTATATTTTTGACAAACCTTCGGATTGTTAGTAATGATGTTGATTTTATTCAAAGCTTACCCTCCATTTTGTACATTTGTACAATCTTTTATAGTTTATGTAAATATGCTATTTTCATGTATATTTGAATTGCTTAAATATACATGAAAATAGGCAAAACAAAAACAGAGGTAATTTATGTCAACGCCCTGTTGCCACAAATTACCTCTGTTGATTTACCTGAGAGTTTCTTTCTATATACAGAAATTGCTCCTTCGGTGCTTTTTATAAGCTTTCCAGAGAACTGTCCAAACACGGTCCTTTTGCCTGAGATATTCACTAAAAAATGGCGAATTTCTTAGCTTCCTCCTTCGGCGCCCAATAAGTTTAATTTCTTTAAACTATTGAGTCTCTCCCGCATCCTTCTTCCAGCAATGTATATTTAATTTTTAAATAGTTTACAGTTTATGTATAAAAATCCTTTATCTAAATTCATTATAATAAGAAACGTTTTCATAATCAACTGTTTTTTAAAAAACTATCTTATATTTTTTGTGAAATATTTAAGAAAAGCAGTGTTAACATTGTAAAATACCTAATCATTTATAATTTCTATTGTCAATTTAACAAAACTTTTCTTTAGGTCTTTAAGAATTGTTCTATTCTTAAATGGGATAAAAAATTGCTAAAGTGCCAGGGCCTGCATGGGCCCCAATGGTACAACCTATTTCAGTTAAAAGAATTTCTTTAGGATTCAACTCTCTCTTTACTATTTCCATCAATTCTTCTGCTTTTTCTGGATTATTAGCATGAGCAATTGCTACGGTTTTATTTGAGAAATCTCCCCCTCTTTCCTTCGCTAGTTCCACCATTTTTCCTATTATCTTTTTACTACCCCTGACCTTATCTAAAGACTCTACTAAACCATCTACTACTGTTAATATTGGTTTCACATTTAAAATAGTGGCTATAGTAGCCTTCATTGGATTCAATCTTCCACCTTTTTTTAAGTACTCTAAAGTATCTACTGTAAAAATATGATCAACTTTAGATTTCATTGTTGTTAGCTTTTCAATAATTTCTTCTATATTCTTTTCTTCTTTAACCATTTTTGCAGCTTCATATACAAAAAATCCTCCACCAAAACATAAACCCATTGTATCAAATACATGAATTTTATCATTATCTAATTCATTTTTTGCTAATAATGCCCCCTGGTGGGTACCACTAGCTTTTGAAGAACCATTGATGCAGATAATTTCTTTCCCCTCTTCCAAAACCTCTTTGAACACCTCCATAAATCTATTTGGAGTAACTTGTGATGTTTTGGGAAGTTCTTTTACTTGGGTTAGTTTATTATAAAATTCTTCTCCAGTTAGATCAATACCATCACGATATTCACCGTCTTCGAAATTAATCGTCAATGGGACCACAATAATATTATACTCATCAACGAGATATTTAGGAATATCCGTCATACTATCAGTTACTATTTGAATCTTAGCCATGTTAAACCTCCTCTGAAAAAATTAACATGCAATATATTAAAAGCTGTCTATTATAAGTAGATCTGCTCCATCAACTTTTCTTCTCTATCGCATTTCAGGATAATCCCATTGCCTTAGTACTTCATATGCAACAATAGCGGCTGAATTAGATAGATTTAAGGATCGAGCCTTTTCTATATTTAGCATTGGAATTCTAATACATCTATCCTTGTTTTGCTGAAGAATTTCCTTGGGTATACCTGCTGTTTCTTTTCCAAACATAATATATACTTCATCTTCATAGGTTACATCACTATGGGCTTTCTCAGCTTTGGTAGTTGCATAATAAACAGCTGCATTCTGATTTTTTTCTAAAAATTCTTGGTAATCATTGTAGTATCTAAAATCTAAAAGCTCCCAATAGTCTAAACCAGCTCTTTTAACAGCCTTTTCATCTAAAGAAAATCCTGTGGGACCAATAATATGTAATGGAGCACCAGTTATAACGCAAGTTCTTGCAATATTCCCGGTATTTTGTGGAATTTCTGGTTCTAATAATACAAGGTGTAGTGTCATTTTTATCCTCCTACTTCTAATAATAGTGTATGACCTAGAGTGATCTATAAGTATATTATTACATCATATATTTCTTTTATATCATATATTATATAATTTTCCATACTAGGTTTAAATACATTTCTTTAAATTAAATATAAATACTTAGACATGAACCTTCTACGATTAAAATTATAGGATTCCGTCTTGAAGACAAACATTCTAATAAGACTTAAATGAAAAAATATTGCCAATGCATCTCACGAATGAATTCACGAGTATTCCCGACAATTACATAAAATTTCATAAATTTGGAATATTAGTATCAGTGTCCTCCACTTTCTATTAAGCTTGTTATCATTCTATATTTTATTGGGAGAGAAGGTAAAAGTGAATCGTACATATTTAATAGTTATTATCGTTATTTTATTTATTTTAGTTTTTTCTTTAATACACTATTTAGATCTAACGAAAATTTTGTCTTTTGAAAATTTGAAAAGCTATAAAATTCTCCTAAAAAACTTTGTGCATAATCATTACTTCGTCTCTCTTCTTTCTTATATAGTCATTTATATCATTATTGCTACATTAGGAGTACCCGTAGCTATTATATTATCTCTTCTAGGCGGTTTTCTATTTGGTGTGTCAAAGGCTGTACTATTTATTAATATTAGTGCTACAATAGGTGCAACCATTACTTTCCTATTATCTAGGCATTATATTGGTAGCTGGGTTCAAAACAAGTATAAAAAAAATTTATCGTCATTTAATAAATCATTACAAGAGAATGGTAAGTATTATCTCTTATCCATAAGATTGGTCCCAGTTTTTCCTTTTATTTTAATTAATCTTCTTTGTGGATTAACGAATATATCCACCAAAGATTTTATTTGGACTACATCTATTGGTATAATCCCTAGCTCCATTATCTATGCATATGCAGGAGTAAATCTAGTGGGTATTGAATCACCAAAAGAAGTTTTAACCAACGGAAATATATTGGCTTTTATTCTATTAAGTCTATTAGCGTTAACCCCTATAATACTTAAAAAACTGAAAATCACAGATGAAAAGAAATAAAGTTCCAGCTATTAACTGGAACTTGTACTACAATCTATTTGAAGCCATTAGCAACTTTGTGAACTGCTCAATATCAGAAGTAGGTGTATTACAAGCAAAGTTTTCGCAGACATAAGCAGTTGGTTGATCCTCTATCATTCCTTGTTTTTCTATGAAAGGTACTATTTCATATATTTGAGATTTATTATTATTTAAAACAACTGAATAGAATCCGCCCTCCTCAGAAGTCATATCCCTCAAGACATAAATGAAAGTTTTTTCTATTATATCTTTATACAACTCTTTACCAGTTGCTTGATAGACTTCTATATATGCAGTAGCCAACAGAGCATTATCATACAACATTTTTTCAAAATGGGTCACCAACCACTTTTCATCTACAGAATATCTAGCAAAGCCAAAGCCTATGTGATCAAAAATACCTCCTCTATATATCGAAGACAATGTTTTTTCTGCAATCGTTAATGTCCTTTCCTTACCTGTTGCCTTCCAATATTTCAAAAGAAAAGAAACATTATGGGGTGTGGGGAACTTGGGCTTCGTACCAAAGCCTCCATAAACAGAATTAAAAAAATGAGAAAATTCATTATAGGTTTCATGAACTATATCCTTACTAATTGTCTCTTTTGAAGTTGCCTCTAATGATTTTTTTACAGTCTCAAGTATTTCTTTACTGGTTTCAACTAATTGTTCTTTATTATTTCTCCAGATACCTTCTACTCTGGTTAATATATTGATTAATCCTAGGTGCCCATATTTGTTTCTCTTTGGGAAATAGGTTCCTGTATAAAATGGTTTTTTTTCTGGTATCATGAAAATAGTTAATGGCCAGCCTCCCTGCCCCGTCAAGGCTTGGCAAACCGTCATATAAATATTATCAATGTCCAGTCTTTCTTCTCTATCTACTTTAATACATATAAAATACTCATTTAAAATATCTGCTACCTCTTGGTCCTCAAAAGACTCTCGCTCCATCACATGACACCAATGACAGGTTGAATAGCCAATGGAAAGAAATATAGACTTATCCTAGGCTTTTGCTTTTTCAAATGCCTCTTGGCCCCATGGAAACCAGTCAACAGGATTATTAGCATGTTGTAAAAGATAAAAGGACTTTTCATGGATTAATCTATTGGATTCTCTATTATTAGTCATAAGGCATCAACTCCTAGTTTTATTTATAATCTTCTAAACTTATTTACCTTATTGTATTTTCTCCGATTATATCCGCCATATTCTTTTGGAATAATATTTTAATGCTATATGTAAGATTAGCTTGACATTTAAATTAACTAGAGCTATATTTATAATGTAAGGTAAACATTACAGGAGGGATTGTTTTTGAAAAACCGATTAAAAGAATTGCGTGAATCTCTTGAACTTACTCAAGAACAATTAGGTCAGCTTGTAGGAGTTTCAAGACAAGCAATTAATGCCATTGAAACAGAAAAATATGAGCCATCTATATGGTTAGCTTATGATATTAGCAAAATATTTAATTATTCCATAGAAGAGATTTTCCTTTTTGAAGAAAGTGAAAGAAAATCTAGAGCACAACAAAGTAGAGGTGTAATTTAAATGGCAATAAGACAAATTAGACTCTTTGATGATGAAATACTAAGAAAAAAGAGCAAAATTGTTGAAGTAATAGATGACAGAATAAGACAAATACTAAATGATATGGCTGATACGATGTATAGTACAGAAAATGGTGGAGGATTAGCAGCACCACAAATAGGTATACTAAAACGATTGGTTGTTATAGATATGGGCCAAGGTCTTATAAAATTAGTCAATCCAATGATAATCAGTCACGAAGGATACCAAGAAGTTATAGAAGGATGTCTAAGCATTCCCAATAGGTATGGAAAACTAAAAAGACCCGCAAAGGTAACTGTGCAAGCATTAAATGAAAATGGTAAGAAGATTATATTGACAGGCACAGGCGATTTAGCAAAATGTTTCTGTCATGAAATTGACCATCTAGAAGGTATTCTTTTTACTGATTTAGTTACTGAGTATATAAAATAATATTACTCTACAAAGTCGATTAAATTATTGGTTCAACTAACCGAATTGCCACCAATGGCAACAAGCCTACTATGACCAACGCTAGGAATACCCAATAGATAGGAAGATAGGTTTATCTTCGGCTTTCGCTTTCTGAAAAGCCTCTTCACTCCAAGGAAACCAATCAACAGGATTGTATGCATGTTGCATCAAATATGGAGACTTTTCATTGGCTAATCTATTTGTTGAGTTTCTTTTTTATAAATAAATTTACTTTTTCAACAGTCTCAATTCTTTTTCTTCCATAGATTTAGTTTTAGATAAAATCGTTAAGTGATTTGTCCAGCTTATTTGTGTCACCAGTGGTGACACAAATTCATTATCTTTATAAGTTTCATAGAATTGCTTCATCCGATAAAGCCTTCGTCTATTAAAACCTTTGATTTTAGGGTAATTGCTTTTAATGAAATCAGCAAGCTCGTCAACAATTGAATCTCCCCATTCTGCAGCGGCTACTTTTTGGCTGATATATTGTCCAACATTCCAATAAAGCATAATCAATTCTTCGTTGGCTTTCTTGATAGCATTATTTCTTGCATTATCTATCAAAGCTACTATTTCATCAAAACTTTTCATTTTTTCATTGGTTTCCATGGATTTACCCCAAATTCACAAATTAGAGCAATTATAAATGCCACATATTTACAGTAATATATATTTTATTATATCAGTCTTGGGATTATATTACAATTCAATCAGACGAACAAACTCTCTTATCAAAACTTTATAAAAGATTTATACCTTACTATTAAAAAACTCCTCAAAGTATACACTGAGAGGATTACTTTTTTAAATAAATTTGCAGTTAATAGGTTACATGACAACAATGACAACAAATATTTATACCTAAGAATACCCAATCGAAAGAAATATAGGCTTATCCTCATTTTTAGCTTTCTCAAACGCCTCATTGCCCCACGCAGATTATAAGGATGTTGCAACAAATAAGGGCTCTTTTCATTGATCAAACGATTGGGTCTTTTATTATTAGGTATAACACTATCTCCTTTCATACTGTATTTTAATTAAGACTGTTGCAAAACGAACTATTTAGTTCGTTTTGCAACAGCCCCCAAGGGTTGCATTAAATTGTGCTAACTCACCTGATATTGGGTGCCAGACCCCTAATTCTTATTTTAGAACTCCTACTTCTTTATAATATTTAATTGCACCATCATGTAGTGGAAGTCCCGCTAAGTCTGTAACTGCATCTTCTATTTTTAAGTTTTTTAATGCATTATTAGATTGTTTTAAAGTATCTATATTTTCCCAAAAGGATTTTGTTAAATCATATACTACATCCTCTGGAATATCTGCAGTTGTAAATATTGCCATCTTTATTGCGGTAGTTGTTATATCTTGTTCTTGCCCATCATAAGTTCCTGCTGGAATAGTATACTTTGCATACCAAGGATATTGTTCTTGTAATTTAGTAATTACATCCTCTTCAATGGAAATCAATTTACCATCTGCAGTAGTAGTAATTTCTGTAACTGCAGCAGTAGGTAATCCTGCCATAATCCAAGCACCATCTAATTGCTTATTTCTCATAAGATCGATTGCTTCAGTAAAACCAATAAATTGTACTTTTAATCCATCTGGATAACTAACACCTGCTTCAGTTAAATGTAGTTTAGTTTCTACTTCTGTGGTACTTCCTGGTGCACCCGAAGCAAAATTTTTCCCTGCTATATCCTTTAAGCTATTAATATTTGATTCTTTTTTTACAACTACTTGATTTGGATTGTAGTATAGCCCAGAAATCACTCTTAGTTTTTCATTAGGCCTTCCTTCAAAGGTTGCTTCCCCTTTATAAGACTGATACATTACACTAGTTACAGCCATACTTACTTGAGCTTCCCCACTTTGTAGTAGGTTTAAATTATCTATCCCTCCATTGGAAGCTTGTGCACTAGCTTTTACATAGTTTAAATCATTACTCCACAAGTTCGCTATAGATGATCCCAAGGGATAAAGTGCTCCTGTGGTTGCTGCAGTTGGAATATTAATTGTTACTGTTTCTTTTCCTCCAGTCTCTTTTGAAGCCTGACTTTCATTTGTTTTTGCAGCGCATCCTGATAAAATCATCATAGATGCTAGGATTAATAACAATACTTTTTTCATTTAACATTTCCTCCTCATTTTTTGATTTATATTCTAAATTGTTAAAGCATGCTCTTTACTTCTCATTTGTATAATCGTAATGATTATTAATACAATAATCCCCAAAATATCTGTTTGCAGCTTTGGATCAATAGCAAAAAGTCCAACGATAATCAACAAGATTCTAGTAATATTAGAGCATTCTTTAATCAACATTCCCTCTGTTCCTGCTGCTAAACAAATCACCCCAATAGAAGCAGTAAGCAATGTTCTAATTGTCAATAACAGGGATATATCCTCTACACTACCAATTAATAAAAGAGGATTATTTAAGAAGAAGAATGGCAGAATAAACCCTGTAATACCTAATTTAATGGCAGTCAGTGACGTCTTGGTTTGGTCTGATTTAGCTATACCTGCTGCTACATAAGAACTCATCGCTACTGGCGGCGTGATATTCGATAAACAAGCATAAATTAAGCAGAACATATGTGCAGCCATTGGCGTTGCACCTACATTAATTAGTACAGGTACTGCTACTGCTGCCACAATAACATATGCAGCTACACCTGGAACACCCATCCCTAAGATTATGCTCATAATCATTACCATAAATCCGCCTAAGAAAAGTTGACCTTCTCCTACGACTTCTAAAACCACATAACCAAAGTTTAATCCCAGGCTGGTTAAAGAAACGGTTCCAATAATAAGACCAATCAATACACATGATACTCCTACTCCAATAGCACCTCTTGCACCTTCTGCTGTTGCCATCATAATGGTCTTTAAATCCATTCTGGTTTCTTTTCTAAACCAAGATGATATTAATGTAGAAAAAATAGCAGCAACTGCTGAAAACAGTGGTGTATATCCCAACATCATCATTCCGATTAATACCACTAGAGGAATAATTAAATGACCTCTTTCTTTTATCACCTCTAAAGCATTTGGAATATTTTCCTTTGAAAGTCCTTTAAGTCCTAATTTTTTTGCTTCTAGATGGACAGAAACTATAATTCCTAAGTAATATAAAAAAGCTGGTAAAAAGGCAGCAATCATTACTTGTGTATAATTTATTCCTAAAAATTCTGCCATAACAAACCCTACAGCTCCCATGATTGGTGGTGCAAATTGTCCTCCAGTAGATGCTACTGCCTCTACTGCTGCTGCAAATTCAGCTTTATATCCTGTTCTTTTCATTAAGGGTATTGTGATAGTTCCAGTAGTGGCTACATTGGCAATAGCACTACCATTAATCATCCCCAAAAGGGCACTTGCAAGTACCGCAACCTTTGCTGGGCCTCCAGGAGAACGTCCTACTAAGGTTAGTGCTATATCGTTAATAAACTGACTAAATCCACTGTACTTTAAGAAGCTTCCAAAAATAACAAAGATAAATATATAAGTGGCACTAACACCTATACCTACACCAAAGATTCCTTGACTTCCCCAGAACATATGACTTAACACTCTTTTTAAAGTAAATCCAGAATGTCCTAAGGAGCCTGGTACAAATTTTCCAAACCAATTAAACAATAAAAAAATTACTGCTAAAATAGCTAGATTTTGACTCGTCCTTCTTCCTGCCTCTAATACTAAGATAATACCTAACCCAGCTATGATTAAATCAGTTTGATTTAAAAATCCACCTGACATAGCTACTCTTTGATAGTTTAAAACCAAATATCCAAAAACAAGGACCGTTAAGAATATTAACAAACCATCTTGAATAGGTATAAATTTTCTTTTCCTTTTCTCTGTACTATAACCTGGATAGAGTAAGAAAGTAAATAGCATTAAAAACATCGCATGATAAGCTCTTAAAGTAATGGCATCCATCATTCCTAAAGTATTAAAATACAGTTGAAAAATTGTCCATCCGATTAAAAGAATCGTTACGCCTATACTAAAGAAACCATTATAGTTTCTAATACGCATATCTGCATCTTTTTCCTCTAATAGCTTCTGAGCATCTCTTTCTATTTCATTTAAGTCCTTTTTCTCTAGTGCGCTCAAGAAAAAACCATCCTTTCTTTTTATAAGTTATGAATTTTATTTTTTGAAAATAGTTACCTACATAAAATCCCTCCCTTTAGATGCCCCCAAAATGTGTAGAAAATATGCTAGATGCTACAGGAAAAGCTGAAGTCATGGATGATTTTTTCATTTAAAAATCCCTTTAAAATTTATTTGCTAATTTTACAATAAAAAAACAGACTATTCTCCCCACTGGAGCGAATAGTCTGTTCGCGGTACCATCCAAATTTATATCTCATTTAAATAACGGCATTAAACCGGCTGGGCTTAATCTCCTTAGATTTCAGCCTGCAACTCAAGGGTGAATTTCAACAACCATAGCTTATGGGCTTTCACCTTTCCCCACTCTCTTTAAAGCATTTGTATTTGTTTACTTATCCCTATCACTGTTTTATAATTATTCAATTATTAAGTATAATTAAGTTATCATATTTTTCAACCAATGTCAACTATGTAGCAATAGCAGACATTGGGACAGGGATTTGTCTGTTATGCCTTTTCAACCATAAACTTGCTTACTCCTGTTACTCTCACAAGTTGCCTTATTGTAACACCATTTATCGTTTTCAAATCACTCAATATCTTATTCATTTTTTGCCTTTCCAACAAATGAAGAAAGCCTTTTTCTACTCCGTATTTTTCTTCAATTAGATTAATTATCTCTTCATCCGCAATCCTATGTCTTTCTTCATAATCTAAACAAATATCTTTGTTAACTTCATTCATATAGGTTTCGAATCTCTACTTTGCTATTTGTTTTTCTTTAGCAAACAATTTTAATATGAATTCAGTATCTATAATATTCTGTTTATCAATATATTCATGATAACTACTCCATTTATATCCTTTTACTGTATTTGTTATACCAGCCTTAACAGGATTCTGGTGTATATATCTTAATACTGTTATCAAGTACGCTTCGTTTTCTACAACTTCACTTTTATACCGTTCCTGAAATAGATGTCCAAAACGATCATATTTCCAATTATACCAATATACAAAACTAGAGCATATTCTTTGCATTGAAAGTGATATCCCTTTTCTCCCCTCTCTCAACAATAAATGAACATGATTTCCCATTAAGCAATATCCTCAAAGCTCAAATCCACCTTTTTCTTTACTTTGCTGTATTGTTTCAATAAATTTGACGCAATCCTCATCGTCTCCAAATATTGTTTGCCTGTTTATTCCCCTAATCATGATATGATAAATTCCTGTTTTACTCTTTTTCCGTGCTTACCTTGGCATATCAACCACCTCATGAAAATTCTATCACACCTCGTCTTACCAGACAAGTCCCTGTCCTCTTGTCTGTTCCTTGTCTGTTTTTTGCCTTTTCTCTTAACAAAAACTTCTTCAGTCTAAGAAAACCAGTCCACAGGGTTAATATGAAGATACATAACATTACAATTTAATTTGATAATTTAATCTGTTAGGTCTATAATAATATCTGTATTTAAAATATAAATTCAACAAAAAGGGGGGGATTGCATAATGGACAGTATTCATAAAAATGATACCTATAATACATTATCCCATTGGCAAAACTTTAGACTTAAACTCTTAGTGCAGGGTATTATTGTAGGTATATTTTCTGGATTCTTGATAGTATTTTATAGAATCGCATTAGAAAAAGCTGAAGAATTAAGACCTTTCATTTTGAGTCTTGCTGTTCCAAAATATATACTTATACCTATATGGCTTTTATTTTTGATAATTTTAGCCTATATTGTTGGAGTATTAATTAAGAAGGAACCTTTAATAAGCGGAAGTGGAATACCTCAAGTAGAAGGTGTTCTTCTTAGAAAGATTAATATGAATTGGTTATCTGTTATTATTACAAAGTTTATTGGTGGAGTTATTTCCATAGGAGCAGGTTTATCATTGGGAAGAGAAGGCCCTTCTATACAGCTTGGCGCTACAATGGGACAAGGAGTCAGTAAGATTTTCAAGAGAATTAAAATTGAAGAGAAATATTTAATTACCAGTGGAGCTTCTGCAGGACTTGCTGCTGCCTTTAATGCACCTTTAGCTGGAGTAATGTTTGCTCTTGAAGAAGTTCATAAGCATTTTTCTCCTCTTATACTATTATCAGCAATGTCCGCCTCACTAACAGCAGATTTTATTTCAAAACATTTCTTTGGTTTAAAACCTGTTTTTACCTTTAACAATGTTTTACCTTTACCTCTTGAATCTTATGGCTATATTGTTTTTCTTGGGATTATTGTAGGAGTTTTCGGAGCTGTATTTAACTCTTCTCTACTAAAAACTCAAGATATTTATGCGAAGCAAAAATGGCTTCCAGTTAAATTTAGACCAATGATTCCCTTCTTAGTTGCAGGTTTGTTAGCTTTTACTTTTCCTCAAGTTCTAGGAGGAGGACATTCACTAATAGATTCATTGATTAACGACAACCTCACCATAAAAATGTTGTTAATAATTCTTTCTATTAAGTTTATATTTTCCATGATAAGCTATGGTTCAGGAGCCCCTGGAGGAATATTTTTCCCCCTCCTAGTGCTAGGCGCTTTAACTGGTGCTGTTTATGGTAATATATTAGTTCATTTCTTTGGCTTTAATACTGAATATATCAATAACTTTATTATCCTTGCAATGGCAGGATATTTTACTGCTATTGTCAGAGCACCTATTACAGGTAGTATTTTAATTACTGAAATGACTGGTTCATTTTCTCACTTACTTTCTCTAAGCATAATATCTCTTGTAGCTTATGTAGTTGCAGACTTATTAAAATCAGAGCCTATCTACGAATCTTTATTAGAAAGACTGCTAAAAAACAATGGTATAGATGAGTTCATTGGAGATAGTAGAAACAAAATCGTATTGGAAGTATCCATATGTATAGATTCTAAGATGGATGGTAAAGCAATAAAAGAACTTAAATTGCCTAGTAATTGTTTACTTGTTGGTATAAAAAGAGGAGTAAAGGAGCTTATCCCTAAAGGAAATACAATAATTTACTCTGGAGATTATCTGCATGTTTTAGTAAATGAAAATGAGGCAGCCTCTACTAAGGAACAACTATTAGAAATGAGTGGAAAACCAATTCTATAATTAAGTATAAGTTACAACCCTACTTCAACCAATACTGTGGAAATAGGGTTGTAAACTTTTTATCGCTCTACTTAAAAAGGTTCTGTGTCCTAAATCACTCATACCATACTCACAAATCATCCCAAGGATCATGTCGGTAGCTTTTTGCATGTCATCTTTTGTTCCTGTGATCAGGATTACCAATATTGAATTTAATAGGCATCTATTAATCGAAAGAGCCGCTGATATAAATTCAGCAGCTCTTTGTTTCACCCTGTATAAGCGACTAATACGAAATCGTAGATTTCGGTCATCTGCTTATACAGTATATTCATATTCTCCGTTTTCCTTCATCTTGAAAAAATCAGAATATTCGATGTCAAAGATATCTTTATCTATATGAGAAATATTGATTTTATTTTTGATCAAATAGGTCAAGACCCCGCAGTAGGAGATATCTCCTTGAAGGATGGCACCATATATGACGCCGTCTTTACAAATCACTTTTTTATAATTATTCTTATAATGTTGAAGCATCACCGTAAAACTGTCATCAGGAGCCTCTGTTAGTCCAAGGGAAACCGTCTGCAATTCTAGGAAATTAAGGGAGTTTTTCAACCCAAAAGAATCCTCCAATCGCTTTTCGGTCCCCGTCATATTATAGGCTGCCACGGTTCCCTGTTTGACTGCTATTGGCCATATGGGGCTGGTGCTACACACATCCCCTGCCCCATAGACATCTTTTACATTAGTCATACACCTGTCATTGATAAGGATCCCTCTGTCCATCTTGATGGTGTCTTTTTCTATAAAGTCGATGTTAGGTCGAATACCAGTTGCAGCAATAATCATTTCACAGTTGATACGTCTACCCTCCTGCAGCTTTACTGCCTTAACCCAATTCTCTTCATCCAGCTCCACCTCCTGTAGGCCTATCCCCGTATAGAAGGTCACACCCTTCATCTTCAACAGTTTCTCGTAGTTGGAGGCTGCAAGCTTATCAAGCTGCATGGGCAGTATTCGATCCCCTACCTCTACTACAGTAACATGAAGACCGTGCTTGATCAGCCCCATGACTGCATCGATTCCTACAAGACCTGCACCCAGTACCAGTACATCCTTTACCTTTTTGACTCTTTCAGTAATAGCAAGGGCATCCTCCAAATTTCTTAAAGGATATACCCCTTTTCCTTCCCGCAAATTACTGATTGGAGGAATAAAAGCATGGGCCCCTGTAGCGATCAGTAATTTATCATAGGATAATATATTTCCATTTTCCAGTTGTACTGTTTTTTCCCCTACCTTCAGCTTTTGTACCCGGGTTTCCTTTATCCACGATATGTTGTATCTGGAGAAAAAATCATCTCCCGCAAAGTTCAATTCCTCTACACTCTTCTCTCCTCCCATCATATGATGCAGCATGCATCTTGAATAAATCCTGTTATCCGCAGATACAACCGTAATCTCTCCGTTTGGATCCAGCTCTCGTAAAGTTTTGCCACAGCTGATTCCTGCTGCACTGGCGCCCAAAATCAAATACTTCATGCTTGGTTCCCCCCTTCTATATACAAACAGCCGGTAGGACAGTTCTCAACACACCTAGGCATTTCCCGATCCATGCACATGTCACATTTTACAACCACCTTCTTTCCCACATCATCTGGCTTCAACACCCCATAGGAACATGCCATAACACACATGAAGCAGGAGGCACATTTATTTTCATCATAGGCCACTTTTCCTGTCTCATTGTCTTTCGTCATAGCCCCACTCATACAGGTATATACACACTCAGGTTCATCACAATGTCTACAAAATATAGGTACGGGACGTCTCTCTTTATCCAGCCCTATATGGTTTCTGCTTTCATTCTTTAAATCTTCAAGATCCAAATCATATATACTCTTGCCCTTCTCATTGTGTTCTGCCATACAGGCAAGCCCACAATTTAGGCAGCCCATACACAGATCTCTTTGAATCATAATTCTTCTCATAATATCATCCCCTTTATCTGCCTTTTCCTTACCCATCATTACAGTCCATTTATATCAAGCCAAGACCTTTTCTTCTGTCCAAAATAATTTCTTCTAAGACCTCTGCCGCCTTTGCTGGTTCATCTTCCAGAATCAATCTGCCTCCCGTTAACTCCGGCAGTTTCTCGGTTAACACTTCTGTCACCAGTTTGCTTCCTGTAATGAATGGTGGAATCGCTAAATGCAGCGGTAAACCTAGAGCCAAGCCAAAAGCTCCATCTGCTAAAGCCTGTTCCTCCAACCATTGAGGAGCCGATAAAACCAGCGGCAGTTGGGGAATATCAATATTCAGTGCTTCTGCAAGCTCTGTGGCAACAATTTCAAGTCTTCCAATGGCAAGACATGGTCCAAAATTCAATACCGGTGGAATCCCTAAAGCTTCACATACGACTCTTAAATTATCCCCTGCAAAAGCAGCTGCCTTCGGTGACATCAATCCTACATTTTCAAGTCCTCCACTGGAGCAACCTGCAGATAGTACAATAATATCCCGTTTAATCAGCTCCTTTGTCAGCTCCACAGTAAATACGTCATGCCCTAATGCTGTCAGATTGGAACATCCCACTACTGCAGCCACACCCTTAATTTTTCCTTCAGCAATCAAATCCAGAAGCGGCTTCCACGTATTCCCCAAGAATTCCTTTAATGATTTTTCACTCACACCAGTAATCACATCATCATGGCCGTGGTCTTTTGGAATGTCTAGTACTACTTTGCTTCTTCTGTTTTTATAGCTGTTTAATGCTTTTTCGATGATATACTCGGATATTTCTTCATCTCTATCCATCGTAAAGGGAATATGCTCTGCATTGGATTTTTTCGCTACATCGTCTAAACAGATCATATCCACCATAAACTCGTTGGCTATGGGTTCTATTCCGGGTAAAGTGCAGTTAAACTCAGAGACAATTAAATCAATGGCGCCAGTAGAAATCACGGTTTCACTGGTAAAGTTATTACCTGCATGACCTGAAAATACTTCTTGGTAATGCTCACCCCTCAGCTGAAGGTCTTGCCCTACACAGGTACAACCTACCAGTCTGAAGCCCTTTCCCCCTGCCTCCTCTGCCGTCTTTTTCATATCTTCATCAGTTAAACGGTCTTGAAGATGAGCGATAACCGAATGCTGATGCCCGGTAATCATAATATTGATGTAATTCTCATCAATAACCTTTAAACCTACTGATGCCTTTCGGATAACAGGCTCCCCTAACATGACGTCATTCAATAGATTGGTCAGGGTAAGTCCGTAAAGTCCCGTGGAGATTCCTAAATTGAGACTGTGCAGCAGCATATCTACCGGATCGCTGCTTAAATTGGTGGATGTTTTTACAATGGCATCAAACACTTCAGATTTTGCACCGCCGGGAAGTATGTTCAAGGCCTTCCACTTTTCAAGCCTTGGCTTATAGGCCATCTTTTCAACCAATTCCATCTTTTCACTTCTGGCCTTGTATAGATCCTGCAGCACCTTTTCTGCAACTTTTATGGCCTTTTCATATACATCCTCAGAGTCAATTCCAAATAGCAACGCCAAATCATGAAGAACCTTTTCTCCTTTGATTTTTCCTTTGCGTTCTCCTACTGCTTTTAAGTTCCTGGCTGTATTTTCCACAACATGAAGATAACAGGCAGCACCACTTGCAACTGCCCTTAAAAAGTTTCTAGCTACAATCGTGTCTGCCGTAGCACCACACACTCCCTTTGGTGACTTGGGTGTAATTCTACAGGGACCGTTGGCACAAAGTCTGCAGCACACCCCTTGCTGCCCAAAACCGCATTTTATCTTTTGATGATCCACTCTGTTAAAGGATGTTTCAACCTCCTTTCCCGCTATGTAGCTTTCCAATCTCTTGTCAGCTGATTTACAAACATACATAAAAAAACTCCTCCTTTACTCTACTATTTTAGTGTAGTTTTGTTTTTTTATAAAAGTATACTGTTTTTGTATACTTTTGAACAAATATTAACTTTTACGCTTACGTTGCAAAGTGAACCAATTATTCCTTTTCCATAAGGTTTTTGAAGTTGACGCTTTCTAATTCTCTAAGCAATGTCTCTCGCACATTGTCTAACGCCTTATGAACAGTACATGTATTTGTCCTATTCAAATTGCAGTAGGCTGCATCATAAAGGCACCTATTAACACAGATAGGACCATCAATCGCTTCCACCACATCCTTTAGTGTTATGTTTTCCGGTGTCTTGTTTAATGCATATCCACCGTTAATCCCTCTATAGGCCTTTATGACACCTGCTTTCGTCAGCTTTCTTAATATCTTCAGTGCAAACCTGAAGGGAATTCTTTCACTTTCGGAAATGGTTTTAGCCTCTATACAATTGTCTATTCCAGCCTTTGATAAAAACAAAACAATTCTTAAAGCATAATCTGTCTCTTGAGTTATTTTCATAAAGTCACTCCAGTAAGTTTTATATATAAAGTATACTCTTTTAGTATACTTTATATAATATTATTTTAACTTTGAATTGTCAATATTTTCATAAATTAAATTTGATAAAAAATGATGCACCACAAAAGTGCTAGGTACTTTATTCGCCTTTGAACTAATTTTATATTAGCCCGAAATACTTTGTTTTGACTTATTTATTCGACACAAGACTCAATAACTACCTCCATCATCCCTCCACAGACCATGCCCTCATCTTCAACAATCTGACCTGTCATGTCTATGGGCTGAACCATATATCCCCGGTTTCTAATTACATCACGGGCGATATGAATGATCTCTCCTTCGCTACACCCACCACCAATACTACCCAGCGTCTTCCCATACGGCCACACAAGCATTTTAGCTCCTGCTTTTCTCGGAACCGAACCTTTTGTGGAAACTACTGTAACAACGGCTTTAGGATCATTCTCTCCTTTGCTCAGTTCCTCCAATACTATCCTGTCAAGCTCCGGCCAATTCATTTTTGGAGATTTAGCACTTAACGACATCGTGCCGCCAAGCCTTCTATAGCTAATAACTTGCGCTATAATGGAAATCGCTATCTCATCAGGGGTAATGGCACCTATCGCCAACCCGATAGGTGCATTCATCTTGTTCAGCATCTCTTGAGAGTACCCTTCACTGAGTAATTGCTCTTTTACACTTTTAACTCGTCGTTTGGAACCAATCATTCCAATATATGCAGCATTATATTTCAACACCTGTCTAAGACAATCGATATCGTGTCGATGTCCCCTAGTTACAATGACAACAAAGGTTGACTCATTTATACGAAACAGATTAAAGCACTTTTCGAAGCTCTCACAAATCACCCTTTCAGCATCGGGAAATCTTTCCTTGTTAGCAAATGAAGGGCGATCGTCGATAACAGTAACTAAGAATCCTAACCTAGCACCGAATTCAGCTAAAGGTTTTGCAATATGTCCTCCACCTAAAACAATGAGGCGGGGTTCCGGAAAGTAAGGCTCAATTAAATATGTTTTCTTACCCGGGTCTTTATCAAACTGAAGGTTTCCGGATTCCAAAGCATACTGAGCCTTTTGGAAAATTACTTCATCCAGATTATGTATACAATTTTGAAGGCCCATCTCCCCCTCCGTGAGCAAAGTTTTCTCTAGAAAAGAATTACTTTCACTGTCTTTATCACTCATGATTGTCACCACAACAGCTTTTTTTCCTGCATCCAATTCATTGATCAAGTTTCTATAGATGCTAGCATTCATTATCTTTCACCTCCAAATGTGTAGATATGATATGACCTCTTCTTACAATAATAACATAACTGTTATGATTCATTTTAACATAGTCAGCCAAGTTGTCAAAAGACGGAATCGCATTTACTACGTCAGCTGTATTAACCCTTTCAAGGGTTCTGGATTAAGGTACTACATTTATAGATTTATTATAATATTGAAAAATGCTACCATGTTATATCTGGTAGCACTTTCTTAGTATAAAAAACTCGTTCCAATTCTTATGTCAACACCATTACGATTCCCTTGCTTTATATTTTAAAAACATGTAAAACTGGTGTTTTTAGAATCGACCAATGATAACATCAGATTCATCAAGGATGCCAGCATTCACCAGTGCACGCTGATAAGACGTAGATTCTCGGGACATTCGGACTGTTGCACCCGAAATTCCATCAATAGAGTCCTGTACTGTACGGGTTGCACCAGATTCAACATCAATACCAAACTGATTTTGCTCGTTAATACCACCTGCGTAACGAGGAATAGACCAATCAATTAAGGATGTCTTTTCCGTTGCATCTTGACCTTTAAGTGATGCTTCGATGGCTCGATAATTTCCTTCCCATCCACCCAAACCAAAGTACCCATATTCAACTGACATCGGTTGAGGTTGACCTCCATCGAACTCAACTCCTAGTACTTCTAAAAATGTTTGTATAGAAGATTCTTTTGTGACTCCTTCCAATGTTCCAAAACTGTTCACCACATGAGACCATGGGCTGATATCAAAAATAGTTTTATCATCTAAAGGATCCCACTCAGATGGCTTTAATAAACCACCACTAGAAGTTCTAATTGTCGGAACAATTATATCATTTCCTATTGTCATATCAGCAACAGGTGTATCGAAATCGAAGTCCTTGGCAAACTTCATTTCAAACTGATATCGTGTAATCGGATCTACTATAGCAACCGCTGTAGTTCCTACAGAATCAACTACAACAGCATAGAAAGACATCATATCCGCAGTGTAAACTGTAAACATGGAGTCTCCCACTTTATAGTCTTCTCCAGGTACTGCTGGTGTAGGATCTACTGAAAAATCTACATCAACGTACGCATTTCCACTTTGACGAGTGGTCCAGAACCCGTCCTTTTTCACAAAAAAGCGCATTTTTGCATCTTTAATAATCCCATTCTCATCCAGCTCTAAGATGGTTTCTATGTACTGATCGGTGTCTTCGAAGGTAGTACCGTTTGCTTCTCCTCGCCATGAGTAACCAACATATCTCCCTGCAAATGAAGCATCACCTGTTTCTGCGGGTGCGCAGCCTGACATAACAATTAATAAAGATAAGATTTGCACAAAAAATAGGGTGCTTATTAATCTTTTTCTCATTAAATAATATCTCCTCTCTTAATTCTAATAACTTAAAACCTTTCCACTTGTGGCTTGATTTTAGTGTTAATAACAACAATCAATAGAAAAAAACACGATAATAATGGTACTACTTAGTCTTTTTAAAGACAATGCCTTTTATTCTATTTTCTAAAAAATCTACAAAATTTTTAATAAGCTTTTTATAAAATTATAGAAAAATGATACTATTATAGCCTAGGAGGGTTTGACATGAATAAAAAGAAATGGATTCAAAGTCTATTTATTATTTTTTTGATATGTAGTGTGTATTATAATTATCAGCAATATCAAAAATAGATTATGTTAGATAGCGAAAATAACAGAGGGATAACTAGCACCCCTCTGTTTCTTTTAGCCAAAAACTTTATCTTTATATTTTTCCAGCATATTCATCAAAGGATAACCTAGACCATAGCAAGCAATTAGCTGTCCAAGTCCAACCCAACCCATAATAGCCAGTAACGGCATCTCATCAGGGGTTCCTAAGAAGATATAATACAACATAGCACCAATGATAACAGCATTTACTATAGTAGGTGGTATTGGCACCAATATCTTTCTGGGCATCTTATAGGAAAGATAAGCTGCTATTAATGTTGCTAAGCTTCCAAATACAATGTCCATCATGCCGTAGGGTCCTATAATATTAGAAACCAATACACCAATGGTTAATCCAGGTATGGCTGCTGGTGTAAAAAAAGGAAGAATTGTTAATGCTTCCGCTACCCTAACCTGTATCATCCCATAGGCAAAGGGCTTAAAGACCTCCACTAGTACCACGTAGATCGCCGCAATCATAGCAGCCTGAGTTAAAAATTTTGTTCTTTTCATTTATTTTCCTCCAAATCCATAGTTTTATTTATAGTCAGGATGGTTTCGAACTGACTACTGCATTTTCATAGTATATCATAGTTTATAAAATCATTGCAAATACTAATTTTTTTAAAAATACTTAATCATATTTTCTATGCTTTTTCAAAATTAGATTAGCAAAAGATTAGCAGTTTTTCTCTATATAAAATCATGAAATAGGCTGGGTTAATACCCAGCCTAAAGAAAATAAATCCAAATCATCAAGTCACAACCACCTATGGTCAGCAATCAAGAAAACAAGTTTGATTCTCTACATGTTTACTCGATAAACTTCATTGTTGGAACCTAATTTCTAGAAATCTATTCTTTACCCCTCCATAGCTTTTATAATTAGTTATTAAAGCTATTATTTCAATCTTTAATCTATTAATACTTCAGTAACTTCTTTACATTATATATATATCTGTCCGCACACATAAGCATCATCTATTGCATTATGTGCATTCTCTAAAGGTATATTTAATTTTTTGGCAACCGTACCTAGTTTATGATTCTTTAGATTTGGAAAATACTTTCTACTAAGACTCAGCGTATCTGAAACTTGATTAGTGTATGTTATTGGTGCTGTAATATTTTTGTCCGCAACAGGTACTAAATTGTCCCTTTGATTGTTTTTGTTTAAACGTTGTCAACAACTCCGTCCCCTTGACATGTACGTCCCCTTGACATGTATACGTCCCCTTGACATGTATAAAACTATTTTTTTATAATAGGTACAAACAATAGCACTATTACTTCATATATTATAGCCACTAGAGCTAAAATAAACAATGTATATATCCATCCTTTATTCAATACTACCGATATTATATATACAATTATTAAACTTATAACCCCAAATACAATTAGGGTATAGTACGGTATATTTATATACCCTCCACATTCCTTACATTCATATTTATACCTTGGATCAAGAAACAACTTCTTCCATAATGAAATTGTCTTTTTATCACAGTGAGGACACTTAAACATCATACATTTCTTTCCCCCTTTTAAAATTAGTCATATTGCCATTCCTTTACCGCCTTTTGTCTCCAATACCCTCCTTGTATTTCAACAACTTGTGGATTATAAACGTATAGTGTTTTTAGATCCGCTTTTATATATATTGTTGTTGTAGTTATAGTTAGACTTTTATCTTCTGTCGAATTTACTACAACTTTAAAATCACCTTCAGTTATGCTTGGATTAGCTAGGCTCTGTGCCAATTGAGCAGTATCCCATACTTTCCATTTATTAATTGGAACAGGAATGTCTCCTATCGAAGTTACTCCTAATTCTTGAAGACCTTCTTTACTAAAAAGCTTTAAATTGTTCTTAACAGGATCAGATGCTGAAATAGCTTTACTAAACGTAAATCCATATGGAAAAGGTGCATATCCTGAAAGATATGAGGCTATATATAGTCCTTTAGTACCTTCTCTCCATTCATTACTTGATGTGATAGATGTAACGTATGTTTTTGTAACTGTCGCTACCTTATCACTACTGTAATTATATTCTTCTATTAATACTCCATTTGAATCTGTCATATCGTACTTTCCATTATAATTAGCCTGTTGCCGTATTGCCATCATCGCTCTCATTACTGCATCCATGCCTAAATTATCGCCTATCGCTTCATATCTTTTATATTCATACTTTAATGCAATCATAGCAACATAATCAGCTTTTGATAGGATACTCTCATCCTGCTCATCAATACCCATAATATTACTCGTCCCCTTATCATTCGCCACTTTAGGTTTAATATTCACTTTACCCCTCGCTGCTTCAGTAGTTGCATCAGCTTTTGCATACTTTCCTCTTCCTAAAAGCCTATCTTGAAACTCTGACCAATTTCTACCCGCATCTGCAACTCCTACTGCTGTAGCTGTAACTGCGCCTATGGTTAGTGTCCCTCTTTTTACTGTTGTACAGGCATCTTTCCATTCTTTTTTCAGCTTATCTAGTATTCTTTCTTTTCTCTCTTTCCCATCTTTTACTTTTTTATCTATGATTTGTTTTCCTTTGTCTTTTACTGCATTTTCCCCTTTGTTCACAGCTTTCTTTACAGAGTTTATACTTCTAGGGTTTATAACTCTAGGGATTGCTGCTACTGCTCTTTGGGTGATTTGTTTAGCTTGCTTTGTTCCTGCATTTACTACTTTAGGTACTGCTGCTTGGGCTCTTTGTACTTTTTTGTTTATACTTCCTAGGCTTAACAATTTTTTCCTCCTTTTATCTTTAGTATGCAGATATTATATATTAAGTGCTTTAGGCTTTTCTATTAATTTCATAAAGTCATCTTCACTTATTATAAGGATATTGTCACCTTTCTTGATTAAATTTTCAGCTTTTATATGCTTGCTACTTTTCCCTTTTTCTCCAACTACACGAACATCTTGCATCCCTACTACAAGTATAGACGTATTTTTATTAACACCGTTTTCCACTTTGCAACCAACACTAGCTGCTAATTTAGCCGCTTCTGACCTAACCATCTGTAAAGCTCCTGTAAATACAATTGTTTCACCAAATAAATGGCCGTCTGGATTACCTTCGAGAGTAAGTGCAGAAGAATCTCTTAAAGAAGGATATTTTATAGACTTCTCTACTCTATTAAACCATTCTTCAAGGCTGCTATTAGTTTTTTCTATAGCTTTGCATAGTATTTTCCCACATGCTATTGCATCTTCAAGAGCATCATGGTGCTTAAATTGTATGTCTAAATGTTTTGCTATGTTTTTAAGTCCATAGCCTTTGTAAGCAAACTCTTCCCAACTTCTTCTACTTACCTTCGCTGTATCAAGCCAATTAGTTTCAAATATAGGAATATTATATTTTTCACATGCTCTATTAATAGCTATTTTGTCAAATGGCATATGATGGACTACAATGGAATTCTCTAGTTTATACTTGATTAAATTATAAACTTCAGGAAATGTTTTAGAATTTTTAACCATGTCTTTAGATATGCTGTGAATCGAGATATTAATTGGGTCGAAGTAATCTTCTGGGTTTATTAATTCAACCCAAGTATCAACTACTTTTCCATTTTCAAATTTTGCAATCCCTATTTGACAAATACTTGAGTAATCTACATTAGCTGTTTCTATGTCAAGTGAAAAAAACATCATTATTCACTACCTCCTAAAAATATTATTATTCTATACTATTTGCTATTAATTGACTTATTCCTTCATTCAAATTTAGACAAAAAATAAAAAACAGGCTGAGAATTAACCCAGCCTTTCTGAAGTCTTTATTAATCTATTTAATTCTTCGTTGCCATAAACTGTTTCAAGTAACTCAAGGTATTTGCCTCTGTCGATAGCTAGAAATAAAGCAGGTAGATATTTTTCAAAAAACTGTGCTTGTGACATATCCAAGTGCTCCAGCATTTTATCAGTTATCTCTTTCAATTCTGGAGTTACCTGAGCTTGTAGTCTAGGATTATTTGCTTTAGCCAAAATATCTACCTCCTTTTACCCTCTGTATAAGCCTTTATAGCAATCAACAGGGCGATAACACTAGTGAATAATGAAATATATTTAATCATTATATTTCCCTCCCAGTATAAGATTATTTTTTCTTTTTTATGCTATAATATATATAAAGGTATTATATAGGGGAGCTGAACCTCCCCCATACCTCACTTTTTCTTTTTCTTAGAACTCGCCTTCGTGGTCGAGTTCTTTTTGCTTTCTTTGACTGTTTTAAGGGCTATTATTGCTGTTGCTAGGTTAAGTACTGATACTGCAAACCCTATCCAGTCATCTAATTCTTTCAATTTCCTCACCTCCTAATTATATCATACTCAATATATTGAGTAATGTCAACTATTTTTATCCATCTTTTAGAAAAAAACTTTACAAAAAATAAAAAAAAGGTAGAAATTAATCTACCCTTCATGACCAACCAAATCTTTTCCTTCTGCTAGATATCTTTTTAGATATTCAACCGCATCCTCTATCATTTTATCTAGCTGTTCTTTTGAATACAGCACTCTAAGTATCCATGGAAGCACCTCGTAAATCCGCTCGACAACATGGTTATATTTCAAATCCCCAGTTCCATTTCCATACCGCTTCTCCGCTTCTGTAACAAGGGCTAGGACTACTTTTCTTACAAAATCTGTCTTGCCTTTTTTGTAAAGTAGTAAGCTTATTACCACATCAACATATCCTACTTAACTTCGATTGATGTTATTCCAACTTTAATATTTTTTATCCAATAAAAAAAGGGTAGTTTTTTCTACCCTATCATTTCTACTTATTTTTGTATTCATTGATTAAATCCTTTTCTCCTCTTTCAATTAATTTTCTTGTCATTAGCCCTCCTATGGCTCCACCATAATAGCCTAATATTCGAGAGGATAGATTTCCTTTATCCATGCCTATTTCGCTAGAAATTTCTAAACGACTACTTATTTTTCCTACTTCCTTTAATTTATTAATTTTTTTATCCATTCTAACACCACCTCAATTTTATTTTTTGTAGTAATTGCTATAGAATACAAGGCAATATAAGGTTTTATAGATATTTTTAAGAATTTTAAAAGTAACAATAGTATGCTATAATCGGATTAGAATAAATATAAACAATGCCAAGAATAAATAATACTTTCTTGAGGAGGACCAAAATGAATAAAGTGCAAGTTATCACTGATAGTACTGCTGATCTTTCCTTAGAAATTATTCAGGAAAAAAACATTGCAGTTGTTCCACTCTATGTTGTCTTTGGAGAGAATACATATAAAGATGGTGTTGAAATATCTACTGTAGAATTATACAAAAAAGTTAACGAAACTGGAGAGCTTCCTAAAACATCATCACCCACACCAGCAGATTTCCATAACGTCTTTAAGTCTTATGTTGATGAAGGAAAAGATGTTCTTTATATAGGATTATCATCCCAGTTATCTGCTACAATACAAAACGCAAAAATTGCAGCCATGGAATTTCCAAAGGGAAAGATACACATCATTGACTCTCTTAATTTATCCGCTGGCATCGGTCTGTTAGCTTTACAGGCTGTTGATTATGCTGAAGCAAACATGCAGGTTGAAGAAATTGCTGTGAAAATTAGAGAAATGATTCCCAAAATGCAAACTTTTTTTGCTATTGATACGCTAGAATATCTTCAAAAGGGTGGAAGATGCTCTTCTATTCAAAGCTTTATTGGCAACATGTTAAAAATAAGACCTATACTAAAAGTAATTAATGGAAAAATTGTTCTTTATCAAAAAACTAGAGGTAAAAGAGAAAAAACATTTAATACCTTATTAGAGGAGATTTTAAAGGATAAAGAAAGCATACAAAAAAATAGAATGATTGTTATTCATTCTCTTGCCTCTGAGGATTTAATCTACCTAAAGCAACAGCTAGTAACAGCACTAGACGTTAAAGAAATAATCACATTAGAGGCTGGATGTGTAATCTCCAGCCACTGTGGACCAAAAACTGTGGGAATTATGTACGCTGTTACATAATAGTTATACAGGCTTCACTGTGATCCATGGATATTCTTTATAACATTATTCTGATCTAATACAATTTCTTGACCATAGGCTGCTTTAGAAAATAGCTTCTCTGCTTCTTCTAAAGTAAGTCCCTTTATGGTCATTTTTTTTGGATCTGCTTCTCCAACGCCATTTACATATAATTTATAAAGATACTGTACAGCCTGAGGTAAAAAACCTAACAATCTAGCTCCTACAGCGTCCGCCGCCACTGGATCGGTAGCAGCAATAATTAGCCCTTCAGTATTTACCGCTTTTCCATCTGAGGGGCCTGTACCTATCATCGTTTTATCCAAGCTAACAATTGCTAAATCAATTGCTACCTTTTTGGCCATCGATATAATGAAACCATGTAAATCTTCATGTATCCCCAGACTCTTTTTTGGAAAACCATGGATTTCTGCAGGAGGCCATCCTAAAGCTATGTTTTTTATAGAAGCACTTACAGTTGCTTCTTCATGTTGTTTCAGTTGTGTAAAACTTATAAGCACGTCTAGCTCCTCAAGTAGTTTATTGATTTTTGTGGTTTTTATTATTTCATGACCTAATTCCAATTCCATATAAGGACCATAGTTCAAATCAATGAATTCTACCCCTTCTTCTTTAACAATTTTATCATAGCCCACTGCAGTAAAAACTTTTTGGGTGTCATCTCCTCCTGAACCAGTTGCTATTATTATCTTTTCAGGTTTTTTGCTTTTCACATACTGTATTAACTTCCTCAATGTTTGTGGTCCAACGACAGTAGCTGTATAGGGAGGTTGTACTTTTACCCAATTGGGAGTAATCACTACCTTATCTCCCTCTTTTATTATGTCATCTATAGGTAACAGGTTAATGGCTTCTATAATAGAAAGCTGTTCTATCTGATTATGGGTAATACTAACGATTGGTTCTTTAACTCTTCTTTCTCTCATTATTTTTCCTCCATGCTGTTTTATTACTCTATTTGTTCCCATTAGCTATCTTTTTATACATCAACAGCATATAAAAGGAAAGTTAATCCCTTAAAAATCCAAAGTAAAGACACCTATAAAAGTCCATCTTTTTCCGAAACAGCCAATACATATTGTTTGCCTTTTTCCTTCACTATTTTTAAATTAACATTAAAGATTTCGTGAAGTGTACTCCTGCTGATAATCTTGTCGTTATTCCCTTGAACAATTATGCGTCCCTCCTTTAACCCAATAATCTCATGACTATAATGGAGAGCCTGATTAACATCATGTAAAATCATTACAATTGTCATATGAAAATCTCTATTAAGTTTTTTTATTAAATTTAAAATTTCAATTTGATAGTGTATATCAAGATAGGTTGTGGGTTCATCTAAAAATAAAATATTCGTCTTCTGTGCTAAAGCCATTCCTATAAAAGCTCTTTGTCTTTCTCCTCCAGAAAGAGTAGCTATTGGCTGGTCTTTCATTTTGTAAACCCCAGTTATCTTCATGACCCATTCAATGATTTCTTCATCTTCGTTATTATTTTTTCTATAAAAAGACAAATAGGGTGTTCTTCCATAAGCAATCAGCCTTCTTACTGTTACATCTGCCGGGACAGTATTATATTGATGAACAATAGCAACTTGTTTTGAAAACTCTTTTAAACTTATATCTTTAATATTTCTATTTTCTAAATAAATTCCTCCCTTTGATGGTTTTAAGTTTTTTGTCATCAAATGAAACAAGGTAGATTTTCCACAACCATTAGGACCTATAATTGTGGTTATCTTCCCTCTTTGAATATGAGAAGATATGGATTTTAAAATCAACTGTTTACCATATTGGAAGGATAGATTTCTAATTTCCATAGGTTTTTTCACTCCTTCTAAGAAGAAAAATAAAGAAAGGTCCTCCAATAACTGCCATAATAATAGAAGTGGGTATTTCATAAGGGTAAACAATAACACGTCCTACAGTATCTGCAAATAAGACCGTAAAACTTCCTAATAAAATAGCAAAGGGTATCAATATCTTATGGTTTGAACCAACAAAAATTCTTGCAATATGTGGAACAACAAGTCCTACAAAACTAATAGGACCAACAATGGCTGTTGAAATACTTGCTAACAAAACTGCAATTGAAGATATCAGTACCCTTGCCCCATTTACATTTACTCCTAGGTTTCTAACTGTTTTGTCTTCTAATGATAGTAAATTACATTTATCTACTACACAAAACCCCATAATAAGACCAAAGATCACATACCCTGTAAGCATGTGAACATCATTCCATGTTTTCATAATAATATTAGCACTTATACCAGCGGTAACAGCACTTTGCTTGCCACCTGCTATAAAGCCAAGAGCTTCAATTAAACCTGAAAAAAGAGCATTGACCGCAACCCCTACTAGAATAATTCTCAAAGGACTAAGTCCAGATTTCCATGATAGGGTATAGACAAGAATACAAGCAGTAATTCCTCCTAAAAAAGCAAACAACGGTGTAAAGAAATATAAACTTGGGAAAAACATCACTAGAATAACAGCAAAAAAACTGGCACCTGCAGATATTCCAATAAGTCCTGGATCCGCCAAGGGATTTTTCATAACAGCTTGAAACAGCACACCTGAAACTGCTAAAGCTGCCCCAGACAGCATTGCAATAATTATTCTTGGAAAACGCAAATCAAAGATAATCTCAACATCTCTATTGTATTCAATAAATAAACCCTTTAATAACTTAATAAATGAAATTTTAATCCCGCCTGTATTGACGGCTACGAAAAATAAACCTATAAGCATTATTGCTAGTAAGACAAAAATAATTGTTTTTTTGCGCATGTTCTTTTCAGTCCTCTTCATATAGTAATCCTTGTAAAAATTCAAGCCCTTCCTTATAATTCAAATTTCCGCTCATTCCAAATATATTATGACTAAGATCGTATACTCTTCCTTCTTGGACAGTTCTAAAATGCTTCCAAATATCGTTTTCTCTAAATTCCTTTTCAAAGGCTTCCATTATCATCTCAGGCATAGCATGGGATGTTCTTAAAATAATGTCGGGATCTGCTTGTAACAATGCCTCCGTATTAATACTCAAAAAGGCTTCTTCACCTTCAAATACATTAATACCTCCTCCTAGCTTAACAAGACTCCCTACATATGACTTCTCTGTAGCTACCATATAGGTTCCCGGGAGCCCCATCAAAATTAGAACCCTGGGTTTTTCTTTTCCTTCTATTTTCTGGTTATAATCCCTCATAAAACCATTATACTCCTCAATTAATGCAGTTGCTTCAGGAACCCTATTGTATTTTTTCCCAAGACCTTCAATACTTTTGAACATTCCTTCCAAACTCATCAAGTTCACAAAGGTGGAAGGCACACCAATACTTTCATATTGTGGTTTTAAATCATATTGCAATGAATTAGGGGTAAGAACATCTGTTGGATTCAATGATTTAATAATCTCCATATCAGGTGTCATGGGCGTTCCTACCTCAGTGACATCTTTATATCTTTCTGGCAATTGAAAGGCAGTGTGGGGTATACCCACTAAATCCAAGTCCAATTCCTCCATTATCTCACATAGAGCAGCAGATGTACTTATGACTCTTATCTCTTCTTTATTCTCATCCTCAAAAGAAGTTCTAACTGCGCAGCCTGCCAATACTATTGGCATAAATATACATAAAAACCCTATTAGTAATTTTTTCATTTTTTCACCTAATTTCTTAACTACAAAAGCTCTAAACCTTCATCTAAAATCAAGTCTAGAGACCTTGTCATCTTATTTTTTAAGTTTTTTAATATATATAAAATATCCTCCTAAACATAAGAAAAAAATAGGGATTACAAGCAAAGCAAAGTTAATGTCCCTATCCTCTTCTTCATCTTGGCTTTTTATTACTACTCCTTGTGAATCAAATTCTGCAAGACCTTGCATTTCAGATGCATTTTCTTCTTGACTTTTAATTGCATTTGATTCTTGAACTTCATTGAGATGAATAGAATTTTTTACTACATCTTCTTTAGCGAGTTCATTGGTTTTTAAGGAGTCTTTTTCAATATCAATATCAAGCTCTGCTGCTAATTTAGAATCTTGGAGACTTTTTTCAGCTTCCTCAACTTCTTCTAGAAGACTTGGCTTTTCAAGGTTTTTTTTTCTACTTCCGTTGTTGATTTTTGTCTATTTTCTTCTGAAATGCTATGAACTTCTGAAATTCCAGTAGATTCCTGAACTGTTGATGGCGTTTCTTCATTCGTACTTATACTATTACTTTTTTCAACCTCTCTGGTATAGCCTCCAAGCGAACCATCATCTTCCTTTATAGATGCCGAATTAAAAGATATAAAAAAGACAACATCTCTATTCATAGGGCCAACAAAAAAAGTAGGACTTATACGAAAATCTATTGATGGAATTTCTATTCGGTAGTCTCTAGTATCCTCTTCCTTATTCTCCCCTACAACCTTATAAGAAATAGATTTATAGTCTCCCTTCCCTTTCTCCGACTGTACCTTAAACCGCATATTCTCAATATAAGAAACCATCCCAATGCGGACTGTTATATAATGTTTACCCTCTATTACTTCATAAAAACTCGTTTCATGGGTCATACCTCTAGCCATGCCATCCCCAAGGGAAGTATCACTGCCTCCATCATCAGTTTTTCCTGTGTCTGGATTAACATAAGATGTAGTGTTGGAGACAATATACACCCCATCCTCTAAAGCAAATATATCTACGGCCATCACTCCTACCGCTATAGTCATGATCATTAAAAAACTTAAAATCTTCTTTTTCATATCTTCATTTCTCCTCTTCTCTTGCCTGATTGCAAGACGATTTATTTCTTTTTATTAGAACTATGACATTTTTTTCAATCTTTTTTTATAAACACTATAAAATCTAAATATCAATTGGTGTTTTTAAACTTTATTAATACTTAAATATATTGCTTTGATATCTTCACCACACTTCTCATAATGAAAAATGCGGTGAAGATCATTTAATTCTTTTATTCCTTCAGTGCTTCTGCTGTTTCAATATCATCCTCATTATTAACTTCTGTCATAACTTCCATGTCCTCCACTTTCTCCTCTAGAACATCTAGTATTTTGGCAATAATTGTAGCAACTTCCGCTCTAGTGGCTGATGCCTTTGGATAAAACTTATTGTTGCTTTTCCCCACCATAATACCAGATTGCTTCATTAATTTAACACTGTCCCTGGCCCAAGGGCTGATTTCATCCTCATCTACAAAATTATCTTCAACTTCTTGCAAAGATTTTTTAGTAACTTTTACTTCCTTCAAGTCAATCTCTGCAAATGCTGCATATTTTACAAACATCACTGCCAATTGCTCACGGGTAATAGCATATTCAGGTTCGAATTTGCCTTCTCCAAGACCTTTAACAATGCCTTTATCAGCAGCCCAGTGAATATATTTTGCATAATATTCATCTGGATTAACATCTTCGAATAGAGAAATATCATAGCCTTCAACATCAGCATCATAAAGTTTAGCAAGAATCGTTACAAACATTTCTCTTGTAACAAAACTATCAGGACTAAAAGTTTCTTCATCTATTCCTGTCATGATTCCTTTTCTAACTACTTTTTTGATAAAAGATTCTGCCCAGTGTCCTTCAATATCTTTAAAAGAAATCTCTAAAAACTCTTCCTCCTCAAGGATAAGTTCTTCTAGACCTTCTTCTATTTTTTCAAAAGTAACACTTATTTCTCCTGATTTTTCTATCTTCTCAAAAGTATAGCTTTCTATTGCTCCCACAGACTCATTATCTACTATAACTTCCTTAATTTTGTATCCTTCATCTGCTTTAATAGTAAAAGTCTGATCTTTTCCTGCTTCAACTTCAACCTTTCCATCTGGATCAATGGTTCCTCCCTCACCAGCAGTCGCCTCTATAATATACTTCTCTCCTCCAGCGGATATTGGATAACTCACAGTTCCAGCCTTCAGTGTATTTAGATTAAATACTAATCTGAACTTAGGTTGATACCCTACCATCGCCATAGGAACAGACACCTGCATAACTACAGGTTCATCTAAGTTCTCCACCTCAAAGGTAAGCATAAGCATATTGCTGGAATCATAAAGAGTTCGTTGTACATTAACAAAATTCCCACTGCTGTTTTTATATTTTAATTCCTTTAGCGAATTCATAGGTACATATTCTGTTCCATGCCATGCCATGGTTACTATGATTCTATTTCCTCGAACCTCTAGATTAGCTGGCTCTTTAATAAATTGATTTACCATAGACACGCTATTAGAATTTTCATAAAGGGCAGTGGCTTCAATTGTATAGTATCCATCCTTCAATTCATCGATAGGCACTATTTCCCCTCCACCTGTTGTATCTCTGGTACTTACAACGACAAAGGTACTTAAGTGATCTGTATAAAAGATTACTCTCTTATTATCCACATCAAATATTGCCTTCATATCCTCAAGTTGATCCGTATTAGGATTGTAGTAATAAAGCGTATTTTTCACTGTCTTTGAAATATTTGACACCTGTTCATCTGTTAGGTGAATCATTACTCTTATCTTTTCTCCTAGCTCACTTATATTCTCAGTTTCTCCAGTAGATGACACTAATTGCATACTTAAATCAAATGCTTCAATTAATGTATCATTTCCGGCAATTAATTTTCTAACACTTGCGTCATAATCTTCTCTTATTACAGTTTTGATGATGTTTATATGCTTTGTTTCATCATTTAAATATTGCTTAAATATCTTAACTGGAATATTAATAGTGGCATTAACAATTTTTACTGCCATATTATCAAATTCATCCACATCTTTAACAGTCTCTTTTGTAACCTCGATACTCTCAGTTGCAGTTTCGATTTCTTTCACTGGATTTTTATCTGGATTAATTTCTTTAGGCGTTTCCACTTCATCATCTGACTCAATTTCTTCAAGGCTACTTTCATCAAAGTTAAGGCGTATTGTCATTAGCGATGGTGAACCCATCATTGCTACCATCATGTCAAGCTTTGGCATATTAAGGGTGCTAATCTCAATTCTATAGGTGTTACTTCCTTCCTCTTCATTGACTGTCCCCTTTATACCTGTTCCAGTCGTTGGTGTTGTAGTTTGCTCTGCCCATACCTCCGAAACAGCAGAACCTACAACTGGAACTCCCATGATGTTGCCTTTTATAAACTTGATTGTTGCATACATTTTGCCTTCTGAAACCTCTAACATTGCTTGAGGGGCCAGTAAAGATGCCATCATTGATTGTGTATTGTTTGTGGCATGCCATCCTCTGACATCTATTGTATAGCTTCCATCTGCAAGCATAATAGGTTTTGCCGATATCTGTAATGCTTGATTGACTGCTGCACCGCTTTCTACATGGGTAATTACTAGCTGTATATCATTGATTGCAAGTATATCCCCTTCCTGCAGACTAGTGACGATACCTCTAGCTTCAAAATCTGCAAATGCCACTTCTTCAGTAGAACCATCTTCCTTTATCAAAATTACTTCTAACCCTGAAAGGTCAAGTATATCTCCCTCTATGTAGCCTATCTTTGTTGGTGCTGTTTTTATACTTATTTCCTCCACAGCTACCGAAGGGTCAGGATTGTCTTCTGACTCAATTTCTTCAAGGCTACTTTCGTCAAAGTTAAGGCGTACTGTCATTAGCGATGGTGAACCCATCATTGCTACCATCATGTCAAGCTTCGGCATATTAAGGGTGCTAATCTCAATTCTATAGGTGTTACTTCCTTCCTCTTCATTGACTGTCCCCTTTATACCTGTTCCAGTCGTTGGTGTTGTAGTTTGCTCTGCCCATACCTCCGAAACAGCAGAACCTACAACTGGAACTCCCATGATGTTGCCTTTTATAAACTTGATTGTTGCATACATTTTGCCTTCTGAAACCTCTAACATTGCTTGAGGGGCCAGTAAAGATGCCATCATTGATTGTGTATTGTTTGTGGCATGCCATCCTCTGACATCTATTGTATAGCTTCCATCTGCAAGCATAATAGGTTTTGCTGATATCTGTAATGCTTGATTGACTGCTGCACCGCTTTCTACATGGGTAATTACTAGCTGTGTATCGTCGATTGCAAGTATATGTCCTTCTTGAATACTGGTCACAATCCCTTTAGCTTCAAAATCTTCAAATGCCACTTCTTCAGTAGAACTATCTTCCTTTATCAAAATTACTTCCAATCCTGAAAGTTCTATCATATCTCCTTCTATGTAGGCCACCTTTGTTGGTGCTGTTTTTATACTTATTTCCTCCACAGCTACCGAAGCAGGATCAGGGAATGATAAGCCACCCTCCTCCAGTGTCTCCATATCAAAATTTAAACGTATCGTTTGTATGGTGTTCATAGGATCTCCTACATACATGGAAAGCAACGGCATATCTAGGCTATCTATTGAAAATCTATAGGTTTGACTCTCATCTACCCGTATTGTACCCGTTTGCCCAGTACCCGCTTCCAAACCTGCTGCTGTCGATCCCGGCCATATCTCTTTAACTGCTGTTCCAGTAATGGGAACCCCAAAAATGCTAGTAGGAATGAATCGAATAGTAGCATATATTTCACCATTAAAAATTTCTAACATAGCTTTTTGATCCAAAGCACTTGCCATCATGGATACAGTATCATTTGTAGCATGCCATCCTCTGACATCTATTGTATAGACCCCATTTTCAATAACATCAGATGCTATACCCATCTCCATATCATCTATTATATCAATTTCTTGGTCTAATGTTTCTTCTTCTATCTCTTGAGCATCTTCCTCACTTGTTTCTTCTTCTATCTCTTGAGCATCTTCCTCACTTGTTTCTTCTTCTATCTCTTGAGTGTCTTCCTCACTTGTTTCTTCTTCTATCTCTTGAGTGTCTTCCTCACTTGTTTCTTCTTCTATCTCTTGAGCATCTTCCTCACTTGTTTCTTCTTCTATCTCTTGAGTGTCTTCCTCACTTGTTTCTTCTTCTATCTCTTGAGTGTCTTCCTCACTTGTTTCTTCTTCTATCTCTTGAGTATCTTCCTCACTTGTTTCTTCTTCCGACGCTTCTTCTTTCACCTCCTCGGCTTCTTCCTTTGGTAATTCGGTTTTTTCAACCGTTTGGGTTTCTTCTGTTTCTTGGGTAATGTCTTCGCCTACCTCTGCTAAACCATAACTCGACTCTATTGGTGCATTCATATCAATGGCAAAACCCGTACTTGGAAACATAGTCAGTATCATCATAAATGTCAGCAATATACTAAGAAGCCTCTTTTTCATCACGCTTCTCTCCTCTCTTCCTATTAATCTTAAAACTTCTGGCTATATCTTATTACGGTAAGTTCATAGGATTAATTTTATGGAGGAGCTATAAAAAATCTATATCTTATCATCATCCTCTCCTTTCTTGTGCTTAAACAATAACTTATTGGTACTCTGTCCAAGCAATTTCTAAATAGCAAGTTGCAAAAACTTATATTTAGATTAATTGCTATAGATAACCAATTTTAAACTTTAATTTTGATATACACGATCTACGGTTTCGCTCAAAACCATGGGCTGCAAATATAGCCCTTAGTATATCAAAATTTCACCTTGTATAAGCGACTGCCATGAAATCATAGATTTCAGTCATCTGCTTAAGTTCTGTAGTTAGTTACCCATAGACTATGCTAACACTTAAAATGTACCATTGCTTTTAAAAACGTGTCAACCCGTAAAAGACCATTACGTATCCTCGAATACGTCATTTGATAAAAATCATCATTTGATAATACTTATCATATTAAAATTATTTTCATTTGTCTAGTTTTATGATAAAATTTTTTATAAAGTATGTTGAATTTTTAAAAAAAATTTTAGTACAAATGAGGTGAATACATGTTGATGCAATATATTGAAGCTCTTCAAAACGTCTCCTTATTTAGGGGGATGTCCATGGATGAAATCTCACAAACTTTATCTAGTATGGATACTCTAGTGCGAAAACACCCAGAAAGAAATTGTATATGCTCACAAAATGAAACCTTCTCTACAATTGGCATTATTCTTAAGGGTAAAGTCCAAATTGTTAGAAAGCATATTACTGGGGATATTGCTTCTATACATACACTTGAGACTTATGATACTTTTGGTGAGGATATTATATGTTCTGGGTCCACTACTACGCCTTATGGTATTGAAACTTTAGAAAAATCCATCCTTCTATATATCAATAGTACTGAACTTTTTTACATGGACAAAAATACAAGTACCTTTAGAAGTAAATTTTTCTTAAATATTATTAAGACAGTTGCAAATCGCAGTTTTTTATTAAACGCTCAAGTAGATTATATCCGTATTCTTTCTCTGAAGAAACGAATTGCCACACTATTGCTTGATCACTACTATAACCATGGACAGAATTTATTTACAATTGAATTGAGTAGAGCAGAAATGGCGAAGTATCTTAATGCGACTCGTCCTGCTGTTTCAAAAATACTAGCCGAGTTTAAAAAGGAGGGAATGATTGATTATTACAGAAATTCTTTTAAAATTTATGATGTAGACCGATTATCAAAGCAGTAGAGATTGGAGGTTCTTTATGAAAATATTTTATTTAACTATCGGTGGAATATCACTTGTACTAGGTTTGATTGGTATTGTTTTGCCTGTTCTTCCTACAACTCCCTTTTTGCTCCTTACGTCTTTTTGCTTTTCTAAAGGATCTAAAAGGTTTCATCATTGGTTTACCAATACCTCTCTGTATAAAAAACATCTAGATGATTTTGTTAAAAATAGATCTATGTCTTTGAAAACAAAAATTTCTTTACTTGCTACTGCATCTACCATGCTGCTTTTTCCACTGATTTTAATCAACCATATGGTTATGAGAATATTTATTATTTTTCTATATATCTTTAAATATTACTATTTTGTTTTTAAAATTAAAACGATTTGATCAATATCTTACAAGGAGGCATTTTATTTATAATGATTAATAAGAAACTTATCGCTTTAATACCCTCAAGTATAAAATATATTACCCTTATTGCTTTTAGTAACTGGATTAGTTTATTATTCAATATACTAGCTATTTTTTCAATCGCTTATTTTATTGAAAATTTATTTAATAAAACCATTACACCCCTACATATCCTTATGACCTTTCTCGTTATTTCGCTGTCAGTCATTCTTCGATATGTGTCGGCAATGAAGTCTACAAATTATTCCTATCTGGCAAGCAGCGAAGTTAAGAATAAGCTTCGCTTACTTATTTACAATAAGTTGTTGCAATTAGGTATTAGTTACAATGAAAAAATATCAACTTCTCATGTCATTCAGATGGCTGGTGAAGGAGTCGAACAAATCGAGATCTACTTTAGTAAGTATTTGCCTCAGCTTTTTTACAGTATTGCAGCCCCTTTAACCCTCTTTTTAGTTCTATCCTTCATAAATCTCAAAGTTTCTCTGGTTTTATTAATTTGTGTCCCTTTAATACCTATTTCTATCATCTCTATTAACAAATTAAGCAAAAAACTTTTTCATAAATATTGGTCTTCTTATACGAGTCTTGGTGACAGCTTCCTTGATAATCTTGGAGGTCTGGTTACCTTAAAAATTTATGGCGATGATGGCTATCATAACAAAAAAATGAACCAAGAAGCAGAAGATTTTAGAAAAATTACAATGAAAGTACTTACCATGCAGCTTAATTCTATAACTTTAATGGATTTAATTGCCTATGGTGGAGCTGCTATAGGCATAATCTTTACCCTGATTGAGTTTAATCGTCATACCATTACTTTAGCCCAAGCGATTGCTTTAATCTTGCTTTCAAGTGAATTTTTTATCCCACTACGTCTTTTAGGTTCTTTTTTTCATGTGGCTATGAACGGCATGGCTGCCGCATCCAATATTTTTAGTCTATTGGAATTGGAAGAAAAAACCGTCAAAAAACCGCAACAGGATTTTGTAAATGGCAATATAGAAATCTCAAATTTAAGTTTTGGTTATAACGAAGAAGCCTTTATCCTCAAAGATATTTCTCTTAAAATTCCTTGCAATTCTCTTACCTCAATTGTAGGAGAATCAGGTTCTGGCAAATCAACCATTGCCTCTCTTTTGATTGGATTTAACAAAAATTTTAAAGGCTCCATTACCATTAATAACATGCCTATTAATGGCATTTGTGAAAAATCTATTATGAAAAATATGTGTATCATTAAACATGAAAATTATCTTTTTAAAGGAACTGTTTTTGAAAACTTAATCATAGCAAATAAAACGGCCCCCACTGAAGCCCTTTATAATGTTTTGAAAAAAGTAAATCTTTATGATTTCGTCATAGCAAATGGAGGTCTTGACTTTATGCTTTTAGAAAATGCTTCTAATCTTTCAGGGGGGCAAGCCCAAAGACTGGCTCTTGCGAGAGGACTTTTACACGATGCTAGCATTTATGTATTTGATGAAGCTACGTCAAATATCGATGCAGAGAGTGAAAATGTTATTTATCATGTTATAAAGGAGCTTTCTGATACTAAAACAATCATCCTGATTTCTCATCGCCTTACCCATCACATTGATAGTGATGTTATCTTTGTCTTGAAAGGTGGACGCCTTGTAGAAGAGGGTAAACATGAGGAATTGTTAAAACAAAATGGTATTTACAGTCATCTATATACAGAACAAAAAGAACTAGAAAATCTTTTTACTGGAGGGACACAATGTGCGTAAAACTGGAATAAGTATTATGGCAAAATTAATTACTTTAGTCAAACCTTTTGCTGGTATCATGATGATTACAATTTTAATGGGTACCCTTGGATTTCTTGCAGCCATTGGAATAACCGTGGTAGCTACTATAGGAATTTTACATATTCTTGGTTTTTTCATTATGGAGTGGTTTCCTTCTCTTTACCATATATCTTTTACTCTTTTAATTATTGCTTTTGCCCGAGGGATTTTACGCTACTTAGAACAATTCTCTGGTCATTATATTGCTTTTAAGCTTTTGGCATTCATTCGTGATAAGGTTTTTAAGACCCTCCGGAGATTAGCTCCTGCTAAAGTTGATGGTAGAGATAGCGGTCAACTTATCTCCCTTATTACATCTGATATAGAACAATTAGAGGTTTTCTATGCACATACTATTGCTCCGATTGTCATTGCCATTCTTACCTGTAGCATTTTGCTATTTATCATAGGGTATGAATCTTTTGTTTTAGGATTTATTGCTTTGTTAGCCTATATAACAATTGGCTTTATCATTCCTTTTACTACAGCTAAAGCTACTAGGGAACACGGTCGGAATTACAGACATGAGGTAGGGGATATGAATTCCTACTTTTTACAATCTTTACGGGGTATCAGAGAAATTATTCTCTTTGAGGACGGTGAGAGAAGAAAATCTATTATTAATGAAAAAAGTATACAAGCCAACAAAAGTATTGAAAACTTAAAAAAGCACGAAGGCAGGACGCGTGCTATTATGGAGGCTACCATTTTAAGTTTTTCTACAATAATGCTGTTTGTAGGAAGTATACTATGTATTTATGGATACATATCCTTTGCTTCTTTTTTAATATCCTTCATTACACTTATAAGCTCTTATGGCCCCGTCATAGCGCTTAGCAATTTATCTAATAACCTGCTCCAAACCTTTGCTAGCGGTGAACGTGTCTTAGCACTTTTAGAAGAAGAAGAGGTTATTAAAAAAGTTACAACTGGTGCGGCTGTAAGAAATACCGATATTACGCTTAAAAATGTCAATTTTGCTTATGAAGATGAGGTTATTCTAAATAATCTAAATTTAGAACTTAATAAAAACCAAATCATTGGTATTCTTGGGAAAAGTGGATGTGGCAAATCCACCCTTTTGAAATTGTTAATGCGCTTTTATGATGTTCAAGAGGGAAGTATTAAATTTGGTGGTGATTCTATCAAATATATTAATACCTCCAGTTTAAGGAGCACAATAGCCTATGTTACTCAAAGCACTTATTTGTTCAATAGTACAATTGAGGAGAATTTACGTGTTGCTAAGCGTGACGCAACAATGGATGAAATCATATCCGCTTCTAAAAAAGCAAATATTTATGATTTCATTATGAATCTTCCCGAGGGTTTTCAAACTCAGGTTGGAGAACTTGGAGATAATCTGTCTAGCGGTGAGCGCCAAAGACTTGGGTTAGCAAGAGCTTTCTTGCATGCTGGTAAAGTTATCCTTTTAGATGAACCAACGAGCAACCTTGATAGTTTGAACGAAAATATTATTTTAAAATCTCTTAAAAACCATAGTCAGAATAAAACCATTATCTTGGTTAGTCATAGACCTTCAACCCTAAGTATTGCAGATAAAATTTATCATTTTAATAGTAGGAGAGTATCTTAAATGAATAGGATAGAAAATGAAAAACGAGTTATAGTATGTATGATCAGAATATACTGCCTTAAGCATCATCACCAAGAGCGACTATGTGATGAATGTCAACAACTTCAAAACTATGCACTAAATCGCTTAAGTCGTTGTAGATATGGAGAGAACAAATCATTTTGCAATAAATGTCCTACCCCTTGTTATCAAAAAACACATAAAGACCAAATTAGAAGAGTTATGGCCTTTAGTGGTCCAAAAATGCTTTTTCATCATCCCATTATAGCTTTAAAACATCTTTTGTCCAGTGCCATGGGCTGAACAATGCTTTATACAAAAATGCGGCTCTTTAAAGGAGCCGCATTTTTATTATTAATTAATAGATTACAATCTCTTGTCCTGGAAAAATCAAGTTAGGATTTTTAATTCCATTAATCTCTTGTAGGTGTTCCCAAGAAGTATTATATTTAATAGCTATTTTAGATAACCAGTCTCCTGGCTGAACAACATATATAATTGTAGTAACTTCTTCTTTTACTTCTTCCTTGTGAGGTTCTTCTACAACTGTTTCCTCAAGAATTGGATCTACTCCACCCACTTCTTCTACTACTTCTTGTACTTCTTCTTCCCTAAGCTCTACCACAGTGATTCTTCCTTCTACCGCTGGGGCGATTACTCCTTCTTCGTTAATATAAGCAATTAAAGCTTCATCCATTGCCATTAATCTTCTGGTTGTTGGAGTGGCTTGAATCATAGTATATCCATCACCACCAGCTGCAATAAAATCATTGGTGGCTAAAGTATACTCTTTATCCATCTCTAATGCTGATCCATTAACCATGATATCAACAATACGATCCCCTACAGGTTTATTTAAATCTATTTTATAACTCATACCTGCTACTTGAGGAAAAGCTCCCTTTGGTTCAGGGTAAGCATCTGTACCAAGCTCTAATGCCTCTTTGATTATTTCTCCAGTTACCTTTTTCACTTCAAGAGAATTACCAAATGGAAAAACAGTGATAATGTCTTTTCTGGTTATTTCCCCTGCTTCTATAGATGCACGGATTCCTCCACCATTGGTTAAAGCTACATCTGCACCAGTAGCTTCAATAAATACATCGGTAATGAGGTTGCCTAAGTTGGTTTCCCCTGCTCTTACCTGTTCTCTTTCACCATCAAGGGTAACAGCAGTTTCACCAACCACTTCATTCATGACTTCTTCCACTATTTCATTAATTTCATGAACAATTTCCATGATGGCTTCATCTTCTTCAACTTCCGCTGCTTCTTCTTTAGAAATTAAATTGGCTTTTTTAGATATTAAACTACCATCTTCTATGACTAGTTCAACAACGCCAAGATATTTTCCATATTCTCCAGCACTTACTAGTAATGTATCTCCTACTACTTTTCCCTCTTCCAATACAGAATGGCTATGTCCATCAACAAATACATCAATTCCAGGAACTTCTTCTATAACCTTTACACTGGTATCTACACTTTCTTCGTCGATTCCTACATGACCAAGTGCAATGATAATGTCTACTTTATCTTCTAGTGCTGCTACCATTTTCAATGCTGTTTCCACAGGATCGTCAAATTTTAGCCCCTCTACTCCTTTAGGATGGGATTTAAACAGGGTTTCAGGTGTTGCTAAACCAAATATGCCTATCTTCACCCCGTCAACATCCTTAATTACATAAGACTCTAATAGGTTCTCTCCGTTAGCTTTTTTAACATTGGCAGCCATAATTGGAAATTCTGTCATTTCGTTTAATTCCACTAGTCTTGCCTGTCCATAGTTAAAATCATGATTTCCTGCCGCCATTGCATCATAACCAATGGCATTCATAATCGTTGCTATACTTTCTCCCTCTACACTAGTAGCGATTGACAGTCCATGGAAGGTATCTCCGGCGTCCAACAACAATGTATTGGGATTTACCTCTTTGAACTCTTTTACTAGTGTGGCAATTTTACCAAACCCCATACCATCATAGGCATCTTCCAAAACTCTACCATGAATATCGTTGGTGTGTAAAATAGTAATGGTTGTTGCTCCAGCTGTTTCGCCATAGCTAAATAAACTCATGGTTGTAAACAACATAGTAAAGATTAGTATAGTGACAAACACCTTCTTCATGTTATACTTCTTCATCTTTTTTCCTCCCTTGATTTTTTAAACCATTCTTCTATAAATAATAGATGACTTTATAATTATTTCAATATTATGGAGGATTTTCCTGCTTTTTTTATTAGTAAATTGTAAAATTTCTGTTATTATTCTGAAAATAGATGTCTACCATCTCATTAATCTTCCAATTATTTTCGGTCGTTTTATTTCTACAGCTTTTTTAGGGCAAAGCTCATGGCAGCAAAAACATCGGATACATTTTTGCAAATCTACATAAGGCCTTTTTTCTTCCATAGTGATAGCCTTGGGTGGGCAGCTTACCTCACAATCTCTACAGCCTATACAATCTTCATGCTGAAAAATAGGTTTTGGCTGACACAATCCAAGCAAATAGTTTTCTAAAAAGGTAGGGACTCTACCCTTGAAAAAATTAATACTGGTTATATTTGGGTACTTAAAATCTTCCACACTACATTCTTGTATAGAAACCCCCTCTAAACTGTAATCATCTAAGGTTTCATTGACAATACCTCTTTCGATACAGCGCTTAACAGTAGGAATATCTGGAGGGTAAATTCCTATTAATTGAGAAGCAACTACATCCAAATAGTAGGGGCTATTTGAGGCAATAACAGCACCAATTTTTCTAGGGTTTCCAGCAGAAGGGCCTTCTCCCTCCATGCCAACGATTCCATCCATAAAAGATAAAACTGGCTTAGCATATAGGCAAATATCCACTAGCATATTAGAAAAATCTTTAATATCTGGCATTTTGAAATGATACTCTACTTTTTGTAGTCCTGGAATGATACCAAATAGATTTTTAACCGCTCCAGTGAATAACGCCATACCATGGGTTTTCAGTTTAGAAACTGAAATAACTACATCCACTTCCTTTAATACCTCTATCGCATTAATTTTCTTTAATAGTAGTCCATCAGGATGATGATCTTCATACTCATTGGTATTATAGTTTAATATAAAACCACTCTCCTCAGAAATTTTCTCTATCCCACAAACCTTATATACGCCTTTAAGGGCTCTTTCTGTAAAAGGACCGCCAGGACTATCTCCAATAAGGACTTCACAACCATATTCTTTTAATATATTTCCTAATGCCTTAACAAATACAGGGTGAGTAGTGGTAGCCTCTTCTGGTTTCTTTTTCATTAATAAATTAATTTTTAATAAAACCTTTTGTCCTTTACCTATATATTTCTCTAATCCACCTAGATGAACAATGCTTTCCTCAATTGCCGTTTTCACTTTCTCATAATCATAGTCTTCGCATTTAGTGAGGGAAACAATATTCATTTAAGCATCTGCCTCCTCAAATACAATTCTTCTAATCCCCTTTGCTACCCCATCTTCATCATTAGTATCAGTGATATAATCCGCCTTCTGCAATACATAATCTTCACCATTTCCCATGGCAACAAAGGTCTCAGCATAATTCTTCATAGAAAGATCATTGTAATTATCCCCAAAAGCAATGATTTGACTTTTTTCAATTTCTAAGATTTTTCCTAATGCCTCGATAGCCTCTCCCTTTGAAACATCCTTATTCATAATTTCAATGTTATTAAACCAAGATTTTACAATTTCTATAGTATCTAATTGAGCTATTTCCTTTCTAACCTGTTCTAGTTTATGAAGGTTTTCGTCCATTACAACAAACTTTAACACCTGGATGTCATTGGTTTTTAAGTATTCTGCAGCATTTTCTAGGTGAACAATATGAATTTGATCTTCTTCTTTTTGTTTTAAGTTCCACTCATGGTACTTCAATGAACTATGCTTTATCTCTTCCGTATAGAAATTCTCTTGATCATAGAACTGAAAGTATATGTCATGTTTTTTACAGGTTTCTATGATTGCTATTACATCCTCTTTATTCATTGTATTACAATAAATAATTTCATCATTATGATGATTTTTTATCAGAGCCCCATTACATGCAATAATCGGGGTAGTTGTCCCCACTAGTTTTGCAAAATATCTGGCAGAAGTATAGATTCTTCCAGTAGCAATGGCAACCTTTATTCCTTTATTTATTGCTTCCTTTATAGCAGCTTTATTTTCTTGACTAACATCATGGTGGTTATTTAATAGTGTTCCATCCATATCTACTACGATTAGTTTATATTTCATATTACCTCTCCTTATTGTCTTTTTCTTATATTTTTATATTTTATCTCTTTTGAATCGTATTATGATGTTATGTTTTATGAGAATAGATTAGTTTATACAACTTTTATCAAAATAAGGCATCTTCTATTTGACAAATTATTAACATTATCATATAATTAATATATATTTCTAAATAAGAATGTATCAAATTTAGGGGGATAAAAGACTATGGATACGTTAATAAAATTGTTAAAAAACCATAATTGCAAGATTACACCTCAACGAATAGCCATTTACCATGCTGTAAGGGAAAACCATGACCATCCTAATGCTGAAGCAATATATAAAATGTTGGCTCCTACATATCCAACTATTAGTTTAGCCACTGTATATAAATCTTTAGAGCTATTTGCTAGCCTAGGACTGGTAAAAGTTATTAACATTGGAGAAAACAGTTTTCGTTATGATTTCAACACCACTAGTCATCCCCATGTAGTATGTACTGTGTGCCAAAGAGTTGAGGATTTGGATAATGAATTCTTTGCTCATTTACCCAAGAGGGTAGAAAGTTTAACAAATTACAAAATTTCAAACCAGCAATTATGCTTTTACGGGACATGTTCCAAATGCGCGTCATAGACACTTGTGAATTCAAGTGTCTATTGTTTTTTTACCTTGTATAAGTGACTGACACAAAATCATAGATTGCACTGTGTGAAAGTGACTGACACAAAATCATAGATTGCACTGTGTGAAAGTGACTGACACAAAATCATAGATTTTGGTCATCTACTTTTGGTCATCTACTTTTGATCATCTGCTTATCTCTCTTAATGCTTTAATGAGCGCATTATTATCTTGTGGATTTTTAATGGCTACTCTGAAGAACTTTTTATTTAGGTTTGTAAAATTACTACAATCTCTTATCAAAATATTTTTATCTAAAAGCTTCTCTTTTAACACATCCACCGTTAGATTATATTTCTCTATTTTTAATAAAATGAAGTTTACTGAAGGTGTAAATGCTTTTATCTCCTCTATTTTGTGTAGTTCTTCTATAAATCTTCTTTTTTCTTTTTTGAGCCATTGATGGGTTTTTTCTACATATTCTTCTTCCGATAACAGTACCTCACCAAAATACCCTGCAAAGGTGTTTAAACTCCATGGCAACATTTTTTCTTGTATAGCTTTTAATAAATTGTCATTCCAACATAATCCAAAGCCTAATCTCAATCCCGGAATTCCATAAAACTTTGTAAAGGCTCTAACAATAATTAAATACTCCTCATTTCTGTAGTGTCGCAGCATACTATAAAGCTGCTGTTCCTCAACAAAATCCATGAAGGCTTCATCGATCATTAAATAAGCGTGATGTTTCTTACATTCTGCTAATATTTGTTTAAGCTCTTTTATCTCAATTAATCTACTGGTAGGATTATTCGGATTACATAGAACGACTAGATCTACAGAATCATCAATTGATTTCATTAATTCTTCAACGTTTAAATCAAAGTTATCCTCTTCCCTCAAAGAGTGCTTGACAACATCACTATCAATAGCTTTTAAGGCTCTCTCATATTCACTAAAGGTTGGGGCCAAAATAATAGTTTTTTTAGGTTCTATTGTATGTATTGTATCAAAAATAACTTGTGCCGCACCGTTTCCTAGAAAAACATGCCCTTTTTCAACAGAATAGTATTGAGAAATAGCAGACTTTAAATCATGATAGTCTATATCTGGATAGTATTGAAGATCTTGAATTCTATTCCTTATAATCGTTGCTAAGGTTTCAGGTACCCCTAATGGATTGATATTTGCACTAAAATCTAAAAGGTTTCTTTTATCAATATTACGCGTTCTTTGTATCTCAAATATGTTTCCACCATGTGTCATTTTATATGTCCCCCAACAAAATTTTAAATATTGTAAAAAGAATAATAGCTACTGCAGAAGTCCAGTACATTAAATCAATGGTTTCGATAATATGTTTTCTATTCAACTCTACTAAGGCGTTACCAATGGTTGGTTTATATACCTCTTTGCCAAAGTATTTATTGATCCCTCCAAGCTGTATTTTCAAGGCTCCTGCTACTGCTGCTTCAGGATAGCCTGCATTGGGACTATTATGATTTCCTTTATCTCGGATAATCATTTGTATCGAGTGCTTATAATCTCTTTTTCTAACGAAGGCAGCTGCTACAATAAAGATTGCTGTCAATCTGGCTGGTATATAATTTACAACATCATCCAACTTTGCAGAAAACCTTCCAAAATACAGATATTTATCATTTTTATAACCTACCATGGAATCTAAAGTGTTGATGGCCTTATAGGCCATTGCTAGAGGAACCCCCCCTAGAAAAAAATAAAAGATAGGTGCAATGATCCCGTCTGAAATGTTTTCGCCAACAGTTTCAACAGTTGCTCTTACTATTTCTTTTTCTTCTAAATCCTTTGTTTCTCTACCTACAATATAGGATAAAGCTACCCTAGCCTCTTCAATTGTAGCATTTTCTAATTTTTTATACACCTTTCTTGTTTCTGTATCTAGACTTTTTGTAGCCAGCACAGTATAGCCTAAAATAATTGATATAAATATACCTAAATAGTTGTGGACAGAATAAGCTAAACCAATGATAAGAAAGGTAATAAGATAAGTAATCGAAACAACAGTCACTGTTAAAAGTATTCCCATGAAAAATTGATATCTATGACTTTTTTCTAGTCTTAAAAGCTTTTTCTCTAAATATGTAATCAAATTGCCAATGAAACGGACAGGATGGGGGAATCCCTGTGGATCCCCCAATAGAAGGTCTAATACATATGCGCTTAATAGAATCTTCAACCTTATTCCTCCATTATTTGATAGACTTTTTTCATATCAATATTTTCCTTTACCAGCTTAGCTAGCTTATCATATTCTCTGTCTTTATACTCTTCTAAAGAAATCTGTTGATAGCTAGAGGGAGTTAAACCTTTCTCCTTCATTATATTGGCAATAATTTTTTCAGTAAAGCTTATTTCATCAAATATTCCATGAATATAGGTACCAAAGACACGTCCTTCTCTATTAACGGCCCCATCAAAATATTTTACTTCTTTCCCTAGCTTTTTATTAATTTCTATGAAAGGCTTTACATCCTCCCCTAGCTCTGTTCTTCCCATATGTATTTCATAGCCTTTTATTCTATTGTTTACACAATTTTTTAGTAGGTTTTGATCTTCAAATAGAATTTCTCCCTCTACTTGAGTAGTTACCTTTTCACCTTCAAAACTAGTCTCCACATCCAATAATCCAAGCCCCTTCATCTCAGGCATATTACTTTCTACGCCATTAGGATCTAGAACTTTTTTGCCTAATATTTGATAACCACCGCAAATTCCAAAAACTAAGCTACCTTTTTGATGTGCCCTTAAAATCTCTTTTTCCAAGCCACTTTCTCTTATGTACTTTAAATCAGAAATCGTATTTTTGGAACCAGGGATAATAATGATATCAGGATTTCCTACAGTATCTCCATTAGATATGTAGCGAATATGTACATCTGGTATTGTTTCAAAAACATGAAAATCCGTGAAGTTAGAAATATGAGGCAGATGAATAACCTCTACTGTAATTTTTCCCTCTGCATTGATGCTTCTTTTAAATCGGTCTGTCACACTATCTTCATCCTCAATATTAAAGCTTCCGTAGGGTATTACCCCTATGACTGGTACTCCCGTCAAATCCTCCAGCATTTTCAATCCCGGTTCCAAGATGCTTTTATCACCCCGGAATTTGTTAATGATAATACCCTTTACTCTTTTCCTTTCCGCCTCCGTCAACAGCATAATCGTTCCATATAGAGAGGCAAACACCCCTCCTCTATCAATATCTCCTATCAATAGAACCGGACTATCAGCTATTTCCGCCATCCCCATATTTACAATGTCCTTGTCTCTCAAATTGATTTCAGCCGGACTTCCAGCACCTTCGATCACGACAATATCGTTGGAGACAATTAAATCCTCGTAGATCTCTCCAATCATCTCTCTTAGCTGTGGTTTAAATTCATGATACTCCACCGCTGTCATGTTTTTGTATACTTTTCCCTTAATAATTACTTGGGCAAAGCTGTCACCAGTAGGCTTCAAAAGAATAGGATTCATAGATGCTGAAGGCTTTACCTTAGCAGCCTCCGCCTGAAAAACTTGGGCTCTTCCCATCTCCAAGCCTTCCTCTGTAATAAATGAGTTTAATGCCATGTTTTGTGATTTAAAGGGCACAACCTTATGACCCTCCTGCTGAAAAATTCTACACAATGCAGCAGTTAATAAACTCTTTCCTACCGATGATGCTGTCCCCTGTAGCATAATATTTTTTCCTCTATTCATGCTTTCACCCCTCTAGTTTTCTTGATAGGTCTGTTTTTGAGGTAACGGTTTGAAGTCCCATATTCTTTACAATACAAATTGTCCTTCATCCTTGTTGCCCTCCTTAGCTTGTTCTACATTAGTTAAATGACTGGTGTCATTTAACTTCGTCAATACAGAAAAATCCCCTTGCTTTTCAATTATCGTTATACTACAATGATCTATTTTAAAATTCCAGTGATATTTCATATTTCCTGTAATTAGATGGGCAACGGTGCTTCTTATTACTCCAGAATGAGCCACAATTAAGATGCTTTTACCTATATGCTGCTGAAGTATCTCATCAACCGTAGATGTTACCCTTAGGTGCATATCCTCAAGACTTTCTCCATCAGGAAACTTAGCTTTAGTGTACTCCTTCTCCAATCCCTCATAGACCTCAGGATGGCATTTCTTAATCTCATCAATTGTCAAACCTTCCGCCCTGCCAAAGTGCAATTCTCGTAAATTTTCTATATGGTGCATCGGACATTGAAGATTACCTTTAATGAATGCAGCAGTTTCTTTTGCTCGCTTTAAGCTACTAGTATACATTACATCTATCGTTATATTTTCAAATGCTTCCTCAAGTTTTTGTGCCTGTGCCATTCCAGTATCATTTAAAGGCACATCAATCCAACCACAAAACCTACTATTTCGATTTTCATTTGTTTCTCCATGTCTCACTAAATATAGCTTTGTCATGATTTTCCTCCTATATTGAGGTTTAAATTCGATTTGTTTAGCAAATTACTAATAAATATTTAGGCTTACTAATCCTAATAGAAATAGTACATACAGTACTTCAGTCAACTCACATAAAGCTCCAAGGGTGTCCCCTGTCATACCATCAATAACTTTTTTGCTATGGGCTTTAAATAAGATAGAAAAAATCCACAATACTGGGATAAAAGCTAAAGAACTCCAATCTAGTAGAGCTATGATACTGGCTATTACAGTGGCGGAGAGTACTTCTAGCCCTGTAACTTTGTCAATGTATATATTGCCTAACCCCTCTTCTCGAGCATATTTTGACTGAAAAGCACCATAGACTTGGGCTAATCTTCCTAGTACAGGCATAAGAATTAATGCTAAAGCTGCTTTTTCTTGTGGCAATGTAGTCAGCCCAAAAATCTTTAACAATAAAGAAAATATAATAACAATAACGCCATTGGTACCTAATCGACTATCCTTCATGATTTCCAGCATTCTTTCCCTAGTTCGACTGCTATAAAATCCATCGAAGGTATCCCCTAGACCGTCAAGGTGCAACCCTCCAGTCAATGCCACATAGAGGGCTATTATTAGGCTGCTAGTAATGACGGGGGGAAAAAGATATATAAGTCCTTTATAGGCAATCGCTAATATTAAGCCCAATACCAAACCTACAAGAGGAAAGTAAATTATTCCTTTTTTAAAGTCTTGATCATAGGGGAGGTCTTTAACTACTGTTATTCTTGTTAAGAACTGTAATGTTAAAATAAACCTCTTCATTAGCTTTCAATTCCTTTTCTAGCGTAAACTCCCTTTTCAAAAGGATGCTTAACCATTCCCATTTCCGTCACATAATCTGCTATATCGATCAATGCCTCAGGTGCATTTCTTCCTGTTAACACCATTTCAATATGATCAGGCTTATTTTTGAGAATAGTCAATACTTCAGCTAAATCTACTATCTTATTATATAGCACTGCCATAATTTCATCCATAATAATAAGGTTGTAATTTTCTTCCTTTAAGTGTTTTTTAACAACCTCTAGACCTTCTCTAGCGCTTCGTTGAACCTGCAGTTTTTCTTCATCATTTAACTGGAAATAGAACTTATTCATGGCTGCAAAACGTATTAATTGGAAATCAGGAGCCAATTTTTCTATACTATAGAGCTCTCCAGTATCATCTCCCTTTAAAAACTGAACCATCAATACTTTAAATCCTGCGCCTGCAGTTCTTACCCCCTGGCCTAAAGCCGCAGTTGTTTTCCCCTTTCCGTTTCCTGTATAAACATGAATTAAACCCTTTTCTAATTTTTTTGTATCCATCTATTCTCAGCCTCCTACTTAATTTTACTTGGTATACCACAGACTACAAAATAAACATGATCTGCTTCTTTTCCTATGTATTGATTCATCCTGCCAGCTATATCTCTAAAAATCCTTGCTAGTTTGTTCTCTGGAACAATACCTAGACCTATTTCATTGGTTATAAAAACAGCTGGTATCTCAAGGGATTTTACTGTACAGATCAATGCTTGTACTTCATTGAATATCTTTCTTTCTAATAAATCTATTTGTTGCTGTGTGATATTGTCCCAATCTATAGGCTCCTCCAACATCAGGTTTGTAATCATAATTGTTACACAGTCCAAGAATATTCCTGATATTTTGTTTTTATAGCCTTCTATATTTGTATGTAGACTTTTATAGCCTTCAATGGTAATCCAATTTTCTAGTCTTCCTTCTCTATGCTTTTTTATTCTATCCTTCATTTCGTCGTCAAAGGCTTGAGCTGTAGCTACATACAGAACCTTATCATCTATATTTTCTAGTAGAGATTCTCCGAAGCTGCTTTTACCACTTCTCGCGCCTCCTGTTACTAATATTAAACCTTTTTCTCCCATAAATTCACCTCGATTATTATCATGATTATATAGAAAAGCCCCTACTATGGGTAAGGGCTAAAAATCAAAACCTATGATTTTAAACACGCCTTCCCGCCGAAGGTTTGTTTCAAATAGTAGGCAGGTCTCCTGACTTGTGATTCATTTTACTCACAGCACCTTCCCAGATTATCCAGTGGTATTTGCTGTTTTCATCCTCACTTACAGTAGCGGGGGCTGTAGTGGTATTACACCACTTTCCCTTTTAAGCTCTTAGAGCACCAATACTTTTTATTTATTTTAAATTGTTACATTCATCATATCAAATAATCCCAGAAGTAGCAACAGTTGAATTGTGAATATGGATTTTATAGGCATCCACTTATAGCTACGGGCAAAACCATAGACCCGTGTGTATTAAAATTAAAGTATAGAAAAAAGCATCTATATATTTACTCCATATTCTCAGACAATACAAGCTGATAAGGGGGATTAATTATTGAATAGCATACCCTTCTCTTATTAGGAATCCTGCTCATTATTATTAAAATGGTGTGTGAAATTTTTGAGTGTAATAAGTACTATAATTTCCTCCAAAATATACACCTACCCCGAGCTTTTTAAAGTCTCCTAAAATATTTTCTCTGTGACCTATGGAATTCATCCAATTTTCATGGACAAATATAGCAGAGATTTGACCTACCGCAATATTTTCTCCTGATTTTCTCCAGGCAATCCCTTCGTTATCTAATCGGTTAGAAGGACCTTTTCCATCAGGGTTTATATGACTAAAGAAGTTTCGTTTTGCCATATCAATACTTTGCTTGCTAGCTGCTACCGCTGCTTGATCATCCCATTGAAAAGAGGATAGCCCTGATCTAACTCTTACGGCATTGGCAAGGTCAAAGACTTGTTTTTCAAAGCTTATCCTTAAATCTTCACTAGGTGTTCCATAGAAGCCTAATAATGCCTCTTCTACATTTTTCTCTATTAGCTGTATCGCTGTTACCTTATTGTTATTATGAAGATCGAAGAAAAATGTTACATAATAATTATTTACTAAGTACGTATGACTTTCTTCTAAATTATTTAGATAATATATGGTATTTCCTTTTTTAAAATTTTCTAAGGGTTCTCCGTATAAATTTTTAACAGTTTCTTTACTGGTACCTATTTGCACTCCGGATTTTGATTGCCAATGCAGAGAGTTGGTATATAGCCCCACCACTTGCCCTTCTTGAATTCCAACTTGAAGATACTTAGCATAATCTTGATTATATATATACCATTTGAATCCATATTGACTTGCATCTTTTCGGGCCGGTTCTCCTAATGACTCTATTACATTTTCAGATGAATCACCAATCATTATATCTAATAGAGTGAATTCTTCCTCCGTGTTAACTTGTGTTTTCTTTATATTATTGTTATCCTTTAGTATATATATATTTATGTTATTTATTAAGCTACCTATAGTAGACTTTACTTGTACCTCCACAGCCCCTAAAATTTTAGGCTTTTCTATTTCCATTATTGTTTGAATACTATCACCATACCATGTTGCTGTTTTGGTATTCAGTATATTATTAATGACTTCTTCGCTTTGCAGCCTTAATAAGGATGGATTATAGTATGCCATAATTGCGATTGCTATCATGCAAATTATCGTTAGTTTTTTTAAGGTCTTCACATATGAAACCTCCTTTAGGTAATCCTATTTTTTTCAAATATTTACTTTATTATAACACAAACTAATATGACTTCTTTAATGATTATTTAATAGTATATAACAATTTTACCTTTAAATATACTCATAAATATGGGTAACCAACTCCAGAGCTTAATAACAATTACACATTTTTACGATTTCGCCTGCGCCATGTCTTTTTTAAAATTCATGAAACAGTGTTGCTTTTGATATAATAAAAGTGAATAGTAAAGACAGTAAAGATAAGTTAATCTATACATATGGAAATTATATAAATGAAAAGGAAGTTGATATCATATGTCTCATGAAAATATAACAAAGCTGCAAATGGAAGATAAAGAAATCATTATTATTGGAACAGCCCATGTTTCTAAACAAAGTGCTGAAGAGGTAAAAAGAGTTATCGAAGAAGAAAAACCAGAAGCTGTATGTGTAGAATTAGATCAGCAAAGATACAATGCTATTGTTCATCAAGCCCGATGGCAACAAATGGATATTTTTAAGATAATCAAAGAAAAAAAATCTACTTTTCTTTTAGTTAATCTTATTGTATCCTCTTTTCAAAAACGTATTGCTAAACAATTTGATATAAAACCTGGGCAAGAAATGATACAAGCGATTGAATCTGCAGAAAGGAATGGTTCTTCCATCATATTAGCTGATAGGAGTATACAAGTCACCTTTTTGCGAATATGGCATGGTATTGGTATAAAAGGAAAAATTCAACTTCTTACGAATATATTCTTTGGTTTCTTTGATAATGAGAAAATAACAGAAGACGAATTAGAAAAATTGAAAACTAAGGATACTCTAACTTCATTGTTAGAGGAATTTACAGCATCCTTTCCAAAATTAAAGAATTATCTTGTGGATGAAAGAGATCAGTACTTAGCCCAAAAAATCAAGGAGGCCCCTGGCAAAAAAATTGTGGCTGTTTTAGGAGCGGCTCATGTTCCCGGTGTAGCAAAGGAAATCTACAAAGAGCATAATTTAAAGAAATTAGAAACGCTTCCCAAGAAAACCAATAGATCTAGGATCATATCTTGGATTGTACCCTTAGCTATCATAGGTATCATTGGATCTACTTATTACTTTAGTCGTTCTGCTGCTGCAGATTTAACATTTAGCTGGATTCTTTGGAATAGTATTTTATCCGCATTAGGAACTTTAGTTGCTCTAGGTCATCCCCTTTCTATTCTAACCTCTCTAGTTGTTGCACCCTTCACCTCCTTAAATCCTTTTTTTGGTGCAGGATGGGTTGCTGGGTTTGTAGAGGCTTTTGTTAGACGACCAAATGTAAAGGATTTTGAAAACTTATCTGAAGATATTTTTACATTTAAGGGATTTTGGAGGAATAAGGTGACCCGCATCCTGCTTGTGGTTGCTTTAACCAATTTAGGAAGTGTTTTAGGAAGTATCATCGGAGGAGCAGATGTGATTCGGATATTTTTCAAAACTATAAAAGGGTCGTAAAAACGACCCTTAATAAATTTCGAATTTATAGATGTAATCTTTTTGATGTGCCTTAATTTCCTGTTCTGTATCTAATTCTTTTAGGTTTTCAGACATAACCATCAAATGAAGATTTTTAGGCTGGTAGTTATCCACTTTGATAGAGTAAACCCCTTTAGGAATGTTCTGTATTATTATCCATTTATGCTCTTCGGGGAACTTTTCATAAATATAGGAATAATGGGTATTTATTTGTCCTTCATTTAACTCTATATCTGCTGATTTTTCCCTATAGATGATGATATTAGGCTTTCCTGTAAATATAATATGTAGTGTTATATCTTCTGATTCAACAGACTCTTGTAAGCCTTCTGCTGTTTTAAAACCATAGATATCTTTTATATAGGAAAAACATCCATCCACTATTCGTCGATGGTTTGCTTCAATATAATAATGCTGGAGACCTTCTATTTCTGCACTCTTTACAGCTACTGTTCCATCTCCATCTAAGGTTTCTACTGGGTCTAGAATTATTTCCTCATATTCCTGAAATAGTTTATCTCTATCTATCATTAAATACTCGGCTGTTGAAAAGTTATAGCCAACTATACAGTATACATCATTAATCCGATGAGATAATAAAAATAAATTATTATTTAATTCATTTAGAAAATGATTCTCGTATCGCATATAGTCCCTAGGTACCCTTTGCCATTTGCCATTTCCATTTTCATAACACAAAATACTTCCATAGCCTCCAGTTGGTATTAACTCTCCCACTGATGGAAAAATTTCATGTATTTCCTTCAAGTTTTCTAAGCCAAAGGAGACCTTCATTAGTCGAAGCAAAATCCACATATAACCTCTAGCTATTAAATTAAAGAAGCTTCTACCTTTTTTACTGGGTAATAACCTACCAGTGGACCACAAATAATAGGCTGCTATAGTACCTTTATTTGGAGTGCCTATCATGACTAATCTATTGATATCAAATTGGTAATCAATAGATTGTATATAGGTCCTGGCTACAATCCCTCCCATACTATGACAAATCAAATCAATTTTCTTATTAGGATGTTTTTCCTTAACTTCCCTAATCATAGGCTTTAAATAAGCCTCTACAATGCTACTATTCTTTTTTCTCCAGTCATAGTAACATATAAATAGATTTTCGTTTACTACATATCCTGCTTCTTCTAATTGTTTAACCAAGGGGTCATAGACCCATCGAGCAGTACCAAAACTCCAATTACCGGTCCCTTCAATGATATCATTTCCCATAGAACCCATTAAACCTGGAATAAAAATAATGGGATTTCCTTCTTGAGCCTGCAATATAATCTCCTCCTCACAATACTGAAATAAGCTTTTATATAATTTATGCTAAGTTGTAGGAGGAAAATACAAAAAGTGGTAATTATCAATTTACCACTTTTTCCTTTACGATCTCAATACCTTCAAGTTTTAATAATCGTTCTTTAATGTGCAGTCCTCCACCATAGCCAACAAGCTTTTTATTTGAACCAATTACCCTATGGCAAGGAATAATGATTGGAATACGATTTTTATTATTAGCCATACCAACTGCCCTCATAGCCTTAGGATTCCCTATTTCAACTGCTATATCTTTATAGGATACTACTTTTCCAAAAGGAATTTTTAATAACGCTTGCCAAACTTGCTTTTGAAATTTTGTTCCTATTAGATGCAATGGCGCTGTGAAGGTTTTTCTATTTCCTTGGAAAAATTCTGTCAGTTGTTGAATATAGGGAAGATTTGCAGCCTCATTAAGTATAATTGATCTCTCTGAAAAATCTTTTTTTAAGTCCTTAATAAACTGTTCTTCAATCTCTTCTATTCCTATTGCTACTAGTCCCTTTTCACTGGAGGCTAAATGCAGATCATAACCTCCTATGTTTATGCTACAATAGTAAATATCAAGCATGAACACTGTCCTCCTTTTCTAATCGGTATTGTTCCCTAGCTAAACGCCACTGTTCTCTAGCTAATAATTGTATCTGTCTCTTCTTTTTTATATCTGGATGGTCTAAGGCCTTAGCGTACCATTTTATAGCATCTTGTATATGATCAAATCTTCTATGTAGTTCCCCTACTAAATAGGCTAAAGATATCTCATCAAGTCCTGCAATAGGCAATGGCTCCTTTTGATAAGCCGCTTCAAAGGAATGAAGCGCATGCTTTAAAAATTCAAATTCCTTATCATTCTTTTGTTCTCGATAGAGCCATCCTAACTTTAAGCATATTCCTCCAATGTATCCCTTAGGTTTTTTAAATAATTGAGCTACCATCAATGCTAATTTGTAGCTTTCTTCCGCTTCTTCAAATGTCCTTATACCACCATAATCTCTCTGATTCCATTTTCTACTAATATTTCCTTGAAAAAACAACCTTTGGTCTTTTGTTAAATCTCTATATTCACTTTCTGAAGCACTAAAACCACAATTTGGACAAATCCAAACGTGATAGTAGATAGGATTAATATCTTTATAGGCTACACAGAAATCTGTATGTCTTTCTAAAACCTTTAATCCTCTTCTTCTCACCTTTTTAGTTTTAAAACTATTTTTACAACATGGGCAATCCACGCGTTTATCATAAAATAGATGTTCCATATGCTACCTCCAATATTAGTCGATTCATTGTCCTAATTAATATAATATACCGTTTTTATTAAAAATGGAAGAAAACCTTCTCCATCAATCAGAGAAGGTTGAAAAATAGGCTAAATTTCCTGTGATTCAATAATTTCTTCCTGTTGGGAATGACTCTCCTCTATGAGAAGTTGGTCTGCTTTAGATGTTACTTCTCCTTCAACCACAGAGTTTGGTTTTGTTCCTTCAATAATAACACCGTTAACAACTGCATAATTATCTCTCGATATGTGTTCTCGCTTTATTTCTTTGCCATTTTGAGAGTATATTTTATAAGTATTTACACGATATCCCTTTTTAGGTTCCACTTCCACCTTTTTTTCTCCAATGAACATATCAGGATCTTTCTTAGTTTCTATCTTCGGCTCAATTACTTCTATCACATCAGATAATAAAGTAATCGTAAAATTATCCTCTTTCTTCCCATAAAGCTTAACAAACACTTTATCTCCTACAACAAAACTGTCTATATAAATAGGATTTTGAAAATTATTCTTAAATTGAAAATCAATGTGATTATTGGCGACAGCTGCATCATGGCCTAATGGTACGTAGGGTACTGATAAAGAATGATTTCTTCTGCTAGTCACTTCTAAATTTCCTCGTACAACTGCATTATATAGAGTAGTAGATACTTGGCAAATCCCTCCCCCTATTCCAGGTACCAATTTTCCATCTATGATTACTGGCGCTTCTTGATATCCCCTTCCAGCAGCTTTTTCATTAAAGGAAAATCCTTCTCCTGGCATAAGTAAAGTACCATTTATACTTCTGGCTGCAATAGATATATTTTGACTTCTTCCCTCCATCTGCAAATTAAAGACTGTACTAAATTCTCCAACTACTTCTTGAATATTTTTCAACGTCTCTTCTGTCAAACTAGGAGTAATATGCGAGATTGGGATAGAGATATCTTTTTGACTAAAGGTCTCTATTCTTTCAATAATTCTTTCTACTAATAGATCTTTGTCAATCTCTATACCTAATTGCTCCTTCGTTATTTGAAAAGCACCATTTTGTCGTCGAATAGTAGCATCTTTTGCATCTTTGTTAATATGCTCCTCTATATCTTCGATAAATGATTCCAAAAATTCTTCTTCATAATGGGGTTGTAAACTAATATATACCGGATTTTTCTTTAATGCATAGATATTGCTTATTCTATTAAAAATGTTACCTTCTCTTCCTAATCTATAGGCTTCTTCCACAGCATCATCATATAAATAAGTATATCCCACATCCTTATAGGGCAACTGCCGACTATAATTTTCATAAACAAGGTTTAATTTTAATCCTTCTAATTCTCTTCCAAATATGTTTTCTACTCTTTGTGTTGCCTGCTGTTTTGTTAAATTGCTTACATTGATTGTTTCAATATATACTTCATTATAGATTGTATCTTTATTAATTAATAAAAAAGCTAAGGTTGACATTGTTATAATAGTAGTAATAAATATCCCTGCTATAACCCCTAATATGACTTTTTTCTTAGTTGACTTTTCGACAGTCGACTCCATAACATCACTCCTTGATGCAATTATACTTTACTGATAAAGTAGAAACAATATAGTTTTAAAAAATTCATAAATTCTTTAAGAATAAGTAATATATTTTAATCGTATTACTATCTAGAAAAAAATATTCATCAAGGTCATTCCCAATAAATCATTAGTTCATCCCCATCCTGAAGAGGTTCTGTATAATTGGCTGGATTTCCATTGTGCTTGAGAATTAATCTGCCTTTTACCTTAGTTCTGTCAAAATCGATATAATTGAATATATCAACAAATATCAAATTTTCTTTATTAGCAGCAATTTTTAAAGATTCTCCATTACAAACTACTTCTATAATACGCTCTTCTTTAAGCTGCTGTGCTTCGACCTTCTGTTTTTCTTTTTTATCGATTATAATTTGTTTTACACCTTCTAGATTTTGGTACAACTCAGCTTTTTTACCATCCACATAGATATCATGTTCTCCAAATGAAGTGTTCATAAGCTGACACAAATCCTGTACTGTGTTTAAAAGGATGTATTCTATTCTATCTCCCTGCTGTAAAAGATAATGGGGAGAAGCTTGCTTTCCGTTCACCTTAACATAGTTAAATGGATTAATTCTACTATCGTTCACAAAGAAATCTTCCTTTAAATTAATTACTTCTCTTAACTTAGCTACAGCATTTTTCCCTGCAGTGGCAGGATGTATAGTAATCGTATCATCGTGTTCAATTGATGTGTCTAAATGTGCAATTCTACTATTTACCACTATTTTTGCTGGTTCTCCATATTCCCCATAAATGATTTTTTCTTCATTATTAAGATAAACCTTCAAGCTCTCTCCTTTTTGAGGTATTAAATCTCTAGGATTAAAACCTATCAATACTAAAGCATCACTTACTCTTAAAACCTTTGTCTTTAGCATTCTAATATTATTATTATTTACTTTCACCTCAATATAATCACCCGATTTATTCTTCAAAGCCTTCACTAAAATACCAATAGGAGTGATCCCCTCAGGTCCTTCAATGATAGATGCATCCCATTGAAGATTTTGGATTATTTCCATCCCCCTGACAACAACTCTTTCCTTTGGTAACTGTAAATACTCGGCTAACAAGGTATTTAATCGTGATGTTTGGCTGCCTCCACCAATTAAAAAAACTACACTGGGAGATTTGCCATTTTGCATCAATATATTATCAGCAATTTCTTTGGCCACTAACTCAATTGCTGGTTGAATTTGATCTAAAATCTCCTTAGATTCTATTTGATGAGGTATACCTACAATATCAGTAAAGCTTTGCTGTTCTGCTTTGGAAAGATTACACTTTATTTTTTCCGCGGTATCAAAATCTAATAAATAAGTCCTAGCTAATTCTTCTGTAATCTCATCGCCAGCTGTAGATGTCATGCCAAAAGCTGTCACGGTTCCTTCCTTTGTAATGGCAATGTCAGAGGTTCCAGCCCCAATATCTACTAGAACAATGTTCAATAAACGCATATTTTCTGGAACAGCCACTTCTATTGCGGCGATAGGCTCCAACGTTAGATATGCTACCTCTAACCCTACCTTGCCCATGACAGTATATAAACTATCTACTACAATTTTAGGTAAAAAGGTAGCCAGTATATCTATCCTAAGCTTTTTTCCTCGATGCCCTATAGGATTTGTAATTAGCCCATCATTTAAATAATAATTGATCACCGTATGACCTACACAAAAATAATTGGTTGTTTCATGATAATCTTTTTCTAACTCCCTCTGCGCTTGTTGAATTCCTTCTATTTCCACGCTGTCAATTAGATGCTTGTCAATTTCTTTGTACTCATCTAGATCCTTTTCAATGGTGGTCTGAAAGGTTTTTAATGCTCTTCCAGCAGCTGCTATAGAAACCTCCTTTAGTGGAAACCCCGTGATTTCCTCCATTTTTTCCTTTACTCTTTTAACGATCTCCATAACTCCTTCAACATCATGAATTTGCCCATCATACATCACTCTTTTTCTATGAAATTCTACAACTGCTTGCTGAATCACAAATTTTTCATCCTCTAAAGTACCTAATAAACCTACAATACTCCTTGTGCCAATGTCAAGAACAAATATCATTCTACTACATCCTTTCTCCTAATCCTTCTTTCTTATAATAGATAATTCTCCGTTAAGATGAATTTCTCCTTTTAAAAAGACAAAGAAAGATGTCTAAATTTGCAATAGACATCTTGAAAGAAATAGTAATATTAAGTTAAGCTTCTATAATACAGGCATAGTTTTGTTAATGGACACTTTTCACAGAGAGGTCTTCTTGCTTTGCAAATCCTTCTGCCATGGAAAATCAGCCAATGATGTGCTTCAGACCATTTATTTTTTGGTATGTTTCTCATTAGTTGTTCTTCTGTTTTATTAACATCTTCAGCGTGTGCTAACCCAATTCTATTGGAAACCCTGAAGACATGGGTATCTACTGCAATAGCGTCTTGCCCAAAAATATTACTAATAACTACATTAGCGGTTTTTCTACCAACTCCTGCAAGTTCCATCAATTCTTCTCGGGTTTGGGGAACTTCTCCCTTGTATTTTTCAGATAATATTCTACAGGTTTCTAGAATGTTCTTACTTTTATTTCTGTAAAAACCACAGCTTTTTATCCAGTTTCCTAATTCCTCCTCGGTAAGCTCTAAATAGTCTTCTGGTGTTTTAAACTTTTTAAACATTTTTTCTGTGACCTCATTTACTCGCTTATCGGTACATTGAGCAGACAATATTACAGCAATTAAAAGTTCGAAAGCATTCTTATAATTAAGTTCTGATTCTGCATCTGGATAGGTTGTATATAAAATATCCAGCACTTCCTTTATTTCTTTATTCGTAAGCATCTTTTTCATAGGTTTTCCTTTCTCTAAAGTATTTCTACCTGACATTCCGTAATATCTACTCTTCCATCCATCTCAATAAAATGAATGACATTGTTAATCATCTCATCCACATGCTTGCTACTATTACTTACACAGCAAAAGCCAATTTCAGCAATCTTCCATTTATCTTGCTCCCCTACTTCAGCAATAGATACATTAAATCTAGACTTTATTCTTTCAATGAGGCTCTTTAAAATCTGCCTCTTTCCCTTTAAGGAGCTTACTTCATACATAATAACCTTCATTGAACATGTTCCTATTAACATCTTCTCACGTCCCCCATGATTAGTTTATTTCTTCTTTCTTCTATTGCTTATATATACAGCAAAGTCATTAAATATAGAATAAACAATTGGTAATACAATCAATGTTAATGGAGTCGATAGAACTAATCCTCCAATAACTACAGTAGCTAAAGGTACTTGAACCTCGGAACCTTCGCTTATACCCATAGCCAGTGGAATCAAGCCTAAAACGGTAGTTAAGGTTGTCATCATTATGGGTCTTAGCCTTGTAGTACCTGCTGTAATAATAGCTTCTTTTGTCTCTATTTTATTTTCCCTCAAAATATTGATATAGTCAATCAGAACTATTCCATTGTTTACTACAATACCTGCTAAAACGATGGCCCCAATCACCGCTGGTATACTTAATGGTATCCCACTAACAAGTAGTCCCAATGCTCCACCGGAAAAAGCCAATGGTACCGATAGCATAATGATAAAGGGATGTAGTAATGATTGGAATTGTGTAGCTAATATCATATATACCAGTAAAATCGCTAAAATCACAGCTAACACTAGACTAGAGTAGGCCTCCTGCAATTGTTCCTTCTGTCCCCTATATTGATAACTGTAACCAGCTGGTAAGGAATAACTCATTAATTTTCCTTCAATATCTTTAATTACGCTATTCATATCCCTCTGGAAAGTTGTAGCTTTTACCGTAATAGAACGCACCTGATTAGAACGTCTTATGACATTAGGTCCTTGAGATATTCGATATTCCACCAATTGCTCAAGTGGTACATTTCCCCCTGCCAAAGTAGGAATCGGTATCTGTATAAAGTTTCCTATGCTTTCCCTTAGATAATTTTCACCACCAATTACTACATCATGCTCTTTGCCGTCTATTCGTAGTCTTGTAGCTGATACTCCTTGAATTAAGTTCCTAATAGTTGATGCAATCTGCATCGTCTGTAACCCATAAGAAGAAGTAATATCTCTATCTAAATATAATTCTAGTTGTGGCCTACCATCAGTAAAATTCGATGCAACTTCTCTAGTTCCTTCTACAGAGTCGATAATTTTCATGAAGTCTTCTGATATTTCTTGCAAAACATCAATATTGTCACCTCTTATTTCTACTTCAACTGTTTCCCCCCCAAATCCTACTCCAATAAAGGAAAGATTAGCTACATTTATATCTGCACCAGCTATAGCTTGTAACTCCCAACGGATTTCATCAATCACTTGTGCTGTTTCTTTTCCCCTTGCTCTATAGGGCTTCAATCTAACATCAATGGACCCACGATTGCTTCTTCTTCCAAAGCCACCATAGTAATCATCACCACCACCGATATTCGTAAAAATCCCATCAATATCTTCGTTTTTTCTAAGAATTTCTTCTATTTGGTTCACTATTGTTTCCGTATCTTCCAACCTGCTACCATGAGGTAGAGATATACTAATTGTAAAGGTTCCCTCATCAAACTCAGGAAAGTATTCTGCACCTATCCATAATAAAGAGATAGTGGAAACTAGAAAGATAATGGTTGCTACGGTCATAACGACCCCTCTATGTCCTAAGCTCCATTCAAGGATACTTCTATAAAAACGATTTGCCTTTTTAAAATTTTCTTCTACTCTATTCAGGAGTTGATGAGCCCTTTTTTCTTTAATTTCTATTACTTTTGAGGATAACATAGGTATTAATGTTAAGGAGATCCCCAAAGATGCTAATAGAGAAAATGTTACTGTTAAGGCTAACTCTTTAAATATTTCTCCTGTCATTCCTTCTACAAATACAACTGGCAGAAAAACTGCTACCGTTGTTAAGGTAGAGGCTGCGACTGCTGCTGCAACTTCTTCTGCACCATGAATAGCTGCATTAACTGGAGAATAGCCTTTTTCTCGGAAGCGGTATATGTTTTCCAACACTACAATTCCGTTATCTACCAGCATACCAATGCCTAAAGCAAAACCACCTAAAGACAATAGATTTAATGTCAACCCTGTAAAATACATAAGTGTAAAAGTAGCTATAATTGAGATAGGTATGGATAAGGCAATCACTAATGTGTTTCTTATACTTCTCATAAATAGATACAGTATTAAAATCGCCAATATTCCTCCAAGTCCTGCAGTTTTCCCTACATTGCTAATAGATCTTCTAATAAATAATGATTGATCTGTAACAATTTCCAATTGAATATTGTTTAATTCCTCTTGTATTTTTGTCATTTCTGTATATACTCCGTTAGCTACCTGTACAGTATTAAAAGTAGGCTGTTTTTGCATCGTAATTCGTATACTAGGAACACCGTTTATCTTTGCAATTTGCAGTGAATCATTTTCTTGGAAGTTTATTTCTACTAAGTCTTCTAATTTGGCTGTTTGTCCCATTGGCAAAGTTATAGGTAATTTTTTTACTTCCTCTAGACTTTGAAATTCTCCTACTGTTCTTACGGTTAGATATTTTCTATCATCTAATATCTCTCCACCAGGAAGGTTGATGTTTTCTGCCCTTAATAGTGCCATCAACTGCTCCTGACTGATACCTTGCATTTCAAGCTGAGTAGGGTTAATAGTAATCGCTACTGACTTTTCTCTTCCCCCAGAAATTTCTACAGAGGCAATTCCTTCCAATCGTTCTAGCCTTGGCTTAATTCTATATTCTACAATTTCCTGAAGCTTTTCTAAATCATCTCCTGTCACACCTAAAGTCATAATAGGGAGAGCATTCGGATCTATTTTTAGTACAATGGGCTGTAGGATATCTTCAGGTAGATATCTTTTTATTAGATCAATTTTTTCTCTTATTTCCAAAGTAGCAAATTCCATGTCTGTTCCTTGATTGAATTCTATTACTATAATCGAGCTTCCCTCCATCGAGGTAGAGTTAATATGCTTTACATTATGTACCGTTGCCACGGCCTCTTCGATAGGTCTGGTAATAAGATTTTCTACTTCATAAGGACCTGCCCCTAAATACTGTGTATTCACTACAGCCACAGGAATATTCATTTTAGGCAATAAATCCATAGGAAGCCTCGATAAAGAGACCCCACCTAATAGTAGAATGATGGCAACAATCATTAGAACTGAAATAGGCTTTTTAACAGCCCAGCTAGGTATCTTCATCATCGTCACCTCTTGTTACGATTAACGAAGTATTTTCATCAATATAATGCTGTCCTTTAGTGATAACCATTTCTCCCTCTTGTACTCCCTTGATCGCCTCGATCATTTCTCCACCATCGATTCCTAATTCTACTTGCCTTTTTATAGCTCTTTCCTGATCTTCTATGTACACTGTAGGTATATCACCCTCAAAAAAAATAGCTTTTTTAGGAATAATTAATGTGTCTTGATTTTTTTCTCTTTCCATTTTTAGTTTACATAAAGAACCTGCCAACAATTTCTTTTCTCTGTTATCCACAAGAATTTGTACATAATGGAGGTTTGTTCTAAGATCTGCTACATCATTTACTATTGTCACTTTTCCTTTATGCTCTTCATTTTCAGTGAAGAATACCATCTCTTTTCCTAAATGTAGTGTATTATATAAGGCTTTTGTAACGTATAGATCCATTTTTAACTGATCCACATTGCTAATGATTAAAGCTGGTTGTGTATTCATGGCCATTTGATTTTCTAAAAGGTTATTTTGAGTAACGATCCCATTCACTGGTGCATAATATTCCATTTCATCTAATTGCTCTAAAGCATTAACATATGCCAATCTAGTCTGTTCTAGCTGCACTTCTGCTGTGAGTAATGAATCTTGTGACATATCTCCTTGTGGAATTTGAGGGTTTCTTCCATTTGTTATCATACTGGTAGGAATACTAGGTGTGAATTCTGCCATTTTCTCCATTTGCTGTTTTTGAATGCGATAGTTATTTTGAGCCTGTTCATAAGATTTTCGTGTGGCTTCCACTTGTCTTCTTATCAAGGTTTTATCTAATTCAAATAAAAAATCTCCCTCTTTTACTGTGTCTCCAACATTTACAGCTAACTTTGTTACTTCCAATCCGGGAGCTTTTGGTATAATCATTATATTGTTTAGTGGCTGTAGCTTTGCCGCTATCGTAATTTCCTCCACTATACTACTTCTCTTAACAGGAGCTACTTCCACTGCAACTCTTCTTTCTTCGTTTCTTTCTCCAGTTTCCCTACAGCCCCCTAGTCCTATTTGAAAAGTTGTTAGGATGATCATCATGATTAAAAACTTTTTTGTCATAAAAAAACCTCCAAGTAAGTCGCTTCATCATAAGCCTGCCATTTTAGGATGTGCATTTTCTTGAAGATTTAAACGAGAATTCGTTTGACAAAATCCGTATTATAAGCATATACCTCTAAATTTTAATATACTAAGGGCTACATTTGCAGTCCTTGGCTATGGTTTTCAGCCGAGGGCGAAACCGTAGGCCGTGTATATTAAAATTAAAGCATAGAGGTCTATATATACAATAGCCACTGTTTTTACCTTGAATAGAAAAACAGGCTAAAATAGTCTTAACGATATTTAAGCCTGTTTTTGAAATTTTATCAGTTTTCTAAAACAATTTCATCTCTTCTCCTACTGTTTTAAATATATCTACTGCCCTATCTAATTGTTCCTTTGTATGGGCAGCTGTTACCATACAACGTACTCTACCTGTTCCTTTAGGTACTGTTGGAAAAACAATCCCTGATGCAAATACACCATGATCAAAAAGTTTTTTACTAAACTCCATCGTTTTACCTTCTTCTCCTATGATTACAGGTGTAATAGGGGTGCCACTATTCCCTATATTGTATCCTAATTTACTTATTTTTTCTTTAAAATATTTGGCATTATCCCATAATCTATCAGTGTATTCTGTAGTGCTCATCAATAGTTTTACAGCCTCCATAATTGCTCCTACTGTTGCTGGTGGTAAAGAAGTACTGAATAAAAGTGGTCTACCACGATGGCTCAACCAATCCTTCATAGTATGGCTTCCCGCCACGTAGCCACCTATTACTCCTATGGCCTTCGATAGGGTTCCAATTGTAAAGTCAACTCTTCCATGTAATCCAAAATGATCTATTGTTCCTCTACCACTTTCACCTAGCACCCCAGAACCATGAGCATCATCTACATAGGTCATAGCATTGTATTTTTCAGCTAGATTTACAATGTCAGGTAGTGGTGCAATATCACCGTCCATACTAAATACACCATCTGTAATGATCAGTATATTTCTATATTTATCCCTATTTTCCTTCAATACTTCTTCTAAATGGTTCATATTTGCATGCTTAAATACTGTTTTGTCTGCTCTACTTAATCTGGCTCCATCAATGATACTAGCATGATTTAGTTCATCAGATACGATTAAGTCTCCCTTTTCTGTCACAGCTTGAATCGTACCAGCATTACAATTAAATCCTGACTGAAATACCATAACTGCCTCTTCTCTCTTAAATTCAGCCAATAATTTTTCCATTTCTTCATGAATATCCATATTGCCGATGATGGTTCTAACAGCTCCTGCTCCGACTCCATACTTATCTACTACTTCGACAGCAGCTTTTTTTAATCTTGGGTGATTTGCAAAGCCTAAATAATTGTTAGAAGATAAGTTAATAACCTTTTTACCGTTTAATATTACCTCTGCTTCATTGGCTCCTTCTAAAACTGGTAGTTTTCTGTAGACTCCTTGGTCTTTTAATTCCTGTATCTTTTCTTTAAGGAACTGTAGTTCATGTACATTTGACATTACTATGACCTCCTAATTTAAAATATTTACCATTAATTTAATACTACATTTTCTTTTCTTTTCCTTCTTAAATAATGAAAGTTATAATATTTTCATTTTTCCCCCCTTACAGAAATTTAAAACATCTTAAAAGAAATGTCCCTAAAATAGTGACATTTCTTTTATCTGAAAGCTATTATTTATTTGTTTTTTCTATCATTTGATTATAGTATTCTATTTTTTTCTTCACTTCTTTAAATATCTTTTCATAAGACTCTCCTGTTATTATTTCTATTCCTTCTTCTATATGTTTGATAGCATATATATGAAAATTCTTCCTTTTAATCGCTTCTACAACCTCATCACACAACATCAAATTATCAATATTTTGATAAGGTATCATTACCCCTTGACTTTTAGTAAAGCCTCTATTTTTGCATAATCGATAAAATCCTTCTATTTTTTCTGTAACACCACCCACTGGTTGTATATCTCCCTTTTGATTAACAGATCCTGTTACAGCTATATCTTGTCTTAAAGGAATACCAGAAATACTAGAAAGCAAAGCATATAGTTCTCCACTGGAAGCGCTGTCTCCATCTATACCTCCATAAGACTGTTCGAAACAAATGGAAGAGGTGATGCTTAAGTTTGTGTCTTGAGCAAAATTTTCTGTTAAAAGCCCAGTTAGTATCATTATTCCCTTGTCGTAGATAGCACCACTTAAATTGATTTCCCTCTCTATATTAACAATACCTTCCCTGCCTATTCCACTGGTAACAGTAATAACACTTGGCTTTCCAAAGGTATATTCCCCTAAATTAATTACAGATAAACCATTAATCACTCCGACCTTCTCGCCCTTTACATCAATCAATACCTTTTGTGTCTCAAAAGTTTCTTCAACTCTAGTTTGATATTTATTAAGTCTAGCCCACTTTTCGTGGATAGCCTTATCTACCTGTTTTCCTGTGATGATATCACTATATTCTAGCTTTGCCCATTGATTTGCTTCGATAACTATCTCAATTATTTTGTTAAATCTAGTAGTTAATTTATTTTGGTCACCTGTAAGACGGGAGCTATATTCTATAAGCCTTGCCACACCATCAGCACTAAAATGCCTTATACCATAGCATTCAATATAGGAGCTGATGAAAGCTGCTATTTGTTTTTCATGTTCAGCAGTTCTAGGCATTTCATAATCAAAGTCTACCAATACTTTAAAGTATTTTTGAAAGTCCTCATCATAATGATAAAGCAGGTGATATAAATGTTCACTTCCTATTAAAATAATCTTCAAATCAATGGGGATAGGCTCTAACTTTAAAGAAGTAACATCAATTCCCAATTGACTTCCCATATTTTCCACAGTTATTTCTTTAGTATGCAGAATTCGTTTCAACGTCTCCCATGCATAAGGAATCTCTAACAATTGCTTCATTTCTAATATTAAATAGCCTCCGTTGGCTAAATGAATAGCTCCAGGCTTTATATGCAAAAAATCTGTTCGTAAGGCCCCATTAATATTTTCATATTCTATTTTACCGGTTAATTTGTTTAAAGTAGGATTGAACTCTGTAACTACCGGTGCTCCCTTCATTCCGCTATTATTAATCAGTAGATTCACTTTATATTTTTTTACAAAGTCTTCCGTCTCAGCCTTTTTAGATACATTAGGTGTTTCCTCTTCCTCACTTACAAACTGATATATATTCTCTATTAAGTCTTTTTCAACTCTTCTTAAGTATTCAAGAACATTATCACAATCCACATATTTCTCTATTAAATCATGGATAAGTGGTTTTACAACGAAGAGACCTACCTTCATTTCTAATTGAATCAGTCTCTTTTTCGCTAATCTTTCAAGATTTTTTATTTTTAACAAGATGTCCAAGGCTGCTTCTTGAATCTCTTCCAGTTGTATTTCCAGCCTCCTTGATTCTTCATCATTTAGCAGCTTTAATTCTTCGTCACTCATTTCTTCGCCATCCTTTAAAGGAATAAAGACGAAGCCCGTACTGGTATTCTTAATACCAAATTGTTTCTTGTCTGCATACTCAGTTAAATAATGTAATAACTTGCTTTTTTGTTCCTGATATTGCTTCATAATTTCATTTCTTCTTCGATCATAATCATCACTATTAAAGGCTTGTGGTACTTGGGTAAATAGTTCTTCTACTAATTCACTCATGTCCTCCTGTAGTGCTCTACCTTTCCCAGCAGGTAAGTTTAAAGCCATTGCTTTGCTACTGCTTTCAAAGCTATATACGTAGCACCAATCATCAGGAACATCTCCGGTTGATGCAATTTTTTTTACGATTTCCTTCGTATAGGTGGTTCTACCCGTTCCTTTGCTACCGCTAATATAAATATTGTAGCTTGGATTATCAATTTGTAATCCAAATGCCATTGCTTCTTCTCCCTTTTTTTGTCCCATGATACCCTTTAATGGTTCTACTTCCTCTGTAGTCTCAAAGGAAAGATTCTCCATGTCACAATACCTTTTTACTTGTTTATAGGATAGTTCAGCGTGCTTTTCCATACCCGTCCCTCCTTCACTGTAAATAGAACAAAACTTAATTCATAAGTAGACAATCGAAAGTTTGCTTTGTAACTTTCGTGTTGGTCACTTAGTTTGTTTATCCAGAGGGAGTTTTTATTCCCACTGAATTGTAGCCGTGTTTACTTGGAGGATGTAGTGCTTGATCTCCCGGAAGATCAAGCACTACATCGAAAGGTAAACCTTACTAACATACTATTCAGAAGGAGGGTTATATTCTACTAATTCCTTTAAGAAAGCATTTTTTATTTTATCGCTTTTTTTCACAGGAGATCTTTTTGCAATAATATTCTATTGTCTTTAATACCTCTTCATCCTTCTCTTGTTTTTTAACTTTCATAAGAATCTGATATGCTTTGAAAGGATCTAATTCGCAAATAGCCCAAATAGCATACTTTCTAATTTCTGGTCTGTTATCCTGCAGCAACGGTAATAAATAAGGAATTGTTTTTTTATCACCATGATTTACTAAAGCAATAATGGCATTCCTTTGTAAAATTTTTTTCCCTCTCCACCCCGCTGAGGTTTCTCCATAAGTCTTCTTAAACTCCTTATTAGACATGGATAGGAGCTGTAATAGGTCTGGTTTATGCAAAGCTTCCTTGGGATAAAAATCTTCTTCTGTTTCCTTCTTTATCTCTTTATTGTGGGGGCAAACCTGTTGGCATATATCACAACCGTAAAGACTTTTCCCTAAGCTTTTTCTATCTGATTCTTTAATATCTTCTTTTTGTTGTAATATATTAGATAAACATTTTTTTGCATTAAATTTATAAGGTGCTTCTATAGCACCTTTAGGGCAATGCTTTATACATAAATTGCATCCTTGGCAGCTCCTATTGTTTAAAGGCTTATCTGAAGGAATTTCTAAATTGTTAAGCATATATCCGATAAAAAACCAAGAGCCATATTCATCATTCATCAAAATAGAATTATATCCATACCATCCTAGTCCCGCACGATAAGCTACATGTCTATCCACTAAAGGCCCTGTATCAACAAAGCTTTTATAATCAAATTTTTCTTTTTTTCCTTTTATAAACGTCGCAATTTTCTCCAGCTTTTCTTTAACCACATCATGATAATCTTTACCCCATGCTGTCCGTGCTAATTCTCCGTGAAATAAAGGTGTTTCTTTCTGTTGTAAATTTTCCTCATCAATATAATAGGGGAGGGCTATAACTAGAATAGATTTAGCCTCTGGCATCGTCTTTTTCGGGTCAATCCGGAGATCAATATCCTTTTCTTCAAATCCTGAAAGATATTCTAGTTTTTTTCTTTCCTCTAAGATTCCCCTTATATCTTCAAAAGCCTCAGCACTGGTAAAGCCAATCATACTTACTCCTATTGATTTAGCATAATTAACTATTTGTTCCTTTAAGGTCAAGATAAAGCCTCCTCTCTCAGGTGTTATACAATAAAATTAGGAGACCATTATATGATCTCCTAAGAAAAAGGATTTACAAAAGTCCTAATTTCATTTAGCGGCCATATTCTCATTATAACTTTTCCTCTTATTTGCTGTGTATAAATGCAACAAAATCTTCTACTATCATTACTATTATTTCTATTATCTCCCATTACAAAAACCTTATCTGTCGGAACTGTACCATAGGTGTGTTCATAATCTTTATCTACATATATTTCTGCACAAATATACTCTTCTGCTATTTCTATGTCATTAATAGATAATACGCCCTTTGCGATACAATAAGCATCTCCTTCAGTGGCTATCACCCGTTTTACGAAGAGTTCATCTCTTGCTAGCTCCTTAGGAGGTTGAAATATGACAATATCTCCTCTTTTAGACCTGTTCCTAAAATAGGGTAGCTTTACATATATTAATCTATCGGAGGAATTTATAGTTGGATACATCGACTCCCCCTCTACAACCGCTAGGCTAAAAACATAGTAATCTACTATAAATAGTAGCATTAGGGTTATAGTGATCGTCTTTAATAAATCATATTTTTTAGAATTAATTTTCTTCATACAATCACATCCTATAAATGACTATAAGTAAAAAAATTCTAAATTAACCCTCACTATGGATGTTAACCGAAATTTTTGATTGAAACTTCTCCTTCGGTGTATTGCTTTTAGCCTGCCGCTTCAGCAAGCGACAGTCCAAGCACTACATCCTCAAAATAAACTAGGCTACAATTCAGAGGGGGTAAAGATTCTCTCTGAATTAAGTCTCGTTTTGTCTTCCTTGACAGAAGCTATCATAAAAATATATAGACCTGTTAAAATTAATACTCCACTAATGGCTTGCGGAAGGGTTGGGATTTCTTTTAGCAATATTATTGCTAAAAAAGTAGCTCCTACTGGTTCCCCTAGCATTGCAGTAGAAACCCTATTGGCTTCAATATAACGTAGTGACCAATTAAAAATCGTATGACCTCCGATGGTGCATATTACAGCCATTGCTAAGAACAAAGCATAATCCATTTGAGAATAACCTATTAATGGGGTTTTTAATATAACATTGATGCCTACTAAAAGTAAGGCACACACACCATAGACAAAAAATCCATAGGTTACTGTAGATACTCTTTTTCTGATGCCTCTCCCCATAATGATATACAGTGCTCCAAAAAAACCTCCTAACAGTGCTAAAACATCGCCATATAGATGTTCCGAACCAAGTTGGAAATCAAAAATGCCCATAATGCTACTTCCTGCGATCGCAGTAAGCATGCCTATTATACTCACTTTATTCAGCCTCTCTTGGTATAGAAAATAACCAATGGCAGCAGTGAAAATTGGCTGCAATCCTACTAAAACTGTAGAGGAAGCCACTGTCGTATACTGCAAAGATGTAATCCATGTACTAAAATGCAATGCCATGAATCCTCCACTAAGAGCACACAAAAGAAAATCCTTCAGTTTAATTTCTTTTATTTCTTTCCATCTTGTGATTAATGTTACAGGAAGGAATAGTAAGAAGGTTATCACCATACGATACATAGCTATGATATTTGAAGGTGCAGTAGTATTTTTAACAAATATTGCAGAAAAAGAAACGCTAATAATACCGATAATCAGTATAAAATATACTCTATTTATTTTATGATTTTCCTCCAAGATAATCTCCCCTTAATAAATAAGATAGACAAAGCTTCCTACCATAATGCCTGTTATCAATATTTTTACAGATAAGCTAACAATATACCCAATAACCCCAGCACTTCCTGCTTTTATTGCTTGCATTAACTCTTTTCCTGAAAGGATCTCTCCTAAGATTAACCCTATCACCTGCCCTATTAGTAGTCCTATAACATTTAGAATAACAAGGCCTCCAAACCCACCCAAAATCATTCCTATCATTCCCCAGGTAGACACATTAAATCTCTTTGCTGTGAAAAAGGAGGCTAAATAGTCTACTATAATGGTAATAAAGGTTAGTATTGCAAATATAATAATCCAATTGAAAGTGATAACAGCAAAGTCTGTTATGAACCCATATAAAACTATACCCATTAGGACCAAAATGGGTCCTGGCAGAATCGGAATAAAAATTCCTAATACTCCTAAAATAATTAAAACAAAACTAATTACCATTGACGCATTTTCCATAATAATCACCTATACTTTATTTATTCTAAAAGATTCCCCAAAATCCTTTATTCTCTTTAGTATTATTTACTATAATTTGTTTGCATTTTAGAACAAAAATATCCATATAAAAAAAAAGATGAAGATGATCTCCGTCTTTTTTTTGCACTCTATGAAAGTGACTGACACCAAATCAAAGATTTGGGTTATCTACTTTTATATCATTTTAGTGAAAGCTGCTGCCTCCAATAAACTCTCTTAGAATAGAAGTTTTAGGAATATCTTCTTCTCTTTCTAAAGCTACAAAGTAGCTTAAAAATTTCATCAGCCGTTTTGCTTCAGAGAAGTAGGGACTGGTATTATCTACTTGCCTTAATAAGGGTTCGGCATATTTTTTTAGCAGGCTTAGCTCATAAAAAAGTGCTGAGTTAAACATGGCATCCGCTTCCTCTTGAAAAGGAAATATATTCTTTTCTTCTCCTCTTCTTACAGACTTCCACATAGCCAGCGTAGCCTCCGCATCCTTTGAACGATATTTGCTATCTCGAACGATACGTCTTATTAGTCTTGTATCAGTGGTAGGTATTCTGTTATGTTCGTCTACATTTAGCTGTGTCAGTGCACTAATATAGATTTTAAACTTTTTGTTCCTAGCTATGGCAGAAGTCAATTCATCGTTTAATGCATGAATGCCTTCCAGTATTATAGGTTGATTAGATTGAATCTGTATTTTGTGACCCCGATACTCTCTTTTTCCTGTATGAAAATTGAAGGTAGGTATTTCTATTTCTTCACCCTGTAATATTCTTTCTAAATCCCTATTAAATAGCTTTAAATCGATAGCATAAAGGGATTCAAAATCATATTCTCCCTTTTCATCTAAAGGTGTTTCTTCTCGATTTACAAAATAGTCATCTAAAGAAATAGCCACTGGTTTAATGCCGTTTACCTTTAATTGTATCATCAATCTTTGAGCAAAGGTTGTTTTCCCTGAAGAGGAAGGTCCTGCAATTAATACTACTCTTTTTTCATGGATATTTTCTGTTATACTATCAGCTAGTTCAGCAATTCTCTTTTCATGAAGCGCTTCAGCAATTCTAATAAACTCATCTTCCTTTTGAGTTACAATCAGGTCGTTTAATGCTGCAACATAATCAATTTCCAGTATTTCTCCCCATTTTTCTGCCTCTCTGAATACTTTAAATAGCTTTGGATGCTCATGAAATTCTGGAATTTTTCCCCCATCTTCAAATCTAGGGAACTGCAACACAACTCCTGGAGCATAGTATTGTAATTTAAATTCCTTCAGATACCCTGTTGAAGGTACCATATATCCATAAAAATAATTTTTTAGCCAACCACATTGATAAATGTTTATATAAGGTTTCTCCCGATATTTTAATAATTTTTCTTTTCCTGTTTGCCCATAATCTCTAAAGATTTCTTTAGCTTCATCTACAGGAATTCTACTTTTTTCTAATCGGACATCTTCAGAAACAATCTCTTTCATTCTTTCCTGAATTCTAATGACATCCTGATCATTAATAGATCTTTTATAGTGCACTTCACAATAAAGCCCTTTACTAAGCGAGTGTTCTACTGATACTTTGCATCCTGAAAAAAATTCCATACATGCTCTTATAAAAACAAAAGATAGACTTCTTTGATAAATCCTTGATCCAATAGAAGAACATATATCAATGAGTTTAATATCACAATCCTCATCTAATGTATATTTTAACTCCTTTAACTGATTGTCAACAAGAGCTGCAACAATCAAATGCTTTATCTTTGGTTGGAAGTCCTTTATTATTTCTTCTAACAAAGTTCCTTCTTCATATTTAAAAGGTCCTTCATCATTTACAGTAATTGAAATATAATTTTGTATCTTATTACTTTCCATCCAGAGTCCCCCTATAGATTTAAAATTGAGTAATAAAACTCCTATATACTATTATATACTTTTTTTTGCTTTAATAACAATTGAAAGTATGCAACCTTTTTAAAAAACAAATCCCTAGCAGGATAACTACTAGGGATGAGATGTATTACAGACTTACATCATTGGTCGACTTGGTAGTGAAATATCACTTAAAGCTCTACCTGCATCATCTACATAGACATTTCTAACAGCTAAATCACCTATTGCCACGATACCTATTAATCTACCATCCTCTATAACTGGTAATCTTCTTATTTGATTTTGTGCCATTAGTCTTGCTGCTTCGTGGACATGACTATCAGGAGTAATCGATATTAATTCTTTTGACATAACATTTTCTATTTTATCAGATGATCGATATCCATCTCCAATGCCCCTAACTACAATATCCCTGTCAGTAACAATTCCTACCACGTGATTTTGATGGTCACAGATTGGGATAGTTCCCACATTTAATTCCTTCATTTTTCTTGATATTTCATCAATAGTATCGCTGGTATTAGCCGCTGAAACATGAGTTGTCATAATCTCTCTTACTTTCATTTGCATTCCCTCCTAAACTTATTCTAAATATATGATTTGCATTTTAGAAGGTTTTTATAAGTAGAAAGAATTTGTTAATTTAATGCAGTAATATATTCCGAAGTTAAAGCTACATCAGTAGCTAGAAAGCCCATTCTATTAAATGGATATAATCTTAAAAAAGCCTTTCCTACAACATCATCTATATCTATTGGTCCTAGTATGTCATCTCTACTATCTAAGCTATTACGTCTATTATCTCCCATAGCAAAAATTTTACCTTCAGGTATAACCATGTCTATGTTTCCTTCTGTATAAGTATCTACTAGGTACGGTTCTTCCAAGTGCTGTCCATCAATATATACATCGCCGTTAGATATTGTGATTTCTTCTCCTGGTAAAGCTATTACTCTTTTAATTAATAACTTATCTTTACCAGTTGCAGTTTTTAATGGAGATTTAAACACAACAATATCTCCACGCTTTGGGGTTCCTAGGTTATATAAAAGTCTATTTACTATTAAAAAGTTATTTTCATCTAATGTCGGTATCATAGAATAATTTTTTACAATCGTTGGTTTAATAAAGGTAGTGATAACTAATGCTATTACCAATGATAATATTATAGTTTTTATCCATTCTAGGATTTCTTTTTTCATCTTATGTCCCCCCGTATTCTATTTTGCAAAAACTCTATAACTATTTTAACACTGTAGTATTTTTAAAGCAACTAATATTAACCATAGTTATATTGAAAGGTACTCATTTACAACTTCAATTAGGTTATCAAAATTAATATTGTTTTGTTGGTCATCCCAAACGACTTCCTCATCCATAAGCAATATTAGCTGAGGGACCTCATGGTTAATCTCTAACTTTTCTTCAATAGCTTCTGAAACCTCTAAATACTCTCTTACATCTACCATGGTAAATACTATATCTTCTTCATTTTCTTCCATGAATTCTAAATACTGTTGATAAGCTTCTTCACTTTCTACAATCGCAACATCATGTTTAAAAATAAAAATTGGTTTTTTGCTAGATTTTTGTATAATTTTATCTAAATCATCTACTGTGGTGATTTTTTTAATACGCTTTGCCATTATACACTCTCCCCTTCAAAATACATTTTTATTACTGTATTTTCTTGATTTTATTACTTTTATATTATTGTTTTACTGATATTATAACTGCTAGTGCAAATATTATGTAATTAAATTATTAAAAGTCACTATTTTATATATTTATATACTTGTGTTAATATTTACATCTATCCTTTTATTGAAAAGGAATAGGTAAATATGATATGCTTAAGTATATAAGGATAAACAACAAAAGGTGGTAAACAAATGGAAAAAATTAAAGATATACTTCACGATTTTAATGATGTTTTTATTGCTCTTATTATTGCAGGACTTATGTTTGGTGTAGTAGCTTGGAATTTGGGAGACTGGTTTAATAAAGACAGTATTGCTTCTGCTATAAATACAGTACCTACTGTAGAAGAGTCTGATATTCCAAAGGAACAAGAAGAGGATTCACAAAAGACTGTTGAAGAGGGTATAGAAGAACCTGTAGAAAAAGAACAACCAGAAGAAAAACCTTCTACAGATCCAATTCAAGTAGTTGTAGTAGACAACAAACAAATAACAATTCCAAGTGGTACTTCAGGAGGCGGTATTGCTAGAATTCTTTTAGAAAATGACTTGATTGATAATACCCAAGAGTTTATCCAGGTTGTTGAAAGTTTAAACTTAGCTTCAAAGTTAAAATCTGGCACCTTTGAAATATCTGACAACTTAACTCTTGAGGAGATAGCAAAAATTATTGCTGGACAAAAGTAAGTGACTCAAACCTCTGATTTGATGTCAGTCACTTTCACAGAGTAAAATTAGAAGCGACAATTGTCGCTTTTTTTATTTTTATTCTTTATCCTCTATAATTTTATTATAATCCCCTCTGCTGTATTTCGTGTATTTATTTAATCTAATAAGATTCACTCTCCATAAATAAATCACATAGGGGATAAAAAGAAGCATCAGTATAGGAATTCTTGCCATTAAAATAAAGTTGAACAAACCATGAAAAATAACAGGTATTAATAAAGATTTCGAAAAATACCTACGTTTCTCATTTTCATCTTCACTATATTTTGCTAAAGAAAGATAATATCCCATCGTGACTGCAAATAATATATGGGCAGGTACTGATAGCACGCCTCTCATAATTCCAACATAATAGTTGCTACTAAATCTAAATACTACATACATGATATTTTCAACTGTAGCAAAACCTAAAGCAGAAAAAGCACAATAGACGATTCCATCTAATTTTTCATTAAAGTGTCTACTATTATAAGCACTAAATAATACCACTGCTCTTTTAAAGTATTCTTCTGTCACTCCTGCAATAATGAATGCAGTAAAGGCAGCTCCGAATAGACCGGGAAAGATATTAACTCCTACTAAGATCCTTTGTATTATGATGACAGGTATTACAGATAAAGCGCCTAAAACAAAAACTTTAATCAACAAAGATAACGGTTCTCTATCATATCGATCCGTAAGATATATGGCTGCCGCAATAGCTATGCTAGGTATAACCGCAATAATAAATAATCTTATAGCCATTGTTTTCTCCTTCCTAAATAAGTACTGTTTTATTAATAGTATTTAATAATACCTTTTATATATCCAAATATTTTATTCCTATAAAAGCATAATCTTCCGAAGGATAAAATTTTATAAAAAAAAGGCACTCAATGAGCACCCTTATCTATCCTTTTGTTCTAATGCTTCTGCTCTTTCATGAGCCTTATGAATTAGAGCCTTCTTGTTTACTATATAACGTTCTTGCTTAGCAATAGCGATTTCTCCTACCTCATCATAGCATATATTTGTTAAATATAGTACATTCCCTTTAATTTTATCTAGTCGTGCCTTTACTGTCACTGTCATTCCCTGCAAGGTAGGTTTCTCATGGTCTATCTCCATTTTTTTTACAACAGTAATAAAGCCTTCTGGTATATTCTTACCGACTAAATCAACTGCTGCCTCAACCATCATTCCTACCAACGCTGAAGTAGAAAGCAAGGTTTCTATACCGCTCCTTCCAAAGCTTAATGTTGTATCTTCATAAGCCACTTTTTTTTGTATTGTATAGGTCATACCCTCTTGGAGTTTTACATCCTTCATCATGTGATAAACCTCCTCTTCTCTTTTATATATATATATACCTTACTTTCTATTAAAATATCACAGAAAATCAAGTATGTAAAAAAGACCGGGTAAAATCCGGTCTTAATAAATTTTTTTGGCATCTATATATTCTTGCACGATTCTTAATGCTTCACCAAATCTTTGGAAATGCACTACTTCTCTTTCCCTTAAGAATCTCAAAGCATCTTTTACACCAGGGTCATCAGTAAGATTTAATAAATGCTCATACACTGCTCTAGCTTTTTGCTCGGCAGCCATATCTTCATGTAAATCCGTAATAGGATCTGAATGGGCTTGGATGTAAGTTGCCGTCCATGGTACTCCGTTTGAATCTGAATAAAATAAAGCTTTATCTCTGATTGCATAGAAAGAACCCATATCTACGGCCTCGTAATCCTCAACAGTTGCATCTTTTGTTAATTGGTAGATCATCGTTGTTATTATCTCTACATGAGCTAGTTCTTCTGTGCCTATATCTGTTAATAGTCCCTTAGCTTCATTCGTAGGGATAGTGTATCTCTGATTTAAATATCTTAATGCTGCTGAAAGCTCACCATCTGGGCCACCATACTGTGTCAATAAATATTGGGCTAGTTTAGGATTAGGTCCACAGGTAACCCTAACAGGGTACTGCAACTTTTTTTCATAAATCCACATATACTTTCCTCCTTATACTCCTAAAATTGTTCTTCCCAAGGCCATGGACTATCTAACCATTTCCAAGGATATGGGCTAGGTGAAAAACCATATTGTAATAGTGGTCCATACGCCATGTCATATTGTTGTTTAAGCATTAAAAGCTGCTGACTATAACAGTTAAAGTCCATCAAGGCTTTTTGGTCAAAGGGGTGTGTATCTAAGTATAGCTGTAGCTCCACTAAAGCAAACTCCACATCTTGAATTTTCCTCATTAAGGCTTTTCTTTCCATCATTATTTTTCCCCCTTCCAATGTGGATCTTTTTCAATATAAGGCTGATATAACTCGGGAAATAGAGTTCCTTTCTGTATGGCTTCTGTTAAAGGGTAGGCCTGTATATAGGTCTGATAAGGTACATAGGCACGGGCCATCATTACATACATAGGCATAAAGGGGATAGGATATATGCCAGGATAAGGTGTATGCATCATGTTATCTCCTCCTCTTAATTAATTTGATCTATGACAAGGAATTCTTGTAGTAATATTGTATTCAAACCCATTAGTTTTTGTGTTTTATTTGTCATAAATTAATTCCATAGAGCATATACTTAATATTTATGAGCAATAAAAAAACAGAGGTTTTTCCTCTGTTTATTCATATCTTGTTGCTCCAGTACTGGTCAATATAGTAAAAAGGAATAAAGGCTCTATGGTCAATCTTTACTACTGCTTTGTACTTTTAAAATTTCAATAACTCCTTTATCCCATAGGGTATTTCCTCAAGAATATCTCCTGCCAACATGCTATACTGTCCATACTTTTCAGCTGTCCTATCACCAGCTTTCCCATGAAGATAAGCCGCGGTAATAGTAGCCTCTAATGGAGAAATCCCTTGTGCCAACAAGCCTGTAATCATACCGGTTAGAACATCTCCGCTTCCTGCAGTTGCCATGCCTGGATTTCCAGTGCTATTGATATAAACATTTCCCTTTTCATCCGAGATAATCGTCCTAGCTCCCTTCAATAATGTGATTACCTTCCACTTTAAGGAGAAACCCCTTGCAACATCTATTCTGTTTCTGTTGATCTCATCAATAGAGAGGCCTGTAAGCCTAGCCATTTCACCAGGATGGGGCGTAATGATACATGGAGCTTTTAAGGACTTTAAAATATCTATATTCTCTGCTAATAGATTTAATCCATCTGCATCGATTACTACAGGCACAGTAGCTTCTTCTACTACAGCTTCTAATAACTTTTTAAATGCTTCAGCTCTTCCACTCCCAGGCCCTATAGCAATAGCATCTTCTCCCTTTAGTCTAAAAGCCTGTTGATTATCTTGATTCCATAATTCTTCTAAAGATACAGTTATTGCTTCTATAAGCTGGTTTTCTATAATAACACTTAGTTCCTTTGGTACTGCCGTCTTTACAATGCCTGCCCCACTTCGCAATGCAGCTTTAGAAGCCAAAATAGCGGCTCCAGTCATACCAAAAGAACCTGCAATAATTAAAGCCTTACCATAACTACCCTTATGGGTATCGGAATATCGCTTAGGTAAAAGGGCCTGTACCATCTTTTCTGTAATAAGACTTATTTTTGCTTCTATAGCATCAATAGCATTCTTAGGAATACCAATATTCTCAATCAAGAGCTTCCCACAATAATCACTGCCTGGATAAAGAATATTACCTATCTTAGGCAATTGAAAGGTAATGGTTTTGTTGGCTTTAACAGCTTCTCCATAGACTTCCCCATCATCACCATTTATCCCTGAAGGTATATCAATTGCTATTATTTCTTTCTTACTTTTATTAACGATAGCTATAACTTCTTTTATTACTCCCTCTATTGGTCTTTGCAATCCCGTTCCTAGTATGCCATCTACTAAAATACCGCATTTCTCCAAAGAATCTTCTAACATTGCTAAGTCTTCTTCATCTTTAATAGTAGTAATAGAAGCTTTTAGATGAACTAGTATCTCGTAATTTATCTTTGCATCTCCCTTGATGCTAGAGGTGTTTCCTATAACATAGGTGTCAACTCCTAACCCGTAACTTATTAAATGTCTTGCGATAACAAAACCATCCCCGCCGTTGTTGCCTAGCCCACAGAGTATAGCCACCCTTTTATTTTCTTTTATTTCTAAGGACTTTACTATCTCTTTTACTACAGCGATTCCCGCATTCTCCATCAAAATAATACCAGGAATTTTATACTCCTCTATAGCTATTCTGTCTAAATTCTTCATTTCCTCATTACTAAAGATTTTCATAGCAATTTCCCCCTTAGTTCTCTATTCATAACTCTATACATTTCCTAGGAAAATATAACTTAAATGCTTTTCTGCTTCCTGTTTCGCCGTCTCCATAAAGTCAATATCCGTTGCCGGCTGATGATATTGATATCTTGGAAAATATCTAGAAAATGGAGATGTTAAATCCATAAAAAATTTGTGTGTCCGAGCGTAGCAAGTTCGCAAACTTTAGGATTTAACCTCGAAATAAAATGAGACTTAGTAGAATTGGTCTAGATCCTTTCCTAAATTTCAGCTTTATCTAGTATTTTATCTATAGTAGCTCCTCCTAAACAAACTTCTCCATCATAAAAAACAACAGCCTGACCTGGAGTCACCGCCTTTTGAGGGATATGAAATATCACCTTACATTCATCCTCTTTTGTGATAAATACCTTTACCTGTTGATCCTTCTGTCTATATCTGAACTTCGCTGTACACTCAAAGCCAGAATTAGGCTTTTTTTCGCTTACCCAACTTAAATCAGTGGCTAATAATCCATAGGAGTATAAGGCGGGATGCTTTTCTCCTTGAACTACATATAAGATATTATTTTTCAAATCTTTACTGACTACAAACCAAGGCTCGCCAGATCCACTGCCTCCAATTCCAAGTCCTTTTCTTTGCCCTAAAGTATAGTGCATTAATCCCTGATGTTTTCCCTTTATTTCTCCAGATAGACTTTTTATTTTTCCTGGCTGAGCTGGTAAATATCTAGATAAAAATTCGTTAAAATCTCTTTCTCCTATGAAGCAGATTCCTGTACTATCTTTCTTTTTTGCAGTGGCTAAATCATTTTTTTCTGCAATTTCTCTTACTTGTGATTTTGTTAAATGTCCAATGGGAAACATCGATTTCGATAATTGATATTGTCCTAAGGCATTTAAAAAGTATGTCTGGTCCTTATTAGAGTCTACGCCCCGTAATAGTCTATATTCTCCCTCATGATAGTCAATTTGAGCATAATGACCTGTAGCAAGATAATCAGCTCCCAATTTTAGTGCATGCTGTAGAAAGGCTTTGAATTTTATTTCTTTATTGCACATGACATCAGGATTTGGAGTTCTTCCTTTTTTGTACTCATCTAAAAAGTAAGTGAATACCTTGTCCCAGTATTCCTTTTCAAAATTTACAGTGTAATAGGGGATGCCAATTTGATCACAAACTCTTCTAACATCTTCATAATCCTCTGCAGCAGTACAGTAACCAAACTCATCAGTTTCATCCCAATTTTTCATAAAAATGCCTATAACATCATACCCCTCTTCCTTTAATAATAAAGCGGCTACAGAAGAATCTACCCCACCAGACATACCTATAATCACTTGTATATTTTTTTTTGGTTTTATCATCACTTTTCCCTTCCTTTACTGGTATAGATGTTCGTTTCTATACTTTATATGCTTGCATAATTTTTAATTCCAATACATTAAAGGGCTACATTTGAAATCCATGGTTACATCCTTTAGGCATGGAAGAGACCGTAGCCCCGTGACATTAAACTTAAATATTAGCATGATTTTTTATACCTTCTTTAACTATTATTAGTTTATCTATATACCTATATTGTATACTTTGTAGAAAATAATTAAATACCTAAATGAGAAAAACTGCTATCATAATAGCAGTTTTCTTATAAATTTATTTGCAATTATTATTTGCTAGTAGCTATAAACTTTAATGGCCCTTGTTTATTAACAATGTCCTCTAACTCATTATAGGGAATACCAAACTCTGGTATACCATATGCGTAAGGGGTGTATTCATACAACTGGAAGAAAACAGTTAAAGCTTCCTTGGTTAAATAGAAGTCCTGTTTTTTGTCAATAGTTTCAAATTCTACTAACATCGGGATATCCTTTTCAACCATTTCTTCTTTTATAAGTTCGTTGATTTTATTTACGTAGCCACTGTTCTTTATAAATAAATCAGCTAATTCATAGGTTTTTCCACTTTGTAAATCAAAATTTATCGCTTTTAAAGCCGTTAGTCCATGGGCTGCTCCTTTTGAATAGGAATGAATATAGATTAATACGCTTAAGAGATTGTATTCATTTAGTTCCACTTTATAATCTCCCCATATTTCCTTCGTATAATCCTCCTCATAACCCTGTTCTATAATCATTTTATATATCTCTTCTTGAATCGTTCCATTAATAGCTTGCTGTATATCTTCGTTATCTAACCCTATGATATCCGGATAGGTTAGACCTATCCTATGTCTGATTAGTTTTCTCTTTTCAATCTTTGCCTTGCCCTCTTCCTTGATCATGTATCTAATCACCTCTTTACATTTTTTATCCCGTCTCCCATAGTTTCTCTATATTAAGTATACTATTCAACTACTAGTAAGAGTGTTACGAAAAGTATCAGGCTAAATAAAAAAGATGTCTCATGTTTAAAATAGAATAGTAATATATCATCCTAATTAATAGCAAAATGAAGTCAATCACCATTAATTAAAGAGGCAGCTCAAAGAGTTTCTGGGGATGGATATTACATTTTTTTCTAAAGTATGCAAAGATGAAATCAGTAAACTTAAATAAGTAGAAAGGGGATATCGGGAAATTGAAAATTTCAGTTGAAATCCTCAAAAAATAATCAAGCCTATCGAATTTAGAGTTTATAATAACTCTAGACCTCGATA
>NZ_FZOJ01000024.1 GCF_900188145.1 Anaerovirgula multivorans | reverse complement strand
CTATCGAGGTCTAGAGTTATTATAAACTCTAAATTCGATAGGCTTGATTATTTTTTGAGGATTTCAACTGAAATTTTCAATTTCCCGATATCCCCCTTTTTATTCTTTTATCGTATTGATTAGACGATTTATATCAAAGGTTTTGGTGATTAAAAGTATGAATAAATATAAACAACCACCTATTATGGAGGATACAACTGTACTCCATGCATTGCTGGAGGATAAAGAATAAAAGTTTTGATAGCTATAAATCATAGCAATAATCATTAAAAGGGATGCAAATGCAGGTTTTAATACAGCTTGCATAAAAGAAATATTTAATTTAATATGGCGCATCAAAGTAATGAGGTTTAAGGCGAAAATCGTAAAGGTAGCTAACAGAAAACCTATAAAAAAACCGTTGATTCCGTAACGAGGATTAGGTATCAAAAAATAAGTGCAATATAATTGTAGCATCATCCCTAGAATGTAATTAATTGTTGTTGCAATCTGCTTTCCCATCCCATGCAAAATACCTGATAACGTATGCTGCATGCAGAGAAAAATCATTCCATAACTAATGATAGATAGGTACCTGCCAACATCCTCATGGCCATAGATCAATTGTGCAAGATGATGTCCAAATATAGCGTATATTATAGTAGTAGGTATCGCTACCAATAATGTAATCCTTAAAGCCAGACTAGACTTGTATTCCACATCTTTCCAATTATTTATTGCCAACTGTTCTGAAATGTTTGGTATGATATTCAGCACCAGAGCGGTTGTTACAGTAAAGGGTAAATACAGTAAAGGCATTGCCATGCCTGAAATTTTGCCGAAGGTTTCAATAGCAGCTACAGAAGAATAGCCTGCCACTTGAAGTCTTTGAGGAATTAATATAGAGTTTGCTGTTTGCATAACCACAGATACTAAGCGGCTTAAGGTAATGGGTACTGCTACAAACAGTAAATGATTAAAGATTTCTAAAGAAGAATCACTGTAGGTTCTAATATAATGGGATTTTGTTATAATTTTTTTGAAATTGAACCTAAAAACCAAATAAAGTAGCCCAGCAATCTCTCCTATAGAAATCCCTATAATAGCGATGGTAGCAGCTGCCACAGGATTTGAAGGTATCTTATAATAAAGATAAGTTAAAACAAATACAATTCTAAAAAACTGTTCAATAATTTGAGCAGATGCAGCAGGAGCCATTTCCTTTAAACCATAAAAGAATCCCCTTAAGATGCTGGAGAAGGTAACGATACTTATGGTAGGTATCGTCCATAGAACTGGATAATAAAGATCTGGGTTCTTTAATATTTGATTGACAATAAAATCAATTTTTAGAGATACAAAAACTGAAAGAATAAAAGAGGTTATCCCTCCTAATGATAGAGCAAGCAGCAATACCTTATAAATGCCTTCGCGGTTGTGAAGAGATTTTTCTTTAGCCACTAACTTAGAAACAGCAATTGGAATACCTGCTGTTGGGATTGTAATTAGCACCATTAAGAAGGGAAATACCATTTGATAAAGACCAATGGCAGTAGCCCCAATTAATCTAGAAAGAAAAATTCTATATATAAAACCCAGGGATCGAACAACAACATTCACCAATGCCAACAGAACTGTGCCAAAAATAAATGAGGATTTTTTCAAATTAACCACCTCTAGCAATGTATTTAGATATACAATAAATATTCTTGTTAAGCATTGATTATTACAGTAATCTTTATAAGTGCTTCTTATTGGCAACACACAAAAAAATATCCTGTTTCGCTGGACATCTAGTGAATAATACATTAATATGGGTACATATATATATATGATTAATAAACACTGAGCTGTATTTGTGGAGGTGACAGATTTGATAGAGGAAATTCAAGGGATTATGACAAAGGAAGAATTTGATGAAGAAGTGGGAAAAAAGATAGGAAACTCATCGGAAACTTTTACCTTAGCGATTATTGATATCGATAATTTTGAAACAGTAAACAATTATTATGGGGAAACTGTAGGGGATAAGGTAATACAAAAGATTGCTTCTGTGCTAAGACAAAATTTAAGATCCGATGATTTGGTAGGTAGATACAATAAGGATGAATTTCATGTGTTGTTTAGTAATTCCAATGCAGAAACTGGATTTATCATGGTGGAGGAAATAAGAAGATATTTTGATGAGAATACATTTCAACTAGGTGAAAAAAATCGTGATATTGCCATAAAAATCAGCGCAGGAGTTAGTAATTTTCCAAGAGATGCTAAAAATGCTGTAGAGCTATTTAGAGCTGCTGGCAGTGCCTTGTTTAGAGCTAAGAGAGAAGGAAAAAACAGAGTTTGCTTAGCAGAAAGCGAAAATATGCTGTTGAAATCCAATTATTATACAAAAACACAATTAGAACGTATAGGAGAACTATCGAAAAAGACCGATAAAACAGAGGCTTTCCTATTAAGGGAAGCATTGGATGATTTGTTTGAGAAATATAGTAAATAAAGCTTCAAACTAGGCATTGAATAGGAGCTGCTGACAAATAATAGAGGTATATGTATAAAATGAGGAGGCTTTTTATGGAATTAGTATGCCCTATTTGTAATGGTCTAGTAAGTTATGTTGTAAAATGTCCATATTGTGAAGAAATAATGAAGGCAGCTGGAGCTATACAGGATTATTTTGATGATTATAGTACCTATTTAGATAAAGATATCACTGAGATGATAGATGGTGTTTCTGAAAATCAATGTTTGCATATATTTTATTGTCCCCAATGTGGAAGAGATAAGAGAATACTAGTAGATAAAATGCTCATGTAAATTTGAGGAAATGATAGAACATGAATATTTCATTGAAATTATTATGATGAAATAATATAATGATAGCAAAGCTTAGTCTATTGTTTTTAATATATAAGGGGGAATATTATGGATCCAAAAGATCAAGTTGTTAAAAAGGTGAAATATATACCGGAAATCAGAGGAGTTTTAAGAAGTAATTATATTGAGCTGCCTTCTTGTATAGCTGAAGCCAGTGGCATAAAAATATTTGGCAAAAGAATTAAATCCATATTATTTAGTACAGATGTTGCAATCATTAAAAATACAAATGCCGATTCTATAATAGCTGTGTACCCCTTTACGCCTCAATTAGTTATTACCCAGGCTTTGATGCTAGCATCAGATGTGCCAGTTTTTTGTGGGGTTGGGGGTGGACTTACAACAGGAAAACGGTCTATCAATATCGCCCTGCATGCTGAGTTTCAAGGAGCTATTGGCGTGGTTTTGAACAAGCCTACACCAAATGAAATTGTTACAGAATTAAAAAACACAATAGATATACCCGTAGTTGTAACGGTTGTGTCAGAGGATGAGGATTTTGAAGCAAGACTAGAGGCTGGAACAGATATACTAAATGTTTCTGGCGCTGGAAAAACGGCTCAGATTGTTAAAAAAATAAGAGAAGTAAGTAAAACCGTACCGATTATAGCAACTGGTGGGAATAGTCAAGACTCGATACTAAGGACCATTGAAGCGGGAGCCAATGCGATTACCTATACACCACCTTCAACAGGAGAAATCTTTACAGAAACAATGAAAAAATATAGAGGTCAATATTAAAGACTTTAAAAACAAGGAACAGCTGATGATATTGGAATCAGCTGTTTTATTATAAATATGTGACTGAGAAACCTAATCTAGGAATGGTCACAGGCCATTCCCTACGCAATTAAATTTTGTAGTAGTAGGGAACGGTTTATAACCGTTCCTAAAAATGTTAGCATTTCCAATTACACATCTATGGATGCAGTGCTATATTATAATAAGTCATCAATTTTGTGGAAGCTAGGCTCCATTTTATTAAAGGATGTAATGTATTTGAAACCTATATCCTTTAGCTGCTTTAACGCGTGACTAAAGTTAAAGGCAACATGCTGAGGTACATGGGCATCAGAGCCTAGGGTAATGATTTCTCCTCCCAGCTTATAATAAAGCTCTATAATTTCTATAGATGGATGATAATCCTCGAGTCCATAACGAATTCCCGAGGTGTTTAATTCAATACCTTTTCCATTTTCAATAATTTTCTTTAGAATCCTATTTGTATGTTCTTTGTACTCCTGTAGTGGAAGAGATGTTTCGAAGCCTCCATAACGTTTAATAATATCAAAATGACCAATAACATTATAATCTTGATAGTTATTTATTATATAGTTTAATTCTTCAAAATAGGTTTCGTAAGCACTTTTTTGAGTCTTTGTATGGAAAAAATCTCCTGCATACAAATCTTTTTTTTCTACAACATGGATGGAAGCGATAACAAAATCAAAGTTGTGTTTAACTATATCTGTACTGCATTTATCTAAAATATGGGGTTGTAAACCCATTTCTATACCTTTTCGTATAACAATTTTATCCTCATATTTTTTTTTGTATAATTCTATTGCATCAAAATAATCCTTATAACTAAATTCAAAGCTCAGATCACATTCAGGATAATCATAATCAATATGGTCAGTAAAGCATATTTCCTTTATCCCGTTTTTAATAGCAGATAGAACAGCTTCCTCCATAGTCATTGAAGCATCGGGAGAATAGCTGCTGTGGACATGAAAATCATACATAAAAATTGCCTCCTAGCCAATATTTACTACATTCACTATTTTATCCTGTAGCAATAATTAAGTCAAAGGATTTATATTTTTTCTCTTGCTAAAGGCATGCTCATGCAACGGGGACCGCCACGACCTCGAGATAGTTCATAAGATTGAAACTCTAAAACCTCTATACCTCTCTTTCTTAGAGCTTCATTTGTTACATAGTTACGATCATAGCAGATAACTTTACCCGGTGATACCGCTAATGTGTTGCTACCATCACTCCATTGCTCTCTTCCTGCAGCAATAATATCCCCATTACCACATCGAATTAAGTCAACAGCAGGCAGGTGTAAATATTTTTTTAATATGGAGGATAACTGATCAGCTTCATAAGAGATACTAAGACCTTCTTTACCCTTTGTAATACTATAAACATCTAGTGGGGATTCGATTCCAGGATAAATTGTAAATTTGTCGTAATCTACCATAGTAAATACCGTATCCAGATGCATATACGCTCGGGTTTTTGGTATATCAAAGGCTAAGACGGTATCGAAAGTTTCATTAGAATTAAAAAGATTTTTTGCAACCTTTTCAATTGCTACTGCATCGGTGCGTTCGCTTATTCCAATTGCAACTACCTTTTCAGATAGAATTAATTCATCTCCTCCTTCGATAGGATGGCTTTTGTCTCTGTTATACCAACGTTCAATATTTTTAAATCTGGGATGATAATCAAATAAATATTTAGCAAATAGAGTTTCTCTATTTCTAGTGTCACTGTACATGACGTTTAAGGTGATTCCTTGACCCATGGAAGCAAAAGGATCTCTTTGAAAATATAGATTTGGAATTGGATCTAGATAAAACGGATAAGGATTTCTTACCATATCTCCTAAAGACTTTGGCTTTATATGAGATAGTTCCCCTGTTCGTATACCTGAAATACATTTGCGAATCATATCTAAAGAAGTCATTGGTGCAAAAAATTCTCTTATAGCATCCCTAATTCCATCCGTACCAACACGACCCTCCTCCATAAATTCTTCTAAAAAGTTATTTCGTACTTCCTTATTCTCTAATATTTCTGCCATAAGTTCTGTCAAATAAAGAACTTCCACTCCTTCTTCTCGAAGAAGGTCTGCGAATTGATTATGCTCTTTACGGGCTTGTTTTAAATAAGCTATTTCGTCGAAAAGCAATCTTCTTAAATAATCTGGTACGATGTTTTCTATTTCCTCGCCAGGACAATGAAGTAGCACGCTTTTCAATTTACCAATTTCATTATAAACGAAGATTTCATTTGAGTTTGTCATAAATATTTCACTCCTTTCCAAAAAATAAACAATGCTTTGGTTAGCAATAATTGATCTCTACATAGTTTGATAGAATTATAGGATTATTATTATTGTTTTTCAAAAATGATTTTCATAATAAAAATCATGCATATTCTGGATATCAATGTTATTAGTAATGGGACGGTTATTTAACTATAGGGAAATATCAATATACTATAATAAAAATATGAAATGAAAACCTTGACATATCAAAGAAGAGAATTGTGGTCTCGAAATTGATTCTTTTGTGGAAAGCTATTATATTGCAATGAAAGAAAAAAATGTAGAATGTCATCGTAAAAATATCGTAAAATGATATAAAATTTTAAAATATTTCAATTGACAGACAAAAGACTCAATGATATAATAATATTACAAATCAAACGTGGAAAGAGGGGGGCAAAACAATGAATAATAAAGTGGAAAAGAAAGAAAAGGTTAAAGAATGTCGAAAATGTGGAGTGTACACCTGTATCCATTATGTTTTGGGAAAATGCACATTGGAGCAATGTGATATGTTTGAAAATGGATTTATGCAAGAATGGTAAAAACAACTTCATATAGAAAGAAAAAAATACTTATCAATAAAGAAAGATGAAGGAAAAATCCTTCGTCTTTCATTTTTTTTTTTGTAAATTGTTTTAAGCAAAATGACTGTTTTCTTTATATTGTAATTGATATAAATGATAGTATAAGCCTTGTTGTTGTAGTAGTTGCTGATGGTTACCGGATTCGCGAATTTCTCCTTTATGAAGAACAATAATTTTATCGCAATTTTGTATAGTAGACAGCCTATGGGCAATTGCAATTGTTGTCTTATCTTTTATGATTTTTTCGATAGTATCCTGTATAAGTCCTTCTGTTTCAGTATCGATGTTGGAAGTAGCCTCATCAAAAACAAATACTGAAGGATCATATATCAAGGCTCTAGCAAAGGATAATAGCTGCCGTTGACCGGTAGAAAGATTACTACCTTTTTCTACGAGTGGTTCATCGTATTGCATCTTCATTTTTTTGATAAATTGATGAGCATTTACATATTTGGCTACCTTTTCAACATCTTCTTGAGAGAAACTCTGATTATTTAAAACAATATTATCTTTGATGGTTCCAGTGAACATAAAAACATCCTGTAGAAGGATACCAATATTTTGTCTTAAATCCTTTAAAGGGATATTTTTAATATTAATGCCGTCCACCAATATTTCACCTTTTTGCACATCATAGAAGCGACCCATAAGATGAATAATTGAGGACTTGCCTGCCCCTGTTGCTCCTACAAAAGCTATGGATTCTCCAGGAAGAATTTTAAAGTTGATATTCTTTAAAACCCAATCCTCTTCTTGATAAGCAAACCATACATTCTTAAATTCTATTTCTCCTTGGAAGTTATGATTTTTTATAGGATCTTTATTATCTTCAATAGCTGCTTCTTCATCCAGTAGGGAGAAAATTCTTTCAGAAGAAGCCATTGCAGATTGAAGAATGTTGTATTTTTCTGTTAAATCATTAATTGGTTGAAAAAATTGCTTAATATAGTTGATAAAGGCAAAAAGAACGCCAAATTCAATTCTTCCCTTTATAACTTGACCTCCTCCATACCATAGCACCATAGCAATGCCTAGTGAACGAATAATCTCCATAGAGGGACGAAATATTGCATATAGAAAATTTTGTTTTTGATGAGAATTTAAAAGTGCTTGGTTACTTTCATCAAATTCTTGAAGTTGTTGCTCTTCTCTGCTAAAAGTATGAATTGTCTTCATACCAGTGATATTTGCATTTAAAAGAGCATTGATGACACCTAATTTTTCTCGAACCGAACGATATGCAGCTCGAACCTTTGAACGAAAGAAGGCTGCTGAAAGAAGTATAATAGGAACAACAGAAAGAGCGATTAGCGTTAACTGGATATTCATTTTAACCATAATAACAATGATTCCTGTTAGCAGGAAAATATCTTTAAATAGATTTACTAACACACCTGTGTACATTTCATGGAGAGTTTCTGTGTCATTAGTAACTCTGGTAATCAATCGACCTACAGGGTTTTTATCAAAAAAGCTAAGGGACATTTTCTGTAAATGTTCAAACAGCTGTTGTCGTATTTTAAAAACAATTTTGTTGCTGGTGTAATTTAATAAGTATACCTGAATATAGTTAATTAAAATACCAAGGGTGATTAATATAAGATAAAGAATACTTAACCTGCGAAGAGCATGGTAGTCTTGGGCGCGGAACTCTTTTAGCCCATCATAAACATTCATATAATCGTCTATAGCAATTTTAATAATATAGGGGCGAGCTATATCAATACCGGCGATTAGAGTTAACAATAATATAGAGATTGCCAGTAATAACCAGTAGGGTTTAGCATAGTGTAATAATCTCTTCATCAGTTTGGAATCGTAGGCTTTACCCACAGTTTCTTCGTTAAATTTGTGAAAACCTTTCATAATAAAATCCCCTGTCTTTATTCCATATTAATTTTCTCTTCTAGTAATTGTTTTTCATAAAAATCATAATACAATCCTTTGTTTTCTAACAATTCTTGATGTGTACCTTCCTCTATAATCGTAGCATTGTCCAATACAATGATTTTATTACAGTGTTTAAGCGTAGAGATACGATGGGCAATGATTATAGTAGTTCGATTTTGGGTTTCGGTTTTTAAAGCCTCTAAAATTTTCTCCTCTGTATTTGTATCAACAGCTGACAAACAATCGTCTAAGATAAGTATATCTGGATTTTTAATTAAAGCTCTGGCAATGGAGGTTCTCTGTCTTTGACCTCCTGATAAAGTGATACCCTTTTCTCCTACCAGTGTTTCATATTGTTTAGGAAAATCTAAAATATCCTCATGAAGACCTGCTATTTTTGAAACATGGCGGATATCCTCTATAGAATAGTTATCTATTCCAAAACCAATATTCTCTGCAATCGTTGTGGAGAACAAAAAACTATCTTGATCCACAAAGCCTATTTTTTCTCGTAAGGATTTTAGGCTGATCTCTTTAATGGGCATATCATCAAAATAGATGTTACCCTCACTTAATTCATATAGTCGTAATAATAAATGAGCAATGGTAGTTTTTCCGCTCCCAGTTCTACCTATAACTCCCACACTTGATCCTTTTGGAATCTTAAGAGAAAAGTTTTTTAATGCTGGATACTGGCTGGTAGGATAGGTAAAGGTAACTGAATCAAAGACAATGGCTTCCTTAATGTCTTCTAGCTCTTTAGCAAAAGAAGAATCCTTAATCTCTGCTTCTTCTTTAAGAATAAGATTAATCCTTTCCATAGAGGCACTGCCCCTTTGCATAATATTGATAACCCAGCCTATTGCTGAGATAGAAGACACCAGCAATCCTAAATAGGTAGTAAAGGCAACGAAATCTCCTAAGGAAATGTTGCCATCAATAACCAATCCACCTCCATACCAAATAGCAATAACAAAGCTTAAGGAAGATAGAAAGTGTACTAATGGATGAAAAAAACCAAATAGTTTTGCTAGCTCCATATTTCTTTCGAAAAGTTCTTGGTTTTTTTTGTAAAAGCTTTGAATTTCTGCCTCCTCCTGTACATAGGCTTTAATGACCCTAACACCAGTAAGGTTTTCCTGCGTTTTGTCTGTTATATTTGCAAAAGCCTCCTGTGCTGTTCTAAATCTTATGTGAATCAGTTTCCCAAACCTTGTCATGGCAAGAATTAATAGGGGCATGGGAAGTAGGGCTAATACTGTTAATTGTAAGTCTGTAGTAGCTGCCATCATTATGATAGCTGCAATATTTAAAAAAATAGCATCTGTCATGGCCACTATGCCAGGGCCGAAGGCCATTCTTATAGCATGGATGTCATTGGTTACATGGGCCATAAGGTCACCGGTTTTATGTCGTTGATAATAACTAGTGGATAAGGTTAAAAGATGAGAAAAAACCTTATTTCTTAGGTGGTATTCTAGTTCTCTTGAAGCACCTATTATCAACATTCTCCACAAAAAACGAAAAAAGGCAATTCCTATACCTATTAGGATTATATAAAGTGCATAACGCAATACATCTGAGCCCTCTAAGAGGTTTTCTTGCAATTTATTGGTGATGCTTCTTAATACTTCTGGAATAAACAGCTGTAGAAGGTCTACTAAAAGGAGAAAAAAGATACCAAAGAGATAAGACCATTTGTTTTTTATGAAAAATTGTTTTAATGTTTTAAAATTAGACATATCTTTCACCTCTATATCTATAAGCTGTATACATTCATTATATTCTATACAAAGCATTAGTATCCTTCAAGGGGTTCCTGAAAAAAGAATAATAATAAGTAGGTAGGTAATAATTAGGATAGAACAGCAGGAGGGAAGTGTCATGATGAAAACAGAATTACACAAAAATAAAAAGTTATTAAAGGTGAAAAATATAGGGCATGGCAGGGTATCATACAGGGTATGGAAACATTATTGGACAAGCAATAGGTGCAAGACATTCTCATCTTGACAATGCTGGTTATTCAATAGACCAAGAAAATGAGAGCTTTACAAAACAAGAAATAGTAGAGAAACTAATTGAAGAAGAAATCAATAAAAAACTAAAAAAAGAAGAAGCTGAAGAAATCTTAGAGATTTACATAAAAGAAATTGAAAAAAAGTTTTCCTATACATAATTGCCTTTTTATTTTGTAAAACTATGATATAAGGAGGTGTTATTGAATGAATCTTGAAACAAGAGATATGATTGTTAAAAAGCTATTAGATGCACAGGAAGCTGTAAGAGATTTTGAAATGTTTTCTAAGCACACAAAGGATGAGGAGGTAGCTAGAGCATTTAAGCATTTTGCAGAAGAATGCGGTACACAGGCCCATGAACTTCAAAGACTAGCAGATAAATATAGAAGCAACTAAAAATAGGGGTTGTAGGGGATGAAATCCCCTGCTCGCCTTCAGGAAGGTGCTCAGACAGCTTTGCTGTCGTCGAAGGAAACCTAGGGTTTCCTATAAGCAGGCAGCCAATTTAGCTTGCTAAATTGTGCTGATCGCTTAGTTGTTTCACCCAGCGAAAGCATCGAAGATGCTTTTTTTATTCCATAGGAATTTATCTGTCATCCTGAACAAAGTGAAGGATCTCCTGCGAAGCAGGTTTGCTTCTATAGTAAAAAAGATCTTTTGCAATTAATTTTGTGAGAGATATAAAAAGATGATATAATGAAATAAAATTGTATGGAAACATTTTAAGTGATGGTGATAAGAGATGAAAATATATGAGAATATCCAATTAAATAAAGAATCAAACTTTCAGCACTTATATATTCAAGTATATAAAGCATTAAAAGATTTAATGCTGACGGGAGAATTGAAAAAAGGGGATAAACTACCACCCATTAGAAAATTAGCTGATTTACTAGATGTAAATAATGTAACGGTAGTAAGCGCCTATCGTATTTTAGAGGAAGAAGGCTTAGTATATAAAAAAATAGGAAGCGGTACCTATGTAACTTTAAATCTACATGATAAAGAGAACTATGAAAGTTTACCAAAGGGAATCATAGAAGAGGATTATATTCCCAACTCTTTAATCGAACAAAGTCATATTCATATTGAAGAAAATATGATAAATTTTGCAAGTGCAACCCCCTCTACTGATTTATTTCCTGTAGATGATTTCAAACAGGTATTAAACGAAGTATTAGATCGTGATAAGGGCTCTGCCTTTGGTTATCAAGAAAGTCAGGGATACTATCCCTTAAGAATTGCTTTAAAGAAGTATATACATCAATATGGAATACATACAGAGACTAGTAATATCCACATTATATCAGGGGCCCAACAGGGTATTGATATAATAGCTAAAGGAATATTAAACTATGGAGACCATGTTTTAATTGAAAACCCCTCCTATACAGGAGCTATGGCGGTTTTTCAATCTAGAGGTGCTAAAATTATAGATGTAGCTTTAGAAGAAGATGGGTTGAACTTACAAGATTTAGAGAAGAAAATTGTTGCCTATCAACCTAAACTTTTATATATTATGCCAAATTTTCAAAATCCAACAGGTATTTCCTATAGTTTCAAGAAAAAGAAAGAAATAATAAAAATTGCTAATAAATACAATGTATTTATTGTTGAAGATGATTATTTAAGTGATTTAAATTTCTTCGCTAACGATAATGCTACTTTAAAAAGTTTAGATACAAATGATATTGTGATTTATATAAAAAGTTTTTCTAAAATTTTTATGCCTGGGCTAAGACTAGGATTTTTAGTAGTACCAAGACCTTTGTTTGAGGAAGTGCTGCTGGCTAAGCATGCCACGGATATTTCTACCTCTGGTTTATTGCAGAGGGCCTTAGAATTGTATCTACTAAAGGGTACTTGGCAACAGCATATTAAATATATGGAAAGTCAATACAGACAGAGATTTGAGATTATGATTAGGTGTATCAAAAAATATATGCCTCAAGAGGTAAAATATGTTCTGCCTAAGGGAGGGGTGAATTTCTGGTTCAAGCTGCCGAAAGGGTTATCTGCAAAGGAACTATATGAAATTGTTACAAAGGAAAACATTGTTTTTGCTCCTGGGAATCTATTTTTTTTAAACAATGATGGTTTAGCTTACTTCCGTCTTAGTATTGCAGCTGTAAATGAAAAAGAGATTGAATATGGAATAAGAAAATTAAGTGAACTTCTACATAACTTTATTTCACAGGAAAATAAAGTTTCTATTCCTTCAAGTCAATACACACCAATATTGTAAATACATTACTTATTTTGCTGTCTCTCTTCACTGAAGAAGACATATAGGAGAGGGGATATCATGGAGAAAATTCAAATCATATGTAACCCAAACGCTGGAAGACAAATCATCCAAAAAAATGTACCTAAATTAGTAGAACTTTTAAAAGACGGGAAAAAAAGTGTGGACCTTACTTATACAAAAGGAAAATTTCATGCTGAAGATTTAGGGTATGAAAGCTGCAGTAAGGGTTATGATTTAATCATAACGGTTGGAGGTGATGGAACTATCAATGAAGTTGTCAATGGCATGATGAAAAGCCATACAAAATCAAAGCTAGCCATTTATCCTGCAGGAAGTGTAAATGACTTTGGCAATTACTTAAAAATCCCAAAAAACATCGAAGACTTTAGTAAAATAATTATGAAGAACAATAGCATGAAAGTGGATGTAGGTGCTAGTGACCAGCGGTACTTTTTAAACGTAGCTGCTGCTGGGTTATTACCAGAAGTTGCTCACAAAGTATCTTCAGAGGCTAAAACAGTGTTAGGGAAGTTTGCTTACTATATAGAAGGAATAAAAGAATTTTCTAAAATTATGTTTAAGCCCATCAACATTAAGCTATATAACGATGGATGTGAGGAAGAAAAAGAGATCTTATTTTTTATTTTAGCCAATAGTCCATCTGTGGGGGGGTTTAAATATGTGGCTCCTGAAGCTAAAGTAAATGATGGACATTTAGATTTATTAATTGTAGAACATGGTGATTTTAAAGATGTAGCAAGCATATTTGTAAAAGCCTTTACGGGAAGCCATGCAAAACATCCTGCCTTAAAGTATTTGCAGGTACAAAAATTCACTATTCATAGTGATGAAGCAATTGATTTAGACTTAGATGGAGAATTGGCAGGGCGTTTACCTGCAAGCTTTCGAGTGGAAAACCAAGCATTGGATATACTGATTCCATAGAAAAAGCTAAATCACTACACGGGCGAAAACATAGACCTCTAAGTAATAAAATAAGGTTGAGAATATATTCTCAACCTTACATTGTTTCAGCTATATCTTCTTCTAGAATTTCATTTTTGTCTATATTTGACCCGTGTATCATCGTACACTTACCTTCGAAAAATGCGTCTTCGTCAACGATAAATGATTTTACTTTAATATCTCCTATAACCTTACCGGTAGTTGTTATTCTCAACTGCTCAGAGGTATACACATTTCCTTCAATTTTTCCAGATACAATAATATTAGTAGCGTGGATGTTACCTATTATGCTACCGGTTTCTCCTATGTAAGCATCTCCTTTTACAGAAACCTCCCCTTTGATTTCTCCATCAATCCGAATCGTACCTTCTGCTTTTAACTCTCCTTGGAAACTTGTATTTTTTCCAACTAGCGTATTAAATTTATCTTGACTTACAGATTCTATAGCTTGCTTTTTATTAAACATAGATTCCACTCCTTCTCCCATTTTAATCTTCCAACAATTCCTGTGGATCTACAGGATCACCATGCAAACGGACTTCAAAATGAACGTGAGGACCGGTACTTCTTCCTGTACTCCCCATTTTTGCGATCGCATCACCCTTATGCACCTGTTGACCTACCTCTACGAGATTTTCTCTATTATGGGCGTATACAGAAGTATAGCCATTACCGTGGGATAGAATGATCATTCTTCCATAAGCTCCGTTATAACCAGAAAAGGTAACGACACCACTTCCTGCTGCTACGATGTCTGTATTACTCTTATTTGCTACATCAATTCCCCTATGAAACTCACGGCGACGACTAATCGGTGAGATTCTATATCCAAAGGGTGAAGTGATACGACCAATAGCAGGTACTAGATTAGGTAATGCATCAAGATAATCCAATTGTTTTTCTACATCTTCCATCAATTGACTCATATTTTCTTTTTGTTTTTCAATAAGGATTTCTAGATAGACCATAGCTTCTTCATAATCCTCTATCAAGGAGGGCGAGCGTTGATAAGATCTAGATACCATGAACAGAGGATTTTCTTCTAAAGAACTAGCCATTAGAGGAGAATCTAATCCTACCATATCTAATACATGATCTTTTAATTGGTTTAAACCTAATAATTGCTCCTCGATTTCAATAGAACGAAGGGTGAGATGATTAATTTCATTAGCCTGCTGCTGATTTTCACTTTCTAAGACCAGCACTCTATCAGTTGCGGCTTTTAGTTGATATTTTGTGGTAATAAGTGTACTGGAAGAGATCACTGCTACAGTAAGAGATATTAAAATACCAGTGATAAGAAACTTGGGAACCCAAGTAGGAATTGTGAATTCAATGACTTTTTCAGTTGAGTTAGGAATAATCATAAAGGTATATTTTTGTTTTTTAGTGCTATTTACATGTTGAAACTTTTCCATAATTTTCCTCCCAAAATAGTACTTTAAGATACTACTTTTACTTTTTATTCTACATAAACCAAAAAAACCCTCTTTTATTACAATCTTTTCCAGAGGGAAAATATAAATTGTAATTTAAGTTTATTAATATGACTAGTAGAATGACGGCAGCACTAATAGATAAGAGTTCATAGAATAATATCGTCTTTAAACTCAAATAATAACATTGATTCTATTCAATTCTTAGGAGGTATTGAAATCATGAAGAAAAAAATTGCAGTAGAAGGTTCTTTGTCAGATGTGAAAGATCTATTACAGTCCAAAGGTTATCAAGTGGAAGATTTAAATAATCAAAATAATCTAGACAGCTATGATGCAATTATTACAACAGGGCAAGATAGCAATGTATTAGGAATGGAAAACGCAGTAACAAAATCTCCAGTTATTGATGCAAGAGGACAATCAGCAGAGGATATATACCAGCAACTTCAAAATAGAATAAAATAACAACGGAAAACCCTCTAGGTTTTGTGGATAATACTTATCCAAAGTCTAACAGGGTTTTCTTTTTTTGTTTAATACAGCTTTATAACTTTACTCCATTAAAAAGACAGTGTGCTAAAATTTTTGTAAACGTTACAAAAAAGTTGTAAAAAAAGAAAAAAAAAGTGTATAATGGTATTAGAATAGTATAGATAGTAGCTACAAAGTGCAATTAATAATTATCCTACTAAAGGAGTGAATGAGTTGAGTTCAATATTGATTGATGGAAATAGTTTAACATTAGAAGAAATCGTAATGGTGGCTAGAAACAATTCTCAAGTAGATTTAACCGCAGCTGCAGTAGATAAAGTGAATAAGGCTAGAGAATTAGTAGATCGTTATATTGAAGAAGAAAAAATAGTTTATGGGATTACAACAGGCTTTGGAAAATTTAGTGATGTTGCCATTTCTAAAGATGAGACAGAAGAATTACAAAGAAACCTTATTATTAGTCATGCTTGTGGTGTAGGTAATCCTCTAGATGAAGAAATTGTCAGAGCAATCATGCTATTAAGAGCAAATGCATTATCAAAGGGACATTCAGGAATCCGACTTAGCACTTTAAAAACCTTAATTGAGATGCTGAATAAAGGGGTACATCCAGTTATCCCTGAAAAGGGTTCATTAGGAGCCAGTGGTGATTTAGCTCCTTTAGCTCATATGGTGTTAGTAATGATAGGAGAAGGAGAAGCGGTTTACCAAGGCAGGAAAATGACTGGTAAGGAAGCAATGGAGGCCTCGGGAATATCTATCATTCGATTAACCTCTAAAGAAGGGTTAGCTCTTATAAATGGTACACAAGTAATGACTGCTATTGGCGCTTTAACAATATATGATTGTAAACAATTATTAAAACTAGCAGACATTGCAGCAGCTCTAACAGTAGAAGCCCAGAGAGGTATAGTAGATGCTTTTGATTGGAAGGTACATCATGTTCGACCTCATCAAGGACAACAGCAAACTGCAAAGAATCTATTAAATATACTAGAAAATAGTACTTTTACTACTAGACAAGGAGAGATAAGAGTTCAGGATGCTTATACTTTAAGATGTATTCCTCAGATCCATGGAGCCAGTAGAGATGCAGTTGATTACGTGGAAGGAAAAATAAATATTGAGATCAATTCCGCTACTGACAATCCTTTAATTTTTCCTGAAGAAGAGGAAGTTATTTCAGGAGGAAACTTCCATGGACAGCCAATGGCTTTATCCTTTGACTTTTTAGGTATAGCTATTGCTGAACTTGCAAATGTTTCAGAGCGAAGGACAGAAAGACTAGTTAATCCACAATTAAGTGGATTACCAGCCTTTTTAACTGCAAAAGGTGGATTGCATTCAGGTTTCATGATAGCCCAATACGCTGCAGCAGCTTTAGTTTCAGAAAACAAAGTGTTGGCCCATCCTGCCAGTGTAGATTCTATTCCATCTTCTGCTAACCAAGAGGACCACGTTTCTATGGGAACAATTGCTGCTAGAAAAACTAGAGAAATTTATAATAATACCATAAACGTACTAGCTATTGAATTAATGGCGGCAGCTCAAGCGATAGATTTTTATAAGGATTATGAGCTAGGTAAGGGAACAAGTGAAGCCTACAAGATTATAAGAAATCATATCCCGACTCTACAGGAAGATAGAGTGATGTATCATGACATTAATAAGAGTACAGCATTAATTGCATCCCATGAAATTGTAAAAGCTGTAGAAAAACTAGTAAATATAATTTAAGATAAGTAACAGTTATGGGAAAAATAAAAGTGAGAGGAATCCTCCCACTTTTATTTTTTAATAACCATCTAACATTTCTAATATTCTATCAAGTTTTGCTTTTTGCTCTTCATCTAGAAAAGGCATCATTTGTTGAATGATTTCCTCTTGATTTGGAACTATTTTCTTAAGACGACCTAGCTCCTTTAAGATTTCTTCTTCTGATTTTTGACTATACTGATTGAAAATACTAAGAGCTTTTTGATAATCTTCTTCTGATATCATATCTTTAACTTCTTCAAGTTTGGAGACATCCCCTTTTTTAGCTGCCTCTAGAAGTTCATCCAATTTCTTTTGATCCATTATTCTCCCTCCTGATTATAAATTACTAGATAAAATAGAATTTATTTATGGAATTACTCTATCTATATAAATTATGCAGACTGTAACACTTTTGCCACAAAAATATAGAATTTCTTTAAAAGGTTTAAACCTTTAATAATTTCATGACGGATGAATATATTTAGTAAGAGAAGTTATATATCGAAGGGGGTAAATAATGGAAAACAATAGAGAAAAAAATAATATTAATATTACGCTTAATGAGAACCACATAAAACTTGTAGGTATCATGTTTTTATTTTTTTTACTAACTTCAAATAAAAAGTCTCCAAGTAAGTTTAACTTAGGTAAATTTAATTTGAGGGAGATAGATGATGTTGAACTGGAGAGAAAGTGCAGACTACTTAATAGAATTAAAGGATATATGAAGGCAGAAGAACAGCATACTGTACATAGAGCTGAAGTCATTTTAGAGATTTTAGGAAAAATGAAATCACTAATCGAAGGGCCTGAATTACATAGTGCAGAAGTACAATATCATTCCTTAAGTTTAGAGGATAGAAAACGAAATATGTTATTAGATCTTAGCAAGCATATGGAGGGAGAACACAGAGATATTATTCATACAGCTATCGATTTAGATATAAAGGCTAGGACAATAGAAAAAAAGATAAGAGAATTAAACAATTTGGCTAAAGATGGAATAACCCTTCAGAATGTTGAAAAACTTATAGAATTAGCAGAACCTCTATTAGAAGGAGAAATGAAGAGTAAAACCAAGGATATTAAAAAAATAACTAGTGCTCTTAAATTAATGAAATCAATAGATGAAAAGGGTTCCTTAGATGAAAATGATCTTATAGAAGTTATTTCTCCTTATATAGAACCTCAACAAAGAGACTCTCTAATGAAAATGGTGCAGATTGCCAAAGCTGTTAGCAGTACGATGAATAATAATGAAGAAAAGCAACAGGCACCAAAAAATGAAGTAGACAAAGAACAAGCCCCTAATTCTAATGATTTGGAGAAAAAAATAAACTCAGAAGATCTGGCACAGGACAACAATCGAATAAATAAAAATATTTTTATAGATAATAATAAAGAGGGGAATACATAAAGGCTTTATAATCTAAGAAATTTATGCTATATTAATATGAGAACAAAAGTATATTAAGGAGTGTTTAGATGTTATCCAAAGAAAAAATTGAGAGAATTAATGCATTAGCTAGACTAGCTAAGACAAGAGAGCTTTCGGTAGATGAAAAAAAAGAGCAAGAATCTCTTAGGAAAGAGTATATAGCGGTTTTTAGAAAATCTTTTAGCAAACAATTAGATGCTATCGAAATTGTTGATTAGGCAATTTCTTCTTCAACAGCAAGCTACAATATATTGTGGTTTTTATAGAGAAACAAAAAATATGACACTATATGTTGAACGATTCTTGAGTATTTAAACAAAATAAACTAAAATTTTCAAACCCCTTTCTTTATAATGATGATAAATGAGACTTAATTTAGGGAGAGTTTCTACTCCTCCTGAATTGTAGCCGAATTTACTTCGAGAATGTAGTGCTTGATTTGCCGCTTGGATAAGCGGCAGGTTAAAAGCAATATATCGAAGGACAAATCAAACTAAAGAAGGGGGTTATCATTTGAAGAAAATAGTAGTATTATTTTTCATAGCAATTTTGATAATAGGTCATGAAAATATCATTTTTGCCTCTTATAAAAATGAAGAAGCATTAAATGAAGAAATGAAACTTCATCTTCAGGAGGTCTTTAGCAATAGAGTAAACATATGGAACACATTTATAACAGAGGGCGCCACCTTAGAGGATACAAAAATACAATTGAAAGAATATACAACAGAACCATTAATAGAGGTTGATTTTGCAATCTTTCAAGAAATAGTGGAAAACCCGACCTCTTATGAAGTAATAAAAGAAGTACATATACAAAATTGTGAAGCAATAAAGGTTCATGGAAAAGAAAGTACCTTTTCTGTAGAAATACTTTGGGTGTTAGAGACCTATGAAGAACTAGTATATGAAGAAGTTCAATACATTGTTATAATGAAAAAGGATAAGAACAAGTGGCTATTAAGTGATTACCAGCTAAACAGATAAGCTGAATTTATTTCGAGGATGTAGTGCTTGACCTACCGCATGGGTTAGTGGGAGAATCGAAGGATAGAAATTGTGAGGAGAGTATACTCCTCATTTTTTTTGAAACAATGTATTAATTAGTGTTATTTTCCTAGATAATATTTAAAATAATATTTAGAAAAACAAAGGAAATTTGTCATCATTTGTAGAAATAAAGAATTAATTGAAGATTTAAATTTGAGGTGAAGTTCAAGAATGAGTAGTGATATTATGAGTGTTACAAAAATGAATGAAGTTTTTAAAAAGATTTTGAGCGCTATAGAAGAAAGTAAAACTGAAATATTTGATATTGCTGAGAATATTTCTAAGGAATGCAACGAATTACAAACGCAATTAGAAACTATAAAAGAAAACGTCTCAAAAATTATCAAAGAAGTTGATGAATTAGGAAAAACAGAAAAAAACAGTAGAAGAGAGCTGCTGGAAGTTAGTAGAGATTTTGTAAAATATAAAGAGATAGACATTCGAATGGCCTATGAAAAAGCTAACGCACTACAAATACATCTTATTTTAAAAAAACAACAGGAGCACGAGCTAATTAAAAGAAGAACAGAAGTGGAAATGCGATTAAAAAACTCTGAGAAAACATTAGAGAAAGCAGAACAGCTTACATCAAAATTAGGCGTTGTACAAGATTTCTTAGGAGGAAATATGCAAGATATTGCCAATACACTAGAGGGTATCAAACAAAAACACATTATAGGAAGGAAAATTATTTCCGCCCAAGAAGAAGAGAGAAAAAGAGTTGCAAGGGATATACATGATGGACCTGCTCAGTCCTTAGCAAACTTAATTATTAAGGCAGAAGTTTGTGAAAAGCTTTTGGATGTAGATATAGAAAAGAGTAAAGAAGAACTACGAGAACTTAGAAAGTGTACTAGAGAAAGTATTAAGGACATTCGTAAAATTATTTATAATCTACGACCTATGTCTATTGATGACCTAGGCTTTGTCCCGGCATTGCAAAGATACATTGAAAGGTTTCAAAGTGATACAAATATTACTGTAGATTTCATCATTTTATCTCAAGTGGCTTTAGAAGATTCTATCAAAAGCGTATCAATCTTTCGCATTATACAAGAGGTTTTAAATAATACTAGAAAACATGCTCATGCAACTTTTGTAGAAGTTAGAATCGAAATGAATAGTAACGATATCGCTATAAGCATTATGGATAACGGAGTAGGTTTTAATGTTGAAGATACAAAGCTTCAAGATAAAGAAGACGGAGGGTTTGGATTAGTTAATATGAGAGAGAGAGTAGAGCTGTTAAATGGCAACATTGAAATAAAAAGTGAGGAAAATATCGGAACGACGGTGCTGGTTAGCATTCCAAAGGAAGATGAATAAACATTGTGGGAGGTAGTTAAGATGAATAAAATAAGAATACTTGTGGTGGATGATCATTCCCTAGTAAGGCAAGGATTAAAGCAAATACTGGAATTAGAAAAGGATATAGAAGTAATAGGACAAGCAGGTGACGGAGAAGAAGCGATTTCTAAGGTACAAGCTTTAAAACCTGATATTGTGTTACTAGATATCAATATGCCCAAATTAAACGGCATACATACTTTAAGAAGGTTAAAGGACATGGATAGTACAATTAGAGTGATTATGTTGACATTTCATGAAGATAAAGAATACCTTTTTGAAACCATTAATCTGGGAGCAAATGGCTATGTTTTGAAGGATGCTGAAAGTGATAGCTTAATTAAAGCAATAAGAGATGTTTTCAATGGCAATTCTTATATTCATCCCAGTATAGCCACAGATCTTGTGAAGGAATTTAATAATAGAGGCATTAAAGATGACGAGGATATGCGCTTAACTAAGAGAGAGTACGAAGTATTAACTCTAATTGCTGAGGGATTAAATAATAAAGAAATAGCTTGTAGTTTATATATAAGTGAAAAAACTGTAAAAAATCATGTTTCTAATATTTTTAAGAAGATTAACGTCAATGATAGAACGCAAGCTGCTATTTATGCCTATAAACATAATATTAAAAAGATTTAAAAAAGCTATTAAGTGGGTAACATTATATAGTATAGTTGATATATGATGGGAGGGTAACTAAATGCAAATTATAACTGATAGTTCTTGCGATATACCAAAGGAATTGATTGAGGAATATGATATCTTAGTAGTACCATTAAATATTGAGATTGATGGAAACAATTATGTAGATGGCATTGAATTAACACATCAATCCTTTTACCAAAAGATGTCTACTTCTCAGGAGATACCAAAAACTTCTCAGCCTTCTCCCCAGAGCTTTATAGATGCCTTCAAAGAAGGATTACATAAATATGGAGAAATTCTTAGTATTCATCTTTCGTCAAAATTAAGTGGTACTCAAGATTGCGCTATGATTGCGAAAAATATTGTTGGAGGCAACATCCAGATTTTTGATACCTTAAATGGATCATTGGGTGTTGGATTACAGGTTCTTAAGGCTGCTCAATTAGCAAGAGAGGGTCTGAAAATTGATAGTATTATAGAAAAATTGAAGGAATATAGAAATGATTTAAAAGTAGTGGTTTATTTAGAGACCTTAGAAAATGCAGTTAAGGGCGGTAGAGTAACGAAGACTAAGGAAATAGTTGCTAATCTATTAAATCTTAAGCCGATCGTTCATGTAGAAGAGGGCTATGTAAAAATGCTAAAAACAGTTAGAGGAAAGAAAAAGGCAATCAAGACATTGTTATCAATGATGGAGGAAAAAAACATCAGTTATAAAGGCCGTATTGTAGGCATTACCCACTGTGATTGTCTAGAGGATGCAATACAACTAAAAGAAGAAATTATTAAGAAGTTTAATCCTGCTGAGGTGATGGTTACCACTATGGGTCCGGTTATTGGTACACATGCAGGCATAGGAGGACTATTAATTTGTTTCTAATAAAGAAGGTGCCACCAGTATCAGTGTACATTGGGAGCACCTTTTTTCTATTGATTGAACCTTAAACTACAAAGAAAAATATTGATGGACAAGTTTTCGAAAGGCAATTTCTAAAGGAGAAGGCGACCTGTATTTATGGCTTACTAAATAAAAGCTTCGTTTCAATTCTAACTTTTCAACTTTAAAGGTTTTCACTAGATTTAATTGAACTTCCCTTGCAACAGCTCGTTTTGATAAAAATGAAATCCCTAACCCTTTTAGAATACATTGTTTTATTGCTTCGGTATTTTCGATATAGGCAACAATTTTCAGATCTCCTATATCGATATCAAAATCTTTTTTTAACCTAGATTCTAATAATGTACGGGTTCCTGAACCTTTTTCTCTAAAGATAAAATTTTCCTGTAGAATGGTTTTCAAGCTAATAACAGGTGCGAAGGATGTATATGGCTCATCACAGGGTGTTACTAAGACAATTTCATCATTAACAAGCTCAATATACTTTAATTGACTATGGGGTATTTTTGCACCTACTATACCGAAATCAACATCTCCAGAAATTATTCCTTCAACCACCTGTTTTGAATCGTAATGCATCATATTAAAGGTAACGTCAGGATATATTTTATGAAACTCACTTATTATATCAGGAATAATATATTGTTCTGGTATGGTACTACTGGCTATTTCAATATTACCGATAATTTTTCCTTTGAATTCACCAAGCTTAAATTTAGCATTCTCTTTCAAATTAATAATATTTACTGCGTAGTCATAAAGGATCTCTCCTGCTTTTGTAAGAGAGATTTTTTTATTTGTTCGATTTATAAGAGTAGTATTTAAATTCTTCTCTAAATTAATGATATGGCTACTAATAGTAGGCTGGGTAAGAAAGAGATAGTCTGCCGCCTTAGAAAAACTTTTGAATTTAGCAATTGCAACAAAGGATTCTAACTGCTTTAAATCCATTATAAAACCTCCCTATCATTTACATAGACTCATCGTAACATGCTTAAGGAGAAAATTCAATCCTATCTCTTGTATTTATATTCACAATCTTCACATGTGGTAGTTGCATATTCTTCAGATTTTCTACAGGGGTTAACGTGGACAAGGACATCTTGGATATCGTGGTCAGATTTCATAATGTTTTCCTTCGCTCTAGCAGCTGCTCCATGACCTTCTTTTACTGTGATGTGAGGATCGACACATACCTTCATATCCACTACGAACTTTGAGCCATATTGCCTTACCTTTACATCCTGTACTTCTCTAATTCCCTTAGCATGAAAAGCAGCTTCTCTGATATCCTCTAATACTTCTTTAGAAGGAGCTGTATCCATTAAAGCAAGGATTGCTTGTTTATAAATTGATATGCCTGTTTTTAAAATAAGAATCGATACAAATAATCCCGCTAAAGGATCCATGATAGGGTATCCATACACAGCACCACCAATGCCTATCAATGCAGCAATAGAAGAAAAAGCATCAGTACGATGATGCCAAGCATCGGCTATAACAGCAGAACTTTTAATTTTATTTCCTATTTTCACAGTATAACGATATAGCCATTCCTTGGAAACGATAGATAGAAAAGCGATATAGATCGCCTTAAACTCAGGTGGTTCAATTACAGGCTGACGTAACACATTATAGGATTCCAGACCAATTCCAAGGGCGGTGACAATTAAAATAATAGCCAATATTTTCGATGTAATGGTTTCAGCTCTATGATGGCCATAGGGATGGGATGCATCAGGGGGTTTATGAGCAATCCTTAAACCCTGCAATAGAATAACCGTTCCAAATAAATCAGAGGCAGAATGAAAGGCATCTGCCAATAATGCAGTACTTCCAGCTAAAATACCAATAATAGCCTTAACTACTGTTAATAAAATGTTTGTTATGAGGCTGATAATGGATACTTTTTTTGCTTCTTGATAGCGTAATTGATCTTCCATAAAACACCTTCCTTTAAGGTTCATGCAAATAATTCACTACATATTATCTGAATACAATTAAAAGTATATGCAAATACTTTTATTATACCTAATAGAAAATTGTGAATATCAATCTTGAATGGACGATATTTCAACAGCAATTTTCCTAATTATTTTTAATATAACCAGTTAATAATTCTTTGATAGGTTACATGGAAGAATTTGTAGGAGGCAAACCAATGGCACAGGTTATCAATCTAAACGATTATAAAGCTACGAAACAACGACAATTAGTAATTAATATATATCAATTTTTAAATGAAAGCTTAGATTATAGTTTGGATAATATCTTAATTGATTTTGATGAATCTTTTATCGATGTATGTAATCAATACAACTTAAATCCAGTTAATGTCAATTATTTTAGATTACCTATTATAACTTTTATTGTGACAAGTTTTATAAGAAATAGTGATGTAGGCGACTATTTTCCAGATAGTCTAATAATAGAAAATGAAGAAAACAAATATATGTTTAAAAATACCCTAATAAAAATCCTCGAAACCTTTGAAAAAAATTATTTGAATCATTCCTATAAGTTTATGGTGGAAAAGGAAATTGCTTGTATCATCGATGAAGGACAAAAAAGACTTCTAGAAATCATACCAGAGAATATTTATTTAGTCTAGTATGACTGCAGAAAAAGACTTCTAGCAAATAACTAGAGGTCTTTTTATAGGTGCGCCCTTTATCTCCTCAATTGATATTTTAGAAAGAAGAATGTTATGGAAAAGCATATTTATAATATTTCTAAAATGGGGTAATCGTGCAGGTTAGTAATAGAGACTAATTTCCTAATTATAAAGGATATGTAACAACAGGAAGAAATTTATGGTATAATTACAAGGTTGCCAAAAAGACTAATTATATAATACAGCTTAGGGGGTAATCAAATGGGCAATCAAAAGAAACTTTTATTTTTTGTTATAGTTATTATACTAATTACAGCTTTATTTATGGGATGTTCTTCAACTGATATTGGAGAAAATCCACAACACATTGAGTTGCAAAGTCAAAAAGACCAGCAAACTAGTCCTTCATTCTCTTCTGAAGGAGAAATGAAGGTGCATTTCATTGATGTAGGACAAGGAGATGCAACGCTGGTTCAAACACCGAATAACAAAACAATATTAATAGATGCAGGAGACAGAGAATGGGGAAGTAAAGTCGCTGACTATATCGAAAGCCAAGGAATAAATACCATTGATGTCGTAATAGCTACCCATCCTCATGCTGACCACATAGGGGGAATGGCTGATGTAATCGATAGTCTAAATGTTGAGCAAATTTACATGCCAAAGGTTTCTCATACTTCTAAAACTTTTGAAGATTTATTAGTAACTATTCAAAAAAAGGGTCTAAAGGTTAAAACAGCAAAAGCGGGAGTTGTCTTTGATATTGATCCATCTATTGAGGTGCTAATGATAGCACCCAACAGTGGAAAATATGAAAATTTCAACGATTATTCTGTAGTATTAAAAATTGTATATGGTAATAGTTCTTTTATAATTACTGGTGATGCCGAAGAAACCTCAGAAAAAGAGATGTTGTCCAAGGGATACGACGTTAAAGCCGATGTTTTAAGAGTAAGTCATCACGGTAGCAGGTCATCAACGACACAACAGTTTTTGAATGCAGTAGACCCTAAATATGCAATCATATCAGTAGGTGCTCATAATAAATATGGACATCCTCATGATGAGATTTTAGCAAGGTTAAGCAATGCTGCTATAGATATTTATAGAACAGATACTCAGGGTCTTATAGTTATAACAACGAATGGACAATTTTATGATATCAATGTTAACAAAAAAGGTTCACCAAATCCGAATCCAAACCCATCATCTATTTCAAATGCAGATTCAACACCAATTGCAGATCCTGCTTCTATACCAACGGAGAAAATTGATATTAACTCAGCTAGTCTAGAAGAACTGCAAGATATTATACATATTGGAGCTGAATATGCAGATCAAATTATTGACTTAAGACCTTTTAAATCAATTGATGAGTTAACGAAAGTAAACGGGATTGGAGATGCAAGGCTAAGAGATATTATTGATGAAGGTAAAGCTTTTGTTAAGGAGGAAGAAAATGAAGGTAGTTATTGATAGGTTTGAAGGTAATTATGCAGTGGTAGAAATGCAAGATAAAAGCACCGTAGATATGCCAAAGCTATTGCTACCTAAAGAAGCAAAAGAGGGAGATATTATAGAGATTAGAATTGATACTCAAGAAACTGAATCAAGAAAAAAAAGAGTTGAAAAACTTATGAATGATTTATGGGAAGATGAATAGACCTGAACAGTGGGTCTATTTTTTATGGTTAATAATAAAAAACTAGCGAAAGCTTTCTTGTTTTCACCATATATGGGTAACCAACTACAGAACTTAAGCAGATGACTGAAATCTATGATTTCATGTCAGTCGCTTATACAAGGTGAAATTTTGATATACTAAGGGCTACATTAACTTGATTGATGCATAGGATTAAAGTAAAATTAAATATAATCAATATAAAAAGGAGGAAAAATAATGAAAGTAGTAGCTTTTAATGGAAGTCCTAATAAAGAGGGGAATACGTACCATGCTATAAAAGTAGTAGTTGATGAATTGGAAAAAGAAGGCATAGAAACTGAAATTATTCATGTGGGGAATAAATCAATTAGAGGATGTACTGCATGTAATCAATGTGTTAAAAACAGAAACGAAAAATGCGCTCTTCCAGAAGATGGAGTCAATGAATGGATTCAAAAAATGAAAGGGGCAGAGGGGATCATTTTAGGGTCTCCTGTGCATTATTCAGCAATTGGAGGAACCATGAAATCATTTTTAGATAGAGCTTTTTATGTTGCAGGGATGAATGGAGGATTATTAAGACATAAGATAGGAGCATCTGTTGTCGCTGTAAGACGTTCCGGAGGACTTCCAACCTTTGACCAGCTAAACAACTATATTAATTATTCAGAAATGCTAATGCCAACATCAAATTATTGGAATGTTATTTACGGCACAAAACCAGGGGAAGCGTTACAGGATGGAGAAGGTGTACAAATCATGAGGGTATTAGGTAAAAATATGGCATGGCTTATGAAATTAGTTGAAAACGGAAAAGGATCTGTCGAAGCACCTGAAAGAGAAAGAAAGACATATACGAATTTTATTAGATAAATTCATAAATTTTAAGGGTAGCAGAACCCCCCATTAATTATATGTTCATTTGATGGGGGGCATATTTTTTTAGTTAACTAACTAAATATTCATTTGTATCTGTCCAATGTAAATGGTCAATTATTTGTTTTAGTAATAGACCTCCTCTAAAAATAAACCTTGAGGAGGAAGTGTCCTACCAGCAACTGATCTATTTTTACTTTCTAGTATATCATCAATATAGGAAATTTCCTTTTGTTTTAGACCAACTTCTACTAAACTACCCATTATGATGCGAACCATGTTATATAGAAAGCCATTCCCAATAAAAATAAATTTCACCATATTGCCTTCCTTAGCAATAGTTGTTTCATTAATAGTTCGGATCGTGGATTTATTAGTTTTTTTAACTGAAGAAAAGCCAATAAAATCATGGGTTCCCACCAACTTTTTGGATGCTTCTTTCATGAATTCAATGTCTAGCTTTTCAACAAGGTGATAACTATATTTCCGATCAAAAGCTGATGGTATCCAATGATTCCAAATATAATAAACATATTTCTTACTTTTGACATTATATCGGCTATGAAATCTTTCCGGCACCTCTGTTACTTCTTTCACTATAATATCCTGTGGCAAATAATAATTAATGTATTTATGGATTTCTCTAATTGGTATTTTAGATTTAGTATGAAAATTAGCTACTTGTCCTTTAGCGTGAACACCTGCATCAGTTCGTCCCGACCCAATAATCTCTATGGGGGAGGCTACCATCTCACTGATAACACTTTCTAATTTTCCTTGAATGGTTTCATCGGAATTTTTTAGTCTTTGCCAACCACTATACCTGCTACCGTCATATTCTATTGTTAATTTAATATTTCTCATCAAATCACCCTTTCGTATTTATATATCATAACACTCTAAGGATAATATATACACTATTATATACACTATTATATACACTTTATTTGTTATTTGAATGCAAAAAAGGCACAAAACCTATGCCTTCTTTATAATAAACGATTTAGTATGGTAATGCATGGTTTGGCATTCCATGCATTATTTTTTGTGATATGTTAAAATATTTTACTAGATACTACAGTTTTCTTATGCTAAAGAGATTGGATACCATGTACCAGGTTGATGGAAAAGGCAGATGAATAATCCAATAGAACACGCCTCTTAGACCATATTCTATTACAAGCTGATACTTACTGTAATGACTCCGTGCATTTTCAAACCATACTTCACGATTAATGCCTTCATCATTTATATATATCATAAATGGCTGCTGTACCTCATCATCGAATATGATGGTGGCATTATACCTTCTGGCTAGATCCCATACTCGTGGGAGTGTAACAGTATTGGCTAACCTTTCAGGAGTGTGAGGTAGTTCCCAATCGTAACCGTAAAGGGTCATTCCCATGAGAATTTTATCCGCAGGAATATTATTTGCTATAGCATAATCTAATGTCGCTCTCACAAAAGGTATTGGTGCTGTTGGTTGAGGGGGACCTTCACGATAACCCCATTCGTAGGTCATTATAGCGGCTATATCTATCAGTGGGCCTAAGGCATTATAATCAAAAAAACCAACCCATTGCTTTTCTGGCCATTCTGCCCACTTTGCTGCTAAATTCAAAACCAGTATTTTATCTATATTATGCAATCTTTCGGATAGTAAACCGATAAAATTTGTAAATAGTGCCCTATCTTCAGGGAAGAGATTTTCAAAGTCAATAATGATACCAAGCAAATTATGCTGTTCTAGTAAAGAAATGATATTATTTAATAGATTATTAAGGGTAGTGGTATCAGAGAGCACAGTTCTGGCAAGATCAGGGTCAAAATTCCCCTCCCGTAAATTAGTAAGGACAGGAAGAACAGCAACTTCATTCCTTTCAGCTGCATTTAACACCTCCTGGTCTAGCGTACCAATAATATCACCTGTTTCAGTTATAGGGAACTCAAAAACTCCAATATAAGTGAGATAATCTCCAAGTTCATCAATGAGAGCGGGTTTGTTGGGGTCCGCAGCAGGATCATAATATCCTAATGTTTCTATGGTAGGCTGTTGTTGAGAGAAAACAGTGGTTTTGAAACTAGTGGTTAATACTTGGCTAGGATAGAGGAAATAAGGATAGATTAGATTATTTAACATGACCAATTGAGATATAGGAATATTATATTTAGTCGCGATGGACCAAAGAGTATCTCCCGGTATGACCCTATATTTAGCGATTGTCTGTGATACATCATCTATGGGAATGACCAGTTCCATTCCTGTCACCAGCTGTTCAGAAACCTCTAGTCCATTTACATCAGCAATGGACTGTGGGGGCACTCCAAATCTTTGTGCTACTTGTTGTAAGGTATCACCAGGTTGGACACGATAGATTATCATTAAATCACCTCCAAAATACTGTATTGCCTTTAATAATATAATATGCTGCACGTTGCATTTGTTGATTGTTTAATATAAGGGATTAATTCATTGGTTAAGCAATTGGGGTAGAAAATATAAACCATTCTAGCAAGATGATAACTATAACATGTTGCTCACATGTAGTGTATAAGGATTATTGCATGAAAGTATAAACTTTTTGGCAAAAACATAGAGGATATGTCATAATTATATAGAAGATTAGAGGACGCCATTCACTTTAAAAATTACTATACTTATATAACAAAATAGAAAAGATACGTTGAGGTGTTATAATGAAGGTAAAAAAGAGCATGTTAATCTTTTTTTCAGTGATTCTTATAGGAGGATTTATCTTCACTTTTTTCTTTAAAAGTGGATTGCTTCTTAATTCCATAGGCATTCATATAGAAAATCCCTTTGCTAAAAGAATTAACGTACCAGAGGATTATGTAAAAACTGATAGCAATAACAATGGGATTCCTGACCCTATTGATATTGTTAATACTGCACGTAAAGAGGTTAAAAAACGGACAAAATACAAGAGTGCTTATTATGAGGGAGGTTACCCACCAGATGATGAAGGTGTTTGTACAGATGTTATTTGGCGAGGATTATTAGGTGCAAATATAAACTTAAAGAACCTTATAGATGAAGATATTAAAGAAAACCTTGAACTTTATCCTAGAGTAAATGGGAAACCGGAACCAAACATTGATTTTCGAAGAGTTCCAAACCAATATATTTACTTTGAGAGATTTACTCATGCATTAACAACTGAGCTAATTCCTGGAGATGTTGAAAACTTGAGACAATGGCAACCTGGAGATATTGTCGTGTTTTTGGAAGGTTTTCATCATGTAGCAATTATTTCAGACAAACGTGCAAAAGATGGTACACCTTATATCATTCATAATAATCCGCCCTTTGCTGTAGAAGTTAAGCTGAGATCCATTGATGCTCCTATTGCTGGACACTATAGATGGATATACTAACAGATATTTTAAAAAGTTTGTTGACATTAACGCTACGTAAAGGTATAGAATATCTTTATAAGGAGGTGAAGGGATGGAGTATACAGTGCAAAAGCTAGGTAATTTAGCAGGTATTAGTACGAGAACTCTTAGGTATTATGACGAAATAGGAATTCTTAAGCCGGCAAGAATTAATTCGTCAGGATATCGGATCTATGGTAAAGGGGAAGTTGATAGGCTGCAGCAAATACTATTCTATAGAGAACTAGGGTTAAGTTTGGACAGCATAAAGGATATAGTAACAGCACCTTCTTTTGACAGAGAGAATGCACTGAGAGAACATCGCGTAAAGCTCCTTGAAAAGAGAGCACAATTAGATGTGTTAATAGCTAATGTGGATAAGACAATAGCTTTAACGGAAGGGAGAATTAATATGACTGATAAAGAAAAATTTGAAGGCTTTAAACAAAAGATGATAGAAGATAATGAAAGTAAATATGGACAAGAAGTTAGAAAAAAATATGGCAATGAGGCTGTTGATAGGTCAAATCAAGCATTAAAGAATATGTCTAAGGAAGAGTACGATAAAATGATCGAGCTTGAAAAACAAATAAAGCTAACTTTAGAGGAGGCTTTGAAAAATGGTGATCCAGCCAGTGAGTTAGCTCAAAAATCGGCTGATTTGCATAAACAATGGATAACCATGTGCTGGGGTCATTACAATAAGGAGGCCCATGCTGGGCTTGCACAAATGTATGTTGATGATGAAAGATTTACAGCTTACTATGATGAAAAGCAGAAGGGTACAGCGGCCTTCTTAAGAGATGCAATTTTCATTTATACAGGAACAAAAGAATAATCTATCTAATAGATTTAAGTGCAGAGCGATTGATTAAAATCAATCGCTTTTTCTATAATAGAATATTTTTCGTATTATACAATGTGTACAGATAACTATATTTTAAAGATTGAATTTCCAATAGATGGGTATGATATTGTTAGTATATTAATTAGTAAATTTCATTAGAAAAGGGAGTGACATTAAAAATGAAAGAAAAAAATCATTATGTGATTATTGGTAGTGGGATCGCGGGATTATCTGCTGCAGAAGCTATTAGAAAAAAAGATGCTTTAGGTGAAATTACTATTGTCGGTGCCGAAGACTATTTACCTTATTACAGAGTGAAGCTTTCCCACTACATTAGTAAAACTTTTACGGAACAGGAGTTGCTGATTCATAATGCAGCTTGGTATGAAGAGCGAAGAATAAATGTACTGTTGGATAAAAATGTTAAAAAGCTAGAAATTCTTTCGAACACCATCAAATTAGATGATGGAAGTAGTATTGCCTATGATAAACTATTGCTGGCAACAGGAAGCCATCCTTTTATTCCACCAATACAAGGAAATAACACGGATGGGGTCTTTGCCTTAAGAACCTTGAAGGATTTAAAACATCTACAATCGTTTTTAAAAGGGTGCGAGACGATCACAGTAATTGGTGGGGGACTTTTAGGTCTTGAAGCGGCTTGGGCTGTCAAAGAGCTAGGGAAAACAGTGAATGTCATAGAGTTTTTTCCGTATCTTTTGCCACGGCAGCTAGATGAACAAACAGCCCATGTATTTACAAATGAATTGGAAAAGAAAGGCCTAAATTTCTATTTAGGAGTAGGAACACAAAAGATTTTGGGAGAGGGTAAAGTGAATGGGGTTCAATTGCAGGACGGAAGCGTAGTAAAAACAGATGCTGTTCTCTTTTCAGCAGGAATAAGACCAAATTTAGATTTAGTTCAGGACACAACGATTGATTTTGATAAAGGTATTAGAATAGATACATCTATGAAAACTAATATAGAAAACATCTATGCTGCTGGAGATGTAACGGAATTTAAGAGTTCAGTTATGGGTTTGTGGGGAGTAGCTAACGATCAAGGGAAGATTGCGGGAGAAAATATGGCTGGTGGAAACTTAACCTATGAGGCAATCGAACCTAATACACTTCTAAATATTGGAGGGTTTTCGGTTTTTTCAATAGGTAATATTAAGGATTTTGATAATATATTAGAAACTACAGATGAAGAAAAGAAAGCCCATTATAAACTATACATAACACAGGGGCAATTAACTGGGGCTGTGGTGATGGGAGATATGTCGAAGGTTGTCAAAGTGAAGAAGCTTGTGAATAGTAATAAGGATTTAGGACAACAGATAGAGCAGGGTTTAGGTGCAAAGGAAATAATAGAGAGAGTATAACCGAGAGAGATAAAAGAATAGTACTAATTAAGATGAACCCAAATATGAAATACCATAATAGACTACATTAAAAATGCCTGTATTTTCGGATACAGGCATTTTGGTGTTATAAAAAGAGATGTAGTTACTAAAAACCAAGCGAAGTACTTATATGTATTGGTACATCATATAAAAATTCTGATGAATTCCAACTAGAGAAGCATCAAGTATAGCAAGTGAAAAGATTGTAATGAGAATATGCTATATAATATTGAGAAGAATAAAAAGATAGAGTATAGTTGAAGATGGTAAAGCAGGAGAAGGAAAAAAAATTTTGCTGGCGAATGATAATATACATATACGCCTGTATATCTAAATTTTCATACACACGGTCTACGGTTTCGCCCTTGGCTAAAAAACCTAGCCAAGGACTGCAAATGTAGCCCTTAGTGTATGAAAATTTATAAACGTATATCTCTATATAGGGAAAATTAGATGAGAAGTTAAAAGTTTCAAGGTTAAAAATTTCATTGCGCTACAATATTTATTAGCTAAATAGAACTAGATAGATAGGTTGTTATCAATGATAAGGAGGATGTTAAATGAGGTTGCAAGAATTAGCTGAGGAATTACAAGAGGATTTGGAAAAAGGTATTTTAAACTTTGTTATTTATCAAGAGGGAAGACAATGGAAATATGAAAATTATGATAGTTATAGCGATAATGTGAACGATGAAGAAGAAAAAAAGTATCTAACGATTAAACATAGAGTTGATCTTCAAGCTGTAATCGTAAATGGGAAAAAGGATTTTATTTCTTATGATATAGAATATATAAAAAAACAAATTAAAAAGTTACATGGGTAATAAAAACATTAAAAATAGATAATATTGAAGGAATGATGGACGTGACAAAGTTTTTGCCTATAAATAAAAATGATATGAAGGAAAGAGGCTGGGAAAAGCTGGACTTTGTCCTTGTTTCTGGGGATGCCTATGTGGATCACCCTTCCTTTGGAACAGCAGTCATAGGGAGAGTACTAGAAAACAGAGGGTATAAGGTGGGTATTATGCCTCAGCCATCATGGCAGCATGCTGAGGATTTTAAACTTCTTGGAAAACCTAGGCTTGGCTTTTTAGTTACTGCTGGCAATATAGATTCTATGGTAAATCATTATACTGTAGCGAAAAAGAAGAGAAATGACGATCTTTATTCACCAGGTGGGAAAGCGGGATACAGACCTGATAGAGCTTCTATAGTATATTCCAATAGAATTAAAGAGGTCTATAAAAATGTTCCTATCATTTTAGGTGGAATAGAGGCAAGCCTAAGGAGATTTGCCCACTATGACTATTGGTCTAACAAAGTAAGAAAGTCGATACTTTTAGATGCCAAAGCTGACTTAATCGTCTATGGCATGGGAGAACGTCAGATCATAGAAATAGCAGAGGCTTTAGAAAGTGGGTTACCAATAGAGGAAATAACATTTATCAAAGGCACTGTATATAAAACTAAAGATAGAGAAAGGCCATATAAGCCTTTGTTTTTACCTTATTATGACGAAATACTTGAGTCCAAGGAAAAGTTTGCAGAGAGTTTTATGATCCAATATAACAACATGGATGCTATTGTAGGAAAGCCTTTGGTGGAACCCTATGGTAGCTATTATGTAGTGCAAAATCCTCCTCACGAGCCCATGATTCCATCTGAATTAGACAACATATATGCGCTTCCCTATAGGAGGACCTATCATCCTATATATGAGGAAAAGGGAGGCATACCAGCTATAAAGGAAGTAAAGTTTAGCTTAATAAGCAATAGAGGCTGCTTTGGGAACTGTAACTTCTGTGCGATTACCTTTCACCAAGGAAGGGTAGTACAGTCAAGAAGTCATGAGTCTATCTTATCTGAGGCAGAAAAGTTTGTGACAGAACCTGATTTTAAGGGATATATCCATGATGTGGGTGGACCTACTGCAAATTTCCGTAACAGGGCTTGTGAAAAGCAAGAAAAGTATGGAGTTTGCACGAATAAACAATGCTTATTTCCAAATCCATGTAGTCAACTTAAGATAGATCATAAGGATTATCTAAAACTCTTGAGAAAGTTAAGGAAACTTCCAAATGTTAAAAAAGTATTTATCCGGTCAGGATTAAGATATGATTATCTTATTCATGATAAGGATGATGGATTTTTTAAAGAATTATGCGAACATCATATCAGTGGACAGCTTAAGGTAGCTCCAGAACATATATCTTCTGAGGTGCTAGAGAAAATGGGGAAACCACAAAAAGAAGTATACGATAGATTTGTAAAAAAATATCATAAAATAAATGAAGACCTAGGGTTGAAGCAATTTCTTATTCCCTATCTTATGTCAAGCCATCCGGGATCAACTTTAAAGGAAGCTATTGAGCTTGCAGAATATCTTAGAGATTTAGGACATATGCCTGAGCAGGTTCAGGACTTTTATCCAACACCAGGTACATTATCTACATGTATGTATTATACAGAGCTAGACCCAAGGACGATGAAGAAGGTATATGTGCCTAAATCATCTCATGAAAAGGCTATGCAAAGAGCCTTGATTCAATATCGCAACCCCAAAAACTATCATTTAGTTTATGAAGCTCTTGTTAAAGCCGGTAGAACCGATTTGATTGGTTTTGGTAAAAATTGTCTGATAAGACCTAGACAAGAGGCAAATTCATATAAATCTAATAAAGTAAAAAACAGTAGTAAAGGAACACAAAAAAATAGGAAAACAAAAAATAGCAGCAGGAGAAGTAGGTGAAAAACATGTCTAACATAGAAAAGATGGGGGTGGTGGAGGATCCTTTAGGATTCTCACTAGTAAAGGACAAGCATAAACTGGCATCAGATTTGATGCAGATACGTTTGATGCTAGAACCCCAAATCGCATCTCTTGCTGCGCAAAACGCAAAGCCGGATGACATAGAAAGGTTAGGAAGATTGTGTGATGAAAAGGAAAAAATTTGAAGTACAATCCCTCAATATATAATTTCATTAAAAAGCTATGCACCTTTCTCTTGGTTTGACAAAAAAATAGATTCTTTATAAAATGTAGAGAATAAATGTTTTGTTGAGGGGAAGGTGTCCTATGTCAATTTTAGAGCCCGCGTTAGCACAAAAATTCATTGATAAGACTGCAGCATATTTTGAATATAACATAAATATTATGAATGATAAAGGTATCATTATTGCCAGTAAAGATGCTTCAAGAGTGGGAGATTTTCATGAGGTTGCCTACAATATGTTAAATGGAACACTTGATACTGGAATTGTAAAAGAAAATCAAAAATATTTAGGTACAAAGCTTGGAGTTAATTTGTTTGTTGATTATAAAAATAAGCATGTTGGTGTTATAGGTATATCGGGAAATCCTGATACCGTTCAGATATTTGCTGATATGCTTAAAACTTTCATGGAGGCAATGTTAGAGTATGAAATTCATATGGAGGGAGAACGTCGAAGAAGGAATAAAACAGAACAGTTTTTATATTACTTGCTATTTGAGGAAAATGTAGATATGTCTGTAGCAAATAGTATGGCGGAGGATCTTGGTATTAGCAAAGATTCATTAAGGGTTTGCATTATTATCAAGTATGATCTCGATCATGATCCTAAAAAATTTGTACAAGCCTTGACAGATGTCGATGGGTATTCCTATGAGGATATTATAACAATAGCAAGAAATGATGATATTATTATGTTTAAAAATATGAATATTAAGCTTGCAGAGGCTATTAAAGATTATAGATATATAATAGAGGAATATTTAAATGATTTTATAAAAAAGCTTCCAGATGAATATGATGCTAATAAATTTAGTTTTTTCATAGGAACGTTACAAGAGAATATCAGTAAATATAGAGGATCATATATTCATGCGCAACAATTAGGATTGCAAATAAAAGAAAAAAATGGAATTTATTTTTTTAATGATTACATTTTGGAGTATTATAGGAAACTTGCCACTATAAAAGTATATGATAATATTTTCAGTGTATATGATACTCTGTTTAGTGAAGAAGATAAAAACCAAATTTCCGAAACTGTAGAAGTCTTAAGAAAAAACAATTACAACATAGTAAGTAGTGCTAAAGTTTTATATATTCATAGAAATACATTGCTTTTTCGGCTGAATAAGATAAAGGATGTATTGAATATTGATCCAATAGCAAATGCAGCAGATAGAGAGTTTCTTAATGAATTAGCCTATTATTTTAATCGTAAATAAATCAGAAGGATGTAAAGGATGAGGCACATCCAAGGAGTATAGATGTAGCCCTTAGTGTATTAAAAATTCTAATCATATATCTATATATGAGGCAACAGCTTATATCATTCAGAAGAATAAAGAATCGTTATAAACTTAAAAAGTATTTTTAGAGTAAATATATTTTCAAACAAAATAGTTGTACAAAAAGTACAACTATTTTGTTTTTTTTAATATATTAAGAACATGTTAAAAAATTGATAAAGACCTTACAATTGTATTAAGCGATTATAGCATTTTAATAAGACAAATGGTGGAACAGTAGACAGATTATAATCTTAGTAGGCAAGTACATAACTTCAACTTGTAGCTGGCTGAAAACGATGTCCATGGTAATTATTTCAGTATCGTTGAAGATGAAAACGTTGATATCTCTAGATTGTTGGTATATATTAAAGCATATTTCTAGTAAATATACTGAGTTAGGGTATAGGATACAACAATAAAATCTTTATAATTATTGATTTCTTTGATAATATATTGGATAACGAATTTAGGAATACGTTATCCTTCTGGATATAAGTACTTTCCAGTTTTTAGGAGAGGTTAACATAATGAGCTGAAGATTTGCTAGTATAGCAGATTAAATGAATTGATTAAGACTTTAGAATATTATAAATTATACAGCAAGAAGGAGGATAGTGTAGTAGCATCATCATTAGAAAAATATCAATTGAGGGGGTAAGATTATGAAACTAAAAAAATATTCAGAGCTAATATTTGGCCTCTTAATTTTAGCCTTTGGAATATTTTATTTTATACTAACAATACAATTACCACGTAAAGATACAATCGATGCAACATTTATTCCATATATATTATCAGCATTCATGGGGGTGCTAGGAATATTACAATTGAGTGCAGGCATAAAAGCAAGCAAGAAGTTTAAAGAAGAAGAATATGTAGCAGAAAATTTAGACCACTTGACAGTAATAAAGATTATTGCACTTATAGTTATATATATTGCTTTTTTACAACCCATAGGTTTTCTAATCTGTACAGCAGTGTTTTTAGTTTTAGGATTCATTCTATTAACACCAGTTGGAACAAAAATAAACTATGTACAGTATATAACTATTTCTGTTGTAGCTACAGTGTTAATTTATTTTTCCTTTAGAAATGGATTACACCTCATGTTACCAGAAGGCATACTGAGATTAGGGAGGTAGACAACATGGCAGATATTTTGCAAGCGGCGCAGGCGGTATTTGCACTACAAACTTTAATTTTCATAATAATTGGAGTTGCTGTAGGTATCGTATTTGGAGCAGTACCAGGTCTTACAGCGGTTATGGCGGTAGCTTTGTTTTTGCCAGTTACCTATGGAATGGATCCTGGAGTGGGAATTTCAATTCTCATGGCACTTTATATAGGCGCAACTTCAGGGGGACTTATTTCAGCAATTTTGTTGAAAATTCCAGGAACACCTAGTTCTGTTGCAACATGTTTTGATGGGCATCCGATGTTGGATAAAGGTGAAGGACCAAAGGCTTTAGGCGTTGGCATTGTATTTTCATTTTTAGGTACAATCGTAAGTGTTTTAGCATTAATGTTAATAGCACCGAAGTTAGCCAGTATAGCAATTAAATTCGGACCTCATGAATACTTTGCTATAGCTGTATTTTCTTTAACATTAATTGCTACATTATCTTGTAAATCAATGGTAAAAGGAATTTTTGCAGGAGTGTTAGGGTTTGCATTTGCAACGGTAGGGATAGCGCCTGTTGATGCTACCATTAGATATACATTTGGAACAACTCAGCTTAAAGCCGGATTTACAACACTGACAGTTTTAATAGGTTTATTTGCAATATCAGAAGTTATAAAGACAGCTGAAAAAGCTAAACAAAAAAATGAAATGAAGGTTGCTCAAGTTAGTATGAAGAAAATTAAGGGCTTTGGATTTTCCTTAAAGGAATTCAAGGACCAGGTACCCAATGGAATTTTATCAGCTATAGTAGGTATAGCAATAGGGATTCTTCCTGGTATTGGTTCAGGAACCTCCAATATTGTTGCTTATACAGTATCAAAGAAAAGATCAAAACGCGGAGAATTATATGGAACAGGTATTATTGACGGTATCGTTGCTTCGGAAACATCTAACAATGCAGGTATAGGAGGAGCATTAATTCCACTTATGACCTTAGGTATACCTGGAGATGCTGTTACAGCCATATTATTAGGTGGTTTCATGATTCATGGTATTCAGCCAGGTCCATTACTTTTTATCAACAATTCAGTATTAGTATATACAATTTTTATTGCTATGTTTGTTGCAGCTATTGCAATGCTTGTTCTTGAATTCTATGGTTTAAGAATATTTACAAGATTGTTGAATGTACCAAAACATTTGTTACTACCAATAATATTTGTCTTATGTGTTGTAGGTGCTTTTGGAATTAATAGTCGTGTATTTGATGTATGGACAATCGTACTATTTGGTCTGTTGGGCTATATGTTTTATAGATTTGATGTACCAAACGCTCCGTTCATTATGGGCTTTATTCTTGGGCCAATGGCCGAAACAAATTTTAGAAGAGGGCTTATGCTTTCAAATGGTGAATTTCGTGGATTTATCGCAAATCCGATATCAGGACTATTCCTCTTATTGGCGGTTGGATCTATTTTATGGACAGTCTTCGGTAGTTATCGTGAGAAAAAAAAGCAGATTTGTGTTAGTAACTTAAGTTAACTGTCCTACGACAAAGAAGGCAAAAAAGAAATAGTATAAATTAGGAAACATGAGGGGGCGGATTATGAAGAATCAGGGAACACCAATTATTACCGATATGAAAGTGATACCAGTGGCTGGTTATGACAGTGCCTTATTAACCTTGAGTGGGTGTCACGGACCTTTCTTCACCCGAAATATTGTGATATTAACAGACAACTCCGGTAATGTGGGCTTAGGAGAAGTTCATGGAGGAGATGATATTACTAAAGCATTAGAAAATTATAAGCCATTTGTTATAGGAAAAGAAATTGGTGATTATAAAAGCATCATTAATACCTTAAGGAACGGTAAGCATGGTGATGATAATAGTGAAGGATTGCAAGGCTTGGACCTAAAAAACTTAAAATTTGTTGTACATGCTGAAACAGCAGTGGAATGTGCTTTGTTGGACTTATTAGGAAAGTTTATGAACTTACCAGTTGCAGCACTACTAGGAGACGGTGTACAAAGAGATAAAATATTGATACTAGGTTATTTATTCTATATTGCAGATAAAAATAAAATCAATTTACCTTATTTGGATGAAAGTAATCGTTCGGACAGATGGTTTAGAAATAGAAGAAATGGTGCTCTAACAAAAGAAGCTATTGTTGAGCAAGCACATGCTGCAAAAGAGCGATATGGCTTTAAGGATTTTAAATTAAAAGGAGGTGTTTTAGAAGGAGAAAAAGAAATCGATGCCATTATAGCATTGTCAAAAGCTTTTCCTGATGCCCGTATTAACATAGATCCTAATGGAGCTTGGTCATTAAAGGAAGCGATTCATCTGTGCAAAGGCTTAAAAGGCGTATTATCTTATGCAGAAGATCCATGCGGTCCAGAAAAAGGTTACTCAGGTAGAGAAATTATGTCTGAATTTAAAATGGCAACTGGATTACAAACAGCAACAAATATGATAGCAACTGACTGGAGGCAATTCCATCATTGTATCATTTCAAAAGCTGTAGATATACCTTTGGCTGATCCACACTTTTGGACAATGAGTGGTTCCGTAAGAGTAGCTCAAGTTTGTAATGATTGGGGAATGACATGGGGTTCCCATTCAAATAATCATTTTGATATTTCTTTAGCGATATTTGCCCACTGTGCAGCAGCTGCACCGGGAGAAATTACAGCAATGGATACACATTGGATCTGGCAGGACGGTCAATACCTAACGAAAAATCCTATGGAGATTAAAGATGGTTATATAACGATGCCCAAAAAAACAGGCTTAGGTCTTGAGATTGATATGGATAAAGTAATGGAAGCTCATGAATTATACAAGAAGCTAGATTCAGGAGATAGAAATGATGCAATAGCAATGCAACATCTAATTTCTAATTGGAAATTCGATAGCAAAAAACCTTGTTTAGTTAGGTAAATTATGAAAAAAGATTTAATGTATTCTCAAAAAAGAATACTTAAATAAAAAAATCTAAAATTAAAGGAGAGATAGCTATGAAGAAGAAATTAGCATTAATGCTAGTATTTGTTTTGTTAATAGCATCATTAGCAGCATGTGCACCAAGTAAAACAGAGGATACATCAAGCGAAGAACCATTAGAAGCAACAAATGGAGATGCAGGTTATAAGTGGCCAGTTAAAACAATCGAATTAATTGTACCTGCTAGTGCTGGTGGAGATACAGACTTTAATGCTCGTACCATGGCAAAATATTTTGAAGAAGCTACAGGTGTAACAATGATAGTTACCAATATGACTGGTGGTGGTGGTACCATAGCAACATCCCACGTTAAAGAATCAAGACCTGATGGAAGCGTTATGTTCTTTGGACATACTGGACAATTACTTGTAAATGAAGTAGCTGGCCTTGCGGATTATGGAGTAGAGGATTTTGATATAGTTGCTGTTCCAGCTGTTGACAAAAGTACAGTTTTCGTTGTTAGTGCTGACTCAGGAATAACTTCAGTAGCTGATCTTGCTGAAGCATCAAAAAGCAAACCTATAGTTTATGGTTCAGAACTAGGTGGATACACACATCTTCAAGGACTTATTTATGGTGATTTAACTGGAACAGATTTAAATGTGGTTGATGTTGGGCCTGCAGCTGAAAAAATCACCAATCTTTTAGGTGGAAGAATAGATCTTATGTCCATCGCTTATGGAGCAGTTCAAGACTATGTTACAACTGGAGATATGGTGATTATTGGACAGGTTAGTGCAACACGTAATGAATTACTAGGAGATATTCCTACAATTGTAGAGCAAGGTTATGATTTTGCAATGGACAAACCGTATATTGCTGCATATCCTAAAGGAACAGATGCTCAATTAATTGCTCAAATAGTTAAGGTTATGGAAGACATCACATCAAACAATAAATCATATGCTCAAGAATTGGAAAACACTTATAAACAACCTATAACTTTCTTCAACAGCGAAGATGCAACTGCTCTTTTAAAAGAATTACGTGATGATTATATGAACTATGCAGATTTATTACGATAAGATTGACTGTATTTTAAGAAATAGCTTTAGGAAATATTAGTATACTATCAAGTCCATAATACTGGCTATTTATAATATAAACTCTAATGGATTAGGTTAAATATATTATGTAGCCAGTATTTTTATAAAAAAGTTCGTGGGCATAGATAAGGAGTATAATATGAAAAATGAAAACTCACAAAAACCATTATTGATAAAAGTAAATTCTAAAGACAATGTAGAAATAGTTGTTAGTGCTGAAGGAGTAGCTGCAGGGACAGTTATATCAGATGATCTTACAGCTGTTGAACATATTCCCCAAAGCCATAAAATTGCTTTGATAGACTTCAAAGCAGGGGATGAAATAATTCGGTATGGGGAAGTGATAGGCTATGCAAAGGAAAATATCCCCAAAGGAAGTTGGATAGATGAGCATAAAGTAAAATTACCTGGGGCTCCAGTGCTAGAGGATCTTCCTGTAGCTACAAAAGTTCCAGCACCAATGCCGCCATTACAAGGATATACTTTTTTAGGGTACCGCAACGACGATGGAAGCGTTGGAACAAAAAATATATTAGGAATAACCACAAGTGTGCAATGCGTGGAAGGTGTATTGAATATTGCTGTAGATAAAATTAGAAAAGAATTATTGCCTAATTATCCAAATGTTGATGGTGTTGTACCAATTAATCATAGTTATGGATGTGGTGTAGCTATTAATGCCCCAGAGGCAATCATACCTATTAGAACCCTACAAAATCTTGCTGTGCACCCAAATTTTGGCGGAGAGCTGTTAATAGTAAGCTTAGGTTGTGAAAAGCTTTTGCCTAATAGGCTTTTTCCAAGTATAAAGGAAGAAAATGTTGTAATACTTCAGGATGAATTCGGGTTTGAAACGATGATCGAGAAGATAGTAGAAAGTGCACAGGAGCGCTTAGAGCGTTTAAACAAAAGAGTCAGAGAGAGATGTTCTGCATCTGATCTTGTAATAGGTCTTCAATGTGGAGGCAGTGATGCACTTTCAGGTGTTACCGCAAATCCAGCAGTGGGGTATGCAGCGGATTTATTGGTTAGAGCTGGGGCTACCGTTTTATTTTCAGAGGTTTCAGAAGTTAGAGATGGAGTTCATCTTTTAACCCCAAGAACCGTAGATGAGCAAGTAGGGGAAAAATTAAAACACGAGATGGCTTGGTATGATCATTACTTAGATTTAGGAAGTGTGGATAGAGATGCAAACCCAACTCCTGGAAATAAACAAGGTGGGCTAGCAAATATTGTTGAAAAATCCCTAGGCTCTATTGCAAAATCAGGGAGCAGTGCTATTGTAGATGTTTTATCCCCTGGTGAAAAGGCAAGGAAAAAAGGTTTGATATATGCAGCTACGCCAGCAAGTGATTTTGTATGTGGAACCTGCCAATTAGCATCAGGTATTACACTACAAGTATTTACAACTGGAAGAGGAACCACTTATGGGTTAGCGATGGCGCCAGTTATTAAAGTCTCAAGTCGTACAGCGTTGGCACATAAATGGAAGGATTTAATTGATGTTGATGCAGGCAAAATTGCTACAGGAGAAGCAACGATAGAAGACGTTGGACAGGAAATATTTCAACTAATACTTGACATTGCAAGTGGAAATAAAAAAGCTTGGGCTGATTATTGGGGCATTGAAAATGCATTATGCCTATTCAATCCAGCACCAGTCACATAGAGTTGTATGCTATGTACAATAAAATCCAGTGATTTAATACAAATGAAACATGGTAAAGGCAGTGTGGGTATTTTAAAATATAAGTAGTATAACAAATTAAATGGATAGCTATCATTTATTTACGATGGAGGTTTGAGATGTTAAATATTAAGGATTTAAAAGGAGTTATTCCTCCCATAGTTACACCAGTTGATGCAGAAGAAAATGTTGATGAACAAGGCCTTAAAAATGTTATAGATTATGTTCTTGAGGGAGGGGTTCACGGTGTTTTTGTACTTGGAAGCAATGGTGAATTTTATGCCTTCGACTTTGAAAATCAAAAAAAGGCTGTGGAGATAACTGTAAAGCACGTAAATGGAAGAGTGCCAGTATATGCAGGGGCCAGTGCTATTACAACAAAGGAATGCATCAAACTGGCTAAGATGGCAGAAGAAGTAGGCGCTGATGCATTAACAGTACTAACGCCAATGTTTATTCAGCCGAATGAAGAGGAAATGTATCATCATTTTGAAGCGATTGCTAAAGCTACCAATCTACCAGTACTTTTATATAATAATCCTGGTAAAACAACAAATAATATTTCGGTTGCATTATTAGAAAAGCTAGCTAAAATAGAAAATATTGTAGGAATCAAAAACACTTCCTTAGACTTTGCCCAGACCATCGAATATATACGGGTAACAAAAGATAACCCGAATTTTAAGGTGCTTAGTGGTTCAGATTATTTTATCTATGCAACATTGGCATATGGGGGAGTAGGCTGCGTGGCAGGGACGGCAAACGTAGCCCCAAGATTAGTAGCAGACATTTATGAGAAATATATGGCAGGAGACTATGTAGCAGCGATGGAGGCACAATATCGATTAGTTCCATTAAGAAACACCTATAACTATGGAAGTTTTCCAGTTGTAATGAAGGACTGCTTGAATTTAATCGGTGTAAATGTTGGCCATCCAGTTAAACCAATTGATCATTGTAGCGAAGAAAAACTTGAAGCACTTAAAAAAGTTCTTAGTGAGTTGGGTTTAATAAAATAGCTGTAGCATTTAAACAAGGTAGGTGCACACATATGAATATTGTTAGAGACGATGCTTTGATCATTATTGAAGAATCTATAAAAGCCGTATTGCCAGAAGCAGCCGTAATAAAAGCATTAGAAAAAAAGGAATTTGATGGAGATACAGTAGTTGTAGCTATAGGAAAGGCAGCATGGAATATGGCTAAGGCAACAAAAACCGCACTAGGAGATAAGGCTTTAAAGGGTGTTATCATTACAAAATATGAGCATTCAAAGGGACCTATAGAAGGCTTTGAAATTATAGAGGCGGGACATCCAATACCAGATAAAAATTCTATCAGAGGTGCAAATAAAGCTTTAGAGTTGGTTAGAAACTTAACTGAAAAGGATCATGTAATATTTTTAATATCTGGAGGCGGTTCAGCTATATTTGAAAAGCCGATGGATGGAGTAGACCTTGAAGATATTATGGATATTACCAATCAACTTTTAGGTTGCGGAGCAGATATTGTTGAAATCAACACAATAAGAAAACGTCTTTCTGCATTAAAGGGAGGCAAGTTTGCATCCCAATGTGGAAAAGCGAATATATATGCCATTGTTTTGTCTGATGTTATTGGAGACCGTTTAGACTCTATTGCTTCTGGCCCGGCATATCCAGATAGTTCTACTTCCCAAGAAGCTTTAAACATAGTAAACAAATACAAATTGCAGGTAGAAGATAATTTAATAGAAATATTAAATATAGAAACCCCAAAATCTGTTGATAATTGTGAAACGATTATTACAGGAAGTGTTAGTGCTTTATGTGAAGCAGCAGCAATCAGTGCAGAAAAATTGGGATATAAACCAGTGGTTTTATCATCCACATTAGATTGTGAGGCAAAAGAGGCCGGTAGATTTATGGCGGCAATAGCGAGAGAAATTAAGGAAGGCAACAAAAATAAAGCCTTCTTAGAACCTCCATGTGCAATCATTGCTGGAGGAGAAACTGTAGTTCGGATAATGGGAAATGGAAAAGGTGGCAGAAATCAGGAACTTGCATTAGCAGCCGCTACAGGTATTGAAGGACTAGAAGATGTTATTATATTTTCTGTAGGCTCAGATGGAACAGATGGACCAACAGATGCAGCTGGAGGAATTGTAGATGGGTCAACGGTAGAACGAATGAGATCTGTCAATATATTACCAGAAGTATATTTAGATAATAATGATTCCTATCATGCATTGAAGGCAAGTGGAGATCTGATAATGACAGGATCAACAGGAACAAATGTAAATGACATAGTAGTTTTGCTATGCAAATAATAAATTATATATAAAGGAGAGAATTAGAATGAAAATAGGATTTATAGGACTTGGAATAATGGGAAAACCAATGGCAAAAAACTTAGTTAAGGCGGGGTATCAGTTAGCGGTATTGGATTTAAATAAAGCATCAGTAGAAGAATTAAAAGCAATGGGGGCTGAGACAGCATCATCCAGCTCGGAATTAGCAAGCAGATGTGAAGTAATCATTACAATGCTTCCAAACTCACCACAAGTTAAAGAAGTTGTTTTAGGAGAAAATGGGGTGATAGAAGGAGCAAAACCAGGAACAGTTGTTATAGATATGAGCTCTATTGCACCTTTAGCTAGTCGTGAAATTTATGCAGCGTTAGCAGAAAAGGGAGTAGATTTATTAGATGCACCAGTAAGTGGAGGAGAACCAAAGGCTATAGATGGTACATTAGCAGTTATGGTAGGTGGTAAGAAAGAAGTCTTTGATAAATATTACGATATTATGAAAACCATGGCTGCTTCAGTAGTATATGTTGGAGAAAGCGGTGCTGGAAATGTTGCAAAGCTTTGCAATCAAGTAGTAGTGGCTCTTAACATCTCAGCAGTTTCAGAGGCTTTAATACTTGCTAAAAAAGCAGGGGTTGATCCAGATTTAGTATATCAAGCAATAAGAGGTGGCCTTGCAGGAAGCACCGTTATGGATGCAAAAGCACCTATGATGATGGATAGAAACTTTAATCCAGGGTTTAGAATTGATCTACACATCAAGGACTTAAACAATGTTCTAGAAACTTCCCATGGTGTAGGTGTTCCGCTGCCACTAACAGCTCAAGTGATGGAAATGATGCAAGCAATTAAATTAGATGGTTGTGGCGTAGAAGATCATTCAAGTCTTGTAAAGTATTATGAAAAATTAGCCAATATTGAAGTAACTAGATAATATAATTTCACTAATATAAGGTAAGGAGATTATGCAGATGGGAATTACACCTAAAATAGTTGAAATGCAAGTTATACCTGTAGCAGGCCGAGACAGTATGCTGTTAAATTTAAGTGGAGCACATGCACCATATTTTACAAGAAATATAGTAATTATGACAGATAGCAGTGGGAATAAAGGTGTTGGAGAAGTTCCGGGAGGAGAGAAAATCCGTCAAACCCTAGAAGACGCCAAAAAATATGTGATAGGGCAATCCATTGGAAATTATAAAAATGTCATGAATGTAGTTCGTAAAACCTTCAGTGATAGGGACGCTGAAGGTCGTGGTCTACAAACCTTCGATTTACGAACAACGATTCATGTAGTAACGGCTATTGAAGCTGCTCTATTAGACTTATTGGGTAAATACTTAGAGGTTCCAGTAGCTGCTTTATTGGGAGACGGACAGCAAAGAGATGCAGTAAAAGTGTTGGGATATTTATTCTACATTGGTAATCCAGATAAAACAGAACTTCCTTATTATAGGAATCCAAATGCTGAAAATGAATGGTACAAGATTCGTCATGAGGAAGCAATGACACCAGAAGCTATCGTAAAATTAGCAGAAGCATCTAAGGAATTGTACGGATTTAAGGACTTTAAGCTTAAGGGCGGTGTTTTGGCTGGTTCTGAAGAAATAAAGGCAATTAAAGCTTTGAAGAAAAGATTCCCTGAGGCAAGAATCACCCTGGACCCTAATGGTGGATGGTTGTTAAAGGATGCGATTGAATTATGTAAGGATATGCATGGAATTCTAACCTATTGTGAAGATCCATGTGGTGCTGAAGGCGGATTCTCAGGTCGTGAGGTGTTAGCTGAATTTAGAAAAGCTACGGGCCTGCCTACTGCAACAAATATGATAGCAACTGATTGGAGGCAAATGCAGCATTCAGTAGCATTACAATCGGTGGACATTCCATTAGCAGATCCACACTTCTGGACTATGTCAGGATCAGTTAGAGTAGGACAAATGTGTAATGAATTTGGGTTAACTTGGGGGTCTCACTCAAATAACCACTTTGACATATCATTAGCTATGTTTACCCATGTAGCAGCAGCTGTGCCAGGGGATATTACAGCGATTGATACCCATTGGATATGGCAAGAAGGAACAGACAGATTAACAAAGGAACCTATGTTAATTAGAGATGGACATATTCAAATACCAAACAAACCAGGTCTAGGTATTGAAATAGATATGGATCAGGTTAATAAAGCACATCAGTTATATCTAAAAGAAGGTCTAGGTGCCCGGGATGATGCAGTGGCAATGCAATACTTAATTCCAGGTTGGAAATTTGATAATAAAAGACCTTGCTTAGTTAGATAATTATTAATCGCCCTCTTAATATATAATATAAATATGATGAAAGCACAAGTCACCTGGATTTATACACTAGGTGACTTGTGTTCTTAATCTCCTTTTAAAAATTAGAAGTAGATTTATCCTGCAGTGTATTGTTAAGACTCTTGCTTCGATAAGTGGAAGATCAAGCACTGCCTCCTCGAAATAAATTCGGCTACAATTTGAGAGAGAGTAAAAACTCCCTTTAGAATTGTAGTCGAATTTTTATGACAACTAGTAAAGTTTATTTATGGGGCTTCTTTTTTATCTTGCAGGGCTAGGTCACCTCTAATGGGAAATATGCTTTAATATTGTTTATAGCTATTGACAAAATAGGTTTATCGGAGTAAACTCAAGTTAAAGGTTTATTTAGATAAACCCAATTGATATAGGAGATGATATAATGGATGAAATCAAGTTGTTTGATGCAGAAATGAAATTTATGAATATAATTTGGAATAATGCTCCTATTAACTCAACTTCACTGGCTAAACTAGCTAATGAGGAGCTTGGATGGAAGAAGTCCACAACCTATACTGTTCTACGAAAACTTGGGAAAAGAGGAGTACTTAAAAATGAAAATGCAACTGTTACTTATTTGGTAGAACGTGAAGAGGTACAACAAAGTGAAAGTGAGGAATTTATTGATAAAGTCTATGACGGTTCTTTGAAGCTATTCCTTACAAGTTTTTTAAACAAAGAAAAGCTAAGTGAATCACAGGCTTTAGAGCTTAAAAAGATTATTGATGAAAATACGAAAAAGGAGGAGTAGTTCATGCTTGAAAACTTTTTTATTAGTGTGCTAAATATGAGTATTACTGCATCAGTAGTAGCCATTATTATAATGATATTAAGACGTATATTTAAAAACAAACTTCCTAAAACATTTACTTATGGGCTTTGGGCAATTGTGCTTATTAGACTTCTTATACCTTTCTCTTTTTCATCGATGTTTAGCTTATTTAATGTGATGCTAACACCCAGTATAAACAATACAACCAATATCATCCAATACGTACCCTTGGACATAGGAATGATGCATACACCAGCTATTGATATTGGAGGTGGTGTGATTAATCAACAAATAAATAGCTTTCTACCTCCCGCTACCCCCTATAATTCAGCTAATCCTATGCAAATTATTATGTTTATACTATCAGCAATTTGGATAATGATAGGTTTGGGAATGTTTCTTTTTAGCAGCATTATCTACTTAATAACAGTCAATAGACTGAAAACGGCAACTCTTTATCATAACAATAATCTGATTGATAAGTGTAGTGAAAAAATTAACCTAAGAAAAGATGTTGGTGTATATATGTCGGATAGAATCAGTACTCCAGTTGTATGTGGCTTCATAAGGCCAAGAATTATTTTACCCTTATCAATAGCAAATAATAATTCTATAGAACTAGAGTATATCATTACCCATGAGCTTATTCACATCAAAAGATATGATTACATTATTAAACCATTTTCGCTTATCTTGCTGTATATCCATTGGTTTAATCCTCTCATGTGGCTAAGCTATATATTAGCCTATAAAGACATGGAGCTTTCCTGTGATGAGAGGGTGTTATCTGCGTCTAATAAAGATATTAGAAGTGAGTACGCCACGGCATTATTAAATTTTTCAGTAAAACAAAATAATCTTTTTAATGGTGGATTATTAGCTTTTGGAGAAAAAAATATTATAACAAGAGTTAAAGGAATCATAAGCTATAAGAAACCCACCTTTTGGATTAGTATGATTGCTGTCATTTTAATAGCTGCAGTTAGCTTTGTAACAATAGCGAATCCAAAACAAGACCTCAGTTTCCTAAATAAAGATAATGCATTATCTTTACTTGCACAACAAAATTCAATCATAGCTAAAATAGAGGGAAAAGAACATGCAATACCGTCCCACGCTAGTTTCATAAAGTTTTTTGAAAGTAATAAATGGAAGGAGAAAAAGCTGAAATCACCATTGGAACTTGTCTCTGAAATGGAGTTTGAGGTGAATGAAAAACTGACAATTAAGTTTTATTCCAGTGAGCCATTGGCAATGATCCTTTATGATGAAGATTTTAGATATTACACTATTCCAAGGGGAGTTTATACTAACCTTCACGATTATGCTTTAAGTTATCCTGTTGGGAATGGAGATATAGGAAAAAGAGTTGAAGAGTATTTGACTATCATTATGTCATTTCCTAACACTGTATCAAATTCACAAGAGAATGTTAATGCAGAACAACAAACTACTGTTATACCACTACCTGCTTCCTCAAACCCCCAGGATTATATTGACGCTCATCAGCAAGAATATCAAATGATACTTGAGATGGGGGAAGAAGCACTTCACTATATGTTAGCACAGTTTCAAGTAGGGGAAGCAAGGGGACTTAAATCCCACATTATGATGGCACTTTGTATTGATATTTTAGGAGATAGAAATAATGTAGCAGTTGGAACATACAATTCTCCAGAGGAGTGGTATGAAAAGCTAAATCCTTATACAGCTGGTATAATGAGAACAGCAGAATAAATTATTTAAGCAATTCCCCTTGTGTATCCAGATAAAAAGTTAAGCAGTGTAAAAGTAAAATCAATATCAAAGAGAATGAAGGAATTGAAATTTGCAGCAGGAGCAGACAGAGAAGCCATGGCTTCAATTGAAAAATTAGAAATTCCATTTTCAGAGTTTGCTGAACTTTCTTTAAATGTCATGAAAGAAATATCAGGAGTTTTAGGACTATAAAAATCTTCCTTAATCATAAGATATCAGCTATATAATAAACGGAAATTAAGATAAATAAAGTTTACAGCTCCTTTTAAATAGGTATATATTAAAAAAGGAGGGAGATATTATGACTGGTAGAACAAGGGTCTCATCAGTAGCTAGTAGTAGAATACATAACAGCTATGTAGATAGGGTTAAGACGGTTAGTAGAGCTGCAACAATTGAAGAGGTTGAGGCAATAGATAAGGTGAAAAACCAAACTTCTTATGGTTCTGCCAATTATTTGATTGCTTCCGACTATTTTTATGAAAATTTGAAAGCATTAAAGAAAGAATACAAACGTTTTTATCATGATCATAGAAAACTAGAGGAAGCCATTAAAAATCTAGAAGGTAATGATGAAAAGCTAGTGGAGCATATGCAAGAACTTATTGAAAAATATAATGATGCTATAGGATCATTAAGGGGCCTAGATAAAATACTGAATACGAATCATAGAAAAGAAGTAGAGGATATAGTAGATATATTTAGAAAATTGTTAAATAATATAGGTATTACTGTCAACGAAGAATATGTGATATCTATGGAAAAAGAAAAATTCATAGAAAAGATAGAACTTTCCAGAGATCCTGTTACATTTCTATTTGAACCTATGAAGGGTATGATTATCCAATTGTACAAGGCTTTTAAAAATATTAGACTCCCTATAAAGGAAGGAATAGCAAAGGAATACACAAATATAGCACTGCCGGATGTTTCAGGTCTTTTGTTGGATAAACAATCGTAATGATTAAATAAACCAGAGGAGAAAAGCTTTATACAAGATTTTCTCCTCTGGTTTTTATGGTTAAAAACTGGACTATATGTTTTTACTTTTCAGATAAATGCTCAAAGGTATACCAATCTGATTGTAAAAAGGAATGTTTTTCCATATATTTTTCTATATAAAATCTATTTCTACTCGAATTAGCTTTCCTAATATTTTGATTCCCTTCAAGTCTTTAATAATCGCTTTACCATCTTGGGTTCCTTCAATCAATTGAATCTTATTGCCTTCTATTTTTTTTACCTTTCTTAAATATTTCTTATTATCATATTCCACCAGCTGAAAAGTACCATTAATAGGTTCGTGGTTCAAATAGATAAGGCAGCGATCTCCCTTTTTCATTCTATATTGATAGAGGCTGTCATCCGATAGATGGATATAAACCAACTTATCTGGATTAAAGCCCTCCACCTTTTTGTCAATAATCGGAAAGCTTTTATAACCCTTGATATTGTTCATTTCCATATCATAGATAGGGACCTGTTTGATGATATTGGACAATGCTTCTTCCCATTGAGCTAAGGGTTCTACCTCCCTTCTCTTGACAGAGGATGTTTCCATAAACTTTTGTGGCTTTTCTTCAAATGATTCCTGTACTTTTTTTTCTTCAGCAGATGCTTCTAGAATCATCGTTTCTTCTAAGTTTACACCTAATACCTTAGAAATTTGAGCCAAAAGCTTTTCGTTTAATATTTTTCTACCACTTTCAATATCCATAATAAAGGATTCTGCTACACCACATTTTTTCCCAAGCTGCTTTGGAGTCATTCCTTTCTTTGTTCTCTCTTCTTTAATTCTTTGTCCTACTCGACTCATATTTTGAGTTCATCCCCTTTGCAAAGATTTTCTACTATGTTATAGAAGTAGTTGGTAATCTACGGCTATATATATGCTTGTAAAGTAGAATCTATTTTTCTGCGTAGGGTGGACGACTCTGTCCACCTCTTTAGCTATCTAAAATTGTCAATTTTCTTTGAATCCCTCACATCGATAGATTTTCATCCCCATAGCAGAAAATTTATCTTCGTACTCTGTAGTAACAGGGTCCTTTGTTTCACCATGATGTAGGTCAAAGGTAATGTTGTTTAGACGGAGGCCTGCGTAAGAAAACTCATTTAAAGAAAACTCAAAGAGCTTTTCGTTGTCTGTTTTAAAATGGATCTCTCCATTTTCCGTCAAAATGTATTTATATTTCTCTAAAAAGCTTCTATGGGTAAGTCTGCGTTTTTCCCACCGTTTCTTAGGCCAAGGATCACAAAAATTAATATAGATTCTACTTAATTCACCTTGATTAAAAATATCATTGATTTTATTTACATCATACCAAAGAAATTTGATGTTTTTCAATTTTTTTGTTTCTGCTTTCTCAACAGCTTTTAGCAGTATTTCTTCTTTAATCTCAATGCCTATGTAATGAATATCTGGATTTAACTCCGCTAGCGTGGTAATAAATTGTCCTCTGCCTATCCCCAGTTCTACATGAATTGGTTTTTTTTCATCAAAGCAATTATTCCAATGACCTTTATATTTTTCTGGTTCTTCACATAAATAAAGTTGATGACTCAGTAATTTTTCCTTTGATCCAGGTTTTTTTCTTCTTCTCATTTTTTCTGTTAAACTCCCTTATATATATTTGATATTCTTTATATCCAATAGGACATTATGAACATTGTGTAATGATAGATAGTTATAATTTGCGTTATTAGGTTTAAAAAAAGTTAATCAATTAAATTTTTAGATTAAGACATTTTTATTATACCATGGTTGCAGCCAATCATATACCGGTTTGCACATCTTTAGAAAAGATAATTGTAAAATAATTTTACACTTTTATAGTTTTAAGAATATAATTAAGGTAAATGAACACTAGTGCTAATTAATATAAGAATTAGTTATTTTAGTCAAATGTTGCCACCAAAGTATGGTTGAGTAAGATTTTCTTCATCTAACTTCAGTTAGCAATATGGCTCTAACAATACGGCCTGTCCATCCGTCTGCAATGCAGATAAATGAAATTGGAGACATTAAATAGGATAATTAGGAGGTGTTGGAAAATGGAGAGAGACAATAGGGGTTCATATCATTGCATTTGCAATATCTGTATAAATTTGAAGAACAAGGGAGGATAAAAATGCTTTTTAGTTATATGTTAGTAGGAGCTATTTTTATTTTAATTGGGCTCATTCTGTTAACCAGAAAAAAATTCATGGTGAGCAAAATGTATGATGCATCATTGATCACCCTCATATGGATTAGTGGTATAAGATTTAGAGCGATAGATTCTATGTCTTATTATCACTATATTATCAGTATAGGTATGATAATATTCTTCTGGGTCACATTTAGAGGTAAATATACTTTATATAATGTGAATAAAGAAATGGTGTCAGCTGCTTTAACTAGTATTCTTAAAGAAAAAAATATAGCCTATAAAAAAATAGACGACTCTTTCGTCCTAGAGGATAATGATAACAAATCTATATCCTATAACCAATCCTTAAATACAGTAGAAATCGATCTGAAGCATATAAAAAATTTACCCTTTTATGAGGAGATAAAACAAGGATTAATAAATAAAATCAAGGAAATTGATAAGCGCCTATTCCCTTTTATAGGAATTGGCCATGTGTTATTCGGAATAGTCGTTATCGTTGTAGTGCAAAATTTTTTAAAATAGGTTGTAGTAAAAATTAATCATCGTTTTTGATGGGGTGTAAAGGGGAGAGTAGAATTATGTTAGATAATTTTTTTATCAGGAAATGTGATGCAAAGGATGAAAAAGCATTTATTGAGCTTAATATAGCTTTTATGCAAGAGGTAATGGCTGAGAATCCTTACTGGACATCTTTGAAAATGCCAACTGAAGAGGAAATGAAGGGTATTTTTAGAGAAGCATTGAGCATGTCTGAACATATACAGATTTTTGTTGGCGAAGTTGATAGTAAAGTAGTGGGATATGCAAATACATGGACGGTTTATAGTATATGGTCTGGGGGTAAAACCTTGACGATTGATGATTTATATATAACTTCATCTTATAGAAGAAGTGGCTATGGAGAAAAAATGATGGAGTACTTAATTGGCTTTGCTGAAAAAAAGGGATATAGAAGGGTGCAATTACATGCAGAATTAAACAATGAGAGGGCACACAATTTATATAGAAAGTTAGGATTCAATGAAGAAGAAATAATGTTTTTTATGAAGCAGATAGATTGCATGGAGTAACTCAATGAAATTAACTGAGGTGAAATTATATGAATAGTAAGTATATTGCAGTGTTTGCAGCTTTTACAAGCGCTTGCCTTTATATTTTGCTGTCATTAAGAAAAATAGAAATAGATAGTTGATAACATCTTTTTAGATTGACTTATAAAATACTGTTGAGGATAACATTAGTATTTCCTATTTTGTCATATTAAATGTTATCATAAATTCATCCTTCCAAGGAGGGAGGTGAATGTAATTGGCTCCGAAAACAAAAGAAAAAGCAGAGTACATAGCAAGAGTAAAGGGTGATCACCATCGATTTAAACATACTAGTAACAAAGGAACCGTAACAGTTCCACACCCAAAGAAAAATATACCAGTTAAAACTGTAAAAAGCATATTCAAACAAGCAGGAATTCAAATTAAATAAATTCCTGTGCCTCCCTAAATGTATAGATGGTTAATTGGAAAGGAGAATAATTTTATGAAAAAAGATCGTTATATTTACCCAGCTATTTTTACATATGATAATGATGGAATTTCTGTAGAGTTCCCAGATATTCCAAGATGCTTTAAAACAATATTTAGGCATTGAAGAACAAAAGTAATTACAGGTAAAATATAAAAATTTTATATGCTTGACTAGAAAGGCATTGAAAGGAGTTTCTCATGAAAAAAGGAGTTGTTTTAATTTGTATTTGTATCTGTGTCAGTATGATTTTAGCCTCTTGCTCCACCATTTTCACGCAATTAGACAGCAATACTATGATTGAAAAAGAAGCGGATATTGAGAAGTATAATTCTTATATTGAATTTCTAAATTTTCAAAATGGGTGGTTTGACGCCGTCGTGGAAACATATTTCAGTACATTTGGTATAGAAGAGGAGTTAACTATAAAAGCCGATTTTAAAGGTTTTACACTTGATCCTGTTGAGGGTCAGACTATTTATGGAATTCATCATGGCTTTCATACAGAAAAACCTCTCCAATATTTAAAGGCTAAACCCGATTATGGAGAAGCTGACGATATAATGCCGATTTTGTGTGACAAATTCGAGGCATTTTTGACGTTTTATTTTAGAGATGTAAATGAATACTATAAAAACAAAGAATATGAAAAGGACAATTTTGAAAAAGGACGACAGTTTCATAAAAAAATGATTACAGATTATAGTGAACTGATAGACGTTGCAAATAATTTTCTAATGGCATTTTCTTCTAAGATGTTAGAAAATGAAGCAGCAGAATTGCCTTATCTGAAAGCTAATGGGTACGACATTCACTACTATGCACTTAGTTTGTTGCTGAATGCAAAGAAAATAAGCAATATGTTTGAAAACCTGGAAAGAGAAGGAAAAACCTTCCTGGAGGCTGATTTAGTCCAATATAAGGAATTGTTTGATGCCTTTAATGATGATGTCGAAGCCTTCAAGTTAATTTATAAAGATGAAGCACGATTGAAGCAAGAGGATTATGGACAAATAAACATAGCATTCCTTAATCAATTTGCCACTACTGCTGAAATGATGCAAACATCGGCAACGGATGCACTGAATATGATTAAAGCAGGGACAACCGAGATTGATAATGAGCTTACGGGGAAAGTAACTACTGGTGGAGTAAACAATCCAATTAGTCGTTTCAATGCTCGTTCAGATATGCTTATTAGTCAATATAATCAGAGCATTGATTAAATCCTCATAGAAACAAAGCAGGTATTTCAGTGGGTGATAATCTTTAAGAGCAATTGATCCCCTACTGGAGATATCTAAAAATATAAAAATGGTGGTGGATGACTAAAAGTTCATTCGCCTATTTATTATTAATCATGTCGCATAAAATGTCCAATCGCTTTTGGCAAAAAATAAATTGATATTTACTTTCAGAAGAGAAGGCTAATTGAGGGGGCGGCGTCCTGCCGCCCTCTGAATAATGGGGCGCTCTAAATCTTATAATAATGTTTGCCCATAAAGCCGCGGAGGGAAAAGTCTCTGGAGCGTGTGCGGCACACCCTTTTACCGGGCGCAAGAACTGCCAAGAAGAAAGGCTTTGCGGGTCCAGCTCAGGGGCCGTCGGGCAAACGGTGCCGTTAGGCAAATTTGAATTAAAGGGGTGTAGAATAATGATTTGGATTGAAATGTCAAAGGATGAAAACCATGGGGCGGTGAATGGGGGTTTGCAGATATTTTTTATAGAGTTAATCTAAAAGAGTATGAGCCGTTTGAACATCCTATAGAATCAGATAAATTTTTTGATAAAAAGGATAGTGAACTAGGAATTTTTTTGGTAAGATGATATGAAGAGCCTTATGCGTTAATTCCACCTGTATGGATCTGTAAGGAGTGTGGACTCAATCCTAGGACTCAGGGTTTAGGAAAGGTCTATGCTTACTCGACCAAATGCGAGGACTTATATACAATACGACGGATTGCTAGGGAAAGGCTTTGTGAGAAATTTTTAATTGATTGGAGTGGAATCTTTGTATTATTGGAATAAAGATAATTTTCAAGGATTAAAAGATATTGGAGAAAAATATAGTAATATAAGTGGGTATGAATCCTTCGCAAAATATTGTCTTTTAAAAGAGAAGGGAATAAAAAAGCAAGCTTTAAAAGCTATTGAAGAATTTATATTATTAACAAAAAACAAAAGTATAGATGAACAGAGGGAAATTGCTAGGGAACTTGTTTCTCTTAGTTATTATAATACAGATATACACCAACTTTTAGCTCATCCACTTCATCAGTTTCTAATAAAAGTACTAAAGGATTGGGCTGAAACTAAAGTTACTGACGTAGTTCCTTATCGGTGGCTTGGTTATATGTGCAGAGATTTGATTAGTTATGAAAAAGCACTTGAAATTAATCCAACAGATGAGATTTCAATTGTTGAGTTAGCGAAAGCTGAATTAAATTATATTGATTTTCAAACACATCATTTATGTGAAACTAGGTTTATAGGTGAGATCGATGATGCTAGAAATTGTTTAGAAAGAGTGTCTAAACTTATTGATAAACTTAAACCAGGACAATTAAAAGATAATATGTTTGAAGGGTATAATTATTATAAAAAGCTTATTGATTCATGGAAAGAATACAAAAAGAAACAACGTGAATTATCATTTCCGGAATGGTGTGAATCAAAGGAAAAAACTTTTAAATTTTGGGGAATTGTTTACTATAATAAGTAATGAAATGCCTATATAACACTACTTATCAAAATGAAGATGCACTGATGAAGTTCTGGAAGAAAATAAATAAGAAAGCTTCAGCTGGTGTTGATAAGATAACAGCTAAGGCGTTCCAAGTAAATCTCCAGTCCATTATATGAGAGGTCAAACAACGTTTGAAGGACAACACGACCACAGGTATGCAAATGATACATCACTTCAAGAATACTCGCGTTATATGAGATAATAAAAAGATTTTTGCATTCTAAGCACAATGCTTAAAACATAGTAGTGCGGTTTTGAAATAAAGTTAATATAAATAAAAAAATAGACCGGTATGGTCTATTTTTTATCTATATACACTCTTTGTGTGTGCACGTTTGGTGCCGTGGAAGGGAATCGAACCCCCACGCCCTTGCGAGCGGCAGATTTTGAGTCTGCTGCGTCTGCCAGTTCCGCCACCACGGCTTATTAAGCTACAAAAGTTATGATACCATAAAAGAAAGACGATGTCAACAGAAAAAACAATAGAAAATAATACAACTATAAATAGCTAACAGATTTTGTTATAATGAAGTAACTAAAGCTTATGTAAGCTACAACTAGAAAAGGGGGAAAAGAATGGATCCGATATCACATGGGGTTATTGGTTTGGCTCTTTATAGCCTAGGTCATACACCTGCATTAAGTAGTGCTGCTTGTTTGGGAGCTGTTATTGGTAGTATTTCCCCTGACTTTGATATTATTACAAGAGTTAAAGGAGATTATGTGTATTTGAACCATCATCGTGTTGAATCCCATTCCATACCGGGTTTTGCTTTAATATCAGGATTAACAACGATCATCTTATCCCTTATTTATAATAACTTCTCTTTTTATGAGGTTTTTTTATGGACATTTTTAGGTGGATTATCTCATACCCTATTTGACTATTTCAATTCCTACGGAGTAGCATTATTATATCCCTTTAATAGGAAAAAATATTCTTCAAATCTTTTAATGATCTATGATCCAGTTTTCATGCTTTTGTCGTTATTTAGTATCATCTTCAAACCAAGAGGCGTACTAGCTTATACTGGAATGGCAGTTATCGTCAGCTCTTATTTATTATACAGATGGTTGGATAAAAGCAGGATAAAAAGAAAGCTTGCTGGCATTTATGGAGATTCTGTTAGATCCATTATTGTAATGCCTTCGGATTTCAATTTGTTTAAATGGGATTATATTGTGGATAGCGATAGTCATTATATAGTAGGAGAAATCAACAGCGTAACTAATGCCATGAATATCGTTAAGAAGCTTAAAAAAGTGGCATCACCTATAATAGAAAAATCCCTTAAGCATCAATTAGGAATCTACTTTGAAAATTTCACACCATTTTTTCACACTGATTTAATTGAGGAAAAAGAAAAGTTGATTGTTAGGATGACGGACTTAAGATACCGTATAAAAAATGAGTTTAAACATCATGCTAGTTTTTATTATAATCAAGAGGAACGTTTAGTCCGAAGTGTTTTTCATCCTTTTAGTCAAAAAAACAACATTGAAATATATTGTCAAAAATCAGTGGATATCCACTGATTTTTAATTATTAGCTTATCCTTAACGTATTTAAGCAGATAAAGTCAATGAAATACGTTGAAGAATGCTAACTAAGTGATTATCACAAAATCAAAGATTACCCTCAGGATGAGTGACTGACATAAAATCGTAGATTTTAGCTATCTACTTTTAGCTATCTACTTATGATAAAATAGAAGTAGATTTTATTGGAACAAAATAAATAGTATTTCGTCTAATAAATTAGAGGGAAGGGAGTGAGTTTGTTGCAACATCAAGAGGCTGTTCTAATAGAGAAGGCCAAAACAGGGGATGTTGAAAGCTTTGAATTGTTAATAGCTAGCTACCAAAAAAGAGCCTTCAACATAGCTTATCGTATGTTGGGAAACCTTGAAGATGCCAATGATATAACTCAAGAAGCATTAGTAAAGGTCTACAGATCTATTCACAATTTTAAAGGCAACAGTAGTTTCTCAACATGGCTGTATTCTATTGTAAACAATGTATGTATTGATTTTATACGTAAAAACAAGAAAGCCAAGCTCCTGTATATAGACAAACAGCAGGATGGGGAAAGCTATCAAAGAGAAATACCTGATGAAATAAATACTCCGGAGTGTTTATTTGAAAAAAATGAAATAAAAAGGATGGTACATGATGCCATCAACCAATTAAATTATGAGCAAAGAAATATTATTATATTAAGAGATATTCAGGGGTTTAGCTATCAAGAGATAGCTGAAATGATTAATGTATCAGTAGGGACCGTTAAGTCCCGAATTAGTCGTGCACGAAGCAATCTTAAAGAAATAATTAGTGAAAATTACAAAGTGACTTCATGAAAGGAGGGATACTGTGGATTGTAAAAGCTTTGATATATATGCATCATCCTATATAGATGACTATCTTACACCAGAAGAAAAACAGGTTTTTGAACAGCATTTAGACGAATGCCCAAATTGTAAATTGGAGTATGAAAACTTCAAGTTGATGATCAACTCCGTTAATGAGATAGAAGAAATACCTTTACCAAAGGATTTCAGTATGGAATTAGGCAAAAAGCTGCGACAAGAAGCTCCACTTAAAAAGAAATTTGCTTCTTTTAGATGGAAACTAGTAGGCTGTATTGCGGCAGGACTGCTAATCACTGTGATATCAGGGGCAATGCTCTCTAATCTTTCCTTTAATATGAAGTCAACTGAGGCTCCTAGGGCAGCAGATGCGGCAATGGACTCCTATGGGGGAATAGTCAACAATGAAATGGCAACAGCCCTTGACATAGGCAATGACGGCATGCGACAGGCGAAAGAAGAAGCAATGAACTTTGCTATGGAAGATCAGGAAGCTGAATTTTCTCCAGCAGAGCCAACATTGACAGAGGACACCACGATGCAAACCTCTCGTAAGATTATTCAAAGAGGACGAATTACGGTTGAAGTTGAGAATTTTGATGACATGCATCAAGAGGTATTAAATTTGGTGGAAGCTTCAAATGGATTTGTCCAGCATAGTGAAATCTATTATTATTTCCAAAATCGTGAAAAACCAGAGGAATCCCTTAAAAATGCTAATATGGAGTTAAGGGTACCAAGCAATGATTTTACTAGAATTTTTGAATCAATAAAAGCTTTAGGTGTTGTTATGGAGGAAAATACTTCAGGAGAAGACATTACCGAAAGCTATATGGATATCGATAATCAAGTGAAAAATCTAAAGATTCAAGAGGAAAGACTAAGAGATATTTTACAGAAGGCGGATCGAGTGGAGGATCTATTACAGATTGAAAATGAACTAAATAGAATAAGAACACAGATTAATTATTTAACCACCACCCTGAGAGGCTATGATGGTTTAGTATCTATGGCTACCATCGATCTTAATATAAGGCAAGTAAAGGATGAAGGTCTATCTCTGCTGTCTCTCAATGACGATCTGTGGAGTAGAGCAAAAAACAATTTTATTCATTCTATCAATAATATAATGAAAATGTTGGAAAACGGGTTTGTTGGATTATTCGGGATGTTACCTCCTTTAATGATACTGGCAGTAATAGGAGGACCGATAGGTTACTTTGGCTATAAAAAATGGAAGAGAAAAAGATGAGTTCAATAAGAGCTCATTTTTTCTTTTTGGTCAATACTATAGATAAAGGTAATTATAATTTTACTATCCTAAGAATACGTGTTAAAATATTGATAAATACTGGAAGAAGGGAAGAAAAAAGATGGAACATAAGCGCATCGTTATTATAGACGGCAATAGTTTGATTAATAGAGCTTTTTATGCTTTACCCCCTCTTACAACTAAAGAGGGACAGCATACAAATGCTATATATGGTTTTATGACAATGCTTTTTAAGGTAATGGAGGAATATCATCCTCAATATATAGGCGTAGCCTTTGACAAAAAGGCCCCCACCTTCCGACATAAGGAGTATGATGCCTATAAGGCAGGAAGAAAAAAAATGCCTCCTGAACTGGCGGAGCAAATGGAACCTCTAAAGGAGGTATTAGATGCTCTCAATATCTATCGTATAGAGATTGAAGGCTTCGAGGCAGATGACTTGATTGGTACACTAGCCAAGTATTGTGAAGGAAGGGATTTTGAAAGCCTCATCGTGACAGGAGATAAGGATGCCCTCCAACTGGCATCGAATAGAACGAAAATCCTCATTACTAAAAAAGGAATATCCAATTTAGAAATTTATGATGATAAAAAGGTATTTGAGGACTTTGAAGTCACCCCATTACAATTTATAGATTTGAAGGGCTTAATGGGGGACAAGTCTGATAACATTCCTGGTATACCAGGGGTTGGTGAAAAGACAGCGATTAAACTTATTAAAGAATTCGGTTCTATTGAAAACCTAGTAAAAAACAGCCATCAAATTTTTGCTGACAAATTAAGAGAAAAAATACAAGATAACGTGCAACAGGCTATTTTAAGCAAAAGACTAGCTACTATTGTAACCAATGTGCCAGTAGAAATGAGTGTAGAAAGTTTAAGGGTAGAAGAATTTGACAAAAATAAAATTTTGGAGATATTTAAAAAGTATGAATTCAATAGTTTAATTAATAGGGTGATGGCGACTTTTTCAGAAAGTGAAAGCGTAGAAGAAAACAAATTATCCCTAGAAGTTATTAAAGAAATGAATGCTTTACAGGAAATCCTTAAACTGATCAAAGAGAAAAAGAAAATCATTTTTAAATCGATAACAACTGAAAAAAATATCCTCCAAGATGAAGTTATTGCCATAGCTATAGCTAGTGATACGATAAAACAATATTACATAGATTTACGAGAATTTCAAGAAGCTAAGCAAGTCATAGATGAAATTAAGGAGATCCTAGAGGAAGAAGCAATTGAAAAAATCAGCCATGATATGAAAAAAGAAATACTACATTTTTATCCATATGGTATAACGATAAGAAATATTAGCTTTGACACCATGATAGGAGAATATTTAATTGACCCGGCCAAAAGCAGCTATAGCCTAAAGGATTTAGCAGCCCAATATTTTGGAGAAAACCTTATGGATGAAGAGGAACTAAGGGGAAAAGGCAAAAGTAAAATTGAAGTAAATCAAGTGTCTGCTGAAAAACTTCAGACCTATTTGTATCAACAGGTGAGGGCAGTAGCTCAATTAGTGGAAACAATAAAAGCAAGATTAGAAGAGCTACAGCTAACTAAACTCTACTATGAAGTAGAGCTACCGCTAACAGAAGTGTTAGCCTCTATGGAATTTAAAGGAATTAAAGTAGATAAGCATATGTTGGAGAATTTTAAAATAGAATTTAAAGATAAGATTGATGGATTAACGGAGGAAATCTATAAACTAGCAGGAGATACATTTAATATTAATTCTCCTAAGCAACTAGGAGAAATACTATTTGACAAATTACAGCTGCCTCCTATTAAAAAAACTAAAACCGGGTACTCTACTAATGTAGAAGTGCTAGAAAAACTGTATGATCAACATGAGATTATACCTAAAATTTTAGACTATAGACAAGTTACAAAGATTAAAACCACTTACATAGATGGTCTACTGAATATTATTAATCCTATAACAGAAAGAATACACTCTAATTTCAATCAAACGGTGACTACCACTGGACGAATATCTAGTACTGAGCCAAATCTGCAAAATATCCCTATTAAATTAGAGATAGGCAGGCAATTGAGGAAGGTATTTAGAGCTGATGAAAACAATAAATTTATAGATGCTGACTATTCTCAAATTGAGTTAAGAGTTTTAGCTCATATATCAGAGGATAAAAATCTACTGGAATCCTTTCTTAATGATCAAGATGTCCATACAAGAACTGCATCAGAAATCTTTGACGTGCCTATTGAGGAAGTGACCTCTGCCATGAGGAGTAGTGCTAAGGCAGTGAACTTTGGAATTGTCTATGGAATTAGTGATTTTGGTTTAGCAGAAAATTTAAATATTTCTAGGTATCAAGCAAAGAAATATATTGAAAGCTACTTAGAAAAGTATGCTTCTGTTCAAAAATATATGGAGGAAATTGTAATAACAGCTAAAGAAAAAGGCTATGTTGTAACTTTATTAAACCGTAGGAGATATTTACCTGAGATTGCCTCAAGAAATTTCAATATACGTTCCTTTGGTGAAAGAATAGCTATGAATACCCCTATCCAAGGAAGTGCAGCTGATATTATAAAGATAGCGATGGTAAAGGTTTATGAAAACCTTAAAGCTGGTGGCTATACTGCCCAGTTGATTTTGCAGGTTCATGATGAACTCATTGTAGAATGTCCAGATCATGAAGTGGAGAAGGTAGCTGCCCTTGTAAAAGATTCTATGGAGGAGGCTATGGGTTTAAAGGTACCGCTAAAAGTGGACTTGGCTAGTGGAGATACATGGTATGATACAAAGTAAGGAGTCGTTATAGAATGAAAACCATAGGATTAACTGGAGGTATTGCCAGTGGAAAAACTACAGTCTCTAACACCCTGCGAGAACTAGGAGCAGTTATCATAGATGCTGATAAAATTGCTAGAGAAGTCGTGGAAAAGGGAAAACCAGCCTATGTAGATATAGTATCCTATTTTGGTGAGGAAATACTTCTAAAAAATGATCAACTTGATAGGAAAAAACTGGGTAGTATTGTATTTAGTAATCCATGCCATTTAGAAAAATTGAATCAATTCACCCATCCTAGGATATTTAAAGCTATAGATAAAAAAATAAATTATTATAAACAAAATCAATCTAATCGTGTTATAATATTAGATGCTGCATTGTTGATTGAAACAGATCTTAAGAATAAGGTAGATGAAGTTTGGATTGTTGTAGTGCCGAAAATTTTACAAATACAACGTTTAATGGAACGAGATGGTTTATCCTTCGAGGAAGCTAATCAAAGGATAAAATCTCAAATGCCTACTGAAAAAAAAATTCCTTTTGCCGATAGATTAATCAATAATTCTGGAGACTTAGAGGAATTAATAAAACAAGTGAAAAAAATATGGGGGATGATTATGAGGGAATAGCTTTGGAGGGATGATTGTTGCTGATTATTTTAACTAAAAAACTCTTTCGTATTATTGCAGCTATTCTTATTGTTGCAGCAGTGGTGGTTGCCCTTCAAAATGGAAAATGGTTGCTAAAAGTTATTTATCCTATCCATTATAGAGATATTATTGAAGTATATGCTGAGGAATATAATGTAGATCCTTATCTTGTGGCAGCCATTATGCGCAATGAAAGTAAATTTAATCCTAATGCTCTATCTCGTAGAGAAGCGAAGGGGCTGATGCAAATTGCTCCAATAACCGGCAGCTGGGCTGCAGAAAGGCTGCCTATAGAAAACTATCGAGAAGAGATGTTATATGGACCTGATTTGAATATTAGAATTGGCTGCTGGTATCTTAATATACTTCATAAGGAATTTGATAACAACCTAGAGCTAATCATTGCCGCCTATAATGCAGGGAATGGTAATGTAAGTGGGTGGTTGGAAAATCCTGAATATAGTAGAGATGGAGAAACACTAGATGAGATTCCCTTTAAAGAAACTAAAATCTATCTACAGAAGGTACTGAGGGATTATAAAGTATATAGATGGCTCTATAGCAACTGAGGAATACTATTTAGTTAGAAAAATAAGGTGTCAAAGCCTTATTTTTCTGTGAGGTTAACATAAATAGATATAGGCTTATAAATTTTAATACACTTAGGCCTATATTTATTATCTTTTTTAAATGGAAGATTCTTAAGGTTTCAAGGAATCTATAAATATATTATAATAGATATTATTGGAATTATATAGATTACTACAGTCAGTTTCAAAAAAGGGAGGGGACATTGTGAAAAACAAAAAATATTTTATTCTATCATTGGTTGTGATTATAGCAATCCTAATGACTGCTTGTAGTCCACAGGAAGCAACTAACAACGAAGAAGAAGTTGAAGACATTATAGAAAACTATGAACCAGCTGATGGAGGAACCTTGAAGGTATCGGTAACGAGATTCAATACTTTAAACCCTCTATTTAACAACAATTATAGCTTGTTTCAATTACATCACTTGATATATGAAGGATTAGTAACCTTTGATACAAATATGGATATACAGCCTTTACTAGCAGAAAAGTGGAATGTAGCAGCAGATGGTCAAAGTATTCAATTTCATTTACGTAAAGGGGTTACCTGGCATGATGGAGAACCTTTCACAGCTGAAGATGTTATTTTTACTACTAATTTGATTAAAGGAAATATTAAAAATGTAAGTAGTAATTCTGTTTTTAGGACAAGCCTACAACAGATATCTGATATAAGGGAAGTAGAAGAAGGGGTGATCAATATAACCTTTTCTAGACCCTTTAGTAACGGTCTAGAGGTGATGACCTTTCCAATATTACCAAAACATTTATTTGAAGGTAATAACGTCAGCAGATTAACAGATATGGATTTTCCTATGATAGGGACAGGGGCCTTTCAATTAAGTGATTATGAAACTATGAGAAATATTAAGTTAGGAAGAAATGAAAATTATTGGGGCCAAAAGCCTTATATTAAAGAAGTAGATGCTGTTATCGTTCCAGATGTAGAGTCGCAATTATCTGTATTTGAAAATGGAGATATTGATCTAGCGCAGCCAACTTCTATTGATTGGGCAAAATATGCTAAAAACAAAAACGTCAAGGTATATGAGTACGTTTCTCGCAATTATGAATTTGTTGGGTTCAACTTCAAAAATTCAATCCTTAAAGATAAAAATGTAAGAAAAGCCATAGCCTATGGGGTAGATCGTCATAAGCTGATCAATAACATTTATTTAGGCCACGGAACAGTTGTAGATGTTCCTGTATATCCCCTAACATCAATCTATGAGGAAGATAGTTTGCAATATGGCTACAATGTAGATGAAGCTGTTGAGCTATTAGAGAAAAGTGGATATTTATCTGAAGGAGATCATGCCACCAGAGTAAATGAGGAGGGTACATCCTTGAACTTTAATTTAATTGCCAACAAAGATAATGTTTTAAGGGAGAAGGCAGCCTTCTTTATTCAAGAGGAGTTAGAACGGATAGGCATCCAAATAGATGTTGAATTATTAGAATGGGAAGAATTCAATGATCGCGTATCTAAAGGCAGTTTTGACATGATATTAGGAGGATGGGATCTATCCTATATTCCGGATTTATCCTTTGCATTTCATTCCACACAAATGGGAGGAAGTAATTTTATTTCCTATTATGATGAGACAATCGATGAGTTATTAGAAGAAGCTTTTAGAGCACCGAGTAGAACTGAAAAAGAAAAGAGCTATAGCCAATTACAAAAACATATAGCTGAAGAGCTACCTTACTTTAGTTTATTCTTTAAAAATGGATCAATCGTAGTTAGAGATAAAGTAAAAGGGGAAATAAAGCCTAACAACTACAATCTATTTAACGGCATAGAGGATTGGTTCATCAATACTAAGTGATAATATGTTCTTGTAGGAGCTTTATATAGATACAGTGCCGATAGAATACTAACATTCGTTGTACACTAATTTATTCTTCGGTGTATTGCTAAGACTGCCGCTTATAGATAAACAAACTAAGTGAGAGAGCAGACACTACATTCTCGAAATAAACTCAGCTATAATTCAGAGGAGTAAAAACCCCTCCTAGATAAACAAACTAAGTGACCAACACGAAAGTTACAAATCTAACTTTCGTGTTGGTCACTTATGAATTAAGTTTCGCCGCATTAGTAATTATAAAAAGTTGACATAGCAACCTAACCATATTATAATGTTATAGTACTAAATCAATAACAACATGCAGATGTGGTGGAACCAGCAGACGCACTATCTTGTGATGATGTTACTTTATTGTTAGTTTCATTTGTTAAGTTTATAGACAACTTTAAAATGCGGTAGTGGTGGAATCGGCAGACACGTAGTCTTGAGGGGGCTATGTCAATAGACGTAAGGGTTCAAGTCCCTTCTACCGCACCAAAAAAATCAACTACCTAAAAATAGGTAGTTTTTTATTGCATATCTACAAGTCCACAATTGACTTCTAAGACATTTTTAAAGCCTATGGCATATAGGTCTATTATTCAATTTTTGAAAGTCCTGATTTAGGACATAAAATATAAAATAAATTTAGTCCTGTTTTTATTAATCATAAAAAATTAGTAGATAGAGTACTAGATTTATTTTCAATACACATCATCTTCATCGTCATCAAACGAATAAAGATCGTCTGTAGATATAATACAATCATTCGTCATAGCTGCTAGAATATTAACATTAATAGTGTTCTCATTAACTCGTTCTATAGATATGACTAGATTATTATCACCTTGATTTAAAGTTGTATCATCATCAATATTTGATAGTACACTTCTAGTATTTGAAATATAAACTATGAGTTTTCTGCTTTATCTGATAAAAATGGAAACTTGGTAGAAATAGTTGAAACATTTGTAGAGTAGTAAAGAATAGAGAAATCTATCCTTTTATGTTTTTGATTAAAGTCGACTGTAATTAAAAAGAAAAATTGGAGGAATGAAGAATGAGTAATATTTTAGATTTATCGGTATTAGTTAGAGAACCACTAACAATACAAGGATCTCCTGACGGAGAAATATATGTGATTCATGGTAGTCCATCAACTGAATTTGTGTCAACTCTTCAAAAAAATATGATGATTTGGGCAATAAAGAACTTACAGTAATGGATGAAACTATTAGAGGAAGCGGTAAAGGGGCAGAAGCATTTGCAAAACTTGGTTTATCTGCAACTGATTCAACAGGTGCGTTGAAATCACAAGAGCAAATGTTTGAGGAAACTGTAATTGCCCTTCAAAATATGGAAGATGGTACAGAAAAGGCTAGACTTGCAACTGAATTATTTGGAAAGCAAGGTAGTGAACTTATGCCGTTACTCAATGGGGCTGCGGGTAGTGTTGAAGAAATGAAAAAACAAGCCCATGAATTAGGATTAGTTTTATCTGATGAAGCTATTGATGCAGGTGTTGTTTTTACAGGCCAAACGGATCAAGTAAAAAGGATGTTGGGTAGTGTGGCGACTCAAGTAGGTGTTGGTTTAATGCCTATAATTTCCAAATTCTTAGATTGGGTTATGCAATATATGCCAGAGATCCTAATAACCAGATGTGTACTTTAGTCAATAAAATATACATTCATGAAAAAGCTGATGAATCACTTGATATAAAGATTGAGTGGAAAATTCCTCTTACTTACAATGAACAAACACTATCTTGATGGGGTAGCGGGAAAATACTCGTGGGGGTTCAAATCTCCCCATCCGTACCATTAAAAGCTTGGAATTCAATAATTTCAGGCTTTTTCTTTTAGAAAAATAAAACTAATCACTAATTTAGAACACATGATTATTTAAGAAAGTATTGAGTGAAGAGCGGATATGGTATTGACATAAAAGAAAAAATATAATAGTATTTAATCATGATTAAATCACAATTAAAAAGCGAGTATAAAAAAAACAATAAATTTAAAAAACTGCCAAACTTCTTTTCACTTCTTCGCATTGTACTATCTTCAGCATTATTGTTAATACATAATAGTTGGTTTCTTTTTTTAACAATGTATCTTATTTGCGGATTAAGCGATGTGTTAGATGGCTATATTGCCAGACGGTACCAACTTAAAACTGCTCTTGGAGCCAAATTAGACAGTCTGGCTGACTTTATCTTTTTAATTACCTCATTAACCTGTATGATACGTTCATACGGGTTGATAATACCTGACACTATACTTATAGGTGGACTTACTGTAGCGGTTATTAGATTGCTGAACTTTTTCATTACAAAGGGTAAATTCAATCAATTCGGTATGCTCCATACAGTTGGCAATAAATTGACCGGAGTTATGATTTTTTTGCATGTCCATGGGAATCGTGATGGGTAATATGCCGCTACCCATTATTATTATTATCCCAATTTTATCTGCTCTGGAGGAAACACTTATTTTATTAAAAATAGATTATTACGATCCAAATATATTCAGCTTATTTAAATTATCAAGGCAATGTTTAAATAACAAAAAAGGAGAATCGAAAAATGGATGAAAAAACAAGAGCAAAAGAAAAAATTCTGGAGGTTGTTGAGCAACTTTTAATAGACAATAAAGACCTTACGAAAGTGACAAATCGTGAAATAGCGTTACTTGCTGGTGTCAACAGCGCATTAATTAACTATTACTACCAATCGAAAGAAAACTTGATACGATTGGCTGTAGATAAGTGTATGTCTGACATCGGAGCTACTCTGATCTGTCAGAAAGATTCCGCTATTCCTTCTGAAGGAATTAAAGAAATGCTTAAAATTTTTTATAAATTCTGCTCTCAAAATGCCTCATTGGCAGAAATTAAGATATCATCTGAACTGAAACAAGGGAGTGTTTATATAAGTCAAATGTTGCTGCCAATCTTTCGAGAACACTTTGGAGAAACGAAAAGTGATATGGAATTAAAGCTATTGACTTTCCAACTGTTATTTCCGCTACAAATATTTTTCCTGAACAAGGAGCAATTTACAACTTATTTCGGCTGTGATTTCAGTGATTGTAAAACGTGGGATACTGTGATTGACCAGCTTGTAGACAATATTTTCGGTATGAAAGAGGGATGAAATATGGACAAAAAGAAACATAGCCTTGGGTTTAAGATTTTAATGATATTTTTAATTATTCTGGGTATTACGGTAATATCAGTTGGAGGATGGCTTTTTTCCGTCATGGGCGGATTGAACCAAGAACACACGACAGAGGAAATAGTCTTGGGAGAGGGTAAAAAGCAGGCGCTTATCATTTACCAGCCTTCTAATAATAAAACAACAACGAATGTGATAATGGAATTGGCACAGCAATTAGAGGCTCAGGAATATCGTGTAATAATTAATTACCCGTCAAAAGAACTTACCTATGATTTAGACCGCTTTGATTTGATTGCTTTTGGTACACCTGTGTATATGGGCAAAATTTCTTCTCAGCTTAAAAGCTATATCTCAAATCAATCCATTGAAAATAAATCAATCTTGTTGTTTGCGACGGGCATGAATTTGGATCAACAGGAAGAATTAAAGCAAATGGCAGACTGGTTTGACAATAGTAATCAAATAGATACTCTCAAGGTTGGGAAAGCAGACCCCGCACTCATGAAATGGTTTCTTGAACAAAGCCGTCAGAACTGGGAAGAACATAAAGATGCCGGTTATATTGTCATTCATGATGCCAGTGAATCCAAATTAGACGTGATTACCGGTGCCACCATGAAATAAGGAGGATACTATAATGAATATTTTAATTACTTATGCTACAAAGTCCGGTGCGGCCAAGGAGTGTTCCTTACTTTTACAAAAGGGACTTTTCGGAAGTACACTGATCGATCTTAATCATGAAATTCCATCGTTAGATGATTACGATGTGATTATAATTGGTTCTGGGGTTCGAATGGGTAAGCTGTACAAACCTGTAAGAAACTTTATTCGGAAGAATCAATCGGTGTTACTGAAAAAGAAGACGATATATTTTCTATGCAATGCCTATCCAGATACACTTCAAAAAACAATCAAAACCAGCTTTGTGCCTGAGCTTATTGACTCAGCAATTTGTATAGAGTCCTTTGGTGGTTACGCGCCTTTCTCACCACCCAAAGAAAATCCCTTAATGGGGCTTAATGTTGAAAAAATCAATGAAGTGGCGACACAAATAAAAGAATAAAGAGCTTTTAAGTCCTGTCACCTCAACCACAAACTGCCCGAAAACCTACAGTCTGACCAGGGTGAAACTCATTTTGTGGCACTCAGCTAATAGCTGAGTGTCTTTGTTATATGGCGCTTATTGCGGTGGGCGAAAGCTCGCTTTTGCCCGCTTCTTTCCTGTAATTGCTGGATTTGAATTAGCGCTTGGAATGATGTATAATTTATTCTGACAATTGTAAATGCTAAAAGGTGTTTTAAAATATATTTGTCAATCCGAGGTGATGGTATGAAACTTATGATTGTAATAACTTCATGTAAAGCCTAACAGGGCTAAGGATAAATGAAGTAATTTAATGCCCTGAATTTAGGCTTTGTCCATAATATAAATACTTTAAAGGAGAAAGCTAAATGAATAATATATATAATTTTAAAGCTGCTTTTGCACAAGCTGATATTACGCCTGACTTTCAGGTCGAACTAATCGGATGTTACAGGGAGGATAGTAAATCGCAAGGCGTTTTGCATTCACTGTATGCACAGGTACTTATATTGGAATTTGGCGGTAGGAATTATTGCCTGATTGCAATTGACAGTCTTGGTCTGACGACAACGCTTTCCGATGAACTGCGATCTATTGTTTCAAAGCAATTGAAAACCGACATTTCCTGTGTCATGCTTTGTTTTTCGCACACACATTCCGCACCCACACCTTTATCACCGGTTAATGGTGAAAGATATTTTCATTTAATGTGTGACCGAATTCAAAAATGTGTGATTGAAGCAAAGAAAAGACTTAAGCCTTGCAAAACCGGTTGGGCTATGACCGATACTGAAATCGGAGAAAATCGCAGGGAAGGCTGCACTATGGTTGATAATCGGATTGGAGCATTAAAAATAGCTGATTCTGCCACTGGTTGTCCATTAGTCGTTGTTTTGCGGATTACGGCACATGCAAATATATTAATGAGCTGTAACAACAAGATTTCTAGCGATTACTTTGGTGTTGCTCGCGAAAAGTTACAGGACTGTTTTCTTTGTCCGGTAATTCTTATTCAAGGGGCAGCAGGTAATATTAAACCGGCGGGAGTGGAAAAAATCCTTGGCGGAAACATACCCGACCTGGATCGGATATCCGATATTCTTCTAAACTCAGCGAAACAATTACATTTTAATATGACTGAGGTAGACAACCTGCATATGTATTCAAAAAAGTTTGACTACTACTCCGATGTTCCTTCTGAAGAAGAATCAAAACAAATTGCGGATGATGCAAAAAAGTCATGTGGCATTGATGGTTCAGAATGGCTCAGGGAATGTGAAAGGCTAAGGAACTCCGGTGTTACGAAACAAGTTCAAGAAGGAAAAATTCAGTTCTTTAATTTGAATGGCGGCTGTTTCTGCGGGATTCCAGATGAAATTTTCTGTGAAATCTCTCTCGAAGCATCGAAACAGGCACATGCACCTTACCTTTTTCTGAACGGATACACCAATGGCTGCACGGGATACCTTCCCCATAGTCAAGAATGGGTAAAAGGCGGCTACGAAACATTATATAGCTATCTGCAATATTATCAATTTCATGGACATGTCATGCCATTTCAAAAAGATACTGCAGATCGTCTTGTAAAACTTGTACTCAGCGAATGGGAGCATATGCACATGTAATTCTCCTGCATCTAAATTGAGCAAATGATACAGTAAGGGGATATCGGGAAATTGAAAATTTCAGTTGAAATCCTCAAAAAATAATCAAGCCTATCGAATTTAGAGTTTATAATAACTCTAGACCTCGATA
>NZ_FZOJ01000044.1 GCF_900188145.1 Anaerovirgula multivorans | reverse complement strand
TCACAGGTTGTTGGACAGAAAGAAAATCCTAGCAACTTTCTATTAATGCATGCTATGGGACCGAACGTTGCAGGAGTTATCGGTTCAGCAGTAGCGGCAGGGGTTTTACTATCCCTATTCTAAGATAAAATTTTATCCTTCGGTGTATTGCTAAGACCCCCGCTTCTTCTAGATAAACAAACTAAGCGACTAACACAAAATCAAAGATTTTGGTTATCTGCTTATAGATAAACAAACTAAGTGACCAACACGAAAGTTAGAAACCAAACTTTCGGTTGTCTACTTATGAATTAAGTCTCATTTTATAAGTTGTTTATATGAAAAGAAGATGTATAAAATACATCTTCTTTTTTATGTTATTTTAAGGTTTTTCAAGAACTTCAGGACTAGAAAAATATAGATAAACTTTAAATCTTTAAATTAAGTGTAAATCTATGAATCTTCAACACTAAATTTATAGCCTATGCCCCAAACTGTTTTGAGATACTTTGGTTGGTTAGCATCATCTTCTATTTTGGTCCTAAGATGTCGTATATACACCATAATTGTGTTGTCTCCTATTCCAAAGTCAGCCCAAACATTGTTATATAACTGTTCCTTTGTAAAAACCTTATTAGGATTATTAAGGAAAAACTTCATAAGCATTGTTTCTTTTGAAGTTAATGGTATTTCCATATCATTTTTATAAAATTTAAATGTATTATTATCAAATTTAAATGGAGGTAGGGGTTATGAATTTGTTACCATGGGGAGGACCTACTGCTAGAGCAGCTGTTGTTACAAACATGGATGCAAACGTTATCTGGCATATGTTGATTCCTATGCAGCTTAACAATAGTGGAATGCTTGATGAGATGGCATTATTGCTTTTAGGTGTAATACCCTCTTTCTTAGCTAGATACCTACATGTACTTATGGGGATATTAGCATTACCTATAGGACTAATGCTTGGAACAGATTCTTATTTCTACGGTTTGCTTCCTTTAGCCATTGGAGTAGGTTCTAAGTATGGAATAGCTGATATAAATATGGCACTTACTATGTTGATTGGTAAAAATGTGGGAATTCTAATTAGTCCGCTTGTTCCCGCTACTTTTCTTGCGGTAGGTCTTGCTGATGTCGATCTAAAGGATCATATTAAATTTAGTTTTAAATGGCTATGGGTAATCAGTATCCTAATGCTAATTGCGGGTTTTATATTGACAATAATCTCAATATAATTTTCACCTAAGAAAATGAAACTATAGACATAGGGAGGTTATTTTATGGTTAATTTATATGAAGATGGCGTATATTTAATAAATGGCAATGATATTATTACTGACCCTCATAATGCATCAATTCTACTAAAATCAAAATTAAATGATAATATTCCAACAAGAAATGAAGCAGCAAAAAATACCATAGGATAGTGATTTATACGAAGATGTATCAGAAATATACGATGCATCCCAAAAAGCTAAAGATATTATTGAACAAATACTAATTTATAGAAGGGATAAAAACTTATCGATGTTTAAATTGATTGACATTAATAGCATTATTGATGAAAGTATTAAGATGATGAGATCTATGCTCTCAGCTAATATCACCATTATACATAATGGTGATGAAAACTGTGGGTACGTTTATGGAAATCCTACTCAACTAAATCAAATTTTTATTAATCTCTACACCAATGCCTACCATGCCATGAGAGAAAATGGGGGAACTATTGAAGTTAAGCTTAGAAAGGTTAGATGTAGGGAGATATCTTGTCTTAATGATAAGAGATTTGATAAGGATATGTCGGTTGGAGAAGGTACAGGGCTTGGTCTTTCAGTAGTACAAGGTACCGTAGTTAACCATAAGGATGAAATAACTGTTGAAAGCAAAAAAATGTTGGTAATATATTTACTATTTACTTACCTTGCTTTGAATCTTCAAATAAAAAAGAACTGGATAGAGAAATCTTACAGAAAAGAGAAGTGAATTTCAGTATCCTGTTAGTAGATGACAATACTAAAATAATTAAAATGCTTAACAAGGGACTTGTTGCACTGGATAGCAATATATGATTGAGGAAATTAAGTTTCTCGCTAAAATTTCATGATTTCTTCAAAGGAAATTTAGTCCATTTGTCGAATATACATTTAAGTGGGTTGGTTCTTTTCCGATGGTTTTGTCCTACTTAATCTATTGGAGAAATTGGAGTGAGACCCCTTTTGTATGTGATGAAATTTACTCATCTCTTTTAAAATTTTATAGCAAAGGAAAGAAGGATATATTCGATGAATTATTTAATGCTTATTTGTATTGGATTGTTAGGCTGGTGGTTGTTAAAAACCTTAAAGGCTCCAGCTGCAGGCTTGATAGGTCCAATGTTCTTTGTTGGTATTACCAATATGCTAGGTTTTAATTTTCCAGAGCTACCAAAGCTTTCGGTAACAATATTTCAGATAATTTTAGGGATTTTTGTTGGGATGAAGATAAAAAGAGAAGAATTCAAGGTATTAAAAAATAGAAATATACTCTACGCTGGTATATTAGTACTTGCATGGACCGTTAGTTCTTCTCTACTTGCAGCCAATACCCTTATGACTTTTACTCATCTCGATGTTGCAACAGCTCTTCTTGGAGGTACACCAGGAGGTCTTTCGGAAATGAGTGTTGCTGCTTTTTCCTATGGAGCAAATGTTCCAACAGTCGCATTATTGCAGCTTCTTAGATTAACATTTATTGTGCTAACCATACCTTTCTTAGCATTAACAATTAAAGAAAAAAATGGATGTATACATGGACAGAAATGTGATGAGACTGTAGAAAAGGAAAAAGAGAAAAAATCAATAAATCCAGAAATTATAGCCAGTGGGGTGCTGTTAGGCACATTATTTATCTATCTTGAGATACCGGCTGGGGGGTTAATTGGTTCAATTATTGGGGTAGGAATAAGCAGTGTAATGCTTAAAAAATCTGCATATCTACCTAAACATATTCATTTAGTAGCCCAGATAGGAATTGGTATCAGTGTGGGACTTAAATTCACTGAAGAGACATTACATCAGTTAAGGCAACTGATAGGGCCCATGATTATTTTGCCTTTTTTTATGGTGATAAGTGGAATTATATTAGCTTTTATTATAAAAAGCATCACTAAATGGGATATTAGCACTTGCTTGTTATGCTCGGCGCCGGCAGGATTATCCCAAATGATTATTGTTGCTGAAGATATCGATTGTGATATTTTTATGGTTAGCTTTTTTCAAACAACAAGACTTTTAACAATATACTTAATACTTCCCCAAGTATTTACTTGGTACTTAAAGTGAAAGAGTATTTAATACAAAAAAATATTAGAAATAATAATCTTCTTTTATGAAATTTTGAAAAAAAGGTAAATACTTAAACAAAACTTAAGCCCTTAGTATAAGACTGAGGGCTATTTCAATTATTAACAGGGTTCTTTAATGCCACTATTTTTTAAACAAAAATGAAAAAAATTTTAAAAAAAGAAGGATTCTTTCATAAAAGAAAGAATAATTATTTTACGGGAAAAGGGTATACCAGTATACATAGAGAATGAGTGCAATTACAGGGAAAAATATAATAAAAGCAATCAAGCAAGTATTTTTCTATTATAGAATGCAGTTGACGCTAAAGAACAAAGTCTTTCTTAGGAAAATGAATAGGTAGACTTTAGGTGAAACAGTTAAGTGAATAATACGGAATCTCGAATTTAAATTATTTACTTATGCTCCATCTATTTATACTAAAATACAGGACAGAAATTATATCAATTCTATTATTCAAAGTATAAAAGGATAGAATTAATGAAACTTACGTTATAACTTATCCATAATTTGAGAAAGTAGATAAGTTTTTATGTATTATAAAAACATAGTAAAAATAATAAAAAGATTGTAATAATCTTGATCGCTTGAAATTTAGCTAGGAGGTTTAATTGATGAATGCAGAACTAGGACCAGTAGAAGTGTATGATTTACGACCTATTCGAGAAATTGTTTTTCAAAAGTTAAGAGAAGCTATTATTGATGGACGTATAAAAAAAGGAGAACATTTAGTTGAAAGCATAGTTGCGACAAAAATGAGTGTAAGCAGAACGCCGGTGAGAGAAGCATTAAGGCAATTAGAAATAGAAGGATTGATTCTTAACATTCCAAGAAAAGGTGCTATTGTACAAGGAATTACTAAAGAAGATGCTTTAGATATTTATGATTTAAGAGAGGTATTAGAAGGACTAATGGCTAGACTAGCCTGTAGAAATATTACTGAAGCTGATATTAATAGGTTAAAAGGCATTATAGAGCTTATGGAAGAGGCTATTAATAATGAAAATTATGATGAGTTTCTAGTGCTTCATGGAGAATACAATACAATTATATTAAATAGTAGCAAAAATAAACGACTACAATCCACATTGAAAAATTTATACGAGTATTTAACAGGTCTAAGGAGCATTTCTTTATTTACAAAAGATAGAAGAATGGTGGCATTAGAAGAACATAAAGAAATTGTGTATGCACTAGAAAAAAAAGATGAAGATCACGTTGAGACACTGACAAGAATGCATATTAGAAAAGCTAAAAAAGCGTTTTTAAGTAATTTAGAGTAATCTGTTTTTTAAGTTAAAATTTATAAATAAAAAAGTTTCAGCTAATTATGCTAACTTATCGGAATAATGCTCAAAAAACCAAGGTAGAGGAAAACGTATATAACGCGACATTTTAACGGTGCTATTGACATCCTAAAGGCAAGTGGAATTGAAAAGTAGGATAGAAAGAGGTGAATAAGCCTTGGAGTATTTTTTACAGGAGAAAATTGTTGATTTAAGAAATCATAGAGAAAGAATGGAAGTAGAGAACTTCTTGAGGAAGTATGGACTTATGCTGGAAAAAGATGTTGAGTATACCGTTGCGTTGCTTTATAAGGAGCGGTTTATTGCGACTGGATCCTTAAGCAAAAGAATTCTTAAGTGCATAGCAGTTAATCCAGAATATCAAGGGATGGGTATCTCTACAAAAATAATAAGTCATTTAGTCAATGAAGCCTATTATCGGGGGAATACTCATTTGTTTATTTACACAAATTCTGAAAATGCTTATCTATTCACTGATGTGGGATTCCATAAGATTGCAGAAATTACTGGTAAAGTATGTCTACTAGAAAATAAGCGACATGGGTTAGAGAGCTTTGTAGCAAGTCTAAAAGAAACCAGTGCAGCGAAGCAAAAAAATAATAACATTAAGGGGGATAAAGTTGCTGCTCTTGTGATGAATTGCAATCCTTTTACCCTAGGGCATCAATATATAATAGAAAGGGCTGCTGCAGAAAGCGAGAGTGTCCATATCTTTATTGTATGGGAAAATCGATCCAGCTTTCCCCCAGAAGTACGTTATCATTTAGCAAAAGAAGGTACCAAACATTTATCTAATGTAATATTACATAAAGGAATAGATTATATCATTTCTAATGCGACTTTCCCCTCCTATTTTTTGAAAGAGGACAAAACTATTGTCAGAGTTCATGCTCTATTAGATTTAGAAATATTTAAAACCTTTATAGCACCTGCTTTAAACATCAAAAAGAGATATATAGGAGAAGAACCCTATTGTCCTGTTACCAAAATATATAATGAAACTATGAAAGAAGTTTTGCCATCGAGTGGCATTACTGTTAAAGAATTAAAAAGATTATCCGTTGAAGAGGTTTGGGTTAGTGCCTCTAAAGTAAGAAAATTCATTATGACAGGTGAAATTGAAAAAGCTAAAAGCATGGTACCTCAATCAACCTATGAATTTTTATTGTCAGAAGAAGGGCAACAAATTATTAGGAGAATGAATGTCTTGGGAGAGAAAGAAAAAAGACGTTAAAATATTCTGTTTTTTTAAAAAATAAAAGAAGGATTTTCCATTTTAGTAAAGAATATACTTACATAAGAAAATTTGTATACAAGGATACAGATATCCCGAAAGACCGGAGTGATAATTATGCATTTAGAAAAACGTTTGCAAATTGATCACTCGTATTAAATCCTAAAAATTCTAAGAAAAATGTGATATTTAGATAATACAGGTAAAATATCATGATTGAAAGTATTGTATATTCTGTTAGTTAGGAGGTTTAGTTGATGGACGTGGAATTTGGTGCAGTAGAAATATATGATCTGCGGCCTATGCGAGAAATTGTATTTCAAAAGTTAAGAAAAGCTGTTTTTGATGGTCAGATAAAAAAAGGAGATCACTTGATAGAAAGCCTCATTGCTGAAAAAATGAATGTCAGTAGAACACCTGTAAGAGAAGCATTACGACAATTAGAAATAGAAGGGTTGGTACTTAATGTGCCACGCAAAGGCGCTATCGTGCAAGGAATCACAAAGGAAGATGCTGTAGATATTTATGATTTAAGAGAAGTATTAGAAGGGCTTATGGTTAGATCAGCTTGTCAATATATCACTGAAAACGATATCAATAGATTAAAAAAAATTATTAAGCTTATGGAGGCGTCAATCCAAAAAGAAAAATATGATCACCTATTAGAACTACATGGGGAATATAACACAATTATATTAAATAGTAGCAAAAATAAAAGGCTTCAAGCTACGATGAAAAACATATATGACTATTTAACAAGCTTAAGGAGTATTTCTTTATATCATGAATCTAGAAGAATAGTAGCGCTTGAAGAACATAAGCAAATTGTACAGGCACTAGAAAGTAAAGATGGGGAAGCTGCCGAGATAGCAACACGAACTCATATAAGAAAAGCAAAGGAAGCCTTCTTAGATAATTTAATTCAGCGATAAGAAGTATAAAGGTTTATAGGTGAGTAGCTTAAAGAGCTTTGCTGGCAATGCGTTTAGGAATCAATAACTAAAAAACACTTTAAGAACAATTATTTTCACCGAAGATTGTATACTGGTATACGAGGATACTTATTAATGCAATCTCAAAAAGGTTTTAAGCATCTTAGTAAAAACTAGAATGCTTAATATAATGAAGTACATACAAAAATCAATAAAAAATAAGGAGGGAAAGAAATGAAAAAAATGAGTGTGAAAAAAGTATTTATGTTGGCAGTATTAACAGTTTTAGTAGTATCTTTACTTTTAACAGGATGTGCTCCAGCTAATACTGAGCCAGCACCTGCTGAGACGTCAACGGGTGAACCAGCAGTAACTGAAACACAAGCAACAGATTATCCAAAACGTGCTATGGAATTTATTGCACCATCTGGAGCAGGCGGTGGATGGGATTTAACGATTCGAACAGTTGCAAAAACGTTGCAAGATACTGATCTAGTATCTGTACCAATGCCTGTTACAAATAAGGAAGGTGGCGGCGGTGGCGTAAACTTAGCCTATATGCAAGAGAAAAAGGGCAGTGATACCCTTGTATCTGTTTATTCACCACCATTAATTCTTATTAATTTAAATGGTTCTTCTCAGTTGAGCTACAAAGATACGACACCACTTACTAGATTAATTACTGACTATGGGGCTTTTGTTGTTTCAAAAGATTCAAAATATCAAAGTATCACTGAAGTAATGGATGCATTGAAGGAAGATCCTAAAAGCATAAAAATTTGTGGAAATTCATCAGCTGGAAGTATGGACCATATTCAATTCTTAATGATTGCTAAAGTAGCAGGTGTTGAGAATGTTGGTGAAATAGACTATGTAGCTTTTCAAGATGGCTCAGGGGCATCTCAAGTATTAGGTGGACATGTTGAAATTTTCTCAACAGGACTTAGTGAAGTGAGAGGGCTTATAGAAAGCGGAGATTTAAGAGTTCTTGCATCTACTGCTGATAAGAGAGTTGGTACAGGTGTTGTTGCAGAAGTAAAAACCTGTAAAGAGCAAGGTATTGATGCAACCTTTGAAAACTGGAGAGGTTTATTTGGTGCACCAGACATGCCAGATTATGCTATTGCATACTGGGAAGATGTGTTAGCTAAAATGGTTGAAACAGATGAGTGGAAAGCTGCCTGCGAAAAAAATGGCTGGGATGACGCTTATCAAAATAAAGAAGATTTTAGTAAATTTTTAGAGCAAGTCAATGAAGATTACAAAGCAGTTTTAACTGAAATAGGAATGATTCAATAATAAATAGAAATGCTTAAATAGTACTTTAGTTACGTAGAGCCATAGAAAGCTATGGCTCTACGTAACTAAGAATTCAATGGAGGTGTAAGGTAATGAATTACTCAGCATTAACAGGTGTTGTATCAATAATTGTTGGGCTAGTTTATAGTATTCAGGCGTATACTCTTCCTCGAGCCGTTATCGGAAAACCGATGGCACCCATTATTTTCCCACTGGGCTTAGGTCTATTTATGATTCTGCTTGGTATTGTATTGGTTATACAATCTATAAAAAAGGGGGAATTTGCACGTGGGAAAAGTACTACTGAAAAGGGATTAAGCTATACCGCTAAATTGATTATATTCACCTGTACAACAAGTATTATATATGCTCTATTATTTGAAAGAATTGGTTTTGTTTTTTCAACAACACTTTTCCTAGGTTCTCTTTTATATGCAATCAACGGCAAGAAAGAGTGGAAGGTCAACGTATCTGTTGCCGTTATCTTTAGCGTATTTGTCTATGTTTTGTTTTCAAAGCTACTTGGAATTATACTTCCACCCATACCTTATTTGTATATATAATTTGAGGAGGTGATATTGTATGGAATCATTAATATATTTAATTCAAGGATTTATGATCGCATTGACTCCTGCTAACCTCATGTGGGTTACTTTAGGGGGCGTCTTAGGAACGGTTATTGGAATGCTTCCTGGATTAGGACCTGCTACTGGTGTTGCGGTTCTTCTACCATTGACATTTACTATGGGGCCAACCGCAGCCCTAATTACCATGTGCGGTGTATACTATGGTGCAATGTTTGGAGGGTCAAGAAGTTCTATTTTGATTAATACACCTGGAGATGGGGCTGCTATTGCTGCAACTTTTGATGGTTATCCGATGACCTTAAATGGAAGAGCAGAGACTGCACTGGCTATTTCAGGAATTGCTTCTTTTATCGGTGGTTTGCTTGCAACAGTGGCGATCGTTTTTGTTGCTGTACCTGTGGCACGATTTGGTTTGAAATTTGGTTCGGCTGAATACTTTGTGCTGATGGTTTTTGCCTTATCAGCTACAGCATCTATGTCGAAGGGCAACATGATAAAGGGATTTATCTCTTTAATTATAGGATTAATGGTGGCAACTGTAGGTATTGATGCTCAATCAGGTGTTCATCGATTTACTTTCGGCATCATGGAGCTGCAAGGAGGTATAGATTTTTTAGTTGTTATTATTGCTATGTATGCATTGGGTGAAGTCTTTGGTACCTTTCAGATTATTAAGGAAGGTAAAAGAAAGATGCAAACGAAGTTTGGTAAGATATGGATTACAAAAGAAGACTGGAAAAGGTGTATATGGCCCATTCTTAGAAGTGCGCCTATTGGTTTTTTTGTAGGTACTCTACCTGGAGCTGGTGGAACAATGGCTTCTTTAATGGCTTATAATAATGAAAAACAATTATCAAAGAACCCTGAGGACTTTGGAAAAGGTGAGATTGTAGGTCTTGCAGCACCAGAGTCGGCAAACAATGCTTCCTCAGTAGGTGCACTAATTCCTATGCTGACTTTGGGGATTCCTGGGTCAGGAACTACCGCAGTTATGATGGGTGCTTTGCTCATGCTTGGTCTGCAACCTGGTCCTATGTTATTTCAACAACACCCTGATGTGGCATGGGGATTGATTGCAAGTATGTTTATAGGAAATTTTATTTTGGCTTTGATTAACATTCCTATGGCGGGTTTATTAGTTAGACTATTAGCAATTCCACCGAGAATTCTGTACCCTGTAGTAATGGCTTTAGCTTTTGTTGGAACATACTCAATTACGCACACAGCTGTTAGTTTTTATATTCTAGTCATTTTTGGTCTGGTGGGTTATTTCATGCATAAGGCGAAAGTGCCTACAGCGCCACTGATTTTAGCGGTTATTGTTGGGGATAAGATGGAGCAATCATTTAGGCAAGCATTGACAATTTCTAACGGAAGCGTAGAAATATTTTATAGATCAAATGTTTCAAAAACATTAATTTTATTAACGATTCTTTCAATTTTATACCCGATCATACAAGATAAACTTAAGAAAAGAAAAGCAGCTATGGCAAATTAAGTTACCTACACAGCTTTCATAGCTTTTAGGAACTATCAAGAAGATTTCCCCCGTCTGATAGATAGTTCCTCTCTTACTATTTATATCATGAAGGAAGGCTAATTAAAATGAATTATTTATTATTAATCTTTGTTGGGGTGTCGGGCTGGTGGACTACTAGGAGCTATTGTTGGTATAGGAATTTGTAATGTGGTCTTAAAGAAATGTGCTTATTTACCAAGACAGATTTAATTAGCTGCATTTAATTGGTATTTAATATAAATGCAAAATAGAGGAGGGATGTACAATGGAGATTACAACTATTGGACGGGCTGGCACATTGGAATCAAATGATGTGATGATCACTGTAGACTTTACTAAAGATGACGGGTTGATCATCGAAATTGAAAGTATTGTAGCCGCTCAATTTGAAGAACAAATTAGGGCGGCTATTCACGAAGTTCTTGAAGATATGAGGATTAGCAAAGGGCATATTCAAGTAGTAGATAAAGGTGCTCTGGACTTTGCTATTAAGGCACGTTTGAAAACAGCAATTAAGCGAGCCGAAGGGGGCAATCAATCATGAAAAAATTAAGAAGAACAATGCTTTTTGTACCAGCAAACAATCCCAATATGATAATGAATGCGCCTGTATTTAAACCGGATTGTATCATTTTTGACTTAGAGGATGCCATTTCCTTGAAAGAAAAGGACAGTGCGAGAGATTTATTAGTGGAGGCACTAAAAACCTTTGAATACTGTAACTGTGAAATATTTGCAAGAGTCAACCCTCTCTATACACCTTTTGGTAAAGATGATGTAAGAGAATTAGTCAAGGCAGGCTTAAGAAATGTAAGACTACCAATGAGTGAAACAGATGAGGACATAAAAAATTTAGATGTATTATTAACAGAAATTGAAAAAGATTTAGGTATAGATCGTGGAACTGTCAAAATATTAGGCGCAATAGAGACTGCAAAAGGCGTTATTAATGCAGAAAAGATTGCTGTTGCCAGCTCAAGAATGCTAGGTATTTCCTTTGGTGCAGAGGATTTTACACGAACTATTGGTTCTGAACGAAGTCGAGAAGGGGAAGAATTATTTGTAGCCAGATGTAAAATTGTCTTAGCAGCTGCTGCTGCAGGAATTGATGCCATCGACACAGTCTATGCAGATATAGAGGATGAAGAAGGATTTGAGAGAGAGGCACAATCTGCTAGAAAACTAGGCTTCGCAGGGAAATCTGTGATTCATCCTAGACAAATTGGTGTTGTACATAGCATATTCACACCTTCCAAAGAAGAGGTCTATAGGGCACTGCGTGTTATTAGTGCTATACAGGAAGCAGAGGCAAAAGGGCTAGGTGTTATAGCATTAGATGGAAAGATGATTGATGGGCCCATCGTGGACAAAGCAGAAAGAATTGTTACACTTGCAAAAGGAGCAGGACTACTATAGGAGGTGATTCTAATGAGTAATATGATTAAGAATGCAATTAATAGAGAAATACCAAAATATATTGAAGGTATAGGAGAATTAAAAGCATTTGGAGGCGCCTTCGCATATAATCCTGAAGGTAAAAAAGCGGCAACTAAAATACCTAAAACCTTTACTGGAAAAAATAAGATCATTGAAAATATCAAGACCAGTTTGGAACTATGTGGTATCAAAAATGGTATGACCATTTCCTTTCATCATCATTTTAGAAATGGGGATTACTTAGTAAATATGGTTGTGGAAGAAATAGATAAAATGGGTATACGAGATATTACACTGGCAGCTAGTTCCCTTCAATCGATTCATGCGCCCTTAATCGACTACATTAAAAAGGGCGTTATCACTGGCATACAAACCAGTGGCATTCGAGGGAAGCTAGGTGAAGTAGTTAGTAGAGAAAAAATACTAGATAAACCGATTATCATTCGATCTCATGGTGGCAGGCCGAGAGCTATAGAATCAGGAGAAACAAAAATAGATATTGCATTTATAGCGGCACCTGCGGCAGATGCCTATGGGAATGTCAATGGTGTGGAAGGACCTACAGCTTGCGGGGCTATGGGTTATGCGATGACAGATGCTGAATATGCGGATAAGGTGGTAGTAGTAACAGATTACCTAGTGCCCTATCCTGCCTGTCCTATAAGCATAACACAAACCTTAGTAGATTATGTGGTAGTGGTTGATGAAATTGGCAATCCGAAAGGCATTGTTTCTGATGCAACGAGAATAACAAAAAACCCAATGGAATTATTAATTGCACAAAAAGCATCTGAAGCCATTATTACTTCAGGCTTAATCAGGGAAGGATTTTCTTTCCAGGCTGGATCAGGCGGTGCTTCACTGGGTGTAGCTCACTTTTTAAGACAGAAAATGAGACAGGAGGGTATTACAGGAAGCTTTGCAGCTGGTGGCATCACTGGCTATTTAGTAGATATGCTGGAAGAAGGCCTTTTTAAATCCTTATTAGATGTTCAATGCTTTGATCTCAAAGCCATAGAATCCATTAAAAATAATCCTAATCATATGGAAATGTCAGCCTCTTTTTATGCAAATCCTCATAACAAAGGCTGTGTGGCAAACCAATTAGATATCATGGTCTTAAGTGCAACAGAAATTGATCTAGACTTTAATGTGAATGTGATTACTGGCTCCAATGGGATCGTTATGGGGGCTTCCGGCGGACATAGTGATACAGCAGCGGGATCAAAGCTGTCAATTGTTGTAGCACCTCTATTAAGAGGACGGCTCCCCATTGTCGTAGATGAAGCTACAAATGTGATTACTCCTGGAGAAACCATTGACGCTGTGATTACAGAGCGAGGGATCGCGGTCAATCCTAAAAGAAAGGATTTGCTGGATCTATTTAAAGATGCTAAACTAGGGGTTATGAGCATATATGATTTAAAAGAAATCGCAGAAAAACTAGTAGGAAAGCCTAGAAAAATTGAAACCACAGATGAAATTGTTGGTTTAATAGAATATAGAGATGGCACCATTATTGATACGATCAGGAGAGCGAAATAATAAAGGAGAATTTTCTGCTTTTTAGGTGAAATTGTTGTAGCAACCAGTGGTATAGAAATAAAAAATCAGAAAATAAAAATAGATAAGGTTTGTAATAACGTTACTAATATTTGTGAAGAAATTGTAGATAGAGAACTTAAGAATATAAATAGAAATACAGTAAGTACCAGTGGAGAAAAGCTCTTCATAGAGCAGGGTATAAAAGGAATTAGAGGAGAAGTAGAAGCAGGACTTCCATCTATTTCTCAAATTTCTTATCCTCAATTAGTAAAGGCTATAAAGACTGACTTTCCTGTGATCTCTTTCCACAAGTTGCCTAAGCTACTTTAAAGAAGGATAGGCAAAGAAATATCAAATAGAGTCTACCTTGTATAATGAAGAAGAAGTATAATGAAGAAGAAAAAACACATCGAGTATAAAAGAATTTTAATATATAGATAGCTCCTAAAATATTAGGGGCTATTATGCATACAAAAACTTTTCTTAGTTTATAACTATACTGTATAATTACTTTATATACTTGTATTGGAGTGGAGAAAAGTGAAGGACAAAATCTTAAGAGAGCTTTATGAAAAAAAAGGTCAATACATTTCCGGGGAAGAACTAAGTGAAAAGTATCAGGTTTCCCGAACAGCTATTTGGAAGCATATGAATGCTTTAAAAAAGGAAGGCTATGTTATAGAAACTACCCATAAAAAAGGATATAAGTTAATTGAATCTAGTGGTAAATTAATACCAGAAGCCTTAAAAAGAGATTTGAATACGGTGGAAATCGGTAATAAAATCATCTATTTTGATACAATTGATTCCACCAATAATTATAGCAAAAGAATTGCCAAAGATGCTGCTCACGGAACGGTAATCATTAGCGAAGAACAATCGGGAGGTAGAGGAAGGCTAGGAAGAAATTGGATTTCTCCAAAGGGAGAAGGCATATGGATGTCCATTGTATTAAAGCCAGATATTCCTCCTACAGAAGGTATGAAGATGACACAAATTGCGGCAGCGGCAGTGTGCAATGCTATTCGTGGGGTTACAGGGCTGGAAGCCTTCATAAAATGGCCTAATGATCTTGTTGTTAATGGTAAAAAGGTTTGTGGTATTTTAACGGAAATGGCTGGAGAGCTAACTAGAATTGATTATCTAATTGTTGGTATAGGAATTAATGCTAATAATGAAAGCTTTCTTGAAGAATTTCAGCATATAGCCACTTCTTTAGCCAAGGAAAAAGGTGAAAAGGTGGATAGGAAGACTTTAATACTTCATTTGCTAAAGGAGTTTGAAGGGCTATATGAAGATTATATTAATCAAGGAACACTAGAGAAGACTTTGGCAATCATCAGAAACTATTCAGCTGTTTTAGGAAAATCGATACTCGTCATTAGAGGAGAACAACAACTAAAGGCTACAGTTTTAGGGATTGATGAAGAAGGCCTGCTAGAAGTAAAATATGAGGATGGAAAAAGAGAATTACTCATGTCAGGAGAAGTATCTATTCGAGGGGAAGAAGGCTATATCTAAGAAGCTCTTGAAGAAAAAATAGTTGAATTGCTTACAAGAAATTGATACAATAGTACAGTAAAACAGCTAACATCGTGTAGAGTTAGACTGTTGTACGTTTAATAAAATATTATAAATTGTCCGGTATCGTAACGAACTGGAACGGAGGTGCTTTTTATGTCAGTTTGCAGCAAGGAGTTAAAGGGTAGTAAACGTAGTACCAGCCACAAAAGGTTTTCTACTAAAAAAATGGCAGTTGCAGGTATGCTAGGGGGTTTTTCAGTAGCGTTAAGTATGACACCTATCGGTTATATTCCCATCCCTTTCTTGGGAATCAATGCTACTACCATGCATATACCTGTTATTATCGGAGCCATATTAGGAGGCCCTATGGTAGGTACCTTTGTAGGAATGATCTTTGGGGTAAGTAGCTTTTTGAGAGCCACGACACCCTTTTTCGCAGATCCACTCGTGGCAATTTTACCAAGATTGTTTATCGGATGGATGAGTTATTATACCTACAGGCTATTTAAAAACTCGATTTTAGCAGCAATAGTAGGAACAGCTACCAATACAATAGGTGTATTGGCAATGATTTATTTGCGAAATTACTTACCGCTAGAGGCGGTACTGGGGATCGCTGCTATTAATGGAGTTGCAGAAATTGTAGTGTCATCCTTTATTGTATATGCTGTAGTAAAAGCTATGAAAACTGTTATTAAGGAAAGTTAACTTATAAACAATAAGAAGGTGAACCAATGATTTTAGTTTTTGATGTAGGTAATACAAATATTGTGTTGGGTCTATATAGGGATGACGAATTAATAGATTCCTGGCGTATTTCTACAGATAAAGACAAGTCTTCAGATGAATACGGTATTTTAATACACCAGCTATTTCAATACGGCGGAAGAAATCCTAAAGAGGTTCAAGATGCAATCATATCTTCTGTTGTACCAAATATTATGTATTCTCTAGAACACTCAGTTAGAAAAATATTTAATATCGAACCTTTAATAGTGGGTCCTGGTGTAAAAACAGGAATGAATATAAAATACGATAATCCCAAACAAGTGGGAGCCGATAGAATTGTAAATGCGGTTGCTGCTTATGAAAAGTACGGAGGCCCTTTAATTATAGTGGACTTTGGGACTGCAACCACCTTTTGTGCTATATCTTCAAAGGGAGAATATTTAGGTGGTACTATTGCACCTGGCATCAAGATTTCCAGTGATGCACTTTTCCAAAGAGCTGCAAAACTTCCAAGAGTAGAACTGGTGAAACCGGGAAAGGTAATTTGTAAAAATACGGTAAATAGTATGCAATCAGGGATCATCTATGGATATGTTGGTCTAGTAGAATATATAATCAAGAAAATGACGAAGGAATTGAAAAGTCATGATGTGAAAGTGGTTGCTACAGGAGGACTTTCCACCTTGATAGCTAGTGAAACCAGCCACATCCATATAATAGATAAATTTTTAACCCTAGAGGGATTAAGAATCATTTATGAAAGAAATAGAGAAGATAGAATACAAAAAATAACAATAGAGTCTAGAGCTAACTAGACTCTATTTTACTTACAAAGGAATAATTGTTATAATAATTTTGAAGGTTATATTTATACTTTTCATAATATTTCGAGGAATATTATTTCCTATGATCAATATCAATTAAAGACTTTCAAAAACAATAAAAAGGAGGAGTTGTTTTATGAAGGAAATTGTCATTGCGAGTGCTGTTAGAACGCCTATAGGAAGCTTTGGAGGAGTATTAGCAGATGTTTCTGCTGTAGAACTAGGTGCTGTAGCTATTAAAGAAGCTTTAAAAAGGGCTGGAATAAACGGGGAACAAGTAGACGAAGTATATATGGGTTGTATCCTACAGGCAGGTTTAGGTCAAGGCGTGGCAAGACAAGCTTCTGTTAAAGCTGGGATTCCAGTAGAAGTACCAGCTACAACCATCAATATGTTATGTGGTTCTGGACTTAGAACAGTATCCATGGCAGCTCAGACAATCATCGCTGGCGATAATGATATTGTAGTAGCTGGCGGTACAGAGAACATGAGTCAAGCCCCTTACGTCTTACCAAAAGCTAGGTGGGGATTAAGGATGGGAGATAATACCGTAGTTGATTCCATGGTACACGATGCATTAACCGATGCCTTTAATGGTTACCATATGGGAATTACTGCAGAAAACTTAGCTGAAAAGTATGGACTTACTAAAGAAGAGCAGGACCAATATGCTGTTGAAAGCCAAAACAAGGCAGAAAAAGCTATAGCAGAGGGAAGATTTAAGGAGGAGATCGTTCCGGTAGAAATCCCTCGGCGAAAAGGAGATCCTATTATAGTGGATACTGATGAATATCCTAAAGCTGGTGTTACAATAGAAAAGCTAGGGAAATTAAGACCTGCTTTTAAGAAGGATGGAACAGTTACTGCAGCAAATGCCTCAGGAATTAATGATGGTGCTGCTACTCTCGTAATCATGTCTAAGGAGAAGGCAGATGAATTAGGTGTTAAACCATTGGCCACACTAGTGTCTTATGGAAATGCAGGGGTAGAGCCTGCTATTATGGGTATTGGTCCAGTAAGGGCAACTCAAAAGGCCTTAGCAAAAGCAGGACTAACTATTGATGATATGGATCTAATTGAAGCCAATGAAGCTTTTGCAGCTCAGTCTTTATCAGTAGCAAGAGAATTGAAATGGGATGCTACTAAGGTAAACGTTAACGGTGGAGCTATTGCCTTAGGACATCCAGTTGGAGCCAGTGGAGCAAGAATCTTAGTTACATTATTGCATGAAATGGCAAGAAGAGATGTAGGGTATGGCTTAGCCACATTATGTATTGGTGGTGGCATGGGTACTGCCGTTGTCGTAAAGCGATAGTCTTAGCAATACACCGAAGGAGAAAAATAGTAATTAGGAGGGTATATCAATGAGATTAAAGGAAAAAGTAGCTGTTGTTACTGGGGCTGCCCGTGGAATTGGGAAGGCCACTGCACTGAAGTTTGCAAAAGAGGGTGCAAAGGTTGTATTATGCGACTTAAGTATTGATTCTCTTCAAGAAGCAGTTGGAGAATTAAAAGATATGGAAGCAGAGGTGTTGGCATACCCTGTAAATGTTACGAAACGAGAAGAAATTCAATCTATGGTGGATGATGTAGTAGAAAAGTGGGGTAGCGTCGATATATTAGTCAACAACGCTGGGATTACTGCTGACAATCAACTGCTTAAAATGCCGGAAGAAGATTTTGATAAAGTAATCGATATCAATTTGAAGGGTGTGTACAATTGCAGTCAAATCGTCGCTCAGGCGATGGTAGAACAAGGCAGTGGTGTAATTTTAAATGCTTCCTCTGTTGTTGGCATATATGGTAATTTTGGTCAAACCAATTACGCTGCGACAAAATGGGGTGTAATCGGCATGACAAAAACCTGGGCTAAGGAGCTAGGGAGAAAGGGTATCCGAGTGAATGCAGTTGCACCAGGCTTTATCTTAACCCCTATGACAGAAAAAATGCCTGATAAGGTTTTAGATATGATGAGAGACAAATCTCCCATTAAACAATTAGGAACTCCGGAAGACATTGCCAATGCTTATGCTTTCTTAGCCTCTGATGAAGCTAAATTTATCACAGGAACAGTACTAAGTGTTGATGGTGGCGTAGTGGTATAAATTAGCTTGAAATCTTTGATTTTGTATTACATATTTATATAAGGCAAAATAGGCAAGCCCTCTCTAAGGATATCATCTAGAGAGGTTTGCTTTTGTACTAAAAAACATCGAATGATGTGACTAACTGCCTAATTATCTGTAAAAATCACTAAAAACAAAAAGTATTATGATATAATGGAAAAAAACTCCAAAAACAAAACACGGAATATGGTGGTGGTAACAATGACCGATCTAGTAAAGATGTTAAGTGAAAAAAGTAATACACAATTAGAAACTATTGAGGATGTTCAACACATATTGTATAAATTATACTATAAAGAGGTATTCAAGACAGCCTATTATATTATTAAAGATAAAGAGCTAGCGAAAGACTTAGTAAATGAGGCATACATAAAAGCCTATGAAAAAATTGATACCCTTAATGATGCAAATAAATTTAAGCAATGGGTATGTGTTATTGCGGCAAACTTAGCAAAAAACCATATTCGCAAGCATAGTAAGATTGTTCAGATTGATCATGAATATATGGAAGTAATAAATGCTTCAAGCGAAAATCCTGAGGATATCGTTTTTAATGAAATGGCAGTTGCGGAAACAAAAGAACAAGTAAAAAAAGCAATAGAAAGATTAAATGCCGACTATAAGGAAGTTATTATACTAAGATACTATCACAATTTTTCCTATCAAGAGATTTCACAATTCCTTTTATTGAAAGAAGGTACAGTAAAAACCAGGCTTAGGAGAGCGAAGGGCCAATTGTATAAACTGTTGAAAAAGGAAGGTGAAGAAAATGTATGAGGGGAATAAAGGCAAGTTTGACATACTTTTAGGAACTGTATTACAAGAGGAAATGGAAGATATGGATATTTCTGAGGAAGAAATTGATCAAGAGTGGGATAAACTGCAAAGAAAACTCAGTAGTGATAGAAAGAAAAAGCAAAAAAATCTTAAGAAAATAGCTGTGTTGCTGCTAGGAACTGTAATTAGTCTTGGGATGTTAAATTTAGCAACAACAAATGAAAGTGCTGCATGGAAAAGAGGACCTATTAAACATATTATTAGCGTTTTTGATAACGTGATCAGCATAAACAGGGATTCTACATCAGTCGAAGGTGATAAGTTTCCAGACCAATATGAACAAAATATCATCAAAGGTACTATTAAGGATGCAAGAGATATCGTCAATTTTAACTTTAGAGAATTACCTTTTGAGATAGAACAAGTATTAATTAAAGTTTCAAATGATAATATGCATTTTCTTGAATTAAATTATTTATATGACAATAAAAGTCTTAGATGGACACAATACGTACAAGGAATAGAACATAGCGAAAATATAAATGTAGCAGCCAATAGTACAGTAAAAGAAATGACCATAAACGATACAGAATATACAATAATACGTATACCAGAAAGACAGACAATGCTTGTCTGGACTTACTTTGGTGTTAGGAACAGATTGAATATCAATGAGGATATTCCTAATGAAGAAATGATAGAAATAATAAATGCAATGGAATAATTACCATTGCATTTATTATGTTATCTGTAAGTGATTTTTAATAAGCAGTGATTGCTGCCGAATAGGAGGTACTGGACTCAGTTGTAGAACCCTTTTTAACAACATGTGTAGAAAATACTCTGTACCGACGACCAGTAGTTACTTTATATGTATGATGAGCACTAGAATAATCAGTATTACTTTGGCTATCATAAATATTATATAGATTGATCCATGCACCAGAAGTATCATATCTTTGTAAGTAACTTCTTGTACTAATACTATCTACATTTTTAGCTGATGTAGTATATCCTTCTATTGCTATTTTTCCGTTGCCATAATAATCAATGCTACTTCCCCAAATACTTAAATAATCATAGCTTTCAAGCGTTTGATTAATGGTTACATCAGAAGTTTCTATCGTATCTTCCATTTCTGTAGCTGCTATTATCTCATTTTCATCAGCAAATACATTGCTGATAGATAATAAAAACAACATACTTACGAAAATTACCAATCTTACTTTTTTCATAATATCATCCCCTTCTTTGTTTTCTGGTAAAAAAGACAATTGAACAATAAAAAAGTTTCCATTATATAGAAAATATTTCATAAAACGGAAACTTTTTCAATTTGTAACTGTCTTTATTAGTGAGAACACCAGTTGAAGCATAAAGTATCTAATTTTATTATTAGAGGTCTTCAAAGGTAGTTTAAAGGGGGAATGTCTATGATTGCATAGAAGATTTAGTAGTTTTAAAAACTAATTAAATTGAGGAGTGTTAGCTATGAGAAAAATTGTCAGTATATGCTTGTCTATCCTTATGGTATTGGGCCTCGGTGCAATAGTTTTTGCCAGCCCAGCTCTTGGTGGTGCTGAAGACTACCAAGCCATTGTTGAAGAAGTGAATGCGAAATATGGGGTGGAATTTGAATTTATTGCAGATGAAGAAACACTTTCTTCACCTGAACTTCCTTCCGCTGAAGAATTTAAGAATATTGTAACTGATCTTGCTAAAGAGCAGTCTAGAATTAAAGCAGAGTATGACGATGTTGAGTGGATTCCAATTGATGAAAACTTGCCTAACGACATCGCTCCTGCCGATGTTGCAGACTACCAGGCCATTGTCGAAGAAGTAAATGCGAAATATGGGATAGAATCTGAATTTATTGCAAGTGAAGAAACATTATATTCCTCTGAACTTCCTTCTATTGAAGAATTTAAGAATACTATAACTGACCTTGCTAAAGAGCAGGCTAGGATTAAGGCGGAGTATGCTAATGTTGAATGGACTCCGATTGAAGAAAATCCACCTATTACTATTCTTGCAGTTAAGAGTAAATCACAATCACAGACTATCAAACAAAAGGCGGGTACTTACACTGTTAGTTTTAAACAAAAATTAACCTATGACTATGAAACTGATGACCTTACATTCATCAAGGCAACAAAAATTGAAACTGGCTTTGGATTATTATCAGACAATTCCTTTGTTTCTAACGGTTCCTATTATACCATCAGCAATGGAGGAAAAACAATGACCACAAGAGATAATGGTACACTTGTCCTTGCAACCAATGATGGTAAAGCATACTACAGATCAACTGATTATGATGTTTGCGGAGCGTATACCTGCAAATAGAAATATAGGGACGGTTTGAAGTGACCCCACATTATTTCAACTACCTCCTTATGAAAGTACAATAGCTTATTTCCTAGACCTCCATATTTTTATAGATGGCATTATCATTGTTCTAAGCATATATGCAACATCTCCATATTGCACCATATTTTCTGAATTAAGTCCATTGTTAGAAGTATATATGTACTATATAAAACTAGACTTATCACATGAATAGCACTAGAAAACCAGTCTTCTCTAAAAAGAGAGGACTTTTTGCGTTTTTTTCCTGTTCCATAAGAACATACTATAGAAAATAAAAAAATTGTATAATAGAGAAAAATTTATTAACATAGAAGAGGTAAAGGAATAGGAGGGTGAAGAAGATGAAGATGAAAATCGGAGATATTACTATAGAGAACAATGTGTTTTTAGCCCCTATGGCAGGTGTGACAGATTTGCCCTTTCGTTTGATTTGTAGAGAGATGGGTTGTGGCATGGTTTACACAGAAATGGTTAGTGCAAAAGGACTTTATTATAATGACGTGAAAACAGAGGAGCTTTTACATATAGAAGAAAAAGAAAAGCCTGTTGCTTTGCAAATATTTGGCTCAGAACCAGATATTATGGCAAAGGCTGCTTATAAACTTAACAATAGGGAAAATATAATCTTAGATATCAACATGGGATGCCCCACTCCCAAAATTGTAAAAAATGGTGATGGAAGTGCTCTCATGAGAAATCCTAAGCTGGCAGGGGAAGTTGTTAAAGCAGTTGTACGAGAATCGATAAAACCAGTAACAGTGAAGATTCGTAAGGGTTGGGATGAAAATTATGTTAATGCTGTAGAAATGGCAAAAATCATAGAAGACAGTGGCGCTAAAGCAGTAGCAGTACATGGTAGGACAAGAGAGCAGTTCTATTCAGGGAAGGCGGATTGGAGTATTATTCAACAAGTAAAAGAAGCAGTGGCAATTCCTGTTATAGGAAATGGAGACATATTTGAGGTGGAAGACGCTATAAATATATTTAAAGAAACAAAATGTGACGGAGTTATGGTTGGAAGAGGAGCCCAAGGGAATCCTTTTTTATTTAAAAGAATCAACCATTATCTATTAAAGAGAGAAATACTACCTAAACCATCTCTAGAAGAAATTATTTTAGTCATTTTTCAACATATGAATCTGGTTATGAAATACAAAGGAGAATATGTAACTGTTCGAGAGATGCGAAAACATATAGCTTGGTATTTAAAGGGCTTTAAGAATGCGGCTGAAATAAGACATGTTATCAACACAGTTAAATCAATAGAAGAAATTGAAAGGATTCTAACTCAATATTTAGATAGTTTTCAATAGTAGATTTTGCAAAAAAAAGTATAACCCGCCTATAAAGGTTAATAATAGAGATACATTTATTTTAGTAATGTATAAAGGAAGGGTAGACTCTTATGAAGCGAATTGTTAGTGTCAGTATTGGAAGTTCTAAAAGGGACAGCCACATAGAAACAGAAATACTTGGTGAAAAATTTACTATAAAGAGAATTGGCACAGATGGAAGCATAAAAAAAGCAATAGCTTTGATCGAAGCATTGGATGGAAAAGTAGACGCTCTAGGGATGGGGGGAATTGACCTATACCTATGGGGAGGTAACCGTAGGTATACAATTCGGGAAGCGCTACCATTGAAAAGAGCAGCAAAAGCAACCCCTGTTGTAGATGGTTCAGGATTAAAAAATACTTTAGAAAGAAAGGTAATTAAGTATTTAATGGAAAACAACATTGTAAATTTCCAGAGAAATACTACTTTAATAACCTGTGTCTTAGATCGATTTGGCTTGGCAGAGACCATCTCTCAATACGAAGGAAAGATTCTTATTGGGGATATTATTTTTTGCCTAGGACTAGATATACCTATTTATTCGCTGAAGCACATTCAAACTATTGCGCGATGGATTGCTCCTATTGTTTGCAAGTTGCCTTTCAAAATGTTATATCCAGTAGGAGATAAACAAAACAAAAGTATAATGAGTAAACTACAAAAGTATTATAGCGAAGTAGATATTATAGCTGGAGATTTTCATTATATCAAACGCTATATGCCTCAATCTTTGGAAGAAAAAATTATTATTACCAATACTGTAACTGCAGAGGATGTCCTTCAATTAAAGGAGAGAGGTGTTGCCTTATTAATAACCACTACACCTCGATTGGTGGATAGGTCCTTTGGGACGAATGTGATGGAGGCTATGATGGTTTCTATCATGAGAGAAGGGAAATATAAGAACTATGAAGAAATTATTAAGGCTTTGGATTTGAAACCTCGGATAGAATATTTACAAATCCCTTCAGATACCCAGTCACAGGAAACTATTATGTAATTATTGTATGGTCAATGCATTACCTCATAAAAGATATAATAGAAAATCATATAATATATAAAGAAATGAATGACATTCAAGTTTCCAAGGGAGTCTACTTTGTCAATACCTCTGACTTTGCATAGAGTTTAAGAATTGAAGATTGTTTCGTTGTACTCTGTGAAAGTGACTGACACCAAATCAAAAATTTGGGTCATCTACTTTTAGCTTGACAATTAAAAATCACTGGCTTATAATATCTACAACATATTTAATTGGAAAGCACTGTAAAAAAAGGCAGTGCTATTATGATGTTTTAAGAGGAAAATGAGACTAAATTCATAAGTAGACAACTGAAAGTTTGGTTTGTAACTTTCGTGTTGGTCACTTAGTTTGTTTATCTATAAGTAGGCAACCGAAAGTTTGGTTTGTAACTTTCGTGTTGATCACTTAGTTTGTTTATCTAGAGAGACCTTCTTTTCTTTTGAATTAAGTCTCATTTTATTTAAAGGATGTAGTGCGTGATCTCCTACTAAAAGTAGGCATCTTAGCAATACACTAAAGGATAAAATTACCATTAAATATAAAGAATAAATTAAGCATAAGCACATATATTATCAAAATACATCATACATATTTACTAGCTTTGCCTATATAGCATGAATGAAGAGGTAAAATATTAATTGTATAATTAGTTGAATAAATATTATTCATAAAAGGAGAGAGATAAGAATGGCAGAAAAGGAAGTTGTTTTAACACTCAAGGGGCTAAAAAAAATAGAAGAAGAATTAGAACAATTAAAGACTGTAAGAAGAAAAGAAGTAGCAGAACGAATCAAGCAAGCAATAGCGTTTGGTGATATAAGTGAGAACTCAGAGTATGATGAAGCAAAAAATGAACAAGCACAGGTTGAAGAAAGAATTATGAAGTTAGAAGGCATGCTGAAGAAAGCAAGGGTAATAGATGAGGATGACATCAATCTAGACCAAGTAAGCATTGGAACTACTGTGCAGGTTGAAGATATGGAATTTGATGAAATTGTTGAATATACTATCGTTGGTTCTGCTGAAGCGGATCCATATGAATTAAAAATATCTAATGAGTCACCAGTAGGCAGAGCGCTTCTAGGAAAAAAAATTGGGGATGTTGTAGAGGTACAAATACCTGATGGCACAACAAAATATAAAGTTTTAAATATTGAAAAAGGTGAAATATCAGGTTAATTTGTAAAGATTTTTAAATTAGTTATAACGGAGGGCGGAGAAACAAATGACAAATAATCATGGTGAGGAAAAGAGTTTAAGCGAACTTTTACAGATTCGGAGAGATAAGCTAGACCATCTGAAAGATAAAGGGAAAGATCCTTTTAAAATAGAAAAGGTATATGTAACTCATTATAGCCAACAAATAAAAGAAAATTTTGATACATTAGAAGGTGAAAGAGTAACAATAGCAGGCAGAATCATGGCAAAAAGAGGTCATGGTAAAGCTAGTTTCATTAATGTCCAAGATAAAGATGGACGTATACAAGCTTATGTAAGAGAAGATGCTATTGGTGAAGATGATTATAATTTATTTGTAGAATTTGATATTGGAGATATTATTGAAATCAAGGGAGATATTTTCAAAACCAATAAAGGGGAAATATCCGTTAAAGCTGCTGAGGTTCGATTATTATCTAAGTCTCTACAAATATTACCAGATAAATGGCATGGATTAAAGGATCCAGATTTAAGATATAGACAAAGATATGTTGATTTAATTATCAACGAAGATGTTAGAAAAACCTTTATAGCAAGAACAAAAGCAATAAAAGCTATCCGTGAGTTTTTAGATAATAGGGGTTACTTAGAAGTAGAAACTCCTATTTTAGATACAATTGCTGGAGGAGCAAATGCAAGGCCTTTTATCACCCATCATAATACTCTAGATATCAATATGTACTTAAGAATTGCTACCGAACTTCATTTGAAAAGATTAATTGTTGGTGGCTTTGATAGAGTTTATGAAATAGGACGGATCTTCAGAAATGAAGGAATGTCTATTAAGCATAATCCAGAGTTTACATCTATAGAATTGTACGAAGCCTATGCGGACTATAATGATATGATGGAAATCACTGAAAATGTTGTAGCTTATGTTGCAGAGAAGGCTCTAGGCACTACTAAAATTCATTATCAAGGGAAGGATATAGATCTATCACCGCCTTGGAGAAGACTATCTATGGTGGAGGCTTGCAAGCAATATGCCAACATAAATTTTGATGAGATAAAAACAGATGAAGAGGCAAAAGAGGCAGCGAAAAAATTAGGATTAGAAATAAAACCAGATATGAAAAAAGGTCATATTATTAGCGAAGTGTTTGAAGAGTATGTAGAAAAACACTTAGTTCAACCAACCTTTATTACTGGTCATCCAGTGGAGATTTCACCTTTAGCTAAGAGAAGTCCTGAAAACCCTGAGATAACCAATCGTTTTGAAGCCTTTATTAACACATGGGAGATAGCCAATGCCTTCTCAGAGCTGAATGATCCTATAGATCAAAGAGAAAGATTTGTGGAACAATTAGCTCAGAAAGAAGCTGGAGATGAAGAAGCCCATCCATTAGACGAAGATTTCATAAATGCATTAGAGGTAGGGTTACCCCCTACAGGTGGCTTAGGCATAGGTATAGATAGATTGATTATGCTTATTACAAATTCTCCATCCATAAGAGATGTTATCTTATTTCCAACAATGAAACCACTTCATAAAGAAGATTAGGGCAACCTAATCTTCTTTATCTCTATTGGCCGCATATATGGATGAAAAATAATAAACTACGACAGAGCAAAACTGTAGATAAGGATTTGATATACTAAAAAGACTGTAGTATATTATTAATTTCCGCTAGAGATAATAGCATAATTTACCATATAAAACCCTGTTGACAGAGAAGAAAGAACCTGGTATAGTAGTAAAAGTCGCCATAAGCAAGGGGTGGCGGGTAAGAAACAAAAAAACTTTTAAAAAAGAGTTGACAAGCAAAAGAGATTCTGATAAAGTAGTACGAGTCGCCGCTAGTAGGGGCGGCAGGATAGAAGAACAAAAGAAACAGTAAAATCTATATCATATAAAAGAGAAGCTGGTAAAACAGCAGAGAAGAAAACGATAAAAAAAAGTGTTGACATAATACGATGGATATGATATAGTAATAAAGTCGCTGAAAAGCGGCGGATGATAAAAAGGTCTTTGAAAATTAAACAGTATAGATATTAAGCCAGCAAAGAAAAGCATCTATTCAATAAGAATAGAACCCAGAAATTTTTTATTAAGAGTTTGATCCTGGCTCAGGATGAACGCTGGCGGCGTGCCTAACACATG
>NZ_FZOJ01000043.1 GCF_900188145.1 Anaerovirgula multivorans | reverse complement strand
TTTTCATTAGTATTATCTATAGACAATCTTACTATATACGCTTTTTAGTTTTTAGCTGAAATTTGTTCCATGGTAAAACTTTCATTCATGCTTTTACCGTGACACTTGAATTTTAAGGTGTTTTCTTCTTACAATATAGGGTCAAGCCCCTACGAGATGAGATAAAATAGTCAATCCAGATCAGTAGTATAGACCACGAAACCGTGGTCTATGCTTGTTGTTCTACTAGATTGAAATCAATTTCTCTTTGTTTTACATCTACTCTAGCTACTTGGATTTTTGCAATATCACCTATTCTAAAGGTTTTCTTCTTTCGCTCACCTATTAACATATGCTTTTCACTATCATAGGTGTAGTAATCATCCACGATTGAGCTTAGCCGCACCATTCCCTCTATGGTATTATCTAGTTCTACAAAAATGCCAAAGGAGGTTACACCAGATATGATCCCCTCATATACTTCTCCAACACGTTGTGCCATATATTCTGCTTTCTTTAAATCTTCCGTTTCCCTCTCGGCTTCATCTGCTACAGCTTCTCTTGTGGAGGATTGTTCTGCAATGTAAGTTACTGCGGCTTTTAGTTTCTCTAAACGTCCTTCATCAATTTTTCCCTGTAAGTATAATTTCATAATACGATGAATAGCTAGGTCAGGATATCTTCTGATAGGAGAAGTAAAGTGGCAATAGTATTTGGCTGCCAATCCAAAGTGCCCTAAGTTATCTGGTGCATATCTTGCTTTCTTTAGGGACCGTAGCATCAAAGTACTGATTACTGTTTCTTCCTTCTGCCCTTTTATTTTATTCAGAAGCTCTTGCAGCATCTTAGGATGTATTTCATTTGTCATCCCTTTTAGATGATATCCAAAGTTATGAACAAACTTATTAAATTCTTCTAGCTTTTCTACATTGGGCTCTTCATGAACTCTATAAACAAAGGGAAGCTTTAGCCAATAATAGTTTTCTGCAACAGTTTCATTACAAACCAGCATAAACTCTTCTATAATACGGTTAGCAATTCTACGTTCATACTTCTTGACATCAATGGGTCTTCCCTTTTCATCCAGCACGACCTTTGCCTCATCAAAGTCAAAATCAATAGCGCCTCTTTCTTCTCTTCTTCTTCTTAGTACTTTGCTTAGTTCTTCCATCTTTTTAAAGTCTTCAACTAAATACTGATATTTCTCCATCAATTCTTTATTTCCATGTTCTAAAATATCTGAAACATCTTCATAGATCATTCTTTCATCAATGTTAATAACACTTTCCACAATCTCATGATTTACAACTTTTCCATTTTTATCGATTTCCATAAATACCGTCATGGTGAGTCGATCTATCTTAGGATTCAAGCTGCATATCCCATTAGAAAGCTTTTTAGGAAGCATTGGTATTACTCTATCTACTAGATAAACACTTGTGGCTCTTGCTAGGGCTTCTTTGTTTAATTCTGTCCCTTCTCTTACATAGTGGGCAACATCAGCAATATGTACACCTAACCTATAATTCCCATTATCTAGTATTTCTAATGATACTGCATCATCCAGATCCTTTGCATCAGCGCCATCTATTGTTACCATTCGAAGATCCCTAATGTCTCTTCTTCTAGCAATTTCTTCCTCTTCAGCAGTTTCTGAAATAGACTCTATTTCCTTTTCTACTGGTTCAGGGAAATCAGGGTTTAATTTAAACTTTCGCATAATCGCTAAGATATCGGTGCCAGTATCATTTTGATGTCCCAATACTTCAATGATTTGACCCTCTGGATTTCTGCGTTTATCTGGCCACTCGGTAATTTCACATACTACCTTGTCTCCATGCTTAGCACCGTTTCTATCAGCTTTTGGAATAAATACATCTACATTGATTTTATTGTCATCTGGCACAACAAAACCAAAGTTCCGACTATCCTCATAGGTACCAACGATTTCATTGTTGGCTCTCTCTAGTATTCGTATTACTTCTCCTTCCGCCCTGCGGGTGCTGCTATTTACTTGATTAATTCTTGCTACTACTCGGTCTTGGTTCATGGCACCATTCATCATGTTAGATGGTACAAATACATCTTCTACATCAGTTAAATCGGAAATAATAAATCCAAATCCTTTAGCATGCCCCTGAAGCTTACCTACAATTAATCCCATTCTCTCAGGAACACCAAATCTTTTTTTTCTAGTTTGTATAACAAGCCCTTCTGCCACCATTTCTTGCAGTAGATTAGAAAAAACTACTCTTTGCTTTCTATCTATTTCCAGAGCTTCTGCCAGCTCTTCCTCTAACATTGGATTGTAGGCAGAGGTCCTCATAAACTCTACGATTTTCTCTTTAATTGTCAAAGGTTATCCCTCCTCTTTCTTATGTATTCACTTACTTGTTTAATCATTTTTAATAAATAGAATATTTATTGCTATCATAGTTATCATTATTATTATCTACTTTGCTAATAAATATGAAAATTATATCATTTAAACAGATAATGATAGATCATAATACTTGCAGCTTTATTAATAATATAAAATAAAGGTATACCAAGATAAAATTTCTTTTTATTTTGCTTATGATGAAAAATTACCATTCCTAGTAAGGTACCTACTGCACCCCCTAGCAAAGCTAAGATCATAAAGGTTAGTTCTTTAATGCGCCATTCATTTTTCTTCGCCCTGTTCTTATCTATACTCATTAAGATAAAAGCTGCTATATTTAGCATTAGCAAATAGAAAGAATAAACAACTACGGTATTCGAGTACTCACCAGTGATTTCTATAAGATAATTCATTGTTATCCCCCTTATTCATTATATCAATATATCCATTTTTCTATAATCGTTAGAAGGTTTTTTGTTGTTTTCCTTATAAATAGCATATACCCTATAAAATGAGAGTTAATCTATAAGTAGACAACCGAAAGTTTGATTTGTAACTTTCGTGTTGGTTACTTAGTTTGTTTATCTATAAGTAGATGACCATAAGTAGATAACCAAAATCTTTGATTTTGAGTTAGTCACTTATACAGAGTGCAAGTTTGCATTTTAACTTTTGTGTCAGTCACTTAGTTTGTTTATCTAGAGGAAGGTTTTATTTCTTCTGGGTTGTAGTCGAATTTATTTGCCGGATAAATAAAACCCTTAATCTTTATGATCAAGGGTTTCATAAGTGTATTTATGTCTATTCAAAGAATCTAAGTAAGAATCCTCCAAATTGAGCAAACAGCGGAGCAAATACAACAGATACAATTGTCATTAATTTGATCAAGATGTTAATAGATGGTCCAGAAGTATCTTTAAATGGATCTCCTACAGTATCACCAACAACTGCAGCTTTATGAGGCTCACTTCCTTTTCCACCGTGGTTACCTTCTTCAATGTACTTTTTAGCATTGTCCCAAGCACCACCAGCGTTTGCCATCATAATCGCCATTAATACTCCAGCTACTAATGCACCAGCTAATAATCCTCCAACTGCTTCAGCTCCTAATAATATACCTGTTGCGATTGGAGCAACTACCGCTAACACTCCAGGAATAACCATCTCTTTTAAAGCTGCTGCTGTACTAATATCAACACATGTTGCATAGTCTGGCTTTGCTTTACCTTCCATGATACCTGGTATTTCTCTAAATTGTCTTCTAACTTCCTCTATCATTTGGAAAGCCGCTTTACCAACTGCCTCCATTGTTAATGCAGAGAATAGGAATGGTAACATACCACCAATCAACATACCCACGATAACACTTGGGCTTGTTAAGTTAATAACCTCTAATCCAACTGCTGCTGTGTAGGTAGCAAATAACGCTAACGCTGTTAATGCAGCAGAGCCAATAGCGAAACCTTTTCCTATAGCTGCTGTTGTATTTCCTACAGAGTCTAATTTATCGGTTATTTTTCTAACTTCCTTTGGCAATTCACACATTTCTGCAATACCACCAGCATTATCAGCAATTGGTCCATAAGCATCAACGGCAATTGTCATACCAGCAGTAGCCAACATACCAACAGCAGCTAAGGCAATACCATATAGTCCAGCTACGCCGTATGCAATTAGTATACCTGCGGAGATTAATAGAATTGGCCATGCGGTTGAAACCATTCCTACAGCTAAACCACTAATAATGGTGGTTGCTGGTCCGGTCTCTGATTGTTGCGCAATCTTTTTAACATATCCAAAATCTGCAGATGTATAAATCTCTGTAATTTGTCCAATAAGCAAACCTACAATTAGACCTGCTACAATCGCTAAAAATCCAGTTATATTTCCTAATAAATATCTACTTAATACAAATGCAACTGCAACAGTGATGGCACCACTAATCCATGTTCCGGTTTTTAAAGCCTTATGAGGATCAGTATTTTCGTCACCTTTTACAAAGAAGGTTCCTATAATGGATGCAATAATTCCTACAGCAGATAATAATAATGGGAATAAAGCACCGTTGATTCCATAAGCCAATAGACCTAATGCTATAGCAGAAATAATAGAACCTACATAAGATTCAAACAAGTCAGCTCCCATACCTGCAACGTCTCCAACGTTATCTCCAACGTTGTCAGCAATAACCGCTGGATTTCTTGGGTCATCCTCTGGAATTCCTGCTTCTACCTTACCAACTAAGTCAGCTCCTACGTCAGCAGCCTTTGTATAAATTCCTCCACCAACACGTCCAAATAGTGCTATAGAGGAAGCACCTAGCGCAAATCCAGTAATAATTTCAGAAGCTTCATTTGCTGTTGTCATACCAGAGATAAGAATGAATAAACCACCAACACCTAAAAGACCTAATCCTACAACTGACATACCCATAACTGCGCCACCTGAAAAAGCAACACTTAGAGCTTTATTCATTCCACCTTCTTTTGCAGCATTCGCTGTTCTTACATTAGCTTTGGTTGCCACCTGCATTCCAAAGAAACCAGCCAAACCTGAGAACAATGCCCCTACTACAAAACATAAGGCTGTTAATGGACTAATACCTATAGCTAATACAATAGCTAATACGATAGCAAAAATAACAAGCGTTTTGTATTCACGAGTTAAGAAGGCCATAGATCCTTCATGAATATATGAGGAGATCTCCTTCATTCTTTCGTTTCCTACTGCTACCTTGTCAATTTTACTAGCAAGAAAATATGCAAAGAATAATGCCACGATCCCTACAATTGGTGCTAAAATAAACAAATCCATTTTCCCGTGTTCCTCCTTATTTATTCAGTTTTAGTATGAATAGATAATTACTGTATTGCTACTAATAGGATCGCAACGATAATAAACAGTCCTGCGCCTATAGCTGTTACTCTACTTAAGATGCCTTCATATCCTCTACCTTGTTTTCCCCATAATTGCTCTGCTCCACCAGTAATCGATCCAGAAAGTCCTGCGCTTTTACCAGATTGCATCAAAATACTTCCGATAAGTATAATGCTTGTTATTAATTGTAGAATCATAAGTACTATTTTCATTGTCTTTTCCACCTCCTATACTTGTGATTAACATAGATATTGTAACACAGCACCTGTGCAAAATCAACCTAATTATTAGAACAAATAGGAATAAGGATATCAAATCACCCTTATTCCTATTATTGGTATCTTTTCTACTTTTATACTTATATCAACTATCTACTTTCTTAGGTTATAGAATACTTCTTCCCCTTTATACTGTGCAGTTTCTCCTAAAATATCTTCAATTCTTAGAAGTTGATTGTATTTTGCTACACGATCTGTTCTAGCTGGGGCACCAGTCTTAATTTGTCCTGCATTAACAGCCACCGCTATATCTGCAATCGTTGCATCTTCTGTTTCTCCAGAACGATGAGAAATTACTGCAGTATATCCAGCTCTTTTTGCCATTTCAATAGCATCTAAGGTTTCAGTAATGGTACCTATTTGATTTAGCTTAATTAAAATAGAATTAGCAGTTTTGGTTTGGATACCTTTTTTCAGTCTTGATGTGTTGGTTACAAATAAATCATCACCTACGATTTGAATTTTGTCACCTAACTTTTCAGTCATAAGCTTCCAACCATCCCAGTCGTCCTCACTTAAACCATCTTCAATGGAGATGATTGGATATTTACTAATTAATTCTGCATAAAAGTCTACCATTTCCTCTGAAGTTTTTGTTACACCTTCTCCAGTTAGCTTATATACCTTTTCCTTTTCATCGTATAATTCTGTAGCAGCAACATCTAATGCTAACTTAACATCTGCCCCTGGCTTATATCCTGCTGCCTTAATTGCTTCGATGATTACTTGCAGCGCTTCTTCGTTGGAAGCTAAGTTTGGAGCAAAACCACCCTCATCACCTACACCTGTTGCAAGACCCTTCTTTTTAAGTACAGATTTTAAGTTGTGATAGATCTCTACACCCATTCTTAAGCCTTCGTTATAGCTTTCAGCACCTACAGGCATCACCATGAACTCTTGTATATCTACATTGTTATCAGCATGGGCACCACCATTTAAAATATTCATCATTGGTACAGGCAACTGCTTTCCATTTACTCCACCTAAATATTGAAATAAAGGTAACCCCAGTTCTTCTGCCGCTGCTTTTGCTACCGCCATTGAAACCCCTAAAATAGCATTAGCACCGAATTTTCCTTTGTTTTCAGTTCCATCTAACTCAATCATAATTTCATCAATAGCTACTTGATCAACTGCATCTAAACCTATGATTTCAGGCGCAATAATGTCGTTTACATTTTCAACTGCCTTTTGAACACCTTTACCTAAATATCTGCCTTTGTCCCCATCCCTCAATTCTACTGCTTCAAAAGCTCCTGTAGAAGCTCCAGATGGTACGATAGCACTGGCCATTACACCACTTTCTAAATATACTTCTACCTCTATTGTTGGATTTCCTCTAGAATCAAGTACTTCTCTTGCATAAACATCACTGATAATTGTCATGTTATTCTCTCCTTTCAAATACTGTTTATTTAATAACTAAACTGTTTCCAGTCATTTCAATTGGTTTTTCTAAACCCATCATCTCTAATAATGTGGGAGCTATGTCACATAACTTTCCATTTTCCCTTAGTTTTACACTACCTGCACCTATCAATACTAAAGGTACAGGGTTGGTAGTATGGGCAGTAACAGGTCCTCCAGTAATCTCATCAATCAGCTCCTCAGAATTACCATGATCAGAGGTTACTATGGCTTTCCCACCCTTTTCTAAAATCTTTTCTGTTACTTTTCCCAAGCAACTGTCTACCTTCTCTAAAGCCTTTATAACAGCTTCCACTTTTCCAGTATGTCCTACCATGTCTGGATTTGCATAGTTTAGAACAATCAAATCATATTTGTCCTCATCTAACTCTTTTAATAGCTCTTGTGTTACTTCATCAGCACTCATTTCAGGCTTTAAATCATAGGTAGCTACCTGTGGAGAAGGGATTAATTTTCTATCTTCTCCAGGATTAGATGCTTCTATACCTCCATTAAAGAAATAGGTCACATGGGCATATTTTTCTGTTTCCGCAATACGAAGCTGTGTTAAGCCTTGCTTACTAATATATTCCCCCAATGTATTTGTAAAGCTTTGGGGTTCATAGGCTATGTGCACATTTTCAATGGTTTTATCATAAAGGGTCATGGTTACATAATATAGTGACAAATCGCCTTTTTCTCTTTGAAAACCATCGAATTCCTTATCTAACAATGCTCTTGTGATTTGTCGAGCTCGATCTGGTCTAAAGTTGAAGAATATGATACCATCATTTGCTTCAATGACATCAGGGTTTCCTTCTGCATTTGGTATAACAGTAGGTAACACAAATTCGTCATTTTCTCCTAATCCATAGGCCATTTCTACGGCTCCTACAGCATCTTGAGCCAATCTCCCTTGCCCTGATACTAGAGCATCATAGGCAATCTTTGTTCGTTCCCATCGCTTGTCACGATCCATAGCATAGTATCTGCCTGAAACCGAGGCAATCCTTCCTATGCCAAGCTCTTTAATCTTTTCAAGCAAATTACTCATATATTTTTTTGCACTTTGGGGAGGTGTATCTCTACCATCTAAGAAACAATGGATATAAACCTCTTGTAGTCCATGCTGCTTTGCCAGTTTTAACAAGGCATACAAATGCTCAATATGACTATGCACTCCACCATCTGACACTAACCCCATTAAATGAAGCTTTTTGTTGTTGGCTTTAACATGTGAGATTACATCTAAAAATTTCTGATTTTTATAAAAATCTCCATCTCTTATTTCCTTGGAAATTCTTGTAAGCTCTTGATACACAATTCTACCAGCTCCGATATTTAAATGTCCTACTTCGGAATTTCCCATTTGTCCTTCGGGTAGCCCTACTGCCATCCCACTAGCCTCTATTTGAGTTCGGGGATAGCTATTAATCAATTTATTGTAATTAGGTAATTTTGCCGATTTAATAGCATTACCTAATTCATTTTCTCTTATGCCAAAACCATCTAGTATAATTAATGCTACCGGATTTCTCATAATAATCTTCCTTTCCTGCTAGTTCCAATAAGGCAGATTCTAAAAGTTTACGATTGCTAAAAATTCTTCTGCCTTTAAACTAGCTCCCCCTACAAGAGCTCCATCAATGTCCTCTTGGTTCATTATTTCTGTTGCATTAGCAGCCTTTACGCTACCACCATATTGAATAGGCACCAATTCAGAAATATCTTCACCATACTTTTCCTTTATCACTTCTCTGATGTACGCGATTACTGCATTAGCATCTTCTGGAGATGCAGTTTTACCAGTTCCTATAGCCCAAACTGGCTCATAGGCAACCACGATACTTTTCATTTCTTCATCTGTAATGTTTTCAAGAGCCTTCAAGGTTTGACTCTTTACAACCTCATAGGTTCTGTCAGCCTCTCTTTCTTCTAAGGTTTCTCCAACACATAAAATAGGAAGCAATTCCTTTTCTAATGCTTTTCTTACTTTCTTATTAACAGTTTCATCGGTCTCGTTAAAGTACTGTCTTCTTTCGGAATGTCCAATGATTACGTATTCTACCCCTATATCCTTCAGCATATCTGCTGATATTTCTCCTGTATAAGCTCCCTTATCTTCCCAATGCATATTTTGTGCTCCAAGTTTAATATTAGAACCTTCCACTGCTTTTTTTACTTCAGCCAATACTGTAAAGGGGCAGCAGATCACAACTTTGACATCCGTATTTCTAACTTCTGCTTTCAACTCATTTACTAGCTTTACTGCTTCTTCCGCAATATTATGCATTTTCCAGTTACCAGCTATAATTGGTATTCTCATAGGAAAACCTCCCATCTATTTTTCTTCTAAAACATCAATTCCTGGTAAAACCTTTCCTTCTAAAAATTCTAAGGAAGCTCCGCCACCAGTAGAAATGTGAGTCATTTTATCTGCAAAGCCCAGTTGCTCTGCTGCTGCTGCGCTATCTCCACCACCTATAATGGTAATAGCATCGCTTTCAGCCATTGCTCTAGCAACTTCTTTTGTCCCCACTGCGAAGGCTGGCATTTCAAAAACACCCATAGGTCCATTCCAGATTACTGTTTTAGCATTTTTAATCTTTTTACTAAAGGATTCTATTGTTTTAGCACCAATGTCTAACCCCATGTAATCCGCTGGTATTTGATCAAAAGAAACCGTCATATGTTCTGCATCAGCTTTAAATTCTTTAGCAACCACTACATCATCGGATAATAATAAATCTACATTTCTGTCTTTTGCTTTTTTCATTAAGTCTAAAGCTAACTGCATTTTGTCTTCCTCTAATAAAGAATTACCAATTTCATACCCCTGGGCTTTAAGAAAAGTATAGGCCATTCCTCCACCGATTAATAATGCATCAACTTTTTCAATCAGATTCTCAATGACACCAATTTTATCAGATACCTTTGCACCACCTAGTATAGCAACGAAAGGTCTTTCTGGATTTTCTAAAGCTTTACCCATAAAATGAACTTCCTTTTCTATAAGATATCCCATAGCTGAAGGTAGGTAATCTGCCACCCCTGCTGTAGAACTGTGGGCACGATGGGCTGTACCAAAGGCATCATTCACAAATAATTCCCCTAAGGATGCTAATTCTTTAGAAAAGCCTGCATCATTTTTTTCTTCTTCTTTTCTAAAGCGAACATTTTGAAGTAACATGATTTCTCCGACTTTCAATGTTTTAGCCATTTCTACTGTTTTTTCTCCTGTTACGAAATCATCGTCTGCAAAAATCACCTTTTGATTTAACAATTCTTCAATTCTTTTGGCTACTGGTGCTAAGGAATGCTTAGGGTTTGCTTCCCCCTTTGGTCTGCCTAGATGAGACATAAGAATAACCGCTGCGCCCTTCTTTATTAAATACTGGATTGTTGGCAAAGCTGCTCTTATTCTTATATCATCGGTAATATTTTTTTCGCTGTTCATTGGAACGTTGAAGTCACATCTTACTAATACTTTTTTGCCTGCAACAGCTATATCTTCTACTGTCTTTTTATTAAGTAATGACATGCACTGATCCCTCCTAATTTTTAGGTTAAGATTAAGATAAAAAAGCTTATAGATATACACCTTTGGATTTTAATATACTAAGGGCTACATTTGCAGTCCTTGGCTACGCTTTTAACCCAAGGGCGAAACCGTATATCGTGTATATTTAAATTTAAGTATAAAGATATATGTTTATATTCAAGTCGGTCTTATGTAGATCTTCTTTAAGGTTGAATTAGCTAACAGGATGCAACTTATTGTTACATCCTGTATGGGACTATCTTTATAGATTCTTTAGCTGTGGTTATAGTGAATAGGATATGATTATAATCCTTTGCTTACAATGTAAGATACTAGATCTACTACTCTTACAGAATATCCCCACTCGTTATCATACCACGATACAACTTTTACTAAATTGCCATCCATCACCATTGTAGATAAACCATCAACGATAGAAGAATGAGGATCTTGTCTGTAGTCAACAGAAACCAATTGATCTTCAGAAAAATCTAAAATTCCTTTTAGCTCTCCTGCTGCTGCTTCTTTTAATGCTGCATTTACTTCTTCTGCGGTTGTGCTTTTATCAAGCTCAGCAACCAAGTCTACTACAGATACTGTAGGTGTTGGTACACGCATTGCCATACCACTTAATTTTCCTTTAAGTTGTGGTAATACTAAAGCTACCGCTTCTGCCGCTCCAGTTGTAGTTGGTATAATAGATTGAGCAGCAGCTCTAGCACGTCTTAAGTCTTCATGTGGTAAATCTAAGATGTTTTGGTCATTTGTATAGGCATGTATAGTAGTCATTAAGCCTTTTTTAATACCAAATTTCTCATCTAATACTTTAGCAAATGGTGCTAAACAGTTTGTAGTACAAGATGCATTTGAGATCACATGATGATTTGCTGGATCATATTTTTCTTCATTTACACCCATTACTATAGTGATATCTTCGCTTTTAGCAGGTGCACTGATGATAACCTTCTTAGCCCCAGCTGTAATATGTTTTGAAGCTTTGTCCTTACTTCTAAAGATACCTGTAGCTTCTATTACGATATCTACCCCAAGTTCACCCCAAGGTAACTTTTCAGGATCTCTTTCAGCAAATATTTTAATTTCTTTGCCATTTACAATAATAGCATCTTCTTTTGCTTCAACAGTTCCGTTAAACTTACCATATAAACTGTCATATCTTAATAAGTGAGCCAATGTTTTAGGATTTGTCAAATCGTTGATTGCTACGATTTCCCAATCCCTTCTCTCCTCCAAAGATGCTTTAAATGCATTTCTACCAATTCTTCCAAAACCATTAATTGCTACTTTTACACTCATTTTTATAACCTCCTAAAATTTTATTATGAAAAATTATAAAGTTAAGCAAATTTATATATATAATTTTTTAGTTTTTCCATTAACAAAGATATTATTTCTCAGAATTTAATACTTTTCTAATATTTCTAATGCTGCTGCTTCGTCTGTTATTAAAATCATAGATTTTTTTAATTTAGAGATGGATACAATCGCTTCCGCTTTATTGGCTCCACCTGCAACACCTATAACAGTAGAAATTTTTTCAAAATCTTTAAAACTTATACCTACGGTTTTCATCTCATATACAATCTTACCTTCTCTTGTGAAGTAGTATCCAAAAGCCTCAGCAACTGCTTTTAGCTCCTTTAGCTTTTCTACAATCTCAACAGACATTTCTCTCCTCTGGGCCATCTTATCAGCTCTGCCAATTCCAAAGATTAATAAATTTACGGATTTGATGATATTTGTTACTTTTTTGATTTCAGGATCTTGGAGAATACTCTCTAATGCCTGTTGTCCTAGTGTATCTGATGCATGCAGTAATTGATATTGGCATTTTAATCTTCTTGCCATTTCTGCTGCTACGGTATTTGATTGGTTTTCTACATCTTTACCTATTCCACCACGAGCAGGCACTACAACAATGTTATTATTTTTTGAAGCTCTTGTTATACCCTTTGCTACTGCTGCCATTGTAGTACCACCAGTGATACCAATAATACTACTATCATCAATTATATTTTCTATGTAACTGGCTGTAGCTTTTCCTATATCCGTTAACACATATTCATCCTCTTCAAAATTCCCTGATACGATCTTTACTTCATGAATATCAAGTTTCTTTTTTAATTGTTCTTCTAGATGCTTTATGCCACGGAGTCTATATATATATTCCTGCAGGTTATCGATGATATTTTCTCCCTCTGGAGTCACAGTCATACCATAGGGAGTAACTTCAATTAGCCCTTGATCTTTTAATATTTCTACCTCAGTTCTTACAATTCTTTCACCGATAGACAGTTTATTTGATAATCCTCTTCTTCCAATGGGCTGCATAGCATAAATATTCCTTAAAATATTGTACCTCTTTTCTAAAATGATTAAAACTTCTGGCACAATTTTCTTTTGTAGCTCAATAATATTATCCATAATGATCCTTCCTTTGCATTAGGACTTTTTTCGTCCCTCTGAATCATATTATGTCCCTGCAACTCAAAAAAAATAACACCCTTACAGGTAAATTATACAAGAAAAGTATATAATAATCAATATTTTTTTGTATTTTTTATTAAATCCTTTCTAAGAAATATAAAAAAGTCTTCCTTTGGAAGATTTAAAGGACGACTTTCGATGAAACAAGTAAGCGACTGACACGAAATCTAAGATTTCGGTCATCTGCTTGTTTGAAACCAATAACAGAAATTATACTTATCCACAATTAAGTAAAGTTTATAATTTCCTATTGGTTATAAAAAAACCTAGGAAACCCTAGGTTTTTAGACTATTGAACAATCTAAGTTTATGAATATCTTTTTCTTTTTGATGAAGACGCAATATTTAAGTCATCTCTATATTTGGCAACGGTTCTTCTTGAAATATTAATACCTTGATTGGATAACAGTTTACATATTTTATCATCACTTAAAGGTTTATTAGGATTCTCAACTTCAACGATTTCTTTGATATAATTTTTTATGCTTTCAGCAGAAATTCCCTCGCCATCAAAACCTTCTACCCCACTGGAAAAGAAATATTTTAGTTCAAATGTTCCCATAGGTGTCTCTACATATTTACCATTGGTAGCTCTACTTACCGTAGACTCATGAACTTCAATCTCATCCGCGATTTCCTTCAATGTCATGGGTCTAAGATGTTTTTTGCCATATTCAAAGAAGTTTCTCTGTTTTTTTACAATCATTTCTACAACTTTATAGATCGTCTGCCTTCTCTGTTCAATACTTCTAATTAGCCAAATGGCAGAATTGAGCTTTTCATTTAAAAATTTAGTAGCTTCGGAATTCCCGTCTCCATTAGATAATAGTTTTCTGTAGTCATCACGAATTGTTAATCTAGGAGCATTTCTGTCATTTAGTATAACTAGATACTCACTACCAATCTTTTTGATAACTGCATCGGGAAGTATATAATTGTTGTTAACAGAAGCAAATCTTCTACCAGGCTTCGGCTCTAAAGTCCTAATAAAGTCACAGATTTCTTGCACTTCTAACGCCGTAATTCCTAGCTTTTTAGCGATATATGGATATTTATTTTGTGCAACCTCTTCTAAATAATTTTCAATAATATTGAAAACAGGTTCATTGGATATTCCCATTTGTTTCAACTGTATCAGCAGACATTCCTTAAGATCTCTAGCGGCTACCCCTGGAGGATCAAAGGTTTGGATAACTTGTAAAATATCTTCTACTGTACTGCATTCCTCTTGAAACACACTTGCAATATCTTCTATTTTTGACATCAGATATCCATTTTCATTTAAATTATAAATGATGTATTCTCCAATTTCTTTGTATTTATAATCGAAAATAGTAATATGATATTGAAATAAAAGGTGCTCTTGTAGCGTTGTATCTCGAGAAATAATATTTTCATAATTAAAGTCATTATCGTTGTTGTATACACCTTTGGTATACTCATAGTTATCAAAATCCTCAACGTATTCCTTCCAGTTAATCTCTTCTTCCTTCTGTTTAATTATTTCTTCTTCATACTTCTCTTCTGCCTCATTCATTTCTAAAATGGGATTGGTCTCAATTTGCTGTTCAATATATTGATCTAATTCAATGCTAGCTAATTGAAGAATCTTAATAGCTTGTTTTAATTGTGGAGTCATCACTAGCTTCTGTGATTGCTCTAGGTGCAAGTTATATCCCATTTTCATGCTATCCACCCTTTCATTTCAATCTTTCTTAAGACTATTATATCATAAGTAAGACTAAATTTAAAGACATGGTTATTTTTTTGGCATAAAATTTGCATGAAGTCATTTTTGTTTTTGGACAAAGTTTCATTGTTGTGGGTAATCTACCGTTTTCCTATATACAATCTTCCTTCCAAGGGTCCTAATGATATCTGTAATTTTCGATTTTCCAATAACGATTCCTTATGATCATTTAATACATCTATTAGTATTCTCTTCTTAATATATCCTAGTTCTATAGTAACATTATGGCTAGCTCTATGACTTCGATTTACAAGGATGAGTGCTGCATCTCCGTCTTCTTTTTCTCTTACAAAACCATAGATATCACCATTTGCATAAACGCCCTTCCACTTTCCTTTTTTTAACACCTCATAGCGATGACGAAGCCTAATTATTTTTTTGTACCAATTTAATAGTTCCATGTTCTGTTTTCCCCATGGATAAGTTCTGCGATTCAATGGGTCCCCATGTCCTTCCACACCCGCTTCATCACCATAATATATTGAAGGAACACCTGGAAAGGTCATTTGTAATAAAGTTAAGAGCTTTAACCTAGCGACAGCAAGTTCCTTTTTGTTTCCCTTCAATAAAAACTTTTCTTTTTCTTCTTGGGTCAAAGCATCTTCTTCTAAAGACGCTCCTAACAATGTTAATATCCTTGGAACATCATGGCTGCCAATTAAATTCATCATACTGTAAAAGTAGCAGGTAGGATAATTTTCATGTAGACTCATAAGCGCATGATGGGTATAGGCTGCATCTTCTTTCTCTAAAAAGAAATCTAGTAGAATTTTACGAAAAGGATAATTCATTACAGAATCTAGTTCTTCCCCCAGCAAGTACTCCCTTCTCTCACCATAACTAATCTTGTTGGAGGCGTCCTCCCATACTTCTCCTATTAATATAGAGTGAGGAGTGACTTCTTTCATGGCTTTTCGAAGCTCTTTAATGAATATTGAGGGTAATTCATCTGCAACATCTAAACGCCATCCCATTACTCCCATTTTCATCCAATATTTTATAACACTATCTTCATTACCAAAAACAAAGTTTTGGTAGGATTTTTCCATTTCATTGACATTGGGCATTGTGTCAATCCCCCACCAGGCACCATACTTATTTGGAAACTCCTCAAATCGATACCATGAATAATAGAGAGAAGCCTTAGACTGATAAGCCCCAGTTTCATCATAGGTATTCTCTCGATTGAAGTAAATACTATCACTTCCTGTATGACTAAAGACACCATCTAATATTATGGAAATACCATTTTTCTTTGCCTCCCGACACAGAGCTTTAAAAATCTGATTATTCCCTAACATAGAGTCTATTTTCATGTAATCGGCTGTGTCATACCTATGATTACTAGGAGATTCAAAGATGGGATTTAAGTAAAGAACATTAATTCCCAACTCCTTTAGGTAGGGCAATTTCTTAATAATCCCCATCAAGTTCCCTCCAAAGAATTCCCATCGAAGTATTCTACCAGTTGCATTTTCCTTTAAATAGACAGGACTATCTTGCCAGTTTCCATAAATAAAACTGTTGGGTTTAGGACTTAATACCTTGCCGTCATCTGTACCATTGAAAAATCTATCTGGAAAGATTTGATACATAATGGCTTCTTGAAACCATTCTGGCACATAAGTATCCTTCCTATAAACCGTAATCTGATACGCAGGTGGGATCTGTAATTGCATTTCCCCTTCTCCTCCAAAGGACTTATTATTATTTCCATAATAATAAGTGATATGATGGCAATCTATGATAAAGTAATACCATAGTAACATTGGATTAGGTGCAGCTTCTATAGCTATCTGATAAAGCCTTTCATCACCTGTTTGCTTAACTAAATCCATTCTCATACACTTTGGTTCTTTCTTTTCTTCTTTTAACCAAAGAAGAGTTTGATGAATATCTTCTGTCGTAGTTATCTTTAGCCGTAGAGTAATCCCTGTATTACAAGGAACAGCCCCAAAGGGGCTGCGATAGAAATCATTATGAGAATCATGTAGTGCTTCTAATTTTTGCAATATTTTCACCTGCCTAATTTTAAAGTTATGTCTTAGTAAGTTCCATACCTGCCATCACGTCATTTCTATAAAGTATGTCTCTGTAGATTTCTCTTAATCTATAGGGATTGATATAATTTTTTGTATTTTTGGGCTGACTGTTTCCAGCTATAATCCATTGACATAGCTTTACGTACTAGCTTCTTCCATAAATCTTTATTTTTATAAGTTTCTATTGCTCTCTCAATTGTGTGCAGCATCTCATGACCGTTATAATTAGCAAAGCTAAAGCCGTTTCCTTCCTCTGTATATTGATTAAAAGGAATAACCGTGTCCTTTAGCCCACCAGTTTCTCTAACAATAGGAAGACTCCCATAACGTAAAGCAATCAGTTGACTTAATCCGCAGGGTTCAAAGAGAGAAGGCATTAAAAACATATCAGATGCTCCATAGATTTGTTGTGCCAATTTACTATCAAAACAAATATTTGCAGATACCTTCTGAGGATATTTTTCCGCTAACCTTTTAAATAGCTGCTCATATCTTTCTTCTCCGGTCCCCAATATCACCAACTGTAAATCCTTTGACACAATATCTTCTATTACACATTCCACTAAATCCAAACCTTTTTGGCTAGTTAATCTAGTAATCATAGCTATTAAGAGTTTTTCTTGTGCAATTTCAATCCCAAGCATTTCCTGAAGCTTCAATTTATTCTCTGGTTTTTTTTCTATATCATTGATATTATAGGGGGTAAATAAATGAGGATCAGTAGAAGGATTATAAATACTATAATCTAGTCCGTTTAATACTCCATATAAATCTTGCTTTCTTTTTTGTAATAGTCCTTCTAGCCTTTCTCCATAGAAGGAGGATTGAATTTCTTCTGCATAGGTATTACTAACGGTTGTAATTCTATCAGAAAAATTTAATGCCCCCTTCATAAAGCTTACATTTTGATAAAATTCAACTCCATCTATTGTAAAATACTCATCTCCCAACCCCAAAAGATCTTCTAATATACTATGGGGAAATATACCTTGATACTGTAAATTATGAATGGTGAATACTGTCTTCATTTTCTGGTAGTAGGAATTATTATGATAATGAGCTTTTAAAAGTGTGCTGACCATCCCAGACTGCCAATCATGACAGTGAAGAATATCAGGCTGAAAATCAACGTGGGGAAGTATTTCCAATGCTCCTCTGCAGAAGAAGGCATAACGTTCCCCATCATCATAGAAACCATATAAACCTTTTCTTTTAAAGTAATATTCATTATCTATAAAATAAAAAATGACTCCATCATATTCTATTTTCTCGATGCCACAAAACTGATTTCTCCATCCCACCTCTACACGAATATTTTTTAGCCATTTCATTTCTTTCTTAAGGATTTGGGGTATATCTTCATATTTAGGCAATACTATTCTCGCTTCTATTCCTTCTTTATTTAATGCCTTTGGCAAAGAGCCTATTACGTCTCCCAACCCACCAGTTTTAACAAATGGTACTGCCTCCGATGCAATGAAAAGCACCTTCATTGTATATAGCCCTCCTTTGTTTAAATTACTACACGTTTTTCTATAACCATGGGATAATTACTCTCACCTTTTAACTGTCTTCCTTTTGTTATTCTTACATCCTTATCCAGAATAGCATTTTCTATAAAGACATCCTCAGCGATTTGACACTTTTGCATAATGATGCTATTTTTCACTACTGCATTTTTATGGACATTGACACCTCTTCCCAAAATACTGTTGATGACCGTACCTTCTATAACACAACCATTTGCTACTAATGAATTTTGTATATTGGCATTACCCATATATTTTACTGGAGCCTCATCTTTAATTTTTGTATAAATAAACCCAGATTTAAAAAATAACTCCTTCCATATTTGTGGATTTAGCAAATCCATATTATGCTGAAAATAGCTTAATATGGAGTGAACCTTCCCTACATAGCCTCTATGGGCATATCCATAGATCTTATAATGATTTAGGTTTTTAATCAAACCATCCTTTGCAAAATCACTATATCCCCTGGAAATACAATCATCGATAACATCAATAAATAAAGACTTTTTCATGAAAGCTGTTTCCAATGCAATCTTGTTGCTCATACTTTTTTCTTTATTTACTGCCATATCTCGAACGAGCCCAGCCTCATCAGTTTTAATAGAAATAAAGTTAGATAAATCCTTTACTTTTGTTTCTTCTTTATATAGAATAACGATATCCGCTTTTACTTGATGATAATATTCCTTAACTCTTCTATAGTCCATGTTGTAGATCATATTGCTATTACTAATCAAAACATAATTTTGTCGACTTCTTTTCAAATAATCCATATGATTATGAAAATGATCTACATCTCCAAGACTTCTTCCAAATTCATCATATCTGAAGGTTGGAGGTAAAACAAACAATCCATCTCTTTTACTCAATAAATCCCACTCTTTACCTGAATTTAGATGATCCAATAGAGATCGGTTGTTGCTTTGTGTGAAAATACCTACATTTTTCATACCGCAGTTTACCATATTAGATAAAGCAAAATCAATAATGCGATACCGACCCCCGAAGGGTACAGCTGCAGTAGAACGGTGGGAGGTGATTTCCCTTAAATCCTGTTTAATCATTGTATCGTTAATAATCCCCATAACATCCCTCATAATGCATTCCTCCTATTATTTATCTTTCCCAATACAAAACCCCCATTGATGACAATTTTCAGTATCTACAATAGTACCTCCATGAACTCTAGCCTTCTTGCTGATTTGTATATTTTCTCCTAGTACTGTTATTTTCTCTTGACTATCTCCTTCGCCTCCAATGATACTACCATTTTCTATTCTTGTTTCTTCTCCAATAATTGCTTTAAATATCTTTACACTACAATCAATCCTAACTCCCGTCATAACTACGGAATCTTTAACTTTAGATCCTTTTCCTATATATACTCCTGGAAAAAGTACTGAATTTTCAAGTTCTCCATAGACCTGACAACCTTCACTGATAAGAGATCTTTTAACCTTAGCATGTGGTGCAATATATTGTGGAGGTTGACTTGGATTGACGGAATAGATTTTCCAGTCTCTATCATATAAATTTAAGGTAGGATGATCTGATAATAGATCCATATTAGCTTCCCATAAGCTTTCAATGGTTCCTACATCCTTCCAGTAACCATCAAAAGAATAAGCAAACATCTTTTCTCCTGCCGTTAGCATTTTAGGAATTATATTTTTCCCAAAGTCATGATCTGAATGAGTATCATTTCTATCTGCATCTAAATATCTTTTCAGTTTACTCCAGTTGAAGATATATACCCCCATAGAGGCTAAGTTGTTTATTGGGTTTTTGGGTTTTTCCTGAAATTCTTTAATGCTGTTATCTTCTCTTGTATTCATGATTCCAAAACGGTTGGTTTCTTCCCACGGCACTTCAATAACCGCTATTGTAGCATCTGCGTCTTTCTTTATGTGATAGTCCAGCATTAAAGAGTAATCCATCTTATAGATATGATCTCCAGAAAGTACTAATACATAATTAGGATCATGTTGATCTATAAATTCAATATTTTGGCAGATAGCATCCGCTGTTCCTTTATACCATTCACCTCCGTTATTCTTTACATAGGGAGGTAATACGGTTACCCCTCCTGCTTTTTTGTCTAGACTCCAATGACTGCCAATGCCAATATAGGAGTTTAAAATCAAAGGTTGATATTGCGTCAAAACCCCTACTGTGGAAATTCCTGAGTTAGAGCAATTACTAAGGGTGAAATCAATAATTCTATATTTCCCTCCAAAAGGTACTGCCGGCTTTGCAAGTTTTTGGGTTAGGATACCTAACCTACTCCCTTGCCCTCCTGCTAAAAGCATCGCAATACACTGTTGTTTCTCCATGTTCTTCCCCCTTTTTTTCCTTTTGTATTTTATACACAACCAGCATTTCACTTTTGCCACCGATATATATATATATACAGATTCATTAAAAAGTTTCCTGTTTTTTTGCTTCTATTCTATTTTTTTAACAGTGCTTGTCCTAGAAGCTTTTGGGGTTGACAATTTTAAGCATATCATCGCTAAAGGAGGTGCTATAATATCTAATGAATAAGGTTGATTATGGCATCCTAACTCCTTAGCCTGAAGTATTCCTTCATTTGTTTGTCCTGAGCCTCCATAGATGATTCCATCACTATTAAAGACTTCTTGATACTGTCCTAATAAAGGAACACCTATCAAATATTTATGTCTTCCCACTGAAGTAAAATTAATTACCACAACAACGACATCCTCCGCTCCCTCTCCTTTTCTCATAAAAGCAATGACGCTTTGTTGACAATTATCTGCATCTACCCATTGAAAACCTTCAACCTCAAGGTCCTTCTGCCACAAGCACCTTTCTCTACTATAAAAATTATTTAAGTCTCTCACATACTGCTTCAGTTTTTGGTGCATATCATACTCTAACAAAATCCAATCTAATCCTTGTGTCGCATTCCACTCTATAAACTGTCCAAATTCTCCCCCCATAAAGAGTGTTTTTTTTCCAGGGTGTGTCATCATGAGTCCATAATATGCCCTTAAATTTGCAAATTTGCTGGAATAATCTCCTGGCATTTTATTTAATAAAGATCTTTTCCCATGGACTACTTCATCATGAGATAAAGGAAGAATAAAATTTTCTGAGAAGGTATACATGAAAGAAAATGTTAAAAGATTGTGGTGATCTTTACGATAATTTGAGTCCATTTCCATATACCGAAGCGTATCGTTCATCCAACCCATATTCCATTTATAATTGAACCCTAAACCTCCATAGTTGGTAGGAGCCGTTACTAAAGGCCATTGGGTGGATTCTTCTGCAATCATTAATGCATGAGGAAAATATTTAAATACTGCTTTATTCATTTTCCTTATAAAATCCACTGCTTCAAGGTTCTCATTACCTCCGTATTGATTGGGAATCCAATCTGTGGAGTTTTTGCCATAGTCCAAATACAACATATTAGCAACAGCATCCACCCTCAAACCATCAATATGAAATTTTTCAAACCAGAAGATAGCATTGGATATGAGAAAACTACGAACCTGTGGTTTTTCCAGATCAAAGTTTAATGTTCCCCATCCACCATTTTCAGCCTTTTGATGCTGTTTGTACTCATATAAAGTTGTCCCGTCGAAGGCTCTAAGTCCATGGTCATCCTTGCAGAAATGTCCCGGTACCCAATCTAGTATGACCCCAATTCCTTTTTGATGACATTGATCTACAAAATACATAAAATCATGGGGGGTACCATATCGGCTTGTAACCGCATAATATCCTGTTGCTTGGTATCCCCATGAACCGTCAAAGGGATGCTCCGCTAATGGCAACACTTCTATATGGGTATAGCCCATTTCTACTACATAATCTACTAGTTCACGAGCTAATTCTCGATAGGAGAGGAATTCTCCATGATCCTTTTGTTTCCATGAGCCTAAATGCACTTCATATATATTGATAGGTTGTTGATAAGAACACTCTCTTTCTTTTTTCTGCCGCCATTCCCGATCCCTCCAATCATATCCATCCAGTGAATAAACCTTAGTAGCTGTATTGGGTCTAACCTCTGCATAAAATCCATAGGGATCTGCCTTTAATAGTACTTCTCCCTCTCGGGCATGTATTTCATATTTATATAAATCACCTATCATTACATTCTCAATAAAGATAGACCAAACTCCTGAAGAATTTATTTTCTTCATTAAGTGCCGTTTACTATTCCAGCTGTTAAAGCTGCCTACTACACCTACTTCCTTTGCATTAGGTGCCCAAACTGAAAACCTGACACCTTTTTTCTCTTCTTCTTCTATCAAATGGGCTCCCATGATGTTGTAGCTTTGATAATGGGTTCCTTCGTGAAATAGATATTGATCGTATTCACTATGAAATGAATTGCACATCTAATCAGCTCCTCTTATGCGTATTTTTCTTGACAGAGATTATTTAGAATAATTATTGTAATTAATATGTATGCTTGTCCCTTTGACTTTATGATGATACTTGTCAAAAACAAAAAAACCCCTCGGTACAACTGAGATTTCCAGTTGTACCGAGGGGTTTTTTATTTTTGACAAGTAACAGTCCAAGTACTACATCCCTTGAAATAAATTGCGCTACAAGTTTCATTTTACCTTTCTCCTTTTTCGTAAGGAACACCAACAGCAGCTGGTGCTGATGCTCTTCCTACAAAGCCCATCAATACAATCAATGTTAAAACATAAGGGAGCATAGATAGTATTTGCACAGATATCTGGAATGGTGCATCTGCTCTTCCCAGATAAACCACAAGTCCATTAGAGACACCGAATAAGAGACATGCCCACATGGCACCCTGTGGTTTCCACTTTCCGAATATCATGGCAGCTAAAGCAATAAATCCATGTCCCGAAACAAGTGTGGGTCGAAAATTCGAAACAATTGCTAAGCTCATAGAGGCTCCTCCAAAGCCTGCAAAAACCCCCGATAGTATAACACATAAATAACGAATTCTATATATATTCACCCCTAAGGTATCCGCAGCTCTTGGATGTTCTCCTACTGCTCTTATTCTTAGACCTAATTTAGTTCTATAAAGCAAATACCACAAAACAAATACAAGTAAGAATGCCATATATACTGTAGCATATTGATTAAAAACTAAATCTAAAAATGAGTTTCTTGGAAATATGCCATGAAGTGGTCTTGGCATTTTGCTATCTAGTGGAATTGCTTTAGTCATGGTAGCTCCTTCAAAGAATAATCGACTTAGAAAAAGTGCTAATCCCGGTCCTAAAAAGTTTATAGCAATTCCTGATACAACTTGATCCGCTTCAAAGGTTACAGATGCAATAGCATGAAACAATGCTAATACTCCCCCTGCCAATCCTGCTGCTAAAAAACCAAGCCAAGGGTTTCCACTGTAGAAACCTACTGTAGCTCCTATAAGGGCACCTATCGTCATCATTCCTTCTAAACCAATATTCGTCACTCCAGAGTTTTCCGTAATTACACCTCCTAGAGCAGCATAGATTAAAGGGGTAGAATACATTAACGTTGTGCCAATGATAAACCCTAAACTATCCAGCATTTTTAGCACCTCGTTTCTTTTTAATGTTGTGTAGAATATATTTAATCAATTTTGGCATTGCAATAAAAAATACGATGGCGCCAATCATGATATGAATTACTTCAGATGGAGCACCTAGTGCCGGTTGTATTTTTGAACCACCATATTGTAATGCACTGAAAAGCAAGCCTGAGAAAATGATGCCAAGTGAAGAATTTCCTCCGATTAACGCTACAGCAATTCCATTGAAGCCGAAACCTTCCATAGCTGCTAAACTGGCGATACTTTTAGAAATCCCCATAACATGCAGTCCTCCTGCTGCTCCTGCTAAGGCACCTGAAATTACCATGGAGGTAAACATACTTCTTGAAACATTGATACCACCATATTCTGCTGCATGTCTATTATAACCAACAGCTTTCAGTTCATAGCCTAAGGTTGTCTTATTTAAGGTATACCATACAATAATCGCTAAAATAATTGCTATAACAAAGCCCCAATTCAAAGGCGTTCTTAATGCGTCTCCAAAAAAATCATGTCCCCTTAACCACTCTCTACCTTCCGGAGATCTTTTCCATTGTTCTAAAATAACAATATTAGCAGTTCTTTGTATTTCATGGGTTCTTTGAGATGTAGCCCTCCTAAAGCCTTCTATTAGAACAATATAATTATTTAAGTAAAGTGCTATCCAGTTTAACATAATAGTAGAAATAACTTCATGAACTCCAAATTTTGCTTTTAAAAATCCAGCGATGCCACCCCATAATCCAGCAGCAGTCATGGCGGCTAATAATACTAATGGTATATGCAAGAAAGAAGGCAACTCAACAAAGTACCCAACGATCGCAGCTGTTATTCCACCGATAATAAATTGTCCCTCTGCTCCTATATTAAAAAGTCCTGTTTTAAAAGCAAAAGCTATTGATAAGGCTGTAATAATTATAGGAGTGGAGCCAATAATTGTCCATGCTATATAACTTGGTCTGCTTATCACTCCACTAATCATAACACCATAGGCTTGTATCGGATTAAAGCCTGCTATTGCCAATATAATAGCGCCAATAATGAAGCCTAGAAAAATAGAGATAATGCTGAAGCCTAAGGTTCCTTTTGTTAGATAGGCTATTGTTTTATCTGCAAATGTCTTATCTGCGAATGTTTTATTTTTCATCTTTATTACCTCCTCCTGCCATCATAAGGCCAAGAGTATTTTCGTCAGCATCCTTGGCATCAACTATCCCCACAATTTGTCCTTCATAAATAACTGCAATGCGGTCGGATACGTTCATAACCTCGTCTAGCTCTAAGGAAACTAGAAGTACAGCTTTGTTCTTATCCCTTTGCTCTACTAAAGATTTATGGACAAATTCAATAGCTCCAACATCTAAACCTCTGGTTGGTTGAGCTGCGATTAAAACATCTGGATCATTGGTTACTTCTCTAGCGATAATTACTTTTTGTTGATTTCCTCCTGATAAAGCCTTTGCTTTAATTGTTTCATCTTCCGGTCGAACATCGAACTTTTTTATAAGTTCTCTAGCAAATTTATTGATGGCTGTTTTATTCAAAATCCCCTTTCTAGCAAAGGGCTCTCTTGCATAATTTTCTAAAATCATATTTTCTGCCACAGTATACTCTAAAACCAATCCTCTTTTTTGTCGGTCCTCTGGAATTGAGGCCATTTTGTTATCGATAATCTGTCTTGGCGTATTATTGGTGACATCGATACCGTTCACTTCTACTTTACCCCTCTCAACCCTTCTTAAACCCGTTAAAGCTTCGATTAGTTCTGTCTGTCCATTACCATCCACACCAGCAACACCCAAGATTTCTCCAGTAAATACTTCTAAAGACAATCCCTTTACAGCCTCAACATTTCTATTGTCCTTCACAACTAGATTGTCTATTCTTAATGCAAGTCTTCCTCTTTCCTTATCTTCTTTGTCAACTTTAAAGCTTACTTCTCGCCCTACCATTTTATCAGCTAATTCAGTTTCCGAAGTATTGCTTACCTCAACTGTATCTATACGTTTTCCACGCCTTATGATGGTACAATAATCTGCAGCCTCTTTGATTTCTTTTAGCTTATGGGTAATGATAATAATCGTTTTACCCTCCTGGGTAAGATTTCTCATAATCGTAATAAGTTCTTTGATTTCCTGTGGAGTTAAGACAGCTGTAGGCTCATCAAGTATTAGAATTTCAGCCCCTCTATAAAGCGCCTTTAAAATTTCAACCCTCTGCTGCATCCCAACAGTAATATCATATATCTTATCTTTAGGATTAACATATAAACCATATCTATTGGATATTTCTTCTACATCTTGAATAGCCTTTTTTATATTAATTTTCCCTAGCGTAGCAGTGGGCTCCATTCCTAAAACAATATTTTCTGCCACAGTAAAGGGTTCTACCAACATAAAATGCTGATGCACCATACCAATTCCTTTTTTGATTGCTATATTTGGATCAGTAATATCAACTTTCTCCCCCTTAATCAATATCTCTCCTGACGTTGGTTGATATAATCCATAAAGTATATTCATCAAGGTAGATTTACCAGCACCATTTTCACCCAATAATGCATGAACTTCTCCTTTGTGAACTGTAAGGTTAATATCATCATTTGCAGTGAAATCTCCAAATTTTTTAACTATATCTTTCATTTCAATTACCTTACAGTCAAAATCGATGTTCCTCAATAAGTTCCCCTCCATTTCTATGTAAAATATTGTATAATGCAATAACGATTTCCACTATACTGTACTATTCTTATTTTAATGGTTTTTATATGGAAATATCAATAAAAAGTTTTTTTATTTTAAATAAATAAAGATAAAAGCTTAGGTTTTATCCTAAGCTTTTATCTTTATTATATGACTATTATTAGTTGTTAATAATTTGCTTCATAATCATCTTTGTTATTTGGAACAACGATTTTTCCTGCTATAATTTCTTGTTCAACTTGTTTAACTTCTTCTAAAATCTCAGCAGGTACATGTTTATCAGATGTTGGCGCAATGCCTACACCACCGTCTGCCAATCCAAATACCTTTGTTTCGCCTCCTGCATAGTCTCCATCCTTTAACATTTCAGCTACCATGAAGATTGCATTATCAACTCTCTTCATTGCAGATGTAATCACATGATCAGGAGCTAAGTGATTTTGATCTTCATCGACACCAATAGCATATTTATCTTGCTCTCTAGCAGCTTCTATTACACCATCACCAGCTCCACCAGCAGCGTGGAAAACAATATCTGCTCCCTGTTGGTACATTTGGTTAGCAATTGCCTTACCACGAGCAGCGTCAACAAAAGAATCTGCATATTGTACTAATACTTCTGCATCAGGATTTGCATGTTTTACTCCTGCCATAAATCCATAATGGAAACCATGGATAACTGGGAAGTCCATGCCACCAACGAATCCTACTTTATTGGTTTCTGTCATTTTTCCAGCAATGTATCCTACCAGAAAAGAACCTTCTTCCGCTTTAAATAGAACACCTACTAGATTCTCAGGGACAACATTTTCTCCAAAATCAGGATCAATGATAGCATATTTTTGATCAGGATTGAATTCTGCAGCTTCTAGTATGGCATCAGTCATCATGAAGCCTATGCCCCAAATCAAATCATTACCAGCATCTAATAAAGTCTCTAGATTTCTTTCATAATCAGCATCTTGCTCTGATTCTACATAGCTAACTGAGAAGCCTAACTCTGCTTCTGCCTGCTTATGTCCATTCCAAGCAGATTCATTGAAGGACTGGTCATTTACTCCACCTACGTCGGTTACCATCGCCATTTTTATTTGCTCTTCAGTTGGTTGATCTTCAACTTGCTCTTGATCTTCTTCTGGTGCTGGATCTTGTGCAGCTCCCCCACCGCATCCAACTAATGCTGTTGCCATTAGTAAAAGCACTAGCATTAATGCTAACATTTTTTTAAACATTTAAAAACTCCTCCTTTTTTTCTCTCTATAATCGTCTTACTCCCCCCTATGCTTTCATAGGTATTAAATAACATTCTATATAAATCAGTAATTTCCTCCTAAATTATAAATTTTATACATTGTGAATATTTATTCGTAAGCATTTCTATCCTATTCAATTCATTGATTTAACTAAAACAAACTTTAGGCTTATAAGCAAAAGGAAAGGTTTCATAAAATACAAAACCTTTCCTTATTTTTCTCTAACAATCAGGAGATTCTCCAGCCACAAAGCCAGCTTCTCTTAATATTGCTAAAGCGGTATCTAACTTTTCTTCACTTACCATCA
>NZ_FZOJ01000025.1 GCF_900188145.1 Anaerovirgula multivorans | reverse complement strand
ATATTAGGATTCATTCAACATTAGGATATTTAAGTCCTAAACAATATAAAGAACATAACCTTAAAAAAACTGTCTAATTCAATGTTGACAATCCATTCTTCAATAGCACGCACCTGATTTTTATAAGGCGCTATAACAGCAATATCTTCTTCCTTATAGAATTCCAGTAATTTTCTGACAAGAATTGCCACAGCTTTAACTTCCGAAAGGTTGGTGTTATTTGACTCCTTCACGCCTCTAATATCTATAAAACATACATTACTTTCTAAGAATTCTTTGATTTCGTCTTCTTTAGGCACAATCATACGGTTATCATACACATATTTGTTGGAAAACTGAACAATAGATTTTTCACACCTTCTGTGTTCTTCCAACATAATACCTTCATATACAACGTTCCCTGATGATTTATTTTTTTCGTAAAAATCAGTTGCTAAGTTCGCTAAACCTTGTGCTGTTGCTTTATTTGCATCTAAACTACCCGATAAAGTATCCACATATTTTTCAAATACTTTATTTTTAGCATCTCTAATAGGTTCAAGCTGCTTTTCATCCCCGACTATAACGGCATTTTTACATCTGTATAATGGTGCCAACAAATAATACGGCATAATTTGACCGGCTTCATCAACAAGCATATAGTCAAACAAGTTGTCCAGCATATGGAAGTTATCTCTACTGAAGGAATGAAGTGTTGTTGTAATAACCGGATAGCACATGCAAAATGTTTCCCAAATTTGGCGTATCGCATTTTCAATATTTTTATCATACTTATAATTGCTTCTAAAGAAGGACTGCATAACCTTACCTTCATCATCTAAAATAAAATTTAGGTTGTTCTTCACAGATGCTCTATTTTTTATAATATAAGCTTCATTAATAATAAGTGAAAGCTTGAACAGTCTGTGTCTAAGGATATACAATGGCTTTGCATTATAAAGCTTATACTCAAGCCTCTCACAAACAGTTGGAATATCTGTACCTATAATCTTTGAAAGATCATTAAACGCGTCAAAAAACACATTGAAACGTTCTACAATATCAATTTGTTTGACCTTATCTTGCTCAATTTCTTTAATTTTTTCATCTAAAGATTTTTGTTGTATTCTCAACTTATCAATATCGTTTTCAATCTCTTGAATATCATGTAATACCGATTTTAATCTATCTCTATTCATCATAATTTCTGTTTCTATATGTACTATGTCACCATACATTTTGTTAATTATATAGTTTCCAAGACTACCAAATGTTTTAAATAAATTAATAAGCTTTGATGAAAAAAAACCCGCTCTCTTATTTAACCACAAGTCTAGTTCGTCTTCAGTGCTTCTTATAGTCTTTTCAAGTTTTCTACGTTCAGTCTCGCGTTCAGACTGAGTGTCAAGTTTTAGATTTATACTTTTCAGTACAGATAACGCATTTTCCATCTCAATTTTTATAGTTACTTCAAGATTAGAAATATAAATTTTAATCTTTTCGAGATATATGCTCATTTTTTCAATGGATAATTTGTCTTCTTCAAAGAATATAAGATTTAACTCATTCAAGGCTTTTCTTTTCTCCAGAAATGAAGCAATACATTTGTTTGTTTCATCAATCTTACTTATTTTATCCTGAAACTCCTCAATCTCCTTAGACACATCAATTTCATCAGTAAGTTCATCAAGATCTTTCATTAAAACAGTTAAATTATTTCTATAAAAATCAATACGATTGTCTTTCTTCCCAAGTTTTGCGCTAAAATCTAAATCCAGTTTCAAATGCAGTTCTCTTCTAAGATCTCTTATATCTTTTGTAATCTCTACACCAATATTATTAACTGCTTCATTGTTTGTCGAAGTGACCACAATAGACTCAAAATTCGCGCCTCCAAAGGGTGAACTATAGACGCCATTATCATTTTGTCTCCACAATTCCCAGTCTTTTTCCCATGCATCGATAAGGCGTCTAGTCCGATTTACTGATAAATCGGCAATAAGCTCTTTGAGTAGCGTGGTTTTCCCCGTACCAGGAGGTCCTGACACTGCCAGAATTTCAGATTGGTGCGTACCGCTGATAACTACCCACTGCTTTTCATTAACAGCAAATACATCCGTATACGACCCATAATGCGAATTAAGGTGTATCTCGCTAGCATCTTTTGACATATTCTCATTATGGAGAAGATACTTACTTAGAAGCTTGGAATCGTGTCTGTTATTTAGAGAACTTAAAAGCTTCATATCATCTTTAAAAGGCGGATAATAGAGTTCCGACAACCCTTCAAGTGATATTAAAACGAGACGTTTATATCCTTCATTCAACTGTTTTTTAATTAGAGGAAACATCTCTGTCAGTGTGCTCGATAGGGCACTCATAGCTTCGCAGTATGTATAAAATTTTAACTCATGAATATTACTAAAAACTTCTTGAGTGGCTTCAAAACCACCGAGAACCTCTTCAATTCCAAAACCAACTTCAGTGAGCATAAGCTTCTCAAGAACGCCACGGTTGATTCTAAACTCTTCAACCCTTAACACATCGTCTTCAATAAAACACTTAAATCCTATGAGATGCATGTTCTTCTCACCAATGCTGTATAAAGGTGAAAGAATCGTTATATACTTGTCTTTAATAAGCTCTATAACTCTATTGATTCGACTCTCTGTTTGAGACGAAGTGCAAAGACCATGAGTTTCCAAAAGCTCTTCAAGATACTCTTTTGTCTGAAGATCATTTTCTTTTTCTATCTCAAAAAGAGCATCTAAAAATGATTTTCGTGCCTTACCATTTAAATATTTCATTTCATAATCAAAAATAAAAGTTATTGCCGATTTAACCTTAAAATTGATGTGATTTCTCAGTTTTTCTAAATTATTCACATACGAATAATCAAGTCCCGTTGCATCTTTGGGTATTTCAACGCTATTCAGTCTGTTATGAGACTCATACTCCACATAATACTGAATGGCTCTATCTATATTGTTCATATAACTGCCCCTTTAATTTAATTATTATAATCATCAAAAACTTCAAAATTTCTATTTCAAATTCTTCAATCTCAATTAGCTCTTTAGAAAAAATCTCACTATCAGTTCCAAAAAGTATCTTCCAATACTGGAAGATACTTTTCAGGAGTTTTCTTTTCACTCTCAATCCAAATATTGATATTTTGTTTCTTGATTCCTAAATTTTCAGTCAAATCAACATGCTCCATGTTATATAAACCAAGATTATATACTAATCCTAACACCCATTCATTTATGATACGGTTCACCATATCGTATGATATTTTGATTCTATAATTCTCAAATTGATAGTGCGCTGAATGCCTAATATAAGCTCTATGTACATAAAAATTAACTTCCCATTATTGCTATAATGCACACTTAGTTTTTATCTCCTTCACTAGCAGTTTAATTTCCATTTCTTCCAGTGCCGTAATATACTTGATAATCTTTTCCGTCAGAAGCTGTGTAGTCAAATTTTGCCCACACTGAACTTTTTTCAAGTTCACCTTCTTTAAAAATATTTCTTATATGTTTACCAATCACACTTCTATCTCGTTGAAATAATTCAGTCATTTGGTCAATGGATAGCCAAACGGTATCATTGTCAAAAGTAGTTTCTATTTTTGTCAATCCATCTTCGGTCTGGTACATTATAATTTCAGAGTTCATATTCATACTCCTTGCACACTTTTCTTTTATTATACACGTTTCATCAAAATATTCCCAGTATTATACAAAAAAGAGGCTAAGTTTACGTGCCATTTTATTGACTCAGACTTAGCCTCTAATAATATGATATTTTATTAAAACCCATTATTTATGTAATTTGATCCAATCAATTATATTATACCAAAATGCTTCAACGCATCTTTGATTGCTTCCACCTTTTCAGGCGTTGGATGTTTTTTGGAATTTTTCAATTCCTCTACTGCATTTGGAGCATCATACATTGGCAACCCCAAACCTCTTTTTACTTCTGCGATATAAGCCGTATGCACTTTCAATCCATATTTACTTTCTATATACTCTTGTATCATTTTATAGGTAACTCTTTCGCTTGGTCTTTGATCCTCTGCTTTTTCAAGAATCTTGCCCACAGGAATTTTCCCTTCACCTTCGCCAAACTCCACATTTACGTTGATATGTGTGTCTGCTTTTTTGTGGGAAAGAAGTACAACCGTCTCAACGTGCGTTGAGTAGACAAAAGAGATGCCGTTTGAAGATGATAGCCCCTTGGCGGAAGGAGTATTATTGCAATACTCTTCAATAAAAATGCTACTGCATGTATGTTGCCCAATGACCATCACTTGAGCTGCTCAATAACCAACTGTAAAAGCACCTTTATACCAAAATCAATTTCATCCAATGAAGCATTCGAATATGAAATCCTGATATACTGGTTAGAATGATACTCGTACAAATCTCCAGGGTGAATAAGTATTTTATTTTTTAAGGCTTTTACAAACAGCTGGTGCATTGATATTGCATCATTTAGTCTGAGCCAGATGAAATATCCTCCTGCCGGTGTATTCCACGAAGCTATTCCTTTAAAATATCTATTAAGTGCAGCAATTGTAACATCCCTTCTTATCCTAACATTTTTTCTCATCATTTCATTATGTTCAGTGTATAATCCGCTGGCAAGCATTTCTGCAGCCACATATTGCGAGAGTGAACTAGATCCGTAATCGGTCTGCATTTTTATATCCGCCAATCTTCCAATAACCTGTTCAGACCCAACAACCCACCCTATCCTGAGTCCCGGACTCATATTCTTGGACATGCCGCCAACATAAAGAACAAGGCCGTTTTTATCGAATGCTTTTAAAGGCATCGGAGGCTGTTCATCAAACCATATCTCCCTGTAAACGTCATCCTCTATAACAGGCAGTCTTTCCAGCCCGCATTTGTCTATGAGAATTTTGCGTCTTTCCGGTGACATTACATTTCCTGTGGGATTATGAAAAGTAGGTATTGAAAACAGCATTGCTCCTCTTTTTCGCCTATGTCGTGCAAACAATTCCTGTATATTGATGCCTTCTTCATCAAGAGGTATTCCCGACAGCTGCATGCCAAAGGATTGAAAGGTTCTGAGCGAATAAAGATATGAAGGCTTTTCAAGGTATACAACCGAATTTGAATGCAGCAGGCCAAGAGAAATAAGCTGCAAGGCCTGCAAGGCACCTGAAGTAATCAGTACGCAAGAAGGTTCTGCCTCTATTCCCAATGTAGAAAGATATTTGCACAACTCTTTTCTTAAATGAAGTGTTCCCCTTGGTTCTTCATAGCCAAGGGACTTTCCCGAAACAGTCATCTTCTTCAGTATTTTCTGTATCATTCCGCAAGGAACTAATGCATTGGATGGTTCGCATGAACCCAGTCTTATGATTCCCGGATCAAATTCAGCCTGATTGATCTGCTGCACTATGGTAGGATTGGTCTGATGGACCCCTGAAGAGATATAGTTATTCCAGTTGTAGGTACGCTCTATGGGAAACAAAGTCCAGATATTGTTAATTATAACTGTACCGCCTCCTGAATTTCCTTCTATAACCCCTTCAGCAGCCAGCTCTTCCATTGCAGCTACAATGGTGCTCCTGTTTACACCAAAAACCTCCGAGAGTGTCCTCTGACTTGGCAGTTTTGTACCAACAAGCCATTCTCCACGGGCAATTTTGTTTTTAATATATCCGGCAATCTGCAAATGCAATTGTGTCGGGCTGTTTCTGTCCGGTTTCCAATCAATATCCAGCATGACATTACCTCCACACATTACTGATATTACTGTATCACTTGGTTGGCTAAAAAGCAACCAAACAATGGTTGGAGACTTTTCAACAAACTTTATTTATAATTGTATTGACACAAAAAACTGATGAAATGGAGTAGATATGAATATGATACCTATAAAAATTTTAAGCGATAATGATGTGAAAGTCATCCTTGATATTCGCAATACAGTGGCATGTGTTGAAAACGCTTATCTCCTTAAGGCTAATAATCAGGCAAGATTATTCCCGCTGATTTCCGAAGATCTGTCCGAAGGCAAGGCAGACATGGATATAAAATCCGGTATTTTGAATGGTGAAGATACCTTTGGCTTAAAGCTTGTTGCATGGTTTGGGGAAAATGAAAAACAAGGCCTCCCCCCTTTAACCGGTTTAACAATGATATTTGACTTGAAAACCGGCTTGCCGAAAGCCATCATAAATGCAAGGTATTTAACGGCAATGCGTACAGGAGCTGCCGGCGCAATCGGTATTAAATACCTGTCAAAAACCGACTCAGAGGTTCTACTTGTTGCAGGTACCGGATTTCAAGCAGTATTTCAGATCGCTGCGGCTATTTCAGTAAAGCCTTCACTAAAAAAAGTGTATATATATAATCCGTTGAGATACCAAAGTGCGATGAAACTTCAATGCTCAATCAAAGAAGAACTTGGTAAAATAACAAATGATATCGGAGATCTTGGAAATTGCATGTGGCTTCAAAGAATAGACTCAGTTGATTTCATTGCCGTGGATAATGCCGCAAAAGCCCTTGAGGAAACAGATACCGTAATAACCATAACACCTTCCCGTAAGGCATATATATCAAATGAATGGGTCATGCCTGGAACTCATTTCAGCTGTATTGGGGCAGATATGCCGGGCAAGCAGGAGATAGATGAAAAAATCTTTGAAGTGGCCCGGGTTTTTGTCGATGACATTCATCAGGCTTCATCAGTTGGCGAAACACAAACTCCTATCAAGTCAGACATTATTGATGAGAAACATATAACGGAAATAGGCTATTTAATAAATGGTACTATCAAGGGCAGAACATCGGACAAGGACATAACTATCTTCGATAGTACAGGCATCGCTCTGCAGGATCTTACCGTTTCAAATTTTCTGATTAAAAAGGCTGAAGAATTGAATATCGGTACAGCCGTTTACATTTAACACAAACCCAATTTACGAGGAGGAATGAATATGAAAGTGAAAGCGTATACGATAAACTCATTTGCCAAAACCACTGAAGGAGGCAACGCGGCAGGAGTAGTTCCAAATGCTGATTTTCTGTCAGATGTTGAAATGCAAAAAATAGCTGCCATCCTCGGATTCAGTGAAACTGCATTTGTTATGAAATCAAATCTGGCAGATTTCAGTGTAAGGTTCTTTACCCCGAACGAAGAAGTCGATCTATGCGGACATGCTACGATAGGAACCTTCTATACTCTGGCAACACTAGGATATATAAAGCCGGGCAGCTATCTGCAGGAAACCAAAGCAGGATTTTTGGGAGTTGAAATAAAGGAAGACCTGTCCGTTATGATGTGTCAGCCGCTCCCGTCTTTTTTTAAAACAGTTGAAAAGAACGAAATCGCCGATTCATTAAACATTGAAATAGCCAGCATTCATGAAGATTTACCGGTTCAAATAGTATCAACAGGTTTGAGGGATATAATAGTGCCCATAAAAAGCGTAGATATTTTAAACTCCATAAAACCGGATTTTGAAAAAATAAATGAAATCAGTAGAAAGTACAATGCAGTCGGTTATCATGTATTCACACTTGAATCAATCAATAGTTCAACCGCCTGTTGCAGAAACTTTGCCCCCTTATTTGCGATCCCGGAAGAATCCGCTACAGGTACATCGAACGGCGCTCTTGGCTGTTACCTTTATAAATATGGCAAGCTCGATTTTAATCAAGCTTCACATATTATCATTGAACAGGGCTATTCTATGAAAAAACCGTCGGAAATACTGGTTTCCCTGACTGTCGAAGGGAAGGAAATCACAGGAGTTAAAGTGGGCGGAAAAGCATTAACCTTATCTTCAATTGAGGTTGACATAGAATAAGCTCTTATAGTGAATATGGCTGCCGCCAGGTTAACAGCCTTTAATTCTCTCAATCCTCCGGATAATGTAAAATAAGTTGTGCATAATTGCAAAAGGGCATCCCTTGGCGTAAATTGGAATTGTCCAAAAACCTAAATACACTGAAAGGTATTCCTTTTCGGTCCCATCCTTCAGATCGTTGCAGAGGCTTGTCAGATAGTTATTCATATCCTTCTGATCCTTTGCATCCTTCTCCGGATTATAATAAAGTAGCAGATGGAGATTTGATAAGGTGTCAATTCCGGTGGTATCAAGTTTGCCTTGATAGCATCAGTATGAATTCTGTAATTTAACTCGTTGTGCTAACTAAAATTTTAGTATCCTAAAGAATATTATGGTATCTCAAACACCTATAGTTTCCCTGTAACAAACCAACGTTTGGATTAATTATCCAAAGACTAAGTACTTGATCCTTGAAATATCAGTATCTTGGCCTATAAGCTTGTTGATGTATTAACATAGGTTGTAGGCCAGAAGCTTGGTTTTTATTCTTGTTTGCAAACCCCAGAATGATTTTGCAAGTACCTGCTCTATGTTTAACTGCTGAGTAAGCTGTGAAGCTGTTGTTTCTATGTCATTAGGTATGTCATTAGTGTCATTAGGGACGGTTCTTAAAGGGTTCAATCGGAAGTTTTGCCCATGAAAAAAGACCTAAACATTAGTTAATATCTAGTGTTTGGGTCTTCTCGTTTTTCTCGGTAAATTGCGCAAAATTTTTGATTGACATAGAAGAAGGAAGTCGCGGTGATCAGGTATGAGTGCTATGGGTATTCAATGTTTTTTCTTTTGGTATTTTTTTCGGTTTTTGTATCTATAGACATTAATTTTACAAGAACAATATATCTTTTAGTAAAAATAGTTGTATTTAGGCATAGCAGCCCCCTCCCCACTGAAGAGGCTTTGGAATAAGTTATTCAGTTCGCAAATCGTCAAGTTGGTGCTACTGGTAATAAAGTTCTAACTTCTTGTAACTTACCTTTCCTGCATGCTGAACAGAATGTCACATCCTTACCTACGAGAAAACAAAGAATTTCAATAGTTTTAAGACCTTCAAATTTGGGTTTGTATAAAGGACTATTGGTCAGTTTTCTACACAATTTGAGCTTTGTTTTTTTATTGCGGTTAGCTAGTATACCAAAATATCTAATTTTAACAAATCCCTTCGGGAGAATATGCATTAAGAACCGACGAATAAATTCTACCCCTTTTAAGGTTACTGTATTTATCTCATTGTTCGTTTTGTAGTTTTTAATGGTAATAGTAACTGTGTCTTTATCCATGGAAACAATCCTACTATTTGATATAGCTATACGGTGGGTGTAGCGACCTAGGTATTGAACCACTGCCAAAGGACCTGAAAAAGTCCTTTTGGTATATGAGTACCAGTCTTTTAAATAACACTGATCAAGTAGCCTTTTGAATATATTGGGATCAAGGTATTTTTCTTGATCCCCGAAAAACTTAAGAAGATTTTGATCATAATATTGCTTTAGATAATAAAGATATTTTCCACGAAATTTTTTTGATAATACCTTTACAGGTAAAAAGAATTCCTTGCTGGTATGACGCCATTGGCTACCCTTTGTAAGTCCCCCTGCCAATAGCACTGTATGGATATGAGGGTGATAGTGTAAATCTTGTCCCCATGTATGCAAAAGAGAGAAAAAGCCAATCTGTGCTCCAAGATATTTAGAATCCATTGAAAGCTCAGCAAGAAATTGTATCTTCACTGAGTGCCCTTACTGCTTTATCTATCCACACCTGCTGTTCCTTTGGAAGGGAAGCAATAAAGCCACACAAACATTCATAGAGTATTTTTTCGCTCTCCCTTAAATCTGCAAAGTCAATATGTTCTAATTGAATATATTTTTTTGACAACGCAGCGATTTCCGCAGGACTTAATTCTTTCAAAATCTCAGTTATTTCATTCGGATAAAGCTCGGTGTCAAGAAGTATATCTTCCAAATCCGCAAGTGACTGTACATACTCCTTAATAACATCAATTTTATCCTTTGCTGTGTGGCTTTGCATAATCTCATTTACAACCTTGCGGTATATTTCATTGTCCATTTTATTTCCGAACGAAAAATAAATTTTTGGATCGTTTTCCGGATACTTAGCAACAATAAAGACTTTATCAAGTGTTTGTGTAACAACAGCGCTTTTTACCTCAACAGCAATTAGTGATAGACTCACTTTTATATATCGTTCCAAATTATCCGCAAGAAGGATATATTGTTTTAATTCAGTAACTGCTCGTATAAGGGTATCCTCGATTTCGGTTATACTTTTCCTGGCAAACAACCGATTAAGATGTGATACTGCAGATGGTGTAATATCTAATCTTTGTATATCTGTATCAGCAAGAACGCAACCAATTGCCGCAGCGAGTACCGGCTCATAGATATTAAAGAGTAAGTGTTGATAATGCTCATCGTATCCACAAAGCAAGTGGTGTATATCATCTGCCCGAAAATTAGAGCAAAACAAGTTTTCAAAATAGATATTCTTTAAATATTCCTGTATAAACTCTATACCCACCAGTTTCTTCATTGGGTTATATACGGGATAATCTGCTGTGATATGAATTTCTTGTGCTCCAAATTCGGGATAGTATAACTTAAAAAAGCCTTTTATGCCATCAACAACAGTTGAGTGGTAAAAAACATTTTGACTATCAACCAGCTTGCGAAGAATTGTTGAATGGAGAATTTTTACCGATTTAACCATCTTATCAATGCGTTTACGACCTTTTTGATATAAATCGTCCATAGTACTGTTCTTAATGGCTAACGCAGCATCATCGGGAATATGAAATGTTTTCAGCCATACGCCTATGGTAAACATAATTGATGTTAGAATATTCTGTGCAGTTTCTACTCGTATCGAACTGCTGTCGCCACTATTATAACGCTCCGTTTGTTTTGACAAAATTGCTAGGCATTCAAACTGTATCCTTTCTATATCTATATCAGAAAGCATACCCAATGTATATGCCTGTTCGAGCAAGGACGGAAGATACTGTTCGTCACTTAATTTTGCTTTATCAATTTTGCTTATTCTTTCAATATTCTCCATCTTCATCATACTCCTCATCTGTAGTTATATCGTCGGAATAACCTGGGTCATAGCCACACCTTAGATTGTGTGCAAGCTTATCTAATTCACGTCCCGAGAGCAAATCGAGAGAGCCTTGACACACGCCGTCAAAGGCTTTTTTCATATATTTGATTAAATCATCATCGCTTATTAACTCCAGAGTTTCATTTTTGTAGTAATAAAACATCTCTATAAGTTCATGCAAGGTTTCCTCATAGTTGTGCATTGAAATATAATGGGAATCACAGAACTCGTAAATAATTTTATCTATAACACCGCCGCCAAACTCAATTCGTCCGGTATCCTTTAGTGCTAAATATCGAGTTTCCACCAGCTCAATTGCTTGTTTTTCCGTTAAAACAAGTCCAAAACGAATAGTTAAATCATTTTGTTTAAGGACTTCATTGACCGCTTGCTTTTGTATCAAAGCATTATTGAATTTGCCGTTAAATAGAGTAAGCTCAAACCCCAAACAGTATCACTCCTCCCGTAAGCAAAGAGTAAGAATTTTAATTGCTTGACTAACAACATGGTTTTTGAATTCCGCTTCGTTTTCTATAAGACCTCTACCAGAAATATAATTTGATACCTCGCCAATGATATAGCAATGCGTATTATGCATGGTTTCACTAACTTTTTTATTATCCACTTTACTTTCAGATAATTCTTGCCATATATCAAGTACATATTGGTTAAGTTCTTCACTCGCTGCTTTCGTGGCAGCCACATCGCTTTCGGGACGATCCTCTCCGATATATTCTAACCAAGCTAATCGAAACCACCCTGTATTATCCAAATAAACTTGCAGAAATGTATTAAAAAAATACTTCAGTTTCATTTCAGCAGTCGTTGCAGATGATAGATTATCCTTTAATTTCATCATAAAAACCTCCTGTAATGCTGTATGTGTTGCCCAGAGCAAATCAGTAAACGAGGGAAAATAGTTATACAGATTTGTATGAGCACAACCAAGCGTGCGAGCAATCTCACGAAGGTTTACACCCCGCAGTTCTTTTTTATCATGAAGTAAGTTAAGTGTGGTTTTAATTATCTGTTCTCTTGAAATAGATTTTTTCTTTTCCATTGCTACGCCTCCTTAAATTACCAACGGTAATTACCATTGGTAATTTAAGTATAAATGGAACAGATTTATTTGTCAATGGCATTCTTAAAAAGATTTGAGAAACTATGATTGATTTATGATTATGTCCTATTATACGAGTTTTGATTATGTCCCAAATATAATAATCATATATAATGAAACATCATAAACATTATATAGCTTAAGTGATCATTATCAGAAAAGTATATCTAAACATGACAGTGGAATACAAATACGAAGTAATTAAAAAGTTATTTGAAACAAATGGTAATAAGAAGAATGCTGCTTTGAAGTTGAAATGTACCATAAGACATATCAACCGTATGATTCAAGGATACAAAATAAAGGACAAAGAATTCTTTGTACATGGCAATAAAGGCAGACGACCTATCCATGCAATTGATACTGATATAAAACAAAATATTATTGACTTATATCGCACAAAATACTGGAATGCCAACTATGCACACTTTTAAGAGCTTTTGTTTGTTCATGAGAAATTCCTGTTTCTGCCGATAATTGGTAAGCGCCAAAGAGGTTCTTTCCAAGGTTATTGGATTTAATCCCAATTGATGATATAATTAGACTATCATCAATTGGGGGGCTATTAATTATGGATACTATTGTAAAATATCTTGATAAATCACTTGACTATGTTAGCCATGAACTTATAGGAGATACACTTTACATAAATGTTATGTCAAATTTGAAAAGTGTACCCTGTCCTGACTGCTTGATTCAAAGCAGTAAAGTCCATTCCCGTTACAAAAAGAGTTTTCAAGATTTGCCGATACAGGGTAAAAAAGTTGTCATTGTTATCAAAAACAGAAATCTTTTTTGTGTTAGTACAGAATGTCCTCGTTATACATTTTCAGAGACATTCGATTTTATAGATGCAAAATCAAAAAAACTAAACGACTTATGGATGAAATTGCAAGGGTCTCATTAACGCAAAGCCCCGTATCTGCAGCTAGATATCTATCTGAAACGACAGTAGATGTGAAGAAAAGCTCTATATGCAATTACCTAAAAAAAAACAGTAAGCATAGCTAAGGATAAGATTGAATATGTATGCATTGATGATTTTGCCATTCGTAAAGGACGTACCTATGGGACAATCATGATTGATGCTCAAACAAATTGCCTGATTGATATGCTCGAATCACGGGATACAGAAGTAGAAGACAAGATCCAAAAAGTTAAGCAACTACATGATCAAGGATGTGGCAAACTTGATATATATAAACTCACAGGAATAAGTATTACCAGTATAAATAATTATCTTATAGAAGGTTATAATCCTGTACATGGGCAATATGGCACCAGTCGGCCAGGACCATTGATACCGTTTAAAGACGAAATACTAACATTGAGGGCAGAAGCTGTTACCTACAAAAAAATTACAGAAGGACTTCGTTCCAAAGGATACAGGGGAAGTGTTGCAGCACTTAGGGTATTTGTCTCCAAAGAAAAAAGAATTGCTAAAGATTTACTTGAACACCAAGAACCTTCTGAGTTGATTGACAAACGAGTAATCTATCAGCTACTCTACAAACCAATAGAAAAAATCAAGGGGATCTCAAAGAACCAGCTGGATGAAGTCCTGAAAAAATACCCTGTTCTATCAGAGCTACTTAAGCTGCTATCAGACTTTAAGACGCTATTGTTAAGTCGTCAGAGTGCTGGTCTTTCCCTTTGGGTAGAAAAGGCGCGTGCCTTAGAATTAAAGGAAATTACAAGCTTTGTGACGGGTATCCAAGGAGATTATGATTCAGTAAAAAATGCCATTGATTATTCTTATAACAATGGTTTAGCTGAAGGAAGCGTCAATAAAATTAAGACGATTAAAAGAGTCATGTATGGCAGAAATCATTTTGATATGTTGAAAAGTAAAGTTCTGCAACTGGAGGCATTGAAGAAAATAAGTGTTAACTAGGCAATAAGAAAGCTGTTTTATTGCTTTATTTCAACGCCAGAATCCAATAACTCTGGAAAGAACCTCTTTGGCGCTTACTATATTCCTACTGATTATACACCCAAATAAATTTGCCACCCAGTTGTAATGTAAAAACGGGTGGCAAAATAGTATATTTTTTAGTTCTATAACCTCTGAAACCCTTCTAAACTCTAGATATCAGAGCCACAGTTTCTACATGCGGTATCACATCACTCTTATACAATTTAACAAATGAATGTTGGTGATTGAACCTTTTAACGAAACCTATCCCCAGGGGGTAAACTTCGAGCGACTACGCTCCTATCTTTCTCTTATTATTTTCTTTAATTAATCTAACAGCGGTTATAAATGCAATATACAACGGAATCATAACTAACAATATTGCATAAAAATCTCGCGTCGCAGTATATGATGTAGTTGAAACTCCTTTAATCATCAAGTGTCCTAAAAGATATGATACTGGCAGGAACAATATTTTCATTGTCAAGTTAAACACTTTTTTATGGCGACGGAACAAAGTCATAAAAAATCCACATACTGCAACCAAAATCAAAGCAATAAATGCATAATATGTTAAAAATAATCTTGGCAATGTAACTATTCCTCCATTTGGATTAATATCTTTTCCATAAATCAAAATATCTTCACTTCCATCAGTCTGGTAATAATATACCGCAGCTACATTTTCATTATTTGGATTTAAGATAGTATTATTCGCACGAGTTTTTTTAATAGTTCTATTCCATATGCTATCCCATGTGGTTATGTGATAAACATAACCAGTGTTGTCATCTGCAGGATAGCTACTGATATCATATCCAGATACTGTATCTTCAAATATAGCGATTACAGATCCATTACCGATTTCGTTTATTGTCACACTTTCTTCACTATATGGAATATACTCAGGAGCAGTCAAAAAAGCAATTGTTATAACAAGAATCATAACCGAAAGCATCATTGAGAATATTATTGTCAGAATTTTTTTCTTTCGTAATGTTGATTTTATCTTCAATAAAGGAGAGGTATTAGTATTTACTGGTATTTTATTAGAATTCTTCATTTCATCAAGATAGATCTTGCATTCCTGACACTGTTCAATATGTTCTTCAATCATAGCACAAGAATCATCACTGAGCATATTTTCTAAATATAAAGGTAAAATATCTCTTATAACATTACATGTAACTTTCACCAATTATTCCTCATTTCTTCTCTAATCTTATTTTTAGCTCTATGAAAAGTGACACAAGCCCAATTATTTGTTTTCCCAAACAAATTACCTATCTGCTTAAAGCTCAGTTCTCCAAAAACTCGTAGAGAAAAAACTTCTTTATATGGTTCAGATAATTTGTGGAGAGTTTCATGAATTTTCATTGACTCTTCAGATGAACATACTGATTTTTCTATATCAATATCATCTTTTTGTTCAGGTATTAAGTCTAAGTCTGCCAAATTCTTATTTTTTCTTACATATGAATAATATGAGTTTTTTGCTATTTGAAATAACCACACCTTGATATCACAGTTTCCTTTAAAGCTATCGATAGATTTTATTGCCTTTAAAAATGTTTCAGATGTTAAATCCTCCGCTATATGTTTATCTTTAGATATACTGTATATAAATAAGTAAACATCCTTAAAATAATTATTATAAATCTCCTCAAGCTCTGTCACTTTTTCACCTCCTACCTATAAGATGCACGGGACTTGATAATCTTACAAGAAATTTTTAAAAAAATCTCAAAGCTTAATAAAACCTTGAGATATTTAATATCAGTACTTCTTTTCTGTTTTGCTGAATTATTTAACTATATCTGCAAAACTCCACCCCATAAATCAATCTCGAAAAATAGTATTTATGTTCCCTAAGACTTAAAACACACGAGACTATCTGATTTGCAATCCCATGAAACCCTTGATTTTACTGACTATTTTCGCTCTAGCAGACAGACTGTTTCCACATGCCTTGAGGAGATAAAAAAGATGCCGCTTGAACCTGGTGGTGCCTTGGCGAAAGGTCATTTTTCTTAAGTCAATACATGAATAGTTCTTCAAATTGTCTCTATTATAATTTGCCGCTTTCAATTAATCTCAAGATACTTAAATCCAATAACGGAATTAAATATTTCTATTTCTGAGAATCAAGAATAAACAAAGATGCATCATGCCCCATGAATATTTTACTTCCAGTATAAAAAGTTTTAGATTGAATATCCCTGTATCCTATTTTTGTCATAATATCAGTTAACTCTATTTGATCAAATCCATTATGAACCATATCAGAGTCTATTTTTTCATTCATATTAAAATCTACGATTAGTAAATGTCCGCTTTCTTTTAGAACCTCATATAATCTTGATAATACTAATTCAACATCATTAATATGGAGTAAAACCTGAACCATAAAAATATAATCAGCATGTAAATCCGAAAGACTATCTTTTTCAAAGTCAAAACATAATGTAGCTGCATTCTGTATATTAGAACTAGAAATTTTTTGCTTTATTTGATTAATCATGTTCTGTGATGTATCCAGAAAAATCATAGAATTAAAATCATCTAACAAGTTCATTCCCACAAGACCAGTTCCACACCCAAAATCAATAGCATTCTTACTTTTGGTATCAACTAAATATTCACGAATGGCATTTGATGATACCTTTGCAATTTGGATTCTTTCAGAAGTGTCATATATATTAGCTATCATTTCAAACTTATCCGTATTTCCCATTATTACCTCTCCAATCTACCACAATAAAAAATCTAATGTCATCTGTTTTATCTCCTCAAGGAGTCACTTTGTCACTGGAGCTCTAAGATCAATCAGAACCTTTATTTATTATTTATCAGGGTTTATGCTCGTTTCAACATGCAAACCGTTTCTGTATGCCTTGATGCTACAAAAAGTATGGGCCTCGACGTTGGTCCCCCCTTGGAGGCAGCTTTTTCTTCTAAAAAATTGCTCTATCAACTTCAATTTTTGCACGAAATCTTGCTCCTAAAGAAAAAATCTAAAGCTACCAACAATAAAATCCTCAGCGTACTGAGAATTTTAGTCTTAGCAACTTTTTCAAACAGTGACAAAATCCAGTCTTGCCAAAAGCCGACACAGTGGCAAACAGGGGGCAACAAAGGTGAAAGAACCGTACAAATCTTTGTAAACAGCACGGTTCTTTTTACAGGGTGTTTGTATTACATGGTAAACTGCTGTCCACGGCTTTGTAGTTCCTCTCGCTCCGGCTCCTGTCCGTCTAGTTTCATGAGTTGTTCCATGCTGTAATCAATGATTTTTGCCTTTCGCTCTGAAATTATTACCGCATAAAACTCCTTTTGTACTTCAAGCAGTGTCGGAGTTTCATCAATGAGCGTGCGTATTTTTTCCATATCAATCCGTGCAGAAACTCTTTTTAGGGCCGCCGTGCAGTCTGGATTTTTCAGAGAAGAGATAAATTCGAAGTAGGAAATCTTCTTTCCATCTTCCTCAATGGACGAGGCAGGGAAAACATAGATCCGCCTGTCAATCTCATCTTCACTGTTCAGAACAGCCTCCATATCCTTGGCTGCAAGTTGCGGGTAGAGGCAGGAACCACAGTCGTAAACGGGGGCAATTTCAGCCGTCTTAGAGTGTTCATCTACAAGAATGCCCCAATTTCCATTGTGCCTGTCAAAATTACCAAGCAGTGCATCGGCAATAAACATATCCCAAAAGAAATCCCGAAGCTGATCCGGCGGCAGAAGCGTCTGTTCATCTATTGCCTGTATGATGGATGAAAGTTCTTTGCCATATCCATTCTGTTCACTGCTGATACAGGTATTCTTCAGATGCGCAAACTCAATGAGTCTTTTGCCGCCTTCGGTAAAATCTCCGCAGGCTACTACCACTTTTTCCTTCCCGCGTGGATCAGTATAAGTACCGACCAGAGTCTCTTGGGTTTTAAATCCGAGGGTTGCAAAAATATGGCAGGCGAGGTATTCACTGATACATCCGTTGGTGTAACTCATAGTTTTATTGCGGCTTGGGGCAGGCGGAAATTTAAGCATATAGCTATTGCCCCCATAAAGAATATTGATTTTATTTCCATTTGCCCCGCCGTAGGCTCTGAATTTATTTACTTCACACAATGTAAAATCAATCATTAATACCATCCTCCTTTCCCTCTGTGCCAAGATATTTTACACGCAGATAGCTTGCTTGTTCCTCAGTAATTAAGCCAGCCCAAAGGTCAGCATTAATGGCTCCATATAACTCATTCCACAAGCAGTCAAGATATAGCACCTGCTCCTTTTCGCCTTGTAAATAGTCTTTTATTGCTTTTTGGACACTCTCCGATAGTCCGGTTTCCAAGTAAGTTTTTATGTTTGGTTTCCCAGCGGCTGTGTTTTTTTTCGGCTCTGTTTCCAGCGCCAACAGTTCCTCAATAGATAGACCAAGTGTTTTGGACAGTTTGGAAAGCGTTCCCGCGCCACATCGGTTCAGATGGGTTTTCCCGGAATAAATATCTGCGAGAGTTGCCCATGGAATCCCGCTGATTTTCGATAATCGATAACGGGACATTTGCATATCCTGCAAAAGCTGTTGTATTGTCATTTTCATCACCTACATTCATTATATCGGTGTTCCGATATAGTGTCAAGGGAAGTTATAACACAAAATGCAAATGAGGATTTCCAAACAGTACCGCCAGATGTCACTGTATCCTCTTCTCATTCATAATGATTGATGGAAACGTTGCTGTCCTACACAAGCACGGACCCGCCGCATATAGAAAAACGGTTTCAATTGCTTAAATTGAAAAGGCATAAAAGTAAAACTCTTACGTTTCAAGATATCCTTTATTCATTTTCAACTATTAATAAATCAAAATAACTGCCTTCCTCAGCTGATCGGCGTAAATATTCCTTACCTCCGTCTAGGAGAAAATTGAAAAACAAGAATACTCCTACGATAATCAATCTGATGAACACTTATATTATTTTCTTTGCAAAAGCCTCTTATGGTTCCTTCGTATGAAGAGAATTTATCTAAAATATCTTCCCAGTCTATACCTGGTGCTTCGCTAAGCATAACAAATCACCCCTTAAAAATCTTATTATCTGTTATTTTAGCAAAGCTTCCTATGATAAACTAGGCGGCAATTCTTTGGCGGTTCTTTCCGAAGTTATTTGAAAAACAAAACCTATTTTTGAAGAAACTCTGCAAATTCGCAAATTTTATGAGTACAAATAAGTTCATTCAAATAAAGTTGGAAAGAACCTCTTTGGCGCTTACTTTTAATGATTGTTTTTCTCTATAAAAAACGCCACATTTCTGTGGCGATTTCACTTGGTTTATTCTTACGTTAAATCATTTCATATGGTGTTTCAGTTCCTAAACAAATATGCCTACAGAAGCCAGCCATAATCCTGCCTGCAGTCCACCACGGCATCTACGTATACAGTTCCGTTTTTCACCTGATATACCAGCAGATACCGCTTTGCCATCAGAAGCTTGCGGTATTTGCCCGATGGCACCAGCGGGTCGGAAAGCCATGGGTTCCGCTCTGGAAATTTCTCCAGGGACTTTGCTTTTTCATTAAACTCAGCAATAAGTTGCAGGGCTGCTGTTTCACTGACCTGTGCAAGAAAACGGGAATGAGATACCAGCATTTGAGCCGTCTCATCGGAGATAATCACATTATACAACTTACTTTCGTTGCCCATCCAATACCTCCTTGACAGCGTCCTTCATCATCTTAGACACCTCGTCAACGGAATAGCCTTTTTTGCCGCTCAACCTGCCTTCCTCCGCAACAATCAGATTTTCACGAAGACGCAGCATGCTTTCACGTCTAGCAAAGGCTTCAATATCCATTACCACCAGATCTCCTTCTCCGTTTTTGGTCAGATATACCGGTTCTCCAGACCTCTTGCACAGTTCGGAAATCTCATTGTAGTTTTTTCGAATTGCCGCAGAGGGCTTGATATTCATCATCCCGATCACCTCGTTTCATAGCATTATTATATCTTTATTATATGCTTATTGTACTACAATAGAAACACTTTGTAAATCTGAAGGCATCCGCTGCTTTATAATCAAGTCCATGACAACTTCCAATATTGTACATCTTTTTTTCATGTAGAAGGGTTCTATGTTTTACCAAAGTCCAGCAAACCCTCTATTCATCAGCGTTTCAGCCTATCAACCCTCGCGACGACCTCCACATGCCTTGAGGAGTCAAAAAAGATGCCCGTTAAAGCTGGTATCCCCTTGGCGGAAATATATATTTGTTTCACTATCTTTTCCCTGCCATAGAATTTTTTGTACTTTTCTCCACTTCCGTAGATTTTACAGAATTCATTATGCCTGAAATTATCATACATTAATTCATCATATACATTATTATAGGGATTCGCCTTTTCTTTCCTGCTTTTTCAACGTTGTAGTAAATTGAAATGTTCTCTTAATTCTATAATCCCCAGCAGCGCACCTTGTTCATAATCACGATCCGGGTAGAGCGATTTCAGTTCTGCATGTTTTCGTAATAGCAACTCAATATCTGATTTATTTCCAAAAAAACCAATCAGGATGCAGACTAAAGACAAGGCATATGGAGACCGAATTTCGTCAATTATTTCAACCAGTTTTTCGCAATAATTGGTTTTTGCTTTTTAAGAGAGCTTCCGGAGAAGACTCGTTTTTTATAGCCTCAGCCTCTTCTTCACCTCTTTTTATCTGGGTTTTTGAAAATTCAACTGCAAGTTCTTCCAACCCGTCATACAGCAGAATACTGTATGCGAACTGTTGTGCTGTATTTTCTTTTACGGGATTATCTTTGAAAAACTTTTTGGTCAACATCTTTTTTAATCCTCTCTATATCTTAAGAAATTCTGATATCCGTAGAATCTGCCATAATGTTCACTGCATTAGATACAGGAATACCTAATTGTCCCAGAATGGAATAAGCGTTCCTAAGCAAAAAGTAGATCTCTTAATTCATCTGCTACCTGAAAAGCGCTTTTACCATCAATATTCTTTTGAATTTTTGCCTTCTTGTAGCTTCTTCCAAAATACTCAATGTCCAGGCTTATATCCTTTAAATAGTACTTTTCATTTTCTTTGGTTACATGCGATTCCATTGGCTTTGAGTAATCATCATAAAATGTAATCCTTTTCAGTATATTTTTTGCCTTATCCCTTAACGCTATTGTTATAAGGCTATCATCCTTTTTAATTATTCTCCAATAGTTATCCATCAACCCCCTTGGCGACGGCATTATCTTCATTTGCCACAGCACTTTTTATATTTCTTACCGCTACCACATGGACAAGGATCATTTCGTCCAACCTTGGTACGGGTCGGCATCTCAATCACATTCGAATCCGGTCTACCCATTTTAAAAGGCTGAGGCGGTAAAGGTTTTAAAAACTTTCTTTCCTCCTGGAACAACTCATTGGGAGTATGTCCCTTTAACACCCACTGGCGGGTATTATTATATAATTCTATTATTCTTGCTGTTAACTGCTGCACAAATTCAAACGAGGGAAACTCTATCCAGCTCTGCAGGTATTGAATAATCAGAGTAGGTTTTGAATCCGCATTGATCATATTGGTTATCTGCAATGCAATTTCGTTTGTTTCCTGATCAGATAGCCTGTAATGCTTTAAAAGGAAACTGATAAAGCTGTTCATCTCCGGTGTTTTATCAACATAATCCGGATCACCGGCTTTTAACAGCTGCTTTTTTGTAAAAGGATAATAATCAACGCCCGGTCTCATTCTGTGTTCTTCAACAATTTTCTTTGCATCTAAAACTCTGTCATCCTGATATCCATATGACGTGTATCGGGCCTGTCCATAGAAATCACAGGCAAAGGACATTACATTCATAAATTCCAGAATGTCAACTTCCTGCCCTGTAAGCTCGCTTATCTTCTCCTTAACGAGCCATGCGTCCATGACACCGTAGTAATAAAGCAATCCACGGGTTAAGCGTATCCACTCGGTATTTCGCTGTACAATGTTTTCCAACTCACTACTATCTATCTGAGAGAAAATGTTTATAAGTTCATTCGGCATAAACAATATCTTTTGATCGTCATATAATCCGGGAAAAATGATACTAAATTCCATGAATGCTTCCGCATTAGAAACAGAAATACCCATATCGGGTATAACTCCCGAATTCTTAATGATTACTTTGATAAAGTCATACCTGCTTTGATCCAATGTATAGATAACCTTCTTAAACTTTAAAGGAATCAATTTGGCAAGCTCCGATGCCAGCTCTGCCTTTTTAAGAGAGCTTAAATTTCTGAAATCATAGTTTTTACAGATTGTATCCATTTCAGCTTTTGTTAATCCGTTAATAGCATCATAAAGGCTGCATGGAATATCGACCTTCTTCCAAAGCCGCTTCTCTCTGTTTTCCTGCAGTTGTTGGCTAAAGGCCTTTGCATTTTCCAGTGCTCTTATTAGAGCCGCTTCTGTTTTCTTATCAATTTTTTCATTCATCAAGGTTCCCTCTTTCAAAATGGTAGTTCTTCAACATTTTCATCATCTATATTTTGTTTTTCAAAATCAATTTCAGAAAACCAATTATCATCGAAATACATACTTTCCGGTTGGATCGGCATATCATTTAACAGTACCGTGGTTTCAGAGGCAAAAGCGTTTTCATCTATGCTGTTCTTCTTAGCTTTTCTGCCGGATTTGCCGGAGCAATCTTTACATACATGATTTTTATGTCCTTTTCCTGAAAACTTTTCATTAGCCCGTGTTCTTCCGCATATTCTGCAATAGTGCGCCATTAATAGACTTCCTCGCTTTCTTACCGTTTTTCATTCTTTGTTTTCCAGCTTTCTAATTACATCCGTACCTATTTCTTCAATTGCTTTTAACTGTCGAATGGCTAATTGATTCAATAATTGAAGCCTTTCTGCTTGAGGTCTGCCTTGCTCAATCAAAATGGCATTATAGCTTTCCATATTCGCTAAAACTAACAATTGGTTCTTTGATATGGTGTCAATTCCGGTGGGATTAAGTTCTCCTTGATGGCATCAGTGTGAATTCTATAATTTAGCTTTGATATCTCACGATTTAGATTCCAACCTAAAGATAGTCTGCTGCTTTCATCGTTTTTCAGTCTTTTATAATCTTTGATAATATACAGCTTAAACTCCGCCGATATCCAGGAAGCAAATTCAAAAGCAATATTGGAATGGTCAAAAGTTCCACCATTTCGGCCGGATCTAGAAACAATACCAATTGCATTGGTACTATCGATCCATTTTGGGGGTGATAGTGTAAAAGCATTTGAACCGGCTTGACTTCTAAAGGAGTCGAATTCGACCTTTAAATTTTTCATTATGTAATTGTTCCCAGAGACCCAAAAATTCAATTGTATCCTTACTTCTCATCCAATTTTTAATGACATCTTTAGGTTCATCACTTTTATAGCGTGCGATATCTGTAAGCGAGATAAATTCGTTTTGAAAATCCTCAGTATAGATAGCAATATCCATACCTTTGGCGTGAATTGTTTCTTTTACAGTTTTCTTTGCCATTGGATCATCCTCTTTCTTAGTGCCTTAATCTCTGAATAATCGATATAATCATTTTAATTATACTATATTTTACCAATATTCGCATTATTATAATATGAACTTTTCGCCTTCTATCTTTCTAGAAAAATATCTTAGCCTGCTCTTCATTTTTATAACAAATTATACTATACGAATTAAAGACCTGAATTCTATCAACTTTATTCCTGATTACACTTTCATCATAAGCATCATTCTCACATACCATTTTGCTAAGCACTTTCTTAATCCACTCCTCGTCCAACGTAGGCGAATTGGCACATGAATCTTTCCCTTTTTCTATCCGTGTCGCACATCTCTAAACCACCTTACCTCTTTCTGTTCTTCTCCGATAAGATGCTCCGCAATCACCACACACAAGCAAATTCCCCAAAAGATATTTACCGTTGTATTTGCTTCCGCTGGGTTCTACTGTGCCATCCTGTTTATGAACTAATCTTGCGCGTCTCGCCATTTCTTCCTGTACTTTACCAAACACTTCAGCAGAAACAATCGCTGGATGGCTGTCCTTTACGTAATACTGGCTGCGTTGCCCAATATTCTTGCTATTCTTACCGGTCATAAAATCCTCGGTAAAAGTCTTTTGCAGCATCGTATCGCCTTTGTATTTTTCATTCTTGAGCATTTTCTGGATCGTTGTTGGGATGGCTTCGTATCATCTTCGTATAAGTTTTTATCTGAAGCTCCAGGCTGCGCAGCTGCACCGGCCCAAATGTGCTGACCCGGCAATAGGCGGCAACCTTAAGTTTTTTATTTTCTTTAGGTACAACCGGAATAATCCTGACATTTTTCATTTACGTTCCTACATCATCTATATAAAATGGGCAAGCTCATTAATATTTTACAAAAGAAAAGACGTGAAAGCATCCTTTCACGTCAAAACATGTTTTCATTTACAATCCTGCAAACCCTTAAAAATTCAGCGTTTTTTCGCTCTGCAACAGGACTATGGATTCCACATGTGCCATTGTAGTAAACATATCAACTGGATTTTTGCATATTTTTTCATGTAAATGCATAAAAGATACATTTTTAATAGGAAAGTAATCAATTTATGCATAATTATTATGTCATCATTATCACCGCTTCAAGGGTTGGTTGAATGCTTTACCGCCAATCCTCCTAAAATAGGGATGATACTAAGTTCATAAGTTTAATCAAGATTTGCTCGCTCATAGTCTCACTCATAAAGTAGATTTGATTTTGTATATCCGTTTTCAATAATGCTTTTTAATTCCATTTTTAAATTATTACTGGTATATTCTCCACCGTGATAGCACACAATTTTTTCAATATTGTAATCATACACTTTTTTTAATGACTTAATTTCTGCATCTTCATCCAATACAAATTCTTTTGATGCAATAGCTAAAACTCCCTCCTCTGAAATGAGCATATCACCGCTTATAAGTGTTTTTTCAGATTCAACATAAATTGAAATATGTCCCGGCATATGTCCTGGTGTTTCTATTACTTTTACGCCATCACATATTATTTCATTATCCGATACAGGCGTAACATTATCTATATATTGAACGCTTTTCAGCATGTGAATAAACATTTCATTATCTGTTTTTGCATTCCCTTCTAACGTTTCGCCAATTTTTTCAGCCTGTTCTAAACGTAACAATTTTTTCTGCCCCAAAACATAAGGTGCCTGTTTATTTGAACACTTTACCTCGACTTTAGGATACTTTGTAATAAGCTCTTTTATTGCCCCCATATGGTCATGATCATGATGTGTTAAAATAACCTGCTGTAATTTAGTAATATCTAATCCTTTTTCGTCAAAAGCTCTTTCAATTACAGGTAAAAACATTGGGTATCCAGTATCAATTAAAATTAAATTGTCTTTATTTTTCAATACAACTGGGTAAATATAAAACTTTATTTTTCCCAGTTGAAACAGTAAACGTAATGTTATTATTTCTGTCATAGTTCTCCTCCATTTATTATATCCTTATATATTTATACATTAATAACCGGTAGATCAGTAAGATTTACTCCACTCAACAGGCTTAAAACTCATAATCAGAACGATAAATTTTATTTATCTATTCGCATTCAATTTTGATGTTTCGTTTTATAACTCTAGAATATTGTTATCAACTTCTAACAAGATATCTACGGTCGGTTTTGCAATCAATCCTTCTACCGCACTGCTTCCGATATGGTTGATACGTTTTATATCCTGATTCTTGATACAACTGAAAAGCTGTCTTTCCTCGATTTCATACCACTCTTTATATTTGGGATTGTGCTCTTTCAAGGTAATAAGAAAAAACTCCCACAATTCTTTCAGTGACATCTCAGATAATTCTTTTTTCATGCTTACCCCTCATCAGTAGGACTGTAAAAGAACACTACTCCAAGAGATGAATTTATCATAATATATGATCAAGTCATCCTCATCCATAGCAGTTAGCTTTTTTCTATCCATACAAATATTCAGTATCCCTTTATCTATCCCATCCAAGTGTTTTATTAGCTCTTCCTTGCTACTTATGTATTGGTTTGTCTCATCAAAATATTTAGCTTGTAAAATAAAAAATGCTGACTTGTACAATGCCGATAAAATTTCAGAGCTGTTTTCATAGAGAAAATTATGGCAACACGCATGGTACAGATTGCACGCACCTATTTTTACAGCACGTTTAACATCCTCTTTATCAATTGACGGCAGCAAATAGTCTATGCTTCCGTAGATTGGCTACGTATCATAATAGAATTGAAACAAATCAGATTTTTCCCAACCTATGATCTCACTTTTACCGGAAATAAACCCGAAGGCTTTTTCCTTATAAGGCATTTTGGAAATTATCGCTCGATATTTTTTCAAATCCTGCACAGCCAGCTCATTCAGGATAACTACAATATCTATATCACTGCTGTCATCCGCTTCTTTGCGTTTGTAACTTCCTTGCAAACCAATAAAGGCAAGTCTATCTCCAAATTCATTTTTTATTTTTGATACAAGTTTATCTATCCACTCATCTATAAAGAAGTTCATCTTCTCACCTCGTAAATGTAAATTTTGCTGCAATGAATGAAGAATCCATCCAAGCGTATATAATCAGTTAGTACAAAATATTTCATCTCAATGCTTCTGGATTTTCTTTTTTTGTACTCTGTAATAAAGGGCATTCTCATAACAAGAATACTATTAAACTGTTTCTGAGTAATCAAGTAAATTTTTTTTGCAATTCTTGCAAATGTATGCTTTGGGCATTATATCACCGATTGGAGTGGTATAACCTAGCTGGACACGAATAAAGGTTTCTTTTACTTGTTTTCATAGAATATCTTATTAATCCTACAACTGAGATGTTATAGTAGATTTTATTATGTAATTTATTCCTTATAATTTATAAATTTTCCATTAAGTACTTGTAGTGGGGTATTGCTTATATAACTATGTCTTTTACACATCTTTTAGGCTGCTAAATCCTTACCTTGGCTATAATGCAGCTCATATTCCATAGGAGACATATAGTCTAAGCTACTATGACTTCTTCTATAGTTATACCAGGTTTTTATATAGTTAATAATAGCTATTTTAGCTTCTTCACGGGTTTTGAAGCGTCTTCTATGAATTAAATCTTTTTTTAAGGTTGCAAAAAACGATTCCATACAAGCGTTATCATAACAGTCCCCTTTGGCGCTCATACTCTGCCTTATTCCATTTTCTCTAAGTTTATCTTGATAATCGTAGGCTGCATACTGCGACCCTCTATATGAATGGAATATCAAACCTTTAGCTGGTCTTTCACGTATAATAGCTTGGTCTAAGGCATTAAGCGTTAACTGTTTAGTCATTCTGCTGTCTAAAGCCCAACCTACTATCTTTTTATGATACAGATCTTCAATAGCTGCTAGGTAAAGCCATCCTTCACTAGTGGCAACATAGGTAATATCACCAACCCATTTTTGATTCTTGCTTTGAGCTGTGAAATCTTTGGTTAATAGGTTAGGGGCTAGTGGATAGTTATGATTTGAATTTGTAGTGGCTTTAAATTTTGTTTTTAATGCACTTACTAAGTCATTTTCTCCCATGATCCTTCTAATACGGTTGTTACTGGCTCTTATACCTTTTTTCTTTAACCTTCTTTTGATACGTCTATGACCATAGGTTCCATCAGATTCATCAAATATTTCTTTAATATCAGCTAATAGCTTGATATCTTCCTTCTTACTATGACTTATAGGGCGTTTCTGTCAGCCATAAAAAGCACTCCTACTGACTTCAAAAGTTTGGCACATCTTCTTGACGCAAAATTCGGAGCTATGTTTTTCTATAAACAAATACTTTACTTCACGTCCCTGCTGAAGATGCCCATAGCCTTTTTTAGGATGGCAATTTCCTCCTTAAGCTCTTTGTTTTCTTTCTCTAATCTTCTTTGTTCTGCATCAGCTGGTCGAAGGTTTCCCTTCCCTGGGAAAGCATCTTCTCCATGTAAACTATACTGTTTTACCCACCTTCTAATAGTAGTAGGGGTAACACCTATATCTCTGGCTACATCAGCTGGTTTTTTGCCTAATTCGGTAATAAGCTTCACCATTTCTTTTTTATAGTCATCAGTAAATTTATTTCTATTACTCATAGCTGAAACACGTCCTTTCTAGGTTTATTATAACAACCTTTCTACGTGTCCAGCAAATCTAATACACTCTAAATGTTTGCCACACCCTCTGGTATCATGTGTGCCAATATCAGTTCCATATCCTCAATATTTTCTACAAAAATCTTTTTTAAATTTCCTGTTCCATACTGACTGACCTTACCCATAGGCATTTTTAAAAGCTTATCCACCATCTTTTCACGCAATCCCATCAACGCATTATATGCCAAATGATGAGATGCTCCAAGCCCCCAACCATGTGCTCGTGTTTTTATAAACAAACTCATTAGGATTAATCCTGACATTATCCCCAAATAAGTTAGCTCTGCCTCTCCCTTTTCATAAAGACACACAAGTATATGATTGACTTAAAAAAAGGAACTACCCCAAATACGCCCGACAAAATCAGCCACATGATTGCTTTTGCCATATCTCTTTCTGAGCTATTTGCATATGAATAAATATTTAAAAGTTCTTTCATATAAAACCCTCACTTTAATAATGATTCGTATTAAACTCCACCCTATCTGGTTAAACTTAAATCGTATGGAAGACATACAGGCATATTTAAAACAGGATGTTTTAAAATAGTTACCTTTATGTCAAACACCTGCCTCAATGAACGAATATACGTATAGACAATTAGCAATTGCACGGGACATCTTACTATCAAATTTAGAAAACTCTCCATCGCTTCTTGAGCTTTCACGTGCAATAAGTATAAATGATTGCACTCTTAAAAAAGGGTTTAAAGCTTTATATGGAAATACAGTTTATGGATTTATTCGAGAACAAAGACTTGAAAAAGCCTATAAATTATTAGTTGTAAATAACTGTAGTGTTACCCAAAGTGCCCATGCCGTCGGTTACAATAATCTTAGCCACTTTGCTCGCTCTTTTAGAGAGAAATTTGGAGTTAGTCCAGGAACGTTAGTATCTCATTAAAATAAGCTATTCTAACTTTCATTCACAATTTCGCATTTCTTAAAGCTGTTTAGCAAATTACAAGAGATTATAACCAATATCAAATGAAAATGAAAAAAGAGATAATCCGACAGCAGCTTATCTCTTTTCACCTTCCTATTCCTTATTTTATTCTTGCTTGTTCCATACAATCTTTCACCCCATCTTGTATGGCGATACTAAGTAACGGTGGCCGCCGTTACTAGTATCCACATCATATGTTTGAGCTTCTACAATTGCCTTAGATAAATGATTTATTGCCTTATCACCAAGTCCCTCTGTTTCATTGTGTTTACTTACCGCAACTGAAAGCATTTTCATCGAACTAAATTTCACTTCCACCATCATATCACCACCGTAGCCTTCAACAACTTTCATTTGTTTCTCCCGATAAAATAAAAACCATTGGACTTATGATTATTCATGGTAGTGAAAGTAATATACTTATATTGTAAAGTGATAAAGTCATCAAGCAGCTCCTGTATCCATTTCTCGCTGTGATGGCGGCATACAGCACCTTCAGGCAGCTCAAATGCACCATACAAGTCGTACTTCTCGGCAAACTGTTCATATCTGCTAACATTTCTTTCATCTGTATTCAGAAGAAAATCATTCACATATAGCACGCCGCCCGGTTTTAACACACGATGTATTTCTTTGATTAGTTCCATCTGCTCTGTATTGTTGCAGATGCAAGTCAGTACTGCAAACAAAATCACTGCGTCAACACTATTATCGTGAAAGTCAATGAAAGCATCCTCTTTCACCCTTAGATCCAAATAGGGGAACTGTTCTCTGCCACGTTTGATCATTCCTTCTGCAAAGTCAATGCCTATCAGATTCTTGAAACCTATTTGGTATAATTCATCCAACGTTCTACCATAGCCACATCCTACATCTAGAATAGTATTATTTTTGCTGATATATTTACTGAATTCATCAGCCTGAAAAGGTGTTGTAAATTGTTTTTTTTCAGAGACACTGTCCCAGTAATCTTTTTGAATCATCTCGCATCTGGTCCTTTCATTCATTCAATTTAGTAGGTGTTTTCAAACGTCACACTTCTCTTAAATACAGGGTTGTTTTTTGAATTTTCTTTTGAAATCACTTTCTTTCTCTTCATGAAGATAGTCTTGATCTTGATGAGTTTATTCTTTTTACTTTTCATGAGCATTACTACGCAACCACCAACTCTATACATTGGAAAGTAGTGTGTAGAATCGACGAAATGCTCGATGCACATATCCTCCCAAATACCTACTTAGTCTAGGTTTGTTAAGTATTGCCTTTTGGGGAATTCGTCGAAGTTATATCAAACCTTTTCTTGACTTGTTACCACAAATCTTATTTTATTATTTGATTTCCAATTCAATGGAGCCGGTAAACTCCCCCCCTTCTACAAGAATGTAATTACCAGCGGGCGGCAGCTCAATCGTTTCAGAATAGTAGCCTGTGCTTTCGATTAGGGTTTGGGGGGCATCTGATCCGGATTGCAGAACCAGTTTAGCCGTACCATCCGTAATACTCAAATTACAGATGACCTCAATTTTATTTCCCGCTTCACGGTCAATGGAAGTCCCTCCAAAGAGGTACTCTGTTCCTGAAAATCCCTCATAATCTGCAGTATAAGTGCCTGTATAGTGATCCACGCCATATTTTCTTTTTCCCTCCAAAGACCAGTTGCCGGTCAATTGAGCGTCACCAGCCGCTTGGATGGCTTGATTGTACGTGTCAAGAATTTCATCTTTTGAACAGCCCGCAAGAATTCCCATAGCCAAGAGGACAACCACTGCGGACATAAAGAGCAGCCTTTTCATTGAAATTACCAACCTTTCCTTGTATAAAAATCATCGGCTTCTTTGCCCTGGCCGAAGGAAAATATTTGACTTTTTATGCTTTTGATTCTTGGAAGTCGCCTGCGGCAGGTTTGTCAGCATCACAATCATAATCGTAAGCAGAAGCATTACCACCAATGACAAGGAAGAAAGCATCAAATTGGCAGGTTCATTCGTGTTCATGAATGTTTTTGTATCAAACCCAATTACGGTAAAACCCGCCAAGATCGGGTACAGGCTACGCCCTACAACATTCTTAATGAACATGCCGGAATATCCAGTAATAAAGGATACAATAACTCCACCCATAAAGGCTCCTGGACGTTTGCTTGTAAAAGCAATAATTGGTAGAACCGCAATATATGTGCAGGCGGCAATACCTACCATCTGCCAAAGACTTTTGACAAGAACAGCAACGCTCAAGTCCGGTACGCCGGACAAATATCCAACGAGCACAGTTATTATATAGCAGTAAAATCCGAACACTACACTTAAAAGCCCAATTGCCAGAAGTTTTCCGAACAAAAGACGCCGAAATGTCACCGGCACCGGCAGGATGCTTTTCAAGGTATTATCTGTGTATTCTCTGTTAATCAGATAGCCGCCAATCAGCGTAAAAATCACGGGCATGAAAATCGTAACGCTGTTCCAGATGGAACTGTTGAACAGGGCGGCAAAATCAAAATTCTGTACTTTTCCTTCCTCCGTGACAACTGCTTGCGTAAATACGGACAGGATTGCAGGAAAAGCCATCCCAATCAGGCCGATCAGTAAAATATGAAGTCGCTTTAATTTTTCAAATTCGGTTTTTATAATACTTAACATCACAGATTTCCCCTCCCTTCATATTTCTTTGCTCTGATAGATGCGGATCATCAACAATGTGCAAACTGAAGCTTCGATAAGCAATACGCAAAAGCATACCGAGGTGGATGCAAAATATGGGCTGAAACGATTGTAAAACGCCGTTTGTATCTCACCGGTTGGAGTGTTGAATTGGTATAGCCATCGGAAAATCATGGGAATCGGCATGAGCGTCCCGACGTTGAACCCCAAAGGCTGCACCAGAATCGCCTCACTAAAATGCATAGCATAATTTAGGAGCGTGTAAAAAAACACGATGATTACAGAAAGAATGTAGCTTTTGTTAAACCAAAGAACCAACACAATACAGGGAAGCGCAGCCGCCCACAGGAGCACCGCCATCGCAGCCATTAAGATAAGTTGCAGAGTGATATCTGTCAGTGGAATATGATACAAAACAGTCATTGCAGTACTTATTGCGAATCCAACAATCTGGAATACAATGGAAAAGATTAGCAGCACCAGCAGCTTTACAAGAACCAGCCGTTTTTTCGATACGGGGATGCAAAGCAGATTCTTGAGCGTATCATTGTCTTGCTCAGTGAAAAATAGGTTAGCCGCTAGTATAATGAGCAGCGGCATCAGTAGTAAAAAGTTGCTTTCCTCACGAGCGAAACTCATCATATCGTCAAAAGCTGCATTAGGTTGCCCCGCAATCAAAGCCGAACCTAATGCAGGAAAAATAAAAGCAGCCAGCAGAGCAAAGGAAAAGATTTTCTTTCGCTTCAATTTCTTAAATTCGCAGATAATCAGATTAAGCAATACCCTCACCCCCGGTTACTCGCTTGAAGTAATCCTCCAGCGTATCCTCGCAAGTGTGAGCCTCAGCAACCTCCAATCCGTTTTCAATAAAAGCACGGTTGAGGGCAGTCACCGGCAAACTCACATCGTACAGGCGAAGGCTGTGGTCGTCTTCTACTGTATAGTTTTTCGTCCCAAAATTTTGCTCTATGATTCTAGCCGCTTGTGCCATGTCGGAGACGATGAAGTGGACATACTTGCTGTTCTTTTCCTCTAGCTCGGCAAGGCTTTTCTCTTCCAGAAGGACCCCGTGGTCGATAATACCGATGTCGTCTACCAACAAGGCGATTTCCGAAAGGATGTGGCTGGAGATCAGAATGGTTTTTCCTCTCGCGTCGCACAGTTCCCGGATGAAGGAACGGACCTCTGCAATGCCGATGGGGTCAAGCCCGTTGATCGGCTCGTCCAGAATCAGTAGTTCCGGATCATGCATGATGGCGAGGGCAATGGCCAGACGTTGCTTCATACCGAGAGAGTATTGTGAAAACAGCTTCTTATCGCCGTATGGCAGACCAACGACCTCCAAGGCGCTTGAGATGGCATCTCGCTTGGATACACCCCGAAGCCGAGCGAATATACTCAGGTTTTCAGTACCGGTCAGGTTGGGATAAAAACCCGGCGCTTCAATTAAGCTGCCAATACGGGGCAGGATTTTCTTTTCGTTTCCCTGAATATTCTTACCAAAAATTACAACCTCACCAGAAGTGGGCTGCGTCAGATTTAGCAGCATTTTCATCGTCGTGGTTTTTCCAGCTCCATTTCTCCCTAGCAGGCCGTAGATACGCCCTTTTTTTACATGAATATTTAGGTTTGCAACACTTTTCTGTTCTCCATATTGTTTGGTAAGATTTTTTGTTTCAATTATAATATCACTCAAATTATGAACCTCCTTTTCTTACTGAAATCAGTCTATCAGGTCAATCTTGCATTAACCTTGCATTAACCTTGCAATTTATATAAATCAAATCCCTGTCCACCGGCAGGGATTTTCTCAATTAGCCGAAGAAAAGAAAATAGTAAAAATCGTATATTTGTCTGGCTCACTTCGTGCAGTGATTCTACCATTCATTTTTTCCACCATCTGTCGAACGATGGACAGCCCCAATCCGCTTCCCTTACCAGATCGCCCTTTGTCACATTTATACAGTCGCTCAAAGATGTGCAGCAAATCAGCTTTCTCAATTCCAATTCCGTTGTCCGTAATACTAATCTCAAATTCCTTTTCTTTTTGTGTCATTTCAATTTTAATCTGCGTTGCCTGACTGTGAGCAATGACGTTTTGTAATAGATTATTGACAATACGGGCGTATCCATCCAGATCAACTTTTGTGTACAGCGGCCTTTCTGGGATTTCGATTTCGTAGACCAGATGATTTTCTTCAAAGATGGGTATCCAATCTTTCAAAATATCCCGCGTAAGCTCCGCAAGCTCCACCCGCTGGATGTATAGGGAAAATTCACTTGAATTGAGCTTGAACCAGTCGAACAAGACGTCGATATAGCCCTTCAGGTCATAGGCCCTGCGCCTTGCGATTTCCAGATAATCCTCGCGTTCTTGCCCGGTAACAACGCCTCTGTGTACTGCGTCCAGATAACCTATCAGGGTGGTAAGCGGTGTCCGTACATCATGGGAGAGGCTGGTCATGAACTGGCGGTTGGTTTCATCCGCTACTCTGAGCTTAGAGAACTGTTCTTCATAATGATAGACGATTTCATTTATTTTATAGGAAATGTCTACGGTCAACTCATTGCCAGTGGCAAGGATTCTGCGATTTCCGTTTCCTGCTTCAATATCGTTCAGAGCATCTGTCATATCCTGAAGCTGCCGCTTGACCCCAATCAACTTTGCCATACAGGAGATACCGAAAAGGAGAGCAAAGCATAATATTATGCCTAAAGTCACATCGAGTATCACAGCCTACACCTCCTTGTTGAAACGATAACCAATCCCTTTTACCGTTTGGATATAAAACCGAATGCCGGAATCAGGTTCGATTTTTTTTCGAATTCTGCTGATGATTGCCATAATATTACTATCGTCATAAACGTAAGGCTCGCCCCAAACTTCCTCGTAAATTTGTTGTTTTGTTAAAATTCTTCCTTGATTTTTCGCACAGAACAGCAGTAGATTAAATTCTTTTGGCGGTAATTCAAATGTTCCGTTTTTCGTAGTAACACTTCGGCTGTCAAAGTCTATTGTAAGACCCTTGTAAGTAAGAGGATGTGAATCACTGTCCGCTGAACTAAAGCGTGTGTATCTACGTATCAATGAAATTATCCGTGCAATCAGTTCTTCCATGTCAAAAGGTTTTGTTAAATAGTCATCAGCACCAGAACGAAGCCCATGCACTTTTGACATGCTGTCATTTTTGGAAGTCAGCATAAGAATGGGGACACTGCTTTGCTTACGTATTTTATCCATCGTCTGAAAACCATCTATCCCTGGCATCATCACGTCCAAAAGGATAAGATGGTAGTCATTTTTGGCAAGCATGTACAACCCGTCTATGCCCGAATAACAATAATCCGAATCAATACTTTCAGTCCCCACACTTTGCTTTATCAAAGAACATAGCTCTTTATCATCGTCAATTATTAAAATTTTATAATCCAAAATTAACCCTCCTACAATATAATAATCTTTTCGTAACGAAGTAAATAGCAGTTTATTTTTTTACTTTGTTTTCTCTCAGTCTGCCGTCAGGAGGCTTTGGGGCATCCTTAGGTATCGCCCATGCATGACCGAAGCGAACCGCTCCGTCAATTCTGTTTTCTTCACAGAGCTTCTGTATCCTACGCTTGGAAATTCTCCATTTATCTGCCGCCTGCTGTACAGATATATAATCAATCATTTGCATTCCTCCACAATATTTCTTCATCATATTATATGCGCAAAAGCGAATAAAATCAAGAACCTCATGTATCCAACAGGATACACTACTCCCTTGGCTGCAATAATTCTCTCGTCAGTAGAAACAACCAGCACCAACGCATCAAAACGGTAATTAAAAACACAAGATCTATCTGGCCTTAAGCTAGTGAAACATGAACGGTATGCCTTCCTGAAATTCAGATAGGTTAATGCTTTCAAACGGATACATGAAGCATTTTGCCATAACTGAAGATAGGAATAATGAGAAAGTAACACCACATAACGATGCAAATTTCATTAAAAGTTTGACTTACTTGAACCGATAGCACAGCCTTATTCAACTAAAATTCCAAAAAGCAGAACTTATTTGTCCTCAACTTCCAGTCCCATGCCCAAGTTGATACAGGTGGTTACCAACACCTCCTTTTGGGTTGGTGATGGCGATTATCATTGCATCAAGTTTTAATCCTACTTTCAAATTGAAGGGTACAAAAAGAGCTGGCTATATAAGCTAACTCCTTGTGGTGGCATATGCATTATTAATTTTTATATAAAAAAGTTGCCTACTCCATTTTAAAGCAAACAACTTTTTATCAGCATATTCAGTTGATTATATTATTTTAATATACTTTAACGTTAGGATAAAATTTCAGGTCAAATTCTTCCACATCCTCATCGGATACAGCGTAAGCATCCGGTTTTATAATTTTGCCGACTATTCCGTCAAGGCATCCCACCAACAATTCTTTAATTATAAAAAACGGTGAATCTCTTTTTGTTCTCCGCTGTCAGATAAAATAGTTGCCTTACAATTGAACTCAGTCCATCGTATTTTGCTTCACGCTTTATTTTGAAATAATTATCAAGTCTTCGCTTCTCTATTAAATCATTAAAAAACTGACTTTGGGGATTTTGAAAAACAGAGCCTACAATGGCAGTCCTGCATAAGACAGTATAAGAAAACTATATTGTTTATGGGCTGCTGCCAAGTAAAATGTCTAAAACAAGCGTATCGTTTACTATGAGCGATACACTTGTTTTTTGCTTTTTCTGTCCTAATAAGTAGAACGAGATAAACGAATCTACTGATTGGAGGGTAAAATATTATGTCAAAAGGAGAACGGAATTTGCGGCTTCATATCATGGTAACTCATGAAGAATTAGCTGCCATACGAGAGCGCATGGCAGAAGTGAACAGCCAAAATCAAAGCGCATTTATTCGCAAGCTGGCTGCTGATGGCTATGCCGTAAATGCTCTTAAAAATGACACACTTGAATTATTCGACATCTCGAAATATAATATAAGCATATCTGTAAAAAGGCGGTGCTTACATGGAATATTTAACAGTGAAAGAGGCCGGGGAAAAATGGGGAATTACTGCTCGTATGGTAAATTACTACTGCTCGGCAGGACGAATACCAGGAGCGATAAAAAAGGGAAATCTATGGCTTATTCCAGCCAATATAGAAAAACCTAAAGATGGACGAACAAAGGAGGAAAATAATGAATAGGCTGTTACTTCTTGAAGATGATTTAAGCCTGATTGATGGGCTTTCCTGTTTACTAAAAAGGCAGGGTTTTGAATTAGATATTGCCCGAACTGTAAGAGAAGCCAATACCATTTGGACAGACGGTAAATACGATTTATTGATACTGGACGTGTCCTTGCCGGACGGTTCCGGTTTTGAGGTATGTCAAAAAGTACGTCAGGTATCCAAAGTGCCGATTATCTTTTTAACTGCGTCAGATGAAGAAATGAATATCGTTACAGGGCTTGATATTGGCGGCGACGATTATATTACTAAGCCGTTTAAATTAGGGGTTCTCATATCGAGAATTAACGCTTTGCTTCGGAGAGCAAAGAACTTTGGAACGGCGGATACGGAAATAATATCCAATGGGATAAAAGTTTTATTGCTGCAAGGACAAGTCTATAAAGATGGGCAGCTTTTGGATTTGACAACAGCCGAGTACCGATTACTTTGTCTGCTCATGCAAAATCCCAACATCATACTATCCAAAGAAAAAATTCTGGATAAGCTATGGGACGGTGAGGGCAGCTATGTTGACGATAATACATTGGCAGTATATATTCGCAGGCTAAGAATGAAGATTGAAAACAATCCGGGTGACCCGCAAATGCTACTGACTGTCAGAGGCATGGGGTATAAATGGAATATATTGAATTGAGGTGGGCAGGTGAAGATTTTTACCAATAAGGATATTAAAAATTTCTTTGCTGCAATATCGTGTATATTGGGCGGTTTTATCCTTTTATTTCAGTTATTTGTATGGCTGTTTTACGGCACATTGAACCTAGTCATACTATTGCTGTCTTTGTTCGCTGCATTGTGCATTTTAGGAGTTTGCTTTCTCTATTTTCGTAAGCAAAATCAGATTATGGAAGAAGCGGTATCTCAAATCAATTTATACCTTTCAGGAAATACAGATATCCGAATTGATTGCGACAAGGAAGGCAGCTTGTACAAGCTTTTCCATGCAGTAAACACACTGGCTACGGCACTTAATGCCCATGCGCTAAAAGAGCAGAAAGTAAAAGAGTTTTTGAAAGGTACTATTTCCGATATTTCTCATCAACTAAAAACACCCCTTGCTGCCCTCACTATCTATAACGGACTTTTACAGGACAAACCAGAAGATATTGCCGCTATAAAAGAATTTGCAGTTAAGTCAGAGAAAGAGATTGAACGGATTGAAATGCTCGTTCAAAACCTCTTGAAAATTACAAAGTTAGACGCAGGGGCTATTATTATAAAAAAGGCACCTGAAAACATAGCGAATATAATAAATGATATTTATCAGCTTTTTGAATTTCGTGCCAATGAGGAAAAGAAAACCATCACCTTGTCAGGGCCAAATGATACCCAGCTTTTTTGTGACAGAGATTGGATAACAGAAGCCATTAGTAACATTGTAAAAAATGCACTCGACCATACGAATACAGGAAGCCAGATTACAGTTGAGTGGAAAAAGCTCCCGGCTGTCACACAGATAACCATAAAGGACAATGGCAGCGGCATACACCCGGAAGATATACACCATATTTTTAAGCGATTTTACCGCAGCCGCTTATCAAAAGATACGCAAGGTATCGGCCTTGGACTGCCGCTGGCAAAGGCAATCGTAGAAGCACATGACGGTAATATCACAGTGGACAGTGCTTTGGGTAAAGGGAGCATATTTGTTTTAAGTTTTCTTAACCTTACTAAAATGTAAGCAGAAATTCATGTGAGAGTAAGATAAGAGTATTACCCTACCTTATATAGAAAGGTGGGATTCATTTTGAAAAAATCATTATTATTTGACAAATTTGCAAAGTTCGCAATGCTTCGGGCAGCGTTTTGGGGAAGCATGGGGATTATCCTGTTCGCTCTGCCGGACTTTTTGCTTGACGGAATGTTCTATGCGATTGTCGGATATATGCTTGTGGACGGTATTTGGCGTATTGTGGATTTCGTCCGGGAGAGTGCCGCGAATCACATTCACGAAAAGAAAGCGGGTTCGCTTCTCCGTTATTTTAGCCTTGTGATTGCTGTTTTGCTCATTGTGGTAGTAATCCATTCCATTATCTTTAGACATTTGCTGATTCAAGTAACCCCTGTCTATCTTGGTGGATTACTGCTGTTGGAGGGTATCCTTTATTTTGTAATCGCCCTGTGCGCAAATACATTCATGCAAAGGGGGCTTCTGGTTGCTCTTTCTGGAATTACCTTTTTGGGTGGTGCGGCTGTTCTCGTCTTTACATTTGGATTTGGCATTGGCGGTATTCCCGGACTTACAAAGGTTTCCGGTGCCGCTTTGCTGCTCGCCTGCTTATATGAATTGGTAGCATATCTCGTCTACCGAAAGAATGTAGGCAACCGCTTAAATGAGGAGGATATACAATGAATTTATTAGAAGTAAATGCTATTAACAAAACTTATGGTACAGGGGAAGCCGCAGTCAACGCATTAAAGAATGTCAGTTTTTCCGTTCCCAAAGGTGAGTTTGTCGCCATTGTTGGTGAGTCGGGTTCCGGGAAAAGTACACTTTTGAATATGATAGGCGCGTTGGATACGCCTACGTCCGGGAATGTTCTGATAGACGGCAAGGATATATTCCGCATGAACGACGAAAAACTGACTATTTTTCGCCGCCGTAATATAGGCTTTATTTTTCAGGCTTATAACCTTATTCCTGAACTCAATGTTGAACAGAATATTACTTTTCCCGTATTGCTCGATTATAAAAAGCCGGATAAGGCATATGTAGAGGAAATACTTACAGTTCTTTCCCTGCAGGACAGACGCGGACACCTACCCCGACAGTTATCTGGCGGGCAGCAACAGCGTGTGGCGATTGGCCGCGCTCTGATTACCCGACCCATGTTGATACTTGCGGACGAGCCCACCGGCAACTTGGACAGCCAAAACAGTAACGAGGTAATTTCGCTTCTGAAAACAGCGTCCAAACGCTACCAACAGACAATCATCATGATTACACATAATCGTAGTATTGCTTCCACAGCTGACCGGGTACTGCAAGTATCAGACGGCGTATTAACCGATTTGGGGGGATATGCTGAATGAATAGTTATCTTGGTCTTGTTTCAGAATATGCGAAAGCACACAAAAAGAAAAATAGGCTAACTGTGGTTTGTATCTGCTTGTCTGTCATGCTAATAACCGCGATTTTCGGCATGGCTGATATGAGCCTGAAATCCCAAAAAGAGGAAACTATCCGCCGATATGGCAACTGGCACGCTATATTTACGGGTATATCAGACAGCACAGCGGGAGAAATAAGTAGCCGTGATGATGTGAACGTATCAAGCTGGCTGGGCATGGCCGATGAAACAACCTATCAGGGGAAAGAATTGGTTGTGCAGAGCAGCAGCAAAGAATTTGCCGAGCAAATGAACATGGTCCTCACCGAGGGCAATTATCCCGTTACAGCGCAGGAGGCCTTGCTTGACAGGCAGGGGCTTGAACAATTCGGTCTTTCCATTGGAGATACGATAGAGGTTGCCTTTTCTGACGGGCAAGTGCGGAAGTATACGATTACCGGGACTTTTGGGGACTATTCCACCCTGAAAGGGTCGGACGCTCACGGCTTGCAGTTATCAACAGAGGGTATGCGCGCGCTCCCCGCCGATTTATACAAAGAATATTATTATGTTCAATTCGGCGATAGCGTGAATATCAATGGAGCGATTGCAGATATTAAGTCAAAATATAGCCTGGGTGACGAACAGGTTTCCACAAACGTCATGCTTCTTGGGTTGATGGGGCAATCAAACGATACGACCATGCAGGAAATATATCTTACGGCCGGAATACTGTTTATTCTTGTCGCTATGGCCGGTACTTTTATGATTGCAAGCAGCTTCAACATGAGTATATTGGAGAGAACACAATTTTTTGGACTTTTGCGTTGTCTTGGTGCTACGAAAAAGCAAGTGAAGCGGTATATCCGGTTGGAGGGCTTGCGATATTGCGCGAAAGCAATCCCCGTTGGACTGTTGTCCGGGTGCGTGGTATTATGGGCGGCAATGCTCGTCTTAAACAAACTCAACTCCCAGTATCTTCCTGCAATGCCGACATTTCAAATAAGCTGGCTTGGGATTGCAGCCGGAACGATATTAGGGGTCTTGGTAGTAATGATAGCTTCTAATTCCCCCGCGAAGCGCGCCGCAAAGGTATCCCCACAGGCCGCCATAACGGGAAATATCAATCAAACGAATAATCAGGCGGTGAATAAAGCGTCCAATACAAAGCTGTTCCATGTGGATACGGCAATGGTTGTTCGCCACGCTTTCTCCAATAAAAAGAGCATGGTATTGATTGCGGGTTCTTTTGCAATCAGCATAGTCCTGTTCTTGTGTTTTACAATCTTAATTACCTTTATGAACCATGCGTTAAATCCCTTGAAGCCTTATGCGCCGGATTTATCCATTGAGGGAACACAGGATACCGTTGTGATCGACCGTTCGCTCAAACAAGAAATAAAGGCACTTCCACATATAGAGAATATATATGGCCGTATGTTTTACACGGACATTCCTGCAAGCGACAAGCGGGATACCAATATGGCTACACTGGTTTCCTATGATGAACCTCAATTTGCATGGACGAAAGATTCACTTATTTCCGGCAGCATTGACAACGTGCAAAATGGCAGCGGCGTATTGGTTGATTACGGATATTCACAGGAATTTAACTGGCAGATTGGAGATATGATTACACTGAACATCGGCGAAAAACCGCATGAAGTACAGGTTGCGGGTATTCTTTCTGATGTACCGATTGATTCGCCTAATGGGGAATGGATTATCATTTGCTCTGAAAACACTTTCACGGCTTTAACCGGAGTAGATAGCTACAAGGTTATTGATATACAGGTTAAGCAGGACATTTCCGAGCAAGTTAGAAACCTGATTACGCCGGAAATGAAACTTCTGGATTTACAGCAGCAAAACAACGAGGTACGCACAGGTTATTTCGCAATGGCGGTATTTGTCTACGGATTTTTGATGGTCATTGCATTTGTTGCTCTGATTAATATTATCAACACTGTAAATGCAAGTGTTTCAAGCAGAATAAGCAATTATGGAATGATGCGTGCGGTAGGCATGTCAGGTAAACAGCTTAAAAAAATGGTAACAGCCGAGGCCGCTGCTTACGCCATATCCGGCAGCCTTACGGGTGGCATTTTAGGGCTGCTTCTACACCGCTTCTTTTTTGGAATGTTGATTACATCGAATTGGGGAGAGCCTTGGCAGCCACCGCTTGTGGTTCTGATTGTTGTAATTTTGGCTGCAATCCTAACAACCTTTATCGCAGTGATTTCGCCAACTAAGAAAATTGAAAAAATGAGTATTGTGAATGTTGTGAATGCAGAATAGCAGCAAATTGTATTTAGAAAGCCGGACACGGTAATAAAAAAAACCGTTGTTTTGGCGGTGGTATAGCTATGCCTTTTAAAGAGCAACAATGCCTAACGGCGGTTTTGAAATAACATTCAAAGCCGCCGTGTTCTATTCTTCTATGAAATTTTGGAGGTGTGATACGACCGCCCTTTCCAGCACATAGCAATGGCGGCTTTAGGAGCAGTCTTTTTTATGTCAATGGAAATATCATACAGTTTAATCCTCTATTCCAAATCGTTTCTCTCTCAATTCACATAGTTGGCATTTTCAGAAACCTTTTGAAGATTCCATAATTTCTTGTATATTGCACATTCTTTCAATAATGCTTCATGCGTTCTGCGTGCCCATAACACGCCCTGAGTCCATGACAATAATTTGGTCTGCATTTTTTACAGTCTTTAAGCGGTGTGCTATCATAATAACTGTTCGGTTTTTTGTCACTTCTTGCAAAGCCTTTTGGGTCAGTTTTTTTATATCAACTATTTTTCCACCTATATAAAGACTTATTAAAGTGATAAATTTCGATTTCCACATCAATCCATTTATCACCAAGAACTAAACTGCCACTAAACTTCGTCTGGTTATATCCATATGTCTCATCTATAATTTCAAATGAATTTCCTTCAACATCTTTTGCAAATCTATTAAAATCAACTTCTTCTCTATTATTACCTTCACAGTAGTATACATGACTAAAATCATAATCAATTCCCGATATCTCAAGATAAGATTTCCCTGTTTGATAAACCTCTTTCTCATCTACTTTAAAAAATCCATTTTCAAATTCAAATAGTAATCCATCAATAATTATATCGGTGCTATTATTTACAATAACCTTTGTTACTCTTGCATCGTGAAGTCACCTTTGTATTTTTCATTTTTAATAATGCCCAAGACTGCCGTATCATGCCATTCTGTATTTCCATACTTGGTTTTATAGCCAAGTTTGGTCAATTCTTTTGCGATTACATAAGCACCTGCACCATCAATGTACCTATCATATATGTATTGCACAACAATGGCTTCTGCCTCATTAATAGAGATACTCTTGTCTGTGGGATCATAATCGTATCCCAAACAGCTTTGGAAGCCGACCAGTTCACCGCGCTTCATTTTCATTTTCAAGCCTTTTTTTACATTGGCGGAAATGTTCTCAACTTCCTGCTGTGCTACTGAGCTTAATATTACAAGCAGCAATTCTCCGTCCATTGTCATTGTATTAATATTCTCATCTTCAAACAACACAGCGATATTTCTTTCCTTTAACATACGAACATATTTCAAAGTGTCCAACGTATTTCTTGCAAACCTTGATATGGACTTTGTAATGATCATATCAATTTTTCCGTCTATACAATCGTTAATCATCCGTTGGAAATTTTCGCGCTTCGTTACCTGTGTGCCCGTTATAGCTTCATCTGCATAAATGTCTGCCAATTCCCAATCCTTGCGTTTTTCCACTAAATCCGTATAATATGCAACCTGTGATTTATAGCTGTTTAACTGTTCCTCTGAATCCGTACTAACTCTTGCATAAGGAGCAACACGCAAAATATCTGTTATCTTTCCTGATGTACGGTCAGATATTTTTCTGTTTGCCTTGATTACTTCAACTTCATGCATCATAAAGTCCTCCTTTCAGCTTTTTATTATTACGGAATCAGTATAATAAGCTATCAGCCATATGACAAATGTGCAAATTAAGATGTCAGGTCTGAAATAACACCATAATCCTGCATCAGTCTATTTTTTATCAGAGAGAATTCCTTTTCTGTAATTAATGCTAGAGCTAATAGCTGCCCCAACATAGCAATTTGCATACTATATCGAATCAAATTTTCCTTCATAATGATCCTCCTTTAGCAATCACCAACATTTTTTTGATTTACAGAATCAGGAGTGCGCCCATAATTAGGTACGCATATATACTCGCACGAACAGGCGCACCCCTAAACTGCATTTCTGTTTTGGTTTTATTCTTCATGGTTTTTCCGGCAGACGGTAGCTGGCCGCCCTCATAGGAATTTCACCTCTCCCAGGGTCTCTGCAAGCCGCCCCCATTGCGTGATCCCGCTTGTGCGGGGCTATGGCTGGACGGAAGTATCATTATCCCTCCGCATGTGTCGCCGCCTTAAATGTAACTAACATTTATTTACTGCACGGGTATTGATCGCTCGCACCTTACTTTTATCCAATCCGTGATGGCATGGATATATCGGTTGTAATCCGACAAATGCCGGACAGGTGGTCTTGGCGTACCTGCAATCTGGCTTTCCCTTTCAGGACATACGGGGAACGTACCGAAATACACCTATTCAATTGTCAAAGTTCAGCAGAGGGGGTAGAAGTTGTCCCTCTAATAGCCAATTCATTTTTGAGGCAAAACCGCAGGGTGTTAGAGAAATTTTTTTAGAAACTTCTCAATATTTCTTAGTCCACGCTCAACGGATTCTCTGATTGCGCTTTCCCTGACATCTTCTGCCTTTGCAATGGCCGCTTTGCTCATGCCCAAAAAGTAATGAGCGTAAATCCGTTTGGCCTGCTTATCCGGTAAACTGTTGATGGCGGCATAAAGCTCTTGATTTGTGACCTTTCTTTCGTAAATCTCTTCTGGAGATAGTGAAAGAAACATAATCTCATGCTCAATACCATCGTTGCGGTCAAGTGAGTAATACGCTTTGTGTCTGTATGTACGCAGTTGATAAGCGTTTTCATCCAGGTCAAATCGTTTCAGTGATAGCGCGATTTCGTCTGCTACTTCAATAAAAAAGTCGGATTTATAAAACGGGTAATGATCCCGTAAATTGATCCTTATCATTATTAACCTCCGTTTTGATTTTTTTGTGAAAAACCAAAACAGAGGGGGAGAACGGCATCCGACGAAGTTCCGCTTTATACGACAATAAAAGCTCACTTGGATACAATCCAAATAAGCTTTTATAACACTTCCGCTTTTATATATCCAGTTTTTAGGTTCTGACGGTTCTACTTGATAGCCGCATTGGCCCCTTGACCGAAACAGGCTTTTTTTGACAGTTTATTACTAATTAAGATACATAAAATGATGTCTGATTTATCACGCTAGGCCGCTAATCAAAAATAGCGGCTGTTGATTTTTTATAACATACTTTATAAGCATAATTAATACCCTCCAAACTAGTAAACTTGGTGAGGTATTGATTGCTCAGATATGAAAAGGCCTCACCAAACTCACGTTTTTACATAGCGGCACATATCAGCCTTCAATAAATTAGCAGTTATTTCCTTGTCTAATAGCCTTTGTGAAATAAATGCTTAATATTTCTTATTATCTAGCAAGGCTTTTATTGTAGCCGTCACAACTTTGAGCTCCTTCTCATCGCACATATATAATAATTGAATAAGCAGCTCAGTTTTTTTATCTGCATGCAGTTTTTCAGGAAAAAAGATCATATCTGCGGATATGCCCAGTTCACTTATAAGATTAAAAAGAACATGATAGCTTGGCTTCTTGTTTTCATTCTCAATAGACATGAGATAGCGAGATGTGATATTTATTTTTTCTGCTAGCTGCTTTTATAATTTTACCCAGCTTGTCCTTATTATCACTATTATGCATGTTATTCGCCTCCAATATCACATCAGCCATATGCTATCCCATATAAAAATAAAAGCCTGCCGCAAAAAGGGCAGGCCTTGAACACATAGTCAATGCGGCAACCGGCTGTCATAGTTCATCGAGCACTTTAGACCCTATGGCTTTGCGTCCCTGTCTTTAGACAGGTTTGCCCTTAACGCTATAATTCAGTTATAATTTACAGCGACATAATACACAGTTATTGGGGTTGAAAACTATGTTTCTAGTAAGGTATAAACCACCTTTAAGGCGCAACCTTTTTCACTGCGACCTTAAGAAGGCGATTACAAAAACTTTTTCTATTCCGCTCCTGCTTTTAAAGCTTCACTCATAGAAACTGCATTGACTTTTTTCTTGCACAGCAGTTTCGACAACTCATATGCCAACATGACAGCGATAAACCCAATTAGAATATATGGCAAATCGATTTTCAGAGGCGGCAATGACATACCAACGCTGTTTTCCAGTGATTGAACCAATACCCCCAATGCTGAAAGGGTTAAAGGTACGCCAATAATATATCCAATCACAACAACGATGGTTGAACTATTCAGAATTAATGAATTGATTTCCTTCTTCCGATAACCACAAATTTTCATGAGGGAAATGGTGCCTTTGTTCTCCTCAACGATCATCGAAGTTACAAGATAGATGACAATCATGCCAATGATAAAGGCTATCACCGCTAGAACACTCATCATTGACTGGGTAGGCCCCAGGACCTCTTCAATTGCAGCTAACTTATCCTTTAAAGACACTACGCTGTAGGATTGGTTTTCGGGAATATCCAACAAAACATTGCTAAAGACCCCTACATAGCTTCCTTCTGGCATTTCGAATTTCTCATTAAAATCCGCTATGGGCATGAAGATAAATCTACCCTCGTAGGTATCGGCTATTGCGTCAATCTCTACTGAAAATATCCGACCATCCAGCTTGCTAACGATATCTACAGTATCTCCCTCCTTTAACTTTAGCAGATTGGCAATCGGCTTCGTTACAATGACCTGATTGGTACTCAACTTAGTACCGGATTCATCTACAAGTGTAATCAGAGCAGAGTCTGGCAAGATGCCAGTGACGTAAAAATCTCTTTTATCATCGTTCTCTGGTAGAAATAACAATGCTTGGAAGGGTTCTGAATCAGCCGGCAGCGGTTCATAGCGCAGTTTGTCGAACTTATACTCGTACTCGAAATTATACACGCTGCCTCCTGTAAGCATATCATCAAAACCACTTTTGAGGGTAAAACCCCAAAGCAATAGCATTGTGGCTCCGGCAACACCAAAGAGTAGGAAGGCCAGACGTGATAGACTTCGCAGCTGTCCCTTGATTTTGAACCGTGTAGGAAATTTGAGTTTTTCAAGCTTGAGCCCACTCTCCAAGAAATTGACCTTGTTCTTATCCTTCTTGCCCTTCATCAGGTCCACCGGTGAATGCTTCAGTTCTTTTCGTATGACAAAATAGCTGCCGCATACTAGGAAGAGGATAGGTAAGATCAGACCTATGATTATATTGATGGGATTGTATTGGATTCCAGTCAAAGGTATAATGTAAGCGTCAAACATAAAGGAAACCATGAAACGTACCGGAAATATTCCTAGAATGGTTCCGATGATACCTCCTATAATGGCTATCATGAGAGGAAATGTCAGATAATGACGATATAGTTCCTTCCTTCTATAACCTAAGGCATACAATGCACCAATGATGGCTGACTCTCGATTAATCATTCGCCCAATAACGTTGCCGATTAAAATAATGGCCAACAATAAAATCCCAGTCGGTACACCATTACTTACAAGGTTTAAAATATCAACCTGTGCATCGACAACATTGACACGCTTATTATCTTCTATATTTGTCCATTTTAGAATATCAATATTGCGGCTCTTCAATAGCTCTCTAAACTCAGCTGACTGTCTACGAAGGTTTCGATCAATATCGTTAAACTTCACCGCATAGAAATTGCTTCCTTGATTTAAGGCGGCGAAATCCTCCTTGCTAATGACTGCTATGCCAAAGCCCGGCACCGGCATCATCATTTCTTCTGATTGCAGAGGATAAATATAGTTAGGCAGTGCTGTAAACCCGGAAATTGTAAAGGTTTTATCCAATATATTCAGTTCATCTCCGATTCTGTAGTTGTGTGTCTTAGCGAAAACAGGGCTGATGAGTATCTCGCCGCTACCGCTTAATTCTTTACCGTCAATGATTGCTGGAATGTTGACCCTGTCATTTTCACTAAAGATGCGTAGCGTTTTTCCTTCTGAAAGCGTATAATCAAAGGTTTTCCCTTCTTCTATCATGGCGTTTGCTGTGGACTCAAGCTCCTGCAAGTTGTCGATGCTTTTGTCAGTTGTGAATGTGGCATCTTCCTGTATATACCCGACTTGAAATTCATTTGCCAACCGCTCAAAATTATCGGCAAATTGGCTCATCATTGTAAACACGAAGCTGCTTAAAATAATCAGCACAATGCATCCGATGTACTGTGCTTTGTTTTCCAGCAAAACACGCTTGATTCTTTTATTAATCACCATTACCATTCAATCCTTTCTGCTGGAACAATCACCTGATTAACCACTTCTTCTACGATTTCTCCGCTTCGCAGCTTAAATACTCTGTTGGCCATAGCAGAAATCGCAGCATTGTGGGTGATCATCAAAATGGTTGTACCGTATTTTTTGTTCACTTGCTCCAAGAGCTGCAAAATGCTTCGAGATGTAAGAAAATCAAGTGCGCCGGTTGGCTCATCACAAAGCAGTAGCTTTGGATTCTTAACAATGGCTCTGGCAATGGAGACCCGTTGTTGCTCACCACCGCTTAATTCTCTAGGAAAGCGGTGTTTTTTATCCTGCATTTCCACTGCAGCTAAAACTTCATCAATGTTTAGCGGTGATTTACTAATATTTAAAACGACTTCAATGTTTTCTCCAACTGTCAGGTTGGGAACGAGATTATAAAACTGAAAGACGAAACCGATGTCTCCACGTCTATAATCCGTCAGCTTGTTGTCGCTTAATTTGTTTACTTCTACTCCGTCAACGATAACGCTACCACTGTCACCACGGTCAATGCCGCCAAGAATATTCATCAGTGTGGATTTCCCTGAACCTGATGGTCCAAGGATGACGCCTATTTCCCCTTTTTCCAGCTTCATTTCGATTCCCTTCAAAACTTCAGTGATCACCACACCTGTTGTATAGCTTTTCTTCAAGTTTGAAATATCAATAAACATATTATTCTTCCTCCTTTTTATAAAAACAACGTTTCATTATGTCAAAATACTCATCCCACTCTTTGAAAATTTCCATGCCGATATCTTCCATCGAATTTACTTTGTCTCTTTGCTGCTCGGCAAAACTCAATATCGTCCAGTTAATAATATTGATCGTTTTCTGAATATCAATATCCTCACGGAACTTTGTCAGGTCTATATTTTGATAGCCTCTTTCCAAACCGCTTTCAGTTATGTTTTTCTCCAGTTTATTTACTTCAGATTTCACTTCAACAGCATCCTCACGGGCTACAGCTTTTAGGAAATTAAATGCCTGTGGAGACCTTTTATATATCTTGAATTTTGCTAATCCTATTGCTTTTATTCTTTTAAATATATCTGTTTCTTTCCAATCCACTTCATCGTAGATTTTATCGATTACCTTAACCACATAATCAAGCAAGAATAAATAAAGTTCTTTTTTGCTGTTAAAATAGCTGAATAATGATCCTTTGGATATTTCCGCCTCCTTAATAATCTCGTTTGTAGAAGCCCTTTCATAACCATTTTGTGCAAACTCTTTAAGCGCTGCATTAATAATGCGTTCCTGTTTCTCCTGCTCTAAACTAAAAAATTTCGGGTATATGATAACCACCTCATTCCTTTGTCAGTACAAATAGTTTAATGACCACATTGGTCATGATTATTATATATCAAAATGACCAGTTTGGTCAAGGTGTTTTTTTAAAAAAAAAGCAACACATAAAAATTTATACTGACTCTTATCCTAATTTCAGAATGGGGGATGGGCCTCGAAAGCCTTACAATAACATCACGTTGACAAATTCGTTATTTAATAGAATATTTAACGTGAATGTGTATGATTAACCCCATTCCACTTTTCTTCCACAGGTATTGGGCCTAATACAATCTCTTCATAATTTGCCGTTCCTCTGCATTGATGCGGAAGTATCCCTTTTTCCGCCATGGAAGAATAGCTTGCACCGCTTACAACTATGTGGTCTAAAACTTTAATTTCTAAGGGATGAAAAATATCAACGATCCTCTGTGTCAACGCCTTATCTTCCGGAGAAAAACTTTTGGAGCCTCCGGGATGGTTATGGGCTAAAATCATTGCATTGCAATCACAGGCAAGGGCATATTTCAATATTTCTCTTGGATATACTGCTGTTTGTCCAATACTTCCTTCTGACATGGTCTTTGTTTCAATTATGCTATTGCCGCTGTCTAAAAAAGCCACCATAAACCTTTCTTTATCCTTCATTCCTCCCAAAAGGGCTAAGAAATACTGACCTGATAAGGTTGATGAATTAAGCACTACCTTTTCATTGCTCTCATAGATTTTCAAAATGTTGTAGGAGGAAATAAACTCATTGAGCAAGCCTATCTTTTCAAGCTGCTTTTCATTTGGTTCCATGATATGGGGATGCTCCAGGATGTTAAAGGGGTTATTTTCTTTTACATACCGCTGAACTTTTTTATAGGGCAGTCCTGTTAAGGTTGTCAACCCTTTTAAAAAATTCTCGGTATGCAATATATCCTGCTTCATGCTATGCCCGCCCCCTTTTTGCAGCAACCATTTCAATTATGGATGCTTTTCAGCTTCTCGGAAGTTTCAGGCGGCAAATCCAATGACTCAAGATGCAGAAAAAAGCTTTTTATCCCCATACTTTGAAAGCACTTATGGATTTTTTCTCTTGCATCCGCATCCAGGTCAACCAACTCAGCCAGTAAACCTACGCACTTTATATATTCCGTATCCCTTAATTTTTCTAAATTCATCCGTCTTTCCACCTTTCATCATATTTTGGTCATTAATCTATTTTACTCTGAGTTAAAGCTGTACTCGGCAATCATATACGTATGGGATATGAAGGTTATATTGTTGCATAATCTGTGACGGTATGATTTTCACCTTAATTTCTCATAGAGATAGCGAAACGAACACAACCTTTTTTCATAATCTTAGGCATAATCTTAGGGACGGTTCTTTTGATTATCAAACTTTTGATATTAATGTTTGTGAAACTCCTAGGATTCTCGCCAATTGCCTTTGAGATATTCCTTCTAAGGATTTAGCTGTTTTAATTATTTTATCTCTTTGCTCTTTTGGTAAACTCTTAATTTGTGCTACACTAACTCCTGGTATCATCTTATTAATTTCTAATCTTGCTTCTTCATCTTTTAACCTTTTAATAATAACTTCATCTAAACAATTATCTTTATTCTTTTCTTCATTAAATTCTTTAAATCTTTTCATTGCAATATTCTTATCTTCTGAAAATAATCTTAGTATTAGTTCACTATCTAATAGCCCTTGTTTATAAGGTTTTTTACCATAGTATTCTGTACAGCTACTCCATTTCCAATCCTGTGGCATATTTACAAGACCAGCTTTCACAGGATTTTGATGTATATATCGAACTACCGTTATTAGGTATCCTTCACTTTCCACGTTCTCGCTTTTATACCTGTCTTGAAATAAATGTCCTGTAGTATCATACTTCAGGTGATAATACCCTACAAAACTTACACCTATCCTTTTCATAGTTGTTGAAAGTTCCTCTTTGCCCTCTTTAACAATCAAATGAATATGATTATTCATCAAACACCAACCATATATCTTAATTTCACTTTTCACTTTATATTTTTCTAATGTTTCAAGAAATCTTAAGCAGTCCTCATCATCATGAAATATCTCTTGCCTATTTGCACCTCTAATTATTACATGATATATACCGCTTTGGCTTTTCTCTCTTGCATTTCGTGGCATTTTGATTGCTCCCTTATATTTTTTCTTTATTATACTTCAACATGATTTAATAATCAACAGAACCGTCCCTTTGATTTTAATAATCAACAGAACCGTCCCTTTGATTTTACTTTTGCCATCTTTTCATTCCTCCTAAAAATTTTTATTTAAAATCTTTCTGGGCGCTGTTTCTTGCTGCAGGTCGTTTATCTTCTTCAGGTACTAGCTTTAATTTCCCTGGGGGCCTTTCAATTAAATCCCCAATAATCTTTTCAAAATCTTTTTTACCAATTTCCTTCTCAAGCTTCGTAAGGCTCAGAAGGGATTTTGAGTAGATTTTATTATCTGGATATCCTGCCTCCAGTAGCTTTTCTGCCACTTCTGTTTCTGATGAGAATCTTCTGGTTGCTCTACCTTCAATAAGCTTCATTCCAGGCCACTGTTTTCCATCATTTATGGCTGTTTCCAATGCATAACTTTCAACATCCGAAGCCCATTTTTGAAGCTCCCCTATTTGAAATAGCACCTCCACTACCTCTTCATCTGTAAGAAGGGCTGGCTCTTTAAAGTCCATACAAGCAAGTTTTAAGTTTTCACGACTTCGAGCCCTACAAGTGGCTTTAATTTTACAGAACCTGCAATGCTCTCCGGGATTAAACTCTCCCTCTCCAGCCCAAGCAGCATCGGCTTTGGGTTTAACTACTTCCTCTGCCCACTCCAATAGTTCTTCTACTTCCATCTCGTCAGTTGAGATGTTATCAAGCCTAGGCTGAATGATGGTCATTCTAATCTTTTGAGTGTCATATAACATACCAAATCCATGTATGGCACCTAAGCCATATAACCTCATTTGGGGATTTCCTATTGCAGATATACTAACTCCCTTACCACCCTTTAAATCAATAATTTCAATAATGCCATCAGCTATAATGAGGACATCTCCCGTTCCAAAGCCTTCTTTAACCCAGGGACTATAATCTAGCTTTTCCTCTACAAGAATCAGCGGATCTTTGCACTTTGACCTCACTTCATTAATGTTTTCAATCACTATGTCTACGTAAGCGTTTACAGCTTTTTCAATTTCCTCTGTATAGAACTCTCTTTTCTTCATCTGCTTTAGCTTTTTATTAAATTCTGCTTTGGTGATGTTTTCTAAGAAGTAGTGAAGGTGTAGCTCTGATAACTCATGCATGAAGGTTCCCTCCATGGCATAAACACTGGTGCTATCCCCCACCTCTTCTTCGAGCCTTACACTGGGACTGCAATTAAGCCATCTATGGGCCCCTGAAGCCGAGAGCAGTGCATGTTCTCCCATTACAACACCTCTACTTTCTCTAGAAGCTCAGGGTACCTTTCAGCAGGAATGTCACTTAGCTTCTTAGCTCCAAATTCAGTAATTAATTCCTTTACCTGAACTTGCTTTCCATTTTGGGAAAGGACTGCAAGCTTGGCCCTTACTTCCTCTAGGGTAGGTAGTTTTTCAGCTTCCTTTTTTACTTCTTGCTCTTCTATTTTTTCTACCTTTGTTTCTGTGGCATTCCCCTCTAAGACTTCAACCAATCCTTCAATGCTATCTGCTAGGCTTCTAAGGCCACTAACCACCTCTAGGGCATGTTTGATTTTACTCATCCTCCCTTTCCCCCTTCTTTTCCTTTTCTTCTTCCAGCTCTAACAGTCGGTTTGCTAATCTTTTGGATACGATGCTGATGGCATTAAGGACTCCTACCATTTCCTCCTGCATTTCCTTATTTGCAACTGTCATAATTTCTTTCTCCCCTTCCTTTGTTTTGATTTTCATCTAGTCACCTCCTCATCTTTCATTAACCCCTTCACTTATTAGCCAATGAGGGAGAAGGTTTGGTAACCAAATTTATAAAAAATATTTTCTTAGCTTTCCTAAAATCTTGTCTCTTCTTTTCATAACTGCTACGTGGGAGATATTTTCTCTACTTGCCACTTCTCTAACCGTAAGTTCTTTATAAAAAAGATCATTAATTAACGCCTTCTCTTGGCGATCTAATTCTTTCATTGCTTCTTGCAGGATTAAAAGCATGGCCTTATCTACTATCACATCTTCAATAAGCTCCTCTGCTGCAAGGTCGTGGCCCTTATCCATTAATCTCTCAATAGAATCTTCCTTGCTGGGCTTATAGGTCACTTTGCCTGTTTCGGGGTCAATCTTACTGCTACCAACCTTGATGTCTTCTTCTAGGTACCTCTCACGGCGCTTCATCTTGTAGTACTCCTTGTAAATCTCCTCACTTACTGGGACCGATAATTTTCCAATTTTAATCTCTTTACTCATGTTTGTAGTTCCTCCTTTGAAATAAGTAGGAGGAAGCACATGCTTAAAAATGGACGTAAAAAAAGACCCTAATACGCATTACACGTACTAGGGCCAATAAGGCCGAAGGGCATAAAAATAGCCGCTTAGATTAAAACTCAAGCCGAGTCCTAACCCAAGCGGCTATTTGCCACTGTATTCATTTTTTGCACATACTTCCCACTATACTTATTATAGAAGCTCCAAACTATCAAAACAATTTCAAAAGACTACCAGTTTCCTTCCATTCGACTGTCAATCCCCTATCATTTCTCTTTCAATTTCCTCTAATGTCTCAATCAAAAACCCATAGGTAACTTCCCATCCCTTACAGGATTGCTATTGGAGCTTGTCCCAATATTCTTTGAGGGGCGGTATAATATAACCCCAAAGTGCAATACCCATTAATTCTGTTGCTTGCTTTTTATAACGATAATAGGTGGACTGGGTTAGGTTCAATTTTCTCATGATGGCATCATCACACATCACTTCTTTATCAATATAGCAATAAGTAATGATGTCATGATAAATCTGACCATGCTTAGGATGGGTTTTTAAATGCTTAAGTGCTTTGTCAACGATCTCAATCATTTGTTTTGTTTCTGCAATACACATCAAACGTTCTTCAATTTCTTTCTTGTCTTTAGTCAGGTCATATTCGTCTAGTTCTAAGCTAAGAAAATCAACCAATTCAGAGATTCTGTCACTTCCGTACTCCTGGGCTGTCTCTTGAACCACATATATTGCACTTTCTATCCTCCATACAACTGTCCTATAGATAGATAGAAGAAGTTTTGTCTTATGGAATTGCTGTGTGTCTGATTTCTTCAATTCCCCCATAAGCGTCACCCCCTTTAACTTTCTGGAAGATGGTTGTTGTTCCTGTAATTTTATCATTTTCATCATGAATAGCCTCCCTTTTTCAGAATAATCTGTGGCGAAAGGGCTTATCTATATTATATAATCGAACATACGTTCTGTCTATTGTAATATTGCTGCCTTTCCCACATATTCCTATAAAACCTTGCAAAATCAAGGTTTATCAATGTAAATTTTTTCTAGTAACTTTTCATTAGAATGCACAGCGTTTATTGGTCATTTCATGCCTCCCTTTATCAGATTCATTATCATAATTCTACATTAGAAAATAATAATATAAAATATAATACTTAGTAATAATTTTATTGTTTTATTAATATTATATATTATGTTTAGGATTACTTAAGTTATATTATTTGAATTATACATTATTAATGATATTCAATTTTTAGGTTTTTTAATTTAAATATGATATAATATATTATATTATTACAATAGAGGTGACAATAATGGAATATAGATCCGCCCTTATTACAACTAGAGAAGGTTTTACATTCTCGAACTCAAAAGTTGATGTGAAACTTAACCGTGGGTACGATGAATTAGGTAATCCATATAATACGATTAGGCTTAAAGAAGTTGATGGGTTCATTAATTTTCATTATAAAGATAGATTACTCAGAAGCGATGATAGCTTATCTGAAAATGATATACTTACAAAGTTATTATCTACCGGAACAAAAGATGAACAGGCTCTCATAAATTTTTTTCATGAATATGGTTTTTTATTTAAAAGTAACAGTGACAAATACGCTCTTTACTCTTGTGATGAGTTGTTTGGTGTTATAAGGCGAATCACTCAATTAGTTGAGTTAATCATGGAGATTCATAATGATGAGCCATCATTTAAGAGCCTGGCAAATAATCTAATCCAGCTCATGCTGTCCTACCCTGCTTCAGTTCACGATTTAAGCTCAGAGGGCAATCTCAAATTAGTGTATCAATCTCCAGAACATCAAATCAGAAAAAATTTAATTTCTATAGGGGCATTGTCTACCTCACCTGATTTTTTATTAGAAATGCAAGAAAAACCGGATCCAGATTATCAGTATTTTGTTGATGAGGATTATTCTTTTCAAGGGAATTACCAATACTACGATAGTATCGATGAGGGTATGCAAGCTCAGCATGCTTTTTTAGACTATATTTTTACAAAGACTTCGATAAGCTCTGTTAAAGCTAATGCAGGAGTGAAATTAACTAAACCTCTAAATATAAGACCTAATAAAGAGGATGAAAATGTAATTATAAATGCGGCAAAACTAATCATTAAAGAGGAAATTGACTACCATACAAAACTGATTAGTCCCGTCTATGATACAACCACGATGCTAGGGACCTGGAAAATTCCTAATCTAATCACGGCAATTTATTTTTCCATATTTTTTCTGAACCCTAATTTTGAAGTGATAAAAAAATGTGCTAACCCTACATGCGATGGTTACTTTGATATACTGAACACTAATAAAAGAAAGAAATATTGTAGCATTCGTTGTGCAAATATCATGAGCCAAAGAAAATACCGTGAAACTCACCAAAAATAAAAAAAGCCAAACCGGCAGTACAAATTCCTGCTAGCGATGGTCTTTTAACTTCCCCTGCCCCACATAGATAAATAATGGTGTTATGAAATTTTAACCCTACTATTCCTCAGGTTAGTAGGGTTTGCTTGACTTATATTAGAGTAAACATAATTTTACTATTGATAAATTAAAAACTATAAACTATACATTCTAAAAACAAGTTTCTACTCTACTCTTGTTTCAAAGCATTACAAAATCTTATATATTTATTTACTGCTGTTTTTAACTTAGATAAACCGTCCTTACTTTCAGGAAGATTGATTGTATTAGAAATTTTTTTATCGTGTTCTATAGATAGTAAAGAAAGTATAAAGTCACAATTATCATTATTAAACTCTTCATCTAAGTTTACAGATCTAAGTAAGTATTCAGATAGGGCATTTTCTACGCGTCTAACTCTTGATACATAATCCCTCGCTTGTCTTATATCTCTATGATCGACATTCATCAACCAATCTGCAAAAGCCTTTGCCCTCATAATAATATCACCTCTAAAATTCGTTCATCAGTAAAATTATCTGTTAATTCCCCTTATAGATAAAAAAGAAGCCTTATCACTAAGTGATATAAACATTCTAAATTCATCAATTAATGTACCTTATCTCTTCTTTCATAAAAGTATGATTTAACCACATCTTTCATATCGGCTTTATAGATACAATTCATATATATATTGCGTCCATAGCCTATATAGTTTGTATTGAATGAAGACATAAAAGGCAAGTCAAAATTTAATTGATAAAGTTATTTACTATTTAAAATGATGTTTTCAAGTATAAAGATATTTATTTTACTTAGTCTTATTATACACTATATAATAAGACTGGACCTAGTTTTTTATCTTCAGATATTTGCATTCCTCAATACACTAAATTTTAATAATAGTGCCTAATTTTGAGTTATAAGTATACTTTTCTATTTTCTGTTCAACAACTAATTTTATTGCTTCTTCAATGACCGAAAGGGGTGCAATAAACCATTCTCTTGGATAATGTTTATCCCCGTTTTTATCTATAACTTCAAAGGCAACATTAACCTCTTTAAAAAAATTATGAATATTACTTTCGAGATATGGAACATTTAGATTATAACATCTAACTGTCAATACAATTTTTACTTCACTCATAAGGTATGTGGGCTCATTTACAGCATTCTTTATTCTTCCGGTAACATCACCTTTGCAATACCCAACCTTATAGAGATTTTCTATACCTTCTATCTGGGGGTTATTGCTGAGGCTACTTAAAACATAAATATATCCGTTTTGTACATCATTTTCATCTATTTGAACATCTTGGCTAGCATGCTCCTCAACTTCACTTACACCAAACCCATCACTAAGTAATGCCTTGTATAGGGATCTAAATAGCATATCAGATTCTGTTCCGTTATCGAAGATGCACCTAGTTCTTCCATCTTGCCTAAACCTTGTCCCACTGCTATACTCTTCCTTTTGTAACGTATGAGAACTTTTTTCAAGATATAGTAGAATCCCTCTCAGTACGAAAAACTTACCAACTTCTAAATCTTGTTCCTTAAATTCTGTTAGTTTTCGCCTTCCGTACTTTAGATCTTCATGTACTGAGTTGAACATAGTTTCATATTCATCGAAATCTTTGCACTTATTTCTACGAGAAATATATTCCGGACGGATTCTATCTGATTTCTTAACATACTTAAGTGAGAAAACGCTGTCATCCATATCAGGCACATTTAAAAGATTCAAAGGGTCATCTCCTAGTATATCCTCAACAGTAACTGATTTGCTAGATTCACACTTTAATAAATTGTGGAAATCAAACGGCAATAATGTCTTAACCTTCTGTGGATTATTTCTTATACCTTGCAAACGAGAAGCGAGCATAAATTCATCGATCTCACTTCCTAATTCCGGAACTCTTCCATTTTCCTCATAAAAGTTATTAATTTCTTCAAAGCTGTTAATTAGTCTCTGTTCTTCTGGGGTTCTTTCTGATTTCTCAGTCGCATCAGGTAATGTTAATAAGCCCAAATGGTCTTCGTTAAATATGGAATCAAATTTTTTATTCATTTTTCATCTGCTCCCTCTTTACCTGACGTAAATAAACAAGTGCCTCTGCTAATCTCCTTTCATGTGGATCCAAAGCATCAAGGGAAGGCTGCCTACGTGTTACCTTAACAAATTCATTTATTTTAGGCCATAAGAAAATTGCCTCGTCATCTGTCATATTTACTTTGAATGCAGCAATACATTCCTGAATAGATTTTAACACTTTAGGTGTGATTGATTTTGATATAACCTCAAAAGCTTGTTGAAAAGGATTTATCGAATCTATTAAATCAATACTCAGTTCCTCTATATTGATAAATTTATCTGTCAACTTAATAAAACGTTTATTTCCTTCCACTTCTATTTTTGAATGTCTAATTACCATATCAGCTATAAGATGTTCTCTTACAGTCTCTACCTCATCTTCATTTAGATCTGGGTATTTAGTCATTATTATTTTAGGTATCAGCACCTTATTAACAACATCACTATCAACAACACCCGATAAGGACTTAACCATTTCCTGGTCTTGTAGTATTGTAGCCTTCAATTCAGTTAAATCTGATTCTAATATATTTTTAACTCTTGAAGTATTCGATGTACGCAAACCATTAATGCGTATAGTATTTGAAGATGCATCATCTTCCGAATTCTCCCCATTGTCGCGTGATTTAAAGTTAAAATTAGGAGCCAAAACTTGTTCCATTAAAAGCGAGGCAGCTATGGCTTTTAGCATATTATTTACAGCTTCGACAACTTCACCATTTTCTGCATCTGGTTCTGCAATTAAATTTGTAAATTGAGCATGTGTCTTGTTGCTACTATCTCTCGTACATCTCCCAATAATCTGAATAATTTCCGTTAGCGAACCTCTATATCCTACTGTTAAAGCATGTTCACAAAATGCCCAGTCAAATCCTTCTTTCGCCATCCCTAACGCAATAATTAAATCAACCTCATCTTCTGATTTAATATTTCTCAAGAAACCCACGGTTTTTTCTCTCTCACTAGGATTATCATTTACTAAATCAGCAACCTTTACAATCTTTCCATCGGGCCTTTTTACATAAAATATATTAGTCTCACTATCAACATTTACAATATCACCTATGCTATCGATAATTGTATCTACCTCTATATACTTATCTTTTGTTGATTCTCCTGAATTAACATTAGGAATATGCAGTATAGTCTTCTTGTCTGTATCAAGTACTTCATTTATTGCATCCATATATCTTCCATGATAAAAGTGAAATCCAATTCCAAGTGATTTTAGATATTTATATCCGTTTAGCTGTTCATAGTAATTATATGTCACCTTATAAAATTTCGCTTCATCATCAGGCATTAGTACCGGAATTCCATCTCCCCTAAAATATGATCCAGTCATCGCCATAATATGGGCATTGGTTGAGTCCATTAGCATACGCACCAATTCGCCTAACTTACTTTCGTAATTAGCGGAAACGTGATGAAACTCATCAATTGCAACTAAGCAATTGTTGAATTTTTCCGCCCCCAATTTATCGAATGCAAATCTTAGCGTCGCATGAGTACACACTAATTTATTTGCGTCAGAATCCAAAAACTTTCCTAACATTGCAACTTTACTATTTTCTCCTCCTGGTAGGCACAAATTGTATTGGTTGTCAATTTCCCAGTTACTGTGGAAACCACCTTCAATTAAATTTGTATTCTTAAACGAACCACCAATTGAGCGTTCTGGTACTGCAACGATTACCTTTGATACTTGATGCGTCGCTAACTTGTCTAATGCAATAAACATCAAAGCTCGTGATTTACCTGAAGCTGGAGGCGCTTTTAATAACATGTATGGTGCATTTCGTGCTTCGTATGCTCGACTTTGCATTTCTCGCATCCCCATATTATTTACTTTGATGCTCTTCCCAGTTGTCTGGTATTCTACACTAATAATATTTTCAGCCATAATACTTTATTCTCCTTTCAACTGCTTATACAATTCAAACATACAATCGAGTCTTTCCTGATTTGTATAAAATCCACCTTCTCTATAACAGTTTTCAATAGTTGAGTCTAATATTTTATGAGCGTATAGCAATCCTTCTGGCATTTCATCTGGATCATACAATTCTGCTAACGTCCTTTCAGACTCTTTTTCTCTTTCCATAATTACACCAAAGACACATTCTCTTATATTATTTTTTTGTTCAGCTGATAAAACTGGAATTGGGAATGTGTTGTACCCTATTACATTTGAGTATCTGATACGTGTTTCAAGTCCGCCGCAAACTGTTCTAACCCAAAGATTATGCATTCTTGAAGCAATCAGACCAAACACCCAAGGATCCGCATCATAAATTGCAAAACTTAAATTTGTAACTATTGTGTTTCTGCTAACATAGCCTACTTGGAAATATTTCCTCTTTTCTGATGACACAGATGGTATAACTAATGTATACTTTCTAGCTTCATTCGTTTCTCTAAATTGATGTGCTCTTCCCGCTAATTTGTGTGCACTTTTATCAGTACTTGCCAAACGTGCTTGCTTGACATTTTCTATTCGTTCAGCAATAACTGGTATAGAAAGTGCATCATTTAAATCATTATCTTTAATCCACAAACACCAACGCTCTATATTGTGAATAAATTCTTCTGAACCTACTACGCGTTTTAAGAATTTTGCAGCCTCTGGATAAATAGTAAGAATTTCATCTTTCTCAGTCGGAGTAAGAAGCAATTCTTTACCATACGGCATATTTCCCTTTACCATAGCCGGCAAGCCGCTTATTGATGCCCTATTCTCCTTATGTACAATCACGTCTCCAGCTGTTAAATAAGGACTAATTTTTTCTACATCATAAGCTATATTATTATTAAAGATGGTTTTTTCGTGTACAAAACATACAGAACGGCAACCTACGATTACTACAGTAACAGCTGTATTGTTTTGTCCATCATTTTTCCATTTAAATGCAGTATGTGCAAATGATATTTCAACTCCTTTATTAAAAATTACAGGCCATAACTCAGGAACTTGCACTCCTTGTGTGAGAGAATTGGTAGTTACAAATGCAAATCCACTATTTGTACCACTTATGTATTTTGCGGCTAGATAAAACCAACAGGCTGCAAAATCAATATCTCCAATTTTCATTACTCTCTCTATTTCTTCTTTAAATACCGTTTTTACTATTCTTTTTTGAATATCAGTTTGTTTTCTTGCACCTCTATATGATGGATTACCTATTATATACACAGTTCCCTGATCTTTAGGGCATACCTTATCCCATTCATATTCTGTAGCAATCCCCTGTATAACATTATTAGTCCCTAGCCAATTTAAGTCTCTTATTGATTCTGGTTCTTCATCCATAGACATTTTGTAATTTATAAAATACAGACCAATCTTAGCAATATCACATGCTAAAGGATTTAATTCGATTCCATAAAACTGGCTAATTTCAACATCATACTTACTATCACATTCACCATTAATCTCACGCAGATGTGTCTTAACCCTTCTTTCTAGTAGCTTAAGTTCCCTAAAAGTAATCATTAAAAAATTACCCGTTCCACAAGCGGGATCAAACACCTTGATACATGTAATTTCCCGTAATATCTCCTTACATTTTTCAGCATTTCCTTTTGCCTTTTCAAATTTGTCATATAAGTCATTCAAAAATAGAGGTCCTATTACTTTATAGACATTTGCAGTACTTGTATAATTGTAAGCAACTCCTGCCATTTCAGGAAAAGCAATTGTTTGAATTAATGAACCTAAAACATCTGGTTCAACCTCAGACCAATCCATTTCACATATATCTAATAATAGTTTCCTAGTTGATGCATCAAAGGTCGAAACTTCTTCCCTAGTTGCAAAAAAACTAATGTTATCGGTTACTATTACATCTGTTACATATTCCGGAACTGTATTATCTGTTTTATTATATAACGATAAAAAGATATGATTTATAAGTTTAGATAAGTCACTGCCATCTTGCTTACTATACATTGTAATCAATTGGTGAAGTGAGCCATTCATTATGATGCCAAAGCTATCTGCAAAAAAGCAAAAAAGTAGCCTAACCAAAAAAGGTCTTAGCTTTTCTTCTTCCCCTGTCTCCCCTGAATTTAATATAAGTAGTTCATTATATAACTGAGCAAATTTTTCACCAATCCTAACGTTAACCGTCTTTCTGTCATTTAAAACAGACTTCTCCCTCCCCATTAAAGGGAGAAAGAAATCATATTGTTTATAAAACTCTATTCTTGAAACAGCTAACCACTCTTCCAATACAGTGTCATACACCAAAATATCTCTTTGGTTCATCAGCATAATAATTCTTGCACTAGATTTCCTTTGGCGTATTCTTTTTAAACTGTCAAACTTTGTATACAAATTTTCACTTGTAGTAAAAATAAATGATAACTTATTCGATATGCCTATTTCATTATCAACCTTGAAATTTTCTTGCAAATTCAAACGCATAATAGTTGCTTTTGGGATTTTATAGCATCTTAGAATGCCACAAAAAAATTCTAATGGATTTTCCTCCGCACAAATACTCTTAATATCTAATTGTAGTGCCTCGTATTCCGTCATTTAAAATTACCCCCTTTCGGCATAATCAAGTACACACTTTCCTACATATTCGGCTAATTTTACCGGAACAGCATTTCCGATAGCCTGCTCAATAACAGTTTTGCTCCCATCAAATTCAAACCATTCAGGAAAAGTCTGAATATAACTTCTTTCTTTAGATGTCAAACTTCTTACTCCATCTAATATTTCGGTCTTATCAGCTGGATGCTTTTGGTATCCTTCTGGAATCGGCCTATTCACACCTCTTATCGTAGCACTTGGTTCATGGATACTAAAGACTGCTCGTCTATTGTAGCTTCTTGGGTGCATATAGTAGAATTGAGTACCTAGAGAATCTCCCAAGTATTCATATAGTGTCATTTGTTTTGCGCTCATTCTGCTATTAAGAAGTTCTTCCAAAAAACCATCTGTATCACCAAGATGACCAATCATAAAAAATCTTTTTCGTGCTTGAGGTACTCCGCACCGTGATGCATCGAGAATCTTTATAGTAAGTCCATATCCTGCATTTCTCAGTATTGAAACTGCCTTAGGTAGAACTGGCATTCGTTCAATATTATACACGTTTTCCATAACAAACCACTCTGGCTGAACAGACGATACTATTTCAGCAAATCTAATTGTAAGATTCGACCTCTCTCCCATATTGCGTTTTCCTGCAATTGAAAAATCCTGACAAGGTGGCCCCCCTATGATTATATCAGGTTTAAAAGCTGATATTTCTACATCTACCGTTTCATCATTTAAATCCTTATTATGAACGGCATGATTAAAGTTTTTCTTATATATTTTAACTGCAGGTTCCCAATTATCATATGCAGCAACTAAATCGAATCCTGCGTTCTGAAATCCTAGAGACATACCTCCACAACCACAGAATAAATCTACAACTTTAATTGTCCTCACCTCTTAATTGAAATTTTTTTCGTACTCCATGACAGCTGAAGCAACATACTCTGCTAGTTTTACAGGAACCGCATTTCCTATCATTTGATTCAAATTTGACTTATTATCATCAAAAATAAAAGTCTTAGGAAAAGTTTGCATGTAACTTCTTTCAATAGGAGTTAATGCTCTTACCTCTGGACCTATATCAACCAAATCTCCTGGATGTTTTACATAATTTTTAGGAATCGGTCTATCCACTCCCCTGATTGTTACACAGGGATCATATATGCTAAAAACTGCTCTCCTATTATAACTGCGTGGTATTCTAAAATAGTACTTAACCCCTAGGGAATCCCCTAAATAGTCGTATATTGACATAGGTTTATTTGCAAGCTTTTCATCTAGTCTCTCTGCCAGAAAATTATCTGCATCACCAATATGCCCGATAAGAAAAAAGCGCTTTCTCTTTTGTGGGACTCCACAAAGACTTGCATCTAACACTTTTTCCGTTAACCCATAACCCGCTTCCTTTAACTTAGAATATACGCTTTTATATGTTTCGCTTTTTCTAATTCTAGGGACATTTTCCATTACAAAGTACTTAGGTTTTGCTTTAATAATAATGTCAGTATATGTTATAGACAACTCAGCTCTTCCAAGGCTCTCATCTCTATGTCCAGCTGAAGAGAAATCTTGACAAGGTGGCCCTCCAATAATAACGTTAGGCTGAAATCCTAATATCTCATCAATTATGCCACTTTCCGAAACATCCCTTAAAAAAATTGGGTGTTTAAAATTCTTTTTATACGTTTCTACTGCAGGTTTCCAGTTATCATATGCCGCTATTATATTGAATCCTGCATTCTGAAATCCTAGTGACATACCTCCACACCCTGCAAATAAATCAACTGTCTTTAGCATCTTTTATCCCTCTCGTTCTGTATTCTTATCGTTTGAAATTAAGCTACAAATATCACCAATATCACAGGACAAAACCACACATATACTTTTAAGTGCTGCAAGTGATACAGCCTCTTCCTTATTTAATCGTGTAAAAACACCTGTAGACAACTTAGCCTTTTTTCGCAACTCACTTTTTGTCATATTTTTCTCGATAAGTAATATCCATAGTTTTTTGTAACTTGTATGCATAAAATCACCTTTATCCAATTTATGAATTAGTAATGCCCCTAATATTTTATCATTTAACTATCCACTTATCAATAAAACTCAATCTAAGTATTCAAATTATTCGCCAATAATAGAGAGGTTTTGCACATTTTTAGATATCACTATTAAATAGAACTTAAATAAAAAATAGCCAATATTCGATACCGATGATGGGTGTTTCACTATCACCATAAAGAAATACACATAACCCAACCTTTACACGATCCCTCATTCTGCGAAATTTCTTCCCCCCCCCACTAAAGAAAAACCCCCTAAACTTGTTGTCTAGGGGAACATGTATTACTTTTTAATTTTCATATAAAATCTTCTAAACCACTGATTCCAACCTACTTCTTCTCTATCAACACAACACACTCCACGTGGCTTGAGAGGACAGGATAAATGTCTTACGAAGTGTCCGTTATCGGAAACATATCCATAGCATTTTTGGTACTATCGGTAGAAGGGAACATATCGATAACTAATTTACACCGCTTACGAACCTTGCACTTCCAATGCTTCCTTTGCCATCTGTTCATATTCCTCAATGCCAGACACTAATGCAAACTCAGCGATTGAAACTGGGTATGCTGCGTCAAGTTCGATAATATGCTCTTTCATCTTAGGCCAGTAATATCCACCAGCTTCCTTATAAGCGAGAATTAAAGCTTCTAACCCTTCTTCCCCAAAAGCTTTATAGTTGAAAACAAAGTCATTTGAAATATCTGTAACCTTAGCTTCAGTCCAATCGATTAATCCAGTCACATTAGCATCTTTATCAATCATAGTATGTCCGGCATGTACATCTCCATGAATCAGCCCAGTTTTCTTAGGCCACATATCATCATCATTCATCCATGCTTGCCATCTGTTCCATAGATTCGCACCTACACCAAACTTTGCTCTTACCGCCTCCATGCGCTGCTTCATTGACATTCTTGCTTCTTCTGGTGTGTGTACTACAAGGTCAAGCTCCGCGTCTTTATTACTAGGTATGCTATGAAGCTCTGCTAGCACCCTGCCTAGCGACTTGTGAAATAATTCTGGAACATTATTTATGTCTATCTCCCAAATATAGTTACCTATGTTATGATCTATCGTACCTGCTGGCACACCATCTAACTTCTTATAAGCTATTAGATCCTCTGTGTAAATGATCCAGTTTGGTGCTTGAAAGGATATATCGTACTTATTTACCAAATCCAAAGCTTGTTTTTCTACCTTTGTTCTAGTCATCACATCTTCCCGTCTAGGCAATCTTAGAACCCAATCAATTCCATTATTATCTTGTGCAAAAACAGCTTGAAAATCAAGCCCTGATTCATTAAACTGCATCGTTTCTTCTTTTAGGAAAAGATTGTGTTTTTTTGCTATCTCAATTACTTGTTTAATATCTTTACTCATTAAAAATCACTCCCGACTTTAGCTTCTATATAGCAATTATAAACTTGTAGCATGCTTGGATAAAGCAATAATAATTTCATCCCAATCATCATGGTGTAGCTCATGCCCAGCACCATCCAGGCTAACTAGCACAGCATTAGATATGATTTTAGAAAGATGCACTCCATGCTCATAAGGTATAATAGGATCATCCGTCCCATGAATAACTAGTGTAGGAACATTAATTTCATGGGTTCTAGATAAATATAATCCCCATCCTTTTACATATCCATGGTTTTCCATTCTCTCCATATTACTAGCTCGATTAAAATCCCTCCCAGCTAATTTCCTTATTTTCTCTTCATTAAATGGATGCTTAGTTCCTACGAGAACTTTACTCCTATCAATAACATACTTGATCACTTCCTCTTTATCTTCCCAGTTGTTGATGTTAATTTTGGCAAAAACTTCTGTTACTTTGCTATTCTTCTTAGGAAGACTAGTATCATAATTCGATGTCATAACTAGTGAAATAGTAAGAACTCTACCGGGGTGTTTAAGAGCTACTATCTGCGTAATTATTCCACCCATAGACATACCGACTATGTGATCCTTATCAACCTTATACGCATCTAGTACCTGAATTGCATCATCAGCCAAATCCTCAAAGGTATATTCCGAATGACCATATTCGTAAGTAATAAATTTGCCTACATCCCGATTGTCATAACGTATAACATGAAACCCTTGATTGCTTAGCCTCCTACAAAAATCTTCTTCCCACCAAATCATTGATGAAGTAGCTCCCATTATTAATAAGATAGTTGGCTCATTAGTATTTCCAAAACTCTCTGTACAGATATGAACATCATTAAAACGAATTATTCTTTCTGTCATAGATAACCACCTTCATATATCTTTACCTAGTCTAAATTAAAATCGAGTGATTCGATCAGCAACAGCTTCGAATAATAACTCTTTAATTCTTTCATAATTGTATTGCTGCAAATCTCCCTTTTGAGAACCTATTAACCAAGCTGCTCTTAAAACTCCAGCTATAATGCCTGGCTCTTCATCGATAATCTCATTAGATTCTTGACGTAACTTTATAAACTCCATAAGAGGGACGATGCTTCTTAGATGCTCTGAGCCAACATAATCTGGATTTAGCTTTCTAGATACAAGCTTGTACTCCTCAAGGTCGTAAACAAGTCTTTGTGTTAATATCTTATCTTCTAGTTCCAAAGCCATCTCATTTAAGTATATCTTTATAGCTGAACGCATATCCTCTGCAGCTATAACCTTTAGCCAAACCTGCTTTTCAATTTGCTCTCCCTCATGTGCTAACAATTTCATATATAGCATTTCTTTTGATTCGAAAAATATATAAAAAGAACTCTTTGCAATGCCAACTGATGAAGTAATATCCTCAAGAGAAGTACTCTTAAAGCCTTTATCTATAAAAAACCGATAGGCAACTTTAAGCAATTCTTCTCGAATTTTTTCTTTTTCTAACTCTGTAAATTTAGGCACAACATAAAACACCTCCATTGCATAACATAAAAACAAATTGTTTATTTGTTTTTATTGTAGCATGGGTGTATGTAAAAATCAAGAAAAATAGTTTTGATTGATACAAAAGTTATATTTTACGTCTATTTCAAGGCCTGAATTTAATTCAACGTTAGTTTATCAAAAGACCGTTTTGTATATCCAATTTATCTACCCAACCCCACGAATTTATCTAATCTGTCTCCTCAACCTAACCCCATTTTTGTCCAAAAAAAATACCTCCGATATGTTCCCTAAAACAAATATCGAGGGCTAAAGTTGAATTGACAGATTTACTTTATATTATTTGTAAACCTAGAAACCCAATAATATCAATGCTTCTAGAGTCTTAGTTTTTCGACATTAACACCACCGTCTCAACATGTGGTATCACATAAGTATTATACAATTTAACAAATGGCACTGTAGCCGAGGTAAATACTTAATTCCTATCCCCCCTTTTTTACTTGTATAAGTCTCAAGGTGGGTGCAAAAACCAGTAGTATTCGTTTCAATCTTCATCTGATTGATTTTCTAGCTTCAACACTGGCGATTAAGTCCTTGATCCACACTGGTACATTTTGAAGCGATGTTCTCTCCTTTGGGTGCTTGATTACATCTTCTAGGTCTTCATCACGCCAGAGCCGATCTCTAAACTTTATTCTCTAATAACATCAAACTTATTAGCTACCTAAGTTTTGTACAAATAACTAAGCTATATTTAGAAAATGATGGAAGCTTAATTGAACATACTTAGGCTGTAATGCTTCAACAAATAATTTTGTCAGTTCTGATAAGCTAGGTACAACAATCTCAATATGATCTTTTAATTCTATTACTTTAGCAGTGATTGTCCCTAGTTTTTTTATCAATGAATGGACACCCATATCCTTAAGCTTAGATGTATTAAAGGCTGTATTTTTCATCAAAGTAATCAGGTTATGAGTGATAAACACTAGCCATAAAAATCCATAAATGCCATAGAATTTAGATGTTCTTAAATTCTTAATACCATATACTTCTTTACAAGTTCTAAAGAAGGCTTCTATGGTTTGTCGTTCATTGTAAAAGTGAAATAGTTGGATTGCATTCATTTCTTCAGCTCTAATGTTGGTAAGTAAATGAGAATATTTAATTTGCCCATCCTTCCCAACGAATTCACAGACAATGGTCCTTAGACCTGTTGAAGTAGGAATCTCTGCAACATGCACTTGGATATTGATTTTTTGCCACTGATGTTTCTTCACTGATTTTGAAAGGTTTTTGGATTGCTGAGTTGAAAAACCTTTTACTACAAATTTGGA
>NZ_FZOJ01000084.1 GCF_900188145.1 Anaerovirgula multivorans | reverse complement strand
CTCCGATTTTGTAAATATTCCTTAATACTTAAAAATACTTGCTTATTTATCATGAAACCCATGGAAAATACAATGGAATAATAATGCAATTTAGCGCGGTCTGTCGTCCCTTTGGCTTCTGTTTAGTAATTTTTTCCAATTGCATACAGAAATATTTTTATATCTATTGACATAAGTATATATCTATATTATTATAATAAGGAACGGAGGTTCCTTATTATGCAGATTTTAAAAGATGAGATTAGAAATAAAATATTGGATGTAGCTGAAAATCTATTTTACCAAAATGGATTTAGGGATACTACTACTCGCAGCATTGCTAATGAAGTGGGTATTAGTGTTAGTAATTTGTATTTATATTACGAAAATAAAGAGGCTATTTTCTATGGTGTAACAGATAGATTTTATGAATATTTTGTAAGCGGTTTTGAAGCATTCTTAGATCATCATGATAAAAATATTACAATGGATGTTTGCATTAGCCATTATATACGAAAAATCATTTCAACCGATCAAAAAAAATTTGTTATTATAACTGATAAAAGTCAAGGAACTAAGTATGAGGGATTTAAGCAACAAATCATCAGCATCCTCAGTAATCATATGAAAACACAGTTAAATAATAATTTAGTCCAAGACGAGTTAGTTATATATATATTAGCTAAAAACTTTTTTGAGGGAATAATCGAAATAGCTAAAAACTACAAAAATGAGCATTGGCTTGAAAGCAATATTAATACATTGGTTAAATATCATATGAAAGGTATGGGTGAGCTAATGTAAAAATTTTTTACTCCAAAAAGGAACATTTGATCTTTATTGTGCATTTAGCATCAAAGAAATAATTTATTATAGGGAGTTGATGAATGTGAAGTCTGCGATTATTGTATTTAGTCCTTCAGGTAATACCATTCAGGTAGGTGAGTTGTTAAAGGTTGCTCTTGAACAGAATAGTATTAATACCCAATTAATTAATATTGCTGGCAAAGAAAACTACTTTTTAACCGAAGATAAACAAGTCTTTTTACAAGAAATAGTCAAAGAACATGATATTCTATTTATAGGGTCACCTGTATATGCACACCATCTTCAATACCATGTTAAAGATTTAATTGTAAGCCTACCTAAACCTGTAAATGGATGGGGAAAGATAGCAGTACCTTTTATTACATATGGTGGAATTAATTCAGGTATTGCTCTTGATGAAGCTGGAAAACTTCTAAGAAAAAGTGGAAGAAAAGTTTTAGCCGGTTTGAAAGTATCCAGTTCACATCGTATGACCAGAGCTTTTATGAAAGAGGAGTATAATAAGAATCAACCTGAAGACAAAACAATTTCTTTTATTGAGGAACTTATAAAGCGGGTTAAATCAGTTGATATGAATTCTATAAATGATTGTTCAAAACACCTAAAATATCAGAACATAAAAATGTACCTAAAAGCAAAGATAATATTTAGAGAAAAGGTTTGGCATGAAAAAAGATATCCCAAAGTAGTAATTGACAATGATAAATGTATTAAGTGCGGCAAATGCATCAACGTATGTCCAGTATGTCATTTAAAACAAAATAATGACAAATCTATAGAAAGAAATATTAATACACAATGCATTCACTGCTTTAATTGCATATTAAAATGCCCACTAAAAGCAATATCTCCGATCGGTGATCTTGAGAAAGCAAAAAGCTTTATCGAAAGTATGATAAAAAAGGCTAAGGAAGATCCTGGTACTTGTTTATATCCAAAAATTTAAACTTTGTTACGTAAAATTTTGTTTAGTGATGGAGGAAACTATTATGGGAATTAAGAAATTCTTACTAGACGGCGAATCCAAAATTGGAAATCTTATTTATAAGAAAATGCTAGGATGGTTAAATAACTCTAACAGACTAAAATACAACAATCCTGACAGATTAGTCCATGATTCTGGAATACTATCTGGACAAACGGTTCTTGAAATTGGATGTGGATCTGGCTTTTTCACAGTACCTGCATCAAAAGTATTAGGTAATGAAGGGAAACTCTATTGCATTGATATTCATCCTTTAGCCGTTGAAGAAACACAAATGAGAGTTAACCAGTTAGAATTAAAAAATGTTATAGTTAAAAAGGATGATGCTATGAAATCCTCTTTTGAGGACTCCATGTTTGACCTTGTTCTACTTTACGGTGTTGTACCTGCTCCGGTTATCTCTATGAAGGATATCTCGAAAGAAATTTACAGGGTATTAAAACCTGGAGGTGTCTGCGCAGTATGGACCATGGCACCATTCTGGTCACCACGTGCTGCACTTAAGTATGCTTCCTTTGAAAACATGAAGAAGCTTAATGGAGTTTTTCGCTTGCGCAAAATATAATATAAATTGCAGGGACGGTTCTTTAAATTGCAGGGACGGTTCTTAAAGGGTTTAATCGGAAGTTTTGCCCCATGAAAAAGGGGATATCGGGAAATAGATAGCCAATAAAATAAGTCGGTATGACTCATGAGAGTTGTACCGACTTTGTCTTGTAAATTTTTTTAAAAAT
>NZ_FZOJ01000019.1 GCF_900188145.1 Anaerovirgula multivorans | reverse complement strand
GAAACAAGCCAAGCAGAAGTATTTACCACTTTATTCTCATCTAGTTTGAATGATATACTTTTCATAGGTGAGATACCGCCTTTCGTAGGATTTTTGGGGGATAAAAAATACTTCTATGGGCGGGCTATTCTCACCTTTAGTTGTTTTTTGGTAATGCTACCATGGTAACTATTGGAAAGTGCTATGGTCTTGTTTGTACAAAATCTAGGTACTTAGATATGGACAAGCCTTAGAAGTACTTAGTGTAGTTGAATAAAGTTATAGTGAAATGAAAAGGAGCAAATTATGGGAGAAAAGATCATTGATTTTAGAAATCATGAAAAGCAGATAGAAAATGTACTGAAGAGCTTTTATGAAGCCCATTATATGGGAAACACATTGAAGCTGTATAGTTATTTGGATACGTTTTTTCAAAAATCTGTCCCCTTAAACTATTTTTTGATTCATTCTGACTATGACATTGAATTGGGGTTTCTCAAGGAAATAACAAGGATAGAAGTTGATAAGGAAAAAAATCAAGCAATGGCAGAAGTTATCATAAAACTGAGAAAAAAAGAAATAGAAATACAATTTTCTTTGAAGATGGATTATGGTGGATGGAAGCTAGAGGGTGAAATATTTCATATGTTAGGAGGAATGTAGTTTAATCACTTAAACTTATGCAAGTATATAGGGATAAACAAAGATATGGGTAACCAACTACAGAACTTAAGCAGATGACTGAAATCTATGATTTCATGTCAGTCGCTTATACAAGGTGAAATTTTGATATACTAAGGGCTACATTTGCGGCCCATGGTTTTGGGGGAAATCGTAGACTGCGTATATTAAAATTCAAGTATGGAGTTACATATCTATGTGTGATTACTATTGGTTTATCCTAATATAAAAGATTATATTTTAAAGGGGGAATTTTATGTTTAAGAAGCGATTAGCATTTATGATGGTTCTTATTATGGTTTTATCTATGCTGGTGCCTTCAGCATTTGCATTAGAACCATCACAGCTATTCAAAGGCAGTGACAGATATGTTGAAATTAACCAAGAAGGAGAAGAACTAAGGACTGCTAGCAATCCATTTGGGGCTATATATGCTTCAGAGGATAGAGATGAAGAAATGCTCTTTGAATCAACGTTTGCACCAATGGCAATGGAGGCATCTAATAAGCTTTTTATGTCTCAAGAAGCAGCGACCGTTGGAGAGAAGGCCTACGGACATGTTGTGTTCTTATCAAAGGATATTGGAGCAAGAGTGGCGGCCACCGTTTACGAGAAACAGGCTAGAGATTATATCGTTGAAATATTTGATGACATTGGTTATAGCAATAAAATACAAGACTTTACATATACAAGAGAAGGCAACCAATTTAACTCTGCCAATGTTATCGCAGTAAAATCTGGATCTTCTACAAAAGAAGTTATTGTAGGAGCTCATTATGATTCAGTAGCAAAAGGTGTAGGGGCAGATGACAATGCTTCTGGCATAGGAGTTATGCTGGAAGTAGCAGAAATGCTAAAAGACATAGATACTGAATATACGATTCGTTTTATAGCCTTTGGGGCTGAAGAAGTTGGATTAAGAGGTTCAAGATACTATGTTAGTCAAATGACTGAAGAAGAAATAGAAAATACTGTAGCGATGATTAACCTTGATAGCCTTGTGGCTGGAGACAAAATGTATGTCTATGGAGGTCTGGAAGAAGAAGGCTGGATTAGAGGTCAGGCATTGGCACTGGCAAACACACTTGGTTTAAATGTAGAAACAAACCCAGGTTTAAATCCAGATTATCCAGCGGGCACAACAGGGCCATTTAGTGACCATGTACCCTTCCAAGCGGCAGGTATTCATTGGGCATATTTTGAAGCAACCAATTGGGAAATCGGTGAACTAGATGGCTATACACAAACTGAAAAGCATGGAACCATATTCCATAATGAAAAAGATGATCTTGATTTTCTAATGACAGAATTTCCAGATAGAGTAGAGGAAAGACTCCATACTTTTACTACCTTACTTTATCGCTTACTATTGGGAATTAATCCTCCTGATTATATGGGAATTAATGCAAGTCAAAAACTTATTTCTCTAACAGAAGAGAGAGAAATAGAAGTAATTATTGACTTAGGGTATGTTCCAGACCTAGAGGATTTAGAATGGACCTTTGGAGGATTGGCATTTGAAGAATGGAAGTCCTATGATAATCAAACAGGAAGTTATTCAGGACCATCGTTTATTTCTTTTAGTGAGGAACCAAAGATAGAGTTAGGCCAAGTAAAAGCAACAATTCTATTTGAATTACCATATAGAAATGGCAATGACGCTTATGATGATTTAAGCTATAGGGTTTTCAGGATTTATATTGAAGATATGATAGGCGAATATAATCTCAGAGTAAGAGATGAATCTACAGAGACATCTGCTAAAACACATCTTAAACTCAATGTATACGACTGGTATCATAAATATGATGAAATCAAACCAGCCATTCAAGAAATAATCAATACGGCTAAAGAAGACAGATACTTAGAATACAAATCATTAGGTGAATCCTATGAAAATAGAGAAATACCTTTCGTAATTTTAGCAAAAAGCCAAAGTGACATAACAAAATATGAAAATGAAACTTTACCGATGATGTTGGAAAATCCAGCAGCACTAATCAGTAAAATAAACAATGGTACAGCTGGAGATCATAAACCAGCTATATGGTTCCACAATCTTCATCCAGATGAAACACCTGGTGTAGATGCTCAAATACAATTAATTCAAATGTTCGCTACAGAAGACACAGCTGAATTTAAAACCTTAGATGATAATGGAAATAAAGTGATAGTTACTTTAGATGTAGAGGAGGTTTTGGACAACTTTATCTTCTTATTTAATATAACTCAAAATCCTGATGGCAGATATTATACTACAAGAGGTACAGTTCCAGGATTTGACTTGAACCGTGATATGAGCTACCAAACCCAAGTAGAAACCAGAGCGGTTGTTGAAGAAATAGCCAAGTGGTCTCCTATGGTATTTAATGATTTTCATGGTTTTGTTGCTGAATTCTTAATTGAACCATGTACACCTCCTCATGATCCTAACTATGAATATGATTTATTAATGGATGGTATGATCGAACATGCTCATGCCATGGGTAGAGCGGGAATTAGCAACACAAAATATGAGGAATATATAATTCCTAGATTTGATTATGATGCTGGTTGGGATGATGCAACCGTAGTATATGGGGCAATGTATGCTATGATGCACGGAGCTATGGGACATACTATTGAGATGCCTGAGCTTAACCAAGATTCCCACGATGCAACTGTATATGCAGGTCTTGGTTCTATCAAACATGTATTGGAAAACAAGGATAAACTATTTAAAAATCAATTAGAAATCTATCGACGGGGTGTAGAAGGAATAGATAATAGAGCTGTTGACAAATGGTTTGTAAATGCTAATCGCCAATCAATAGGAAGACCAAGAGGGGATAACGCCAACTTCTTCCCAGAGTATTATGTAATTCCTATAGAAAATAATCTACAAAAGAACAGTTTAGCTGCCTATAAAATGGTAGAATATCTTTTGAGAAATGGAATTAAAGTTGAGAAAACAAAACAAGCTGTGACAGTAGGAGATATAACTTATCCAACTGGAACTTTTATTGTACCAATGCGTCAAGCAAAACGGGGATATGCCAATGCAGTACTATTTGATGGAGCAGACTTTTCTGATTGGTCAGAAATGTACGCTGAAACTACACAGCTTTTCCATGATTTAAGAGGATTTGATAGATATGAAGTAAGAGTTGATGGTGTATTTGCAGGTAAAACGGATAGAGTAACAGACGCAACTATACCTGCAACCACTGTAAGCGGGAATGCCACTAAATATATAATAAAAAATACCAATAACGATGTTATAAAAGCTGTAAACGAGTTACTAGCTAATAACAAAGAAGTGATCATCCTCAATGAAAATGTTGATCAATATAGAAAGGGAGATTTTGTAGTATCTAAAGCTGATTTAGAGAGTTTAAAGAATGAATATTACTTAGAAGCAGATGTATTACCTTATGGCAAGAATCCTGTTAAAGCAAAGCTTTTACAACAACCTAAGGTGGTAGGATATGGTGCAGAGATGATCTATGTACTAGACAATTTGCTTAGATTTAACCTTGTTGATTCCTATACTCAAGCAGGTGTAATCGTAGATACGATTGGTTATACCAATAATAGTGCTATAAAGGAAGCTGTATTATCGGGAACCTCATACATTGGAGTTGGTGGAACACCTTTACTAAGAATGCAACAAAGTGGGCTATTGACAGGTCTTGAAAGAGGCACAACAGCTAATAATGCTTATGAGGGTGCATTAAGAGCTGCTATAGATATAGACAATATTATCATGGGTAGATACAATGAAGAAGAAATCTTATATAACAAATCTGCCGCTTGGATTGCATCTGTTCCAGCAACCTCTACGGTGTTGGCAAGAATAGTTGATAGAGATGACTATTTCAAGGCAGGATGGTGGCCAGATAATCAAGGAGTAAGAGATAAAGCTTTTATCATTACTGACAACATAGGAGATTCAAAAATCACCTTATTTGCTAATCATATTCATAATAGAGCCCATCCACAACATCAGTTTAGAATGCTAGCAAACGCTATCTATGATGCAACTGCTAAAGAAGATATGATGCTAGATTTACCAGTAGCTCCTTCAAGTGGTGGAAGCAGCAGCAGTGGTGGTTCCTCAACTCCGAACAATAAAATCACCGCATCAAAAGGCGGTACTGTAACGATTAAAGGTGCAAGCGTAAAGGTACCAGCTAATGCTACATCAGGAGATATCACCATCACAGTAGAGATAGTTGGCAATACTTCCTCACTACCAATCAGTGGATTATTTAGATTGGTAAGTGATGTCTTTGAAATTGAAAAGAATATAGAAGGAAACTTTGATAAATCTGTTACCATTACATTACCTTTTGACAAGTCAAAGGTAGATCACAATAAATACACCTTCAGCATTTTCTGGTTTGATGAGGAAGCAGAGGAATGGATTGAATTAGACAATGTAAAGGTAGATTTAACAAAAGGCACCGTCAGTGGGGACGTTGATCACTTTACTAAGTTTGCTGTTTTTGCAGTAGAGAAGACAGTGGAAGAAGAAAAGATAGAAGAAGAAGTACCAGCGTTGAACTTTACTGATATCCAAGGACACTGGGCTGAAGAAAATATCAAAAAACTTGTAAACTTAGGAGCAATCACTGGATACAGTGATGGTACTTTCAAACCAAATAACAATATAACAAGAGCAGAATTTGCAACAGTAATAGTGAAGGCATTTGGACTAGAAGTAAGTAATGGAAGGGTATTTAGTGATACGCAAAACCATTGGGCAAAGGATTATATCGCTGCTGCAGCAGCTCATGGTATTGTATCAGGTTACAGCGATACTGCCTTCGGACCCAATGACTTAATTACAAGAGAGCAAATGGCAAGCATGATTGTTAAGGCAGCTAAGCTAGACATCAAAGAAGGTGTTACAACATTTGTTGACAGAGATAATATTTCCTTATGGGCATTAGGCGCTGTGAATACAGCATCTGAAAACAAGATCATTACTGGATATCAAGACAATACCTACAAACCAAAAGCCAATGCAACAAGGGCGGAAGCAGTAACTGTTATAGTAAAAGCTTTATATTAAATAATCGAAATCCCTCCTTATATTAGGAGGGATTTTCATTATTTCATCGAATACATAAGTGATTGACATTGATAGGTTATAGAAATACATGGGTCCGAAAAGCATAGCGGAGGACTACAAATGTAGCTCTTAGTATATTAAAATTTAGGGGCGTATGCCTATAAATGAAGCAATAAGCTAAATTATTATAATGAAGGTGGATCTATGAAAAATAATCATGTTACTAAAAAAGATGCTAATATTATCGCAATAGCTACTTTGGTTTTTATAGGAGGCTGTATTTTACTCAATGCCTCTTTATTTTGGAGTTTTTTATGTAGTGTTGTTTTTGCCTATTTACTATTGTTGAGAAGAGGGTTTTCGGCATATGCGTTAGGACAAATGATAACAGAAGGTTTAATAGAATGTAAGCCTTTCTTCTTATTAATTTTGTTAATTGGTGCAACCGTATCTATTTGGTTGTCTTCAGGGGTTGTACCAGCTATGATCTACTATGGATTTCAGTATATGCAGGAAATGAATTTTTTACTGGCAGCTTTTCTGATTACCTCCTTGATGGCAATATTTATAGGAACAGCAGTTGGTACAGTAAGTACGATAGGAATAGCACTGCTAGGGATAGGAAGAGGCTTTGGCATACCAGAAGGCATGCTGTTGGGGGCAATTGTCTCAGGTGCTTATTTAGCAGATAAAATTTCTCCTATTTCAGGACTCCTAAATTTGACCTTATCTACAACTCAAACCACTTATAAGGAGACCTTAAAGTCTATGGCAAAAACTCTTATACCCGTCTATCTTTTAACGGCAGCAATATATACTATGCTGGGGGAAGGGTATTCGGTATCAGCAGATGCAGGGACTTTAATGGATTATCAAACCGCTATATTACAAGGGTTTAATATATCGCCTCTACTGTTGTTATTGCCGTTAGGCGTATTGTGTCTGACGATAGCAGGAGTTAAGATTATTCCTACCATATCATTGGGATTGATTGGGGGAATAATCATTAGTATCGGTATGCAAAAAATGACTTTTAACCATGTAATAGGGGCAATGGTTTTTGGTTTTAGGGGAAATACTGCTTCCATTGAGTTAAATAAAATTCTTTATAGTGGTGGAATCGTAGCAATGATCGAGGTAGTTCTCATCGTAGCAGGGGCTATAGCACTAAGCAGTTTATTAGAAAGGTGCGGACTAATCAAGCTTGTTGTTAACAAGGTGATAGATCGTGTAAAATCTAAAAGACAATTGATTCTTAAAACGGGAATGATTAGTAGCATACTGACAGTAGCAACCTGTGATCAGGCAGTTGGCATTATTATTCCTGGAAGGCTATTACAAACAAAATACACTGAGGTTGGACTAGATAATAAAGCTTTAGCAAGAACCATTTCTGATACAGGAACCATCATTGCTCCTTTAATACCCTGGAATGTCAATGCACTAATCATCGGGATGATTTCAGGTATTGCAACGATAAACTATGCACCCTATGCTGTACTATGTTATATTTTTCCGTTGGCAACTCTGGCAATAGGTGGTGGTTTTGAATTTAAGAAACAAAGAAGAGTGGAAAAGGCTTAAAGGATAAGTATATTTATATCGATAGAGTATAAATTATTTCAATAGCTAGCTAAACTATAGTGGTTTTATACTATTTCCCCATACTTGTGAATTTTTCATGAGCATGGGGATTTTTTAAAGAAAATTAGTGTCTGATAATGAAAAGAAATACAGTTTAACTTTGTTTCTCTAAGAATGATATTTTGTAACTTGGGAGCTAAAAATAAATTGTCGAAATATAGAGGAAAATGTAGAATGAGATCGAATATTATAATTAACATGAAGGCAAATTTACTTCATATATTGAGAATATATACGACATAAAGTCTTTACTTATGATGGAATACGACAAAAGAAATTGTTTCAAATTCTAAAAAAGAGATAATATATAATAATAAGCATATAAAATTATTAAAAAGGGGGGCGTTCTATGAAAAGCATCAAAACTAAATTAATTTTATATTTTTGTTGTCTAATAGTTCTTATTGCAGTAGCTATTAGTTCTTTAGGGTATTATAGGGCTTCAGAAGGGATGAAAAATCTTGAAGAAAGGTTGCTAAACGAAAAGCTGGATGGGGATATAGGAGCTGCTAAGATGTATTTAGAAAATTATTTTGGAAATATTACATATCAAAATGGTGATTTATTAGATAAAGATGGAAAGAAAATAGAGGGTCGTTTTGAAATAGTAGATGCTATCATGGAGGATTTGGGGGATGTTGCAACTATATTTGTTAAAAATAATGATGACTTTTTAAGAGTTATCACCAATGTAATGACAGAGGATGGAAGTCGGGCTGTTGGTACATTTTTAGGAAAAGATAGTGCTGCATATTCTTCTGTAATAGATGGCAATAGATACGTTGGAGAAGCCGATATTTTAGGGAAGTCCTACATAACCGCCTATGATCCATTACTTGCTAAAAATGGAGATATAATAGGTATCCTATTTGTTGGAGTTAGTAAAGATGAAGCAGCTAAATTAATAAAAGATGCTTTAGCAAATATAAGAAATGTATTCATTGGAATTATGTTAGTTACAATATTGGTTGCAACAATTGTAACCTTTATCATTGGAAAAAAAATAACCGATCCTATTATTATTTCTGTAAATCATGCTAAGAAAATTGCAGATTTAGATATTTCACATAATATTCCTCAGAAAATTATCAATCAAGATGATGAAATAGGCAGTTTGGCAAGATCATTAGAGGACATTACGGAAAGTCTTAGAAAATTCATTGTTACCATTGCTGATGCATCTCAGCAGATGGCTTCTTCTTCTCAACAGCTTACTGCCACAAGTCAACAGACTAGTATAGCAGCGGAGGAAGTAGCAAGGACCATTGAAGAAATCGCCAAAGGAGCAAGTGATCAAGCTAGAGATACTGAACAAGGAGCAGGTAGAGTAGGAGAGATGGGAGAGCTTATAGAAAAAGAACTACACTACATAAAGGAACTAAATATATCTGCTGATGAGGTAACAAGATTAAAAGATGAAGGGTTTGAGGTATTAGAGGATTTAGTTGAAAAAACAGAAGTAAATGCTAAAGCCTCCGAGGAAATCGACAAAGCCATTATCAGCACCAACAATAGCGCAGAAAAAATAAATAGTGCCAGTCAAATGATTAAAAACATTGCTGAGCAAACTAATCTTTTAGCATTGAACGCAGCGATTGAGGCAGCAAGGGCTGGAGATGCAGGCAGGGGTTTTGCAGTTGTTGCGGAGGAAATACGTAAGCTAGCTGAACAGTCTAGTAGCTTTACTGAAGAAATTGCTCTTATCATTAAAGATTTGACAGGTAAAACAGAAAATGCAGTACAAAGAACGAAGGAAGTATCAAAGCTATCGGCATTACAAAGTGAAAGTGTTAGAATAACAAAAGAAAAGTTTCAGGGTATTGCAACATCTATTGAAAACACAAAAAAAGCTATTGAACTATTAAATATCTCTGGACAAGCTATGGATGAAAAGAAGGGTGAAATCATTGACATTATTCAAAGCTTATCGGCTATCGCCGAAGAAAATGCTGCAGGGACTCAGGAAGCATCTGCATCGGTGGAAGAGCAGGCGGCTACAATGGAGGAAGTAGCAGGTTCCAGTGAGATGCTGGCGAAATTAGCAGAGGAATTGCAGGAAAGCATTGCCAAGTTTAAATATTGATATCAAGCTCAAGGATGAACTAAATGCTAAAGTAGTAGAAAAAAATGATAGTGATTTTTAGAGACCTGCTGAATCTATAGCAGGTCCTATTTATTAAAAATTTTGTAAAGTTTTATTGAAAAAATCTAGGAAGGATAGATATAATATGAATATAGGGTATAAAATTAGTAGTAGTATAGGGTGAATATAGTGTATTATACCTATAGCAAATTTAGTTTGAATAATTATAATGAAAAATAAGTAAACTCATGGTAACTAAGAGATACTATTGATAGTAGATTATTTTACAATTAATGAGAGCGTAGGAAGGGATTATAGCTATGAAGGATAATCAGTATATGATGGACAATTATAAAATTATAGGCAACAAATTCAAAGAAGAAAATAGACTGGAAAAAGCTCTTCATTTTTATGATAAAGCCTATAGATGTAAAGGTGGGCATGAAGATATAGAGCTGCTACTAGACATGGGATTGTTATATGATGAATTAGGGGAGTACGATGCAGCTAAAGAAAAATATCAAGAGGTTTTAGATATTAATCCGGAGGAAGCTAGAGGGTACTATAGTTTAGCAATTGCATACGACAATGAAAAAAATTACATGATGGCAATTAAATATTATAAAAAAGCAATAGAATTAGATCCCTATTATGATAGAGCTTACTTTTTTTTAGCAAATGCCTATGATGAACTGGGACAAAAAAAGACGGCTATACAATATTATAAAAAAGTGATCGAGCTAGAGTCTGAAGATTTCTGGACATATGTGAATTTAGGATCGGTATATGAAGAAATAAATGAAAATGAATCAGCTCTTGAGATGATGAAAAGAGGTTTAGAGATAGATCCTGAAAATTTCAAGGCCCTTTTCAACATGGGAGTAATTATGAAGAAGTTAGGCAATATTGATGAAGCAGAGAATTATTATATCATATCTATACAACAAAATCCCCACTTCCCATACAGTTATTTTAACTTAGCTATTATTTATAAGGAGCAGGGACAGTATGAAAAGGGAATTCATGTTCTAAATGAAGCGATTCATTATAATAAAGATGTTGCTGTACTCTACTATAATAGAGCCTGCTTATATGCATTAATGGATATGTCAGAAAAAGCATTGAAGGACCTTATCAGTGCTACAGAAAAAGATCCTGAATTAGTCGAATATATGAGGGAAGATGAAGAGCTTAGCTCTTTGAGACAGCTTGAAGCCTATCAGTTAGTCTTTGAACAATAAATATTTCTTGTACTTGTATAATAATACTTTTATAATAAAACCATAGCCAATATGAGGAAAATATGGAATTAATGAGAAAAATAAGATAGTTAGAAGGGCTATGGATAGACAGCTTATCTATAGTCTTATTTTTTAATCAATGGAGAATATAAGGTGTGTCCAGTTTAAGATAGTTTGTGATTAATAGAAAGGATTGAGACTACTGGAAAATAGGGGAAATCTATATGAAAAGCGAAAATCAAGCTATCAAAGTCTATGTAGCAGATTGGAGAAGACAATAAATTCAATAGGAAATTGGAGACTAACGGCTGCCGTAGCTGGAATTGTTGTAGCTACATTTGCCTATAGAATAGAATTATATTATTTGTTTTGGAGTGCTCTCATCATTTTTTCAGCACTATTTATTTATTTAGTGATCGTGCACCATAGGGTTAGAAAGTTTTATAAGTATGTAGCAGCTATACTGAAAATCAATGACAACTCTATTAAAAGGTTAAAGGGGGAATGGGTAGACTTTCAAGATATAGGAGAAGAATTTCGAGATGAAGGGCACGAGTTTTCACAGGATCTTGACATTTTGGGGAGAGGCTCTCTTTTTCAATGGATTACTACTGCTAATACTAATTTTGGTAGAAAAAAACTTAAAGAGATTCTAACAAAACCTTGTCATAACTTCCATAAGCTATCTGAGAAACAAGAAGCAATGAATGAACTAGGAAATAAACGATGGTGGCGACAAAAATACCAAGCAGAAGCTATGCAAATAGTTGAAGAAATGAGAGATGAGCAGAAGTTATTAGCATATATGAACAGTGATAATAGGTTTTATGCTAGACGAGATATGATATTTATAATACGGATTCTGCCGATGATAACGATACTTACCTTTTTATTAGCTTTTGGAATTCGTGTTATTCCAAAAATTATTCCTGTGCTGGCAGTTTTGGTACATATTGTTCTACTTTTGCTGGGATTAAAAGAAAGAAATAAAGCGTTAAAAACTATATTTACCTATCAAAGGAACATTAAAGTTTATGGGAAAATGCTAGGACACTTTGAAAAAACTAATTTCACATCGAAATATTTAAGGAATTTGAAGGATGAAATTAAGAATCAAGAAAGACTTCTAGCATTTCAACAATTAAAGAAGTTGGAGAAGCTAGTAGATAGCATTTCAAATAGAGGTAATATGTTGTTTTTACCTATTAACATTATTCTCTTATGGGACTATCAATGTATGATAGCGTTGGAGAGATGGAAGCACCACTCCGGGCATTTGATAGAAAGATGGTTAAAAACGTTAGGAGAGATGGAGGCTCTATCCAGCCTAGCTATGATTAGCTTTGACTATCCCCATTGGGCTATACCTAAATTTACGTCGGAAGCATCAGTGTTAAGAGCTAGAGATTTAGGACACCCTTTATTAACAAACAAACAGGTTCATAATGATCTGATCATAGAGGAACCAAAAAGGATATTGTTAATTACAGGATCTAATATGTCTGGGAAAAGTACATTATTAAGAACAGCTGGAATTAATCTTGTACTGGCATATGCAGGAGCACCTGTTTGTGCCCAGCAATTTGAATGCTCCTTCATGAGATTATTCAGCTGCATGAGGGTTAGCGACAATCTTGAAAAAAGCATATCTTCCTTTTATGCTGAACTATTGCGAATTAAGGAAATCGTCAAAGCTGCAGAAGAGGACAGGCAAGTATTCTTTTTACTAGATGAAATATTTAAAGGAACCAACTCTCATGATCGGCATCTAGGAGCAAAAATGTTAATAAATAAACTTTGCAAACAAAATGCAATTGGACTAGTTTCAACCCATGATCTTGAGCTAGGAGAATTAGAAAAAGAGAGCAATGGGAAAGTAGTAAACTATCATTTTCAAGAATACTACAAGGAAGATGAAATATTTTTTGATTATAAATTAAGACGGGGTGTTTCTACAACTAGGAATGCTTTATACTTAATGAAAATGGCAGGAATTGAAAATTGATGAGCAAACTTTATTCCCACAAAAAAAAGAGACCTGCCTCTAGAACAATGAGTTCGACTGACAATAGCTTAGGGGTTTAGTGTAGGAAATATAAATTTCAAGGTTAACATAATATTTAAAGGAGTTAAATATTATATGGATATTCAAAACACTAAACTATGCATTGTCAATAATCTCCGGCAGGTTGTTTTAACTAAGTTTATTATAACAGTTACATCTAAGAAAACCATGAACAAATTAGAAAGAAAACTAAAGAAAATGTAAAGAAATTGTTAAGATGAGCATAACGAGGATTTAACAGAAAATTATAGAGAACTTAAAATAATTATTTGTGAATAACATAAAATAAGGATAGAGAATATAATAGCAAATAAACACAGAAATAGCCAGGAGGTGTTATGATGAAAAGTATTACCTATGGTGAGATAAGCTTTAACAAGGTCTGTGAAAAAATTAAGGAGTATACCGAGAAAGATTCTGAATTTGAATATGTTATTTCTGTTGGCACAGATTCTCAAAGTGTTGATGGTTATACAAAGGTGGTTTCTGTTATTGCCCTAGTTCGGAAGTCAAAAGGCGGAATATTCTTTTATGATATTAAAAAAGTAAAAAACATGAAAAGTCTAAAACAAAAAATTTTAAAAGAAACTCAATATAGCATTGAGTTAGCTTCAAAGGTAATGGACTATATACTAGAAAATGATATTAACGCTTCCTTGGAGGTACACGTTGATATTGGACATCAAGGGGAAACAAAGTATCTAATTAAAGAAATAGCAGGATGGGTAATGGCCTTGGGTTTCAAATGCTGTCTAAAACCAGATTCTTACACATCATCAGGAATTGCTGACAAGATAACGAAAAAAGGAAGCAAAGTTTGTTAAATGATAAAAATAGAAACCTCCCCCAAGGAAAAATTAATGATAAAAAAATAGTTTTTCCTCTACATTTGAACTTCACAAAAAGTATAATAATAGATTATAATTGAGATTGTGGGAGGTGTTTTTATTTCAGAATTTCTATTAAAGCTAATGAAAAGACTTAAGGGAATATTGGATATAGGAGAGGATGAAGAAATCGAGATAATTGATAGTAGAGAAATGATCGAGGATGAAAGTAATTACAGTGAGATTTTATTATCTCCTATGAAGGGAGAAGTCATTCCAATAGAGAAAATTCCGCATAAGGTTTTTAATGGAAAAATCCTGGGAGAAGGAGTAGCAATACTGCCTATAGATGGATGGGTGCTTTCTCCAGTCGAGGGTAGAATTATACATATTATGGACAGCAAGCATGCCATTGGGATAAAAAGTATAAATGGAGCAGATATCTTAATACATGTTGGTATTGAAACAGAGAAATTACAAGGTGAAGGATTTCAGATCTTTGTCCAAACTGGAGATGATGTAAAGCCAGGAGATAAATTGATCCAATTTGATTTAGAATATATAAAGAATAAAGCAAAATCTCCTATTATGCCAATGATTATTAGTAATAGTGATGTCTATCAATCTGTCATTACCATTAAATCAGGACAAGTAGATTATAGAGAACCTTTACTTGAATTGTTTGAACTAGATTAATAGATCCCCTGTGAAGCCTTTTCACAGGGGATCGTCTTGTTTAAATGAACAAATTCAAGTTGGCATCCTGTGTTTCACCTAAGTAGGTGGCAACACCACCAATCTCTACGCCATCAATAAGCTCTTCCGCTTTAATACCCATAATATCCATAGACATGGCACAAGCTACAATATTGACATCCATATCCATGGCATTTTTTATTAGGGTTTCAAGAGAATCTACATTTTTACGTTTCATCACGTGTTGAATCATTTTAGGACCCATTCCACCCATATTCATTTTAGATATTGGTAATTTCTTAGGACCCTTTGGCATCATCCAACCAAACATTTTCTCCAAGAAATCTTTTCTTACTTTAGGACTAGAATCCTTTCTAAGAATATTTAATCCCCAAAAGGTAAAGAACAAGGTTACTTTTTTTCCCATAGAAGCAGCACCAGAGGCTATAATGAAGGAAGCTAGAGCTTTATCTAAATCACCACTAAAGACAACCATGGTAGCGGCATCTTTGTTAGCATTTATGATGCTCTCTTGAGAGGAGGAGACAACATGCTTAGCTCCTAAAGTAGATCCTTTTTGAATCAAGGCCTTGCAGGTTTTACCATCCATTTGAGATTTGATTAGAGTATTACCAGTTTTTGAGCACCAAGAGGCTATATCCTTCATAAAGCCAGGATCAGTAGCTTTTACTTCTAATACTTCGCCAGATTGCATCTCTTCTAGGGCTTTATATACTTGTATGATAGGACCAGGACATTGTAGGCCGCAGGCATTAATATGAAGATCAGCTTTAATGTCTTCATTAGGATTACAGTGAATTTTGGCAACGCCCGAATCATCTACTTCTACCAGACAATTACCTCCACTGTTGGCAGCATAGATACTTTGATAGGTCTTATATCCTCCGTCTAGGTTTTTCACCTTATAACCCTCCTGCATTAAAATTCTAGCAGCGATATAACCACGAATACCTACCTGACAATAAACATAAATTGTCTTGTTTTTAGGAATTTCAGGTAACCTATTTCTCAATTCTCCTAGTGGAATATTGATGGAACCGTCGATATAACCTAAGTCTCTTTCGATTTCATCCCTTACATCAATCAATAATGCATCTGCTTGCAGAATATCTTTTATTTCATACCATTGAAAAGTATCTGTTAGACCTTCTAGTATATTAGCTGCTACGAAACCCAGCATGTTTACAGGATCCTTAGCGGAGGAGAAGGGTGGCGCATAAGACAATTCCAATTCCTTTAAGTCTACAGCGGTAAGATTACCTTTAATGGCAGTAGCAATAACATCAATACGTTTTTCTACTCCTTTATGACCAACCGCCTGAGCACCTAAAATTTTGCCGCTGTTAGATTCAAACAATAGCTTCATTGATATGGGAAAAGCACCAGGGTAATAGCCAGCATGGGAGCCTGGATGGAGGTGGATTGCTTGATAATTCACTCCAAGCTGTTTTAAAGTTCTTTCATTATTTCCCGTGGAAGCCACTGTCATATCAAATATCTTTGCCACAGCAGTTCCTAAAGTACCGGAATAAGTTTCTCTTTTCCCGATAATGTTGTTAGCTGCAATTCGTCCTTGTTTATTGGCAGGGCCAGCTAATGGGATCATGGCGGGGTTACCATTAATATAATCATTGATTTCAATGGCATCGCCAATGGCGTATATAGCTGGATCGGAGGTTTCTAGGTAAGGGTTAGTAAGTATACCACCTTTTTCTCCTAAAGCTAAACCTGCTTCCTTAGCCAACTGGTTTTCGGGCTTGACCCCAATAGCTAAAATAATTAAATCTATTGAAACTGCTTTGCCGCTTTGCAACAATACTTTTTTACCAGAATCCTCAAAGGCCTTTACTCCATCTTCAAGTATAAGCTGCACTCCCTTATCTCTCAAATGATTATGGAGAATAGCTGCCATTTCATAGTCAATGGGAGCCATAATTTGATTTGCCATCTCCACTAGTGTGACTTCAATGCCTCTATAATGTAGGTTTTCTGCCATTTCTATGCCAATAAAACCACCACCGATGACGATTGCAGCTTTAGGCTTCCTATTATCAACATAATCCTTAATTCTATCGGTATCGGGTATGCTTCTTAAGGTAAATAAGTTATCGGCTTCATTGATTCCCGGTATAGGTGGAAAGATAGGATTAGCCCCTGGTGAGAGAACAATATAGTCATAGGATTCTTGGTAAAGCTCTTCAGTTTTTAAGTTTTTTACAGTTACACTTTTATCCTCGCGATTGATTTTAGTAACTTCATTGAATACTCTAATATCTATGTTGAATTTTCTAGACATGTCCTCTGGAGTCTGAACCAGTAAGGCATCTCTTTCTTCGATAATACCCCCTATATAATAGGGAAGCCCGCAGTTAGCAAAGGATATATATTCTCCTCTTTCAAACAATACTATTTCTGCTTTTTCATCTAATCTTCTCAATCTTGCAGCAGTTGTAGCACCCCCTGCAACACCACCAACGATCAATATTTTTTTAGCCATTTTTCTTCCTCCTTAAAATAATAATATTCAATCCTAATTATTTATATTTTTAAATCTATATATAACGATATTGCGATTATCACGATACAAATATGACATCACATCAATATAATCGTTAATTAATCTTAATTTTAATGCATGAAGCCATTATATTTGCAGTCATTGATCAAACAGTATTTTTATAATCTTTTCGACTTTTTCATTTGCTACCCGATAGGTAATCTCTAATCCATTTCTATCACCTACAATAATACCTGCCCCCTTTAACTTAGCAAGATGTTGTGATATGGTGGATTGGGGGATATCCAGGCAATCTTGTATTTTAGTTACATTACAACCGCCTGTATCTAACAAACCCCGTATAATACATAATCGGATTGGATGCCCAAGGGCTTTTAATATTTCAGCATATGCTTCAAATAGTTTGGGGTTATTGCTATAGGACTCCACGAAAACACCTCCTAAATATCTATATATTATAATATTACGATATCGTGGTTTTGATGTCAATGTTTTAATTATTTTTTTAAAATGATAATAATATTATTCTATCCATAATGAATTATTTCTTCTGAATGAAAAACTAGAAATAGTGTAAATACTATAGTAATATGGATAAAGAGGTAAATATCACCATAAAAAATGTAGAAAGGAAGATGTTTGTGAAGAATCCAATCATAACGATTACAATGGAGGATGGAGGCCAAATGAAGGCAGAGCTTTATCCTGATATCGCTCCTAACACAGTAAATAATTTTATTTCTTTAATAAAGAAGGGATTTTATAATGGAGTAATTTTTCATCGTGTAATTCCTGGTTTTATGATTCAAGGTGGAGATCCGCAAGGGACAGGAGTCGGCGGTCCAGGATATTCTATTGAAGGGGAATTTTCCTCCAATGGCTTTAAAAATGATTTGAAGCATACAAAGGGTGTGCTTTCTATGGCTAGGTCAATGGATCCAGACTCAGCTGGCTCTCAATTCTTTGTTATGGTGGCTAATTCTCCCCATTTAGATGGACAATATGCTGCCTTTGGTAAAGTAATCGAGGGAATAGAAACAGCGGATAAGATTGTAGCAGTGAAAAGAGATCATAGAGACAAGCCCCTTGATGATCAACGTATAGAAGAAGTGACCGTTGAAACCTTCGACACAGAATATCCAGAACCTAAAATTGTATAAATGATATAACGATACACCCTCTAAAGCAAACTGTTATAGAGGGTGTTTTAAAATATTTTTCATAACTTTCGGTTGTCCACTTATGCTCATCTACTTTCGGGAATAGTTAAAAAAGTCAAACTTGTGGTTCATAACTATAAATGGTAAGATAATAATTGAAGTATTTGTTTATTTTTATTGCTGTGAATACAATTGATTATATGTGGAAGGAATGATGAACTTGTTAGGGAAAAGTATTAGAGAAATAAGACATAAAAAGGGAATGACTCTAAATCAACTAGCTTCTAAGATTGATGTCACCGCCAGTTATATTTCACAGGTGGAAAGAGATATAATAGAACCCTCCTTATCGTCCTTGAGGAAGATAGCAGTTGCATTAGGGGTACCCTTATTTACCTTCTTACATGATGATACAATAGATCCTGTGGTAGTGAGAGTATCTGAAAGAAAGAAATTGGCTTTACCAGAGAGCAGCATTGTATATGAGTTTGTGACACCTATGGTTGCTGATAAAAAAGTGATGCCTAAGATGGAAATTATATATTTTACTCTAGCACCTAAATCATGGACAAGCGATGAAAATATTAACCATGAAGCAGATGAATGTATTTTTGTAATTGAAGGAGAATTAGAGATATATCTTGAGGAGAAGAAGTATTGTCTTAGCGCTGGAGATAGTGTATATATAAAGGAGAACATAGGGCATAGATTTTATAATCCAACAGATAAGGTTGTAACTGGTATTACTAATATCACACCTGCTATTTATTAATAGTTTATCCTTCGGTGTAGTGCTTGATCTCCCGCTTCTTCTAGATAAACAAACTAAGCGACTAACACAAAATCAAAGATTTTGGTTATCTGCTTATAGATAAACAAACTAAGCGACCAACACGAAAGTTAGAAACCAAACTTTCGGTTGTCTACTTAAAGCGGGAGATCAAGCACTACATCCTCGAAGTAAATTCGGCTACAATTCAGAGGGAGTAAAAACTCCCTCTGAATTAAGTCTCATTTTATAAATCTTTGTGGCTCTTGTAGGATATTATTATACAGGAGTCATAATTTTTTTGTATATTTGTATATTTGTATAAAAGTAAGTAATAGAAATAAGATTTAGATAAGGACTGAGAATTAGCCTTTATCATTTTGGCAATAATGCTATAATAAAAGAAATTTTGTCAATATATAGGGAAGAAAAAACATTGATTTCTTTACATTATACAGGTAGAATCCATAGTATAGACAAATATAGTCAGTAAATTCATTTCAGCAAGCTGAAACATCGGAGAAAATGATGAATTTGAAATCAAAAGAAATAAAGGTACATACAGTATCACTTATGGAAAGTGCTAGAGTGAAGGGAAGATTAACCTATTCATCTTTATATTCTAGCATATTAAAGGGAGGAGTTATTGAATAATGGAGAAATCAAGCAAGAATAAAAAGTTAGTGATTTACTACTCATTTGAAGGAAATACAAAGCTTATAGCAGAAACTATTGCTAGTGATATCGAAGCTGACTTATTGGAATTGAAACCTCAAAAAGAACTGAATTCAAAGGGCTTCATGAAATACCTTTGGGGTGGTAGTCAGGTTATGATGAAAAAGAAACCTGATTTACATCCCTTAGATAAAAACCCACAAGACTATGACATAATATTTATCGGAACACCGGTATGGGCTTGGACCTTTGCTCCTCCTTTAAAAACATTTTTTAGCACCGTAAGGTTTAATAACAAAAAGGTTGCACTCTTTAGCTGTAATGGAGGACAAAATGGTAAAACCTTTGAAAATATGAAGGCAGAATTAGAACACAATGATATCATTGGTGAGATAGAATTTTTTGAACCATTGGTTAAAGAGAGGGAAAAAGATATCCATAGAGTTAAGGAATGGACAAAAGATATTTTGAAAAACTTATAAATCAATATGAGGATGTGACAACAATTGGAACAAGAGAGCCGATACTTACCTATAGCAGCAGGAATACTAGTAGCAATAATATTTGGTTTTTCATTTTTATTCACTAAAGAAGCCCTTGATGTTTTCACACCATTTCATTTATTAGGGCTTAGATTTGGATTTGCCATGATACTGTTAGTAATACTACAGGTTATAGGTATAATCAATGTGAATTTTAGAGGGAAAAGATTGCAGGTATTACTTTTCTTATCATTATTTCAACCAGTGTTATACTTTGTATGTGAAACGCTTGGTGTGAATATGACCTCTGCATCAGAAGCAGGAATGATGATTGCGCTAATTCCTGTCGTTGTTACAATATTGGCAATGATTTTTTTAGATGAAAAGCCTGGAAAAATGCAGATGGCATCTATTGTTTTATCGGTTATAGGTGTGATTTTTATTATTTTTATGACGGGCAATATTAGTTTAAATGAAAACTTTTTAGGGATGTTTATTCTATTAGGTGCTGTTTTTTCAGCTGGAGTATTTAATATATTATCTAGAAAATCGTCCTTCTACTTTAAACCAGTAGAGATTACCTATGTGATGATGTGGGTTGGTGTCGTTATTTTTAATGCCATAGCGGTTAGTCAACATCTTTATGAAGGAAACTTAATGAGTTACTTTGAACCTTTGAAAAATACAAAAGCTCTTATTTCTATTATATATTTAGGCGGGGTATCCTCAGTTGGTGCATTTTTTATGATGAATTATATGCTATCAAAGCTGGAGGCCTCAAAATCAGCAGTTTTTATCAACCTCATAACGGTTATATCTATTATAGCTGGTGTTATTTTTAGGAATGAACCATTTTATTGGTTTCATGGTGTCGGTGCTTTGATGATTTTATTAGGGGTTTGGGGAACCAACTACTTTGTTAAACAGGAAAAGCCTTACGAAATACGATATCTTGTGGTAAAACGATAAAATTCAATAATTCATTATGATAACGACTAGGAGTACCTGGTCGTTTTTAATTTTGGTGTAGATAGGACTACTCTCCTATCTTCTAAAATATTTGTAGTAATTATATGCTGAATTTCTTTTAAAGCGGTTTAACGATTGAAAAATGGATATTAAATAAATAAGTTTGATCATCGTGGAAAGGAACAGGAAGAAAGAAAAAGAAGGAATATTACGGAAAAATGTCGAAAAACAATTGTAATAGATAGAATAATTGTGGAGAAGTGGAGAATGCTAATTTATTCAATGATCTTATGGATTAGGGCAGGTGAAATAGAATGGCTATGATGAAGTTCAAAAGTATTCGATTTAAAACCTTAGCTATAACCATTATGGGAGTTATTCTTCTGACTATTTTATTTACCTCTATGTACAGTCTTTTTACTAAGGATGTGGTTTTAGATGTTTTGGAAGAAAGTAATTATAAACATGTAGAGAGTTATGCTGACATTATTGGAAATTGGCTTCAAGAGAGAGTCAATGAGATTGAGCTTTATGCCAGTAGTGCAGTAGTAAGAAACATGGAATGGAGTAAGATTCAGTCTTATTTGCAAATGGAAATGGCGAAGAAAAGCGATACTTATAGTATTTTATTTGTCGCAAATACAGATGGAGATTACCATACCAATATAAAAACAGATGCAGGAAACTTAAGTCACAGGGATTATTTCCCAAGAGTAATGGCAGGGGAAAATGTCTTATCCAATCCTTTAATTTCTTTATCCACTGGCAGCAAAATAGTTGTTGTGGCTGTCCCAATAAAAAGCCTTGATGGAGAAGTCATAGGTTTAATGGGGGGAGCTATCGACTTAGTTAAAATGTACAGATTTGTTGAAGGGTTTGAATCCGAAGATCTTAACTCATATTCCTATATTGCTGATAAAACAGGTCTAATTATTACGCATCCTAATAGAGACCTTATTATGAGAGAAAATATAACTATTCTATCAGAAGATGTAAATACAGAACTAGTAGAAGCATCAAAGAAAATCTTATCAGAAGAAAAGGGACGAGTTCTTTATACCTATAATGATATAGAAAGTGATGCTTATTTTCATGTTATACCTCATACTGATGGGTGGAGAATTATATCGAAGATACCTACCTATTATGTAAAGGAACCTATGACAAGGATATATGTGTTATTAGGGCTTACTGGTATACTGGTAGTCCTGCTAGGGGTAATAGGCAGTTTAATCTTTACTGATCAAAATACTAAGCCTATTATTGAACTAAAAGAAGTATTTGATAAAGCAGCAAAGGGGGATTTAACTATAAGAGCTGCAATGAACTATAATGATGAAATAGGTGAGGCTGGCAAAAGCTTTAACATCATGATGGATAAGATCAGCTCCTTAACTTATTATGATCCTATAACTGAACTGCCAAACAGAAACTATTTTGCAGAGGAGCTGGAGGTAGAGCTTGCCCATAGACAATCGGATGAAAAAAAACTAAGTGTTGTTTTATTAACCTTATCGAAATTTAAAAGCGTCAATGATATGTATGGCTTTGGAGTCGGTGATAAAGTATTAAAGACAGCAGGAGAAAGAATAAAGGAAGTAACTGGACAAAGTAATAAAGTGGCTCGAATGTCAGGAGACGAATTTATTATTCTTTTTTACGAGATGGGTGCCGAAAACGAAATCATCAAAAAGACAGAGGAAGTACTAGAGGAAATGAATAAACCCTTTGTTATACAGGAGCATACCATACATATTTATGGTACAGCTGGTATTGTATTTTATCCTGAGGATGGTAAAAATGTAGATACACTATTAAAGAATGTTAGTATTGCAAAATTGCAGGCAAAGGAAAAGGGTTCAAATCAATACCAGATTTATAACGAAAATATGAATCAAAAACTTTCAGAGGAATTGATGATGGAAAGGGCTCTATATGAGGCTTTAGAAAATCAAGAATTTCTATTGGAATACCAACCCTTTATTGATATGAAAACCAATAAAATTGTGGAAGCAGAGGCTTTAATTCGATGGAGCCATCCCCAAAAGGGTATTATTCCTCCTGGACTGTTTATTCCCTTAGCAGAAAAAACTGGTTTAATTGTTTCCATTGGTAATTGGGTATTGAGGGAGGCTTGCAAACAAAACAAACTTTGGCAAACAAAAGAATATAAACCAATAATCATGTCAGTAAATATTTCCGTACTTCAATTTGAAAGGGAGGATTTCGTCAATACAGTAGAAAGTATTTTACTAGAAACAGGTTTAGACCCCCAATATTTAGCATTGGAGATTACTGAAGGCATAGCAATGAAAAATGTTGAAGAAAATATTGATAAGCTTCAAAGCCTTAAGAAAATTGGTGTAAAAATATCTATTGACGACTTTGGAACAGGTTTTTCCTCTTTAAATTACTTTACAAGATTTCCAATAGATAGCCTTAAGATTGATCGGTCCTTTATTCAAAGTATCGAACATAGTCAAGAGGCAAGAGCTATCGTATCTATGATTATTTCTATGGGTAGATCTTTAGGAATAGAAAACATTGCGGAAGGGATAGAAACAGAAGGACAATTAAACATTATTAGAAAAGAAAATTGCCATAAAGCCCAAGGTTATTTTTTCAGTAAACCAACGAATCCTGGAGCCTTTCAAATATTATTAGCGGATGATAAAGAATTCTAAAAAGCACAACTATTCTAGAGAGCGGCTGTGCTTTTCAAAATTATTATGTTTTGTATAAGCTGTATTCTTATATTTCTTCGATGAGATGGTTAATATCCTTTTCAGAGGAAATAGCTTCTATGATTGCGGCAATATTCTTATAGTTGACATTAGTACCATATACCCTTTGGAATCTTTGTTGAGCCAGACTTGTTTTGCCTAACCTAGCGTAAGCAACCCCCATGTAATAATGACAGTCAATATAAGGTTCTTCCATTCTTCTTTTTCTTCCTATTGCATTTTTGAAAGCCTCAATAGATATTTCATATTGCTTTTTCCCCATAAAACAAAGACCTTTAAAGAAATTTTTCCATAAAGGGAAATCAATATCTTGGATTTTTTCTTCGGGTAAAGTTTCGATAAGCCTTAAGGCAAAATCAAAATCTTCTTGTTCAATAGCCAGAGCTATAGCGTTAGCCTTTGGCGACCAATAATCTAATGGAGAAAGCATAGCAGGATCTACTTGATTAAAATATTCCTGATAAACTTCATAGGCTTGGTTCACTTCATCTAATTCTAATAAACATTCTGCTTTAGCTAGATATAAATCAAGCTGTGCTTTAGGATGGGTAAAAATTTTATCTATAGCATGAATACATTGGTCATATTTTCGCATTTTATAAAAATTAACAGCATCTCTATAGCTTTTAGCGGCGAAATCTGTCTTTTTTCTCCAGATGCCTTTACCATAAATACAGAGTATACCTATTAGCATAAAGATTAAGTTCTTAAAGCTGGCAAATACAAAAGCAATTCCAATAAAGCCTAAGATACCTTGAAGGTGATATTTGTCACTTTGCAGTTCCTTTGGTACTTCCTGGGGTAAATAGGCGCTGTAAGCACTTTTACTTTGCACCTGAATGCGTGGTTTTTCCTTAGAACGTTTACCTTTACCTAAGAAATTTTCTTTAACATAAGAGATACCTGTACCAGGAATAGATGCTGTTGTACGAACACCTTTTGGCCCTACTCCTACTTTAAAGCCTTTAATACCACCACTAAGACCAACGCCATTTTTGCTTATATTCATTCGTACACCTTTTCCAAGCTTGATGCTTTTTCTAAACCTTAATCCCATAGCTTACCTCCTCATTGGTTATAAGACAATTACTCAGTTGCTATTTCTTAAGTTATGCTCATATAGATATAAACATATACACTGTTATACTTAAAAGCTAATCATAGGCGTTAACTTAAGCTAATTATTTCCAAAAATCCTCTCAAATTATCATCCTGAGCATAGCGAAGGATCTTGTTTGTCCTTAAATCAAATTGTAGAAAGGTTACTAAATGATTTTGCCATGGCTAAAAGATGCAAACACCAACGGTAAATGTAGCTCCTTGTGTATTAAAATTTAGATTTACGAGTGTATGGCTATATTTTTATTATATGATGATATTCTTATAAAATCAAATTGAGAGAAATGTGTTATAATAATACGATAAGAATTTAAAAAGGTGGTAATAGAATGGATTTAATGGAAAATAGTTTAAAAATGCATGAAGAAAAGGTTGGTAAGATTGAAGTAGCATCAAAGGTTAGTATTGAAAATAGGGGGGATTTAAGCTTAGCCTATACCCCTGGAGTGGCAGAACCCTGTAAAAGAATTCATGAAAAAAGAGAAGCAGTATATAAATATACTGCTAAGGGAAACATGGTAGCAGTAGTTACTGATGGGACAGCTGTTTTAGGATTGGGGGATATAGGGCCTGAAGCAGCAATGCCAGTTATGGAAGGAAAGGCGATCTTATTTAAAGAATTTGCTAATGTAGATGCTTTCCCCATTTGTTTAGCAACAAAGGATGTTGATGAAATCGTAAAAACTGTAAAGTTGATTGCCCCCACCTTTGGAGGGATTAACCTAGAGGATATTGGCGCTCCAAGATGCTTTGAGATTGAAGAAAAGCTAAAAAAAGAACTAGATATCCCTGTTTTTCATGATGATCAGCATGGAACCGCTGTTGTGGTAGTGGCAGGTATTATTAATGCATTGAAGGTAGTAAAGAAAAAGATAGAGGAAGCGACTATTGTTATTAATGGAGCAGGAGCTGCTGGTGTAGCTATTACAAAAATGTTATTAGAAATGAATCCAAAAGATATTTTGTTATGTGATAGAAAGGGCGTAGTATTTGCTGGAAGTCCTAATAATAATGGGTCTAAGGAGGAAATTGCTCAGCTAACTAATAAATCAAATAGGCAAGGAACTCTTAAAGATGCCATGAAGGGAGCAGATATATTTATTGGTGTATCTGCTGCTAATGTAGTAACAGAAGAAATGGTGAAAAGCATGAAAAAAGATGCTATTGTTTTTGCTATGGCAAATCCTGTGCCTGAAATTATGCCAGATTTAGCGATAGAAGCAGGGGCTAAGGTGGTAGGTTCAGGCAGGTCCGATTTTCCAAATCAAATTAATAATCTATTGGCCTTCCCAGGAATCTTTAGAGGAGCATTAGATGTCAGAGCAGGAGAAATCAATGAAGCCATGAAACAGGCAGCTGCCTACGCTATAGCTAGTATTATCAGAGAAGATGAATTAAAACCAGAATACGTTATACCAGATGTGTTTAATAAAAGGGTAGTAGAAAAGGTAGCGGTTGCCGTGGCAATAGCTGCCAAGGAGACAGGCGTTGCAAGAATAGATTAATAATGTTTTGAATAGCAATTGACAGACGGGGTGTAAAAAGGATAAAATCAATTGTATTGGGTAAATTATCTTAGAAAATTATCAATATAGAAAGAGGAATAAAAATGCAAGAGCAGTTTTTACAACAAGTGAGAAGAAGAAGAAGCTTTGCTATCATATCGCATCCCGATGCCGGGAAAACTACATTAACAGAGAAACTATTATTATACGGAGGCGCTATTCGTTTAGCAGGATCTGTTAAATCTAGAAGAGCGCAAAAACATGCAGTTTCCGACTGGATGGAGATTGAAAAGCAAAGAGGTATTTCTGTTACTTCTAGTGTTCTTCAATTTGACTATAATGGATATTGTATTAATATACTAGATACTCCTGGACATCAAGATTTTAGTGAAGATACCTATAGAACCTTAATGGCAGCTGATAGTGCTGTCATGGTAATTGACTGTGCCAAAGGGGTTGAAGAACAGACAAAAAAATTGTTCCGAGTTTGTAAAATGAGGGGCATACCGATTTTCACCTTTGTCAATAAGCTAGATAGAGCAGGAAAAGATCCCTTTGAGTTGATGGAGGAGTTAGAAAGTGTTCTAGGGATACAGTCTTACCCCATGAATTGGCCTATTGGAACCGATGGTAATTTTAAGGGAGTATATAATAGAATAAAATCTCAAATCGAGGTTTTTAATGAAGGAAAGCATGGACAGAGCATAGTAGAATCCGTAATAGGTGATGTTAAAGACGAAGTTTTTAAAGATTTACTAGGGGAAAATCTACATCACCAATTGATGGAAGAAATTGAACTGCTAGATGGGGCAGGAGATGATTTCAATCTTAACAAGGTTCTGAAGGGAGAATTAACACCTGTATTCTTTGGAAGTGCTATGACAAACTTTGGTGTACGTCCTTTCCTAGAATCATTTTTAGAAATGACCACTCCACCAATGGCAAGGATGAGTAATAGAGGGGAAATAGATCCTGAAAGTAATAACTTTACTGGGTTTATATTTAAAATTCAAGCAAATATGAACCCTGCCCATCGAGATAGAATTGCTTTTATACGTATTTGTTCTGGTAAGTTTGAAAAAGGTATGAATGTAAATCATGTTCGTTTAAACAAAGCAATCAAGTTGGCACAGCCTCAACAATTTTTAGCACAGGATCGAGCTGTTGTTGAAGAAGCATATCCTGGAGATATTATTGGTGTCCATGATCCAGGAATTTTTAACATTGGAGACACACTATGCCAAGATAATTCTAAAATTCAATACGAAGGCATCCCTGTATTTGCCCCTGAGCATTTTGCTAGAGTCTATGCAAAGGATTCTATGAAGAGAAAGCAATTTATAAAAGGTATTGAACAGATATCAGAAGAGGGTGCGATACAAGTATATAAAAGACCTTTTGTAGGGGTGGAGGAATTAATCGTAGGTGTTGTTGGAGTTCTTCAATTTGAAGTACTGCAATATCGTCTGGAAAAAGAATATGGCGTAGAGATTAAAATGCAGACACTACCCTATAGATTTATCCGTTGGGTAGAACAAGACAATTTTGATTATGATCGATTTAGTCTAACAATGGATAGCTTGATTGTACAGGATAAAGAGGAAAAACCCGTTGTTCTCTTCGAAAATGAATGGTCTATTCAGAAAGTAGAGGAACGAAATAAAAGTGCTATCATGAGGAGTATTTCTAGAAAAGACGCTATGGAAAAATAGTATTGCACTGGGTTATAATGAAAATGTGAAAAATTACAGAATTATTAATGTATTTTTTAAAAAGAGCAGAGAGTCTTTATCACAGAAGATGCTCTGCTCTTTTTATAACTAATTGAAAATTGTAAAAAGACTATCATAGAAAAGGATTTTTAAAATATTTAGCGAATTATTTTTATCTAAGAAAGCAACATAATAAAAACGTTTTCCAACATTAATTAATTATTCAAGATTTAATTTAAAAAACAAAAATCCGTTAGATAATTAAAGAAAAACCTATTTCTTGTAAAAGAGGAACTTTCCATGAAAAAGAAACAATTTAAACTTCAAACACAAATAACCGTATTCACTATAGTTATTGTTGTTATTGCTATTTATACCACCATCTACTTCACTACAAGATGGATTATGTCAAGTATACAGCAGGAGATTAACACCAATATTATGAATGTTGCCAAGGTAATAGCAAATAGTCCTAATGTAGTAGAGGAGATGAAAAGTGGAGATTACTATCAAAACACTATACAACCTTTTGTGAAAAAGATATTAGCTGATACCAACCAGGTAGAGATTATTGTAGTGGCAGATATGGAGGGCTTAAGGTATGCTCATCCCAATCCTCAACGATTAGGAGAAAAATTTGTTGGTGGGGATGAGTTGAGGGTAGTAAAAACTGGAGAATTATATATATCTGAAGCTACAGGAACTATGGGAACATCCATAAGAGCCTTTGCTCCAATATATGATTGGGAAAACCATCAACAGCTTGGTTTTGTCATGGTAGGAAATTTAACCCAAACCGTAGCACAAATAAAGAAGCAAAGAGTTATTACAATCATTTTAGCTTCCTTTGTAGGATTATTTCTTGGAATAATAGGAGCGATTCTGTTGGCAAACAGTATTAAAAAGAACCTGTTAGGATTAGAACCAGAGGAAATTGCAAAGCTATATGTTGAAAAGAAGGGTATGCTAGAGGCTATCCATGAGGGGGTTATTGCAATTGATGGTGATGAAAAAATAACTTTAATAAATGATTCTGCAAGAAAATTACTTCGCATAGAGGAGACAGATATCATCGGAGAAAAAGTCACCAAATTATTTCCAACCAGTAGATTGCCAGAGGTATTAAAGACAGGTGTTGCTGAATATGATAGAGAACAGATGGTAAACGATACCATTATTATAAACAATAGAGTTCCTATAGAAAATGGAGAGAAGATTGTAGGAGCTATCGCTACCTTTAGAGATAAGACAATGATTACTCGTTTAGCAGAAGAGGTTACAGGAGTGAAACAAATTGTAGAGGCCTTAAGGGCGAATACCCATGAATTTATGAATAAACTACATGTTATTCTTGGATTAATAGAGATTAAGGAATTTGAAGAAGCAAAAAAGTATATTATTCATACCAGTAAAAATCAGCAACAAATCATGACTTTAGTGATGGGAAAAATAAAAGATCCTACTATCGCCGGGTTGTTATTAGGAAAAATTAGTAGGGCTAAGGAATTAGGAATTACTATGAATATAACAAGTGATAGCTATCTTGAAAAAAGAGAGGGGAAAATCACCAGTAGTATTCTAATAACAATTCTAGGAAACCTCATTGAAAATGCTATGGAGGCCATTGGTTTAAGTGACAAGGAAGAAAGAGTTATTGAAGTTAACTTAATGGAATCTAAAAAAAAGATCATTATCAAAGTGAAGGATACAGGTATAGGTATCCCAAAGGAAAATGTATCATGTATTTTTGAAAGAGGCTTTTCAACAAAGGCATTAAGCAGAGGAATAGGTTTATCCTTAGTGAAAAATACAGTGGAGAACCTAGGAGGAAGTATAGAGGTTACCACTAGAGTTTGTGAAGGGACAGAATTTATGGCTATTTTGCCAAAGGAGGGAAAGCTGTGATAAAGGTATTAATAGTTGAAGATGATCCTATGGTATCACAGTTAAATAAAAAGTATGTTGAGACTGTTAAAGGGTTTAAAGTAGTATATATGGCAGGAAATGGACAAGAAGCCCTAAATTTTTTAAAAAATCACTCTGTAGATTTAATCATTTTAGATGTATTCATGCCTAAATTGGATGGAATCAGTTTATTAAAAGAAGTCAGAAGGAGATCCATAAAAACAGATGTTATTTTAGTAACCGCTGCAAAGGAGTCAGAAAATATTGATGAGGTATTAAGATTGGGTGCGGTAGATTATCTTATTAAACCCTTTGAGTACCAGCGGCTGAAAAGCACCTTAGATAGCTATATTGAACGACATCAGCTACTAAACCATAAAAACACTATTTTCCAAAAGGATATTGACAAGATTATGAAACAAAATGCTGATTTGCTAGAAAAAGATTACCAGAAGGGAATTCACAAAAAAACACTTGAGAGGATACGAAGATTTATGAAACATAACGAAGAAAAGTATCTTACCAGTGAAGAAGTAGCAGAAAAAATGGAGGTTTCAAGGGTAACGGTAAGAAGATATCTTGAATATCTAGTATCATTGGAAGAATTAATATTAGAAATTGAATATGGCTCTATAGGTAGGCCTAAACACCTATATAAGTACAAAAAGTAAAGTGAAAGCAAAATATCGTCAAAAAAATATCATTATATTTTTTATTTACTAAACATTTAGAAAAGTTTCTAAATGTTTTCTTTTTTGAAAAAATTTTATAACATGAACATAACTTAAAGGATATCAAGGAGGATGATTGTTTATGGATTTAGGAAAAGAAAGTTTAAATTTGCATGAAGAGTATAAAGGGAAAATCTACACAGCATCAAAGATCCCAGTGAAAAATCGAGAAGATCTAAGTTTAGCCTATACACCAGGTGTAGCTGAACCCTGTAGGAAAATCCACCAAGAAAAGGAAAACGTTTACAAATATACCTCTAAAGGAAATTTAGTGGCAGTGGTTACTGATGGTACTGCAGTTTTAGGTTTAGGAGATATTGGACCAGAAGCGGCAATGCCTGTTATGGAGGGAAAGGCAATTTTATTTAAAGAATTTGCAAATGTGGATGCTTTTCCTATCTGTCTTGATACAAAGGATGTAGATGAAATTGTAAGAACTGTAAAGCTACTGGCCCCAACCTTTGGAGGAATCAATCTTGAAGATATTGGAGCTCCCAGATGTTTTGAAATTGAAAAGAGATTGAAGGAAGAATTGGATATTCCTGTATTCCACGATGATCAACATGGTACAGCTATTGTGGTAATAGCAGGACTAATTAATGCTTTGAAAGTAGTAAACAAAAAGATTGAAGATACAACTATCGTTGTCAATGGTGCTGGTTCTGCAGGGGTGGCAATTGCAAAAATGCTACTGAATATGAATCCAAAGGACATTTTAATATGTGATAGAAGAGGAATTCTTTATTCTGGATCGGCTGAAAACGATAGCAGTAAAGAGAAAATGGCGCAAATAACAAATAAAAATCAGAAGAAAGGCAGTCTTATGGATGCCATGACAGGTGCAGATGTATTTATTGGAGTATCTGCCGCCAATGTTGTTACAGAAGAAATGGTAAAGGTTATGAATCAAGATGCCATTATATTTGCTATGGCCAATCCAGTACCAGAAATCATGCCGGATTTAGCATTAAAGGCAGGAGCAAAGGTAGTGGGCTCTGGTCGTTCGGATTTTCCAAATCAAGTGAACAATGTATTAGCCTTCCCAGGAATTTTTAGAGGAGCATTAGATGTTAGAGCTAGGGATATTAATGAAGCAATGAAGCTAGCAGCAGCCTATGCAATTGCAAGTATTATTGATGAAAAAGAGCTTAAGCCTGATTACGTTATGCCAGATGCTTTTGATAAAAAAGTAGTAGAAAAGGTAGCAGAAGCGGTTGGAGAGGCTGCTAAGAAAACTGGCTTAGCAAAAAAATAAAAAGATAGGGGGGAAGAAAGAAATGTCAACTGTAACATTACAGGAAAAGCAGAGCTATAGGATTATGGGTATGTCTTTACCACTTTTTGGGATCGTAACAGCAGTAGTCTTAATAGCAACCTATATGGAAGTACTACCTAAGGGAATGATAGGTGCCTTTGCATTAATGATGGTGATAGGAGCAATACTAAATGAAATAGGAAGTCATCTACCTATTGTAAAGAATTATTTAGGTGGAGGTCCCATTGTAATTATTTTTGGTTCAGCGGCACTAGTAACCTATAATTTCTTACCAGAAACCTCTGTGGAGATTATGTCCAACTTTATGAAAGGAGAAGGATTCTTAGATTTTTATATTGCTGCACTAATTACCGGTAGTATTTTAGGAATGAATAGAGAACTTTTAATTAAAGCTTCCATCAGATATTTACCAGCAATTTTAGGGGGTGTTGTTGCAGCATTAGGTCTAGTAGGAGTAGTAGGAGCTGTAATTGGCTATGGAGCAAAAGAAGCTATTCTATATATTGGCGTACCCATTATGGGTGGTGGTATGGGTGCAGGTGCAGTACCATTGTCTCAAATATTTGGTTCTAGTCTAGGGGTAGATCCTGGGGAAATGATTTCTGTTATGGTACCAGCTGTAGCATTGGGGAACGCTGTTGCCATCGTTGTAGCAGGCTTATTAGATAGACTTGGAAAAGCAAAACCATATTTAACTGGTAATGGTGAATTAATGGAACTTAAAGAAAACCAGGCTCAAGTTAAGGAAGAAACAAAGGAAAAAGAAAAAAAAGCAACTATTGATCTTGCCATGATGGGAAGAGGATTATTGTTAGCGGTATCCTTCTTTGTATTAGGAAGTATTATTGGAAAGTTTTTCCCACAGGTACATTCCTATGCATGGATGATCATCTCAGTTGCGATAGTAAAAGCTTTGAATATCCTACCTAGAGAGTATGAAACAGGAGCTTTTCAATGGTTTCAGTTTGTTATGACCAACTTAACTGGTGTACTATTGGTTGGTATAGGTGTAGCCTTTACAAACCTCCAACAGGTTATTGATGCTTTTACTATTCAATACGTGTTATTAGTAGCTGTAACCATAATAGGTGGTGTGGTAGGATCAGGTATTGTAGGTAAATTTGTAGGTTTTTATCCTATCGAAGCCTCTATTACAGCAGGACTATGTATGGCAAACATGGGAGGTACTGGGGACGTAGCAGTATTATCAGCCGCTGATCGTATGAAGCTTATGCCCTTTGCTCAAATATCCTCTCGTATCGGTGGAGCTTTTATGCTAATATTGGCAAGTACACTATTGAAAATCTTTATATAATAGACATATCACCCTTTAAATATAAAATGATATGATAATCAAGTAGGAGGTAGATAAAATAATTATCTACCTCCTACTTGATTTGTTTAATCTGGTCGTATATTTTAAAGTACTATTAACCAACTACAGAACTTAAGCAGATGACTGAAATCTATGATTTCATGTCATTCGCTTATACAAGGTGAAATTTTGATATACTAAGGGCTACATTTGCAGCCCATGGTTTTGGGCGAAACCGTAGACCGTGTATATCAAAAATTAAGGTTTAAAATTGGTTATCTATAGATTAATACAAATTATCATAATGCTGAAGTATTTCCATTTCCTTCACATTGGCAATATTTTCTTTATGGTGATTTTTAACTAATACCAATACTTTTTCCTGTAAGCCTAGTTTAAGAAGTAGTTCATATCCTAATTTTGCATGATTAATTTTATAATACATAGCCTCCTTTAAAAAAGATGGCATAACAGATGGCTTTAGGTTCATCTTATCGGATAGTACTACAAAGGCTTTATTTATTAGAGTTAAGTTGCTACCTATTTTTCCTACATCATGTAGCAAAGCAGCTTTGATAAGAGCAAGGTTGTTTGGAGCATCAATTTTGCAACCATAGGCCACATTGATACTGTGTCTTTGTTCACTTTTTCTTAACTGAAAAAAAAGATTTTGTTCTTGAGACGTCAAATATTGATTAATGAAATGTAGATCTTCTTCATATAATTTAGCTGTAAGTCCTTGAAAAAATTGTTTAACACGATAAATCATTTTCATATTCTCCTTTTCTACATGCCTATCTATATTATTTTACAGAAAAACAATTAAAATGAAAATAATTAATTTTGTTTTCGGGTACAGAATAGATAGCAAAGTTTTTTTCTTAGGAGGATTTTTATACAAGAAAGTAGTATTTATAGTAAGAAGAAAATATACAGGAGGAGTGATAAGATGGAGATACTATTCACCTATGATTATGGTAAAGATAAAATGGAATCCATTCGTCAATTAGGCTATGATATTATCATAAAAAATGAGAAAGATATTGTATATCACCAAGAGATGGAGGAGGTAGAAGTATTAGTATGTTATAATCCATTTATCACTTTAGATATAAGGAAAATGAAGAGATTAAAATGGATACAATTATCTAGTATAGGAATTGATCAAGTTCCCAAAGAAGTAGTTCTAGAAAATGGCATAGTGCTTACTAACAACAAAGGTGGATACAGTGTTCCAATGGGAGAATGGATTGTTTTAAAGATTTTAGAAATTTATAAAAAATCTTATAAACTTTATGAACAGCAAGGACAGAAACTGTGGAAGATGGATACAAGCCTTTTAGAACTATACAGAAAGCGTATTGGGTTTATCGGTACTGGTAGTATAGCTACAGAGGCTGCTAAAAGACTTCAAGGATTTGAGGCACATATTATCGGAGTAAATACTAACGGAACAAAAGTACAATACTTTGATAAGTGCTATCCTATTGGAGAGTTAGAGGAAGTGTTAAAGCAGTGTGATGTGGTTGTCCTTACAATACCTTATACGGAGGAAACCCATCATCTCATCAATGAAACAAGATTAAAAAGCATGAAAAAAAGTGGTGTTCTTATCAATGTATCTAGAGGAAGTATTGTGGATGAAGAGGCACTTATTCAACACATGAAACAAGGGAATCTAATGGCAGCAGCATTAGACGTTTTTGAAAAGGAGCCATTACCTCAAGATAGTCCCTTGTGGGCAATGGAAAATGTCATCTTAACACCTCACAATTCTTGGATTTCTGAAATGCGGAATGAACGAAGGTTTAGAATTATTTATGAAAATATGAAAAGATATATTGAAGGAGAACTATTGTTCAATCAAGTGGACATAGAAAAAGGTTATTAGACAACCCCTTATCGTTGAAAGATGCAAGTTTTATGGCATATCCAAAGGTCTAGCCTCATATATATGAAGTAACTAATACAATAAGGATATTATATAGAGGAGGAGGGGCTGTTTTGTTAACCTGGATTGCTTTAATACTCATCATCATCGGGGCAATAAATTGGGGATTGCTGGGACTATTCAAGTTTGACTTAATTGCAAAGCTGTTTAGAGGGCAAGGATCTCTCGTAAGCAGAATTATTTATACTTTAGTGGGGTTTTCAGGAATCTATACGCTAATCATGTTAATACTGAGACGGTAATAAAAAAACAGCGAAAACTTAGAAATTCGCTGTTTTTTTTATTGTGAAATTATTATGATCAATGTTTAACAAAAAAAAATCAGTGGCATATAATGGTAATGAGAAAATTAAAAGGAGGATAATGATGTATCATAACTATGAAATACCTAACTATATGTCACCTATGATGAATCAACAAGTGACACCAATGCCAATGCCAGTGCCAGTTCCAGATCCACCTGCCTGTCCAGGAGGAACGATATATACGATTCAACCAGGGGATACAATGTTCAGAATAGCAAATCGTTATGGGATAGATTTAACGGAGTTGATTAGAGCAAATCCACAAATCCCTAATCCAAATGTTATCTATGTGGGCCAAAGAATATGTATACCTCGAATAGTAATACCACCAACTCCACCGGATGTATTTTGTCCTGACGGCACAATATACATTGTGCAACGGGGAGATACTATGTTCAATATAGCTAGAAGATTTGGGGTGACTCTAGAAAGACTTATTCGAGCAAATCCACAAATTCCAGATCCTAATGTTATAGATGTAGGTCAAAAAATCTGTGTGCCAGTACCGGATATACCACTTCCAGTCGGAATTGTTAAAGTTGAATTGAGACCAGAACGAAAAGGGGTATTAGGGGGAACGGCCTTCGTTAACATACCTGACCCAACTGTTTGGATTAGTACCTTTGGATTACCTGAACCAGCAAAAATTGATTCTAAACTAGTTTGTTATTATGCTTGGGTAGTAGATAGAGATGCTGATACCTACTTTAGGGTAGATTTAAAGGATTGCGGATTACCAGGAATCATGGCTGGATATGGAAAAACAAAAGGTACCTTCGTATCCTATGATGAAGTCATCGTTACCGCAGAAGCAGTTATATCTGTTAAAAAACCAACGGGACCTGTATTATTACGAGGAAGATTAGTTACTCCTAGATAGAAAAAATCCTGTGACCTAAGGGTTACAGGATTTTTATTATTTGGATAAATAAAATTAAAAACTTTAGAGATTTACTTTCAACTTAAATTTATCCTTCGGTGTATTGCTAAGACTCCCGCTTCTCCAAGCGGGAGATCAAGCACTACATCCTCGAAGTAAATTCGGCTACAATTCAGAGGGAGTAAAAACTCCCTCTGAATTAAGTCTCATTTTATTTTAATCATGATATGTAGTATAATAGAATAGGAATTAATTCTTGATGATTTATGGGAGATGATATTAGTTTTAATGAACTATAACCTTATTTGTCCTAAAGAATTAGTAGAAGGATATTTATATATCCATAAAATACCACAAATATTCATAGAAACATATTAGAAAGGGGTACAGATATGCAGTTAAAAGAAAATACGATGATCTGTGTTACCCAACAAAAAACCTGTGCAAGATTGATAAAAACTGGTGTTCAAATTCAAGAAAAACAAGGTGGAAATATTTTTGTAGTGCATGTAGCACCTATTGGATGGAATATATTAGGAAATTCCAAAGAAGGGGAAGCATTAGATTATTTATTTGATATCTCAAAAGAAGTTGGGGCACATATGACGGTCTTAAGATCTTCTGAAGTTGTGAAGACCATCATTGATTTCTGTGAAAAACATGCTATAAGAACAATCGTACTGGGGGAATCTAGAGAAAAATCTGCTGATAATAATGTCATCGCCAAATTAAGTAAAAAAATAGGTAATAGCATTGATATAAAAGTGCTTGCTACTGACTAAGATAGGTGCAGGAATTTAGCTCCTCTTAAAGTATAAGGATAAAGACTTTTTAAGATTTATCATTACTTTAAGAGGTTTTTTGTTTCAAAAATTGCATATATTCATAAATCATTTACAGATGATAGATTTCCAAATGGGTAAGCCCTTGAATAGTGAAAAAAAGGGATGTTACCTAGTAAAGTAACATCCGAGAAAAATAAATTAAAGGGAAAAATGTAGTGATATCTAATTTGTTGCAGTAACACCCTTGATCTGAAAATCAGCGTAGCTTTCAATACCATGCTCTTCAATGTCTAAGCCTTTTAATTCTTCCTCTTGTGGAACACGAAGACCAATGGTTTTGTCAATGGATTTAAATACTACAAAGGTGGTAGTGAGAGTCCATAAGGCTACTACAAACACGCCTAATGCTTGAACCAACAATAAGTCTAAACCACCTCCATAGAGCAAACCTCCATCTACAGCAAAGACACCAACAGCAATCGTACCAACAGCTCCACAAAGACCATGTACTCCGATGGCGCCTACAGGATCATCTATTTTCAATACCCTATCGATAAATTCTATGCCATATATTACTACAATTCCTGCAATGATACCTATTGCTACTGCACCCACTGGACTAACCACATCTGTTCCAGCGGTTATACCAACCAATCCAGCTAAAGAACCATTTAACGTCATACTAACATCTGGCTTACCATATCGTATCCAAGTAATGGCCATTGTAACAAAGGTAGAGGCTGCTGCTGCAAGGTTAGTTGTTACAAAGATATGAGAAATACCGACGGAATCCATTCCAGATAAGGTAGAGCCAGGATTAAAACCAAACCATCCTAGCCAAAGAATAAATACACCTAATGCACCTAATACTAAGCTATGCCCAGGAATTGCTGTAGGCTTTCCATCTTTTGAATATTTACCAATACGAGGACCGATAATCCAAGCACCCATTAAAGCAGACCAACCTCCTACAGAGTGTACAACTGTTGAACCTGCAAAGTCCATAAAACCTAATTCGCTTAACCAGCCACCACCCCAAATCCAATGACCTACTACAGGATAAATAATTAAACTGATAAAAAAGCTATAAACTAAATAAGCATTAAACTTTGTTCTTTCAGCCATTGCACCAGAAACGATAGTAGCAGCAGTTGCACAAAAGACTGTTTGGAAAATAAGAAATGCTTCCTTAGGAATTGTTAAATCTAAATGCTCAAAGGTTGCTGCGGATAAAAAACTGATATCTCCGATAATACCACTATTACTAATTCCAAACATAATACTAAAGCCTATAACCCAATAAACTAAAGAGCCAATACAAAAATCCATTAAATTTTTCATAATTATATTTCCGGCATTTTTTGATCTAGTGAAACCAGTCTCCACCATCGCAAAACCAGCTTGCATAAAAAATACTAAAGCAGAAGCCACCAATACCCAAATGGTGTCAATAGCCGTAATGAATTCATTGATTTCCATATTAAAACCTCCCTTGTAAAATCTATAATGCATCTGTTCCTTCTTCACCAGTACGAATACGAATCACCCTGTGAATTGGTGATATGAATATCTTGCCATCTCCTATATTTCCAGTGGAACATATCCTTCTTGTAATAGAAACAATGTCATCTGCAGATTCTTCAGATACGATGATTTCTATTTTAACCTTAGGTAAAAGATCGATGCTGTATTCAGCACCACGATATATTTCTGTCTTTCCTTTTTGAAGACCACACCCTAATACTTGCGTCACTGTCATGCCTGATACTCCAATACTATTGAGTGCCTCTTTTAGTTCTTCAAACTTTTTTTGTCTAGTGATAATTTCAATTTTAATCAGATCACTCATTTACTTCACCTCCTTTGACAAACAAAAAAGCGCCCACCTTAAAGGGATGCTTACTATCCCATTAATGTGAACGCCATTGCTCAATAATTAAGTATTAAATGTATTAAATTTTATGAAAACTATTATATATTATTTTTTAGAAAAAAACAATATGTTTTTTGAAGTTTTTGAAAATTTTATACTAACACATTTCTAAATTTAAGAATATTGGTCAAACTATCAAGTAAAAATGATATAATCACATTAGAAATTATAAAGCTCTTGAAAAAACTAGAAGAAGGAAGGATATTCATGGAAAAGGAAGTATTGATATATAACACTTACTCCGATTATCTTAGAGAAAAATATGGAGAAAAGGTTTATAAACTCCCTATTAATCTTCCGGTAACTTGTCCTAATAGGGATGGGAAGCTGGGAGAAGGAGGCTGTATATTTTGTGCAGAGGTTGGAACAGGCTTTGAAAACTTGCCAAATCATTACAGTATAAGCAAGCAGTTAGAAGAAAATATGATACTAGTAAAGAGAAAGTATAAGGCTAATAAGTTTATTGCTTATTTTCAAAACTTTACTAATACCTACTTACCTTTAGAGGATTTTAAGGTATATATACAAGAGGCACTGGTTGAAGATATCGTAGAGATTGCTATTTCCACAAGACCTGACTGTATAACAGAAGACTATTTAGCATTTTTAAAAGAAATACAATTGAAGTACTCTGTAGAAATATCTATAGAACTAGGACTGCAAACCGTTAATTATCATACCTTAAAAAAAATCAACAGAGGACATAGCTTAGCCGAATTTATTGATGCTGTACTTCAAATAAAAAAATATGAATTTGAAATATGTACCCATTTAATATTAAATTTGCCGTGGGACAACGAAGAGGATGTCATTGAAAACGCTAAAATACTTTCAGCTTTAAAAGTACAACAGGTGAAGCTGCACGCTCTTTACATAGTAAAAGACACCGTTATGGGAGAAATGTACGAAAAAGGGGAACTTCAACTGATTTCTGCTGAGGAATATAAAGATAGAGTGATAACCTTTTTAGAATATTTAGACCCTAGTATTGTAGTGCAAAGATTAATAGGAAGAGCTCCAGAGGAAAATAGTTTATTTGTTAATTGGAATATGAGCTGGTGGAAAATCAGAGATGAAATTCATGAAAAGATGAGAGCGAGTAATAATTACCAGGGAAAGAAAGCCTATTATTTAGGAGGAAAAGCTCTACACTGCAGCAGAAATGTCTGAAGATAGTTCTCAGGCATTGAAAAAGCTCCATCTTGTTTATATTTGTAAAATACAGCATTCTTGCGTATCTTGCGTATTTGAATATGCGCAAAGATGCTGAGCTTTCTTTATCTAAGAATATGAAGATTTTTCAATCGTCTTCAATAACAAAGTTTTTCTGCGAAATTTTTAAAATCGTGCAGGAAAATGTCTGAATTTATAGAATATTTTATATAGGAGTAAAAAATATTAATGAATTAAAGTAAGGGGGATATTAACGATGATAAAAATAATTCTTGGAAAAAAAGGAAGTGGCAAAACAAAAACTTTGATTCATGAAGCCAATGAAGCTGTAAAGAAAACTAAAGGGCATCTAGTCTTTGTTGATGTAGATAATAGCCATATGTTTCAGATAGATTATAAAATTAGATTTATGGGAATTAAAGATTATCAAATTACCAATGAGGAAGCATTTTATGGATTCGTCTGTGGAGTCATAGCTTCAAACTATGATGTTGAGGGACTATATGTTGATGGATTGTTAAAAATAGCTGGAAAGAAAACTGAGGAACTAGAGGGTTTCTTTAAAAGGCTTGATGCACTTGAACAAAAGTATAACATCAACTTTATTTTTACCATTCATGGTATACAAGAAGAACTGCCAGATTACCTAAAGAAATATATGCTGCAGATATTGGAATAAAGCATAAAAATATAGAGGCTAACCTCTATATTTTTGCATCTAGTTCATTAAATTCAGGAAAACGACCTTCTTGTTTTTTTGAAAAAATCAATTGATTATTTGAGGTTACTTCAAACACTCCACCGGAAGAGGGGCTTAGTGTTAGTGCGGTAACCTCATTTTTATATTTACTTAATATTTTTTCAGCCATATCCAAGGCTTTAGGTAAGTAGCCTCATCCTGTACAATATTCAATAGATATCTTTCTGTCTGGCATAAATAATCCTCCTTTTATCATTGATCATTTCTATAACAAACCTGTTAATGATAGAACATATCTATTAGATATGTTACCCCTATATGATAAATATAATCATATAGATTGCAATGTATAAACTATCCAAGTTTTTAACATCACAGAGTATTTTTTAAAAAAATTCATCTAAAGTATTCCGCGTATTTCTAAAAAATCAAAGCAAAAAGTATAAAGATTAGCTAAAAGGATAAACTACATTATTACTGAATCTAGAAGATTTATCCTTTTAGTGGGAACAAGACGCGCCCTAAATTAAGTCTCATTTTATAATTATAAATTAAAAAATTGGTAAAATAGTGATATAATATAGAAGGTGCAGTTGTACTTCAATTTTAGCAATAGATTTTTCAAGAAGTTAGTGGGGTGATGAATGTGGAAAATACGGAATGGAAAAAAATTTTGATTCCTTATGAACACGCAGTTGAAGAACTAAAAGTAAAATTTAAAAGCATTCGAAATGAACTTCGAACTATTGGTGAGTACTCTCCTATTGAATTTGTAACTGGGAGAGTTAAGAAAGTCTCTAGTATTATAGAGAAAGCAAGAAAGCTAGATGTGAGTCATGAAGAAATACCTGATAAGATAGAAGATATAGCAGGTATAAGAATTATGTGCCAATTTGTGGAGGACATCTATACTGTAGTAGATTATATTAGAGATAGAGATGGTGAAGATCTTGAGGTTGTATTGGAAAAGGACTACATAAATAATTATAAAGATAGTGGTTATAGAAGTTATCATGTTGTGATTAAATACCCGATACATACGGCGTTAGGACCTAAAAATATATTAGCAGAAATACAAATTAGAACATTAGCCATGAATTTTTGGGCGATCATCGAACACTCTTTAAAATATAAATATAAACAGCAAATCCCACCACATATTAATGAACGATTGAAAAAAGCTGCTGATGCTGCCTTTAAATTGGATCAAGAGATGTCAGAAATCAGACATGAAATTAGGCAAGCTCAAAAATTCTTTGAGGTCCGATCTAATACTGTGTCCAGTATACTACAAAGCATTCAGTCCTTGTACATATCTGGAAGAACCAGGGAGGCTAATGAGTTTCAGGAAAGATTTTATAGACTATGGGAAAAAGGGGAAATGCTAGAACTAAAGCTCCTAGATAGAGAAATAGATAAATTAATAGAAAAGCATGAAGTATATGATTAATACTTGTAAGCATCTTAAAAGATAGGTGATAAAATGGCTTTATACGCAATTGGAGATTTGCATTTAAGTAACAATGTTAATAAGCCCATGGATATATTTGGTTGTCATTGGATAAAACATGATGAAAAAATTCAAGAAGATTGGTACAATAAAGTAGGCGAAAATGATACTGTTCTGATTCCAGGGGATATTTCATGGGGAATGAATATTCAAGAGGCAAGCTCTGATTTGGAATGGATTGAAAAACTGCCGGGGCATAAAATACTATTGAAGGGTAATCATGACTATTGGTGGAGTTCGATTTCAAAGCTAAATAGTGCCTTCTCTAATATGGATTTTTTACAAAACAACTTTTTCACCTATGAGGATTATGCAATATGCGGTACTAGAGGTTGGATTTGCCCAAATAATAAAAAATTTACCCAACAGGATAAAAAGATATATTATAGAGAAGTTCAGCGATTAAAAATATCTTTAGATCAAGCTGGGAAATCAAAGTTTAACAAAATTATTGTAATGCTACATTATCCTCCAACAAATGATATGCTGGAAGATTCTTTGTTTACAGAAGTTTTAAAGAATTATGATGTTGAGATGGTGGTTTATGGGCACCTCCATGGAGAAGACGCCTATAATGGGGGATTACAAGGAGAGCACCATGGTATAACTTATCATTTAGTTTCCTGTGATTTCTTAGATTTTCAGCTAATGAAATTACTATAGAAAAATTTATAATTTCCTACTTGGTTACAAAAAAGCGACTAATAGTCGCTTTTTTTCTAAAGGAAATTGTTACATCCTAATACATTTACAATTTTATGACGTACCATCTCTTTTATGGCAGTTCTTCCTTCACCTAAATATTTTCTTGGGTCAAAGTTACCAGGATTTTCTGAAAGACTCTTTCTAATAGCAGCAGTTAAGGCTAAACGAAGATCAGTATCAATATTTATTTTACATACCCCTAATGAGGCGGCTTTTCTAAGCATTTCTTCAGGTACTCCTTGGGCTCCTGGTATATCTCCACCAAATTTATTACAAAGCTCTACAAACTCTGGTAATACAGTAGAAGCACCATGTAGAACTAGTGGATAACCAGGCATAAGCTTTGCAATTTTCTGGAGTCTTTCAAAATCTAATTGAGGCTCTCCCTTAAACTTATAAGCACCATGGCTGGTACCAATGGCAATAGCTAAGGAATCTACGCCAGTTTTCTTTACAAACTCAGCTGCTTGCTCAGGATTTGTGTAGGCAGCATCCTTTTCACTTACATTTACGTCATCTTCAATGCCTGCTAATCTACCTAATTCTGCTTCTACTACAACCCCCTTACTATGGGCATACTCAACAACTTTTTTAGTGATGGCTATGTTTTCTTCAAAGGGATGATGAGAAGCGTCAATCATAACTGAAGTAAAGCCATCATCAATACATTGTTTGCAGATATCATAGCTTTCGCCATGATCTAAATGTAAAACGATAGGCAAACCTGAATCCTCTACAGCGGCCTCAACCAATTTTTTCAAATAAGTTGGATTAGCGTATTTTCTAGCTCCTGCGGAAACCTGTAGAATGAGAGGTGCTTTTTCTTCCTTAGCGGCATCAACAATACCTTGAATGATCTCCATGTTGTTTACGTTGAAGGCACCAATGGCAAAATTCCCATCATAGGCTCTAGAAAAAAGTTCTTTGCTGGTTACTAATGGCATATTGTATTCCTCCTAATAAGTTTTTTTATGTAAAAATATAAATACTCAATAACCTCAACAAATTTCCCCGTCGGTATATCACTAAGACTTCCACAAAGGGAATATTTACATCGTAGCATACTAAATTGTACCATAATACTTTTATTATCGTCAATGTTGCTAGCTCTATGATAGTAAATATTTTCATATAATACTTAAATTTATGAAATCATTAAGTTAATATTCATATTCAAGTAGTTAATCAATAAAGTGGAAAAAGGCCCTATATGAGCGTTGATTTAATGGTAATTATAGAAGATGAAAAATAAAATATTAAAAAAGGTTGACCAGTTTTTAGGGCAAAAGTTATAATTGTTTTAAATATACCTACGAAGGATTATGTAAATAGTAAATATCTGTTTTTAACACAAAACTCAGAACTGTGTTTTTAAATAAATACTTTATTCTTCAGGGTATTGCTAAGACTTCTGCTTATCTAAGTAAAAGGTCAAGCACTATACCCTCGAAATAAATTCGGCTACAATCCAGTGGGAAAAAACTTCCTTCTAAATAAAGTCTCATTTTGTTTGGTGTTTCTGCTAAAGATGCAATAACATTTTTAAGTATACTAATTTTTTATTTAAGCTTTTCATTTTCTTTTTCTAATCTTATTTGTTCTATATTCTGTTGGCCTAAGATTTCCTTTCTCAAGGGAAACATAGTACTTTATTCATTTTCTAATAGCTGCAGAGACTTGCTACATCAATTGGCTTCTTATCTACTTTAATAATCACTTTCACCATTTTTGTAGGCATCAGCAAATTTATTATCTTATTATTGAAAACGTTTTCTTAAATAAAGAGATATTCAGCTATCTAATTTTATTTAGTAATAACTTCATTTATGAAAGGTTGATTTATTTTGATTTCTAGGTTAAATAAATTCAATACATTACGTAATCAGATATTAGTGGTTTTTTTGATCGTTATGGTTTTGGTATTATTTTTTGTTAGTATCAGCACCTTTAATATTGTGTCAAATTTGTTAAAAGATAATGCTGAAGTACAAATACAAGGGACAACGGTACAAGTCAGTGAAAGGTTAGACACGCTTTATCGGCAAATCGATATGATTTCGAAACAAGTAATAACAGATTCTTATGTGCAACAATTACTACTAGACGAAGTTGAGGGTAGACCTGTAGGTTTTGATCAGCGGCAATCCCTTATGCAAGTGGTAAATAGTTATCAAGCTTATTCAGATGGCATTCATTCTTTTGAACTTTATTTAAAAGATCACACAAGGATTTTCCCGTTAAATGGCATGGTTTTACCTAGTCGAGTTGATGAAAAGTGGATAAAACAAGCAAAGGATGCAAAAGGAAAGTTAGTATGGATTGGAGAAGATCCAAAGGACCCAAGTCTATATTTGGGTATTCGGCAAGTAAGTTTAATAGATCGCTGGTTTTCTAATGGAGGCTATTTACTAACTCGCATAGATGCAGATTATTTCCGTTTAAAAGATGAATCTAAAACAACTAAAGATAATGAATACATGATTATTGTTGATCAAAGAAATTCTCCCGTTTTTTCCAATTACTATGGAGATATTGAAGAAATTGTCACCCAAAATCAAAAAGTTGTAGAAATAAATGAAGAAGATTATATTGTGGCGAAAGAGAAATCGGGTTTAACGGGATGGACGGCTGTGATTTTAACTCCAGTTAGCACTTTAATGAATGGCCTTTCTGTTCTTCGTGCTGCTATTATATTTTCGGGAATTGCTGGTTTTGCGATTTTTTTCTTTTTTTCTTTTATTCTTTCAATAATGATTACTCGACCCATTTTAAATTTAATTAAAACGATGAAGGTTGCTAAACTAGGAGGATTAAAACCAATTTCAGAGAGTGCATCTACTGTTGAAATTGTAGAATTAAACAAAACCTACAATCAGTTGGTTGAAAATACAAATCATTTAATCGGAGTAGTGTATGAGAAGGAACTGTGTCTTAGTCAAGCGGAGTTAAAAGCATTACAAGCACAAATCAACCCACATTTTTTATTTAACACATTAGAAGCATTGTACTGGTCTTTAGAGGAAAAAGGAGAAGAAGAACTGGCAGAGATTGTTGTTGCTATGTCTGACTTGTTTCGTTATACAATAAGTAATCCTAAAGTAGAGGATGAATGGGTATTAGTAAAAGAGGAACTCGAGCATGTGGAACGATACCTACATGTTATGAAAATGAGATTTGGAGATCGATTAACATGGTATGTTTCGTCACCACCTGATTGTGAAGTAAAAATTCCAAAATTATTGATACAACCACTTGTGGAGAATGCAGTACTACATGGTGTAGGAAATAAGAATGGGCAAGGAACTATATCGGTCATTGTTGAAGAAGTAAAATCTTCTTCTAAGCTGGTGATTAAAGTAATAGATGATGGCCCCGGGATAGAGGAAAATACGCTTTATTCAATCATCCAGTCACTAAAATTTGGAATCGTGTCATCTGTTAAAGGGAAAGGGATGGCGATGGCCAATGTTCATAAAAGGTTACAGCTTTATTATAAGAATGATAGAGAGCGTGGACTTTCCATAGAAAGTGAAGTAAACAAAGGAACCTGTGTAACTTTTGAAATCCCTTATAAAGGAGGAATTTTATGATGCATTCTAAAACGATTTTGATTGTTGATGATGAACCAAAGACGAGACAAGGTTTGAAGAAAACACTTGGAATATGGTCGGAAGGAAAGTATGAGATTATATGTGCAGAAAGTGCAAAAGAAGCAATTCATGTTCTAGAGCGACAAAGGGTTCATCTCTTAATCACGGATATTTGTATGCCCGAAATTTCTGGACTAAAAATGCTAGAGAAGTTAAATATGAAGGAGCAAAAATTGGTTGTCATCATTTTATCAGGGTTTCCAGAATTTGATTATGCACAACAGGCCATTCGCTTAGGTGTAGTCAACTATTTACTTAAACCAATAAATAAGCGTAAATTGATCGAATCTGTGGAAAAAGCAATGGAAGTAGAGGCAAACCAAGAGAGAGTGGGCATGATAGAGAAGTTGGTGGATGATAAGTTATTAAACGTTAGAAGCGAAAATTATCGAACGCAATCCCCTATAAAAGAAGCACTTCGTTTCGTAGATGAAAATATTAAAGGCCAGTTAAGTTTAAGGGATGTAGCTAATCATGTACATTTGAATTCTAGCTATTTAAGTGTCCTATTTAAAGAACAGACAAACTTAACATTTAGTGAATATGTGACGAGACGCAGATTAGAAAACGCAAAAAAACTGTTGATGTCAACGAATTTAACTGTAGATGAAATTGCTCATGATGTTGGCTATCAGACTGCAAAATATTTTATTAAATTATTTAAAGAATTCGAGAAAATGACACCTAGTCGATTTAGAAAATCAAATAGTGATAATCAAATCCAATAAAAGTGGTATTTTCCCTAATCACTGTTACCTTGTTCCCTTTAGAAGGAGATGATAGACTAATACTTGTAATAAATATTTCTTAAAAGTGAGGGGGATTTTTCAAATGATAAGGAAAAAGTATTCGCTAATCTTTGCACTTACTATGGTCTTTTTACTTGTAGTAACTGGATGCTCTAGTCCTAACACCGCTAGCAGTGGAAATGAGCAAGCGGATGATGCTGAAATCGTAACGATTAACTTCATGCATTTGTGGCCAGCGGGAAGTTCGAGGCAACAAAATATGATTGTTAATGAAATTATCGAAGAATATCAAGATGCAAACCCACATGTAAGAATTGTACAGGAAGTTTTAGAAAATGAACAGTACAAAAATAAATTACAAATTATTTCGGCTTCAAATGAACTGCCTGATGTAGGGATGACATGGCCTGCTGGTTTTATGGAGCCTTATGTAAAAGGAAATCGCTTCACCCCACTGGATGATATTTTACACGGCGGAGTAAAAGAATTATTTGTTGCTGGTACAACAGAAGCCTATGCGGTTGACGGGAAAACGTATGCATTTCCGCTTGAATTAAACATAGTACCTCTTTATTATAATAAAGCAATCTTTGCTGAATATAATCTTGAAGTTCCCACAGATTTCGAAGCGTTTAAGCATGTAGTACAAACACTTGTAGACAATAAGGTTGCGCCAATTGCACTTGGTAATAAAGACCGGTGGACGGGCTCATTATGGTATATGTATCTTGCAGATCGACTTGGCGGACCAGAAGTACTAACAAATGCAATAAATCGAACAGGTACTTTTGAAGATGAGAGTCTGGTTAAGGCCGCTGAAGAGGTTCAGAATTTAGTTGATATGAATGCTTTTGTTAGAGGATACAATGGTTTATCTAATGATGAAGGGAAGTCTGAGTTTCTTAATGAGCAAGCAGCAATGTATTTAATGGGTTCTTGGGAATTGCCTAACTTTACAACGAACGACGAAATACCACAAGAATTTAGAGATAATGTTGGCTACTTTAAATTCCCAACAGTTGACGGTGGTAAAGGAGATATTGACAGTTGGGTAGGAGGACCCGGTGTTGGGTTGTTTGTTGCTGAAAATTCACCAGTGAAAGAAGAAGCAAAACAATTCGTAAAATTCTTTGTTGAAAGATGGGGTGATCAAGCTGTTGCTAGAGCCGGCGTGACGCCAGCAACAACAGTCGATACGTCAGTGCTAGAATTACCTCAACTATATATTGATGTTTTGAACGATTTAGGGAAAGCAAGTAACATTACTCTATTTGCAGACGTACAAATGAGAGCTGCTGTAGCAGAAACACATTTAAATATGATTCAATCGCTTTTTGGAAAGCAGGTTTCGCCAGAAGATTATGCTAAAAAGCATGAAGAAGCCCTTGCAGCAGAAGGAAATTAGTAGTTGAATGAATAATGATAAGAAAAGGACATATCTTGAAATTTCGATATGTCCTTTCTTAAAAGGTAAGCTTATAAAAGAACAGACCATTTCTTGCTGGCCTCCCGGTGCTTGTAGCAGGTAGCGCTTTTGTTTTTTCATCTGGTTACAGAATTTATTCCTTCGATTTCACTATAATATAAAGAATATTGCGCAAATATGAGTTTTTTCATGATCACTATAAGAAGGGAGACAAAATGTAATGGATAAAGTCATGTCCGATAAAAAGGTTATTGCATTGTATGTACTTCCAGCACTATTAATAATTTTGACTTTAGTGTACAGTCCCATTGTCATGACAGGCTATTACGGCTTAATGAAATGGGATGGAATAGGGGAGATGGAATTCGTTGGTTTAGCAAATTACACTAGACTATTATCGGATTCTATGTTTTGGCAAAGTGTATATCATTCATTTTTACTTGCTTTATTTTCTGTAATTAGTTTAGCTGCCTATTTATTAGTTGCGTTAATTCTTGCAGGAAAAATTAAAGGAGCAAATGTGTTAAGAAAAATTTATTTAATTCCTATGCTGCTTTCTTCGGTAGCCATTGCCCAGCTTTGGCTAAGAATCTATCACCCTACTAATGGTGTGATCAATAGCCTACTTACTTTTCTAGGAGTCGAGGATATTCCATTATGGTTAGCAGATCCAAATATAGTTCTATTTGCGATATTTATCGCTATTTTATGGCAGTATGCAGGTTTTTATATTTTGATTTATTATGCAGCATTAAAGAATATACCTGAATCACTCATTGAAGCTGCTAGAATAGATGGAGCGACGCCGTGGCAAATTGCTTATAAAATTAAAATACCGTTAATTTCTAATGTCATTAAAGTAACAATCGTTTTAGCTGTAGTAGGTTCACTTAAATACTTTGATCTAATTTATGTAATGACGAATGGAGGTCCTAACGGAGCCAGTGAAGTGATGGCATCCTATATGTACAAGCAAGCATTCCGTTCTTTTGATTTCGGGTACGGAAGTGCGATTGGTTTCTTCTTGTTATTAATTTGCTTGGTTATTACTTGGCTTATTCGAAAGCTGACTGCTTCGAAGGAAGAAATACAATACTAAAAAGGAGGAGAAATAATGAAAAGAGTAATAGAAAATCGAAATACGACGTTAACCACTGACAAACCAATACTAAAAGTTTTTCAACATCCATTATGGCAGCGTTTAGCTTATGGAATTCTTTATACAATATTGATTTTGCTGGCAGTTATTCAAATTTTTCCTTTGGTTTGGTTGTTATTTTTCTCATTAAAAAATAACCAAGAAGTTTTTAACACAGCTCCACTATCTTTTCCAACAAATCCTAAGTGGGAAAATTATGTAAAGGTTTGGACCGAGGGAAATATTGGTGTTTACTTTTTAAACAGTGTATGGATTACAGTAGTTGCAGTTGTCATAACAGTTTTGTTGGCAAGCTTTGTGACATTTGCCATTACACGTATGCAATGGAAATATAGAAATCTTGCCCTAGGATTATTTATGGTAGGATTAATGATTCCTGTACACTCTACATTAATTCCGTTATTTAGTTTCTTTTTAAAAGTGAATCTAATGGATAATCCTTTATCAATCATCTTAACGTATACTGCTTTTAACCTCCCAATTACGATTATGATATTACTTGGATTTTATTATACCTTGCCACGTGAGATCGAAGAAGCAGCTATTATGGATGGATGTTCGATCCATCGCATGTTTTTTCAAATCATCCTGCCAATGACTGCACCTGTCATGGCAACGACTGCTATTATTAACATGATCTATAATTGGAATGAATTTGTTTTTGTTAATACATTTATTAGTTCAGATAAATATAAAACATTAACTGTTGGAATCCAGAATTTTATAGGACAATATATGACTGACTGGGGAGCAATTGGAGCAACTCTTATGATAAGTATTTTACCAATTTTATTGACATTTTTAATCTTAAGCAATCGGATTGTTGAAGGGATAACATCTGGGGCGATAAAAGGATAAACAATAAAACAATATCAAATTATGAGTAGTTTGATAAAAAGCTTATAACAAAAAGAATGCTGTGTCTAGAGGGGGATATAAATGGCAACGATTCAAAATCCAATTTTAACAGGGTTTCATCCTGATCCAAGCATTTGTCGTGTAGGAGAAGATTATTATATTGCAGTTTCAACTTTTGAATGGTTCCCTGGAGTTGGGATTTATCATTCAAAAGATTTGAAAAATTGGCATTTAGCTGCGAGACCTTTAAATAGAATCAGTCAATTAAATATGATGGGTAACCCTGATTCTGGTGGGATCTGGGCACCTCAACTCTCCTATAGCGATGGGAAGTACTGGTTGATTTATACAGATGTAAAGGTTGTAGAAGGCCAGTGGAAAGATTGTCATAATTATCTAGTTAACTGTGAATCCATTGATGGTGAATGGTCTGATCCCATTTATTTAAACAGTTCCGGATTTGATCCATCCTTATTTCATGATGAAGACGGAAGAAAATACTTAGTAAACATGTTCTGGGATCACCGTGTTGGTAATCACAATTTTTATGGAATCGTACTTCAAGAGTATAACGTTGAAAAACAGAGACTTATTGGAAAAAAAGATATCATTTTCAAAGGAACTGATTTAAAGCTTACAGAAGCGCCTCATTTATATAAAATGAACGGGTATTATTACATTTTAACAGCAGAAGGTGGCACAAAATATGATCATGCGGCTACGATTGCTCGTTCTAAAGAGCTGTGGGGGCCATATGAAGTACATCCTGAAAATCCTTTGTTGACTTCATGGGCTTACCCTCGCAACCCGCTTCAAAAGTCTGGGCATGCTTCTATTGTAAAAACCCATACAGATGAATGGTTCTTAGTGCATTTAACTGGACGGCCATTGCCGAAGGAAGGTCAGCCTTTATTGGATCATCGGGGATACTGTCCACTTGGAAGAGAAACTGCAATTCAAAGAATGGAATGGAGAAATGATTGGCCTTATGTAGTGGGCGGTAATCAACCATCTCTTAAAATTGAAGGACCCAATATCGGAGAGGTGAAATGGGGGAGGGATTATGAGGAGAAAGATGATTTTGATACTGGAATTTTAAATCCTCATTTCCAAACATTACGTATCCCATTAGGTGAGAATATCCTTGCATTAAAAGATAATCCTGGTCATTTGCGATTATATGGAAAGGAATCTCTTACATCAAAATTCACACAAGCTTTTGTAGCAAGGCGATGGCAGCATTTTAACTTTAGTGCGGAGACAAAAGTTGCCTTTAATCCAGAGTCCTTTCAGCAATCGGCAGGGTTAGTAAATTATTATAATACACAGAACTGGACATCACTTCAAATTACATGGCATGAAGATAAAGGAAGAATCCTTGAACTCATGACCTGTGATAACTTTATATTTAATCAACCTCTCATAGGAAAAGAGGTTGTTATACCAGACTATGTTGACTATGTGTATCTTCGTGTTGAAGTGAATACAAGTACTTATCGGTATGCATACTCTTTTGATGGTAACAACTGGACAACAATTCCTGTAATATTTTATTCCTACAAGCTTTCAGATGACTATATTCAAGGAGGCGGATTCTTTACTGGGGCATTTGTAGGTATGCAGTGTCAGGATACTTCAGGAGGAAATCAATATGCCGATTTTGATTACTTCATTTATAAAGAAGAAAGAGAATAAGAGGAAAAAGTAGATGGCCCAAATCTTTGATTTGGTGGCAGTCACTTTCACAGGACGCAATAAGTTTTACAAATCTATAAATTAGTTATCAAAATTGGAGGCGTTTATAATGAGCTATTTTAAAAACATTAACAAAGTAACATTCGAGGGCCCTAATTCAACAAATCCCTTTGCTTTTAAATATTATAATCCAGAAGAAATGATTGATGGTAAAAGAATGGAAGAATTCATGCGTTTCTCTATAGCATACTGGCACACATTTGTTGCAGACGGTGGAGATCCTTTTGGAGAAGGAACAATGATTCGTCCTTGGGATAAGTATATTGGGATGGATTTAGCTAAAGCCAGAGTTGAAGCAGCATTTGAATTGTTTGAAAAATTAAATGTTCCTTTTTTCTGCTTCCACGATGTGGATATTGCTCCAGAAGGAAACAATCTTAAAGAAACCTATGAGAATTTAGATGCAATTGTTGCAATGATTAAAGAATATATGAAGACAAGTAAAACAAAATTGTTATGGAATACAGCAAATATGTTTTCTCATTCACGATGGTTGCATGGTGCAGCTACTTCGCCAAATGCTGATGTATATGCATATGCAGCTGCAAAAGTTAAAAAGGGCTTGGAAATTGGTAAAGAGCTTGGTGCAGAAAACTATGTATTTTGGGGTGGTCGTGAAGGCTATGAGACACTTCTAAATACAAACATGAAGCTTGAGCTTGATAACCTAGGACGTTTTTATCATATGGCTAAAGATTATGCAAAAGAAATTGGTTCGGATGCTCAATTCTTAATTGAACCAAAACCAAAGGAGCCAACTAAACATCAATATGACTTTGATGTAGCAACTGGTTTGACATTTTTACAATCCTATGATTTAGCAGATTGCTTCAAATTCAATATTGAAGCAAATCATGCTACTTTAGCCGGTCATACCTTTGAACATGAGTTGCATGTAGCTCGTATTAACGGAATGTTGGGTTCAGTAGATGCTAATCAAGGGGATACGTTATTAGGCTGGGATACTGATGAGTTCCCTACTGATTTATATTCTACTACATTAGCAATGTATGAGATCTTGAAAAATGAAGGGTTTGGAACAGGTGGACTTAATTTTGATGCAAAAGTAAGAAGAGGTTCATTTGATCCAGAAGATTTATTCCATGCACACATTGCAGGTATGGATGCATTTGCAATCGGAACTAAGGTTGCTCAACGTTTAATAGAAGATAAAGTGCTAGATAACTTTGTTGATGAACGTTATAATAGCTTTAAAGAAGGAATTGGTCTTGAGGTGGTCGAAGGAAGGGCAAATTTTCATGAGCTAGAGAAATATGCATTGCAGCTTGGTGAGATTGAAAATAAATCAGGTAGACAAGAAAAATTAAAAGGGATTATAAATAAATATTTACTGGAAGCATACTTATAGAGATACGTCTTTAGATTTAAATTTTAATATCCACGGTCTACGGTTTCGCCCTTGTCTAAAAGACGTAGACAAGGACTGCAAATGTAGCCCTTAGTATATTGAAACTTAAAAGCACGTGCCTATAAGTGTTAATGCTTAATCCTAATACAAATAGGTAATTTTTAAAAAGTTAAAGAATCTATTTTATTGTTAAAATGAACAAGTCTTATAAAAAGGGGAATCATTTATGAAATATGTGATTGGTGTAGACCTCGGTACAAGTGCTGTAAAAGTATTATTGATGAATCAAGAAGGAAAGGTATGTCATAAGGTCTCAAAGGTATATCCTTTAATTCAAGAGAAATCTGGATATAGTGAGCAAGATCCCAAGGAATGGGTAGAAAAGACAACTGCGGCTTTGAAGGAATTAGTGGATCAATTTGATGCAGATAAAGCTAATATCGAAGGAATTAGCTTTTCAGGTCAAATGCATGGTCTTGTGCTATTAGATAAAGAAAATAGTGTGTTGCGAAACGCAATGCTTTGGAATGATACTAGAACAACAGAGCAGTGTCAACAAATTTACGATGTTGTCGGTGAAGAGCGACTCTTGCAAATAACAAAAAATCTTGCTTTAGAAGGGTTTACGTTACCGAAGCTTTTATGGCTTAAGAAGTATGAACCTGAGGTTCTTGAAAAGGCTGCTGTATTTATGCTGCCGAAGGATTATTTGCGATATGCAATGACCGGGCAGATTGATAGCGAATATTCAGATGCTGCTGGGACATTAATGTTAAATGTTGGTGAGAAAAAATGGAGCAAAGAGCTTTGTGAGCTTTTAGGGATAGACTCAAAGCTTTGCCCACCGTTAGTAGCATCCCATGAATGCGTAGGAACAATCACTGAACACTTTGCAAAGTTAACTGGGTTAGCCTCTACAACAAAAGTCTTTGCTGGTGGAGCAGATAATGCTTGTGGTGCAATTGGTTCCGGCATTCTTTCAGAAGGGAAAACATTATGTAGTATCGGAACGTCAGGTGTTGTTCTTTCATATGAAGAAAGAAATGATCGTGATTTTAGTGGAAAAGTTCATTATTTTAATCATGGCGAAGAAAAAGCTTTTTATACCATGGGCGTTACTTTAGCGGCTGGCTACAGTTTGAGTTGGTTTAAAGATACCTTTGCAAAGGAAGAAGCATTCGAAAAGCTTCTAGAGGGATTGGAGGATGTTCCTGTTGGGGCAAATGGATTGCTTTTTACCCCTTATTTAGTAGGAGAAAGAACCCCTTATGCTGATGCCACAATTCGAGCTAGCTTTATCGGAATGCAAGCATCCCATAAAAGGATTGACTTTGCCCGTGCGGTGATCGAAGGAATTACATTTTCATTGAATGAATCGATTGAAATTTTCAGAGAGAGTGGTAAAAAGATTGATACGATTATTTCAATCGGTGGTGGGGCAAAAAATGACACTTGGCTTCAAATTCAAGCAGATGTCTTTAATGCAACGATTATCAAGCTTTCTAGTGAACAAGGACCAGCAGTTGGAGCGGCAATGCTTGCAGCCTATGGTTGCCAGTGGTATAAAAGCCTTCAACAATGTGCCAAGGTATTCACTACTGAAGCAAAAACATTTAGTCCGATTTTAAAGAATGTTGAAAAATATCAAGAAATCTTCCGCTTATATAAAGATGTTTATGTACAAACAAAAAAACTTAATGAAGGTTTAAAAGAATTCCGTAAAAATTAAATTTAAAAGGTGGATGACCAAGCAGCAAAAAGTCAGCTCATAAAGCAGGATTAACAAGGGCAGTGCTTATGGGACATCCATCTTTTGTTTTTTTGAGGAGAGATAGCTCTTAAACATCTTGGTTTTAGAAAAAAGAGGATTTTTGGGTATTTATCATACAAAATTGAGATGTTTTATTAGAATAGCTTATTAAATAGTTAGAAGGAGAGCATCAAATAAGATGAAAAGGAGTGTTGAAAAATGCAAGTAAGCAAGATATCTAATAAACTCTATCAAACATGTGAGTGGATTTGGCGCTTAGCTTATGTGAATCTTCTATGGATGTTTGCAACACTTGCAGGGTTAGTCGTATTTGGTCTATTACCAGCAACAGTAGCAATGTTTGCTGTTTTAAGTAAATGGGTGATGAAAGAACCAAATATTCCTATTTTTCCAACGTTTATAAGTACCTACAAAAAAGAATTTATAAAAGTAAATGTATTGGGCCTTATTTTTGCTGTTGTAGGGTATATTATTTATTTTAATCATATATTTTTAGGAACTGTAGATGGAACTATGCATACTGTTTTATTGGCTGGATTATTTTGTACGGTGTTTATTTATTTGATTACTCTATTTTTTATTTTTCCCGTTTATGTGCATTATGATCTTAAACTTTTCCAATATATTAAAGTAGCTTCTGTCATTGGAATCATTAATCCTTTGGCAATGATTACATTGGTGCTGAGTTTGGCGTTACTGTATCATCTCTTTTATTTCATTCCAGGATTAGTCCCTTTCTTTAGTGTTAGTATGACTGGATTAGTGATAATGTGGTGCGCGTCAACAACATTCTCAAGGATTGAAAAGAAGCAGGAGAAAATTTCATGTAAAGAAGGGTCGCTAGGTTAAGCGTAGCTTATCTTAAAAAGATAATCTCATCAACTTGTCGTTCGAGGGGAATACTCAACAATTAATACTTAAATCTTTCAGAAAATTTAAGTAATATTCATACAATATATTATAATGAAGAAATAATGGGTGTAGGATAAAAATAATAGACATAATAAGTAATATCACTTATACTGATAAAGTGCACTTGCTTTTAAATTATATGTTTTTTTCCAAATAAGACTATGAATTTTAAAGAAAATGAAGTAAAATAGTATAATAGAAGTTGATATAATTTAAACATATTCATATTATTTTTGCTATAAAATTAATAAGAATTGAGGTGAGAAAAAGTGAAGGTAAAAGCGCATATTCCAAATATGTTTACTTTTTTGAACTTAACTCTAGGAATCTTAGCAATAGTTAGCATAATAAACGAATCCTATACCATTTCAGCAGTTTTAATATTACTAGCTGCCTTCATGGACAGATTCGATGGACAATTGGCAAGAAAATTAGACGTTGAGAGTGAATTAGGGAAAGAACTGGACTCATTATGTGATTTAATATCTTTTGGGGTTGCACCTGCTGTTTTAATTTGGAGTTTTCTTTTAGTAGATTTTGGTGTTATAGGAATTGGTATCATGGTAATTTTCGCAGTATCAGGAGCATACCGATTGGCACGCTATAATATTATGGAATTTGAAGGCGTTTATATGGGAATACCTATTACCATGTGTGGAGGTATCTTGGCATTAATTACTTTATACTCCATTAACTACGAAATAAACACTCATTTTATAGGAATGATGGTGCTATTTTTATCATATTCTATGGTAAGTAAGAGAATTAAATTGAAGAAAAGATAAAGGCTCCTCGAAGGGAGTCTTTCTTTATAATCGATAGAAAATTATCAATCCAATGTAGTTGTAATAAGTCATCCTATAAATCTTACAAAGGAAGACTTTGTTATAACCAATAGGGTTTTCTCAAACAAGGATGAATAAGACATAATAGAGGGTGTTAAAATGAAATATACTCCAGGCGAAAACATATTTGATAAGTTTTTTCAACAAAGACAAAGCTTAATACAACAATTTAAAAAGGGTGATATTAGTAAAAAAGAATATATTGAGGAAAGCTACGCTTATATTCAACGAATGAACATAAAGCCATTTAAGCGAGTTGATAACTTTAATAAGGCCATATATAATTATCAATTTTATAATATGATGGCAAAATATTGTTACTTAAAATCGAAGGAAATCAAAAAGTATGATAAGCATCCAGACATTTATAAGGAATACTTAGACAAAGTAAACTACTACTATCACAAGAAAGATCAATCCACTTTAAGGGCTATTGAACTATTAGATTTTTATGATGTTGAAGCCTACTACATAAAGGTAACATCCTCTAACTTAAGAGAAAACCTATTTGAAATTATTTTTAAAGATCATGAACAGGTTATTTTACACTCTAGAAGCGAATGGCTTTTAGATCGATTAAAAGAAGAGGGCGTATTTAAGGAAGGAATAAAAAAATCTTTAATAGAAAATTACATCAATGAAAAGTATTAATTGAAGAAACCAAAGGAGGGATATTATGTATAAGATTATCACTGCTGACAAATTTCTTTGGGAGGGAATTGATCTCCACGGCAAGAAGGTTTTGGAGGGGGGAACCAGTTGGGGTAATACTACAAGGCTCATTGCCAATAAAGTAGTTGAAAACAATTGGAGAACAGAATTAATTTCCGTTGATATTGACGATAGTCATTTTAATGAGATTGAAGGAGACATTAAAGATAGTTTTAGTAAATTAACCTTAAGAAAAGGGGATTTAAGCGACTTGCATTTTATTGCTTCTAGTTCTATAGATATAATTGTTTGTAATTATACGCTTTCCTCTGTAGAGCAATTTCCTTTAAGAGTAATGAAAGCACTAAAAGAATTTTATAGGGTGCTTAAAACAGATGGACAATTATTGATAACAGAAGAAATACCAATTTGGGCTGTTGACAGTGGGGATTATACCTATTGGTCAAAAAGACTGAGAATTATTAAGAGTATCAGTATCTTAAAGGCAATGCCTTCTTTCAATGAAATTCATCCCAATGATTTGGAAGAAGCCCTAAAAATAGTGGAGTTCAAAGACGTTCATTGGAGAGAATTTGATGAAAAAATCAATGCAGAGATGGCTACAAAATTTCTAGATAAGAGAAAACAAACTCTGATAAAAGCATCTAACGATTTAGAAAATAAGCACCTTAAAGATGGATTTGTAGAATTGACAGAGGCATTAGTAAAGGAATTCGAACAAACAAAAGAATTTTTAGCTCCTGCTTATATCTTAAAGGCAAGAAAATAGAAAGGTTTTGATTAAAAAGTTTATTTAGGATATAATATAGTGGCCAATCATTGTGGCAAGGTCACTATATTTTTTGGTTTTTGATACAAACTAATAAGAACTAGAATTACTAGCTATGAAAAAATGTCTCTATAAGGGAATATGATGCTAAGCGTGGATGACTCCGCTCTTAGTAAATATAGTTTAAAAGCATTTTGATAATAGGAGTGAAAAAAGTGGCAAAATTGAAAAGAAAAGAAATTGTAGAGTTTAAAATAAAAGACAGTGAGTTTGGTGGGAAAGGCTATGGGCATGTAGGAAATTACAAGGTAACTGTAAAACATGGTATACCAGGACAAGTAGTGAAGGCCTATGTAAAAAAAATAAAAAACAAAGAAGCAGAGGCACAAATACTTGAGATACTAGAAGACTCACCACTAGAAAATCAAGAAACCTGTCAGCATTTTGGGAAATGTGGTGGATGCTTTCAACAGGCAATAGCTTATGAAAAGCAGCTGGAGTTGAAAGAAAATCAAGTGAAAAGACTTTTCGATGAAGTAAATATAAAAGATTATCAATGGTTAGAAATAGAGGGTAGCCCTGAAGCCTTTGATTATAGAAATAAAATGGAATTCTCCTTTGGCGATGAAGAAAAGGGAGGCCCTTTAACCCTAGGAATGCATAAACGTGGCAGACATTATGATATTGTGACAGTGGATGCCTGTCGTATTATGGATGAGGATTTTAGGAAATTGCTTTCCCACATTTTAGAGTACTTCAGCAAAAAGAATGTGTCTTACTACAACTCCAGAAGACATGAAGGATATTTGAGACATCTAGTTATAAGGAAAGCTAGGTTTACAGAGGAAATTATGATAAACTTAGTAACAACTACTCAAAGCAAAGTAGACCTAAAGGATTTGACTGAAGACTTATTAAAATTGGATTTGCAGGGGAATATAGTTGGTTTTTTACATACATTCAATGACAATTTAGCAGATGTTGTTCAAAGCGATGAGACTCATATTTTATTTGGTCGAGATTATATCATAGAAAGACTATTGGGCTTACAATTCAAAATATCTGCCTTCTCTTTTTTTCAAACAAACTCTCAAGGTGCCGAAAAACTGTATTCTATTGTAAGAGATTTTGTGGGGAATGCACAAAATCAGATTGTTTTTGATTTGTATTGTGGTACAGGCACCATAGGACAAATCGTGGCTCCAAATGCTGAAAAGGTCATAGGAATTGAAATTGTTGAGGATGCTGTTAAAGCTGCTAGAGAAAATGCAACCCTTAATCAATTACATAACTGCACATTCATTGTTGGAGACGTAAAAGAGGAAGTAAGAAAGCTAACGGAGAAACCAGATATCATCATCATCGATCCTCCGAGGGCTGGAATTCATCCACAAGCGTTAAAGGATATCATAAGCTTTAATGCAGATAAAATCATTTATGTGTCGTGTAATCCTAAAACAATGGTACGGGATCTTACTGAATTAGAAGCTAGTGGCTATAAGGTAGGGAAAGTGAAGTGTATGGATATGTTTCCTCATACGCCTCATGTAGAAATTTGCGTACATTTGTCAAAGAAGTAAACAGGAGTATATATAACAGCGATATCTAAATTTTCAGCGATAATGCCCCCCTGAATTTTTCTCAATCGTTGTTTTTAGTATACAAAGTCTGTTAAAATTACTAAACGATCCCTCGTGGAAAGCACAGAAATGTTGAAATGGTCACCATGGATAAATCGCTACAGACTAATATTAGTACTTGTGGTGTCGATAGCTATCATAATTAATTAGTAAAGAAGAGGAGGATTTTAAAATGAACCAATTTAAAAAACTAAATGTCATAGGGTTAGTCCTATTGATTCTGTTAACTGTTAAAATCTCATCCTATGGTTATAATAATGAGACAGAAATTCAAACAGTTTTATTTGCAGAAAGTTTAATAGGCAAACCTTTTAAACAGGGCGGGAATACACCAGAAGAAGGATTTAATAGCACTGGGTTTATTCAGTATGTTTTTAGAGAGAAAGAAAATATAGTCCTCCCTGGATCGCCTTCACAGTTATGGAAACTAGGTGAACCTATAGAACGTAGTGAAATACAGCCTGGAGATGTTCTTTTCTTTGAAGGAAGCAGCAACCTAATACCAGCAATATACAAAGGAGATAATGTCATTATCGTTGTAGCAACTGATGAAGGTGTAGTAGAACGGAATATAGTAGAACATTCCTATTGGAGGGATCGGTATAATGGGGTAAGGCGCTACACAAATATAGCTAATGAATTAAATCCTGTAGCCGTAAAAGCCCTCGAATTAGTAGAATCTCCTTATGAACTTGGAGGTAATGATCCAAATGGTTTTGATCATTCAGGCTTTGTACAATACGTTTTTCGTGAAGTAAAAAAACTAGATTTTCCAAAAACATCGAACGAACAATGGCAAGTAGGTATGGAAGTAGATGCGATTGATATTGAATCTGGTGATGTACTATTCTTTCAAGGTAGCAGTGTACGACTACCAGGAATTTACATAGACAATGATATTTTTGTTATTGTCACAACTAACGGGGTTACTGTAATAGATCTAGAGACAAGTGATTATTGGAAAGCTAGATTTCTAGGAGCAAGGCGGTTTACTAAAACAATTATTGAGGACTCCCTTGTAAGCAATCCAATTGTACAAAAAGCTATGGACTTGCTTGGAACACCCTATAATCCAGATGGAAAATCACCAGCCGAGGGCTTTAACACGACCAATTTTGTACGTTATGTTTTTAAAGACACCTTTGACATACAATTATCTGTCTTTTCCGATAGAATCTATGAAGTAGGTGAATCTATTTCTAAAGAAGAACTTCAAGCAGGAGACTTAGTGTTTTTCCAAGGAAGCAGCCTTATACCTGGTATTTATAAAGGAAATGGTATATTTATAGTTCAGACGGTAACAGATGGAGTTGTGGAAAGGGATATTGAGAGTGAGTATTGGTCATCCATATATGAAGGGGCAAAACGATTTACAGAGTCAGATATATATTATCTTCAGCCTGAAAACTATAGGGAACATGATAATTTAGTGATTCGAGAAGCAATGAAATATCTAGAAACTCCTTATTTGTTAGGCGGTAATACCATTGATGGTTTTGACTGTTCTTATTTAATTCAGACAGCCTTTAGAGATACTAAAAAGATTTATTTGCCTCGCATAACTTATAATCAATATGAAGTAGGCGAAACTATCGATTATGAAAACAAGCGCCCTGGAGATGTAATTTATTTTTCAGGAACATGGCAGGAAGGGATATCGCATGCGGCAATTTACCTTGGAAATAATTATATGATTCATGCTTCTGGTGACGAAGGTATGACTACAATCAGTTATTTAGGACAATATTGGATGAATCATTATACAGGAGTAAAACGCTTTGACTCCCTTAGTTTGAGGCTAGATTCTAAAATTGTTGAAGAAGCCTATAAAACTCTAGGTATACCTTACTTAGCAGGAGGAAATACAAAAGAAGGCTTTGATCACTCTGGGTTTTTACAATACGTTATGAAGGCAGGTTTAGATATTGATTTACCAAGATATTCATCTCAACAATGGGCTTTAGGAAATGAAATAGAAAGGGACGATTTAATGATTGGAGATGCCCTATTCTTCGAAGGCTCCAACATGGTGCTATTACCAGGATTATATATTGGAAATGAGCAGTTTATTATTGTAACAGAGTCTGAAGGTGTAGTAATTCGTCATCTTAATATATCAGATAGCTACTGGAGTACACGATATGTTGGTGCAAGACGATATGAAAAAATCGAAAATAACCATTCTGCTGTCATTAAGGCAAAAGAATATATAGATGCTTTATTTGAAGACTACACAACGGCACAATTTGTACAAAAGGTATTCTATGAAGCAACAGATATTCATTTACAATTACCCTCTAACGCCTATGAGCAATGGAATTTAGGTGAAACAATTTTGTCTGAAGCACTTAAAGAAGGAGATCTTATGTTTTTTAGAAGCAATCTATCCGAAGATATACCATCTATGGCAGGTATAAATGCAGGGGAAGGTTCATTTATTATACTTACAAGTACAGGGGTAAAAGAAAGAAACTTAAGATATCACGAGTATTGGAGCGAACGATACTTGGGAGCAAGACGATTGCTTTAAACAATATAGCAGTAATCTAACTAGGTCGAGGCAAAAGCCTCGGCTGTTTTTGGAGCAGACAAGGGGACAGGGACTCGTCTGACGGGGATGAACATGACATAATGTTGCTGAGGTGGTAGGATATGCCAAGGCAAGCACGAAAAAAAGAGTAAAACAGGAATTTATCATATGTAAGTACTAACTAAGATGTTTGATTCTTCATAAAGATAGTTGATTTTATAATAAGTAAAGAAATTTAAATATAAAAGAATCAAATGCTGAGATTTCAAGAGAAATCCAGAGATATATTTCAAAAATTGAGATAGGAGGATTTATTATATGGATTTTGGAAAAATATTTAAAGATTACAATAAATATATATATGCTTTCGCCTACAAATTAACAAACAATAAGGAACATGCTGAGGACTTAACACAAGAAACTTTCCTTAAAGCCTATGAGAAACTGAACCAATTACGAGAGCATGACTCAATGAAATATTGGTTAAGAAGTATTTGTTTTAATATACATTTAATAATTATCAGAAAACAGAATAATATAAAGGAGATGTCCTATGATGAACTTGAGCAACTTCATAAAGATGGAGATTTAATAACTATTGATAATTCATTACCAACCCTTGATGATGAAGTTATTGTAGATGAAACGATAAAAGATATTCAGAATGGTTGTTTTCTAACAATGGTACATAGGCTATCAAATAATCAACGAATAGTATTTTCACTTGTAGATATGTTTGGCTTAACAATTGAAGAATCAGCAAAGGTTATGGGTTTATCAGAGTCTGCAGTAAAAGCTTTGCTTTATAGAGCAAGGTTGAAATTGGATAAATTCTTCAGTGAAAATTGTAGCTTAGTTTTGGTGGAGAATCCATGTAACTGTAAGGCTTGGGCAGAATTTTCAGATCATAGAAACAAATTAAAAACAAGAGTGTCAAATAATAGAAGGAATAGTTTAAGGCAGAAGAGTGAGACTATGGGTTTTAATAATTTGGAAATAAGAAATAAATTGAGATATCTTTACGCAAAAATGCCAGATCATAAACCAAGCGTAGAATGGTATGAAGAGGTTTTAAGAGCAATAGAAAAATTTTTATAAAAATTAGTGTAAAAACACAACTTTGACTTATTTTTTGCATCTTATATATTGTAGGACAAAATAAATCATTGTTGAAGGAGCTGTATAATATGTCTAAGATTTTTCCAGAAGTAATTAAAAATTTACCAGAAGCTGATATCCCACTAGATGGAATCACTGCATTTTTATCCCAAGGAGATCAGCACCAGATTATATTTATGGAATTTGAAAAAGATGTTGATTTGCCAGAGCATGAACATGAAAGTCAATATGGTATAGTCCTTGAAGGTAAAATTGAATTAACTATTGATGGGGCAAAGAATACTTTTGTAAAAGGAGATAGGTATTATATTCCATCAGGTGTTAAACACTTTGGTAAGATTTTCGCAGGATATGCTGATATTACATTTTTTAATGAAAAAGGTAGATATTCAAAAAAATAGGGTAATTTGAAGACAAGGGGACAGGGACTTGTCTTACAAAGATAACAGCTTGTGAGAGTAACAGGGGTAAGTAAGTTTATGGTTGAAAAGGCATAACAGACAAACTCCTGTCCCTTTGTCTGCCTTGTCTAATGTGAGATTATGTTCATAAACTTTCCAACAAATTGAAATTTGTAAGTAACCTTTACACCTTTTTAAGTACTTGGCGATATATTTCTTTCTGTTTTTGTACTACCACTAGTTCACCTTGTTCTATCATCTTATTAATTCTTTTAGCATACCACCAGTCGCCAATTCCAAGAGGATGTTTCCCTAAAATATTTCCAATCAGACGTGCCATAATAAACTCGCCATCCGGAATCTCTTTTCTAATAATATGGTCATAGAAATCTTCTGGAACACCAATCACTTTACCATTTACAACAGCTCGCAAATTACTTTTTTCTTCTTTTAATTCAACCCAATCAAGTACAAAAGAGCGCATTTCACAACTAGATAACTCTTTCTCTAAAGGAAGAAATTTATAAAACTTTCCTGCATCTATTTCTCCCCAAGATGTATAAAATTGTATTTCATTATCCGAAATCTGCATATACTGTGGTAATTTTATAGCAGATACCTTGCAACCATATTCTCTCAAAAGATTACACACATAATAAAATCCGCACATAGAATATGGGGCATCACTATACCATAAACGAATATTTTTTCCTTGGGCTGCATAATTTTTCAAACGCCCTATTTCATCTAAATATTTTTTCCATGCCTTCTCTAAATCTTCTAAGGTACTTTTATCATCCCATCCATTTATGGTATACATATCCAAAATAAGTTTTTTTCTATACTCACTTTCAATCGGAACATTAATATCTCCAATATCCAGCATAAAAGGAATACAAAGCACTTCTGAGGAATTACCACCTACCGCCTTCCCGTCAAACATTTTATCAAACTCATCTTTGGTTGGTTTTTTTCCAAACCATGCTGTTGTTCCATTATTAAAATCAGGTTTTTGATAATTCTTTGCCATTTTCATGGCTCCGCCTTCACTCTCACCAAACATTACTTCTATCATAAAAGTCCTCCTTCAAATTCCTGGTTATCCGTGTGTTATATAAATTAACCTTACTCACGCAAAATTTCACATCTTCGTTTTCAAAATATTTTCTGATGTCTGCGTAATGTGTTTTATTTATTTTACTATACTCAAGACCATTAATACACATAATTTTTAAGAACTTTATACATCCCCTAAAACAACCCACCTTTCTCCGTCATAATCATCACATTTTTCCGTGGTTACATTCTGCTCATAGTAAACACCTTAGAAGAAAGCTTTGCTACCGTAAAACGTAGCAAGGCTTTCTTCTGTATTTTGAAATCAGAGATTCATCATAATTCCACTCACAGGTCATAAACTATGATTTAATGAGTATACTTTATTAAATTTTCCTTAATTATATTGTGAATCGTTACTGTTAGGTCACTGGTTTTTTCCGTCTGATAAGGATTAATTGCAGGAGAAATAATTACTTTGACATGGGCAGGTTGTATCCGATTATTATTACTTTCCATCATTTTATAGGAACCAATAATGGTTATAGGAATAATTGGAGTATTACTACGTGCAGCAATCTTTAAGCTTCCTGGTTTAAAGGGTGTCATCTCGTTACCCATACTGCGGCTCCCCTCTGGAAAGATTACCATGGATTGACCAGATTTTAGAATATCAATAGCTTGAGTCATTACCCTAAGTGATTGTCTAATATCCTTACGATCTATAAAAACACAGTCTATGACCTTCATCCATCTACTAATGATGGGCATTTTTTTTAGCTCTATTTTAGCAATAAAGCCGATAGGTCTTTGGAGATATCCCATTAGAATGGGGATATCAAAATTACCCTGATGGTTACTGGCGAATAGGACGGCTCCCTCTGAGGGAATATTTTCAATACCAGTTACTTCTATTTTACTACCTGAAAGTGCAATTAAAGATCTGGCCCAATTGGCAGTAAATTTATGGGCAAATTCTCTTCTTTCTTGAATAAGACCTTTTTTTACATAATAGTTTATTTTAGGATAATAAATAATACTAGCAATTGCATAAAGCCAAAAATATATCATCCAGATTAGTGTACGCACAATATAGCCCCCTCTTATTTTATGATACTTTTTCATCCTATCATAGTTGTTTTAAAATTAAAAGTTTGTGATAATTATTTGTATTTATCCATCTATTTTATCTTTTTAGAGATTTTCATTTTGTAGAAAAGATGCAAACATAGAATTTCCATTAATCAAGACGAGGGGACAAATCAAGACGAGGGGACAGGGACTTGTCGTACGAAAATAAACAGCTTGTGAGAGTAATAGGGGGGTAAGCAAGTATATGGTTGAAAAGGCATAACAGACAAGTCCCTGTTCGAGACCACTGAAAAACACTGTAAATAAATGTAAAAAAGAACAAATTTCAATATAAATAAGCAAAGAAAAATCCTCCTTAATTTGGTATAATGGAATTGACTAGAAACCTTAACGAAAAGGAGAAATTTCAATGCTTAAAGACCAAAATAATCAATTAAGCATCTACTCAATATTATACAATAAAATACCAGAAAATCATACGCTGAAATTAATAAATAAGGCTGTTGATTTTAGCTTTGTAACAAAATTGCTAGAGGCCTCTTACAACAAATATTATGGTAGACCAGCTAAAGATCCAGAACTTATGATAAGAATCCTTGTATTACAATACCTGTATAACTTATCGGATGAAAGAGTGATAGAAGAAGCCTCCTTGAACCTAGCATACATGTGGTTTCTTAAGATAAATCCTGATGAGACTTTACCTAATCCTAGTTTTCAAAGTTTAGAGTATATAGATTAGAGGATATAACTTTAGACGAGGTAATTGTTGAGATTGTAAAACAATGCGTTGAAAAAGGAATTATAAAAGATATAGGTATAAGTATAGATGCAACCCATACACAAGCTAATACTTTTAAAGCTATTCCGGAAAGAGTAACGAAGCGACTAGCAAAGAAAATTTTTAAAACTTACGAAAAGGAGATTGGTACACTCCCCCCAAATATAAATCAAGATATCCCAGATTACAAAGAAATAACAGACAATGAAGAAGCAAAGAAAGTTATGAAAAATTATCTAGAAGCAGAAATAAATAAAGTTGAAAATATAACTAATCCTCAAGAACACACCAAAACCCACAAAGTTGTAGAAAATGCTAAAGAAATTCTACAAGACCCTAAATTCATAGAACAAAGAGGAGTCGGATCAATTGTTGATCAGGATGCAAGAGTTGGTCATAAGAGTAAAACAGAGCACTTCTTTGGCTATAAAAATGAATACATTATTACAACCGATGAAAGGTTCATCACAGATATTACGGTAGCTAATGGTGCATATGTAGATGGAACAAGATTTGATGAATTAATAGAATTAACAAAGAAGGCAGGATTAAAACTTCAGGAAGTATATGGTGATAAAGCCTATTTTAGAAAACCAATACTAGATAAAACAAAAGAAATTCAAGCAAAGGCATATATCCCAGTAAGTGAGATGGCCTATAAAATAGATGAAGCAATGTATAGTAAAATGAGAACCATCCCCCGAGGGGGATGGTTTTTTAGAGAGCAAGCGCTATTCCAACCTGATTTTGTTGACACTATCAACTCCAGACATGTGGAAACTGTCGCTCTACTAACAAGGGTTTAGAAGGGTTTCAGAACTCAAATATCTAAAAATTTGGCACCTTGCCATCTACAAAGTGTAATTGAATTTAGCACATAAGAAGTTAAGGGAAAATGGTATCTTATTAGAAGAACACATTGGAGTATGCGTGTTTTTTTGAAAAGGAAGAAACTGTACAGATTTTCTTGCGAAATTAAGTAGAGATATTATGTTTTCAATATTGGCGGTAGAAGATGATAAAACCTTAAACAAACTTGTTGGTGGTGATAGTACCTGCAACAGTAAAGAAAATGAAGGCTGTGAATTTATCCTAACCCTTGTTTTGCCATATCATTTTTAAAAGGAAAGAAGTGTATAAAAAACTATATTATGAATAAAATTAAATCTTAAACGGGTTTTACTCTTTATGGTAAACTCAATGTCGGCCCTAGGTTTGATAGAGAATTGTAAAATAACTGGTGATTTCTTTATAAAAAGGAATATAGAGATATTTTTTAATGCTATGAAAAAATATAATAGGATATATAAATCGTAGGATAAATAGATGAAATAAACTGTTTTACAAAAAATATTTAATATGCTATATTAAATTATCAAATAAAAATTTGGAAAGGATATAAAAAATTGAGTAGTATAAGTGATGAAATATATTCAAATATAAAAAATCAAATCATAGTAGGAAAATTAAATCCTGGAGATAAGCTGCCAACAGAGAATGAAATGTGTAAGATATGGAATACCAGTAGAGTGTCTGTAAGGGAAGCGATGGAAAGGCTAGTTGCCTTAGGCATTCTAAGAAAAGTACGAGGAGGAGGAACATATGTAAATCAACCTGATCCTTCAATCTTTTTAGATCCCCTATTACCTTTTGTTATATTTCGAGAGGAAAAAATTATTGATATTCTCAAATTTAGAAGCATCATTGAAATTGGGAGTGCTAAACTTTGTGCAGAGAATAGAGATGAAGAAAATTTGAGAAATTTGAGAAGTTATCTTGATGTAATGGAAAAAAACATTGGCAGAAGCAGTGAGTTTGTTGAGGCTGATCTTGAATTCCATATGGAAATTGCCCGAGGTAGTAAAAACCCTATTAATGTAAAAATTAATGAAATGCTACGCCATATTATGAGAAAACATCAGATGACTTTAAATAATATTTTAGGAATCTCAACCAGTATTAAAGAACATAAAAATATCTATATAGCAATAGAAGAACGAAACAGTAAGCTTGCTGAGCATTTTATTGAAAAGCATATTTTAAGAGCCATAAGTGATATGGGAAGACTTGATTATTAATGACAAAAAAATAATGTGTAGAAACTTAGAGTGGTTTGCTATGTATTTAGCTGAAACCACTTTTTTTATTGAAATTTGTAATACAAATAAAAAGAGAAAATCATAAAAAACTATAAAAACGATTACATAAAATGTATTGACAGACGAATTTCGATAATTTATAATAAAAACAAGCAAAATTTGTATTACAAATTTTGTAACGAAATAAATTTTCACTAATAGTATTTAGCTTTTATATAACCTTGGACAAAAGGGTGCCTGTTGTTCAAAAGAAAAAGCAAAGGATAGTCATTTTGTAGAACAAGGTAATGGAGGAAATTCAATTTCGACTCAATTATGGAAACATAAAATCGACTAGGAGGTGTTTTGGGTGAAAGCAGCAAAAATAATTTCTCCAGGGAATCTAGAAATATGTGAAGTGCCAATGCCTAAGATTAAAAGTGATGATGAAGTTTTAATTAAAGTAAAGGCTGCTGGAATATGTGGTTCTGATATCCACATCTATCATGGTACCTCTCCAGTAGCAACTTATCCTAGGGTGATAGGTCATGAGGTTGTAGGAGAAGTAGTAGAAGTTGGAACAAAAGCAACAAAACTTGTTGTCGGGGATCATGTGATCATGGATCCGGTTATTGGATGTGGAGAGTGTTACCCATGCTCTATTGGGAGACCTAATGTATGTTCTTATCTAAAGGTACGTGGGGTCCATGAAGATGGAGGATACCAAGAATATATTGTGTTACCAGAAAATGGTGTTCATAAAATTTCAAAGGATCTAAGTTGGGAAGAGGCAATTATGATTGAGCCCTTTACAATAGCCGCACAAATTGCTTCCCGTGGAGAAATAACAGAAAGAGACACTGTATTTATAATGGGCGCAGGTCCTGCAGGACTTTGTGCAGCGCAGGTTGTTAAAAGGATCGGCGCTAAATGTATTATTTCAGACTTAGTGGATTCGAGACTTGAACTAGCTCAAAAAATCGGCGTTGATATGGTCATCAATCCTTCTAAGGAAGATGTAGATAAAATCATTATGGACGAAACCAATGGATTAGGGGTACCAGTTATTATTGATGCTGTGTGTATTCCACAAACCTTTGAGCAAGCAGTAAAGCTGGCTGCTTCAGCTGGAAGAGTGATTCTTCTCGGTTTCACAGATACACCTTCCAAAATCGCTCAGCTTGAAATCACAAAGAAAGAGCTAGACGTAAAAGGATCAAGACTTCATAGTAATAAATTTCCAGAAGTGATTGAATGGTTTAACAACAGGGAAATCGATCCTAAAATGTTGATATCAAATGTATATAACTTTTCAGATATTATGAAAGCCATAGAACAAGTAGAAAACAATCCAATTGAGACTTACAAAGTTATATTGAAATTTGATTAGTATCTCATTTGAACAGAAAAAAACTAAGAAGGATATAGAAAAGAACACAAGTTATTAACCCTTAAGGTGAGTTTTACTTTTCATAAACATCATCATGTTAATAACAGAATGGAGGCTAAAATGGGAGTTGTAAGTGAGTTGTTGAAGGATGTCAAATTGCCTAAAATGGCGAGGATCAGACAAACCTTTCCTAGAAAAAAAATTGATGATATTCCAGAAGCTCTAAAGGTTGAGCTTTTAAAGGATAAGATTAGAAGTACAATCAAGCCAGGAATGAGTATAGCCATAACTGGAGGGAGCAGGGGTGTTGCAAATATCGCTCTGATCTTAAAGGAAATTGTAATATTTGTAAAGGAGCAAGGGGCACATCCCTTTATTATCCCAGCTATGGGAAGTCATGGAGGTGCTACTGCTGAAGGTCAGGTAGAAGTACTTGAAAGCTTTGGTATTACAGAAGAATTTTGTGGGTGTCCGATTAAAGCCACTATGGAAACTACACAAATCGGTTTTACCGATGAAACACAATTTCCGGAGCAATATCCAGTGTTTATTGACAAATATGCTGCTGAAGCAGATGGTATTATTGTTGTCAACCGTATTAAAACACATCCAGCCTTCCGGGGTCCATATGAGTCAGGAATCATGAAAATGATGACCATTGGTCTAGGAAAACAAAAAGGGGCAGAGACCTGCCACGAAATAGGGATCAAACACTTAGCAAAGCTAGTACCTCTTTTCGGGAATGCCATTTTAAAGAATTCAAATGTTCTTTTTGGTGTAGGGTTAATTGAAAATCCTTTTGATGAAACATGCAAGATTGTTGCCTTAACCAATGAAGAAATTCCAGAAAAAGAACCAGCACTATTACTGGAATCAAAGGCTTTAATGCCAAATATTTTGATTGAGGAAACCGATATCCTAATCGTTGATAAAATCGGTAAGAACTTTTCTGGAGATGGGATGGATCCTAATATTACTGGCAAGTTTCCAACTCCTTATGCTTCCGGTGGTATTAAATCCCAGAGAGTGGTCTTATTAGATTTAAGTGATGAAACCCACGGAAATGCCAATGGATTAGGAATGGCACATATGGTTACACGACGTCTATTTAACAAGGCAGATCTAGAAAAAACCTATCCTAATTCTTTAACGGCTAAAATTGTAAAAAACATCAAAATTCCAATGATCCTAAAAAATGATAAAGAAGCAATTCAAGCAGCTATCAAAACCTGTGTTGACATAAATAAGGAATCACCAGACATTATTCGAATCCCAAATTCTCTACATATAGAGTATATTCATATTTCAGAATCTTTACTGGAAAAGGCTAAAACGATACCAGGGATTGAAATTCTTGAAGAACCTAAGGAATTTTCATTTGATGAAGACGGTAACTTGTGGTAGGAGTTGTTAAACGTTTGAGGTTAACATAAATCTATGGTTTAATATTAGAGAGGCATAAGAAAGGGGGAAGGCAAGATGAGAATGAGTGTAATTTGGCTTACAATTGCGTTAGTGATGACAGTAATATTAGTGATATCAATGCTAAAAGCAAAAGCAGTTGAAAAATTGCAAATATTTTCGATAATAGGCTGGATTACCTTTTTGTGCTATCATATGGCTATCGGTTTACCAGAGTGGACACTATTTGTCTGGGCTTCTATTTGTATATTAACAGCAGTACTTTATCGACTTAAATCTAAGAAAGTAAGAAGTTTCACAAGTAGGACTGCAAAACAATTATAAATGCTAGAAGGATTTTAATAATCGAAAATAGGCATTGTAATATAGAGAAGTTAATTCCAAATATGAGGAGGTAATTTAAATGAAAAAAAGGATTACGATGATGTTATGTGTTTTATTGATTATGAGTTTAGTATTTGTAGGATGTAGTTCGGATGCTGGTAATGGAGCAGTAACAACACCTGGAGCGATAGTTGAATTTAATGTAGGTCATTCAGCATCTGAAACGAGTCCAGTTGGACAAGGATTAATCGAGTTCAAAGAAATCATTGAAGAACAAACTGATGGACGTTATGTGATCAATATCTTCCATAACGGACAACTTGGAGCAGAGCGTGATTTGATTGAAGGGGCGCAACTGGGTTCAGTTGACATGGCAATTGCAAATCAAGGACCAATGACTAACTTTGCACCTAGCCTTGCAGCAGTAGACCTGCCATATCTAATCAGAAGCTACGTGCATGCAGATAATATCTTTCTAGGAGAAATCGGTGAAGCGTTTATGGAAGAAATCGATGCATCTGGACTTAAAACACTTGGGTTCTGGGAATCAGGCTTCCGTAACTTAACAAATAGTAAGCAACCAGTTAATAGTATAGCAGATGTAAAGGGTCTTAAAATTAGAACAATGGAAAACCGTGCACATCAAGGATTATGGAGAGCATTAGGGGCTGACCCAGTTCCAATGTCATGGGGAGAGGCTTATACTGGTATGCAACAAGGAGCCCTTGATGGACAAGAAAACCCATTATCCGTTATTTTACAAATGAATGTAGCTGAAGTGAATAAGCACCTTGCTATGACAGAACACGTATATGCATCTGTAGTTTTCATTATGAGCCCTGTGGCATGGAATAGTTTATCTCCAGAAGATCAAGCAATATTTGAAGAAGCAGCCTATGAAGCTGGAATCTACCAACGTCAAGTACAAAGGGATATGAATGATTCTGCATTAGAAGATCTTCAAGCTCTTGGTATGCAAGTAACTTACCCAGATAAGCAAGAATTTATTGACGCTTCAGAAGCATTTAAACTAGATTTTGGTGCAAAGTTTGAAGATATTATCAAGCAAATCGATGTACTTGAAGACTAAGTCTTGATTTTAAAAAAGGAAGCGTTAACTAACGAATTTTATATAATACAATCATATTAGTGAGATTTCCAAGAAATGGGTGAAAATGATGAAAAAAAATGCATTGATTAACTTCTACGAAAAAGTTCAAAATGGGATACACACACTCATTACAATACTCCTGGGACTGATGATGGTTGTGATCCTGTTGCAGACGATAACACGGTACGTTTTCTTCTATAGTCTACCATGGTCTGAAGAACTTTCACGATATTTATTTGTTTGGATGATTATGCTTGGAGTAAATCTAGGAATACGTGATGATATGCAAGTTAGAATCGATATTATAGATCGGGTCTTCACAGGTTGGGGGAAAACAGTGATAACTGTTTTCCAGCACCTTGTGTCCCTCGTTGTTAGTGGTGTGTTTTTCTATAGTTCCTTCAACTTTCTATCCATAGGTGCGAGACAGCTGAGCCCTGCTATGCAAATTCCGATGATATATATTTATATATGCATACCTGTTGGTCTTGGATTCGCAATGCTGGAAATTATGAGAAAAGTAGTTTTTGCTATAAAAAGTGGACCAGAGGAAATGTAACGGACTGCTTTAGAGCAGAAGACGGGAAGAATATAATAATTATTTTAAATGATGGAGGTGCTATATACAGATGGGGACGGCAGAAACCGTATTAATTGTTACATTGTTTATTGCAATGCTTGCTGGTGTACCAATCACATGGTCACTTGGGTTGGCTAGTACACTATCTATTGTTGTGAATATAAGATTACCAATCACTGTTATTTCCCAACGTCTTTTTACTGGGAGCGATTCATTCTCTATGTTAGCTATTCCAGCCTTTATACTTGCTGGTGATATTATGTCAAAGGGTGGTTTGTCCAAACGACTCGTCGACTTTGCCAATTCACTGGTGGGATGGATTGCTGGTGGGGTCTCTTTAGTATCACTTGTGGCTTGTACCTTCTTTGCTGCTATTTCTGGTTCATCAGTTGCCACAACTGCAGCAATTGGGGGCTTAATGTATCCAGAGATGGTTAAAAGAGGGTATCCTAAAGATTATTCCTCTGCGATTCAAGCCATTGGAGGAACATTAGGAATCGTAATACCACCTAGTATTGTATTAGTTATTTACGGAAATATAACAGGTGTGTCAGTAGCGGATTTACTAATGGCAGGAATTATCCCAGGTATTATTTGTGGGATCGTCCTATGTATCATGGCTTACTTTATAGCAAAAAAACAAAACTTCCCTAAAGAAGAAAAGTTCGTTCCAAAGAAACTAGCTTCTACATTTAAAGAAGCCATATGGGCATTGATCATGCCAGTGATTATTTTAGGGGGTATTTATTCTGGGGTATTTACACCTACAGAATCAGCGGCCATCGCTGTTTTTTATGGAATTATTGTATGTGTTTTCATCTACAAGGAATTAACCTTTAAGGATTTATGGCCAATTATGAAAGAAACTGCAAAATCAAGTGCAAATCTGATGATGTTGGTGGTTACGGCACAGTTATTTGGTTGGTTGATTACTTACTATCGAATACCTGTTTATGTAACCGATGGATTTATGGCAGTTGCAAGCGGTCCATACATGTTCTTAATACTTGTTAATATCTTGCTTATTATTGCCGGTATGTTTATGGAAGTAGGTGCCACAAATCTTATATTAGCGCCTATCCTTGCACCAATTGCTGTTGCCTTTGGCGTAGATCCTGTACAATTTGGAATGGTATTTGTATTCCTTTTAGCCATGGGTCAAGCAACACCGCCTTTTGGAACCACAATGTTTGTGGCCTCTGGTATCAGTAAAGAACCTGTGAGTCGTGTGGCAAGACAGATCCTGCCATTCACTGCAGTTCAAATTGGTTGTGCACTGCTGTTCTCCTTTGTTCCGATACTTTCTACGTGGTTACCATCATTGGTAAATAGATAAATCTAAGCATAGTCAGTATAGTTATACAAAGCAGAAGAAGTTGAATATGAAATCAGGATGGCAGATATATTTGACCAACCTCACGTATATCCGCCATCATAAAGAAACTTTTTCTCATAAAGACAGAATTTTCCTACAATAAAGAAAGAGGATAGAATTGTCCATGCTTACTAGGATCATACATTAATTTGAAAGTGGTGAAGTTTATTATGAAAATGACATTAAGATGGTTTGGCAGTAAACATGATAGTGTAACTTTAAAGCAAATTAGACAAATACCAGGATGCGTAGGAGTCATCACAACCCTTTATGATACAAAGCCTGGGGAGGTTTGGAGTCCAGAAGCGATCAAAGCGATGAAAAAAGAAATAGAGGCAGATGGACTTGAACTTAGCGGTATTGAAAGTGTAAACATTCATGATGATATTAAAATTGGGTTACCTACAAAGGATCAGTATATTCAAAACTACATTGAAACCCTTGAAAACTTAGGGAAAGAAGGAATAGACCTTGTATGCTATAACTTCATGCCTGTATTTGACTGGACAAGATCTGATCTTGCAAAGGTAAGACCTGATGGCGCTACTGTGCTTTCCTATGATCAAGAGCTGGTTGACAAAATTGATCCTACTAAGATGTTTGATCAAATGGAATCTAGTTCAAATGGATTTGCATTGCCAGGATGGGAACCTGAAAGACTTGCAAGAGTTAAGGAATTATTTGAAATGTATGAAGATGTCAATGAGGAAAAACTATTTGAAAATCTAGTATATTTCTTAAAGGCAATCATGCCTACTTGTGAAAAGTATAGGATTAAAATGGCGATTCATCAGGATGACCCTGCTTGGCCAGTATTTGGATTGCCGAGAATCATTAATACCAAGGAAAATATTCAAAGATTACTAGAGGCTGTGCCTGAGGTGAATAATGGATTAACTTTATGTACAGGATCACTTGGCTCTAACCCTGATAACGATATTCCGGACATGATTCGAAGCTTCAAAGGAAGAATTCACTTTGGACATGTTCGAAACCTGATTCATCTTGGTCCTGGAAAGTTTGATGAAGCAGCACATCTTTCTACAGATGGTTCCTTAGACATGTATGAAATTATGAAGGCATTCCATGAGATCGGTATGGAAGGTCCTATCAGACCAGACCATGGAAGAGCTATTTGGGATGAAGTTTCAATGCCTGGCTATGGTCTATATGATAGAGCTCTAGGGGCAACCTATTTAAATGGAATTTGGGAAGCTTTAGAAAAAACATCATAGACACATATTCATAGGGGAGTTTTACTCCCATTGAATTGCAGTATCACCTATGACAAGGCGTCGTGTTTAGTCTAACTCAGTTATGAGAAGTTGACTCATAGCGATAACATAAATTAGGAAAGGGTGAGTACAATTAAACTGAATATCAATGGATTAAAAGATAATAAAGTTTGGGAAGAAAAAGGATACAAGCTTCCTCAGTTCAACTACGAAGAAGTAAAATCTAATACTCAAAAAAATCCAAATTGGATCCACTTTGGTGCAGGAAATATTTTCAAAGCTTTCTTGGCTAATGTGCAACAAAATATCTTAGATGTAGGAAAAAGTACTACGGGCATTGTTGTTGCAGAGGGATTTGATTATGAAATTATTGAAAAAATGAACAAACCCCATGATGATCTAACATTACTTGTGACATTGAAGGCAGACGGCAGCATTGATAAGACAGTGATTTCAAGTGTTATGGAATCCCTTGTGGTGGATTCACAGGATGCGGAGAACTGGGATCGATTAAAAGAGATCTTTGTCAATCCAAGCCTGCAGATGGTGAGCTTTACGATCACTGAAAAGGGATATAGCCTAATAAATGCTAAGGGGGAATATCTTCCTTCTGTTTTAGAAGACTTTGAAAGGGGGCCAAAGGCGCCGGTTAGCTATATTGGTAAATTAGCATCTTTTGTATATGAAAGATATACTAATTTGAGAGCACCCCTTGCCCTTGTGAGTATGGATAACTGCTCCCATAATGGAACGAAGCTTTACAATGCAGTCAGCACCTTTGCGAAAAAATGGGTGGCAAATGGATTAGTAGAAGCGGGATTTGAAAAATATGTTGATGATCCTAATTCTGTATCTTTCCCATGGTCTATGATAGATAAAATTACACCAAGACCCGATGACAGCGTCAAGGAAATGCTAAAAAGCGATGGATTTGAGGATGTTGAAGCTGTGGTGACATCAAAGAATACCTATGTAGCTCCCTTTGTAAATGCAGAAGAACCAGAGTATTTAGTAATCGAGGATCTTTTCCCTAACGGAAGACCGAATCTTGAAGAGGGAGGCGTCATTTTTACAGACAGAGAGACTGTTGATAAAATTGAAAAAATGAAGGTATGTACCTGCCTGAATCCTCTTCATACAGCCCTTGCTATCTACGGTTGTTTACTAGGTCACACTTTAATCTCTGAAGAAATGAAGGATCCTCAACTAAAGACATTGGTTGAAAAGATCGGTTATGTGGAAGGACTACCAGTGGTGGTGAATCCTGAAATCATCAACCCTAAGGACTTTATCGATGAAGTATTGAAGGTAAGATTCCCAAATCCATTTATGCCTGATGCACCTCAAAGGATCGCCACAGATACCTCTCAAAAGCTTGGTATAAGATTTGGAGAGACTATCAAGGCCTATGTGGTAAGGGATGATATGGATGCCAAGGACTTAAAATATATTCCACTAACCATAGCTGGATGGTGTAGATACTTAATGGAAATAGATGATCGTGGAAATGATATGACCTTAAGCCCAGATCCAATGTTAGAGGAAGTAACACCTTATGTTTCAGGAATTAAGCTTGGAGACAAGGGACCTTTTACTGAAAACTTAAAACCGATTTTATCAAATGCTTCTATCTTTGGCATTGATTTATACGAGGCTGGGTTAGGTGAAATGATAGAAGGTTATTTTGCTGGGCTGGTGGCATCTGAAGGAGCAGTAAGAGAAACATTAAAAAAATATTTAGGTTAATTAGTTTAAGTAGATATAGACAAAGGTTTTTATCTATAAATATAGCCCTCATGGGAATCTCTCCTGTGTGATTAGACAGTCACTTTGAGATTCCCATTTTTATGATTATTTTCAAATGTTATTTTACTTCGGTATCACTAGTAAACCACATTTTAAATAATTGCTTAAAAAAATTAAAATGATGTTATAAAAAAATATTGAACAGATTCAAACCATGAAGGTTTTTATCCCTTAAGAATAAGGGGTTCCTTTGTGGTTTTTTGCTTTAGAGGGTGGAGTAGATATGAATAATAAGACTAGGGTAGCAATAGGACTGCTTACTTTTGTATTGGGCACGCTTGTTTTCACAGGCTGTACAAGCCAGTCTAAGGAAGGGTTAGAACAGGACAGTATAGGAAATCAGCGGGAAGATTTAGTCATAGCCATAGGCAGTGAGCCAGATGGTGGCTTTGATCCAGTAATCGGCTGGATGGTCAAGGCGGTCTTAGAAGAGAATGGACAAGGATAATCCATTTAATAGTAGAATAGGATCAGGAATTTTTGAAAAAATGTTACTGGAAATTGTATTGAAGATGATGAATTAACTAAAGATCTAAGTTTAAGGATCGATTATCAAAGGAGGATCATATGGATATTCAAGAACTACTGAGAAAAGTTAAAAATGATGAAATTGATTTGGAAAGTGCCGCGGATCAATTAAAGAAATTGCCCTATGAAGATTTAGGCTTTGCTAAGCTAGATCATCATCGAAAATTAAGATCTGGCTTTGGCGAAGTGGTCTATTGCAGTATGTACAGGTGGAACCACCGATATTCCAGTGGCAGAAGAAGCAGCCCAAATGGCAGAATTCTGTGGGGGTAATGTGACAAGGTTTTATGATGTCGGTGTAGCAGGCATTCATCGTTTATTATCTAATATAGAAAAAATTAATAAGGCAAATGTTATTGTAGCAGTTGCTGGTATGGAAGGGACTTTGCCGGGGGTCATCGCAGGTTTAGCAGACAAACCAGTCATTGCAGTACCGACTTCCATTGGATATGGATCTAACTTTAATGGATTATCAGCATTATTAACCATGCTAAATTCATGCGCCGAGGGAATATCTGTAGTCAATATTGATAATGGCTTTGGTGCAGGGTATTTAAGTACGCAAATCAATAGATTGGCGGTGAAGGGAAATGGGTAACCAACTATATTTAGAGTGCTATTCAGGGATCAGTGGAGATATGACGGTATCGGCTTTATTGGATATAGGGGCAGATGTAGAAGTATTAAAGGCTGCCCTTGGTAGTCTAAATCTAGAAGGTTATGAAATCAAAATAGGGAGAAGACAAAAATGTGGAATCGATACCTGCTATTTTGATGTTCTATTAGACAGTGAGGAAAATCACCATAACCACCATCAGATCCATGAGTATCATCATGATAGCCAAGATGGTCATAAGAATGAGCACGGCCATCATCATGGTCAACATACCCACAGCCACAGTCATCCTCATCATCATGGAGGACATCATGCCCATCGAAATATAAAGGACATCTATGAAATAATCGATCATTCACAGATTTCAGATAGTGCAAAAATGTTATCTAAGAAAATCTTTGATGTGGTGGCAAAGGCTGAAGCAAAGGCCCACGGAATTGGAATCGATGAGGTGCATTTTCATGAGGTAGGTGCCGTGGATTCCATCGTAGACATTGTTGCTACTGCCGTTTGCATAGATAATTTAAATATTGATGACGTAATCATATCCGACTTATATGAAGGGCGTGGACATGTAAAATGTCAGCATGGTATCTTACCTGTTCCAGTACCAGCAGTGGTCAATATTGTCATGGATAATGCATTAAATTTAAAAATAACCAATATAGAGGGAGAGCTTGTAACACCTACGGGAGCTGCCATTGCTGCAGCAATAAAAACAAGGGACAACTTGACAGTAAGCTATCAAATCAAAAAAATTGGAATCGGTTCTGGTAAAAAGGATTTTCCTAAGGCCAATATATTGAGAGCCTACATGATAGAAGATAGTAGTAATTATGCTAAAAAAACCTTATCTATGGATCATCCTAAATACCACCACCATTTAAATCAGAAGGTATAAAATTGATCGTACGATTTTAAAGATAGAATTTACACTGGTAGAGACCAAGTATGATCAAGTAAGGGTAAAGGTTTGTCAATTTGAAGATGAAAAATATTATTATCCTGAGTATGAAGATATCAAAACAATTTGTGATGAAAGAGGACTAGGCTTTAAAAGCGTATATGATGCAGTGAAGCAAGCGAAATTAACTGATTAACTCAAAATTAAAGGAGGACATTTAAATGTTACTACAAGAAAAATATGAACATCTAAAGCACTATATAAGAGAACTGGGAAGCTTAGCCATTGCATATTCCGGTGGGGTAGATAGTACATTTTTGCTAAAGGTAGCCTATGATGTATTAGGAGAAAATGTAATTGCTGTAACCGCTACCTCTTCTACCTATCCCCAAAGAGAATTTGAAGAGGCAAAACGATGGATTAAAGACATTGGAGCAAAGCACATCATCATTGAATCAGAGGAATTAGACATTGATGGTTTTTCTGGAAATCCAACCAATCGCTGCTACTATTGTAAGGCAGAGCTCTTTACTAAGGTCAGAGAAGTGGCTATAGAAAATAATATTAAATATGTAGCTGATGGTTCTAATCAAGATGATTTAGGAGATTATCGCCCAGGGATGCAAGCAGCAGCTGAGCTGAAAGTCGTATCGCCTTTAAAAGAATCAAAAATGACCAAGGATGATATTCGAGCTATATCTAAGGAATTAGACTTGTCTACTTGGAGTAAGCCGGCCTTTGCTTGTCTGTCTTCCCGTTTCCCTTATGGACATAAGATTACTAGAGAAAAACTATCTATGGTAGAGCAAGCAGAGGATTACCTATATGAACTAGGATTTCGACAGTTAAGGGTGCGACATCATGAAGATACAGCAAGGATCGAATTAGGAGAAAACGAATTTGACCGATTTATAGATAAGAATCTAATGAGACAAGTAGGAAAAAAATTCAATGAGATTGGCTTTACCTATGTAACGTTGGATTTAAATGGCTATAGAACAGGAAGTATGAATGAGATTTTAAAAAACATTTAACACTATAAATCTAAAAGCTTAAATAATGATCCACCAGCTTAGCTGGTGGATCATTATTTAAGTTTACACAACCGATCGTTCAAACAGCTACCATAGCCAATGTGATTCAATCTACCATGGTTTCAGCAGAACGGGTTTTTGAACTGCTAGATGAAAAAGAAGAAATACCAGATCCTGAAAATCCTAGAGTAATAGAATTTCCTAGAGGAGAGGTGAAGTTTCAGTATGTAAAATTTGGTTATAAGGAAGATGTTACTCTTACAGAGGATATGAATCTGGATGTAAGGCAAGGACAAACCATTGCCATCGTTGGTCTAACTGGAGCCGGGAAAACCACTCTTGTCAATCTTCTCATGCGTTTTTATGAAATACAAGAAGGAAAAATCACCATTGATGGCATAAATATCACAGATTTAAAATGAGGAGACTTGTGTAGTCTATTTGGAATGGTGCTTTAGGATACTTGCCTTTTTAAAGGTACAATAAGGGATAATATAGCCTTTGGACGCAAGGATGCCACCGAGGAAGAAATCATAGAGGCGGCAAAGGTCACCCATGCTGATCGTTTTATTCAAACTCTACCTGATGGATATGATACAATATTAAATGAGGAAGCATCTAATATTTCCCAAGGCCAAAAACAACTTATTACCATTGCCCGCGCCATACTTGCTAACCCTAGAATCCTCATATTAGATGAAGCCACAAGTAGTGTTGATACAAAGGGCTATACTGGAGCTAATGAAAGGAAGAACCAGTTTTGTCATTGCTCACAGATTATCTACTATTCGACAAGCCAATTTGATACTTGTAATGAATAACGGAAATGTTATTGAAAAGGGTAATCATGAAGAGCTTATGGACAAAAATGGGTTCTATGCAGAGCTTTACAACAGTCAGTTTAGTGGTGACAACATCGAAAATAATGCTGTGTAGAAGATAAGAAAGCTATATATTGCTAAAATAAGAAAAGGGGGATAAGTATGATCGTATACGACAACTGCAGTCATGTTGAATTTCATAGTGTATATAATGCATTCCAAATTGGATTTTCTGACTATATGATAAAAATAGAAATGTCTGAGGAGAATTTCTTGAAGCGTTTCTTTGGACCTGAGGGTAATCAGCTAGAACACTCGTTTATTGCATTAGACGGAGGGGAACCAATAGGGGTTATTCTAGGGGGTATCAAAGACTATGAAGGTGTAAAAACACTTCGTTGCGGTACTCTTTGTGTCCATCCTGACTATCGAGGTAAGGGAGTAAGTAAAGAACTTTTTCAATTGCATAAGCAAGTAGCAGTAGTTAATGATTGCAAGCAGATGTTTTTGGAGATTCTTGTAGGTAATGATAGAGCATTAAAGTTCTATAAAAATTTAGGGTATGAAAAGATTTATGATTTAAGTTATTATACCTATGAGGATCAGGGGAATCTTAAAAAGAAGATAGATGATTCTATAGGAATTCAAAAGGTTTCTTTTGAGGCTATTAGGATGTTGTCCAATCAAATAGAAGATGTCCATATTAATTGGCAAAATGATTTTGATTATATGGAAAAGCTTGAGAGTTTAATTCATTATGGTGTGTATCAGGACTCAGAACTTATAGGAGCTTTAAGCTTAAATACAGATGGGAAAATTTATTTTATTTGGATAAAGCCTTCATATCGACATAAGGGGATTGCAAAAAATATGATTATGAAGGCTTCAAAGGAGCTTTATCTAAACAAGCTAAGTATAAGTTTTCCTAATAATGCTGGTTTAGCAGGTTTTTTAAAACGCCTTAATTTTCAAAGGGAAGAAATTGCTCAATATGAGATGTATTTAACCCTCTAATATTATTGAGGATGATGAAAAACTTAAGCAAACTGTTCTATTAAATCCACTAAGCGAAGAGCAATTAACATCTTGAAGTCACTTGTGCTTTTTATTATATGAATGGAAACAAGCATCTATTTCATTTTTATCATGTATATTCCGATTACTCAAGGCACAGGTAACCAATCTGTGTTTTTTTATTTTGGATGAAATGGAGGAGTTAAAAATTCACACCAAATAAAAATATAAAATCCAGTAGAGTTGTCAGAAACCTAACTTCTACTGGATTTATTATATCTACAATTATATCAAATGCAGATGGTTTCATTCAAATGTTATCTCATAGGTACAAAATAATCCTTCACGGCGATGGTAATGGCTTACCACAGGGCAAAGGCAGTTGATTTCAATTGATCGTGTTGCTGTTGTGGATCCAGCTGTAATGATTTTAGATGAAGCAACATCATCTATTGATACATGTACTGAAGCCATAGTTCAGCATGGAAAGGTAAAATTAGAATATGGCGGGGCTTATTACTGAAAGCACTTTCACTGGAGAATTCAAGGGATTGCTCCACTGGTGTACTATTGTAGAGGGATAGTGTATTGAATCCCCACTTTTGACAAGATACTCTGTTCCTTCTATTTCTACTATCAAAACACCTTCAAGCACATATACAAACTCTTCTCCAGGATGACTGTATCTATGTCCGTGTTTTTGTCCTCCAGGTATAGAAACTATCACAGCTTCCATGATTCTTCCTGAAAAATCACCGCTTAGTCTTATAAACTTAGAGTTTGATCCTTCCATTTTGAAAGGTTCTTGCTCTTGGATTTTTACGTGATAGTTATGCACATCTATGTTATAAAAAAAATATGTCATGGGCACGGCAAAAGCGTCAGCTATTTTTTTAAGGGAAGTTATTGCAAGCGAAGATGAACCGTTTTCAACTTGAGAAAGAAAGCTAACAGAAAGTTCGGTCTTCTCTGCAAGGTCTTTGAGTGTAAGTCCTTTTTCTTTTCTCAATTCCTTAATTTTATCTGCTATTTCACTAAGTATTTGCATATTTTCACCTCCGTTTCTATTTTCCAATACACAAATTATTAGATTTTTTGTGGTTTTTCAAAATTTATTCTACTTATTATCATATCACATCGTAGAATGGGTATTCAATATTACTTTAAATGCGCACTAATTATTACGGTATAAGTTAAAAAATTACTGTATTTAAAAAAATACTATTGAATTTTACAGTAATATAATATATAATTTAGTAAAAGTTAACGATTTAACAATTGTGATATTCTGATTTCTCATCACAATTATTGTAGTAAAATGCTATACGTTTTACTGTAATTATCAATTTTTAAAAACAAATTGAATGAATGGGGGAAAATCATGAGTGAAACGACAATAAGTAACAAAAGACCTTTTGGTTTTTATTTGTGCAGTGTTGCATTTATGTTTGAAAGAATGGCGTACTATCCTGCTAAGTATCTTATATTTGTATTTGTAGCAGCTACGATAACAACTGGGGGATTAGGACTTACAACGGTTGAAGCAGCACTTATTCAATCAAATCTTGTAGCTTTTACATATCTTGCGCCTATTATAGGAGGATATATTTCAGATAGGTATATAGGAGCTAGATATTGTGTTCCGGTAGGATTAGCTTTGATGGGAGTAGGATATTGGATTGGTGGGTCTGCGACCGATGCAGTGGGTATGAATATTATGGTTGCACTTGTAGCCATAGGAACAGGATTATTTAAAGGGAATATTGCTGCAATTAGCGGATCTTTGTTCGAGGATAAAGAACAGCTTGATTCGGCGTTTTCTCTTCAGTATTCATTTATAAACATTGGAGCTTTCATAGGGACAACAGCTGTTGGTATTCTTGTAGCAAGCACGTTTGCTCAAGGTGAGATCCAAGGTTTTAGAACAGCATTTAAGCTTTGTGGAATTATCTGTGGGATTGACTTTTTGTGGTTCCTTGTTGGAAGTAGGTTCTTAGGAGAAGCAGGTAAAAAGCCATTTAAAGCAGGTAAGAACATAAAAAAAGAAGTTATAACAGAAAACAAACCTTTGACTAAAATAGAAAAGAAAAAAGTTTTTGCAATTAGCTTGATATCAGGTTTTTCTGTTATTTTCTGGGTATTTTGGTATCTTACTTATCTTGCTGCTTATGATTATGGTGGTGCATTCATCAACATGTCTGTAGGAGGATTTGCAGTTCCACTTTCATGGTTTGACTCTTTGAATTCACTAACATGTATTATACTTGGGCCTATACTAGGTATGCTTTGGTTTAAGCTATCAAAAACAGCTAAAGGGGATTTGAGTTTATTCAAAAAATTAGGTATTGGACTTGGACTGCTTGGGGCTGCTTTCTTGATGCTGGTATTTGCAGAGTTTTCAAGAGGCGTAGGAGCAGAGGCTACCTTTCAAGCAAATATAGTATGGCTGATTGCATTTGGGCTGCTTTTAAGTATTGGAGAAATGCTGTTTTCACCACTTGGTAATTCATTTGTAACAAAATATGCACCTAATAAGATCTACTCCGTACTAATGGGAGTTTGGACTTTTGCTACTTTCATAGCAGGAAAATCATATGGTTATTTATATGCATTCGCTTCAAAATTTTCTGTTATACAGGCTTATACTGTAATACCGGTAGTACTGTTTATATGTGCAATGCTTTTATTCTTCTTTGATAAGAAACTTATAAAACTTCTTGAAGATGAAGATGCGCCTATAATTGAAGAATTCCCTGCATATGAGGAAGTTGTATAGTTGATTTGTTTCTATATAAAAAGTTATTTATTTGGCAAATAGGCTAAAATGATCAAGGAGGGACAACATTGAAATCAAATAGATTAGCAAAAATACTTAAATCAATGGAAGATTCAAATCTAAAACAGATAATCGTTTCGGATCCAGCATCGATATTTTATCTTACTGGAAAATGGATACATCCGGGTGAAAGAATGCTTGCACTTTATATAAATTCTAAAGGAAATAACAAACTGTTTGTAAACAGACTTTTTCCTATAAATGAAGACTTAGGTGTGGAAATTGTTTCGTTTGACGATACTGATAACTGTATAAAAATTCTTTCAGATAGCTTGATGAAAGATGAGCCGGTGGGAATAGACAAAAATTGGCCTTCTAGATTTCTAATAAGACTTATGGAACTGAATGGAGCAGCTTCCTATGTCAATAGTTCTTTAATCGTAGATAGGGTTAGAATGATAAAAGACAATGAAGAGATAGAGTTTATGAGAAATGCTTCAAGATTAAATGACATGGCAATGGAAAAGCTTAAGATGGCAGCGCTTAGTGGACATAGTGAAAAAGACTTGGCTCAAGTTTTACTCTCAATATATAAAGAAGTTGGAGCCGATGGATTTTCATTTGAACCAATCATAGCCTATGGAGCCAATGCTGCGAATCCGCATCATTCAAATGGTGATAAAATTCCTAGTGCAGGAGATAGCATAATATTAGATATAGGCTGTGTAAAAAATTCATATTGCTCTGATATGACAAGAACGGTGTTCTACAAAAGTGCAAGCGAAAGATTTAAAGAGATATTCAACATAGTTTTAGAAGCGAATAAAAGAGCTATAGAAATGATTAAACCAGGAGTAAGATTTTGTGACATAGATTTTGCTGCAAGGAATTACATAGATTCAAAAGGATATGGAGAGTATTTCACCCACAGAACGGGACATTCTATAGGAATAGAAGTTCATGATTTTGGTGATGTGTCTTCTGTAAACACTGATACCGTACAACCAGGAATGATATTTTCAATAGAGCCGGGAATCTATCTACCGGGAGCGGTTGGAGTGAGAATAGAAGATCTTGTTCTTGTAACGGAAAGTGGATGCGAAGTGCTTAATAAGGCCGATAAAGATTTTATTATAATAGGATAGTATATTTATAAGTGAAACATAGCCCCACCTAGGATTAGAGTGAGGGCTATGTTATTATTTTTTGGATGATAAGTACCAAATAAATTCTGCTGTCAAGCAGACCTATACAACAAACTTAAATAGACAAGTTTCCTATGATAACCCGTCTTTATAATTAGCAGCAAAGTCTCTTTTGCTTCTAAAGTGATTGCAGCTAATCACGGTGAAGAAAATATATGCTAGTAGTTTCCAATAAAATAAAAATTACTACAGGAATTACTTCTTGTAGTAATTTTTAAATCAATCATGCCTTGTCTAATGACATTTACATAAACTTATAGACGTTCTCCAATTTTAAAAGGAATAAACCTTTCGATATTTAGTATCCGTGATGCTCTTCAGCATCTTCTTTAGTTTCATGAATCGTACCATGTGGATGTTCAGGTGGCGCATAAATAGAGTACAATTTAAGTGGTGTACAACCTGTATTAATTAGATTGTGCCATTTGCCAGCAGGGATAAATATTGCATAGTCATCATAGACTTTTGCTTGAAAATCCAACTTATCTTTTTTATCCCCCATTTTAACAATTCCTTGACCTTCTTCAATACGTATGAATTGATCATGGTCGTGATGAATCTCTAGACCTATGTCGTCCCCAACATTAATGCTCATCAAGGTAAGTTGCAAATATTTTCCTGTCCATAAAGCGGTACGAAAAGTATTATTTTGCTTAGTAGCCTCCTCAATATTAACTACAAAGGGTTCTGGTCCATAATCCTTCAATTCAATAAAATGTCTCCAAAAGTCTGGGTAATACATTAGCGTGTTAACCCAGTAAGGGTGTGGATGCGTTCTATAATCATTATACGTATTGTGTGGGTAATACATTGGTGGGTTAACGTAGTAAGGACATGGGTATGGGTTATAAACATGATACATATTGCTCATTCCTTTCATAGGCTTTATTAATATCATATGTTCTATGTTTAGGAGTGGTGATTCAATTCACAGGAAGATATGTACCTGAGATAACTTTTAAATTAGAACATCCATGAATTATATGAGCCCCCAACAAAAGACAACATCCGAGGTCTAACTACAATATTTCTGCGAAATAATATCAGCATTCTATCAAAACGCATGTGGAATGTGTTGTGTTGACAATCGCGTCCAATTAAGCTTTCAAATACTGACTGGTGCAAGTCCTGTCAGAGTAAGGGTCAGGTTGCTTGGTAGCTAGTAACCAATATACGGAGTAATCTGTGTCTTGAAGCGTTATGAAATTTGGTAAAAGTGTACAAATTGGGGAATTGTAAGATAGTAAAAGGTATAGTATAAGACTTAAAAGAAATCAAGTAGAACTGAATACTGTAAAACTTTTAAATATATTTATTCTAATTATATATTGATACCATGGAAAATTATAGATATAACTTGAGTTTTACACCTTAGAGAGAAAATAAAAGCCTTCAACCTTTGTATTGCAAAGGGTGCAGGCTTTTTGATTTACTCAATAACCTGTAGTTCTACAGATTATTTTTTAGTTCGAGATATGATATTTTTAACTTCTCCCAAGGTCATAAATCTTTTGGAGAAATCTATGTTGCTTGCTTTTCCTAAATCTTCTACAACTTCATCGTAATAGTCAAACATATAGTAATTCTTGTCTACGTAAGTCCCAGT
>NZ_FZOJ01000046.1 GCF_900188145.1 Anaerovirgula multivorans | reverse complement strand
TTTATATTTTTAAAAAAATTTACAAGACAAAGTCGGTACAACTCTCATGAGTCATACCGACTTATTTTATTGGCTATCTATTTCCCGATATCCCCATTTCTTTTTAAAGTTATATTATAGAAGAAGATTTTGAAGAAATTATGAAGATGATAGAATTGTTTTTATTAGATTAGATTAGAATAAAGGATAGATTGGCATAAAAGTTGCAATACAATAATACTAACTATTTGTTTGAGGAGGTATATTATGAAATTTCAAGTTGCATCAGAAGCTGAAGCGTATATATTACAAAAGAATGAAGCAGTTATGATTATGTTATCAAGTATGGGAGGCTGCTGTGGTGGTTCTGCCCCGATACCTAAAATCGAATTGGGAACCCCAAAAAATTTGACCAGTTTTGAAATAACTGAAGTAGGGAAAATCACAATTTACTATGATAAAGGTATCGAGAAAGTTAAAGAGATAAAAGTTGGCCTTTCAAAATTGTTTTGGTTTAAGAAATTGACAATAGAATTCATTGAATAATGTATCTAACTAATAGATGAGCATTGTAATATAATTTGACATCACTCTCTATATTTTTCTGTATAGGTTGACCAACCTAGTAAATCCATGATAACTCAGTATCCAATAACTCCTTCAATGAGAAGAACGGTACTTGTTATGATCAAAAGATTTCTGAGTATATTTGAAGTAACGATATTATAGAACACCAGTAGCATTAGCAGTATTCCTATTGCGATGCGTATCAATCTGTCTGTATTTCCTATATTTTGCTTAAAGGATATTTTCGTAGTTCTCACCTCTTAACTGTTTTTTGTAGGATTATATTGTTTATGTCATATAAAGATACCATCCCTGTAAACGGTAGTATAGGGATGGTATCTTTTATTATTAATGCTTTACCATAACAACATTAATGGCTTTAACCAGAGCTTCCACATGATCTCCTTCTTTAAAACCAGCATCAAGAAAACTATCTTTCGTCATCACGGACGTTATGCGAGGCACTTTATCACCTCAGCCGCCAACTCACATGGTAATTTGTGCCATTAGGCCATCCTGTTTAATTCTTTCAATTTCTCCTGTTAAATTGTTTCTAACACCAGCCTCCATTGATATCACCTCCTATTATCTATTCTTAGTATTATTCCTTTGTAGAAATTTATTCTTGCTTTCTTACTCAAGTCTTTATGGGAAATAAAAATAAATAATTATCTTCATATTTTCTTCAAAATCTTTTTCTATAATGAGATAAGAAGGAAGGAATGCTTAATATGCACAACTCCATGATGGGTAATAATGGTTCTAAACTTAATATGATAGGAAATATGATGCACCGTTTTAAATAATAAAAATAGAAGAAGAATGTCACTTCCAAAGGTTAAGGAAGTGGCATTTTTGTGTTTTTTATAAAACTGGGTATTTCCAATTACAATCATGATGTGTTCGTTAAGCAACGTGTTACCTATTCGGTTTTTGTATTTTCCAGTAACCTGTACGAGCTCTTGCCGGCAAATCCTACAACCACGACAAAAACTGCGGTTGTTGCCAGAACAATATATAAGCTATCTGAAAAATGATCATATAAGATACCATAAACACTCATTCCAATCGGCAGAGCAGCGTTCATGACTGAGGAATACAATGACATCACTCGTCCCAGCATTTCTTTTGGAGCAGCGTTTTGTATGGCAGATGTAATGAAAATGCCTGCGATACTAGCCAAAATAAAAATAGCAATGCAGGAACTGTTAAAGATGGAATAAGCGGTGAGCGGCTTGAAAGGAAAGAATAATCCCATAGCAGCAAAAACCAAAGCAATTCCCATTCCGATGAACAATTGATACAATTTTCTTACAGCGAATTTTCCTGCTATCAACGTAGTAATCAAACCGCCGGTGATTCCGGCGGCTCCCATGAGCATTTGCGAAGTGCCGTTCCATATGGAGCTTAGCTTTAGGCTTACAAGAATGATATAAGGGGCTCCTACGGTAATTAAAGGCTGTATCAGGAATAGAAACAATGCATTGAGCAAAATCACTTTTCCGATAAAAGGCTTATCTTTGGTAATATGTGTCCATGCAGCTGTGAAGTCATATTTGATTGTTTGGGTTAGGCTGTCATACTGACTAATCTCTTGCTGCGGAATATGCAAAAACATTTCAAATACAGCGGCAGATGCAAAACACAGAGCACATAAAAACATGATGTAATGTAAACGGTATATGCCACCGTAGCTATATAAAATTCCGGCCAAAAGCGGACCAAGCAATCCCGACAGCATCGATACCTGATTTACAGTGGCATTGGCTTTTACCAAATTATTTTCCGACATTACAAGCGGTATGCTTGATTGGACAACAGGTGTTTCAAACGAGGAAATTACAGATAGAAGAATCATCAGCCCGCTTATCATGATAAGAGAATTCTGCCTTAACAATACAATCCCTAGTAAGACAGCAATGATTGAATACCCCAAGTCAAGGGAAGCCATCAGGTTTTTCTTATTCTTTCTGTCCGCTAAAATTCCACCAAAGGGTGAAAGAAAAACAGGAGGAATACAACTGACTGCTATGATGATTCCAAACAGTGCCGCAGATCCCGTCAAATCAAGAATATAGAGTGAAATTGAAAATTTCAGTATGTTGGTGCCAAACATAGAAATGGCCTGTCCCATTATGAGAAAAGTAAAATTCTTAGTGAATAGTTTTGATTTCATAGAAACACATCCTCCTTATATATATCCATTATAAAACAGAAAGCCTGACAACATATGTCAGGCTTTTCAGGAAGTTTTGTTTCGCTACTGCTGAATCAAATTTACCATAACAGAAATATCTTCAGCGGCCATTTCAAATTTTGATTTCTCAATCAAAATGTTTTGTCCCGTCATAATGTAGGACGGCATGATGCGGATACCAGCATAATAAATTTCACTGCTCCGCAGTTTATAAGTGGCAACCCCGGGAACGGCATTCTTCTTTGCTGACTTTTTACTAATTATGTTAAACGCCTTTTTAGCCACATCTCCCATGAGCATGATAACCTTAACATTAGGAAACAACGACAGCTCTTTTTCAAGAAACGGCAGACTTCCTTCAATCAGCACGTTGCTGACTGTATATTCCGTCTTGGGAACCTTGACAGCATTAGTGATATAGACTCCTAAGTTCAGAATATCAGATATGGAATTTACATGGATACCTGCTTTCTGAAACAGCGGGATGGTGGTTTGTAAATATGCTGCGTCATCATCACCGTAAAAATCCTGCTTTGGATCAGCGGGAACTACCTCGTTAATCATAATCGCCCGAACTTTTTTCGGGTCAATCTCTACATTGCAAAATTGCATGTTGCTCTTTTCAAATGGCAGGCTTTCCAGTTCATTTTTTATGTTCATAACCTATTGCTCCTTCCTGTAATGCTGCAAAGCATTTTCAAATCGTTTGATTATGTTTTCTTTTAAGTGTTCAGGCCGGATCACCGTGACGTTATCTCCAAAGGACATAATGAAGTCATAGAGCCATTCATTTTCGGGCAAAGCGACCTGCACCTTGTATCCTGATTCTGTTTTTAATATGACGGATTCATCAAATGTGTCATATAGCCTGTAGCTGCATTCATCAGGAAAGTTGAGTTCCAGTTGGAGTAGTGTTCCCCAATCCTCCGGCATAGGTAAAACGAAATTTGTGCCTTCAGCCTTCATTTCAAAAGTTTTTCCGGTTAGAATGATTTCCTTCATTCGTGAAACCCTGAAAAGCCTGTAATCCGATTTATCAGGGCAGAAAGCAAAAACATACCATGATCTATCTTTGTATAATAGCTTTACCGGCTCTGCGTCTCGGCGGAGACGATTGCCGCAAGAGAAATAATAAGTAAACTGGATTACCTCCCTCTCTAAGATGGCTTGCTTCAAAATGCAGAAGACCTTCTGCTCTTTTTCTTGTACGCTGCCCCAGCGAGAAAAATCTACCTCAATCCAGTTTGACTGAGTTGTTTGAAAGATGGCTCCCAGTTTCACTAAAATGTTGTCTGCTGTCGGATATTGAATAGCTGAAAGGCTTTGAATCCCCATTAAGATTTCTTGTTTCTCTTTTTCTGACAGGACAGCATTACGCAGAACAAAATGGTCTTGCAGACGGATACCGCCGTTTCTTCCTGTATTCGCATAAATAGGGATTCCGGCACCGCTGAGCATATCAATGTCCCGATAGATTGTTCGAACTGATACCTCGCAAATCTCTGCTAATTCCGGTGCAGATGCCTGCCCCTTATCTAACAGATAATATATAATCTTAAATAAACGACTTTCCGACATAGAAGCACCCCCTTGGCTATATAGTAACACAAAAACCTTGACAATGTATGTCAAGGTTTTTGCAAGGCAGCCTGACCGCTGGTATTATCGGATTCGGTTCAGGCATTGACACACTTGCCAGCAACATCATTAACGAACTTTCTGCAGCAGGAAATCTTGAAAGCGCCGGAAGTACTAGGGTTTTCGGGGGTATGGGGGTTATCACCAGCCCAATTATGCTGATGTTTATCTTAATTCTGATGGGCTATTGCTGTGATTAAAGTATTCTTTGCCAATCTAAAAACGCGGCGGAATTTTGCTGATCCAGATTGCGGTTGGCAGTCTTTATATCTTCAGTGTTCCAAGAGGATACATTGATGGTTTTGTCAGCTGGTGCAAGCAGATTATTGGTCTGTGTTTGACTGCGTTTTTGCAGGCTGTTATTCTGACAGCAGGCTTGATGGTTGTAAAAGATCACGCCTTGCTGGGACTCGGTCTGATGCTTTCTGCCGGAGAAGTACCGAGAATAGCAGGTGCATTCGGACTTGATACCCCTATATGTTAGGATAGTTGTCGTATAGAAAAAAGTATATAATAAAAGTACGACAATAACCTAAGTAGAATAATTATGCCTAATAGAATAATTTACGAAATACTCAATCAAAAACTGCCTTTTAGAATTTCTACACTTATTACATAGGCGTTAACTTAACCCACGTTATTCCAAGGTAAAAATTACATTTGCATAAAAACATAAAAAATGGGAATCTCAAAGTGACTACCAATCACAAAGGAGAGATTCCCATGAAGATATCTTCATCACTTATTATACCTTTTATTCGCTTTTTTAGTAATGCTAAAATTATGGAAATCGCTATTAATACAGGTTTTCTTAAACGAAAAAGAGATATTTTACCTGATACAATAGTAAAAGTTTTTATCTTTGGGTTAATTAATACCCCTAATCCCTCTTTAAAACAGATTGCATCAAAATGTGAAAAAATACAACCAGACTAGAATATCTAAACACTCTTTACATGAAAAGCGCAAAAGAAAAACAACTCTAGAAATATTACAGGGATATTGTTTGCCCAAAATAAATTACCAAAATATAGCTTAAGTTAACGCCTATGATAATATTAAAGGACTATATTTTGTCCTTTAATATAAGTATATCCACTCTTCTATTTTTAGCCTTGTTGTCAGGTGTATCATTGGGAGCTACGGGATAATATTTACTATAACCGGAGGCTTTAAATCTTTTAGGTGTAATGCTAGTTTCCTCAATAAAAAATTTTACAACATGAGCAGCTCTCGCTACTGATAAATCCCAATTAGTTTTATAGATATTTGGCTGTGCCACTGGATCTGAATCTGTATGACCTTCTACTTGTATGCGATTGTATAGAAAATCTTCAGATAATAATAAATCAGATAGCAAAAAAAGTATTTCTAGAGCATCATCCTTAATAGTAGCTCTGCCTGGATCAAATAAAATGTTATTCTGTAATCTCAGCAATAATGCATCTTCCTCTAAAATTACAGATACTTGGTTAAGTAGCCCCGTATCCTCTAAACGTGCTTGCAAGATATCTCTTAAATGTTGAAACTCATTAGGTGCATCACTGTCATATGGAATTTCTATAAGCTCATCAGAGACAACAGTCTTTCCTGATTCCAAGATACCGGTTGTACCTTGAAAAGATTCAATAATATACTGAAATTTTTGTGCATCTATTTCAGAAAAGGCAAAAAGTAAAATAAAAAAGGTCATTAATAGGGTAACGAGGTCACTATAAGTTGTTAGCCACATTGGGGCACCAGCTTTTTCAGTGATATTTTCTCTTGTTTTTCTTCTCATATGATTCCCTCCATTAAGGTATGATGTTATAATAGTTATATGCAAATAATATGCCAAAATTAGGAAAATTAAAGAAAAAGTTAGTTCTTCTTTGTTGTTTATGTAGAATATGGCATTATAATTGCAAGTATTAAATAAAAAACATTGAGATGAGATTATATAAATAATGCAATAAACAGTAAGTATTGGTTTTGAAAAGAAAATGAAAAAAAGATATCTGTAGGAAATGCTACAAAGACTGTATCATATGATAAGACCAGAGAAATGAAAGGTGCTATTCAAAAGAAAGGATGAGAAACATGCCAATATTAGCATGTATTGGATTATCGTTGATAGTTTATTTTTTATTAATGGGTAATATAAAAGATATGTATATAAACGATGCTAAAAAAGTTCAGTGTGGAAAATGCAGCAAAAAGGTTGATGCAACTTATACATTTTGTCCTAATTGTAAAGAACAACTCAAGGAGCCTTGCAATCACTGCAACAACATAATTGATATTAATTGGAGATATTGCCCTTATTGTGGCAATACAAAAGGAAATAGGTGATGGAATGAATCAGGAAAAAAAGTCGAAAATATTAGTATTTATATTAGTATTACTTATTACAGCATTACACTATTTTACAGCTTCCCATCGGTGGGTATTACACGACTTTTTCAGACGATTATATTACCTTCCCATTGTATTAGCTGCTTTTCAGTTTCGTCTAAAAGGAGGATTCATTACCTCCAGCATCATTGTTTTGCTTTATGCCCCGCATCTAATTATGTATTTCGGTGAAATCAACCTAGAGGTGGTCAATCAGTTTCTAGAAATTGTTATGTTTATGGTAATAGGATTAATTACAGGTTATCTAGTGGAGATAGATTATAAAAGAAAAAAAACATTAGAGCATCAAATTATTAAACTGGCAGATATGGAAAACTACACTCATAATATTATGGATAGCATTCACAGTGGCATTGTTGCCTTTGATTTTAACGGAAATGTTACATCTATGAATAAGCAAGTAGATGATGTTATAGATACAGATAAGGATTTGAAGGAATTTCTTGAACAACAACAGCTAACAAAAGAAATAAACAAGGTATTGAAGGGGAAAGAAGAGTATCTAAAAAAAGAAATCGAATACTCTATTCATGAGGATAAAGCCATAAACCTAAATATAACAATTCATCCTTTGAAAAATATCTCAGAAATAATAGAAGGTGCTGTCCTAGTGATTGAGGATATTACTATGATGAAAAAACTGGAGACTCAGGTTCGGAGGGGAGAACGATTGGCGGCGGTAGGACAATTGGCTTCTGGGATTGCTCATGAAATAAGAAATCCATTGGGTATCATAAAAACTATCAGCCAGACAATTCGGCATGATGTTCAAGATGATGAATTGAAGGAAGGGCTTGGAATTATAGTAGATGAGATTGATAGGGCAAATAGAGTGATAAAAGAATTATTAGATTTCTCAAGACCTAATAAGGTACAAGTAGAAGCAATTCAGCTAGAAAATCTACTAGATGAAATTCTTGTGATTACCAAAAAATTTGGAGAACAGAAAGGAACAGCTATTTATTTGTTTGTTGAACAATCCTGTGAAATAGAAGGGGATATAGACAAATTGAAGCAAGCTTTTATTAACATTATTATAAATGGGATACAAGCTATGAAAGAGGAGGGTAATTTGGTAGTATCTCTGGAAAAAGAAAACAACAAATGGGCTGTAGTCACCTTTAAGGATAGAGGAAAAGGAATTCCTAAAGAGTTGCTAGATAAAATATTTAATCCTTTTTTTACTACAAAGGAAAGTGGTACAGGATTAGGTTTGTCCATCACTCATAGAATTATTGAAGAGCATCAGGGAAAGATAGAGATAAAAAGTGAAATAGGTGAAGGTACAGAAGTAAAAATATATTTACCTCTATTAAGAGGGGAGGTAGAATGACATGAAAAAAATATTAATCGTTGATGATGAAAAGAATATGAGATGGGCCATAAAAAAAGCTCTACAAAAACAAAACTATAAAATATTGGAGGGAGCTAATGGATTAGAGGCGGTAGAGGTCTTCCGCGAGGAAGATCCAGATCTTGTTTTGATGGATTTGAAAATGCCTATAATGGATGGTTTAGAAGCCTTAACTGAGATAAAAGAAATCAATAGAGAAATTCCTGTTATTATGATCACTGCCCATGGTACAGTAGAATCAGCTATAGAGGCTATGAAACTGGGGGCATTAGATTATATTTCTAAGCCCTTTGACGTAGAAGAATTAAAAGTGGTTATTGAAAAAGCTTTACATGTTGGGGCCTTACAGGAGGAAATAAACTTTCTTAGAGAGGAACTTGAAAAGAACACTGGAAAAACAATTATTGGGAATAGTCCAGAAATTAAAGAAATATTGGGTATTGTAGAGCGGGTAGCAAATACTCCAGCAACTGTATTGATTTTGGGGGAAAGTGGTACTGGTAAAGAGGTTATTGCTAATGCAATACATTATAGTAGCCAGCGGTGTCAAAAACCTTATATAAAAGTAAATTGCGGAGCAATCCCAGAAAATTTGATAGAAAGTGAGCTATTTGGACATGAGAAGGGGGCCTTTACAGGTGCTTCTGCTAGGAAAATTGGCAAGTTTGAAAAAGCTCACGGAGGAACGATTCTTTTAGATGAAATAGGGGAATTAGATTTACCTATGCAGGTAAAACTATTAAGGGTGTTACAGGAAAAAGAATTTGAACGGGTGGGAGGTAGCGAAAAAGTTAAAGTAGATATTCGAGTAATAGCTGCCACTAATCGAGATTTATATAAAATGGTACAGGAGGAAAGATTTAGAGAAGATTTATATTATCGTTTAAATGTTATTCCTATTGAAATACCTCCTCTAAGAGAAAGAAAAGGTGACATACCTCTACTAATTAATTACTTTTTAGAAAAATTTAGCAACGAAGTTGGAAGAAAAAACATGAAGATTGATGAAGCTGCCAGAGAAAAAATGGTCAACTATCACTGGAGAGGTAACATTAGAGAATTGGAAAATGTTATTGAGAGAATGATTATTCTGGCACAGGATAATATAATTACTAAAAAAAATCTTCCTTACGAAATAGGTGAGGAGGAAAAAAGAGAGTTATCCTATTCTCTTCCTAAGGAGGGTGTGAATATAGAGGAATTGGAGCGGGAACTGATACTGCAAGCATTAGAAAGAACGGAATACAATCAAACAAGAGCAGCTCAGCTACTGGGAATGACAAGACATACTCTCCTTTACCGCATGGATAAGCACGAGATTAAAAAAAAGTAGGGGCAGGGTTTTCACGCCCCTACTCTATCATCTTTTACAATCAATAAATTGCTCTTCCGTAACAACATATTGTACAGGGAAGTCGTATTGGTCGGTTGGTGCTTTCTCGATCATTTGGACTTCAAAGGCTAGAGCGACTGTAGGTATGGAGGTAGCTAGCTTAGGTAAAAATCTATCGTAATAGCCTCCGCCGTAGCCTACACGATAACCTTTCTTATCAAAACCTACTCCTGGAACAAGGACTAAGTCTAATGCATCAAGTGATACAGGACGTATAGCATCCTTCTTAGGTTCTAAAACACCAAAATTACCTACTTCTAGATCCTTTTCGAGGTCTAATAATTCTGACACGATCAATTCTCGCGTATCAGGTACGGTTAATGGGATATAGACTTTTTTACTATTGTCAAATAAATCTTTAATAATTGATGCTGTTTCTACCTCGTTTCTAAAAGAAAGATAAACCATAACATGATTAGCATTTTCATAAATAAAGCTGTTTTTTAGTTGTTGCGTAATAGATAAGCTTTTAAGGAATACTTCCTCCTCTGTTAGTAAACTTCGTTTTGTTAATAATTCTTTTCGAAGATTTTTTTTCAATGGAACCGCCCCCCAATCTTAGCAATATAAACCATGAATTAATTGTACCATAATGTTGGAAATCAATTCAATTGAATTTCCAGTAGCATTACTGTTATAATGAAATAGTATCACAAGTCGATTATTGAAAAACGCCAGAAGAAAATGCGGTAGCAAATAGGAAAAATTTACTAGTGTTTTCTGCTGTTTTAAGCAGGAGTTAGTACATTTATGTCGAACTTATAAAATGATGATCAGGAGTTGATGTTTTTTGATACAATTGAAAAATGTAAGCAAAATATATAATAAAGGCATCCATGCATTAACAAATATTAATTTATCGATTGATAAGGGAGAGTTTTTATTTTTGGTAGGCCCTAGTGGAGCTGGAAAATCCACCTTTATAAAGCTATTGTTAAAGGAGGAGGAACCTACCGAAGGTAGCATTGTGGTAGATCATCAAGATATTACAAAAATGTCTCGAAGAAAAATACCCTACCATAGAAGAAATATCAGTGTTATTTTTCAAGATTTTCGACTTCTTCCTAATAAAACTGTGTATGAAAACATAGCTTTTGCAATGCAGGTTATTGAGGCTTCTTCAAAGGATATACGACGTCAAGTACCGATGGTGCTGGGCATGGTGGGATTAAGTGATAAGGCAAAGCAATATCCCCATGAGTTATCTGGCGGAGAAAGACAAAGGGTTTCGATAGCCAGGGCCATCGTAAATAATCCATCGATTTTAATAGCGGATGAACCTACAGGAAATTTAGATCCTGAGACTGCTTGGGAAATTATGAAGGTATTAAAACAGATTAATAGAAGAGGCACTACGGTTGTAATGGTTACCCATGCTAAAGACATAGTAGATACAATGCAGCAGCGAGTTATTGCTCTTGAAAAAGGCAGAATTATTCGAGATGAGCATAGGGGGGCATACGGCTATGAAGATTAGAACAATAAACTATATGTTAAAACAAGGATTTGTAGGAATATGGCGTAATAGAGGAATGAGTATAGCTTCTATCAGTTCTGTTGCAGCATCCTTAGCGGTGCTAGGTGTAATTATTACGATTGTCTTAAATATCAACAACCTATCCTATATAGCACAAATGCAGTTTGATACCATACAGGTTTATCTTGATGATGAGCTGACGGTAGAAGAAATATCAAACGTTGGACAGAAGATGACAGCCATATCAGGAGTGAAATATGTAGATTATGAATCTAGAGAAGACGCATTGAATAGGATGAAGGAGCAATGGGGAGAACAGGGGTACCTACTGGATGTTCTGGAAGAAAATACATTGCCAAATTCATATGTGATCCATGTAGAGAGCATTGATATGGCGGACTATGTAGTAAAGGAACTAAGAAACATTGAAGATGTTGAAGAGTTTGAAGGTATTGAAGAAATTAAATATCACAAAGATATAGTGGATAACATGCTGAGAATAGCAAGTTTTGTTAGAACGATTGGATTGGCCTTGATTTTAGTATTGATATTGATTGCTATGTTTATTATTGCCAATACGATTAAACTAACTTTAAATGCTAGAAAGCAAGAAATTACTATTATGAAATACGTAGGAGCCACCAATTGGTTTGTGCGTTGGCCCTTTTTTATCGAAGGTATGGTATTAGGATTAATTGGATCTGTTATAGCTTTGGTATTTGTATATTATGGGTATCAGTATGCATTTGATTTAATAACAGAAAAATTCTATGTTATGCTAAGTGCTTATGTAGTCTCTGTAAATGAAATGATGAAAAGAACCATCCCTATTTTTACAGTGATAGGAGCGGGAGTTGGAGCATTGGGTAGTATCGTTTCTTTAAGAAAACATTTAAAAGTTTAGCGAGAAGAGGGGGGACAGGCATTGTCGAAAAAGAAGCATATTATTGGATTGGCTATTGTGAGCTTGATTTCAGTATCTACCTTCACAGTATTTGCTAACGAAGCCAGCAATATTAATAAGCAGTTAAACAATGTAAATTCACAACAAAAGCAGGTAAACAATGCTATAAAGCAAAATGAGAGTCAACAAAAAAGCATTACTGAACAACTAAAGGATTTGGAAGTTCAAATTGAAAAAACGGAAAATGAAGTTCAGAAGATTCAAAGTGATATTACCAGTACACAAAAAAAGATTACAGATGCTACCAATGAGTTAGTAGAAGCTGAGGATAATATTGATGATAAGCAGGATGTATTAGGACAACGTTTAAGAGTAATGTATAAAAATGGCACTGTAGGATATGCAGAGGTGCTGTTGAACTCTCGAGACTTTACAGAGCTTTTAACCAATTTAGATATGGTAAAGCGTATTGTTGATCATGACGTAGAGTTATTGAAATACTTAGAAGAGCAGAAAGCATTAATAGAAGATAAAAAAGCACAGCTAGAGAACGAAAGAAATCGATTAGTGAGTTTGAGAAATAATGTAGAAGATAAGAAAAAACAATTAGTAGTTTCCAGGGGTCAACAGCAACGGCTTAGACAAGAATTAGAACAGGATAAGGTTCAACTGGCAAAAATGCTGGATCAGTTGAATAAAGAAGCAGACGCTTTAACGGATCAATTAAGAAAGCTTCAATCTAGTGGAGAGTATGTTGGAGGAGAGATGGCATGGCCTGTCCCCGGAAATACTAGAATATCCTCTCCCTTTGGTAACCGTATACATCCAATACTGAAGGTTCAGAGAATGCATACAGGAATCGACATACCAGCACCTAGTGGAACACCTGTTGTAGCAGCTACTCAAGGAACGGTAGTCTCTTCTGCAACGATAGGAAGCTATGGTAGAACCATAATCATTGACCACGGTGGAGGTGTTTTGACCTTATACGCCCATAACTCAAGATTATTGGTATCGGTAGGAGATAAGGTCTCAAGAGGTCAAAAAATTGCGGAAATAGGAAGTACAGGAGCATCCACAGGACCACATTTACACTTTGAAGTAAGAAAAGATGGAAAGTATGTAGATCCTACTCCATATGTAAGAAGAAAGTAGCATGATAAAGTCAAGGGATATTCCCTTGGCTTTTGCTTGTGCGATCTTTTGAAAATGCTAATGTTATTTTGAAAAGTTTTATCAGTTAATGTATAATGAAACAATATAAATAATAAAATAGTAAAATGATAGGTTTAGACTGATAAGAGGGGAGAACACTATGATTAGTAAAAAAAAGGCTTTTGTAGGGGCAATTGTCCTCATCATATTGACAACATTATTGAATTTAACCGTTGGTAACCTGTTTGCCATAACATTAGGTCAAAAGGTTTTAATATCTAAAGACACCTATGAACATTATGAAGCTTTAGGAGAACAGTATGGTAAACTATTTACATTAAACGATTTTTTGTTGAAGAATTATTATAAAGAGTTGGATGAAGAAAAGTTAATAGAATCTGCTATAAAAGGAATGTTTGAAGGGGTAGAAGATCCTTATACTACTTATATGTCAGAAACTGAGTTTTCTGATCTTATGACTCGTACCCAGGGAACCTACGGAGGTATTGGAGTGATTATCACTCCAGGTGATGATGGGTTCGTAACAGTGGTTTCTCCAATCGAAGATACTCCAGGAGAACGAGCAGGAATTGCTACAGGAGATAAAATTTTAGCCGTAGATGGAAACTCAGTATCAGGGGATAAATTAGACTATGCTGCGGACATGATGAAGGGAGAGCCTGGCACAGAGGTGATTTTATCAATATGGAGAGAGGGGAGAAATGAACCTTTTGATGTCACTCTGAAAAGAGAAGAAATTAGATTAAAAACAGTAAGATCTGAAGTGTTAGAAAACAATCTTGGCTATGTTAGGATTTCTATGTTTGATGAGCAGACTGCAAATGACTTTAAAACCCATATTAATGAACTGCAAAAACAAAACATTCAAGGGTTAATCATCGATTTGAGAAATAATCCTGGTGGGTTGCTAAGCCAATGTTTAGAAATAGCCGATGTTCTCTTAGGTGAACAGGTGATTGTTTATACAGAGGATAGAAATGGAGAGAGAGAAGTGGAGAAATCTGATAAAAAGCAGGTTGATTTACCTCTTGTAGTACTAGTCAACAAAGGAAGTGCTAGTGCATCAGAGATATTAGCAGGGGCTATAAAAGATGGAAACAGAGGTGAAATCATAGGCACAACCACTTTTGGTAAGGGATTAGTGCAGCAGGTAAAACCCCTAAATGATGGAACGGGATTTAAATATACTGTCTCCCAGTATTTCACTCCTAATGGCACTTATATCCATGGAATAGGAATTGAGCCAGACATCTTAGTAGAGTTACCAGAGGAGATTAGAAATGAGATTAATGTGGATAGAGAACAGGATATTCAGATGCAAAAGGCGATAGAGATTGTTTCTCAAAAAATAATAACTGGAAGAAATTAAGCGGATGACTGAAATCTCTGATTTCATGTCAGTCGCTTATACAGGGTGAAACCATAAAAAAATCCTCAAGCTTTTGAGGATTTTTTTTAGAATTGGGTAAGTATTGACATAGGAATAATAGAGGAATATAATAATACTATCGAACAGTTGTTCTGGTGGTTTAGGGGAATTTTACTAGTTAACAAATGAGAGGCAAATATGATACCCTTAATAGAGTATACCTTCTATAGATAACCAATTTTAAACTTTAATTTTGATATACACGGTCTACGGTTTCGTCCAAAACCATGGGCTGCAAATGTAGCCCTTAGTATATCAAAATTCATGATTACATATCTCTATAAAGATGTGATTATAAATTTTAATATAAAGGTGAGAGGATTTTCATATGGAGAAATTTAAAATAAATTCTCAGTATAAGCCTACGGGTGATCAACCGCAGGCAATTACAAGCTTAAGCAAGGGCATTGAAAAGGGTTTGAAACACCAGACTCTGCTAGGGGTTACAGGCTCAGGCAAAACCTTTACTATGGCAAATATTATTGAGAAGGTTCAGAAACCGACATTAATAATAGCGCATAATAAGACATTGGCAGCACAGCTATGTAGTGAGTTCAAGGAGTTCTTTCCTAAGAATGCAGTAGAATATTTTGTTAGTTATTATGATTATTATCAACCAGAGGCCTATGTTGCCCAGTCAGATACTTTTATTGAAAAGGATGCCTCTATTAATGATGAGATAGACAAGCTAAGGCATTCCGCCACCTCTGCTCTTTTCGAGAGAAGAGACGTTGTTATTGTGGCTAGTGTATCCTGTATATATGGTTTGGGGGACCCAGAGGAATATAGAAACCTAGTGGTTTCCTTGAGGACTGGAATGAGTAAGGACAGAGACCAGGTGCTGAGGCGGCTGGTGGATATTCAATATGAAAGAAATGATATTAACTTTATAAGGGGAACCTTTAGGGTGCGAGGTGATGTAGTGGAAATCTTCCCCGCCTCCTCCTCTGAGAATGCAGTGAGAGTGGAGTTTTTTGGAGAAGAAATTGACCGTATTACAGAAATTAATGCCCTCACTGGAGAGATTATAGGAAGAAGAAATCATGTTTCTATTTTCCCTGCCTCCCATTATGCAACCAGCACTGAGAAGGTTGAGGGAGCCATGAAAAATATAGAAATAGAGTTAGGGGAGCAGGTTAAATATTTTAAAGAGCAGGATAAACTATTAGAGGCACAACGAATCCAACAAAGAACCATGTATGATATAGAAATGCTTAGAGAAGTAGGCTTCTGTCAAGGAATCGAAAACTACTCTAGACATCTAACTGGCAGGGAGGCTGGTAGCAGACCCTACACACTAATAGATTATTTTCCAAAGGATTTTCTAATTATTGTTGATGAATCTCATGTTAGTATCCCCCAGATTAGAGGTATGTATGGAGGAGATCGTTCTAGGAAGGAATCCTTAGTAAACTTTGGATTTCGTCTTCCATCTGCCTACGACAATCGACCTTTAAACTTTTCAGAATTTGAAGGGCTAGTAAATCAAATTTTGTATGTTAGTGCTACACCTGGTCCCTATGAATTAGAAAAAAGTCATCAGACAGTAGAACAAATTATTCGACCGACTGGATTATTAGACCCTATTATTGAGGTGCGACCAGTAAAGGGACAGATTGATGATTTGGTTGGAGAAGTAAATAAACGGGTGGAGAAAAATCAAAGAGTATTGATTACTACTTTAACAAAGAAAATGTCAGAGGATTTAACCAATTATTTGAAGGAAGTCAATATCAAGGTTAGATATTTACATTCAGATATTAAAACGATGGAAAGAATGGAGATTATTAGAGATTTGCGACTAGGAGAATTTGATGTACTGGTGGGAATTAACCTCCTAAGGGAGGGCTTAGATTTACCTGAGGTTAGTCTAGTGGCAATATTAGATGCTGATAAGGAGGGCTTTTTAAGATCTGAAACTTCAATGATACAAACCATTGGGAGGGCTGCAAGAAATCTAGAGGGCAGGGTAATTATGTATGCCGATAAGATAACAAAATCCATGAAAACAGCCATAGAGGAAACGGAGAGAAGAAGAAAAATCCAATTTGACTATAACAAAAAACATAATATCACTCCTAAATCCATCGAAAAAAGAATATATGATGTTATTGAAGCTACGAAGGTGGCGGAAGAGGAAGAAAACTACGTTGCTAATAAAGGACAGGAGATAAAGCATTCAAAAGAGGAATTAGAAACAATCATCAAAAACTTAGAAAGCGAAATGCTACAGGCTGCCGAGGCCTTAGAATTTGAAAAAGCAGCAAAATTGAGGGATGCAATTCAATCCTTAAAGAAACAACAATGATATGAATGAGGTGTAATTGTGGCAAAGGATAAAATTATTATTAGAGGAGCAAAGGAACACAACCTAAAAAATATAGATATTGAGATTCCAAGGGACAAGTTTGTAGTTTTAACAGGACTATCTGGGTCTGGGAAATCCTCTTTGGCTTTTGATACTATTTATGCAGAAGGTCAAAGAAGATATATTGAGAGTTTATCTGCTTATGCAAGACAGTTTTTAGGTCAAATGGAAAAGCCAGATGTGGAATATATTGAAGGTCTTTCCCCTGCAATTTCTATTGATCAAAAGACAACCAGCAAGAATCCCCGTTCTACTGTTGGTACAGTAACGGAAATCTATGATTATTTAAGACTATTATTTGCTAGAGTAGGAACCCCACATTGTCCCGTATGTGGTATTGAGATAAGTCAAATGACGGTAGAGCAAATTGTAGATAAGATTATGGCATTGGGAGAGGGAACAAAGCTTCAAATTTTAGCACCTATTCTCAGAGGGAAAAAAGGGGAACACCAAAAACTTTTAGAGGAAATAAAAAAAGAAGGATTTGTGAGAGTCAGAATTGATGGAGAAATAAGAGATGTTTATGAAGAAATAAAGTTAGAAAAAAATAAGAAGCATAGTATAGAGGTTGTTGTGGATCGAATTGTTATTAGAGAAGACTCTCCACAAAGACTTGCTGATTCTATAGAAACAGTTTTGAAACTAACAGAAGGCTTAGTAATTGCAGATGTCATAGAAGGGGAAGAATATTTATTTTCTACAAAGTTTGCCTGTCCTCACCATGGTATTGGTATCGAGGAATTGGCTCCAAGGATGTTCTCCTTCAATAGTCCCTTTGGTGCTTGTCCAGAATGTAATGGAATAGGACATATGAAGATAGTAGATCCTGATTTAGTTATTCCTAATAAGAATCTATCGATTCGTCAAGGAACAATTGATCCTTGGAGTGGATCTAATGGTAATGGAGAAAATACCTATTACTATAAAATGCTAAATAGCCTAGCAGAACAATACGGTATAGATGTAGATACTCCTGCAAAGGATTTGCCTGAGGATTTTATTAAGGATGTTCTTTATGGAGCTGGCGATAAGAAAATTACCTTTCAATATGAGTCAAAATATGGAGGTGTTCGAACCTATTCCTCCCATTTTGAAGGGGTAATTCCAAATCTTGAAAGAAGGTATAAAGAAACAAATTCTGATTATATGAGGAATAAAATTGAAGAATATATGGCAGAAATGCCCTGCGGCAGCTGTAAAGGTGCAAGGCTAAAGGAAGTAGCTCTAGCAGTTACTGTAGGTGATAAAAATATTTATCAAGTTACAGAAATGTCTGTAAAGGAAGCAAGAGAATTTGTAGATACCCTTCAGCTAGATGAAAGAAAAGCTTTTATTGGGAAACAAATTCTAAAGGAAATTAGAGAAAGATTAAACTTTTTACAGGATGTAGGCTTACAATATTTGACGTTGTCAAGAAATGCTGGTACTTTGTCTGGAGGAGAATCCCAGAGGATACGATTAGCAACCCAAATAGGTTCTAGCTTGGTAGGTGTGCTGTATATTCTAGATGAACCAAGCATTGGTCTCCATCAAAGAGATAATGACAAGTTGCTGAAAACCCTTCGTAATCTTACAGATATAGGTAATACTGTACTTGTTGTTGAGCATGATGAAGATACAATGTTGTGTGCTGATCATATTATAGATATCGGTCCAGGAGCTGGGATACATGGGGGCTACGTCGTGGCACAAGGTAGTATTGAAGATATAAAGAATTGCGAAGCTTCCATCACAGGTCAGTATTTGAGCGGGAAAAAGAAGATAGAAGTTCCAGTGGAAAGACGAAAACCCAATGGAAAATGGATTGCCATCAAAGGGGCTAGAGAAAACAATCTAAGAAATATAGATGTAAATATTCCTTTAGGAGTTTTTACCTGTGTAACAGGAGTTTCAGGCTCTGGAAAAAGCACACTAGTAAATGAAATACTTTATAAAAAGATAGCTCAGGAGCTAAATGGTGCTAGAAGTAAGCCTGGAGCTCATAATAAGGTGGAGGGACTGGAGTATATTGACAAAGTTATAGAAATTGATCAATCTCCAATAGGAAGAACACCAAGATCTAATCCTGCCACTTATACTGGTGTTTTTGACCATATTCGAGATGTATTCGCTCAAACCTCCTATGCTAAAATGCGGGGATATCAAAAAGGGCGGTTTAGCTTTAATGTAAAGGGCGGTCGTTGTGAAGCCTGCAGTGGAGATGGTATCATCAAAATTGAGATGCATTTTCTTCCTGATGTATATGTACCCTGTGAGGTATGTAAGGGGAAGCGCTATAATCGAGAAACTTTAGAGGTTAAATATAAAGGAAAAACTATTGCTGATATACTAGGAATGAATGTGGAGGAGGCCTTAAGCTTTTTCGAAAACATTCCTAAAATCCAGAATAAGCTTCAAACCCTTTACGATGTGGGATTAAGCTATATCAAGCTAGGTCAGCCATCTACACAGTTGTCAGGAGGAGAAGCACAAAGAATTAAACTGGCTTCTGAGTTAAGTAAAAGAAGCACTGGAAAGACCTTGTATATTCTAGATGAGCCTACAACCGGTCTTCATATAGCAGATATTCATAGACTAATAGGTGTATTACAAAGGCTGGTGGAATCCGGCAATTCTGTGTTGGTAATAGAACACAATTTAGACGTTATCAAGACAGCTGATTATATTATCGATCTTGGTCCTGAAGGTGGAAATGGTGGAGGATTGATTATTGCTGAGGGTACACCAGAAGAAATCCTTCACTCAAAGAACTCCCATACTGGTTTCTTCTTGAAAAAGATTATTGAACTCTAGGAAAGAAATAAGAAAAATATACTATATCCACGATAAATATTATGAAGTAAAATAATAATAGAATAGATCATTAAGCAATGAAATAGTCAAAAAATAACGGATATACTTCGTATACTATATCCGGCATAGTCTATTTATAGCCGAGGTCTAAGGTTTGACCCGTGGTGGCTAATATAAGTATATATCTATTCTGAAATTAATAATTTAGGTTAGGATGATGCTTTAAGCTGAATCTTAACCTGAATTTCTCTAATATGGAGGAAACAGTATGTATGAAAAATATCTTCAGCCAGAAAAAAATATTAAGTTAGAGATTCAGGCTACCCCCCCTTATCTTTCTTTTTGGGGTGTGATTGATCATATTAAGGATGACTATATTGCAGTAGATATTACGGGTCAATATGTTCAAAAGGATGATAGGCAAGTAAACTGTATTATTCCCGGAGCCACTAGGATTTGCTTTTTTCAGACGATTATTAAAGGTTGTATTGATGGGAAAATAATACTCTCAATGCCTAAACCAGATGATATAAACGTTATTCAAAGAAGAAAATATGCTAGAGTACCTACAAATATAGATGTAAACTGTTTTCTTATAGGTATCAACAATAAAAAAGTTAACAGCAACAAGACGTTCCCTGCTACTGTTATGGATATAAGTGGGGGCGGAGTTCTATTAAATAGTAAATTATCTCTACCTGTTGATACATTATTGGTTTTTGAATTGGCATTAGAAAATAATTCATTTGTTCTTACAGTGAAAATTTTAAGAAATATAGAAAATATGGCAGATGGAAGTTGGAGCTTAGGCTGTAAGTTTGTTGGAATCGATGATTCTGACAGACAGAAAATTATTGCTTATACCAATAAACTTCAATTAAGAATGAAAATCAAATCTACCAACATATAAATTGTCTTAGCAGTCAATGACAATGCCTCTTATTTGATTTTCTTTAGTTAAAATAAGCCCTACTATATCGCCAACCTTTAAGTCTTCAAAGGTAACTGCCATAAAATGAGAGTTTCTCTGAAGTAATAGAATTGCATTTTCTTGGATTGGTAAGTTACCGAATACTTCTTTGCTGTTATCATCAATATGTTGCTCTATATGGATTGAATGATTTTCAAAATTAATCCCGCGTATTTCGCCATAAACGAAATACTCTCCATTATGGGGATTAGCAGGTACCAATACTTCCTGTAAATTAGGTTTTAGTAGAGTAACTGTTTGCGTATTTTCATTCCAATTTATTTGATATTCTAAGGCTTCAGCTATATTTTTTAGGGAAAGGTAAATACGGTTCTGAATGATAACTGGCTTTTCTTTTAATGCTAATGCACCCTTATCTGTTACAACTCTAAAATTTCTTTCATAGCCTTCAACCTTATTCAGATAATTTTCAGCTAAGCTAAAGGTAGTACTAATACATAATACCAATAATATAAATATAAATCCTCTCTTCTTCATAATTACACCTCCAAACAATTATTTGTTTGGAGTATTGTCATTGTGCATAAATTTATACATTTGTTATAATAAAATAAATAGCATATTTAGATACTTACAGATTTTTCTATAAAAATGATTTAGATAATGCCATATAGCGGGAGGAGTAATATGTTTGACATAAAAGAGCAACTAAAAATACTACCGGATAAGCCGGGAGTATATTTGATGAAAAATAAAGAAAATCAGATTATTTATGTAGGAAAAGCAATCTCTTTAAAAAATAGAGTGAGACAATACTTTCAATCTTTAAAGAATCAAGCACCTAAGGTAAGGGCAATGGTGGATAATGTAGTATCCTTTGAGTATATTATTACCGATAGTGAACTGGAGGCTCTTATATTAGAGTGCAATTTGATTAAGGAGAATAGACCCAAATACAATATTCTATTAAGAGATGATAAAACCTATCCCTATATAAAAATTACTATGAAGGAAGAGTATCCTAGGGTAATAAAAACCAGACGATATTTAAAGGATGGAGGAAAATACTTTGGTCCCTATTCAAATGTCTCCGCTTTAAATGAAACGATACAGGCGATTCATCAGCTGTTTCCCATAAGAACATGTAAGAGAAACATTACTGCTTCTATAGAAAAAAAAGAGAGACCATGCTTAAATTTTCATATAAAGAAATGCATTGGTCCCTGTACAGGTAACGTAAATCAAGAGCAATATATACAAATGATTCAAGAAATTATTCTTTTCTTAAGTGGCAAAGAAGACGAACTAATGAAAAAGATACAAGGAAAAATGAAGAATGCAGCATTAAATATGGATTATGAAAGAGCAGCTTTATATAGAGATCAGTTTATGGCCCTATCTAGTATAGTAGAAAAACAAAAAGTAGTTTCAAACAGTGATATTGACCAAGATGTGATTGCTGCTGCCAGAGGTACAGAAGAAAGTTACGTGCAGATTTTTTATATTCGAAAGGGAAAAATAGTTCAACGTCAACAATATACCCTCTCTACTAATAGCGATGAAGGAATAGGGGATATATTGTCCTCCTTTGTGAAACAGTTTTACAATAATATGACCTTTATTCCGAAAGAGATTTTAATAGAGGAAGAATTGGAAGATAAAGCTCTGATAGAAGATTGGTTATCAGATAAAAAAGGAAACAAAGTATCTATTAAGACACCAAAAATAGGGGATAAGAAACACCTAATAGATATGGTGAAAAAAAATGCAGTTTTGATGATGGAACAAACAAAAGAAATTAACAGAAGAAAGAAGGAAGAAAAAGAAAAACTCATGGGAGAGTTACAAGAAAAATTGGATTTAGACACACCTCCATACCGGATTGAAGCTTTTGATATATCCAATATCCAGGGGGTTGAGTCAGTAGCTTCGATGGTAGTGTTCGAGGATGGAAAGGCAAAGTACAAGGATTATAGAAGATTTAAAATTAAGACGATACAAGGAGCCAATGATTATGGAAGCTTAGAGGAAGTTGTTTTAAGAAGGTTTAAAAGGGGATTGGAGGAAACAAAAGATTTTATGGAAGGATATACAACAATAGAGGAAGGTAAGTTTTCTATTTTCCCTGATTTAATTATGGTGGACGGTGGATTAGGACAGGTCCATAGTGTAGAAAAGTCATTAAAGGCCTTGGGGCTTGATATACCTGTTTGTGGGATGATTAAAGACGATAAGCATAGGACAAGAGGCTTGATCTATGATGGAAAAGAATTGATCTTTGAAAAAGCTTCAAGTTTGTTTCTCTTTATAGCTAAGGTTCAGGATGAAGCCCATCGATTTGCCATTACTTACCATAGAAGCTTAAGAAGGGATACAATCTTAACCTCAATCCTAGATGAAATCCCTGGAGTTGGAGAAAAGAGAAGGAAAGCTTTAATGAAGCATTTTAAAGATATTAATAAAATAAAGGAAGCAACAATGGAGGAGTTATTAGAGATAAATGAGTTAAATAAAACTATCGCTGAAAATATATATAACTATTTTAGAAAACAACAGTGAATTAGTACGCTAATCTCCACCTATGCTAAGGATTAGAATAGAGTAGGCATCTAAAAGGAAAATGGAAATAATGTGAAAGGAAAAAACCAATATCTAAGGAGGAAATATAATGAAATACATTACTGTAGAAAAATTAGTTCAGGATCTTGAGTTAGAGGAATTGAATCATCTACAAGGAGAAAGTAAAAAAATAACAACCACTGAATTAGTTAGACCTGGAATTCAATTGGGAGGATTTTTTGATCACTTTGCCTATGAAAGAATACAAATAATTGGTAAAGTAGAACATCGATTTTTAAGCACTTTAGATGAAAAAACAAGAAGAGAAAGATTTAATCGATTATTTTCCTATGACATCCCCTGTATAATCATTAGTAGGAATTTAGAACCTGATAAGGAGTTAATGGAAGCAGCAGAGAGACATCAGAAAAAGATATTAAGAAGTAGCTTCAATACAACAAAACTTGTTAGCGTTTTGCTTAATTATTTAGAGGACTGTCTTGCTCCTGCTGTAACTTTACATGGCGTGCTAATGGATATCTATGGGATAGGTACGCTAATAACTGGGAAAAGTGGTATTGGAAAAAGTGAAACTGCTATCGAGCTTATCAAACGAGGACATCTACTTGTAGCAGATGATGCTGTAGAGGTTAAGAGGATAGGGCATGAATATTTAGTAGGTTGTGCACCGGAAATAACCAGGCACATGTTGGAAGTGAGAGGGATAGGCATAATAGATGCTAAAAGCCTATTTGGCGTAGGAGCAATCAAAAACAAATCAAATATACACATGGTCGTAGAATTAGAAGAATGGGATCCGGACAAAACCTATGATCGATTAGGCATAGATGAAAGACATCGAGAAATACTAGGAATGAAGATAGAAGAAATGGTAATACCTGTAAAGCCTGCTAGAAATATTGCTGTAATCATTGAGGTAGCGGCAAGAAATCATCGTTTAAAATACATGGGCTACAATGCAGCTAAAGCATTTAGTGAAAGATTAACAAAACACCTTACCAAAGAATAATTATTAAAAAAATAACAAAATAACTATTGATTTTAATTAACAATTATTATATATTAGTATTATATTTTAACAAGTGAAAAACATAGAAGCTATAGAAGCTATAAAAAGATATTAAAGAATGAAGTTGAAGGTATTCTTTGAAAATTGATAGCTATTTTTTGATTAACACTAAGTGGTGTATGTGTTGTATAACACCACTAAAAAATACGAAAAGTGGTTAAAAAATTAACAAACTTTCATAGTTTCATTTTAATAAATAACTTTCTCACCTATAGTAGTTTTATTTACAAATATATATTTATTCATAAATTAAGGAGGGACAATATGGCTAAAAATATTTTGACTGAAGAGAATTTTCAAAAGCTACAAAAAGTTATTGATGAAAACAAAGGTAAGAAGGGTGCTT
>NZ_FZOJ01000010.1 GCF_900188145.1 Anaerovirgula multivorans | reverse complement strand
GGTCACACCTGTTCCCATACCGAACACAGAAGTTAAGCCCTTCAGCGCTGATGGTACTTGGCGGGAAGCTGCCTGGGAGAGTAGGTCGTTGCGACGTGAATGAAAAAAGTTCTACAAAAACATGTAGAGCTTTTTTTAGTTTTCGTTTTGCGCTGAAAGGGCTTAAATAAATTAAGGAAGTTAAAAACCACTATAGATAGATGTTTTGACTGGTGAACTGCATGAGAGATAAGATAGATACTATTACAATAGAAAGATCTAGGTTTTTAACTAGGTGACCAGCACAAAAGTTACAAAGCAAACTTTTGGCTGTCTACCTAACCGCTGATGGTACTTGGCGGGAAGCTGCCTGGGAGAGTAGGTCGTTGCGACGTGAATAAAAAAAGTTCTACAAAAACATGTAGAGCTTTTTTTAGTTTTCGTTTTGCGCTGAAAGGGCTTAAGTAAACGTATGAAAAACATCGTCTAATTTATGGATAATTTGTTATTTATTGTTGAAGATATTTTTAACTATTGATACAATAGACATATCAATAGTTAAAATCTTTAGTTTTTAAGTACTTTATTAACATAAAATTATGGCTAGGGGGAAAAGGGATGATTTCTACAAATAGAAAAGAAATCAAAAAACTAAAAGAAGTTGTTTCCAATATTGCAGAGGGAGATTTGACTTCTAAGGTAGGACTTCAGAAAAATGGCAACTTACAGGAATTAGGAAGTACCATTAACTCTCTGTTAGTTAATGTGAAAAATCTTATAGGAAAAGTTTCAGTATCCAATGAAAAAACAGTTTCCTTTGCACAGGAGTTAGAGGAAAGTGCAAAACATATCTATGATTCTGCTGAAGAGATAGCAAATGTCATTATGCATATAGCTAATGAAGCTACCCATCAAAATCAATCTCTCATGAATGCCCAAGAATATACACAAAAAATTGAAGAAGATACTTTAAATATTTTAAATGAATCAGAAAAAACCCAGAAAATGTCTAACGATATGATACATACTGTTAAAGAAAGTATAGAAACTTTTGAAAGCACTTTAGAAACACTGAACCAAAACACCAGCTGGATTATTAATTTAGCTACAGATATGAAAACATTAGAAGAAAATGCAGAAAAGATACAAAAAATTACTATAGCTGTTTCCAACATTAGTGAACATACAAATTTATTGGCTCTTAATGCTTCTATTGAAGCTGCAAGAGCAGGGGAAGCTGGAAAAGGATTTGCTGTTGTAGCAGGAGAAGTAAGAAAACTAGCAGAACAATCCTCTCAATCAGCTAAAGAAATAGAAGAAACCGTTAATAGTATTACAGGAAATATAAGAAGTATTACTACAGAAATTGATAGAGAAACTCATCATATGAAAAAGAACATTGAAATAGTGGATCGAAGCAAGGCTCAGTTTAGATATATCATTGAATCTACTGAAAATACTTCTAAAGCTATTGATAGAATATATTTACTGGCTGAAAATGAAGCCAATCTAGTAAAGGAAGCTAATAAAACAATAGAAGATATTGCAGCCACTACAAAAAAGGCTGTATCTTTTACTCAAGAAACAGTCGCTGCTACAGAGGAACAATCAGCTTCCCTCAGCATCATGTTTGATTCAATTAAACAGTTAAGCCAAATGGCGGAGGAAGTACAACAAATAATAGAAGGTTTTGTAAAGAAGATAGCAATCAACAACGATATGAAAAATAGATTGGATAAAGGAAAAAAAGTTATTGAAGAGATAGCTATCAATCAGAAGGTAAGTGAGATGAAGGAACATGAATTTGGAGCCCTGATGGAAGGCTATTATAAAAACTATCAATACTTTGATGTGTTAGGTATCATTGATAAAGCAGGTGATACAAAAACAATTTTATCAAAGGGACAAAAAGTAACAAAGCAACAAAATTTTTCTTATAGACCTTTTTTCAAGCAAGCTATCAAGGGAAAAACTTTTATATCTGAACCCTATATATCTGTTTATACTAATACCTACTGTGTTACAATCGCAGCACCCATTAAAAATTCTCAAGAGAGTATTATAGGTTTAACATTTGGAAATATATCCTTAGAAGAATAGAGGAACAGCAATTGCTGTCCCTTTTGTTTTTGCACTCTGTGAAAGTGACTGACACCAAATCAAAGATTTGGGTCATCTACTTTTTATGCTACAATATTTCAATCTTGATAAATCTTAAGGTCTTAAATTCATCAAGACATCTTAGCAAAGAAGCTTCGGTATTTTTGACAGCATCTAGGGATGAAACCCTAGACCTTTGGGTATTAATAAGTCAATCGATGTATATCTATAATAATGAAAAATTATTTAAAACCCCTTTACATACACTAGAGGGGTATGGTATATTTATTTTAGAAGGGAGGGGAATAGGTGAAAGAAATAAATAAAAATCATAAAAAACCCAGTTTACAGTCCTCTAAAATCCAGAAATCTATTCTTGATAGACTTAGCAGAATAGAAGGGCAAGTTAGAGGTATAAAAAAAATGATAGAAAAAGGTACCTATTGTGACGATGTAATCAATCAAATAGAGGCCTCACGATCCGCTTTGAGCGCTATTGAGCTTATTCTACTGGAAAGTCACTTTAGGTATTGTGTTGGGGAGGAACTTAGAAATGGTAAAAGGGAAGCTATGGAGGAAGTATTAGAGACCATCAATAAGCTTACTGATCTAGAGCCCTCATCAAAAACTGAGGAACCAATTCTTGATAGGCTTAATAAAGCTGAAGAGGCAATAAAGGACATTAAAGTAATGATAGAAAAGGAAACCTACTGTGATGATATCATAAATCAAATAGAGGCTATCCGTTCCCTTTTAAGAAATACCGAATTAGTTTTATTGGAAAGTCATCTTAAGCATTGTGTTGCAGACCAGCTTAAAAATGGAAAAGAAGAAGTGGTAGAGGAAGTGCTAAAAACTATTAAAAAGCTTATTCATTAAAAAACATTATAAGAAATTGGAGGAATTATGTATGAAAAAGAAAATTATGATTGAAGGAATGAGCTGTGGTCATTGCGTAGCTCATGTAGAAAGAGCTTTGAAGGAACTACAAGAGGTAGTTGATGTAGAGGTAGATCTTCCAGGGAAAAATGCTGTTGTAGAATTAAAAGAAGATGCTCCTGATGAAAAGCTTAAAGAGACAATAGAAGAAGCTGGATATGATGTAATCGCGGTGGACAATCTTTAAAAATATTAAAGCTCCATAGGTTCCAGGTATAAGAAGACCCAGCATCCGTGGCATATAAAGAAATGCATGAGGGTGCTGGGTGTGAAAAACAAAGAAGAAAATTGTGTTTTTTCAACAGTCTAAGCAGATTTTACAATCTCATTAATTCTGATTAACCATTTGTCGATATTTATCAACATTATTTAAATGTTCGTTATAGGTTTTGCTAAAGACGTGACCATCTTCACCTAATACATAATAGAGATAACTATGTTCCTCAGGATATAAGGCAGCTACAATAGAAGCTTTAGAGGGAGCTGCAATAGGGCCTGGAGGCAACCCTTGGACTTTATAGGTATTAAAGGGAGATGGATCCTCTAGATGAGTATACAATACTCGTGTGATATGTTCTTGACCTTTACCTATACCATAGATAACTGTAGCATCAATTTGAAGAAGCATACTTTTCTGCAGCCTATTATAGATTACCCCTGCAATGGTAGCTTTTTCTTTATCGTTATAGGCCTCTCTTTCAATTAAAGAAGCAATGGTTAATACTTCATGAGGAGATAAATTCATTTCTTCGGCTTTTCTTTTATATTCCTCTGTGAAGACATCCTCCATTGTTTTAGCTAATATGGAGACAATTTCCAGTATAGTTTGTTTTTCACTGAAATAATAGGTATCGGGATATAGATAACCCTCCATTTCAAAAAACAGTTCAGAGGTATCAAAGGTATATCCTTTCTTCTCGAAATAAGCTACAGTTGCTTCCACAAACTCTTCAGATGTACCAAGGCCAGCAGTTTCAATTCGGTTAGCTATTTGATAAAGAGTAAAGCCCTCAGGAATCGTTACGATAACAGGAGCATCCTCTGTACCTCTTTGTAATAAAGTAAACATTTCTTCGAAGCTAATATTAGGATGAAAAACATAGGTGCCGGGTTTGATATTTCTATCGACACCTTCTGTTTTAGATCTATATTTGAACCAAAGCTTACTTTTGATGATACCCTCTTCATAAAGAAGTTCCGCCACATAATTTAAAGAAGCTCCTTTAGGAACAGTAATTTCCAGTGGTTCTTCATTAGAAGATACAGATAAATAGGATGGCAAATAAAAATAGATGCTACCTGCTACTATTATGAATATCAGTAAAACAGAAACTAGTTTTTTCATACAAAATCCCCCATTAAATTACAAAAAGCGTTTAATTTCATCACAATCTATATACTATTTTATCATCTTATAAGGTAAATTGCATCAGTATATTCAGAAACCAAAAATATTTTCCTAAAAAACAGGGTTTTCTGGAAAATTTATAGAAAGATAAGAATAAAATGATGTAAAGGATGATTCTTATGGAAGAAAGATATATAAAGCAGGTAAATTTTCATGGGATAGGTATTAATGGACAAGAACAATTGAAGAAGGCTAAGGTACTCTTGGTAGGCTGCGGTGCATTAGGAACTGTGTCTGCTAATAATCTTGCTAGAGCTGGAGTAGGGTACTTGAGGATTGTAGATAGAGATTTTGTAGAACTCAGCAATCTTCATAGACAAACTCTATTTGATGAAGAGGATGTCTATAACAGCATGCCCAAGGTAGAAGCCGCCGCAAGAAAGCTAAGGAAGATTAACTCATCCATTGAAATAGAGGCCATCATTAAAGATGTAAATAGCGTAACTATTGAAAGGTTAGTAGAGGGTATGGATCTTGTTATAGATTGTACAGATAACTTCAAGACCAGATACTTAATTAATGATGTGGCCTTCTCTAAGAAAATTCCTTGGATTTATGGAGGAGCTATAGGCAGTGCAGGAAATGTAAAGGTCTTTCTTCCTGAAGAGGGGCTTTGTTTGAGATGCATGATGGAAAGTCCTCCACCCGTGGGAAGTACTCCTACCTGTGATACTGCAGGGGTTATCAATACCATTACTGGAATTGTTGCTATGCTACAAACCAATGAAGCTATAAAATATTTAACCAATAATAAAAAAGAAATAGAAAGAAATCTAGTTTTTATTGATTTATGGGAAAATGTTATCGAAAAAATTGAATTAGTAGAAAGAGAAGATTGTCCCTGTTGTAAAAAAAATGATTTTGAATACTTGGAAAATAAAACACCAGAAGCAGTACATATATGTGGGAATAATAGTGTGCAGGTGGATTTTCAAAATACTCCCATTAAACTTCAACAATTATATGATCGTCTAAAGGCTGCTGATTTAGATGTAAAGCTTACTCCCTTCCTTCTAAATCTAAGGGTAGAGGGCTATGATATGAAGATTTTTGATGATGGTAGAGCAATTATTAAAAATGCTAAAACTATTGAGGAAGCTAAAAGTATTTATGCAAAATATATAGGTTATTAAGCATATATAGATATACGCCTTTAGACTTAAATTTTAATATACACGGTCTACGGTTTCGCCCAAAACTACGGACTGCAAATGTAGTACTTAGTATATCAAAATTTCACCTTGTATAAGCGACTGACATGAAATCATAGATTTCAGTCATCTGCTTAAGTTCTAGAGTTGGTTACCTATATAGATAACTAACTCCAGAGCTTAATATAAATACATGTTGCTATAGTTGGTGTCATTTTGAGCATAGCGAGGAATCTTTAAAGCCTTTTAAATACTTAGATCCTTCGCCAAGGCTCAGAATGACAATCTTGCTTTCTTACTGCATTAATTGACTTTTTCAACAGTCTCCTTAGTTATCTATATAAGAGAATAGACAAGCTGTTTCTGAAAGGAAAAGGACTATGAAGAGAAAAAAGATTTTTACAACCGTAACCTTAATAATTACAGGCATCCTTATCCTTCTGTGGTTTTTCTACTATAGAAAAAATTCATCTATACAATGGGATATAGAAACCCTTCAACAAACAGTTGAAGGGTTTGGAATATGGGGATTATTAGTGTTTATTGGTATTGCAGCCATTCGACCTTTTTTGCTTTTTCCTAACATACTCATTTTTATTGTTGGTGGTTTAATCTATGGAACCCTTTTAGGAAGCCTAGCTGCATTAATAGGTGCTATGTTGGCCTTTTCTCTCTGCTATTGGCTAGGAGGCAGGTTTCAACAGGTGTTTAGAAAAACAGTGGGGGAGAAGAATTTAATCAAGCTGCAAAACCTACAGGATAAAGAAATCATTAGAACATTATTTATCATGCGGGTTACACCTGCGTTTCCCATAGATCCTATTAGCTATGGTTCAGGTTTGGCGGGAATGCCCTTTGAAAAATTCTTTTTGGGAAGCCTTTTAGGGATAACCCCTAAAATTTTTCTTTATACATTTCTGGGAGACACTATAGATAATGTTTTTTCTATAAGAACCTTAGTGGTATACCTTTTACTGTCTATACTAGCAATTCTACCCGTAGTATTACAGAAAAAGGAAATTTGATATTTTGATTGAAAGCACAGGTATTTTTTGATATGATGGTTATGATAAAATAGTATCAATAATAATGAAATATAGGAAATTAAATAATATTTTAGGTGTTTCATGGGAAACTTAAATGGGAAAGCGGTGAAAATCCGCTGCAGCCCCCGCTACTGTAAGTGATGATGAAATCGACAACAGCCACTGAAGATCTTTTGGGAAGGCGTCGAGAGTAAAGAGATTCACAAGTCAGGAGACCGACCTAAAGTAATGCAGCAACCTTCGGAGGGAAGGGGTGTTTGTAGTGCTGTGATAGCTAAGGTTATTTAGTGCATACAAATTCCACTCTACCGAGTGGGATTTTTTCGTAAAAAACACTACTGATGAGGAGGCAAATCTATGAAAAAAGCATTATTTGTATTGGCGCATGGGAGCAAAGCTAAGGAAGCAGATGAAATATTAATAAGTATTGTAGAAATGTTAAAGAAAAGAGATGTGCAGGAGTTTCCCCTGTTAGGTTACGGTTCATTGCAAATATCAACACCAAGCTTTGAGGAAGGGATCGATGCTTTGGTAGAAGAAGGTGCCGAGGAAATCGTAATTGTACCAATGTTTCTTTTTCAGGGAAATCATATAAAACATGATATTCCAGTGGAATTACAGGTAATAAAAGAGAAACATCCAAAGATAGAATTCATCATGGGTAAACATATAGGAGCGGATAGAAGAATTGCAGATATTGTTGAGGAGAGAGGGAAAGAGGCAGTTGCCTCTATACTTTAAAAAACATAGAAGGTGAGAATAAATGAAATTAGTTGCATTTGGCATTACCCACAAAAACTCCACTATAGCCCTCCGAGAAAAGGTAGCTTTTTCTAAGAGCAAGTTGAAGAAGGCCTACAATCTGTTAAAGGAGGATTCCTTTATAAAAGAAGCTGTAATCATCTCTACCTGTAATCGCAGTGAAATCGTGGCAGTGGTGGAGGACACCAACGGGGCAGAAGAATGGTTTAAAAGTTTTTATATGGATTTCTTTCAATTAGAGAAAGAAGAAATAGAAGGTCGCTATCTATACAAATGCAAAAAAGAAGCCGTGAGCTATTTATATGAGGTTTGTTGTGGCTTGGATTCTTTGGTTTTAGGAGAAGATCAAATCTTAGGTCAAGTGAAAGAAGCTCATCAAGGTTCTATGGAGTTAAAGGCCTGTGGAAAGATACTAAATAAATTATTTTTAGAAGCTGTTACTACTGCAAAAGAGATTAAAACCAAAACTAGCATTTCTGAAAATCCTTTATCCATTAGCTATATTGCGGTTAAACAGGTAGAAAAACAAATTGGAAGCCTAAGGGATAAAAATGTTCTCATTATAGGGTTTGGAGAAATGAGCAGGTTAGCTGTGGAGCACCTTTTGGATAAAGAGGTGGCATCTGTTTATATATGCAACAGAAGAAAAGAAACCTTAGAACTTTTAATAGAAAAGCATAACAATATTCACTACATTGACTTTGATAAGAAATACGAAGCAATCAAAGAGGTAGATATCATCATTAGTGCTACGGGTGCTCCTCATTACATTTACTATAAAGAAGAATTCAACAACTATTATGAAGGAGACAAACCCCTATGTATAGTAGATATTGCTTTGCCAAGGGACGTTGATCCTGCTATTGGAGAAACCCAAGGGATAAGCTTATTTCATATAGATCAATTGAAGGACATCGCTGATGAGAATCTAGCAGCTAGAGAAAGCTTGGTTATTGAAATTAAACAGAATATTGAGGCTGCTATAAAAAACTACGAAGGCTGGTATCAATGTCTTCCTGTTTATCCTAGAATTGAGGCTATAAAAAACTATAGCCAGCAATTAACAGACGAGGAACTAGATAAAATGTTTAAAAAACTTTCCCACATGCCACAGAAGGATAAGGAGACCATAGAGATTATCGTTAGAAGCCTTGTGAAAAAGATGTGGAGAAAGCCGATTCTTCAGCTAAAGGATGCTGGTGTGAAGGGTAAGGGGGAGGAAATGGCCTCTTTTGTAGATGAGTTTTTGGGATTATAAAATTTGTTTTGTAAGGAGGCTGAAGATGTCTCTGTATTATCCAATGATGCTTAAAATTAAGGATAAGCTCTGTACTGTAGTGGGGGGAGGATCAGTAGCGGAAAGAAAGGTAGCAACCCTATTGGAGTATGGAGCTATTGTTACGGTAATCAGTCCTAAGCTAACAGAAGGACTGCAACTTCTAAGAAAAAAAAACAAAATATTCTATATAAACAAACATTATGAAGTTGGTGATTTAGCAGGAAGTTATTTAGTTTATGCAGCTACAGATGATGAAAGCATTAATAAAAAATGCAGAAATGAGGCGGAAGCTCATCATATATTGATCAATGTTGGAGATTCTCCAGAGCTTTCAGATTTTATTCTTCCAGCTACTATAAAAAGAGGAAGTCTTACTATTGCCGTCTCCACGGAGGGGAAAAGTCCTGCCCTTTCTCGTAAAATAAGAGAGGAGCTGGAATCATTATATGGTGAAGTTTATAGTGAGGTGTTAGACACATTAGGAGAGATTAGGGTGAAGGCCTTAGAGGAAATTTCCTCTCCAGAGGATAGAAAAAAGCTTTTTCATCAGTTGGTATATGGTGTATTGAATGAAACAGCTTTAAAAGGAGAAAAAGAGGAGCTAAACAAAAATATGTGGGAAGTCTATAAGAATTTCACTTTAAAGAAGGCGTGATAAGATGAGAAGAATACGAATAGGTTCTAGAGCCAGTGAACTAGCTTTAGTACAGGCGGAAATCATTATTGAAATGCTTAGGAAAAGTTACCCTCAATATGAATATGAAATCATTAAAATCAAGACAATAGGGGATAAGATTTTAGATAAAACCTTAAGTAAAATTGGGGGTAAAGGGCTTTTTGTAAAGGAAATACAGACAGCTCTTCTAAATAATGATATAGATTTAGCAGTACATAGTATGAAGGATATGCCAGCAGAGTCACCAGAGGAGCTAATTTTAGGTGCTATTACCAAAAGAGAAGATCCAAGAGATGTGTTAATCATAAAGGACAAATGTAGTCTAGAAAAGCTTCCTAAAGCAGCTACCATTGGTACCAGCAGCTTAAGAAGAAAAGTCCAATTGTTAAGCTTAAGAGAAGATTTGCAGATGAAGGATATACGAGGAAATGTAGGTACTCGATTAAGCAAGATAGATACAGAAGGATTAGATGCTGTGATTTTAGCGGCAGCAGGACTAAAAAGATTGGGCTATAAAAATGATAATTTCTACTATTTAGATACTGAGGTTTTCACCCCGGCTGTAGGTCAGGGAGCATTAGGCTGTGAGATTAGAAAAAGTGATGAAGAGCTATACAAAATGCTGCAAGAAATCAATCACAAGGAAACCTATAACTGTGTGATGGCGGAGAGAATGTTTTTAAAGCTTTTAGAGGGAGGATGTCATATCCCAATAGGAGCTTATGGAAAGAAGGTAGGAGATGACCTCTCTATTACGGCTATGGTAGCCTCTCCTGATGGAGAAAGCATTCTTCGTCATACGGAAAAGGGAAACTTCGAAGAATATCTTGATATAGGAACACGCTTAGGTGAGGAAATGATTAGACTAGGAGCGAAGGAGCTTCTTTAAAAAGAAAGGAGGGATTCTGTGAAGAAACCCTATGTTTATTTGGTAGGGGCTGGCCCCGGGGACGAAGACTTAATCACATTAAAGGGATTAAGATGTATAGAAAAGGCAGAGGTGATTCTATACGATAAATTAGCAAATCCAAACCTATTAAAATATAAACAACCAACTGCGGAAATTATCGATGTAGGAAAAGCTCCAGACCATCATCAATATAGTCAGGAGGAGATTAATCGACTTCTGGTTTCTAAGGCAAAGGAAGGAAAGGTTGTTACAAGATTGAAGGGGGGAGACCCCTTTGTGTTTGGCAGAGGGGGAGAAGAGGCATTGGCTCTCTATGAAGAAAATATTTCCTTTGAGGTGGTTCCAGGAATTACGTCAGCTATAGCGGTGCCCACCTATGGAGGTATTCCTGTAACCCATCGTAATGTCAGCACCTCCTTTCATGTGATTACAGGGCATGAAGACCCTACAAAGGAAGTGGCAACTGTTAATTATGAGGCGTTGGCCAAACTAGCGGGAACCTTAATCTTTTTAATGGGAGTAAGTCATTTGAAGGAGATTACGGAAAAGCTGATGCATCATGGAAAGGACGAAAATACACCAGCTGCCCTTATTCATAGAGGAACCACCGCTAGACAAAGAACCGTCACTGGAACCCTTGAAAACATTGTAGAGGTGGCGAGAAATAACAACATAAAATCCCCTTCCATTATTATGATAGGAGAGGTGATCAATCTAAGGCCCCAGTTAAACTGGCTGCAACAGTTGCCTTTGCAGGGGAAACGAATACTGGTAACAAGAACAAGACAACAGGCCAGTGATTTATCAAAAAGATTGAAGGAGCTAGGGGCAGAGGTAATAGAATTCCCTACCATACAAATTGAAGCACCGAAGGATTTTACAGAGATAGATGCAAAGCTCAATCATTTGAAGGAAACACAGCATATTATCTTCACTAGTGTTAATGGAGTTCAGGCTTTTTTTCAAAGATTGAAGGCATTAAAAATAGATATTCGAGCCATAGGAGAAGCAAAAATCTATGCCATTGGCTCAGCCACAAAAGAGGCACTAGAGGAAAAAGGGATATTGGTAGATAGAATCCCAGAGGCTTATACGGCAGAAGGAATCCTAGAGGCAGTAAAAGATATCATTAAAGAAGGAGACCGAGTTCTTTTGCCAAGGGCAGATATCGCTAGAAAAGCATTATCAGAAGGGTTAAGCGTAATGGGGGCTGTTGTAGAAGAGATAGATATCTATAGAACAACGATTCCCACCTATAGCAGAGAGGATTTGCTAGAGATACTAGAAATACCAGTTGATTACATAACCTTCACCAGTTCTTCTACCGTAAGAAATTTTATAGAAATATTGGGAGAAGAAAATAAACATCTTATAGAAAGCAGCAAGCTAGCGGTGATAGGACCGATTACAGGACAAACAGCCAAAGACTTAGGCTTAGAGGTAAACATAGAGGCAGAGAAATATACGATTGAAGGGTTAGTGAAAAGTATAAGGGAGGGGTCTGACCTTGAAGGATTTTAAAAGATCTAGAAGATTGAGAAGTAGTGCTGAGATGAGATGTCTAGTTCAGGAAACTACTGTACATATTTCAGATTTAATTTATCCCATGTTTGTCGTTCATGGGGAAAACATAAAGCGAGAAATCCCAAATCTCTTTGGACAGTATCATCATTCTGTTGATCAACTGAAGAAAGCGGTTGGAGAAGTAGTGGAGCTAGGGATCAAAGCCATTGTGTTGTTTGGCTTGCCAGAGGTAAAGGATGAAGAAGCTTCTGGTGCCTATGCGGCGGAGGGAATTGTACAGCAGGCGATAAGAGAGGTAAAGAAGCATTATCCTAACCTTTTGGTAATCACAGATGTATGTCTATGCCAGTACACCAGTCATGGGCATTGTGGTGTTGTGAAAGAAGGAACGGTTAACAACGATGAAAGCATTGAAACACTAGCCTCAACAGCCTTATCCCATGCTATGGCTGGAGCAGATATGGTTGCACCCTCTGATATGATGGATGGCAGAGTTGGAAGGATTAGAGAGGTGTTGGATGAAAACAACTTCAAGCATATTCCCATTATGAGCTATAGTGTTAAATATGCTTCAGCTTTTTATGGCCCCTTTAGAAGCGCTGCCAACTGTGCACCTCAATTTGGAGATAGAAAGACCTATCAAATGGATCCTGCCAATAGGTTAGAGGCTATAAGACAGGTACAAGCGGATTTAGAGGAGGGGGCAGACATTATTATGGTGAAGCCAGCCCTAGCTTACATAGATATTATTCGAGAGGTGAGAGACCGCTTTTCTATGCCATTGGCTGCCTACCACGTTAGTGGCGAATATGCCATGATTAAATTAGCGGCAAAGCATGGATTGTTAAAGGAAGAAGAAAGTATGGTGGAGGCGTTAACGGCTATTAAAAGAGCTGGTGCCGATATGATTTTAACCTACTTTGCCAAAGATATGGCAAGATGGATTAGGAGGAATGGGTAATGAACTTAGAAAAGTCTAAAAAGCTTTTTGAAGAAGCAAAGGCAGTGATGCCTGGCGGTGTAAACAGTCCAGTTAGAGCATTTTCATCGGTAAAAATGGATCCTTTATTTTTAAAAAAAGGAGAAGGTACCTATATTTATGATGAAGATGGTAACAAATATATAGATTACGTAGGCTCCTGGGGACCTCTGATTTTAGGGCACTGTCATCCAGAGGTGATGAAAAACCTCAAAGAGGTTGTAGAATTAGGCACCAGCTTTGGTGCACCTACAGAAATCGAAACTAGAATGGCTCAGTTGATTGTGGAGGCAATTCCCTCGATTGAAATGATTAGAATGGTGAACTCTGGCACAGAAGCTACTATGACGGCCTTAAGATTGGCAAGGGGGTATACCGGCAGAAGCAAAATTGTGAAGTTCAATGGGAATTATCATGGCCATTCCGACAGCTTATTAATCAAGGCAGGCTCTGGTTTGTTAACCCATGGGGTTCCCAACAGCCCTGGTGTACCAGAGGATGTTGTTAAAAATACCATCACTGCTAGATATAACGATATAGAAAACATTGAAGAGATCTTCAAGACCTATGGAAAAGATATTGCAGCTGTGATCGTAGAGCCGGTGGCAGGGAATATGGGGGTTGTTCCTATGACCCAATCATTTGCCGACAGACTAAGAAGTATCACAGAGGAATATAGTAGTGTTTTAATATTTGACGAAGTAATGACAGGCTTTCGTGTAGCTTTTAAAGGGGCTCAAAGCCTATATAACATTACCCCAGACCTTACCTGTTACAGCAAGATAATAGGGGGAGGCTTACCTGTGGGAGCCTTTGGTGGTAAAAAGGAGATCATGTCTATGATGTCACCAATAGGGCCAGTGTATCAAGCAGGAACCCTTTCCGGCAATCCTCTAGCTATGATGGCAGGTTATACAACCCTAAAGATTTTACGAGATAATCCTGAAATCTACGAAGAATTAGATAGAAAAGCAGAAATGTTAGAGAAAGGCCTAAAGAAACATGTTGAAACATTAGGTATAAAAGCTTCCTTTAACAGAGTAGGGGCTATGTTATGCATGTTCTTTACAGATCAAGAGGTAGAGAATTTTGAAGCTGCTGTAACCTCTGATACAGAGAAGTATGCTGTTTACTTTAAGGAGATGCTGAAGCGAGGGGTTTATCTAGCACCGTCTCAGTTTGAAGCAACTTTTATCAATGCTGCCATGAGGTATGAAGATATTGAAAAAACCCTAGAAGCTGCCTACCATGCATTAGAGGAAGTAAAGAGGCTGGCATAAGATGAAGACTGCAAAAGGTTTTTTATTGGCAGGCACTCAAAGCGGCGTTGGGAAAACTACTATTTCCACGGGAATAATGGGGGTTCTGAAGAAACAGGGATGGAGGGTAAAGCCTTTTAAGGTGGGTCCTGATTATATAGACCCCCAGTTCCATCATTTTATTACCGGTAATCCCTCTAGAAATCTAGATGGATACATGCTTCAGGAGGAAAAGATTAAAAAAATATTCACACAAAACCTTCAAGAGGGAGATATAGCAGTGGTGGAGGGGGTAATGGGGCTTTACGACGGATACGGCACTGAAAAGGACCAGGGAAGCTCTGCCCATATTGCTAAAATGTTAGATTTGCCAGTGGTATTGATTATAGATGGTAGTGGTACCTCCACCAGTGCCGCCGCCATGGTATTAGGCTATAAGCTGTATGACCAGGAAGTAAATATTCAAGGAGTGATTATTAACAACCTTTCTGGTGAAAAACACTATCTTCTCCTAAAGGAAGCAATAGAAAGAGATACGGGAGTAAAATGTGTTGGCTATCTGAAAAAAAATAGAAACATTCAATTGAAAAGTAGGCATTTAGGCTTGATTCCCTGTGGCGAAGTACCAGAGCTGCAGGAAAAGGTAGAGGAAGCAGTGACCATGGTGGAAGAAACCATTGATATGCTTGCATTACTAAGTTTAAGTGGAGAGATAGATACTGCAAACCACAAAGCGTTTGTAACGAAACCTTTAGAGCAAAAAGCTACTATTGCCTATGCCTATGATGATGCCTTCAACTTTTACTATGAAGACAATTTAGACATACTAAAGGAGTTGGGCTGCCAGCTCATTCCCTTTAGCCCATTAAGGGATGGGGAACTGCCGAAAGGAATAGATGGCATCTATATAGGAGGAGGCTTTCCAGAGGTGTTTGCTAAGGAACTAGAGGCAAACACAAGTATTAGGAGGTCTATCCTGGAAAAGGCGCTAAAGGGCTTGCCTATCTATGCAGAATGTGGTGGATTTATGTATTTAACCAAAGGAATTCAAACCTTTGATGGGAATTATCACCAAATGATAGGAATCTTTGATGCTACAGCAGAAATGACCGGTCGCCTACAGCGGTTTGGCTATTGTGAAGTAGAGATTAAAGAAGATAGCAACTTTTTTAAAGCTCCCTTTAAAATAAAAGCCCATGAATTTCATCGGGCAGTAGTGAAGGGCCATGACACTAAATATTGCTACGATGTTAAAAAGATAAAAAAAGGAGAAGTTGCGGAGAACTGGAGCTGTGGCCTAGAAAAATATAATTGCTTAGGAGCTTTTCCCCACATACATTTTTATAGCAACCCCTTCTTTGTAGAGAGCTTCCTTCAAAAATGTCAAAGCCATAAAAGAGATTAAGAATGACGGAGGAGGGAGAAAAATATGCAGGTTGAAAAATTTAGAGATCTTACCCTTATAGAACATACAGCAGATAAGCTTTTGGTAATTGCCTGCGATTCCTGTGGGGGCATAGGCAGTAAAGAAAATGATGTGCTAAAGGTACCACCAGAAATAGTAGGTTACTACACCGCAAGAGTAGCTTTGATGGAGGTTTTATCAGTAGGTGCTGAGGTGTTAACAGTGATTGATACCTTATCGGTGGAAATGGAGTCTACTGGAAGGAGAATTGTTCAAGGGATTGAAGGCTTGTTGGAGGAAGCAGAAATTCAAGCTGTTTGTTTAAATGGTAGTACAGAAGAAAACATTCAAACCAGCCAGACGGCGATGGGGATCACCATCATAGGAGAAGTGGAGAAGGCTTCCATCAAAGTGAAGACCTCTTCAAAGGGAAATCAGGTTGTTTTATTAGGAATTCCTAAGGTTGGAAGTGAACTGAACCTACCCTTTGACGAGGAAATCTGTAGCATAGAAGATCTGAGAAAGCTTTTAAGTATAGAGGAAGTCAATGAAATATATCCAGTGGGATCTAAAGGGATCTTTTACGAAGCTAAGTATTTAGGTGACAGCAATGGATGCTTATTTAAAGTGGTAGGAGAACCGCCTGTAGACATGAATAAATCTGCAGGACCTGCAACAGCGGTTATATTTACAATAGAGGCTAAAAATTTTTCGGCAGTAGAAAAAAAAGTCAAGAAACCCCTACAGATTATTGGGGAATTAATATAAGGAGGAAAAAAATGAAAAAGAAAAGTATTCTTTATGCACTGACCCTAGCGGGGATATTTGCTCTCACACCTATACCCGTATTTGCAATGCACATCATGGAGGGGTTTCTTCCAGTAAAGTGGGCAATTTTTTGGTGGCTTGTATCAATACCTTTTCTAGTGGTGAGCTATAGAAGAATTAAGGGTATTTTAGATGAAAATCCAAATGGGAAAATGATGCTAGCTCTTTGTGGTGCATTCATTTTCGTACTTTCAGCATTAAAGTTACCTTCAGTTACAGGAAGCTCTTCTCATCCAACAGGGGTAGGTCTAGGGGCAATATTATTTGGACCCTATGCCATGGTATTACTTTCTTTTATCGTTCTTGTATTTCAAACGCTGCTGTTGGCCCATGGAGGAATTACTACTTTAGGAGCAAATACCTTTTCCATGGGAATCGTAGGTCCCATCGTAGCTTATGGCAGCTACAAATTGTTACAAAAAACAAAAGCACCTGCATGGTTTACTGTACTTATAGCTGCTACTCTAGGGAATTTTTCTACCTATGTGGTAACTTCATTACAGCTGGCGGTGGTGTACCCAGATCCTGTTGGAGGATTTCAAGCTGCACTTATGAAGTTTATGGGGATTTTTGCCCTTACACAAATTCCTTTAGCTGTTACAGAAGGACTACTAACCGTTGCTATTCTAAATGTTATATGGAAATACAACCGAGAAGGGTTGCAAGCACTAAACTTTATGAAGGAGGAGATGTAACATGAAAAGCAACAGAAAAAAACTATTTCCCAGTACAATATTATTGTTAGTATTGGCTATAGCATTAATGATATCTCCTTTGATATTCCTTAAAGGTGCAGAGTTTGAAGGCGCAGATGATTTAGCAGGGGAAGCTATCTTGGAATTAGCGCCTAATTATGAACCTTGGTTTGAACCGATTTTTGAACCATCTAGTGACGGGATGGAGAAGGTCTTGTTTCTTCTTCAAGGAGCCATTGGTGGAGGCATTATCCTATATGTTTTAGGACATATGAGAAAGACTGGGAAAAAGGAAACAGTCTAATGTATTTTGTTGATCATCTTGCTTATTGTAGTCCTTTAAGAAAAATGAATCCAAATCAAAAGTTAATATTTTCTATAGCAAATATGGTGATGGTTTTGTTAGCAACGGGTTATATTTTGCCTGTTGCTGTGATTTTATTAATGACTTTGATTACCATAACAAAAGGAAAAATTTCTGTAAAAAACTTTGGAAAGATACTACTTCTCCCAGCCCTTTTTTTGATCATGGGAATCATACCAGTGATGGTGGGATTAGAAATGGAGGCAGGTTTAAAAATTTATCTAACATGGGAAGGCTTTTATCAAGGTATATTCTTAGCGGTTAGAGCTTTAGCTGCAATAATTTGTCTGTATTTTTTCATACTAACAACCCCCATGGTGGATACACTGCAATTATTAAAGAAATATAGATGTCCTGCTTTGATAAGAGAATTAATGTTTTTGATTTATCGATTTATTATGATTCTTACAGAAATAACAATGAAAATATTTTTAGCACAAAGATGCAGGGGTGGGTATAATACCATTAGGAACAGCCGACAATCCCTTTCTCACTTGGTATCCAGCTTGTTTTTGGGACTCTATCAGCGAAGCGAAGAAAGCCAGCGAGGGTTAGTAGCAAGAGGATATAATGGGGAAATAGATCTTCTTCCCCTAGAATATGATCCATCCCCGAAGGTCTGGTTATTTATTATCACTACACAAGCAGCATTGCTTTTTTTGTTAATGATTTAGGAGGTTTTTATGGAACAACAATGGATTCTACATTTAAAGAACATAAGCTATAATTATCCTGATGGTACACTGGCATTAGATAACCTCCATGTAAAAATACCAAAAGGACAGAGAATTGTATTTTTAGGTCCTAATGGCTCGGGAAAATCCACTACCTTCCTCCATATGAATGGTGTACTAAAGCCTCAAAAGGGTGAAGTTTATTATGAAGGCCAAAAACTTTCCCATAAAGAGAGTAAAGACCTGTGGAGGAAGGTGGGAATTATCTTTCAAGATGCGGATACCCAGCTATTTTCCACCAGCGTATATCAGGAAATATCCTTTGGACCCAAAAACCTAGGTCTTTCCAATGAGGAAGTAAAAAAGAAGGTGGTAGAGGCCATGGAGGCCACTGATGTTTCAAAGCTACAGCATAAACCAGTACATTTCTTAAGTGGCGGAGAAAAGAAGCGGGTATCTATTGCTGATATTTTAGCTATGGATACTGAGATAATTCTATTGGACGAGCCTACCATATCCTTAGATCCTAAGCATGCAACAGAGCTAATGGAGATATTGGAGGAACTGCATAAAAAGGGAAAAACCTTAATCATTTCTACCCATGATGTGAACTTCGCCTATAGCTGGGGAGATTATTTTTATATTATGAAAGAAGGCAAAGTCCTGCTAGAGGGAAGTTATCAAGAGGTATTTAAACAACAGACACTTTTAAAAGAAGCAAACCTAGAAGTCCCATGGATTTTAGAAATTTACTATGATTTGTTGGAAAAGGGAAAAATCAAAGCCCCTTATCCACCTAGAAATAAACAGGAATTATTAAAATATCTATAATAGAGCAGGGTGATGACATGATGATTCAGGCAATCTGTCCCGCCTCCTGTGGCGAGTTGCTGCAGGGTTATATTGAGGGAGGAGAAAAGCTGATTTCCTACAGTATTAACTTATTTAGTAGGGTTAGCATAATACAAAAAAACCAAAATGACAAAGAAAACATACCCCATAATTATACAAAGGCCTATAGAATGCTGGAGAAGGTCTTTAAATACTATGGCTATGATGAAAAAGACTATAAGCATCTATGCTTAAAAATAGATTCGCCTATTCCTATTGCTAAAGGAATGGCCAGTAGCACTGCAGATTTAGTTGCTACTGCTACAGCCACAGCAGAATACTTAGGTAAAGCTATTACCCAAGAAGAAATAGCTAAGCTTTCTATAGGGATTGAGCCCACCGATAGCATTGTTTTTTCTGAGATTACTCTTTTTGATCACCTAAAGGGTAGTTTTTATAAACAATACGGTACCTTTCCTAGCTGTAAGGTATTACTTTTAGAAGGAAGAGATGTAATTGACACCATAGACTTTCGTAAAACTGATAGAACTAGCATTATAAAGAGTAATGAAAAAGAAGTAGCAGAAGCACTTTTTCACTTTCAAAAGGGAATAAAAGAGCAGAGTTTAAAGGAACTGGGGAAAGCGGCTACCATCAGTGGATTTGCAAACCAGAAAATCCTATACAAGGAAGGTTTGGAGGAAATCCATGAAATTAGCCAAAGGTTTGGTGCTTATGGTATCAACGTGGCTCATAGTGGTTCTGTTATAGGAATTCTGTATAATGACACAGATTTTGATAGGGAAGGCTTTTGTCATACCCTTAAAGATAAGGATTTTATGAAAAGCTATTTATCGATTTGCAGCTATGATATTATTCCCGGAGGGGGAAGGATTTTGACTTTATAATCAAAGGGAGAGGAAACAGATGGAATATATCAAGGATCCAATGGAAATAGAAAGAAAAAGCTTTGAAATCATAACCCAGGAGCTAGGAGAAAAAACCTTTCCAGAAAAAGAGGGAAGGATTATCAAGAGAATGATTCATACAACTGCCGATTTTCAGTATGCTGATATCACTGAAATTAGCAAAGAAGCGATTGATTCTGCCTTAACAGCCTTAAGAGAAGGCTGCAGTATTTACACCGATACAAAGATGGCTATGGCGGGAATTAATAAAAGCGTGTTAAAGGAATTAAACTGCGAAATCTACTGTCTAGTGGACGATCCTCAAGTAGCAAAAGAAGCAAAGGAAAAGGGTCTTACCCGATCCATGGTGGCAATGAAAAAGGCAGTGGAGGATGAAAAAACAAAAATATTCGTTATCGGAAACGCTCCTACAGCATTGTTTCAGTTATGCCACTATATAGATGAAGAGAAAAAAAGTCCTAGCTTGGTGGTGGGTGTACCCGTGGGTTTTGTAGGGGCTAAGGAATCTAAAGATGAATTAGTTAAGAGAAGCGTTCCCCATATCACTACATTAGGAAGAAAAGGTGGTAGCACTGTAGCAGCCGCCATTGTAAATGCCTTGTTGTATATGTTGAAATAGGAGCATAACTTATGATAGATAAATATGTGGTGAGAAATGGAAAGCGCCTGCGATATGGTTATACTACAGGTTCTTGTGCTGCTGCCGCTTCTAGGGGAGGTGCCCAGATGCTTTTAACGGGAAAACCTGTAGAGGAGGTGAAAATCTCTACCCCAAAGGGATGGGATTTAACACTAGCCCTTTTTGACTGTGAAGTTGGAGAAGGGTGGGCCTGCTGTGGTATAAAGAAGGATGGAGGAGATGACCCCGACGCTACCAATGGTCTTATGATTTACAGCAGGATAAGCTGGCGACAGGATAATAAAATCAATATTGAAGGCGGTATTGGTGTAGGAAGAGTTACAAAAAAGGGCCTGCCAGTGGCTGTAGGAAAAGCTGCTATTAACCCCGTTCCTCTTCAGATGATAGAAAAGGAAGTACGGGAGATCATTGGTAAGGAAAGAGGCGTGGACATTGAGATTTTCGTTCCCAAGGGAGAAAAAATAGCTGTAAAAACCTTTAACCCTCGATTAGGAATTCAGGGGGGGATTTCTATATTAGGAACCTCCGGAATTGTGGAGCCTATGTCTGAGGAAGCCTGGAAGGAATCTCTATCTCTAGAGGTTTCTGTAGCAAAAGAGGAGGGTCTAGATAAATTGATCTTTGTCCCTGGCAACTACGGTAGGGATCTAGTCAAAAACAATTACAGCTTCCAGGATAACTATGTGATTAAAACCAGTAACTTTATAGGTTTTATGCTGGATAAGGCAGTAGGATATAAAATAAAGAAGGTTCTTTTGGTAGGTCACCTAGGAAAGCTAGTAAAGGTGGCAGGAGGTATTTTTCACACCCACAGTAAGGTGGCAGATGGTAGAAGGGAAATATTGGCGGCTTATGTAGGGTTGTTAGGAGCTTCTGCTGAAGAAATAAAGAGTGTGTTGAATAGCAATACAACAGAAGAGGCAGTTACCCTCCTTCAGCAAATGAAAAAAGAGGAAATCTTCCCGCTGCTGGCCCAAAAGATTACAGAAAAAGCAAGAGAAAGAACTGCAGAAGAGATAGATATTGGCACCATTATTTTTACGATGGAGCATGGAATCTTGGCTATTTGTCCAGAAGGAAAAAAGCTACTGGAGGAGTTTAAGGAATGAAAAAAATATGGATAGTTGGAATAGGTCCTGGTCATCCAGATTATGTGTTGCCAGCGGCCTATAGAGCTGTGGAGACCAGTGACATTTTAATAGGAGGTAGACGGAACCTTGAAGTCTTTCGAGACTATAAGGGAGAGACCTATGTTATATCAAAGGATTTGAAGGAAGTAGTGGAGTATATAAAAATTCATAAGAAAGACAAAAACATAGCAGTCATTCTTTCAGGAGACACAGGTTTCTATAGTATGCTAACTTATCTTAAAAAGTATTTCCACCAAGAAGACTTAGAAGTAATACCCGGAATTAGCTCTCTACAATATCTTTTTAGCAGAATGAAGGAAACCTGGCAGGAGGTACCCCTCACCAGTCTTCATGGAAGAGAGACTAACTTTATTGAGAAACTGCGTCAATTTAAGAAGATAGGATTGTTGACGGATACTCTTTATACCCCAGAGAAGATAGCAAAGGACCTAATCCATGCAGGACTGGAGAAGGCAGTCATGGTGGTGGGAGAAAATTTATCCTATGAGGAAGAACGAGTTATTAAGGGAAGTCCTAAGGATATCATAGAAAAGGCTCCCTATCAAATGACAGTGGTGGTGATTACATATGAATAAAAAATGGAATTACAGCAGCTTCGGAATCCCTGATAGTTATTTTATAAGGGGAAAGGCCCCTATGACGAAGGAGGAAGTAAGGGCTGTTGTGATGGGAAAACTGAGGTTACAGGAGGACAATATTTTTATAGATGTAGGAGCAGGCACTGGTTCGGTATCTATTGAAGCGGCTTTAAAGCTGTCTAAAGGCAAGGTTTACGCTATAGAGTATAAAGAGGAAGCCTTAAATTTATTAGAAGTTAATAAAAATGCCTTTGAATTAAACAACATAGAAATATTAAAGGGTAGAGGAAAAACAGAATTAAATAAAATTGAAGCCTTTGATAGGATCTTTATCGGAGGTAGTGGTGGAGAATTACCTTGGATAATGGACCATGCTTTACAACATCTTTCTCAGGAGGGCAGAATCGTCATCACCGCCGTTACTCTTGAGACTTTGACATCGGCGCTGCATGGTTTAAAGGATAAGGGATTTCAAGAAGTTGAAATGGTTTCAATAGGAGTTTCTAAAGGACGTTCCACGGGAAACTATACCCTTATGGAGGCCCAAAATACCATCTATGTCCTGTCGGCTACAAAGAGATGAAAAACGAAAAGGAGGACTTTTTATGAAGGGGAAGCTATACGGCATAGGGGTAGGCCCGGGAGATCCTGAACTACTAACCCTAAAGGCTGCAAAAATACTTGGAGAAGCAGATGTGATTATTTGTCCTAAAGGAAAAAAGGAAGAAGAAAGCATTGCTTTAAAAATTGCTAAAGTGCATATCACTTCATCGGCAGAAATCAAGGCTTTAGTATTTCCTATGGTTTATTGTCAGGAAACACTAGAAAGTCACTGGAAAGAGAATATCCGCATCATTGAAGATGCTTTAAATAAAGGAAAAAAGGTAGCCTTTCTAACGTTAGGGGATGCTTTATTATATAGCACCTATATATACATTCTAAAGGCTTTAAAGGAAAAAAATTATGATATTGAAACCATTCCAGGCATCACCTCCTTTAGTGCCACCGCCAGTAAAGTAAACCTTCCTTTGACGGAGGGAGATGAAACCTTAACGATTCTTCCCTTAATCAAAGAGGAAGAAAAGGTGGAGAGGGTGCTAAATAACGCTGACAACTTAGTGGTATTAAAGGTATCTCACGACCCTAAAGGGTTAGCAGAAAAGCTAAAAAAGAATGGGCTAGAAAAGAATTTTGTGATGATTTCAAAGTGCGGTCATGATGATGAATTTATTACTTCAGATATAAAGGATTTAGAGGAAGAAAAGGTTCCTTATTTATCAACAGTTATTATCAAAAAAGGAGGGGAGTTCCATGACTAAAGTCTATTTTATAGGAGCAGGGCCTGGTGACCCAGAGCTAATTACACTTAAGGGCAAGAAAAGAATACAGGAGGCAGATGTCATTATTTATGCCGGCTCTTTAGTAAATCCACAGGTGATCGCTGATAGAAAAGAAAATGCCCAGGTTTATAATAGTGCCTCTATGACCTTACCAGAGGTAATAGAGGTGATGAAGGGGGCGGCAGCTGATGACAAAATTGTTGCTAGAGTCCATACGGGAGACCCCAGTATATATGGTGCCATTAGAGAACAGATGGATGCACTAGAAGAGCTAGCGATAGATTATGAGGTTGTACCCGGCGTTAGCTCCTTTGTGGCTTCAGCTGCTCAGCTAAAAAAGGAATTTACCCTTCCTGAGGTGTCACAAACTGTGATTCTAACCAGAATGGAGGGGAGAACCCCTGTACCTTCTGGAGAAAGCCTTGCTTCTCTTGCACAGCATCAGGCTTCCATGGCAATATTTTTATCCGTCCAAATGATTCAAGAAGTGGTGGAGGAGCTATTAACTGCTTACCCTTCTAATACACCAGTTGCAGTAGTTCAAAAAGCCACTTGGGAGGACGAAAAAATCGTGGAGGGAACATTAGCGGATATTGCTCTTAAAGTGAAGGAAGCTGATATCAAGAAAACAGCACAAATCTTAGTAGGCAATTTTTTAGGAAATGACTATGCTCTGTCTAAACTATATGATGAAAACTTCACCCATGAATATAGAAGGGGAAAGGAATAAATGAAGATAGCTATTCTTTCCGTAACAGAGGGTGGTAAAAGGATGGGACTGAAACTAAAAAGGCATCTACCAGAAAGCCACCTATATGTGTTATCTAAGTTTTTCAAGGAGGAAGAAGATACGCTTCCTATAGAGCCAGATTTAAAGACTGTGGTGGAACGACTATTTCCTTCAATAGATTATTTGATCTTCATTATGGCTACGGGTATTGTAGTGAGAAGTATAGCTCCCTATATAGTAGATAAAAGACAAGACCCTGGTGTGATTGTAATGGATGAAAAGGGACAAAGTGTCATCAGTTTATTATCAGGGCATATTGGAGGGGCCAATGAGTTGACTTTAAAAATAGCTTCTAAAATTGGAGCCAACCCTGTCATCACCACAGCTTCAGATGTGCAAAATACGATGGCGGTAGATACATTAGCCCAAAGGCTTGAATGTAAAATTTACAACTGGCAGCTAACAAAGCAAATAACTGCTCACATTGTTAATGGTGGAGAAATAGATGTTTTTAGTGAAATTCGCATTTCCTTTCCTCTGCCTATAAATTATCATATTGTAAAAAACCTTGAGGAAATCTCCTCTACAACCTATGGCATCTACATAGGCAATAAAGCTATAGAAAATATAGAAGAAAATCTACTACAGCTATATCCTCAGAATCTAATCATAGGGGTAGGCTGTCGGAAAAACACCTTAGCTTCTGCTGTTTTTTCAGAAATAAAGGAAGCCTTAAGAAAGTGCAACAGAAGAATAGAGGCTGTTAAAAAAATAGTAACAGTGGATGTAAAGGCAGAAGAGGAGGGACTAAAGGAAGTTACTGAAACCTTGGGGATTCCCTTAGAAATTATAGAAAGACAACAGATAGTAGAAATAGAAGAAGACTTTGATATCTCTCCCTTTGTGAAGAAAACCATTGGAGTAGGCTCCGTCAGTGAGCCCTGCGCTTACTTAGGTAGTCAAGGGGGAACAATGCTCCTGAAAAAACAGAAAAACCACGGTGTTACCATTTCAATAGCGGAAGAAAAAGAGAGGAGATAAGAGATGAAAAAAATATTTGTCATCGGTATCGGACCCGGAGAAGAAAGTTATATGACGCCAGCTGCGAAAGAAGCAATTCTAGCCAGTGATGTGGTCATAGGCTACAAAACCTACATAGATTTAATTCCACATCTTGTAGAGAATAAAAAAGTAATAGATAGCGGTATGAAAAAAGAAATAGAAAGGTGTAATCTTGCCTTAGACTTAGCAGAGGAAGGGTCTACAGTTTCATTAGTCAGCAGTGGAGACCCTGGCATTTATGGTATGGCAGGAGCTATGCTGGAGGTAAAGGGACAGCGAGATAGTACTGTAATCATTGAAGTTATCCCGGGGGTAACTGCTGTTAGCGCTGCAGCAGCAGTACTAGGAGCTCCATTGATGCACGATTTTACAGTGATTAGCTTAAGCGATTTGCTTACTGATTGGGAGGTAATCAAAAAGAGACTGCATTTAGCAGCAGAGGGGGACTTTGTTATAGCCCTTTATAACCCTAAAAGTAAAGGGAGAGTAACCCAGATTGAAGAGGCTAGAGATATATTGTTGAAATACAGAAAAAAAGAAACCCCTGTTGGTATCGTCCGCAATGCAAAGAGAGAAGGAGAAGCCCATATGATCACTACATTAGATGAAATGCTGCAGCATCCCATTGATATGTTAACAGTGGTGATTATCGGCAACAGCAATACTTTTATCCAAGGGAACAAAATCATTACACCAAGGGGATATGCCCTATGATTTTAGCCCTCTGTGGAACAACAGAAGGAAAGATATTGGTGGAAGCTCTTACGAAAAAGGGATTGCAAATTATAGCCACTGTAACCACAGCTTATGGTGGTAAATTGTTAAAGGAAAATGCTAAGATAGAGGTAATGGAGAAAAAACTAGACAAATTAAGGATGGAGACTTTGATTGAAGAAAGAAGGATTACCGCCATCGTAGACATTACTCATCCCTATGCAGAAAACATTTCTAGATTGGCACTAGAGGTATCAAAAGTAAAAAAAATCCCCTATTTTCGCTACGAACGGCAGGATACTTTTTCTAAAGAGACAGAGGAGGAAACTCTTCTTTGGGCGGAGAATTTTTCCCATGCGGCAAAAATGGCGAAGGATTTTGAGGGAAAAGTATTTCTAACCATAGGAAGCAATCACCTGCCTACGTTTCTTAAAGAAATAAAAGTAGATCGATTGATAGCTAGAGTTTTACCTTTATCAAAAATTGTTAAAACCTGTGAAGATTATGGTTTTACTCCCGATAACCTGATTGCCATGAAAGGACCCTTTAGTGAAGAAATGAATCAACAAATGTTTAAAAGCTATGGAGCCTCTGTTGTTGTAACGAAAGATAGTGGTGAAGCTGGTGGTACAGAAGAAAAAATAAATGCAGCAAAATATTTAAAAATTCCTGTTATATTGGTAAAAAGACCATCTATTTCTTATGGAAAAATTTATTATGATATAAATGAAATAGTGAATAAAATGGCTTTCATTTATGGAAAATAATTGTGAAGATAGTAGTAACCAATTAAAAGGAGGCTATATACACATGAACCAAGAAGTGAATAAAGATATGGGCAAAATGAGCTATGCCAGTCTATCTCAAGATCAACTACAAAAATTAATGACAATTGAGGATGAGATTAACAAAAATAGACAAGAGAAAGTTTTTTTAATGGCTTTTGTTGATAAGATGTAATCAACAGAAAGAGGATGTGGGGACACATCCTCAGTTTATTGCAACGCTTAGTGTGTTAAAATTTATAAGTATATATTTACATAATAGGACATATTTCCTAGAAACCTAAGGTAGGACTTTGGAAAATGGTGTAGAATAATTTAAGTAGAAAACAAATCTTTGAAGAAATTTTGAAAAACAGCAGGATTTTCTACTGAAGATGACGAAAAATACCATGAATCCACTTTAGGGAGAGATGAAAATGTTTAACTATTTCATCAGCATAAGTTTTTTAGGCATTATCCTAATTCCTGTTATACTAATATTTTTAACATTGATTCAATCAATAGGGGAAGATGTTAGGAAAGTAGCTGTTAACACAAAAGAAAAACAGACATATTATAAAACTTCACTCAAAAAAGAAACATATCCTCAAAGACTTCGACGGATTAAATAGTCTTCTTCCATTAAGTAGGGAAAGGACTATTTTTCTTTATAAATCCATTAACAATGTACTAGTATATTGAATAAAATAGTTAATATAGGGCGACAATCAAAATACAATTATTTCATGAGGCTGGTGATTTTGATGAGTGAAGGGTTACAATGTTGTATTTGCAATGGTAAAACCAGTACAGGAATTGTCTTGTTAAACCAATACATATGTGGAAACTGCGAACGAGAGATGATACATACTCCCATAGACCAATTAAAATATGAGGTATACAAAAAGAAAATCAAAAATATTTGGAAGCAATTCTTAAAAAAAGCTTAAGAAGAAAAGGGACTCTAAAAGTCCCTTTATTTATTTAAGTGTTGCACTCTGTGAAAGTGATTGACTCAAAATCATAGATTTTGGTCATCTACTTTTGGTCATCTACTTTTTGTCATCTACTTTTTTCTATTCTGCTTCATTTTTGTCTGCAGATTATTTCGTAAATTTTCTTTTCGCTGGCTTTTTACTTTATCAATAGAAATATCCAGCATATGAGAAATCTCCATATCAGATTTTCTGTTGCTATAGGCTTGAACTAAATTTTTTAAATTGGTAATTTTATTATTCAAATAGGCCACCACCTTTACAGATTTTTTGTGGCTTTTTCTCTAGACATATAGTGTCTATGATTTTAGTATTTCTAAAAAATAAATATTCTATACCTAAAAGGGAAAAGCACGATTATTATCGAATTATTAATAGATAAAAAGGCATATTTTTAAGGTTAGTGTCATTCTGAGCATAGCGAAGAATCTTGATCAATATAAAAAAAGATTCTTTACTTTGCAAGATCCTTCACTATCACTCAAGATGGTAGATTCAAAAAAATGCAATGAATTTTATCAAGCTATAGGGTTGGTTATCTATAAAAGGAAATCTCTGAAACTTATTAAAAAGGAGGATCTTAGATGAAGGAAACACCACTATTAGATCGATTGCTAGAGCTTCAACAAGAAAAGCTCAAATCCTTTCATATGCCGGGTCACAAAAATGGAAAAATATTCAAAAAATTCAACTTTAAAAATTTTAGAGACTATTTAACCAACATTGATACAACCGAAATCATCGGTACAGACAACCTGCATAATGCTAAAGAAGTAATTAAGCAGGCGCAGGAGAGGGCTAGTGAGGTCTTTAAAAGTGAAGAGACCTTCTTTTTAATCAATGGAAGCACCTCTGGTATATATAGCATGATTATGGCTGCTACTTCTCCCGGAGACAAAATCATTATAGGGCGAAACTGCCATCAATCGGTTATTAATATTACTATTTTAGGGGACTTAGTTCCAGTCTATCTCTATACAGAAATGGATATTCAGGAGGGAATTGCCCTTGGTATCTCTCCTGAGGAAGTAGAAAAGAAACTAAAAGAGAATCCGGATGCTAAGGCGGTAGTAATCCCTTATCCTACCTACCATGGTTTTGCCAGTGATTTAAAGACAATAGCAAAAATAGTTCATCATCATGGAAAAGTGCTTTTGGTGGATGAAGCCCATGGTGCCCATTTAGGATTAAGTGATGAACTGCCTATGACAGCCTTAGCCTGTGGTGCTGATGCTGTAGTGCAAAGCATTCATAAAACCTTGCCGGCCTTTACTCAAAGTTCTATGCTGCATGTACAAGGAAATCGAATGGATAGAGAAAAGTTAAAATTTATGTTGCGGCTACACCAGAGCTCTAGCCCTTCCTATATCTTAATGGCTTCCCTTGACTTGGCTACCACGATCTATCAGAATCACGGTAGGCAATTGATGCAGGAGCTGCTAGGTCATATGGAGGCATTTAAGGAAAAAATGAAGGCTGTTGAGGGGGTTACTGTTTTAGGGAAGGAACGGGTAGGCAAGGACTTTATCAAGGCTATGGATGGCACTAGACTATGGATTAGTATGAATGAAAACAAAATAAGTGGTTACGAACTGGAAAACAAGCTAAGAACCAATTTTGGCATTCAAATGGAATTATCTAATATCTACGGAGTATTGGGAATGACCTCTATTGGGAATGACCGAGAAGATTTTGAGCAGCTTTATGAAGCATTAGCTTCTCTTTCCAAAGAAAAAGGAGAAGAGGAAATTGCAGGGATGCCCTTCTATTCCTATTCTATACCAAAGAGAATTTTTACTCCAAGAGAAGCACTCTATCGAGAGAAGAAAAAAGTAAGAATAGAGGAAAGTATAGGCCAAGTCAGTGGAGAATACTTTATTCCCTATCCTCCAGGGATACCTATATTGATCCCAGGGGAGGTCATAGAGGAAGAAATGATTATCTATGTAAAGGCTATGATGAAGAAGGGAATGGAAATAACCGGGCTAAAGGATCAAGAATATAAAGAAATAGAAGTGCTGATATCATTATAGATATGTGATAGTATATTAAAATTCATATAGAGTTTAAAAATTATATTTGATTTAATAGAAAGGGTAATGCAATTTCTATAGATATACGTCTCTATGCTTTAATTTTAATACACAGGAGCTACGGTTTCGTCCTTGCCTTAAAACCGTAGTCAAGGACTGCAAATGCAGCTCTTAGTGTATTAGAATTTATAAACGCATATCTATAAGCGCATTATACAAGGTGAGACAATGAAGACGGGCTTATTTATATCAATTGAAGGCTTAGATGGAGCTGGAAAAAGTACCCAGATGGCATTTATGGAAAAGTTTTTCCAACAAAGAGGATTTGAAGTCCTTCTTACAAGAGAGCCAGGAGGTACCATCATCGGAGAAAAAATTAGAGACATTATCTTAGATAGACAGCACCAAGAAATGGCGGATACTACGGAAGCCCTGTTATATGCCGCCTCAAGAGCCCAGCATGTAAAGGAACTCATAGTTCCCGCTCTGCAGGAGGAAAAAGTAGTCCTATGTGATCGATTTGTGGATTCCAGCATTGCCTATCAAGGAGGAGCTAGGGGTCTAGGACAAGAGGCAGTGAAGGCCATTAACGACTTCGCCACCCAAGGATTAAAGCCGGATTTAACGATTTTTTTCGATATTTCTCCTGAAACCAGTTTGAAACGTATTGATTCCAAGAAGGTAGATCGGTTGGAGCAGGAAAAAATAGATTTTCATATGACGGTATATAATACCTATTTAGATTTGGCTAAAAAGGATCCAAGTAGAATGAAGGTAGTAAAGGCAGATCGAGGAATCACTGCCATCAGTAAAGATATTGAAGATTTACTGCTACAATTAATAGATGCTGCAAAATGATGATAAACGAACCAGCCCCGTGACATTAAAAGCCTCCTCTTAAGCTCAGGTTAAGAAGAGGCTTTCTTTGACTTTTTTTTCCCTTTTAAAAGGCTAATACATAATAAAGCAATAGGTATAACGATCTGGAAGGGAATAGAATAATAGGGCCACACCTCAATGGCCCAGGAAAGCATTTGAGGAGCACTGGCATAAATCCAAATGGATAAGCCTGCCAATATAATACCAATAGGGTAGACAAATACTCGATGGTCATTGGATTTTGTCAGTTGGGCTAGACCAATCACTGAAGCAAGATAACAGACACAGATTTTTGTGGCTCCAGTGATAAAAAACATAACACCGATTAAGGGGTCAAAATTAAGAACCTCAATTTTTTTGGTGGAAAGATGAGGGGGAAAAATCTTTCTTTCAATTCCCAGCTCTCCTAAAATTGTTATTTCCCTAAAGACAGCTATGAGCAACAGCCCTCCTGCCAGTAGGAAGGATATAATAAAGTTTCTTTTCAGTTTTTTTCTATCGTTTAAATAGGGAAACAGCATCAGAAACACCACTGTTTCTCCAAAGGGAAAGGTGAGGACTGAAAAAGAAGCATCTAATACAGGTTTTAATCCATCCTCTAAAAAAGGTAGTAGGTTGGAAAATTTCATATGGGGTACTAGTAGCAGTGTAATTCCTATTTGAAACAGAAAAATAAAGGGAACAATCAGCTCAGCCGTCCGGCTGGTTACCTCTAGACCGCTTTTAACAGAATAAGCAATAACCAGGGTGTATAAAACCGTCATAAACCACAAGGGGGTTTCTGGCAGACTTATGGTAAGCGTATATTCTGTAAAATTCCTCAATACTAATGAGCCCAGATGAAGAAAGTACCATATATAAAGGATGGATAGGAGATTACCCAGCCATTTTCCTAACAATAGTTGGTGTATTTCTACTAAGGTTTTTTCAGGGTGTCGCTTATAAAGAGCTATGTATATAGAAAATAACAAAAATCCCCCCAGCCAACCGATGACATAGGCTAGCCATGCATTCTGATTTGCATGGCTGCCGGGAACCAGAATAACTGTACTGCCTAATAAAAATCCTATTAATAAGATACAAAATTGGAACGAGGAGATAAGCACCTGTTTTTTCATAGAAAGTCACCTCCTTATGATAAGGTCTATAAGTTTTTCAATATAAATTGCTGGAGAAGCCACAGGAAGATCCTGTATATTGATATAGGCGATAAAGATTCCTATCAAAATCAAAAAATAATAGGTAAAGGTTGCTAATGGATTCTTTTTTTTAAACAAAAAAGGCAAATCAAATAAGGTTAAAGCTAAAATTGCAAATATGATAACTATAACCATAAACATAGTAATCACCACCTAGTCACTGATGGAAGGAGCTAATATTTGTCCTGTTCTTTCAACTTTTGCTTCAACTGTAATTTCTATAGGGCAATTGGTAAAGATTTCATCCCAATCCTCTTGAATCTCCTTCCAAAGCTTTGGATATTTTCTATAGACCAGTTCACCAAAACCGAAAAAATCCACCTGAAAATCATTTTGGGCAATATCGAAAACTCTAGTTACCTCCATTCTAATGAGCTTTTCTTTTTCTCTTTGTAGATGAAGCAGCCCCGCAGGGTCCGTATGATCCTTTGGGTTCTGTTGATCACCGATGTTTCCTTCCTCCTTAATATGCACCTTTAAAACCATTTGACCATCCACTATTTCAACATCCATCTTGGACTCTGCATTGATAATTTCCATGCCTATCAATTCATCCGGCTTTCCTCTGGGGGGGACTACTAAAATACCTCCCTTTACCTCCCCCACAATCCATAGGTAACCTCGGGTTTCGTAGGGACCGAGATAGCCTATTAGTCTATCCTTTCCAAAAACCCCTGTGCCCTGGATGTGAAGATCCCTTATATACTGGGGATTTTCCTTTTCTGCTTTTGAGATGGTACCTAGAACCAAATGATGCCCTATGGTATTATACTCTTCAAAAGCATCCATTAAAATAAGATTCCTAGAAAATCCCACATGTTCATTATTTTTTAAGGCATTGACTATGTGAACTGCCGGTAGGGCTTCATAAATACTTTCTATCTCTAAAAGCTCCTTAGCCGACATACCCTTAGATACAATGGGTACCGCTTGCCGTCTGAACTCATGATCCCTCTCTAAAAAGTCAATTGTTCTTTGTATCCCTTCCATTGCTACACTTTCTCCAAAGACGATTAACTGTATATGACCGATATAGATTTTATGACTGGAGACGGTAGCCACCTTTCTTAGGGCTTCAAAAATGGTTTTGCCGGTTTCTGTATAAGTAACAGCGGCACTTCCCTCTACCCCATCTCTCCCTAGCTTTCTAGGAATCACCGCCTGAACGGTTAATTGAATCTGTTTATCCTCAATTATATCCACCCCTAAGGCCAAGGCAATGACTAAATCATTGATTTCCCTCTGATTCCAACAGCCGGGAAGGGTGATTATTTGTAAAATAATGATAATAAATAGAAGTATTTTTTTCATAAATCTATACACTCTCCAAAACCTATCTTCTTTTAATCAATAACATCCATAGTGGAGTCCGAATAAAGGTATCTTTCAAATCTTCAACAGATGTTGGAGCAAAGGGGAATAAGTACTCTATCCCAAAGGACCTTAAGTTACACATATAAACAAAAATCACAATAAGGCCAAAAACAATGCCGTAAAAACCCACGATGCTTGCCAAAATTAATAAGAGTATTCTAATAATGAAAGCAGTATTTTCTAAGGCAGATACAATAAAACTACTGATGGCGGTGATGGCAATCACAATGACCATTAGAGGGCTGGCCACTCCCGCCTCCACGATGGCCTGTCCTAATACAATAGCTCCTATGATGCTTACTGCTTGACCCACTGGTTTAGGCATTCGAACTCCTGCTTCTTGAATCAACTTGAAAATTACAATCATCATAAAAGCTTCAGTAACTGAAGAAATCGGTATAGGCTCTCTAGCAGTAGCACTGGACAAAAACAACCGAAAAGGTATAATTTCATGATGAAAGGTCTGCATTGCTACATAGGCTGCTGGTAAGACTGTAGTTAAAAGTAAAGCTAAAAAGCGAATGATTCTAAGAATACTGGCAAAGGGCCACTTTATATAATAGTCTTCACTGGTTTGCAGGTGCTCCACAAATAAATGGGGAACTGTTAAAACAAAGGGAGTACCATCACATAATATAGCTACTCTGCCTTCAAAAATTTTCCCTACCACCACATCTGGCTTTTCTGTGGTACCTATGGTGGGAAAAATACAAAAAGGTTGATCGTCTATAAACTCTTCAATATAGCCGGATTCTAAAACTGCATCAATATTGATTTTTTCAATACGGCTTTTCACCTCTTCAACAATTTTATGGTTAGCAATACCTTCAATATAGCAGATGGCTAAATCTGTCTTAGAATAAATTCCCCTTGTAATGAATTCAAACTTTAGTTTAGGGCTCTTTACCTTCCTGCGAATCATAGTAATATTGGTGGCAAGATTTTCATTAAACCCTTCCCTTGGTCCCCGTAGTACCATTTCTGCTGAAGGCTCTGATATTCCCCTAGTCTCCCAATCAGTTACAAAGATAGCCACAGCAGAAGGACTTCCATCTATAATAATAACGGCATACCCCTTTAAAAGATGTTCTACCACTTGATTCAAAGATTGAAGGGAGAAGGCATTTACTGAAGTAATGATTTCTTCTATTAAAGTATTTGCGATGGTTTTTGAGGTTTTTAGAGCTAAATAATGAGAAATATCCTCATTCATCAAGGGCTTTATAACATTTAATTCCATTGTATCGGTATCTACCAATCCCTTGACATAACAGATAAAGGCTTTATTTTTAGGATAGGTTTTGATTTTAAAGGATCTAATGGTAAAGCCTTGACTATGATGAAAAATTTCCTCTAGCCGATTTTTCGTTACCCCTATATCCAAGGAAAGCTTTTCCTCAACCTCCTCAGGGAGGGGAGTAAGGCTGTGACGATTGACTGGAGAATATTTTAGATATTTCATCATACCAATGATTTTTCTAAACATGCTATTTCCCTCCATAATATGAATATACGCCGATATATTTTAATTTTAATACACAGAGTCTACGGTTTCGCCCTTGGCTATAAATAGAAAAATATTTTTTATTCATCTATTTAGGATGTCTAAATCAAGCCAAGATATACTATCTTTACACTAAAGAAATATATTATGATAAATAGTGAAGATGTTGTATAAAAATTATGTATCTTCTAGATTTTTTTGATATAATGAGGAAAATAGATTTTTAATAAAATTTGCGAAACAGCTTAAAGATATGAAAAAAATAATAGAGGGAGGGTATTCTATGAAATTAGTAATAGCTATTGTTCATGATGAAGATGCGGGAGGTCTTATTGAAGAGTTAACCAACAATAAGTATCGAATAACAAAGCTAGCGACTACAGGGGGCTTTTTACGAGCAGGGAACACCACCCTTTTAGTTGGGACAGAGGATGAAGAAGTAGATAAGGTGATTGGTATCATAAAGAACAACTGTGAGTCTAGACGGGAATTGGCTACTTCACCAGCACCTGTCTCTGGAACAACTGGTGTTTTTATACCATACCCTATAGAAGTAACCGTAGGAGGAGCAACGGTTTTTGTTGTAGACGTTGAGAAGTATGTTAAGCTGTAAAAGAGAGCGAGGATACGTATGGGCTTTAATTGTATATTAGGGCAGGAAAGACTAAAGGAAAACTTAAAAAAAGCATTAGAAAAGAAACAGTTAGTTCACGCCTATTTGCTAGAGGGACAAAGAGGATTAGGTAAAAAAAAGATTGCCTATCAATTAGCCAAGGGAATCTGCTGTAGAGGAGAAGGGAAAAGGCCCTGCAATCGATGTATTAGCTGTAAAAAGCTGGAGCATGGGAATCATCCTGAGATACAATGGCTGCAGGAGGAGGGTTCTATTAAAATAGAGGCCATAAGGCAGATGCAAAAGAACCTTCAAATGAAACCCTATGAAGGTAGCCAAAAGGTCTATATTATTTGTGATGCAGATAAAATGACCCTTCAGGCGCAAAATGCCCTTTTGAAAACCCTAGAGGAACCACCAGAATATGCCACCATGATACTCTTGACCGCTAATGCCACCAGTCTATTGCCTACTATTGTTTCAAGATGTCAACGAATGAAGCTATTGCCAGTGACGATGGAAAAAATGCAGAAATATCTAGTGAAGGAAAAATCTGTTGACATAGAAGAAGCTAAGGTAATCGCTGCCTTCTCTAATGGTGTTGTTGGTAAAGCGCTACAGCTATTAGAAGATGAAGCCTTTAAAAATAGAAGAAAAGAAATTATAAGGATAACAAGAGATATTATTGACAAAAATACTATACAGTTATTGGAAAGAGTTCAGTTTTTTAATGACGAGAAGCTTCATATTGATGAAATATTAGAAATCCTGATGGGTTGGTATCGCGATGTTTTAATATATAAAGATACGGAAAAAAAGGACTATATTATTAACATAGATGAGATTGAAGAAATCCTATATCAATCTAATAAACTTCCTTTAAGTCATATTAAAGAAATGCTTTTTATTATTGATAGAACAAAAGACAATTTCCGAAGTAATGTAAACTATCAATTAAACATAGAAGTAATGATTTTAGATCTTAAACAGAAGGCAAAATTTTAACAATAGCATAAGTGTACAAAGTTTGATACAATAAGAAAAGGCTAATATTAATTGAGAGGACCTTAACCTCTTTCATATAGAACTAGGGAGGAATTATTAATGGTTACAGTTGTAGGTGTGCGGTTTAAGAAGGCTGGGAAAATTTATTACTTTAATCCCGGAGAAGTTGAAATAAAGAAGAACGATTATGTTATTGTTGAAACCGCTAGAGGCATAGAATTTGGAGAAGTAGTGGTAGGACCTAAGGATGTTTCTGAAGAAGACATTGTAGCTCCACTAAAGGATGTTATTAGAACCGTCACTGAAGAGGACAGACAGAGACATAAGGAAAATAAAATAAAGGAAAAAGAAGCGCTTGAGGTTTGTCTTGAAAAGATTACAGAACATCAATTGGAAATGAAGTTAATTGATGTAGAATATACCTTTGATAATAATAAAGTGATTTTTTATTTTACTGCTGATGGTAGGGTGGATTTTAGAGAATTAGTAAAGGATTTAGCTTCCATATTTAAAACTCGTATTGAATTAAGACAAATTGGTGTCCGAGATGAATCAAAAATGCTGGGAGGTATTGGCACCTGCGGTAAATCCTTATGCTGTTCCACCTGGTTAGGTGATTTTGAACCAGTGTCAATAAAAATGGCCAAGGAACAAAGCCTCTCCCTGAATCCAACAAAGATTTCAGGTATTTGTGGAAGATTGTTTTGTTGCTTAAAATATGAATACGATATGTACCAAGAAATTCTTGACAAGTTACCAGGAATTGGTTCAATTGTTTTGACCCCCGATGGAGAAGGAACAGTGATTGAAACTAATGTATTGCTAGAAAAGGTAAAAGTAAAGATAAAAAACCCTAGTGACAATACAGAAGAGTTAAAAATATGTAATATTACCGAAGTCACAAAAATAAAAGAAAAGCGGAGCCTTAAAGAGCAGCTGGAGGGCAATGTTCAGCGACAGGAAGGCTTGTTGGATGAAGAATTACAACAATTGAAGGAGTTAGAAGACTAACCATCCTAAGAAGGAGTGATATAGGTGAAGGCAATAAACAAAAGACTGATTTCTCTTCTATTATTAGGATTAGTTATTTTACTATTAGTGGGCTGTGGAAGAAAAGCTCAAGATATTACTGAAGATACAGATCCTATCCAACAGGAGGAGAATCTACAGCAGGAACCGGATAGTGGAGAAGTAGATGGAGACCTGTGGGAGGAAGCCCGAGAGAAGGATTCCCTAGAGGATATATTAAAAGGAGAAGACAAAAAGCCAGCAATTTTATCTTTTTGGGTATCTTGGAATGAAGAATCCAAAGAACAATTGGACATACTAGAAAATGTATATAAACTTTTAGAGGAGGATGTTGTCATCATAGGTATTCATGCTACCTCCTTTGATACAATGGCTAAAGAGGAAATTCAAAGCTATATGCGAGAAAAGAAGTATTCTTTTCCTATACTTTTGGATGAAGAAGGGGAAAAAACCCAAAGTTACTTTGTAGGAAGCCTTCCTACTACTGTGTTTTTAGATGAAAAAGAAGAAACAGTAAAATCCTTCACCACTTTGATCAAGGAAGATGAGGTTTTAGATGAGATAGAGCAGATACTAGAACCACTTATACAATAAAGGTAATGGGCTAAGGTTTGATTATTAATTAATCTTGACCTTAGCCCTTAGTATATTAAAATTTATGATCACATATCTATATCAAAATTAAAGTTTAAAATTGGTTATCTATACTAGATATTAAACAATTGAGGTGACATATTATACAAATGAATGATTTACTCAAACCCCATGAACGGATAGATGATTTACAACTAAACGATTTAAAAATTATACAAAACCCTAAAGGCTTTTGTTTTGGCATTGATGCCGTATTATTGGCAAATTTTGTAGATTTGAAAAAAAATGCAAAAATAGTGGACTTAGGTACAGGAACTGGAATTATTCCTATTCTTTTAGCAGGGAAAAGTAGTACAAGTCATATAACAGCTCTGGAGATTCAAGAGAAAGTAGCAGATATGGCAAAACGCAGTGTGAAATTGAATTCTCTAGAGGATAGAATTCACATCCTACAAATGGATTTGAAAAACGCTTTAGAAGAATTACCAGTTAACGGCTTTGATGTAGTTACCTCCAATCCTCCCTATATGCACCCTAAAGGACTGTTAAATCCACAGGATACCAAATCTATATCTAGACATGAAGTAAAATGTGAACTTGAGGATGTTATTAGAATAGCTTCTAGGCTACTGAAACATTGGGGAAAATTCTTTATGGTACATCGTCCTCAGCGATTGGTGGATATTATGTATTATTGTAGGCAATATAAACTAGAGCCGAAACAAATACGATTTATTCACCCCACCTATGGGAAAAAACCAAATTTATTATTATTGGAGTGTAGAAAGGCGGCTATGCCGGAGTTAAAAGTATTAGATCCTTTGCATGTATATGATCAAGATGGAAGCTATACAAAGGAAATTTATGAAATATATGGGAGAAGAATACTGGAGAAAGGGGAGGATGAAGCTGAGTGAAGGAAAATTATACATATGCCCTACTCCTATTGGAAATTTAGAGGATATTACCCTCAGAACCTTAAGGATTCTTAAGGAAGTAGATGCTATAGCAGCAGAGGATACCCGTCATACCATTCGTCTATTAAGACACTTTGACATACAAAAATTCCTCATCAGTTATCATGAGCACAACGAGAAAACCAAAAGTCAGTATTTAATTGAAAGATTGCTGCAGGGGGAGAATATTGCTTTAGTATCAGATGCGGGAATGCCAGGGATTTCAGATCCTGGAGAAATATTAATAAAACGGTGCATAGAAGAAAATATTAATGTTGAGGTGCTACCAGGAGCAACAGCTGGAATCATGGGGTTAGTAGCATCAGGATTAGATACAAGACAATTCGCTTTTGAAGGTTTTCTAAATCGGGAGAAAAAAAAGCGAAAAGAACGGCTTGAAAAAATTAAAGATCAAGATAGAACGCTAGTATTTTATGAAGCTCCCCATCGAATTAAAGATACGCTCAAAGATATGATAGACATCTTAGGAAACCGCAGAGGGGTAGTGGCTAGGGAACTAACAAAAAAATATGAAGAATTTATTCGAGGTAACCTACAAGAGATTTATGATCATTTTCTTGAAAGTCCACCAAAGGGAGAAATGGTTCTACTATGTGAAGGAATAAGTTCAGAGGAGGAAGAACTAAGGCAACAGGAAGCATATGAAGAACTTACCATAAAACAGCATATTACCTCTTTTATGGAGACGGGTATGGATAAAAAAGAAGCTATCAAAAAAGTAGCAAAACTTAGAAAGATATCTAAATCAGAAGTATATAAAGAAGCCATAGATATTTAACGTCCATGGCTTCTTCATCCTGCTACTTAACTAATTCATCGATACATTCGCTACAAATATTTTTGGTTTTATGTACTGTTACATTTTTAGCATTTCCACAGAAAATACAGGCAGGTTCATACTTTTTTAGTAAAATACTTTCACCGTCTACATAAATTTCTAGGGCATCTTTCTCTGCAATATTTAGGGTGCGTCTTAATTCAATTGGTAGCACGATTCTACCTAACTCATCTACTTTTCTTACAATACCTGTTGATTTCAAACTTTTGTCCCCCCCTCTTACATTGTTTAAATTAATAAATCTACTAAACAAAAACAACTGACAAACACATTTATACAAAATTCGACAATATATGTATTAAATAGTACCAGATATTCCATAAAAAGTCAATGACTAACTAATGTTAAATATTTGTTAACGATAGGATTCAAAGTCTTTAAAAGTTATAGTAAAGGCAGCTACAGAAGTTGTATATAAAAACTTTTACAGTAATGGTAAGGGGGAAAATTAACAAAAGGAGCTGATATGATGAATACCATTATTGTTCGTGTTCTTCAGATAAGTAAGGAATTAAATGTGGAGATATACTTAGTAGGGGGTACAATACGGGATTTATTGCTTAATAGAAGGACAAAGGACCTTGATCTGGTGACAGTACGCCACAGTAGGCTCCTCGCTGAAAAGGTTGCTGACATTTTGAGAGGAACCTTCGTAGAGCTAGACGATGATAGAGAAATTTATCGAGTGGTGCTAAAGGATAAGATTCTATTGGATTTCAGCAAAATGCGGGGAAATACTATTGAAGAGGATTTATATGAAAGAGACTTCACTATCAATGCTATGGCCTATAATCTAAGGAAGGGGTGGCCATTAAATGAAGGTGCTATCATCGATCCATTTAATGGAGTGAAGGATTTATATAATAAAACAATTCGACATATGCAGGATAAAGTCTTTCGAGAGGATCCTTTACGGATGTTAAGGGTACCACGATTTATGTGTCAATTGGACTTCGATTTAGATAGGGAAACAAAAAAATTAATTGAAAGTCACAGCCACTTAATTACTAATGTAGCAGGAGAGAGGATTGCTGAAGAGCTTTTTAAAATTCTAGATGAAAATAAGGCCTATTATTATTTTCATCTAATGGATAAACAACTAAATCTATTGGAAAAGATTTTTCCTGAAATAGTAGAAATGAAGAAAATTGGTGAATGTAAATATCATGTTTTAGATAGCTGGACTCATTCCATCTATACTATGAAGGAGATAGAAAGCTATATCTATGCCCATGGGTTCTTTGAGGATCATATAAGAGAAGCCTATGAAGAACATACTAGTCACATAATTGCAGGCAATCACAGTCGACTTCACTTGTTGAAGCTGGGAGCGCTATTTCATGACGTAGGGAAACCCTCTGTTCAGAAGGTAGATGTCAAAGGGAGAGTTCGTTTTAAAGGTCATGAAATTACAGGAGCGAAACTTGCTAAAGAATATGGCGATAAATTGAAACTAAGCGTGAAGGAAAAGGAATTATTATACAAATATGTGGCGCTGCATATGTGGCCATTGGTATTATATAAAAAAAATGATGTAAGTGGAAAAAGTCTATACGAGATGTTTAATGAAACTGGAAAAGAAACCTTAGACATTCTATTAATTGCCTTAGCTGATATCGTTGCCACTAGAAGAGTATTGAATTCTAAGGAAGAGATGGGGATGTTTAAGGTACACATAGAATATATAGCCAATAATTATTTAACTCGATATAAGCCTATAGAAAACATCTCTAAAATTATTAAAGGTAGGGAAATCATGGAGGCGCTGAATATTCCGGAAGGTGTAATCATAGGGAAAATGCTGGAGGAGATTCGAAAAGCCATCTATTTGGGAGAGATTGTTCCTACTAAGGAAGCAGTTCTCACCTATATAAAGGAGATCTACTAAATAAACATATAAATAAGCCTCTATACCCAGGATCTATAGTCTCGCCCGTGACTAAAGAACGTAGTCAAGAACTGCAACCATGGCCTGTAGTGTATTAAAATTACAAATGTATATCTACAAAAAGAAAGAGATCCTTAAAAGGCATCTCTTTCTTTATACTCACTGACCATTTGATTTTTTAAATTCCAAAGCTTTTCTGATAAATCCACCTTATAAAGATGTGGTCGATTAAATCTTTTATATTCTGGCCAAAGACTATCTAACTCTTTTTTTGCATAGGACCTAATTTCAGATACTGTCTTCCTTGGATAAACCAAATTTCCTTCTTGATAGATAGGAATCAACATTTCTCTTACGCTATATCTATTAAAAGTCTTCTTTTTCCACGTATAAATAGGATGAAATATTGTTAGAGGCTTATTGGTATCAATGACTTCTTCCTCTAACATAATTAAATCTGCCTGTGCGTTATTATAGGAATCATAGATTCGGATTACTTTTTTATAGCCTGGATTTGTAATTTTTTCGGGATTTTCAGATATTTTTATCTTAGGGATAATTTTATCCTTCTTTTCAATAGCTGACAGCTTATAGACTCCCCCTAATGCAGGACAATTACTGGAGGTAATAAGATTTGTTCCTACTCCCCATCCATTGATGGCGGATTTTTGTATCTTTAAGCTATAGATGGTTTCTTCATCTAGATCGCTGGAGGCTACGATAGATACATTCTGGAAGCCTGCTGCATCCAGAATTTTCCGAGCCTCTTTAGAAAGATAAGCAATATCTCCTGAATCAATACGGATTCCCTTTGGTTCAAAGCCTCTCTTTCTTAACTGATGAAATACTTTAATAGCATTAGGAACTCCGCTATTTAATGTATTGTAGGTATCTACTAAAAGCAGACAATTATCAGGATAGGTAGCTGCGTAGGCTTCAAAGGCTTCTAACTCTGAATCAAAGCTTTGGATCCAACTATGGGCTTGTGTACCTACAACTGGGATATCAAACATCTTTCCCGCCAATACATTAGAGGTGGAAGAACAACCGCCAATAACGGCAGCTCTTGCTCCATAAATACCAGCATCAGGACCTTGGGCTCGTCTTAATCCAAATTCAAATACAGGGTCTCCTTCAGCTGCCTCAATAATTCTAGAAGCCTTTGTGGCAATCAAAGACTGAAAATTAAGGATGTTCAATAGTGCAGTTTCAATCAATTGAGCTTCAAAACTTGGAGCCTTTATCCTTAACACAGGCTCATTAGGAAACATGATAGAACCCTCTGGTACTCCGTAAATTGTTCCAGAAAATTTGAAATTTTTTAGGGCTGATAGAAAGCTTTCATCGAAGCCTAAGCCCCTTAAGTAATCTAAATCTTCTTCCGTAAACTTAAGGTTTTCAACGTAATCTATAACTTGTTCTATACCAGCAATAATTGTATAACTGCTGTCGCAAGGATTTTTTCTAAAAAAGTAGTCAAAGACTACAATATCCTCATGAATATTATGTTTTAAGTAACCATTCATCATAGTTAACTGATAAAAGTCTGTTAATAAAGCGAGGTTACGCATCGTAATACCTTCCTTATCTTGATTTATTTGGCTGCAATCCAGTAGAAGTAAAAACTCCCTTTAAATTAAGCTCATTTTATAAGCATAAAATTTCTTTGAATCTATTATAACAGATTTTTGTCAATAAATAAAAAATTTGAAAAAAATTTAGTTTCTAAAGACAAGAGCTTATAGAATTGGAAGAGCAGGCATATGGGAAAAGCCCTAAATCATATCATGTAATGACTGTAGACTAAAAAATCAAGAAAAGAGGATTTTTATGAGTGTAATATGGTTTGGTATGATCATCCTTGGTATGATTGTAGCTGTTATAAACGGAAGAACTGAAATTATCAATGAAGTGATTCTAAAGGACGCTCAAGAGGCAGTGGTTTTTGCCATTGGGCTTACTGGAATCATGGGGGTTTGGCTAGGGATTATGAACATAGCCAAGAAATCTGGTTTGATTCATCATTTTGCTCTTTTAATGAGGCCAGTTACAAAAATTCTTTTTCCCTCTCTCCCTCCTAACCACCCTGCCATTAGTGCTATGATGATGAATATGGTGGCAAATATGTTTGGAGCAGGAAATTCTGCCACTGCTTTAGGGATTAAGGCGATGGAGGAGCTGCAAAGTCTGAACACAGATAAGAAGACTGCCACCAATGCCATGTGTATGTTTTTAGTCATCAATATGTCTTCTATACAACTAATTCCTTTAACGGTATTAAAAATAAGAGCAGATGCTGGGTCAATAGCTCCTACAGAAATTATAGCCACCTCTATTATGGCTACAGCTGCATCTACCCTTGTGGGTATCATTGTTTGCAAAATATTGGAGGGAAGAGAAGGATGATTCGATTATTAACAACTTTTTCAGTAGCTGCTATTCCCATTATGATTTCTATTGTTCTAATACATGGACTGATTAAAGGCGTCAACTTATATGATGCCTTTGTAGAGGGGGCCGGTGAAGGTTTTAAAGCTGCCGTCAGAATTATGCCTTATTTAATTGCTATTTTCCTGGCGATTGGGTTTATGAGGCGATCAGGGGCGATGGAATTATTAGTGAAAGCGATGACCATGCCCTTAAGTTTCATTGGGATTCCTTCGGAGGTACTGCCTCTAGCCATCATGCGACCTATTTCCGGTAGTGGTTCTTTAGGCGTTCTTAAAGATATCCTCACCCACTATGGTCCTGATTCCTTTGTTGGTAGGGTCGCCTCCACCATGATGGGGTCTGCAGAGACTATCTTTTATACGATGGCGGTGTATTTTGGCGCTGTAGGCATTAAGTACGCTAGACATACGGTACCAGCCGCACTAATCTCCCATTTTGCAGCTGTAATTGCATCAGTAGTGATTTGTAGGATTATATTTTTTTCTTAGTATGATAAAATACGCTAATAATTTATTCTCACAAAATTTCCAGCATACTATTGACAGATAATACATAATTTTATATATTTAAGGAGAAAATAAGTAGTAATAAATTGATGAAAAGTAATGATAGGAAGAGTAGGTTTATGGATTTAGTAGCAGAGAGCCGGGGCAGGTGAAAGCCGGCACTAAAGAAGTTTACCGAAGATGGCCCTTGAACTTCTTGACTGAGATTCTATTAGAGTAGGATTTAGGTTATGGCGGGATTGCAGCCGTTATACTGCAGAGTGATAAAAGTCACTTGCCGAGATTATTGCTGTGAGGTAATAACGAACTAGGGTGGTAACATGAGTTAAAACTCGTCCCTATACCGATGATAAGGTATAGGGACGTTTTTATTGCCCTCTGTGAAAGTGACTGACACCAAATCAAAGATTTGGGTCATCTACTTTTCTGGTAAAAAGTTTTGAAAATAAGGAAATACTAAGATGAAATAAATAAGGAGGAAGAAAAAATGAGCAAAGGAACCTATTATTTAACCACACCGATCTACTATCCCAGTGCTAAGCTGCATATTGGACACACCTATACAACTGTGGCCTCCGATGCGTTAGCAAGATTTAAGCGCTTTACCGGCTATGATGTACAGTTTCTAACTGGTACCGATGAACATGGAGAAAAAATTCAAAAAGCTGCTGAAGCAAAGGGCATGAGCCCTAAGGCATATGTAGATGAAATCGTAAGAGACATAAAAGAAATATGGAAGAGCATGGATATATCTTATGATATCTTTATCCGCACAACTGATGAACAGCATGTGAAGGCAGTGCAAGGAATTTTTCAAAAACTATATGATAAGGGAGATATCTATAAAAGCGAATATGAAGGATGGTATTGTACCCCCTGTGAATCTTTCTGGACAGAAACCCAGTTAAAGGAGGGGAAACTTTGTCCTGACTGCAGCAGACCAGCTGAACTGGCAAAGGAAGAAGCTTATTTCTTTAGATTATCTAAATATCAAGATAGATTGATTCAATATTTTGAAGAGCATCCAGAAATCTGTCTGCCAGAGTCTAGAAAAAATGAAATGATCAATAACTTTCTTAAACCCGGCTTAGAAGATTTGGCTGTATCCAGAACCAGCTTTAACTGGGGAATTCCTGTTCCTTTTGATCCAAAGCATGTTATCTATGTATGGATTGATGCGCTGTCTAACTATATCACAGCATTAGGATATGGATCCGATAATAGAGAGAAGTATGAAAAGTATTGGCCCGCCAATGTGCATATTATGGCAAAAGAAATTATTAGATTTCACACTATTATCTGGCCAGCTATGCTGATGGCTTTAGATGAGCCGCTGCCTAAAATGGTTTATGGTCATGGTTGGATTATGTTTGGTGACGATAAAATGTCAAAGTCTAAAGGAAACATTGTCTATCCAGAACCTCTAATTGAGAGATATGGACTGGATGCATTAAAATACTTCTTGCTAAGAGAATTTACCTTTGGATACGATGGAACCTATACCAATAGAACCTTTGTCAGTCGATTGAATGCTGATTTGTCCAATGATCTAGGGAATCTGGTAAGTCGAAGCATCACAATGATTGAAAAATACAATAACGGCATCATTCCTGAAGGAAAGATGGCAGGAGAATTTGATGAGAATTTAAAGGAAATAGCTGTTGCAGCAGCTGCAAAAGTAGAAGAAGCAATAGATAAGCTGCAATTCCATCAGGCATTAGAAGAGATTTGGAAAGTAATTCGTAGAGTCAATAAATACATCGATGAAACAACTCCTTGGATCTTAGCTAAAGAGGAGGCTAACAAAGAAAGATTAAACACAGTGCTATACAACTTAGCTGACAGCATTCGTATCGTTTCTGTATTACTAAAGCCCTTTATGGAGGCAACCACAAGTAAAATATGGGTGCAGTTAGGAATCAGTGATGACCAAAGCACGAAGTGGGAGGATGCTTCAATCTTTGGCAAGATACCTGCCGGCATTAAGGTAGAAAGAGGAGAAGTGCTTTTCCCAAGATTAGATATAGAAAAGGAAGTAGAAGAATTAGAGAAGGTAAATACAGCTTACTTCCAAAAAATAAATGGGATAAAAGTAGAGGAAGAAGTTGTAAAAATAGAGCCTAAAGAAGAAATCACCATCGATGATTTTGATAAGACGGAGCTAAGGGTGGCTAAAGTGGTTGAAGCAGAGAAACATCCAAAGGCTGATAAGTTGCTAGTACTACAACTACAGGTGGGCAGTGAAACAAGACAAGTGGTTTCTGGTATTGCAGAACATTATAAGCCAGAGGATCTTGTTGGGAAATCTGTTATTTTAGTTGCTAACCTAAAACCTGTCAAGCTAAGGGGAGTAGAGTCTCAAGGAATGATTCTTGCTGCCGCTACAGATAAAAAGCTGGTGGTGGCTACAGTGGATGGAGATATTCCAGCAGGAACATTGATTAGTTAGGAGAGGAAAAATATGTTGGTTGACAGTCATGCCCACTTAGATGACAGCCGTTTTGATGAAGATCGAGATGCTGTCATAAAAAGGGCAAAAGAAAAGGGAGTACAATATATCCTTAATCCAGGAGCGGATCTTAACAGCTCTATTAACGCAGTAAGCCTTGCAGAGGAATATGACATGATTTATGCGGCGGTAGGGGTCCATCCCCATGATGTTAAAGATATGGATGAGGCTATATTGGGGATAATAAAATCCTTTACTAGTAAAGAAAAGGTAGTGGCTATAGGAGAAATTGGCTTAGACTTTCATTATGATCATTCCCCTAGAGAGGATCAGAGGAAATGGTTTAGACGACAAATAGAGCTGGCTAAGGAAGTAAAGCTGCCTATCATTGTCCACGATAGAGAAGCCCATGGAGAAGTTTTTGATATACTCCAAGAATACAACGCTGGGGAATTTGGATGCGTGATGCACTGCTATTCTAGTAGCCTAGAATTGGCAAAGGAATATATAAAAAGAGGAATCTATATTTCCTTAGCAGGTCCTGTTACCTTCAAAAATGCAGCAAAAACCTATGAGGTAGCTAAAGAGATTCCATTAGAATGGCTGCTAGTCGAGACAGATTGTCCCTACTTAGCACCAATCCCCTATAGAGGAAAGAGAAATGAACCGGCTTATGTTCGTCAAGTCGCCGAAAAGATTGCTGAAGCAAAGGGAATTTCCCTTGAAAAGGTAGCTCAACAGACCAATGAAAATGCTAGACGATTATTTAATATTAAATAGAACAAAAAATTTTGAAAGATGAGGGATATAATCCTCATCTTTGTTTTTGCACTCTGTGAAAGTGACTGACACCAAATCAAAGATTTGGGTCATCTACTTTTATGGTATATATAGCTTAGAAGATACTTGCTATATAAAAACAAATTCTTGTTAATAATCACTTTTGATTGCAAAGAGAATTTAATAATCCCTAAAACAGGGATGGAAAAGAAGGATAACAATGGATAGAAACTAGTATTAGCAAGAAACATCAAAAGCTAAATAGAAAAATCTAAAGGATTACAAAGATTACCATACATTGATAAAAAGACAAAAAAATGGTAAAATATCAATCAGTAATATTTTTAATACAATGCAATATATTGAAGTAATTACTTAAATTAAATAAAAAAAGGAGCGAAAGATCATGAAAAAAACAAAAGGAATAATTCTACTAAGTGTTCTACTGGTTTTATCCATGACAATGACAGCTTTTGCCGATACAAATGAAACATCTGCTATCACCAAAGAAGGAATGACGGCTTCTGAAATGCTAGAAATGGTATCTGACAAGTTGCTAGAGTACAAAACCTTAAAAAATATTATCGAAATCGATATGACATCCCAAGTGATAGATAAAACACAAGAAAAAGAAGAAGCAGCAGAAATGGTCATGAACATGCTGATGGAAGCTGCTATGGATCAAGAAAATGATAAGATATATATTGTAAACACTGTAAAGACAGTTTTAGGAGAGGAAACACTAGAAGACAATACAGAAGCCTTAAAGGATGGCAATGTAATGTATAAAAAACCCCCTAGAGTAGACAAATGGATACAGCAGGATTTAAATCCAATCACGCAGGAGTTTGAGGCTTTATTAGGAACCAATATGCAAAATGGTACTGATATTACCAAGAAACAAATGGAATTATTTGGAATGACAGCTACTTATTTAGAGGAAGAAGAAATAGATGAAGAAGACTACTACGTGATTTTAATTACAGTTGATAAGGAAAAGTTTAAAGCTGTAATCGATGAAGTTCTCGATAAGATCATGACTCTTTCAGTAGAAATGATGGATGTTGAGGAAGTAGATGAATTAGAAGAAGAAGAAATGAAGGAAGCTATCAAAGCCATGATGACAGAAATAATTACAGGCATGGATATGGAGGTTGAATATAAATACTATATTAATAAGGAAACAAAAGTTTTAGAAAAGATGGATTTTGACCAAGTAATCCATATGGAAATGGGTATGATGGAACAACATATAACCAGTACAGGGGCCATCAAATTTTATGATTTTGATGAACCAGTAGAAATCCCAGAAATTCAACCAGAAGATATTATGAATTTTGTAGAGATGATAGAATAAATAGCATTTTAAATGAATGAAACGATAGGAGAGATATACAGAAAGGTTCAGCTACAAGAATAGCTGAACTTTTCCCTTTCTTTTCTTCTATTTCCCGGGAAATCGACGGAAAATTACAAAATCCCATACATGTTACAAAAGATGACTAAAGGAATAAAAACTTTAGCTATTGGAAATAATCAAAATGATTTAAATAATAGCATAATTTCCAAATGCTGGATAAATATGTTGACAAAGTTATTACGATAGCATAGAATGTTATAGACTTATTCCCTAGGCAAGCGGTTAGTCTATTTATTTTGAGATTAACTGTTTAAGAAAAAACTCCACTGCTTCTGTGACTTTGAAGGAAAACATCGACAATAGAGGAATTAGAAACAGTGGAAAAAAACAGGAGGAATATGTATGGAAAGTTTTTTGGGTAATAAAGACTTTTTAAAGATAGTTAATAAAAAAGTCTTTATTGCGATTGGACTAGTGGCCATAGTGATTATGAGCTTGAGCTTAATGGCTATTAAAAAGGATGTAGTTGTAGTTTATGATGGAAATGAAGTAACGGTTTCTACTTATGCTGGTACAGTAGAAGGTTTATTATTAAAACAGGGTATAGAAATTAGAGAAGAAGATAAAGTTGTTCCAGAGCTTCAGGAAAAACTGAAGGATGGAGCAAGGATTGTTATCCACAGATCCTTTGAAATTCAGTTGGTACAAAGCCAACGGGAAGAAACTATTATGACGGCAGAAAAAACAGTTGAAGACTTGATAAATAAATTGGATATAAATTTAGGGGAAGAGGATAAGGTGGAGCCCCACCTACAGGCATCTTTATATCCAGGGGAAATAGTAAGGATTATACGGGTAACTAAGGAAGTTGTTACCGAGGAGAAAGAAATACCCTTCCAGACAACAATTAAGTATAATGATGATATGGACTATGGGAAAACCACTAGAGTCCAGGAAGGGAGAACCGGTGTAAAGGAAGTTCAACTGCAGATTACTTATGAAGACGGTGCTGAAGTGACTAGGGAAGTCATAGAAGAGAGTATTATACTGGAAGCTACCAATGAAATCGTTGAAAAGGGAACTGCTAGATTGCTAGTAACCTCTAGGGGAGATACTAGACGTTACAAAGATGTGATCGTTATGGAGGCTTCAGCCTATACTGCAGGCTATGCAAGTACTGGGAAAAGTCCTGGAGATCCATATTATGGCATTACCCGTAGCGGTACCCAGGTGAGACCTGGTGTTGTAGCAGTAGACCCAAAGGTGATACCATTGGGATCAAAGCTATATATAGAATCCATGGATAGAACGTCTAGCTATGGATTGGCCAGTGCAGAGGATACAGGAGGCGCCATTAAAGGGAATAAAGTTGATCTTTTCTTTGAAAGCCGTGAAGCTGCTTTAAGATTTGGAAGAAGAAAAGTAAAAGTATATATTTTGGATTAAGTCACCAATAGCGGAGAAAATATTTCTCCGCTATAATTGATAATAGGAGTATTGTTAATTTTACCTGATTAAATTAATATAGATATGTACCTTTATAATTAAATTTCAATATACCCGGTCTACGGTTTCTCCTTCGACTGAAAATCATAGTTGAGGACTGCAAAATGTAGCCATTAGCATATTAAAATTTATAAACAGAAAGAATCTAATTTTAAAAGAGGAGATACAAATGATAAAAGAAATAATCGTTGTAGAAGGAAAAGATGATGTAGCGGCGGTGAAACGGGCTGTTGATGCAGAAATGATTATTACGGGAGGTTTTGCTTTGCCGGCGGCGGTGATGGAAAGGATAAAAACTGCTGCAAAAAAAAGGGGCGTCATTATTTTTACAGACCCTGACTTTGCAGGAGAGAAAATAAGAAAAACCATAGCCTCCCAAATTTCTAACTGCAAGCATGCCTTTCTTCCAAGGGAACAAGCCATGAAGGAAGGAGATATTGGCATAGAAAATGCCTCTCCAGAAAATATTTTATTGGCATTAAAAAACGCTAGAAGTCAAACAATAGAGAAAAGACAGGAATTTACTCAAAAAGATTTAATAATCAATCAGCTTATTGGTAACAACAAAGCCTCCTATCGAAGAGATCAGTTAGGAAAACTGCTGGGTATAGGCTATGGTAATGCCAAACAATTTTTAAACCGTCTAAATCATTATGAGGTTACAAGAGATGAGTGGCAGGAAGCTTTAAAACATTTAGAGGAGTAGAGAAAACCTATGGATAAAATTGCATCACCTAAAAAAACTAAGGAAATTATTCAAGAATATCAATTTAGATTTTCCAAAAGCCTAGGGCAAAATTTTTTAATTGATAAAAATATATTAGAAAATATTGTTGAAGCAGCAAATATCACAAAAGAGGATTGTGTCGTTGAAGTAGGCCCTGGTATCGGTAGTTTAACACAACATATCGCAGACAAAGCCGGTAAAGTAGTAGCTGTGGAAATAGACAGGAATCTTATACCTATTCTACAGAAAACCCTAGCTGATTATGATAATATAGAAGTAATTCATGAGGATGTTTTAAAGGTAGATTTACATGAAATTATTGAAAAAAAATTGGGGGGACGAAAAGTAAAGGTGATCGGAAATTTGCCATATTATGTTACTACCCCTATTATCATGAAGTTTTTAGAAGAGAAAATACCAATGACCTCCATGACAGTTATGATTCAACAGGAGGTGGCACAGCGGATGGAGGCGGTGCCCTCAACTAAAGACTATGGAGCTCTTTCTATTGCTGTTCAGTACTACTGTGAACCTAAGATCATGTTGAAGGTTCCACCATCAGTATTTATACCACAACCAAAGGTGGATTCAACTGTGATTCGATTAGATGTACTAGAAAAACCAAGGGTATATGTAGAAAAAGAGAAGCTTTTCTTTGGAATCGTGAAAGACGCCTTTGGAAAACGCAGAAAAACTCTTTTGAACGCCCTAAGTACAGGAGGATTGAGCCTGAGTAAGGAATTAGTAAAGGAGGCTTTTGAAGCCACCAACATTGACGGAAATAGGCGAGGAGAAACCTTGTCAATTCAAGAATTTGCAGAGCTAGCAAATTATTTTGTGGGAAAGCTATAAATCACCTAAAACTTTCATATATTCATCTTTATACTTTATTAATGCTCATATTTATAAAGATTTTCTTTAGCCCTTCCTTAAGAAGTGGGATTTACTAGCAACTATTTCCTTCCTCTTACATATATTAATAAAAAGGTGAAAGAATCTATCAATATATGAAGGGGGTCAGGCGGTGAAAAGAAGATATAGAAGATATTTTGTCATATTGGAAGAAGAAGACAAAGGATTTAGCAACTCAAAGTCAGAAGGAACCAAGGGTTACGGAAAAATTGAAGTAAGAAATGAACAGGGTACACTGTCATTATATTGTCAAAACCTAAAAAAGCTGGAAGAAAAAAAGGAAAGCTACCGTTTATACTTGATTCAAACAAAGGATACATTAGAACCCACTATTGTTGATATTGGTCCTATCAAGCTAGAAAACAATGGTAAAGGGGAAGTTATATGGCAGTTTAATGCGGAAAATGTGAAGGGCTTCAAAAAGTCAATTGAAGACTTTGACACTTTGGCACTTGTAGTAGAAACATTAGAAGAATCCCAAAGGGTTATAGCACCTTTGGTGGGGTATATACATAAGGAAAAGTCTAATTGGAAACCACTGCTTCAGAAGAAACTATTTATTACTACAAAAGGTAAAGAAGAAAAGGTTTTAGAGCAGCCTAAAGAAAAGTCTGAAGAAAAACCGGAAGAAAAACTAATTAAAGTCGATGAGAAAATAGAAAAGCCAGTAGAATCAAAGGGAAGTTTACCTAAAGAAGAAAAGCCAGTAGAATCAAAGGGAAGTTTACCTAAAGAAGAAAGGGTAGTGGAACCAAAGAAAAGCTTATCTAAAGAAGAAAAGGTAGTGGAACCAAAGGAAAGTTTACCTAAAGAAGAAAAGGTAGTGGAACCAAAGGAAAGTTTATCTAAAGAAGAAAAACCAGTGGAACAAGAAAAAGATAAGGAAATAAAGGAAAAATTAGAAAAGAAAACAGAAGATCATCCTGCAGGTAGCTATAGCTTTCAGCAGGATTATGAAGAAATCCATCCACTACAAAAATATATCGAAAATACATTGAAGGTGTTTCCAAGGGTAGAACCCTTTGACACTAATTTAAAAAATTATGAATGGTGGCAGATTTCATATAACATCCAAACAATATATAGGGCCTATATGCCTTTTATTTCCCATATCGAAATGATGATTAGCCCCTATTATTACCATTATCCCTACTATTCTTCATCAGAATATCAAAGACAATTTTGTAGATACCAGCACTATATTTTTGGTGTTTGCTATGATGAAAAGAGAAAAGCAAAGTATTATGTTTATGGTATTCCTGGAAAAAGAATCGGTATAGAACAGCCCTATAAGGGAACAACAGGATTTGTATACTGGAGAGCCTCCCATTATGAGCAATTTAAACAAGAGGACTTTGGCTATTGGCTAATGCATATCAATGCAGAAACCGGTAAAGTTGAAAAACCTTTAGAGGCAACAGAAATTTCATCCTAAGAAGATAGCGGGGTACAGCTCCGCTATCTTCTTGGATACATGTCTTGATAAATTAAGAATAAAGATAGGGGTGACAATTCTATCGCCCCAGAAAACATCAGAGTATATAACTATCAATTTGGAAAAAGCTAAAGAAAAGAGTGAAAGAAAGAGGGGTAAAGATTGTTGAATACTTACTTGTTATTTATTTTCAGTGCAGTGCTGGTAGTAATCTCTGGCACCAAGCTATCACAGTATGGAGATGTAATCGCCAGAAAAACTAAGCTTGGGTACAGTCTTGTGGGAGGCATTCTTATAGCAGCAGCTACCTCTCTACCAGAATTTGTAACCAGTGTTACTTCCGCACTTATCGATGCACCAGATATTGCTATGGGCAATGTTTACGGTAGTAATACCTTTAATATCATGATTTTGGCATTAATTGATATATTACATGGTCATGGACCCTTGATGGTTAAGGTGAAAATGAATCATATTTTGTCAGGGATGCTGGGGGTGCTATTATCAGCTATTGGGGCAATGGCGATTTTAACGAGCCATATAGGAAATTTTGATATTGTAATAGGGTGGGTTAGTGCAAGCAGCATGATAATATTTGCTGTTTACATATATGGTTCAGTATTAATTGTACGATATGAAAATAAAAAAGAACAAACAGAAAGCCCTGAAGATGTAGAAATTGTAGATCAAAATAATATTTCCCTTAATAGAGCAATCATTGGCTTCGGCTTAGCTTGTACTATTATTATATGGGCGGGTATGACCCTATCCCATACAGGGGATGCTATTGCAGTTCAAACAGGATTGGGACATACCTTCGTAGGAACCCTTCTCATAGCAGCCACTACATCTTTACCAGAATTGGTGGCATCTATAGCAGCTATTCGAATTGGGGCTTATGACATGGCAGTAGGAAATGTTTTTGGTAGTAACATATTTAACATGCTAATTATTTTAGTAACTGATATGGTTTATTACAAAGGATCTATTTTTACTGCTATTAATATAGATCACACAATCACAGCGATGGCAGGTATTGTATTAAGCTGCATCGCTGTGATAGGCTTGTTCTATCGTTCTAAGAGGACCCTTTTTTCTGTTGGGTGGGATTCTATCTTTATCTTGGGATTTTATCTTCTATCTATTTATCTAATTTTTGTATCTTAAGTTATATCTATAGATATATCCTTTTGGATTAATCATTATAGAGTACGGGCTTTGTAATTTCATAGGGCCATTTGTTATAGCCTCCAACCAAGGAATAAACTCTAGGGTAGCCAGACTCAGATAAAAGCTTGGAGGCCCTTTGACTGTCTTTGCCGTTATCGCAATAAACAAGGTACACATTTTCTTGACTTAACTCTTCTCTGCGGGTACTTAGCTCTTTTAAAGGAAGAAGAAAGGCATTTTCTAAATGCCCCTTATTAAATTCCTTTTCATTTCGCACATCCAAAACAATTACATTTGCATTGCTATCAATCAGATCTCTAGCTTCTTCTGGTAGAAGATTACCATAGGTATATTTAATAGTAGAGTAATTACTTACAGCTTTATCTCTAGTAAAAACCCAAAATACTAGACCCACAATCAAAATGATAACAAGTGCTAGAACAATATAAATGTTTCTCCGCTTAACAACAAAAATATGCATAATCTCACCCCTCACTTGGTTAAAGTGTCTATTATTAATATATTTATAAAAAAGTTACTTTAGTACAGTATTACAACTTTTCTGAAATTTGAGCTCTAACCCCTATAGAAATTTTTTCGGTGATAACGATATATTTCACCTGGAGGCGAGCCTGACGATTCTCAACATCAACCATACGATCGTCCAGTATCTTATAAATCATTTCTCCATCCACCTGCCACAGTTCTTTACCAACTAAATCCGCTAAATAGAAATGAACAACCTTTTCTATTTCATCCTTTACCAGTGGACTTCCTTCAAATTCCACATTAATAGAAAGATCCTTAACAAAAGTAGTCTTTTCGCTTTGTAGACTTTCGTTTAATCGTTCCAATTTAATTTCTCTGTCTAACAACTGATTTGTTAATTGATTTTGAATACGATATAAGCGATCTAATGTATGCATATGAAGGAGGTTCATGGCAGCTAAACCCATCAAGAATCCAATGCTGAAGATTGCAATCAATCTACTCCATTTTTTCATAGCTTCCCACTACCCTCCAAGTAATAAATAATCCTGTAGGCAATATGAGCCCCCGCCAAGGCACTTAAAATATAGATCATTTGTTTAACTAAACCTCTAATTTCACCATTGAAAATCCCAGTTTCTAAAACCTTAAAGGAGGGAAAAGTTCCTCCTAAGGCTACGATAATGGCCCAAATTTTAATTCTTTCACATAAGTCTATCATGGTTTTTAGTGGAGGATGGCCAACAACGGCAGCAGCGACACCTCCTAACAAACAGCCCCCCAGCAAAACCCCTAAAGAAATAAAAAAATTATAAACAACATTTTGATAAAAAGTAAGCATCTATTTTCACCTCAATTAAACCAGATAATGTAGATAATCAGCATCATAATAAAAAAGTCTGCCTATCAATCTTCGGAAGGAAGACTTTATTTTACTCTGTGAGAGTGACTGACATCAAATCAAAGATTTGAGTCATTTACTTTTATTGGTTATCTATAAATATATGCTATATCTCTTTAAATTATATGATAGCTAGTAGCAGATTTTTCATTAATTGCATAATATGTACTGAAAAGAGAGAGGAGGAATTGAACATGTATCAGAATCCATATCACAACCCTTACCATAACCCTCATCACTATCCATACTATGGTATTCCGGACACCTATATGGACTACTATGACAGCAGAAGCCACTTGACGGATATGTATCCTGAGGTTTATAGAACGGTTTATCCAAGAGTAGTAGAGGTATGTACACGATATGATGTTTACACTCACCCAAGAATGTATCCACAGGTGGACCCAGCTATGATCCAAGAAATGACCGATGAGATCTATGGATTATGTACTCAAGAGGTTGATGCAGAACAGTTTGGACCAAGAGGGATTTTTAGAGATTTAATCACCATCCTGCTTATTAGACAATTGTTACGAAGGCGCCGTAGAAGACCCTTCTTTGGTTTTTCTGGAAATGAGTTCTTTTAGTAAAAGAAAAATGGCGGAGAAACCTTTGTTTCTCCGCCCCTTTATTCTATTCATGAATATTTAATGAAGCTATGCATATTTTTTATTAATATATTCCTCAATTGCTTTACATACCAACTTTGTATGATATACCGCCTCTACAACGGTTTTTGCTTCATCTATAACATGTTTAGCCATAATGAACTCTCTTCCGATGACATAAAAATTTAACACTAATTGTATATCATTCCTTGAAAAACAGCAAGGTAAAAAACTTTGGTACGATCATTTCTACAATGGTGCCATTCTCCCTATTATTCCTGCTAGGATGGACAGTTCTATTCGTAGCATGGTTTATGCTAGGCTGGCCAATTGGACCAGAAGAATATATGACATTCTAAATTTTAATCTATGTCTTTTTAAGCAGAGAATATTTTTTCTCTGCTTTTCTATTTTATTTCCAACCAAGCTTTATGATATAATTATAAAGACATTTACGAATACTACATATAAACCTCAGTATGGAAAGGAGTAAACTATATGGTAAATCAAGATCGTTTAGTACAGGAATTTTTAGAGCTAGTCCAAATCGATAGTCATTCTGGTAAGGAAGGAAAAATCGCAGAGGTATTGACGAAAAAGCTTCAAGAACTTGGTTTAGATGTAATGGTAGATGCTGCTGGAGAAAAGGTGGGAGGAGAAACTGGAAACTTGATTGCTAAGTTAAAAGGAAAAGGTGAAGGTCCTGCCATTTTATTTAGCTGCCATATGGATACTGTGAAACCTGGTGAAGGTGTAAAGCCCATCATTAAAGAGGAGATTATCTACAGTGATGGGACAACGATTTTAGGCGGGGACAATAAAGCAGGAATTGCTGCAGTACTAGAAGGTATCAGAGTCATTAAGGAAAATAAAGTTCCCCATGGAGATATAGAAGTAGCTTTCAGCATTTGGGAAGAGGGAGGACTCTTCGGAGCTAAATACCTTGATTACAGTAAAATCAATGCAAAATATGGGTTTATATTAGACAGCGGTGGATCCCCAGGAGAGATTATTACTACAGGTCCCTGCCAAGATAAAGTAAACGCTAAAATTTTTGGAAAGCCTGCCCATGCTGGTGTAGCACCAGAGGAGGGCATCAGTGCTATTATGATTGCTGCACGAGCTATTGAAAATATGAAGCTTTTAAGAATAGATGAAGAAACTACTGCCAACATAGGTGTTATTACTGGTGGCGAAGCTACTAATATTGTAACACCCCTGGTAGAAATTAAAGCGGAGGCTAGAAGTCTTAAAGAAGATAAACTAGATGTTCAAAGTGCTCACATGGCAGAAGCCTTTAAAAAGGCGGCTGCTGATTTTGGAGGAAGGGTAGAAATAGATGTAGAAAGAATGTATCCACCCTTCCATGTGGAAGAGAATGATGAAATTGTTTCAAAAGTTAAGGAAGCTTTCTCACAAATAGGAATTGAAGGCTATACAGCTGCTACTGGTGGTGGAAGTGATACCAATATATTAAATGGGAATGGCATTAAAGCTGTAAATCTTGGTATAGGAGAGAAAAAGGCCCATACATTAGAGGAACATATCCATATCAAAGATTTAGTAAATAGTGCCAAAATGGTGGCACAGATTATTCAAGTATTCGGATAAAATGTAAAAAGGCTATGCAAGACTTCAAAAGAGTCTCTGTATGGTCTTTTTCTTTAAAGGGAAAGTTATTATAAGCAAAAAAATAATGATATAGGCAGTAAAAAATATTGCTGAATTATGTCGGTCCGAGAGGTGGATTTCATGACAGGTTTTAATCAAAATCAAACTCCGTTGTTTACAGGATTAAGGGACTATCATAGGAGAAACGTAATCCCTTTTGATGTACCGGGGCATAAACATGGTAGAGGATTAAAAGAATTCACTGAGTATGTAGGTAATACGATGATGGAGATAGATGTAAATTCAATGAAATGCTTAGATAATATATGCAATCCCATTGGTGTGATTCGCGAGGCTGAGGAATTGGCTGCAGAAGCCTTTAATGCAGATCATGGATTTTTCTTAGTAAACGGGACGACCTCGGGGATACAAGCCATGATTATGAGCGCCTGTAGACCAGGAGATAAAATTATATTATCCCGTAATGCCCATAAATCATCGATATCTGGGATCATTTTAAGTGGCGCCATCCCAATTTATGTTCAACCTCAAATCAATGAAAGGTTAGGCATTGCTATGGGAATCACAGTAGAGGATTTGGAAAAGATGATAGCAAGACATCCAGATGCAAAGGCAGTGATGATAATTAATCCAACCTATTATGGAGCCACCTCAAACCTTAAAGAAATCGTAGCATTAGCCCATCGGCATGGGATGGCGGTGTTAGCAGATGAAGCCCATGGTGCCCATCTGAGATTTCATAAAGATTTGCCGATAAGCGCTATGGAGGCAGGGGCGGATATGAGTGCTGTCAGTACCCACAAGACTGGTGGGTCTCTAACTCAAAGCTCACTCCTGTTACTAAGGGAAGGTATGATTTCTCCTGCCACTGTAAAGAAGAGTCTAAACTTAACGCAAACCACCAGTGCCTCTTATTTATTGATGGCTAGCATTGATGTGGCAAGGAAACAGCTGGCGATACATGGGAAAGAAATGCTGGGAAAAACTTTGAGACTAAGTAGAGAAGCCAGAAAACAAATAAATACAATCCAGGGCCTCTATGCCTTTGGTACTGAGATGATAGGCACACCAGGAGTGTATGACTATGACGAAACGAAGCTGGGAGTTTCTGCTGCAGGTATAGGCTTGACGGGCTTTGAGGTATATGATTTGTTAAGGGATGGATATAACATACAGACAGAATTGGCAGATTATTATAATGTTTTAGCCATCCTCAGCCTTGGAGATACTGAGGTCCAGATTAACGCACTTGTAGCGGCTTTTAAGGATATTGCAGAAAAATATAGGAAACCTAAAGTCATTCAAATTAAAAGCGGTGTACTGAAAAACCCTGAAATGATTGTCACCCCTAGAGATGCCTATTATAGCAATACCAAGATTGTAGGACTAGAGGATGCAGCAGGTGAAGTTAGTGGAGAATCAATTATGGCTTATCCTCCAGGCATTCCCATCATTGCACCAGGGGAAAGAATTACCCAGGAGATGATAGATTATATCTATATGTTAAAACAGGAGGGAAGCCTATTACAAGGGACAGATGACCCTTATGTGAACTTCGTAAAGGTCTTAGGCCAAAGGTGATAGAAAAAAACATGTGGAAAATATGACTAAATATAAAGGGCTATAGATTTTCATGTCATAATTTGATATAATCAGATGCAGATGTAATTACAAGAAAGAACTTCAAGTAGGGAAGTGAATGTGATGAAAGTTTTTTGGAAAATTTTCACTATAGCCTTTTTAAGCTTTGTTGTGCTAATTGGTGGAGTATTTATAGGATTTAATACCTTTATGAAGGACCAGCATCCTAATGCAGAAGTGCCGCCTGAGAGGGTACAAGATGATGATTTTGAAGAGATAGAGGAAAAGGATGAGCTGATCAGGGCCTTTTCTGAAAGCAACAGAGTAAACTTTGTCATGTTGGGGCTTGAGGGCATGAGAAGTGACACCATGATGTTTGTATCCTTTGATCCTGATACTAAAAAAATAGATATAATTTCTGTACCTAGAGATACTTATTATCCAAGAGTCGGCTATGATGGACTTGGGAAAAAGAAGATTAATGCTGTTTATGGAGACCACGGAGCAGCAGGAGTAAAAACAGTTGTTAGTGATGTATTACTAGATGTACCAGTACATCATTATATTACCATTACTTATAAGGGCGCTGCCTCTATTGTAAATACCATTGGGGGGGTACCCGTAACCATACCAAATCCAGGAATGTATTATAGGGACGACTATGATGACCCGCCACTTGTTATCAACTTTCCACCAGGTCCTAGAGTTTTAAAAGGAGATGATGCTGTAAAGTTCTTAAGGTATCGTCAAGCAACCCCTGGGAGCGGTGGTTTAGACCGTAATGGAGACTTAGGCAGAATTCAAGCTCAACAGGAATTTATGCAGTCTGCTATGAAGAAGGCTATGAACCTAGGAAACTTACCAGGTCTCGTTAGCAATAGCTTTAGACATGTGAAAACAGATATAGAACTACAAGATATTATGCGATTGGCCACCAGTGCAATTGGTCTAGACATGCAAAATATTCAGATGCACACTTTGCCGGGTGAGCCAAAATATATGGAGGATAAGTTATCCTATTTTGTTAATGATGCAAAGGAGACCCGTCAGCTTTTACTAGAGATTTATGGAGTTCAAGAGGATATAGCACAAGAAGATACATCACAAGAGAATAATAATTAAAAGTGGAGAGCAATCTCCGCTCAGACTGTTAAAAAGTCACCATCTTCTTCGTTGATTCAAAAACCCAGCATCCTTACGTATTTCTGTATACGTCACGGTCGCTGGGTTTTCTTGCGCAAGTGATTTCTCGTGAAAATGAAGCTTATTCCATTTTATTAAGCAGTATTTCGGCGATTCTATAAACGTCACCAGCTCCCATAGTTAACACCAAATCTCCAGATTCCACCTTCTCATAAATATGGTCTGCAATTGTTTCAAAACCAGACATGTATCGAGCCTCTAGCTTAGGATCCATTAATTCTACGAGCTTTTTACTGTTAATCTCGCCATCCTCTGGCTCTCTAGCAGCATAAATATCCGTAATAATGATGTGATCCGCTGCATCAAAGGCCAAGGCAAAATCCTTTAACAAAGCCTTTGTACGGCTGTAGGTATGAGGCTGAAAGATAGCCCATATTTTTTTATGAGGATATTGTTTTGCAGCTTCTAAAGTAGCCTTGATTTCCACAGGATGATGGGCATAGTCATCAATGATTCTAGCGCCCTTTACTTCTCCCAATATATCAAAACGACGATGAATTCCTTGATAACGGTGAATATTGTTAGAGATGGTTTTGGCATCGATGCCTAATAGATAAGAGGTAGTAATAGCTGCCAAAGCATTATATACATTATGAAGCCCCGGAACTCCTAAATGAAACTTCCCAAGGTTCTCACCTTTGTAAGTGACATTGAAGGCAGGGTATCCTTCTTCATTAAAGACAATGTCCTTAGCTACAAAATCAGCAGCGGTTCGAATACCATAGGTAATAAGATTACAGGAGGCAGCCTCATAAATCTCCTGTACCTCTGTATCATCGTGACAAGCCACTAGAAAACCTTCTTTAGGTACTAGTGCTACAAACCTTCTAAAAGCATCTTTAATATGATGGATATCTTTATAATAGTCCAAGTGGTCTTCATCAATATTTAAAACAACGGCTATGTAAGGAAAAAACTTTAAGAAGCTTTCTACATATTCACAGGCTTCTGTTATAAAATGCTGACTTTTACCGATTTTAATGTTACCTCCGATACTGTCTAGTTCTCCCCCTACCAAAATAGTAGGATCTAGTCCTGCATATTCCATGAGCAAAGAGATCAAAGAGGTGGTGGTAGTCTTACCATGACTCCCAGCTACAGCAATAGCTTTATCGTACTTTTTCATAATTTGCCCCAGCATTTCTGCTCGATCGACCTGAGGAATATTTAACTCCTTAGCTCGAATTCTTTCGGGATTAAAGTCTTTAATAGCAGCACTATAGACTATCAAATCAGGATTTTGAATATTTTCAGCTGCATGGCCAATGAAAATTTCTCCACCATGCTGTCTTAGTTTTTGCAAAATATTTGAGTCTCTAATATCAGAGCCCGACACACGATAACCGTGACTTAAGAGAACCTCTGCAATAGCACTCATACTAATGCCACCAATTCCAATTAAATGGATGTGATGGATTTTATGTTCATTTAAATTAAAAGCAATCACAATCTTCGCTCCTTTACAATAAGTTGTATTCTATCCGGTAGTGTTGCCACATTCTTGCATTAATAGAACAAAATGTTTTCTGAAGATGTATAAAAAGAGATTTTCTCTCTTATATTAATACGAAACTCTGTTCAATATAATAACATAAAATCCTTAATATGCACAGTAAATTTGAAATTATAATACTTTCATCTTTGGTTTTTTCCTTAACACCTTGTAAAAAACGAATAAAACATATATAATAAATAAAAATATTCATACCTGGAGGAATTATTTTAATGGAAAAGCTGAAAAGAAACGAAAGAATTGCCGCCATAATGAAAATCCTCGGAGATCAGCCTAATAAAATTTTTACATTAAATTATTTTACAGAAAGATTTTTTGCAGCAAAATCTACTATAAGTGAAGATATTATGGTGGTAAAGCAATCTATGGAAAAAATGAGACTAGGAAAAATTCAGACGATATCAGGAGCAGCTGGGGGAGTAAAATATATTCCTTTTGTTACTGAGGAACAAAACAAAGAAATCTTGGAGAATATCTGTTGTTATTTATCACAGGGAGAAAGGATTTTGCCAGGAGGTTTTCTCTATATGGCGGATGTCATCTATTCACCACAAAAGATTCATCAACTGGGGGAGGTTTTTACCAGCCAGTTTGATTATAGAGAGGTAGACTATATTATTACAGTAGAAACAAAAGGGATTCCTTTAGCTCTTATGGTGGCCAAGGCTATGAACCTGCCATTAGTTATTCTTAGAAGAGACAGTAAGGTAACAGAGGGCTCCACTGTAAGCATTAATTATGTTTCTGGTTCCACTGGAAAAATTCAAAAAATGTCCTTATCAAGACGAGCTATTAAACCAAATTCCAAGGTAATTATCATCGATGACTTTATGAAGGCGGGAGGAACCGCAAAGGGTATGGTGGATATGATGAAGGAATTTGATACACAGGTAGAGGCAATCGGTGTGCTTATAGGCACAAAGGAGCCGCAGGAAAAGTTAGTGAAGGACTATATCCCTCTGCTAATCCTGGAGGAAGTAAAGGAAAAGGAAGGCTTCATCAATATCTATCCTAATCCAGAACTAGTATAAAAAACCTTAATAGGTATATTAAATGACACTAACATGGAGGCAACTGTATGAAATCCTACCAAAATGTAAGAAATTTATAATTATTTAATTATTAAAGAAGGAAATTAGAAATTTATGGAGAATAAAGGTAATTAATCCTAAATTTAAAACATTATGCACAGCCCAGTATTAGCATAAGGGAAGGTGGTGAAGGACAGATGCAAGTAACCGATGTGAGAATTAGAAAGGTGGCAGCAGAAGGCAAAATGAAGGCAATCGTCTCAGTTACTTTTGATAATGAGTTTGTTGTACATGACATTAAAATTATCGAAGGACAGAACGGGCTATTCATCGCAATGCCTAGCAGAAAAATGGGGGAAGGGGATTTTAGAGATATAGCCCATCCAATAAATTCTGATACTAGATCTAAAATCCAAGAGGCAATTTTTACAGAATATGAGAGAGTAAATGAAGAGTCAGAAGTAGAATCATTCGAAACGATTAACGAAGCTAACCACGCATAGTCCCAAGAAGGAGCCTTGCATCAATAGGGCTCTTTTTTTTGTTTTTGTTCTAAAGAAAAATTTTCCGCAAGAAGAATTTAAAGAAAAAGGGTTTATTATTTATTTAAAATATAATAAACTATTAAAGGGAAATACTAAGAATAAATGCAAAAATTTAAAAATGTAAAATGAGAAATCAAAAACTTGAACCAAAATTAAAGTCAAGCTCTATAACAATTTACATTTTTAAATCCGCCATAGACGGCAAATTTCGCCCAGAGGGCGACAATAGGTGGTGAAGAAATGAAGCTACAGGCAGTGATATTGGCAGCAGGTGCAGGAACCCGAATGAAGTCTAAGCTTCCAAAGGTACTTCATGAGGTTTGTGGCCAAACAATGCTGCAGCATGTGATTGATGTAGCCAAGAATGCATCAATTCAAGAGTGTATTGTCATTGTAGGACATGGTGCAGAAGAAGTAATCAGCAGTTTAGATAAAGATGTGAAAACAGCCCTTCAAAGCCAACAGTTAGGAACTGGTCATGCAGTGAAAAAAGCCTATGATTTACTGGCGGAGGAAGGAACTATATTGGTATTAAATGGAGATGGACCCCTTATTACAGAGGAAACTTTAAGGCAGCTGATTGCCTATCATGAAGAGGAAAGGTATAGTGCCACTGTTTTAACAGCAGACCTAGAGGAACCTTATGGCTACGGTCGAATTGTTAGAGGTGATAAGGAAGAACTTCTGAAAATTGTAGAGGAGAAGGATGCTACAGTAGAGGAAAAGAAGATCAAGGAAATCAACTCTGGTCTTTACTGCTTTGATGCTAAGGCATTAAAAGAAGCTTTACCAAGAATCACTAGTGAAAATGCCCAAAAAGAATACTACTTAACCGATGCTCTAACCATTATTTCAGAGATAGGTAAAACAGTAGGGGTATATAAAACAAAGGATTATGAAGACATTATGGCGGTAAATTCTCGAAGTCAGTTGGCCCAGGTAGAAGAAATCATGCGACGAAGGATCGCTGAAAAACACATGGATCAGGGGGTTACCATCATCAATCCTAGCCATACCTATATTGAAAAATCCGTGCAAATCGGTAGAGATACTATACTTTACCCCGGTGCTACGTTAACAGGGAAAACCATTGTTGGAGAGGGTTGTATTATCGGCGCCAACAGTAAAATTGAAGAATCCACCATAGGAAATGAAGTAAACATCCAAAATTCTACCATCATCCATAGTACTGTGGGAGATGCCACCAACATAGGACCCTATGCTTTTTTACGGCCTAATAGTCACATTGGAAAGCATGTGAAAATTGGGGATTTTGTTGAGGTCAAAAATGCTGTTATAGGAGACTATTCTAAAGCATCCCACCTTGCTTATATAGGAGATGCAGAGATAGGACAGCAGGTAAACATTGGATGTGGCGTTGTATTTGTCAACTATGATGGTAAAAATAAACATAAAACTATCGTAAAGGATTATGCTTTTATCGGTAGTAATTCCAACCTAATCGCTCCTTTAGTAGTAGAGGAGTCCGCCTATGTAGCCAGTGGTTCCACCATAACAAAAACTGTAGCCCGGGGAGCATTGGCGGTGGCTCGAAGTCGTCAGGAGAACAAAGAGGATTGGGTAAAACGCAAAGGCTTGTTGAAAACAAAGGAGGAGTAATAAAAAAATGAATACCAGCGGTAATGAGATTAAAGTATTTAGTGGCAATGCAAATCCTGCATTGGCAAAGGAGATAGCCCATGAGCTAGGTGTACCTCTTGGAAATTGTGAAGTAGGTACCTTTAGTGATGGAGAAATAGCAGTAAATATTAACGAAACCGTAAGAGGAGCAGATGTTTTCGTTGTACAACCTACTCACCCACCGGTGAATGATCATCTTATGGAGCTGTTAATACTTATTGACGCCTTTAAAAGAGCTTCAGCAGGAAGAATTACAGCAGTACTACCCTACTATGGCTACGCACGTCAGGACAGAAAAGCAAAGGCAAGAGATCCGATCACAGCAAAATTAGTAGCTGACTTGCTTACTACTGCAGGAGCTGACAGGGTATTGGCAATGGACCTACATGCTGCCCAGATTCAAGGGTACTTCAATATTCCTGTGGATCATCTTTTGGGCGTACCTATTTTAGCAAAATACTTCCTAAATAAAAACCTTCAAGATCTAGTAGTGGTTTCTCCGGACTTAGGAAGCGTTACAAGGGCTAGAAACTTTGCCAATCATTTAGAAGCCCCTATTGCCATTATTGATAAGAGAAGACCAAAGGCAAATGTTTCTGAAGTCATGAACATCATTGGTGATGTGGAAGGGAAAAACGTTATTTTAATCGATGATATGATTGATACCGCTGGAACCATTGCACAGGGTGCTAGTGCCTTAAAGGAATTTGGTGCAAAGGACGTATACGCCTGCTGTACCCATCCATTACTTTCGGGTCCAGCCATTGAGAGAATTGATAACTCTCCAATTAAAGAACTGATTGTAACCAACACCATTACCTTACCAGAGGAAAAAATGATTGATAAGATGCAGGTGATGTCAGTGGCATCTCTATTTGCAGAAGCCATTCAAAGAATATACAAGAATATTTCTGTTAGTAGGTTATTTGATTAGAGGTGTAACTTATGTACATTGTCGTTGGACTAGGGAACCCCGGTAAAAGATATGATGCAACTCGCCACAATGTTGGCTTTGATACCATAGATTTACTGGCCTATCGCAACAATATAAAAGTAAATAAATTGAAACATAAAGCGCTTTATGGTGAAGGCTTTTGGGGGGGCGAAAAGGTTTTGTTGGTAAAACCTCAGACCTTCATGAATCTTAGTGGTGAAAGTGTTAGGGACATCGTAGAGTTTTATAAAATTGAAACCAAGAACCTCATCGTTATCTATGATGATATTGATATAGAAGTAGGGATACTTAGAATTCGCCATAAAGGTAGTGCAGGTACCCATAACGGTATGAGATCTGTCATCTATCAACTGCAATCCGATGAGTTTCCTAGGGTGAGAATTGGTATAGGGCGACCTCAATTCGGAGACTTAGCAGATTTTGTCACCAGTAGATTTTCAAAGGAGGAGATTCCTCCTATAAGGGAAACAATAGACAAAGCTGCTTTAGCGGTGGAATCCATCGTAAAGGAAGGCATAGATAAGGCCATGAACCAATTTAATGGATAGACTAACAAGAGGAGCATGTGTATGATCGCAAAAATCATCATGGCAGGTATATTCTCGGCTGCGTTTGCTTATTTATGTAATAAAATAATCTTAAAGTCTTTTCAGGATGAAGGCTTAACAATCGTAGTACCTTTACTGGAGGAAATGGCAAAGACTACCTTTGCCATTTTCCTAAAAACCAATATCATAGGAACCCATTTTATCTTTGGATGTATTGAAGGTATTTATGATATCATGACTTCATCAAAAAAAATTGGGAAGTGGGCTGCTGTGGCTAGTATAGTTAGCCATAGCTTTTTTGGCATTGTTACACATCTAACCTATACAAAAACCAATTATTCAATGATCGCAATAATAGTAGCTTGGATTTTCCATAGTGGATGGAATTGGTATGTTGTCAAAAAAATATAACTAAATTAAGATGTCCCCCGCCTCTATAGGCGGCGGGTGCCACTTAATTTTTTCAGCGGGAGTTCAATCTCCCACTGAAATCGTTGAATGACGGGCAAAGCCCTTATTGAAAGAGCAGGTGCAAAGAATGGAAAAAAATATACTATTGTCCCCAATGGAACATTCTCTACAGTATATACAACTGATACAAACCCTAAGAGATGGTATTACTCCCATAGGCTTACATGGTCTAAATGATTCTCAAAAATCTCACATTGCCTATGGTATCCATGAAGGACTAAAACAACAGGTTTGTATTTTAACTTACAACGATATAGAAGCACAACAAATTTATCAGGACTTAAAATTTTATTTGAAGGAAAAGGTTTTGTTTTTTCCCACAAGAGATATCGTATTTTATGATATAGAAGCTACCAGTGAGGAAGTCAATGAGGAAAGAATCAAAACCTTAGATAAGCTGGTGGAGGGTAATAATTATGTAGTAGTGGCCTCTATAGAGGCATTGCTTCTAAAGCTGACACCGCCAGAAATTTATAAAAAATATCAACTTACCTTTAAGGTAGGAGAATCCATCAATCTTCAACAGGTGATGGAAACATTTATTACCCAAGGCTATGAAAGAACCGAAAGGGTAGATACCAAAGGGCAGTTTAGTATCCGAGGAGGCATCATCGATATTTTTCCTCCAGCGGAAGATAATCCCTTACGGGTTGAACTCTTTGACGATGAAATAGATTCTATTCGATGGTTTGAAGTAGACACCCAAAAATCCATTGAAAAAATTGAAACAATTAAAATCTATCCAGCAGCAGAAATCATTATAGAGACAGAAAACCATGAGGAAAGAATTGCAAAAATCTCTCAAGAACTGAAGGCTACATTGAAAAAGCTGGATACGACAGCTGCTGAAAAGCTTCAGAGTAAGATTAGAGAAGTGATAGAAAAGCTAGAAACTTTTGGAAACTTTAAGGGAATACAGCAGTTTTTGCCTTATGTCTATGAAAAGGCAGCGTTCTTAACAGACTATTTACATCCAGAAGCAGTTGTTATTATTGATGAACCAGATCGGGGCAAAGAAAAAATAAGAGGGTTCCACGAGGAATTCCGTGAAAATTTTAAAACGCTTTTGGAGCGGGGAGAAGTATTGCCGAATCAAGGGCATCTTTTGTTTACCTATGAAGATATAGTAAAAAGTCTAAAGGGATACAAACTAGTAACCTCCAGTCTTTTACCAAGAAATCACGCAGATTTTCCTGCTAAGGAAATTATTAATTTTATTTCCAGGCCTGTACAGACCTTTCAAGGGAAGATTAGCTATTTATTAGAGGAACTGAAAAATCTACGAGAAAAGGGCTACAAAATCCTTTTGCTCCCTACGACAAAGGAAAAGGCTTTTAAGCTGTTGGAAACCCTTAAGGAAGAAAAAATACCGGTAAAATTCTTAGTAAAAGAGCAAAATGGACTACAGTGGGATCAAGTGATGATTTTACAGGGAAATCTGCATCGGGGCTTTGAATACATGGATATCAAATACATGGTTATGACAGATTATGAAATCTATGGGGTCCATAAGAAGAAAAAACAAAAGCCTAAAAGGAAGGATGCTGCCCCCATTAAATCTTTCATTGACCTAAAGGTAGGAGACTATGTGGTTCATGAAGGTCATGGTATTGGCAAATATGTAGGGATCGAAGAATTAAAGGTAGAGGGAATTAAGAAGGATTACCTAAAAATACGTTACTCTGGTGAAGACAATCTTTACGTTCCTACAGATCAGATGGATTTAATTCAAAAGTATATAGGAGCAGATGACAAGTCCCCTAAGCTTAACAAACTAGGAGGCACTGAATGGGTTAAAACTAAGGCAAAGGCGAAAAAAGCCATTGAGGATATGGCAGAAGGTCTCCTGAAGCTCTATGCCCAAAGAGAGGAAAGTAAAGGCTATAGCTTTTCTCCAGATACCGATTGGCAAAAGCAGTTTGAATATCTATTCCCCTATGAAGAAACCCCTGACCAGTTAAAATCTATAGAAGAAGTAAAAAGAGATATGGAGAAGGAAAGACCTATGGACCGACTATTATGTGGGGACGTAGGCTACGGGAAAACAGAGGTGGCTATTAGAGCAGCCTTCAAGGCAGTAATGGATGGAAAGCAGGTGGCGATTTTGGTACCCACCACCATTTTAGCTCAACAGCACTATAACAACTTTAAAGAACGATTTTCCGGCTTTCCTGTTACAGTAGAAATGCTAAGTAGATTTAGAACACCAACCCAACAAAAACATACGATGGAGGGGATTCGAACTGGGAACGTTGATATTCTCATAGGAACCCATCGCCTTTTATCTAAGGATGTTGCTTTCAAAGATTTAGGACTTTTGGTGGTGGACGAAGAGCAGCGGTTTGGGGTAAAGCATAAAGAAGCCTTAAAGCAGCTAAAAAAATCTGTAGATGTCCTCACTTTAACCGCCACACCTATTCCTAGAACTCTTCATATGTCCATGATTGGTATCCGGGATATGAGTATTATAGAAGATCCTCCAGAGGAGCGGTTTCCTGTACAAACCTACGTGGCAGGCTTTAACGAATCTTTAATTGCTGACGCCCTCGTCAGAGAAATTGCTCGAGGAGGACAGGTTTATTACGTCTACAATCGAGTACAGAGTATTCATCAGGTAGCCACAAGATTAGCTGCTCTAGTACCCCAGGCTAGGATAGCAGTAGCCCATGGACAAATGAGTGAACGACAGCTAGAAAAATTGATGCTGGAGTACTATCATGGAGAATATGATGTATTGGTTTGTACCACCATTATAGAGACAGGGTTGGATATTGCCAACGTTAATACCATTATCATACAGGATGCCGATAGACTAGGGCTTTCCCAGCTTTATCAGCTTCGTGGAAGGGTAGGAAGATCCAATCGACAGGGATATGCTTACCTGCTGTATGAAAGAGACAAGATCCTATCAGAGGTGGCAGAGAAAAGATTAAAAGCCATCAAAGAGTTCACAGAATTTGGGTCAGGCTTTAAAATTGCTATGAGGGACTTGGAGATTCGGGGAGCTGGAAACCTTTTAGGAGGAGAACAGCATGGACATATGGCCTCTATAGGGTATGATTTATACGTAAAGCTATTGGAGGAAACCATAGGAGAGCTAAAAGGACAGGTAGTAGAAAAATACGAAGATACCATGATGGAGCTCAATGTGGACGCCTATATTTCTGAAAAATATATTACCAACCAGAGCCATAAAATAGAAATCTATAAAAAAATCGCTTCGATTCGAAACGAAGAGGATCTATATGCTATTGAAGAGGAAATCGAAGACCGCTTTGGAGATATCCCTTTAAGTGCCAGAAATTTATTGTTAATCTCCTATATTAAGGCCCTTGCTAAAAGTTTAAGAGTACAATATATTTCACAAAAGCAAAACATGATTCGTATTCAGTTTAAGGATGGGAAGCTATTAAAACCAGAAAATATTCTTGAGGTAATGGAAGGTTATCGTTGGAAAGTCACTGTTCACGCAGGAGATGAACCCTATTTTGTTTATAAAGTTCAAACCCAAGATCAATATAAGGTGCTGATGGATATAAAAGACATAATAGAAAAAATTAGTGGTTTAAAAAAAACTACAAGTCAGATATAATAGAGTGAGACAGAATAGGAGTGATGAGGATGAAAATAAGAGGAAACCGTAAGAAAATCATAGTAGCCTTAACTGCTTTGTTAATGATGGCAATATTTATCACTGGTTGTTCAAGTTCTACAAGACTATCACAGGACGCTGTAGCAGCGGTGAATGGCAATAACATAACACTAGCAGAGTTTGAAAAAACATTGGCATTACAAAAAATGAGCTATGAGGCTCAATTAGGTCCAGATGTATTTAATCAAGACATGGGGACAGGCATGACTCTTTTAGATTCTATTAAAAAGAGTATATTAGAAAAGCTAGTTTTAGATGAAGTCATTCTTCAAGAGGCAGCTAAGAACGATATTACAGTTACTGATGAAGAAATAGAAGAATCCTATGGTCCTTATGTAATGTTTACAGAAGAAAACGAAGCCTTTAAGCAATTTGCAGAAGAAAACAATATTGACGAAGCTTATATAAAACAACAAATCACAAAAGATATTACGATTAATAAGTATAGAGATCTTTATATCAGCGATTTAGAAATCGCAGAGGAAGCCGCTAAGGCTTATTACGATGAAAACACAGAATTCTTTGCTCGAGAAGAAGTAAATGCAAAGCATATTTTAGTAAGAACCAGCACAGAGGATGCAGAAAAGAAGGCGCAGGATATCTTAAGCAAAATAGCCAATCGTGATGATTTTATGACCTTATGGGAAGGCTATAAGGAAACTCCAGAGGAGGGAATCGTCGTAGAGGATTTAGACTACTTTGGTAGAGGAGAAATGTTGCCGGAGTTTGAAGAAGCTGCTTTTGCAATGAATCCTGGCGAAGTGAGTGGTATTGTAGAAACCACGTTTGGTTATCACATTATTTTAGTAGAGGATTCTATTAACGAAGTAGAAACCTTTGAAGATGTAAAAAATAATTTAATGGAATTTTTAAAGGAAGAAGGATTTCAAGACCATATAGAGGAATTAATGGAACAGGCAAAAATTGTTAAAAAAGAAGAATTATAGATAAAAGCAGGTGTTAAAGCACTTGCTTTTTTTATGAGTAAAAGTAAAGTCCTTCCAATGAATAAAAAACAAAGATTGGTAAAATACTATGAATACACTAAAATTTTACTTTAAAATTAGGAGGGAATGGTATTGAAAGCGACAGGAATAGTAAGACGTATTGACGATTTAGGTAGAGTGGTAATACCAAAGGAAATAAGAAGAACCCTTAGAATAAGAGAAGGTGACCCTCTTGAGATATTTACTGATAGAGAAGGAGAAGTCATATTAAAAAAATACTCCCCTATTGGAGAACTTAGCGAATTTGCTACAGAATATGCGGAGTCACTTCAAGAAGCCTTAGGTCATATCGCAATAATAACTGATAGAGATACAGTAATTGCAGTAGCAGGACATTCTAAAAAAGAATATATGGAAAAGAGAGTAAGTAAAGCATTAGAGCGTATGATGGAGGAAAGAGAAACAGTTGTATTGAATGAAGGTGAACAAATGATCCCGATTGCCTCTGATGAAGGAGATGATGGGAAGTATATAGCCCAGGTAATCGCTCCTATCGTTACACAAGGAGATCCAATCGGAACAGTAATCATTTGCTCCAAAAATAAAGATATAAATATGGGAGAGGTTGAGAAAAAGATAGCTTCTACAGCTGCATCCTTCCTATCCAAACAAATGGAACAATAGAAAGAAAAAGCTCCGCAGGTCGGGGCTATTTTTTTTACCAAAAGTCTGCTATAATGTAAAGCGTTATAACTGTACGATAATAAGTCAATAAGTCAAGGTCAAGGGGACGTTTTGTTTGACATGTTTTGCCCCCTAAGTGATATGGAGGAATGAAGAGATGAAGAAAGATACCTTTTTAAAAGGGGCAGTTATATTAGGAGCAGCAGGAATGATTGTAAAAGTAATGGGAGCTTTTTTTAGGATTCCCTTGGGTATTATTATTGAATCAGAAGGTATGGGGTATTATCAAGTAGGCTATACAGTATTTAACTTTCTGTTGGCCTTTACAGCTGCTGGTTTTCCCACCGCCATCTCTAAGCTGGTATCGGAAAAACGAGCAAATGAAGACTATTATGGGGCTCATAAGGTATTTAAGACCTCCTTCTATCTATTATTAGCATTAGGTGCCGTGGGCTCGGTTGTTTTAGCGTTGTTAACCTCCTTTTTGGTCAATAATGTATTTCAAAGTCCAAATGCTTATTATGCTGTATTGGCATTGGCACCAGCCCTATTCTTTGTTGCGGTTTTAGCTTCCTTCAGAGGATATTTTCAAGGAATGCGGGATATGACTCCTACTGCTATTTCTCAAGTAGTGGAGCAGGCAATGAGGGTAGTTTTTGGACTATCCTTAGCAATTTTATTATTAAGAAGCATGGACGTAACCTATGCTGCTGGTGGTGCATCTTTTGGTGCTTCAGCAGGGGGGGCTTTTGCCCTAGCTATGATGATGTTCCTCTATAGGAAAAGAAAGAATCTTATTCTTCCAGAGGGTGGACAAGTGACAGCTTTTGAAGAAGAAACCTCACAACAAATTATCAAAAATCTATTAAGAATTGCTGTACCTATAGCTATAGGTGCAGCTGTACTGCCTTTAATCAATATGATAGATACCTTTATTGTGTTAAGAAGGCTACAAGCTACAGGTTTTAGCTATGAGCAGGCAAACAGTTTATATGGACAACTACAGGGAATGGCTACTGCTTTGGTAAATCTCCCTCAGGTATTGACGGTTGCCCTAGCCATGAGTATTGTTCCAGTAATCTCTGAATCTGCTGCTAGAAACGACTGGGAAGCCGTAAGAGGAGATGCAAAGTCCGCCTTGAGGGTTGCTTTACTAATAGGCTTACCAGCTTCAGTAGGACTAGCTGTACTATCTACACCTATTATGACTATGCTTTATCCTAAAGAGCCAGCTAGCATAGGAAGAATTCTATTCTTCTTGGCTTTTGCTGTAACCTTTTTAGCACCACTACAAGCTTTGACAGGGGTGTTGCAGGGATTAGGTAAGCCTGATGTACCTGTAAGAAACCTAATGATCGGTGCTGCTTTTAAATTTGTAGCTACCTATGTATTGACGGGGATCCCAGCGTTGAATGTAATAGGCGCTGCCATCGGTACAGTTATTGCTTACTTTGTAGCTTTTCTATTAAACTTTCTTGCAGTAAAAAGAGAAACCAAGGTTACCATGGAAATTCAGCAATTTGTCATCAAGCCTCTGTTATCAGTAGGTACTATGGGGGTCGTTGTATATCTCTTTTATAGACAGCTATACCCATTCCTAGGCAACAGCCTAGCTACTGTCATCTCCATTGCTATAGGAGCTGCTGTCTATGGAATCATGCTATTAAAAACTGAAACCCTCATTAGAGCAGATTTTGAACTTCTCCCCGGTGGAGACAAAATTTTAAAATTACTTCATAAAATAAAATTGATGAAGTAATGCTATTGAGAATAAATCATTTAAGAAAAGGCTATGTAAGAATTCTGTGATCTATAGTAGAGGGGCTTGCATAGCTAATATCTTATTAAATTTATGGAGTGTGATTAAAATGTCTAGCCTCACCATTGTGGGTCTTGGACCAGGTGCCAAGGAGCACCTAACCCTGGCCACTTTAACCGCTATGAAAAACCACAAGGTAATCTATCTGCGAACAGAAAAGCACCCCGTTGTAGCTTATCTACAGGAGGAGGGCATAGGTTATAAAACCTTTGATTATGTATACGAGGAAAAAGAAGATTTTCAACAGGTTTATCAAGAAATAGCAGACAGCCTTGTGGAAGCAGCAAAAAAGGAAGATGTGCTGTATGCTGTTCCCGGACATCCTTATGTGGCGGAGCAAACAGTGCAGCTTTTACTAGAGGCTTGTAAAAGAGAAGGTATAGAAAAAACAGTGTACCCTGCCATGAGCTTTGTCGATGCCATGTTCATGGCTTTAGAAATAGATCCTATAGATGGATTTAAGCTTCTAGATGGGCTACAGCTGGAGAAACAAAAACCAGATCCCACCATCGCAAACATTATTACTCAAGTTTATGACCCCTTTATTGCCTCTGAGGTAAAATTAAGACTGATGGACTATTATGAGGATGAACAAGAGATTTTTGTAGTGAAAAACGCTGGAATTCCAACGGAACAAAGGATTGAAAGGGTACCTTTGTATATGCTGGATAGGCTGGACTGGATAGACTATCTCACAAGTCTTTATATTCCAAGCATTGACATACGTCAAAAAAAATACTATAATGTGAATAATTTAGTGGAAATAATGGAAATATTAAGAAGTAAAGAGGGCTGTCCTTGGGATATTAAGCAAACCCATGATAGTCTGAAGCCTTACCTCATAGAAGAAAGCTATGAAGTGTTGGATGCCATAGATAAAAAAGATGATTTATTACTAGCGGAAGAATTAGGTGACTTACTACTACAGGTAATATTTCATAGCCAAATCGCAAAGGAAAGAAATGCCTTTAGCATTGAAGAGGTAATTCAAGGAATTTGCGAAAAGCTGCTTTATCGTCATCCTCATGTCTTCAAGGGAGTAAAGGCAGAAACTTCTGATGAAGCAGTATCAACCTGGGAGCAGCAAAAGCGACAGGAGAAACACATTAAAAGTATAGCAGATTCGATGGAGATGATACCAAAAGAACTACCAGCGTTATTAAAGGCAGAAAAAGTACAAAAAAAAGCAGCTGATGTAGGGTTTGATTGGGACAAGCTGGAGGATGTTGTTAATAAGGTGAAGGAAGAGCTGCAAGAAGCTCTGGAAGCCTATGCAACTAAAGACACTGCCCACATCAGAGAAGAAGCAGGAGACTTACTCTTTGCAGTAGTAAACTTAACAAGATTTTTTAAAGCAAACCCAGAAGATGCCTTAAATGCTACTTGCAATAAATTTATAAATAGATTTCAGTACATAGAAAAAACGGCGGCTAAGGCAAAAAGAGACTTAAATGAGATGACATTAGAGGAAATGGATCTACTTTGGGAAGAATCTAAGACAAAAATGTAAAAAAATGCTGGTAAATTCTTTAAAAAAGAAGGATTTTACAATTTTACAGAGAATATGCTATACGTACTTTAAAATATGAAGGAGGTATTTCAAGTGAATAAAGCTGAATTAGTTGCAAAAATTGCTGAGAAAAGCCAATTAACAAAAAAGGACGCTGAATTATCTTTAAACGCTTTCATGGAGAGTGTTGAAGAAGCATTAGTGACTGGAGACAAAGTTCAATTAGTTGGTTTCGGTACTTTCGACGTAAGAGAAAGAAAACCAAGACAAGGTAGAAATCCAAGAAATCCAGAGCAAGTAATTGATATCCCAGCTTCTAAAGCACCTGTTTTCAAAGCTGGTAAAACTTTAAAAGAAAAAATTAACGACTAATAAAAATCAGGGTTATCCCTGATTTTTATTTTGCACTCTGTAAAAGTGACTCAGGTTGTTGAAAAAGTCTCAGAATGACAATCCTGCTTTCTTACTGCATTATTTGACTTTTTCAAAAGTAACTGACACCAAATCTTTGATTTGGTGTCAGTTACTTTTCACACAATTTCACACAATTCTTTGATAATTCTTCCGTACTTTTGTCCCAAAATAGAAAATGAAGGTACAAAAAATATATGAGGAGTGATAAAAATGAATTGGAAAAAAATAATACCTGTAACACTAGGACTAACATTGTTAGTACCTGTAGTAGCTTTTGCAAACAGTGAAGGAAGTATAGCGAAAGATGAAGGTAATTTTGGTAGAGGATATGCGTTCTTTGGTGAGAAGCTGAAAGATTCAGAGGGTAGGTTACAAAAAAATAGAGAAATGACAGAAGAGATGACGGCAGAAATAGAAGAAAAGAAAGCACAGATAGAAGCCATTAGAGCAAAGGTAGAAAATGGAGAACTAACAGAAGCAGAAGCCAAAGAAGAAATGGAGAAGCTAGGTTTAGGTAGATTCAAGAGAGACGATAGAGAAATGACAGAAGAGATGAAGACAGAAATGGAAGAAAAGAAAGCACAGATAGAAGTCATTAGAGCAAAGGTAGAAAATGGAGAACTGACAGAAGCAGAAGCCAAAGAAGAAATGGAGAAGCTGGGTTTAGGTAGATTTAAGAGAGATGATAGAGAAATGACAGAAGAGATGAAGACAGAAATGGAAGAAAAGAAAGCACAGATAGAAGTCATTAGAGCAAAGGTAGAAAATGGAGAACTAACAGAAGCAGAAGCCAAAGAAGAAATGGAGAAGCTGGGTTTAGGTAGATTTAAGAGAGATGATAGAGAAATGACAGAAAAAATGGAAAGGATTCAAGAAAGAAAACAAGATGCATAGGACCTCCTTTTATAGATGATTGTATATTAAAAAGGACGTGGTGTAAAAACCCGTCCTTTTTGGTATAATGAAAAATGAGAGGGGTGGAATGATGTCTTTTCGTATTTATTTGGTAGAAGACGATGGCAATCTAAATTCTATATTGACTTCTTATTTACAAAAAGAAGGATGGCAGGTGACTTCTTTTTTAAATGGAGAAGCTGCTAGAGAAGCTATAAAGGATGCTCCTCATCTATGGATATTAGATATTATGCTTCCTGATATAGACGGTTATCAACTGATTCGTGAAATTAAAACCCTTTCGCCTGATATCCCAGTAATTTTCATTTCTGCTCGTGACACGGATATTGACCGAGTTGTGGGATTAGAACTAGGAAGTGAGGATTATTTACCGAAGCCATTTTTACCCCGTGAGTTAGTAATCCGAGCTCATAAACTATTGGAACGGGTATACATAGATATTGCAAAGCAGAGGGAGATATCCACTATAGCCCTGCCACCCTATACGATCAACCCAACAAGTAGAATCGCCAAGCTGAAGGAGGAAGTCTTAGAACTGACCTCCAAGGAATTTGATCTTCTGCTATTTTTCGTAAAAAATCAAGGACAGGCATTGTCCAGAGATCAAATATTAAATTACATATGGGGTGAAGATTATTTTGGAACAGATAGAGTTGTTGATGATCTAGTAAGACGTCTAAGAAAAAAGATGCCAGAGCTACAGATTGAAACTATGTACGGCTATGGATATCGGATGGTGAAACCATGAAAAACCTTCCATTATCCTTGCAAATTTGGCTTGTGATTGCGGTAATTACCTTGAGTATTTCCTTATTTTTATCTATCTTATTTCCCCTAACTTTACGAAGCTTTTTTACTACTGAAATCTATGCCACCATTGAAAATGCACAGAATTTGTTTGTCACTCGGTATGATACAGAATTTTCAAGAGACAATTGGCAGGAGGGATTTTCGCAAGAAAGAAGACCTCCAATGCAGGATGTCCGTACTGTGAACCACTTGATACTCGTAAATGATAATCAATTACTTGGCACGGGTGGTCGCCTACCTACAGCCTTTATTGAAACCGTAGGACAGCAGTCAGAGGAACAGTTGACGGATAGTGAAAGATATAGTATTAAGATTGAAGAAAGAAAAATTTTCTACATTATTCGAAAAGTGTCAATATGGGGAAATGAAGTTATTCTTGTTTCCCATATGTGGGATACCTACCGAGATGATTTAGTACAAACTCTTTTTAACAAACTAGGTTTAATTATGGGAGTTGTTTTTCTGTTTAGTTGGATTCCTGCCCTATTGTTAGCAAAATATCTGTCTAGCCCCCTTGTAGCGCTGGAAAAACGGGTTGGAAAAATTGCAAATCGAGATTGGCAGGAGCCTCTACAGTTAAAGCGTAAGGATGAGATCGGAAAATTGGGAACATCCATTGAACAACTGCGAGAACAGCTGCTTCGTCAAGATGAAGCACAGCAATCCTTTTTACAGCATATATCCCATGAATTAAAAACGCCTGTCATGGTAATCCGAAGTTATGTTCAATCGATTCGAGACGGTATTTATCCTAAAGGAGATTTAACAAATACGCTAGAGGTTATTGAAGAAGAGGCGGAATGTTTGGAAAAACGCATTCGCAACCTGCTTTATTTAACAAAGCTGGATTACATGGAAACCCACAAACCTCAACATCAAAGCTTTGACATCGGTGAATTAATTAAAGAAGTAGTGGAAAGGCTGCGCTGGCAGCGAAGTGAGCTGGATTGGCATCAGAAGCTGACACAGATAGAAGTGATAGGCGATATAGAACAGTGGCGGGTAGCTTTAGAAAACCTATTAGATAATCAAATACGCTACGCTAAAGAAAAAATAGTAATTTCTTTAACTCAGAAAAAGAAGGATAATCAAGGATTGGTAAAGATACATATCTGGAATGACGGGCCACCGATTGAAGAAGCAACAATGAAGAATCTTTTTCATCAATATGGTAAAGGATATAAAGGAGAATTTGGCTTAGGTTTAGCAATCGTCTATCGTATTGCCACAATCCACGAAGCCAAGGTTTGGGCTGAAAACCAAGAAGACGGAGTTTCCTTTTATCTGGAAATCCCGATTTAAACAATAATATTTTAAGGGGAAATAAATATGCGCTTAGACAAGTATATGAAAATATCAAGAATCATAAAAAGAAGAACTGTAGCAAAGGAGGCCTGCGACAAAGGAAGAGTCTTTGTAAATGGCAAGGTAGCCAAGGCAGGAACCGAAGTAGAAGTAGGAGATCAATTGGAAATTCATTTTGGTGATAAACCATTGAAGGTGGAAATTACGCAGCTACAAGAGCATGTAAAAAAAGACGAAGCAAAGGAAATGTTTCGGCTGATTGATTAAAATTGCATAGGAATGCCTTCTATTTCAAATAATATAGACACAGATAGCTTGAAAGTTATAGAGAAATTTTACAAGGAGGATTCCTATGAAAAAGTTCAAGAAGTATGGCATGTTATTATTGGTGATTCTGCTAATTATATCTTTAGCTGGTTGTCGAGCAGCTAGGCGGCCAGAGGGACCGCAGCAACCAGAAGAAACCCCTGATATCCCTGAAGCTATTGATCAAGGAGAGGGAAAAGAACCTAGACTGACAGTACATATTGTAGAAGAAGAACAAAATAAAGAAATGGATTTTGAAGAATATCTACAAGGGGTACTGGCGGGAGAAATGCAAAATGATTGGCCTATGGAGGCCCTAAAGGCACAGGCGATTTTAGCTAGAACCTTTGTTATGGAATTTGTTGATAATATGGAGGGCTCTAAATACGAGGGAGCCAATGTATCCACCGATATTGAAGAAGCTCAAGCATGGAATGCAGAAGGCGTTAATGAGAGGATCGTAGAAGCGGTAAATGCCACTAGAGGACAAGTAGCAGTACATAACAATGAATATATCAAAGCATGGTTCCATGCCCATGCAGCAGGACAAACCGCTATGGCTGTAGAGGGATTAGGTCTGGATGAAGAGGAGCCTCCTTATGTCCACTCTATTGAATCTCCCGATTCGCCAGAGGCTCCTGAGGAGGATGTAAATTGGAGTGAAACCTTTACCAAGGCAGAAATCGTAGAGGCAGTTCAAAGTGCAGGACAGGAGCCAGGAGATTTCGATAGTATCACGGTTGCAGAATGGGGTCCTTCTGGCAGAGCCTATAAGCTGCAGATAGGAGAAGCAGTTGTTATGGCACCAGCCTTTAGACTAGCTCTAGATAGCACCAGAATGAAATCTACAAAGCTAGAGAATATATCAGTGGAAGGCGACCAGGTTACCATCAGTGGTACCGGCTATGGCCATGGTGTTGGTATGAGCCAATGGGGAGCTTATCAAATGGCGGAAGACGGAAGAAGTGCTGAAGAAATTGTAAAGCATTACTTTAAGGATATAGAAATCATTAAACTTTGGGAATAACCAAAAAAGCCACTTAGGTGGTTTTTTTAGTTATAATGGACGAACTCGTTAGAATAAGATAGATTAAGAGGGAGAGTGTCAACCTTAACCTCAACCTGCGGCAGAGCCGTAAAAAGGCGGGTGATATTTTGGAGGAGAGAAGAAACAATCGTCTAAGAGGTCATAGCGTCATTCTAGAAAACAGAGAAAAATTATCGATTTCCGGCGTAGAGCATGTGAATAACTTCAACAGTGAGTTGGTAATAGTAGAGACCATAGCAGGGGTTATTACCATTAAGGGTGACGATTTAGATGTAAACAAACTAAACATAGAAGACGGCAACGTATCTATCACCGGGATAGTTCATTCTATGACTTATAGTGATAGAGAAAGTTTATCGGCAAAAAGCTCAGGATTCTTCGGCAAGATGTTTAAGTAAAACGAGACTTAATTCAGAGGGCGGTTTTTCCACTGAATTGTAGCCGAGTTTATTTCGAGGATGTAGTGCTTAGTCTACTGATTGAAGAGCGGGAGTCTTAGCAATACACCGAAGGGGAACTGTCAATTTACTAAATTGACAGTTTCTTTTTTATTTATTTGAAAACCACCTGTCACCAAACAAGCTATAGAAGAATATAATAAATATGAAAACTATATTTTGTTTTTAAAAATATAAGCTTAGTAAATCATCTCAATAAGCATTAGAGGATTTTACTATCAATTGTTAGGTGGTGAAAAAATGATTTCTATATCCCAAGAAGCATATATTTTATTGACCACCATTTATGGAGGAATATTAATCGGCTTTATTTATGACCTATATAAAATATTTAGAAGAGCTTTTCATCCCAAAAAGATCGCCACAGTTATACAGGATTTTCTTTTTTGGCTGGTTATTTCCGTTGTGGCTTTTTATGTGCTGATTATGAGCAATCAAGGAGCACTACGTTTTTATAACTTCTTAGGCTTCGTCATAGGAGCGGCAACCTATACCTTCTTTTTAAGTGAAGTTGTCACCAATGCAATAGTTTTTATTCTAAGAATCGTTAAAAGCTTTATGATGGACCTATGTCATATCATCATATATCCCTTCCGTGTAGGATTATGTCTAATAGAGTTACCTTATTCCTATTGCAAAACAAAGACAAAGCCTATATACTATAAGACAAAGAGATATTTACAATTACCAAGTAGGATGATGACTAGAACTAAAAAGAATTTAACAAGCTACTTTAAGAAGAAATAGAGAAACACCTACATAGGCTATGCAAGGAGGTTGCCCTATGCAAAAGAAAAAAAGGAAAAACACATCGAAAACAATATGGATGGGAATCCTTTTAATCCTAGTTTTTTATGTACTGAGTACCTTATACCAGCAACAACAGGAACTAAAACACTTAAAGCAGCAGGAGATGAGTTCTTTACAGGAAATAGAAAAAATACAACAGGATATCGATATTCTTAATCAACAGCTGGAAGTTAGCAATGATGACCAATATATAGAAAAAATTGCACGACAACAGCTGAAAATGATAGGATCTAATGAAATAATGGTTATCGATATTGGAGAGCAGTGAAAATATTTTCTTTCCTGTACTTGAGACATTACATAGAATCTGATATAATATAAATGCTTAAATGCAATTATTTTAATTAATATGCAAGTAAATTGCTCAAGGAGGAATATTAATTTTATGCTGGCAGAGGAAGGTAAGATTGTAGAAGGCACAGTATCTGGCATTACAAATTTTGGTGCCTTTATAGATCTTGGAGAAGGCAAAACAGGATTAGTACACATTTCAGAAGTTGCAGATGATTATGTAAAAAATATTCATGATTATCTAAAAGACAAACAAAAAGTAAAGGTAAAGGTACTATCTATCGGAAAAGATGGCAAAATCAGCTTATCTATCCGACAAGCTTCTGTGCAGAATAAAAAATCCGTAAAACCTGCAGAAGTTGATTGGAGTACCGGTGAAGATGCTACAAGATTGACCTTTGATGATAAGCTTAGCAGATTCATGAAGGAAAGTGAAGAAAAAATGCAGGTATTAAAGTCTAAAAGCAAGACATCTGGTCGTAGAGGAAATGGATTTAGAAATAAAATATAATAAATTGCTTATAAAACAAACGCCAGGGAACTATGCCTGGCTTTTTTATGCGGAGGAATGACGATGAAAAGATATGCTGCCATTGACATAGGAACTAATTCTATGAGACTGCTCTTAGCCGAACTAGAGGGAATGAGAATTCTACATAGAGAAAAAGAAATCAATACCACCCGCATCGGACAATCGGTGGACCAAGGAGGAGCCATTACCCAAGATGGCATGGAAAGAAATCTAGAGGCATTTGACGTCTTTGTAAAAAAAGCAAGGAATTATGGAGCAGAAACTATTTTTGCTATTGCCACCAGTGCCGTAAGAGATGCAAAAAACGGTAAAGAATTTGTTAAGGCTGCTTTTGAGAAAACTGGCATAAAAATAGAAATTATAAGCGGTAAAAAAGAGGCAGAGATAGGTTATAAAGGGGTACTTATGGGTTTGAAGGATACCGCCTTAGAGACAATGGTAATCGATATCGGAGGAGGTAGCACAGAATTCATTTTGGGTAGTGGTGAGAATTTAAAAGAGATCATCAGTGAAAATGTAGGAGCTGTCAGAATGACAGAACGGGTAGGGGAAAATGAGACAAAGCTTCGTCAGGCAATAAAAACCACAATAGAAAATACCCTTCATCGATTAAATGGAACAGAGCTGCAACAGCTAATCGGTATAGGAGGCACCATTACGACCTTAGCTGCTCTACATCAACAGTTAGAACCCTACGATATGGAAAAGGTACACAACTACAGCTTAACAGTAGAAAATATCGAAACAGTAAAAAGTCAATTGATGCAGCTTACGATAGAAGAAAGAAAAAAACTGAAGGGACTGCATCCTAAAAGAGCTGATATCATTATAGCAGGTGTAATGATCCTGCTGGTGATTATGAAAAACCTCAATATAGGCAAAATTACTGTCAGTGAATACGATAATCTAGAGGGATTGTTGTATGACCAATTGTAATCACATATGCCACGGGGACGGTTCTACACATATGCCACGGGGACGGTTCTGCCGGTTTCCCTTTGGTTCTCTGCTACCTGAAAGCTTTTAAAAAGTCTATATATAGTTGATTTTTTTCAACAATCTACTATATATATTGTAATAATATTTTTTTATTCAAAAAACTATTCCACAGAAAGTCCAACCCTTCGCCAAAAAATCATACGCTAGATAGACTACACCCAATATATGGTAGATGATATATGTATTACCTACCATATATTTGATTTTTTTTGTCAAAAACCCATAAAGGATTGTCTAAAGGTTTTTCAAATTTACCCCCTATTCTTGACAAATCTCTCTTTATTCATCTGTTACAATTTCCCTATAGAAAAAATATTTAGATTAAGGTCTTGAGGATTAGAATTTTGAGGTTTAAAAGTCTTGTAGTAGATTTTAGCCTTAATCTTAAATTACCGGGGGGATAAAATTATGGCAGAGAAACCAACAATATTTCCAGTACAACTAAATAGAGAAAGAAAGTCGGCACTGACCTTTTTAAATAAGAAGCTGATTCTTTTAAGTATGCTTAGTTTCTTATTAGGCAGAGCGGGGATTTTACAGGGACTCACTCCCTTCGGCATAGGATTTTTTGCAGCCTTAAATTATAAGGATAGAAAATATGCCTATACAGGGTTAACTGCCTTTCTAGGGATTATTTCTGCCCAAGGGATGAATAGCAGCATTCCCTATGGTATTACCCTAGGTATTATTTATTTATTATTTCATTACGTAATGGATTTAAGAAAGATGAAAACCTTGAAGGCTGCCTTCATAAGTGGCTTTGCTTATTTCACAGCCGCCATGCTGTTTGCCAGCTTAAAAACCTTTTATCTCTACGACGTGATGATGATGGCCTTTGAAGCCGTAGTGATCTTTGTCACCTTATATATTTCTTCCTATGCCCTACCCCTTCTTATAGAAAAGAAAAATCGAAGGATTTTGTCAACAGAGGAAATCATTTGTGTAGCCATCCTTACGGCTGTTGCCCTTTCTGGCATCAATGAAGTATATATTTTCAACTTATCGCTTAGAAACAGCTTAGCAATTCTAATCACTATCCTATTTGCCTACAATGGAGGTACTGCAGTGGGAGCATCAGTAGGAATCACCTTAGGACTTATTACCAGTATGTCCTTTGCAGGCACGCCGCCAGTGGTTATAGGCATATTTGGATTTTCGGGGTTGTTAGCAGGAATTTTTAAGGATATGGGGAAGTTCGGAAGCGGTCTAGGGTTTCTGATAGGAAATGCTATATTAACCTTTTACATCAATGGCTATTATGAAGTTTTTATTCAGTTTAGAGAAATCTTTTTAGCCTTTGGATTGTTTCTACTACTACCTACCTCGTGGGTACAACAGATGGAAAAGTTCTGCAACAGTCCTAGAAGCATTCTCTATTCAGATGAAACCCATAGCGAGAGGATGAAAAAAAGAACCTACGAAAAACTCATGGAATTTTCAAGTGTTTTTAACGAATTAGCCGCTACCTTTGAAAAAATCTCTGACAAATATGAGATCTTTGAAAAGGATGAATTGACGAATCTTATTCAAGAAATGGCTAACCATGTTTGTAACAGCTGTGGCATGAGAAGAAGTTGTTGGGAAAAGAATTTTTACAACACCTACCAAGCAATGGCAGACCTCATGGTATTGATAGAAACCCGTGGAAGCCTACAGGTAGAGGATCTGCCAGAGGAGCTAAAAAAACGCTGTATTCATTCAAGTAAAGTAGTGGAAAAAATGACCCATCTTTATGAGCTTAGTTATTTAGATATGAGCTGGAGACAGCGATTTATTGAAGGAAGGGAGTTAGTTGGACAACAATTTAAAGGAGTTTCCGATGTTATTGGACAGATGGCAAAAGAATTAAGTGGAGATACTACCTTTAATGTGGAGCTAGAAAATGAATTGTATGTTGCATTAGACAAAGCAGGATTATCAGCGAAAAAGATAATGGTGATTCAACAGGAGGGAGGAAGTTTAGAAATAACCATAGAAAAAAATCCTTGTTACAATAGAGAAAGCTGCATCAACAGTTTTATCCCTGTCATTTCAGAGGCAGTGGGAGTAAGACTAATGAAAAAACATAGCGGTTGTGGCTACCAAAGAGGGGGAGAAGGCTGTAGCTTTACCCTTGTAGAGGCCAATCAATATACAACTGTTACGAAAGTAGCTAAAGTAATGAAGGAAGGAAACGCATTGTCAGGAGATACGTATAGCTTTATGGATATCAAGGATAGTCAGTACCTCATAGCCCTTAGCGATGGCATGGGGACGGGAGATAAAGCGCATCGTCAATCCAGTGCCACGATTACAATGCTGGAAAAAATGATGGAGGCAGGCTTTGACAAGGAGGTGGCCATCAAATCTATTAACTCTACCCTGATGCTAAAGTCATCAGAAGAGATCTTTTCCAGTTTAGATATGGCTCTATTAAATCTGTGCAAAGGAAGAGTAGACTTTGTAAAAATTGGTTCTGCCCCCAGTTATATAAAAAGAAAGAACGCGACGGTAGAAACCATCACCTCTTCAACCCTACCTATAGGAATACTAAGTGACATCGAGTTTAACGAAGATGTCCAAAAAATAGAGGACGGAGATTTCATCATTATGGTTTCCGACGGTATACTAGAGGCCAACAAGGAAGAAGGAGAGCAATGGCTACCGGCTTACCTTGCCACCCTCAACACCCGAAACCCGCAAGATCTAGCAGACAAAATTCTGAACGAAGCCTTGAAGCTAACCAATAACCAAGCTCAGGACGATATGACGGTATTGGTAACAAAAATTTGGAGGGTAGAACAAAACAGGTGGGCAGCATAAAAATAGATAGGATATACAAGCCATCACAAAAAAGTGGTGGTTTTTTCTTTGGATGAGCTAGTGAAGGAACAACTTACTGCTCTATTTGGTGATGCTCAATATATCAGCATGACAAGTGAAGAAATAATGAGCTTTATAAGCCCCTTCATGGAGAAGATTGCCAAGACCTATGCTGGAAACCTGTCCCCTTGTCCTAGCTAGATTTAACCAAAACATAATACCCTATTAATATTTAGTTAACATCCAACCTATATGATACAGATGCAGTAAACCATATAACCAACAGGGACAAGAAAAGGAGGTAGTTTAATTGGCAAATATCTATTTACAGGATATCACAAAAAAATATGAAAATATTACAGTAATCAAAAATCTAAATTTAGAGATAAAAGATAGTTCCTTTACGGTGTTGGTTGGGCCTTCAGGTTGTGGCAAGTCAACCACCTTAAGAATGATAGCAGGGCTGGAAAAGGTAAATAATGGAGAAATATTTATAGACGGAGAAGAAATAACCCACGTAAATCCGGGAAAAAGAGGAGTGGCTATGGTATTTCAAAACTATGCTCTATATCCCACCATGACGGTGAAGGAGAACATAGAGTTTGGTCTAAAAAACAATAAAATCTCTAAGGAAGAGAGAGAAAGTGTCATTCAGGAGATATGTGATATCGTAGGCCTTACAGAATACTTAGATCGAAAGCCCTCTAATCTCTCAGGGGGGCAGAGGCAAAGAGTAGCCTTAGCAAGGGCGATGGTAAAAAGACCTAAAGTATTTTTAATGGATGAACCTTTATCAAATCTAGACGCCAAACTAAGAAATCAAATGAGAACAGAGCTTATTCAACTTCACAAAAAACTGGGGACCACCTTTGTCTATGTAACCCATGATCAAGTGGAAGCTATGTCCATGGGGGATGCTATTGTGGTGATGGATAAAGGCGTCATCCAACACATGGCTAATCCAGTAGACCTATATAATGACCCTGCCAACATATTTACAGCTCAATTTATAGGGGCACCACCCATGAACATTATCCCCGGTAAAAAATTCTTTGAGGAAAGCACCTACCTAGGATTTAGACCTGAAAAAGTAAAGCTGGACAGCACAAGTGCAGATAATTGCTTAGCTATGAAAGGAAAAATACTTACCAGAGAAATATTAGGTTCAGAAACCATCTACTCCATTCGTACAGAAGTGGGAGACATAAAAGTAAAGACCATAGACAGTGTCTTTCCAGAAGATATAGAGATTCAACTGCACATTGATTATAAGCATATATATTTATTTGACGTTGCTGGAAACAGACAAAGAAATCTAGAGAAAGTAAAACTATAGGATTGGGGGGAACAAAATGAGTTTTTGGGATAGAGTGAAACCATATGTGATGGTCAGTCCGTCAATTACAGTATTTCTTTTATTCTTTATTTACCCCATCATGTATCTATTTTTTTTAAGCTTTACCTCTTGGAACCTTATTAGTCTTACTAAGACCTTTGTAGGGATTGAAAATTATGTAGAACTATTAAAGTCTCCACAATTTCACCTAGTCATAAAGAATACAGTACTATACACATTCTTAATGGTGTCAATTTCTATAGGCTTAGCACTGCCAACAGCTTTGTGGTTAAACAAAAGGGGATTTTTACATAAATTCACCCAGGGAGTTATATTTACCCCCCATATTATATCCTTGGTATCTATCTCTTTGGTTTGGATGTGGATTATGGATCCTGATTACGGACTGCTAAATTGGGTGATGGGTTTTGTGGGTATACCTCCCTCCAAATGGCTGGCGAACCCTAAAACTGCATTAATCTCACTTGTAGTGGTAGGAGTTTGGAAAACACTGGGCTACAACACTTTGGTTCTAATAGCGGGTCTACAAAGTATCCCAAAGGACATCTATGAGGCGGCAGAATTGGATAATGCTAGTAAATGGAGAAATTTTTATAAAATTACTTTACCGATGCTATCACCAAGTCTATTCTTTTTATTGGTAATTAGTACGATAGCTTCCTTTAAAGTCTTTGATACAATCAACATCATGACCCAGGGAGGCCCCATCGACACCACCAATATGATTGTATTCTTTATCTATCAGAATGCTTTTGATTTCTTCAAAATAGGCTATGCTTCGGCAGCTGGTGTTCTACTGGTAATTTTCTTAGGATTGATGACGTTCATACACTTTAAGTTATTGGCAAACCGAGTACATTATAGGTAGAAGGGAGGATAATGAAATGGAAGCAAGAGAAAGGGTACAACAGAGCTTAAGAATAAGAAAAAAAGAGGGCAGAATAGAAAACAGTAAAAACCTAGAGATTCTAAAGAAGGGGGCCAAAGGCTTAGAAATTAGCGGACTAATTATACTGATCCTCATATTTGGATTTCCCTTCCTATGGATGATCTCTACATCCCTAAAGTCTTTTTCAGAGATTATGATTTTTCCTCCAAAATGGATACCAGATAAGCTTATGTTTGAAAACTATATCCGTGCTTGGAACTCAGGTCCATTTTTACGTTACTTTTTCAACAGTGTATTGATATCCATTAGCATACTGATACTACAGTTTGCAACCATGATTCCAACAGCCTATGCCTTTGCCAGGTATGAATTTAAGCTAAAAAAGCTCCTATTTGCAATAACCCTTTTGGCATTGATGATACCAGAGCAAATTACCTTTTTACCAGTGTATCTGCAGATGAGCTCATGGAACTTGTTAAGAACTTATGCTCCTTTGATTCTACCATTTGCAGCCAGCGGTTTCGGAGTATTTCTCCTTAGACAGACCTTTATGCAGGTACCAGATGAAATCATCGAAGCAGCCAGGTTGGACAATGCTTCTGAATGGAAAATCATGTGGAAGATTATGATGCCTATGGCAAGACCAGTGCTAATCACCTTTGCCCTATTTAGCTTTATCTCTCAATGGAACTCTTATTTTTGGCCATTGGTTATGACCAACACCCAAAGTCTTCGGACTCTACCTATAGGGGTTGCTATGCTTAAGGATGCAGAAGCTTTGACGAGATGGGATACTGTTATGGCAGGGAACATGATTCTGATTGCACCGATGCTAGTGATTTATTTCTTTGCTCAAAAACAGATTATTAAAGCCTTTGTTTATTCAGGAATAAAATAAAATTATATTTAAGGAGGAAAAGAAAATGTTCAAAAAAACAGTCTTAAGTATTGTTTTAGCAACTACAATGATTTTTACAATGATAGGATGCAGTTCATCGGCGGGAGAGGCTGGCGATACAGCCGCCGGTGAAAACAAAAAGGTGGAAATTGAGTTTTGGTATTCTCTAGGTGGAGACACTGGTAATTTTATTGAAGCTATGGCAAATGAATTCAACAATGTTCAGGACAACATAAAAGTAACTGCTACTTATCAAGGGGATTATTATGAAAACCATGCAAAGGTAATGGCGGCTATAGCCTCCAACACACAACCGGATATAACGATGGTAGAGATTGCCTCCATAGCAGCCTTTGCTGATGCAGGAGCGTTAGAAGCCTTAGATGAATACGCAGCAAAGGAATCAGCAGGGTTTTTAGATGACTATGTGACCGGATTGATGAGTAACTCCTACTGGAAAAATAATTTATATGCTATGCCTTTTGCTAGAAGCACTCCATTACTATACTTAAATGTGGATATGTTAAAAGCCAATGGACTTAATCCAGCGGGACCCAAAACATGGGATGAACTACAGGAATTTGCCCGTACAATGACAAAGGATAACGTTTATGGATTTGCTACACCTATTGATATATGGTTCTATGAAGCGTTAACCTTCCAAAATGGTGGCAATATTTTATCAGAAGACGGTACACAAGCTATATTCAATAGCAAAGAAGGGGTAGAGCCCATAGAATTCTGGCAAAATATGATTAAAGAAGGCAGCATGAAAATGCCTCCAGGAGAAAAATACAATGCATGGGATGTTGCTAGACAAGATTTTGTTAACCAAAATGTTGGCATGATTTTCACCTCAACCGGTTCTTTAAAAGGACTTTTGGAACAAAGTGAATTTGAAGTAGGTACAGCCTTTTTACCAGCGAAAAAAGATTTTGGGGTTCCAACAGGGGGTGCAAACCTAGTAGTTTTATCAAAATCCTCTGATGAGAAAAAGCAAGCAGCTTGGGAATTTATCAAATACATGACTAGCACAGAAAACAGTGGACTCTTTAGTAAAGCTACAGGATATATGCCGGTGAGAACGTCCTCCATCAACAGTGCTGAAATGGAAGCATTTTATAAGGAATATCCACAATTTACTGTTGCCATCAATCAATTAGACTATGCAAAACGTCGACCTATGGCACCGGGGTATAGGGAGCTGCAGGAGATTATCATGAAGGAAATCCAAAGAGCAGTAATCGATGACACCATGTCTCCCCAAGATGCACTAAATACCGCAGCTGAAGAGGCTCAAAAACTATTAAAATAGCAGGTGAAACCCATGAATAACCCAATAGTAGCCCACAGAGGCTGGTCAAGCTTAGCACCAGAAAACACCTTGTCAGCCCTAGAACTTGCTTTAAAAGAAGATAGAATTGATAAAATAGAAATCGATATACAGATGACAAAGGATGGTATAGTAGTGCTGCATCATGACTTTGAACTTCAACGAACCTCCAATGGTAGAGGGCTGTTATCTACCCGTAGCTATAAGGAATTATTGGAGCTAGACTTCGGCAGCTGGTTTTCTCCTAAGTTTAAAGGGGAAAAAATTCCTACACTAGAGGAGGCTTTGGCTTTAGTAGATAATAAAAAGGAACTAATAATTGAAATTAAAAAAGGGGGTACGATATATCCCACCATAGCAGAGGAGCTATGTAAAATATTAAAAGACTACCCCATAGACAAAGTCATGGTAAAATCCTTTAATCACCAAGTAGTAAAGGAAGTGAAGGATATCCATGGAGACATCAAGGTAGGAATGTTGATTTATGGTAGTCCCAACCTATTAAAGGAACAAATAAGATATGCTCATGCTTCCTTTGTATCGATAGCAGCCCCCTATATCACTAAAGAATGGATAGATAACCTTTATGAAGAAAAAGTAGAGGTTATGGCTTGGACCATCGATGAGCCAGAGGATATAGAAGCTATAAAACAATTAGATAATCGTATTGCTATAATAACAAACTATCCTCAAAGAGCATTTAATACAATATAGTAGCTCCTATTCAATTTATATATAGCTCCCTCCACACCTGAAACCCTCAAGATCTAGCAGACAAAATTCTGAACGAAGCCTTGAAGCTAATCAATAACCAAGCTCAGGACAATATGACGGTATTGGTAGCAAAAATTTGGAGGGTAGAACAAAACAGGTGGGCAGCATAAAAATAGATAGACTATACAAGCCATCACAAAAAAGTGGTGGTTTTTCTTTTTGAGACAACAGTAATATCAAAAAAATTGTAATACTTCAAAATATTTAACCTGGTAAAACATAGAAAACTATAATAAAATGGAATATAGTTAATTTATTGGCAATATAAGCCTATGCTATAAATCTTATTTAAGAAAGGTTGTTGTTAACATGAAAAGATCAAAAAAATTAATTAGTGTACTTCTTGTATTTTTAATGGTTACACTACTTATAACAGGATGTTCAAAAGAGGAACAAAAGCTGTATGGCTTGATGAAGGAAATGAGCAGTTTAGAAGCATCACAACAAAATGGCGAGATTTCTTTAGATATTAATCAATTACCTGAGGAATTTCTTGAAGAAGCGGCTTCTCAACTTGGCTTTTCTTTAGAGATGCTGCAAAATTACTCAATTATTTATGAAATGAAACAAGACACTCAAACAATGAATGCAGAGCTAGTATTATCTATTTATGACAAGGTTAATAAAGAGCAGATTCCTTTTATCACATCTATGTCTGATGGAGATATGGTTTATGTTAAAGTAGATGATATGATCAACTTCATTAAAACGGTTACCAAAGATGACTTAGCTAAAGAACAACTCACTTACTTATTTGGTGATGCTCAATACATAAGCATGACAAATGAAGAAATTATAGATTTCTACATAGAATTACTTCCAGCTTCAAGTGAAGCTGAAAAACAAATTTTAAAAAATACGCTAAGTCAATCATTGGATAAAGAAAGTGTCCTTAAGCAAAGAGAAGAAGTGATGAGCTTTATAAGTCCATTAATGGGAAAAATAGCGAAGACCTATGACGGATTTGAAACAAGCTTAGTAACAGAAGAAGACAATAAACTTATTCTATCTGTTGGAACTGTAGAAATCTTTGATGTAGTAAAAGGCTTTGTTAATTATTCCATCGATCATGCAGATGAAGTAGCAGTATTATTAAAAGAAATTGTTCCTGCATATTTGGAATACACACAAAAACAAATGCATCAGGTTTTTGTGGCACAAGGTATGGAGGAAGAAATAGAAGAAATGGATATACAAATGGATGATATTGCTATAGAAATAAACAGTAAAATTGATGAGTTTGCTGAGATGGTCAATGGAAATGAAGAAGAATATAAAGCTATGGTTGCTATGTTTATCGATATGGCAAGTGAGGAAGTAAAAGCTGCAACAGGAGATTCAGCGTTGAATATAACACTTGAAAAGATAGGAGATGCTACCTATACTACGGTTGTTGATCTGAAGGTGGATGCTGAGCAAGAACAAGTAGCTTTTAACCTTAATGTGACTGAAACAACAAAATCAATAAATTCTTTCAAAATTACAAAGCCTACCCAAAATGTAATGGCAGGAGACGTATACTTTGAAAAAATTCAAGATATCATGGCAGAAATAGAATAGAATAGTATTTAAAAATACAAAGTAATCAAGGAGACAGGTTCCTTGGTTACTTTGTATTTTTTTGTTCCACATCCTCCGTCTTGTATCTCTTTGTGCCTTTGTGATAAAATAGGAATACAAAGAAGTTGAAGGATTGGAGATGGCTTGATGTTAAATCAAGATAAGCATATATATGAGGTTGAAAATATAAAAAAACAAATTATAAGGCGCTATAAACCCCATAAGATCATACTATTTGGTTCTTTAGCCAAAGGGGTTATTAAAAAAAATAGTGATATAGACATATGCATAGTAAAGGATACAGAGGATAAACGGAGCTTGATTAGTGATATTTATATAAATATAGACAGTACATGTCCATTTGATGTAATTGTATATACTCTTAAAGAATGGGAAGATAATATAAAAGATAACACAAGTTTTGCATACAATATATTTGAAGAAGGGAAGTTACTATATGGTAGATACTGCTAGATTTATGAATTGGGTTGAAAAAGCATCTAGAGATATAAAATCAGCAGGTGTTTTAAAAGAAAATGATTGTGGAAATGACATGGTAGCTTTTCATTGTCAACAAGCGGTGGAAAAACTTTTAAAAGCTTATATTATAGCTAAGTCAGGAGTCATCATAAGCAGTCATAGTTTAATCTTTTTATGTAAAGAGGCAACAAAGTACGATTTGAAGTTTAAAGCCCATATAAAGGATTGTGCTTTTGTGAACCAATTCTACATAGAAACTAGATATCCAGCGGATGAACCATTAATAGTGACGGATGAGGAATCGGATGAGTGTATAGCTATTTCAAAAGATATATATAATATAGTTAGTAACCTACTAAAGCAAAAGACTACCCTCTAAAGTCAAATTCAGAGGGTAGTCTTTTTGTTCTTTGATAATTTCTAGTAGATTTTTATAAGGAGATACAAGAGGTTATTATGAAAAAAATTCAAGGAGCAGTAATAGGTGCCATCGTATCTCAGCAGATTCTAATGGAATCGAAATTACGCAGCAACAAAACCGATTACTAGATAGAGTACAGAAGCAACAGCTGCAACGGTTAAAGCATAAGGAATTTGTGTTCTAACGTGGTCCATATGGTCAGAGGCAGCACCAGTAGAAGCGAGGACAGTAGTGTCAGACAAAGGAGAACAATGGTCTCCAAATACGCCTCCACCTGCAACTGCAGCAATTGTAGCTAGAACCAAAGCAGTGATTTCATTCCCTGAAAAACTGAAGGCTAGCGGTACAGATAAAGGCATTACAATTGCAAAGGTGCCCCAAGATGTTCCTGTGGAAAAAGCAATGATTGCAGCAATCAAAAAGGTTAACAAGGGTAATAAATTAGGAACCAGCCAATTTTGTGTAATAGAAATAATATAATTAGCTGTGCCCATACTTTTACTTAAACTGTTAATAGAATAAGAAAGCGCTAGTATAATGATAGCAGGCAATACACCCTTCATGCCCGCCATGGCGGTTTTCATAATATCGTTAAAAGGGATCCCTTTGATTCTCATGATAATGCCTAACACCACAGATGCTGTCAAAAAAGCCTCCATGGTCTTTGCAGACTTTAGCGTAATATAGGTTCCCACTGCAACAGTGATTACGATTAAAACAGGTAAGATAAAGGTTAAGAAAACATTAATTTTAAAATTTTCGTAGGGAGGAGTATCGGTTAACTCTTCCCCCAACAGTGGTTCAGCGCCATCTGCTAAAACTTTGCCTTCATTTAAAGCTCTTTCCTCCGCTTTTTTCATAGGACCAAATTCAGGAATGATTTTTAAGGAGGTTAAACCTACAAATAAAACTGCCAACAGCGCATAGAAGTTAAAGGGAATTGCCTTTACAAAAACCCCCATAGCATCTGAAGCATCCTCGATGGGTCCCATACCAATCAACAAACCAGCGATAAATACCGCCCAGCCTGTAATAGGTACCAAGACACTAACGGGGGCAGAAGTAGAATCTCCTATATAGGCTAGTCTTTCACGAGATATTTTTGCTTTATCAGAAAGTCCTCTCATGGTGGCACCTACAAATAAGGGACTAAAGTAATCACTGAAGTACACAAACATCCCCATAAACCATGCAACCAATTGAATACCTACTCTGCTAAGCTTTTTGTCCTCCACAATTTTTGTAAAGCCTTGAATAGCACCAGTTCTTTGGAAAAAAGCGATCAAGATTCCTATAAACAACTCAAGTAGCATAATCCAAGAGAAACTAGTGGTTCCTAAAGAAACCTTCAACAAATTAGGGAATCCTAAAAGCCCTTCCCCGGAAACCAGCACACCGACAAAACAGGCAACCGCCAAAGAAAAAATAGCATTTTTTGTTTTAAAGGCCAATATGATAGCTATTGTAGCTGGTAACAATGAAATAATACCTAAATGTTCGCCTATTTCCATTTCTCATTTCCTCCTTTTAATATAATAATTTCTTGATGATATACTTAATGCAATAACTTAAAAGATAGATATTAATCTAAAGCAGATGTTGAAGTGGCCTTTGGGGCCATATCAAAATGTTTAAAATCCGTCAGAGATAATGCTTCTTCGGGAGTAGTCCAGGGCCTGTTTTGGATAACGCTGGTTTCTTCGTGGGTCAATATCCCTTTATAAACCGTTAAGCTTCTTCTTAAATAACCATCTTTTTTACAGGCCTCCACAACCCCTCTATCAGCCAAAGCTTCAATATGTTTAAGGATGGATGCACCGTAGGCAGTGGAAGCAGTATAGGGAACAGCTCCTGGGATATTATCAACACCGTAGTGAAGAACACCGTTGATTTCATAAATAGGGTTTTCGTGGGTAGTAGCTCTATAGGTTTCAATGGCCCCCCCTACATCGGCACTGACATCTACGATGACAGAACCACGTCTCATAAGCTTTAACATATCCTTTGTAATAAGGTGATCCTTCCGATGCTTAGGCCACTTTACACAATTAATCACTAAATCTATGGAAGGAAGAAGATTCTGGATATTTTTTTGATTAGAGAAGACTGTATTTACATTTTTAGGGAACAGCTCTTTACAGTTTCTTAAAACCCCAATGTTGATATCCATTAATGTAACATTGGCCCCTAAGGAAGCCACAATATCCGTCGCGGCTTTTCCTACAATCCCAGCCCCCAAAACCAAAACGTTGGCTCCGGCAGCACCACCGATACCACAAATCAGCTTGCCAGACCCTCCATAAATACTTAAAAGATAATGAACTCCCATCAGAGCTCCGAGCTTACCTGCTATTTCGCAGTTGGGAGATCCATAGCGATGGGTATCCTCGGCAGTAAAGGCGATTACTTTCTTCTCTAACAAAGCTTCCACTTCTTCAGTATTAGCAGCAGGATGAATGCAAGCAAAAATAATTTGATTTTCTCTTAGTAGAGGATACTCCTTAGGTGTGATCTCCTTTACCTTTGCCACCAAATCACTTTCAAAATAAATTTCCTTCATAGTTTTTCTGATTTTAGCTCCTGCTCTTTCATAATCCTCATCTAAAAATCCAGCATTGTAGCCTGCATTGCTTTGGACTAGAACATTATGCCCATTATTGCACAGCTCGGACACTTCAATAGGCGTTAAAATTACCCTTGATTCTCCTGTTTTAACTTCCTTTAATACCCCTATAATCAATTGAACAACCTCCTGTCTCTTGTATAAATCGTTGCTAATCTTATATAATAGCAAGTCTTATGCCAAAATTTTCAGACAAAAGCAACGGAGAATAAGGATAAAAAGTAGAATTTTATGGATGTAAAGGGGTATAAGTAGGTAATCAATAGATTAAAAAGAAGTTGGTTTAAAAAATGACAAGAATAAAAAGTAAAAATTCTAGCATATTGAAAGGAAATACACTAGAATTTGTTAACTTTAGGGCAAAAGATGTTAATATTAGGGCACATCTGGCGATATATTGTATTTAACAATTTTTTTCTGCAGAGTTTGGCGGGGAATTTTTAACAATCGAGCGGCCTCTGATACATTACCTCCAGTTCTTCTTATTGCATCGGAAATCAAGCTTGTCTCCAGTTCACCTACTGCATCCTTCAAAGGAACCAAATCCGTATCTAGTTTTCTTTCCTGCTGTTGAAGCCCTAAGTTCATACGATGTTGAACATGATGAAGATCGATGGTGGTATCGGATTCATCAAGGATATTCATGGCATGCTCAATGAGATGCTCCAGTTCCCTTACATTACCAGGCCAATGGTATTTATCAAAAACTTTACAAGTCTCCTTTGATACACTTTTAATATTTTTATTCAATTGTTTATTATACTTATGAATAAAAAAATTGAGAAGTAAGGGGATGTCTTGTTTTCTTTCCCGAAGAGGTGGAATCTTAAAATCAATGACACAGAGACGATAATAGATATCTTGTCTCAATCTACCTTCTTCCACACACTTTTTTGGACAATCATTAGAAGCTGATAGGAGTCGCACATTGGATTTTCGCTCTTTTTTATCTCCTAGCCGTCTGACATAACCATCTTGAAGTACTCGAAGAAGTTTCCCTTGTAAGTGAATGGGCATAGAATTAATTTCGTCTAAAAATAAGGTGCCTCCTTCGGCCAACTCAAATAAACCAGGGGTATCATAGGCTCCTGTAAAACTTCCTTTTGTTGTTCCAAATAAAAGGCTTTCCAACAAATTATCAGGAATGGCAGCACAGTTTTGTGCAACAAAAGGACCCTTTGCAAATTGACTTTCATTATGTAGAGCATGGGCGAAAAGCTCCTTCCCTGTACCAGTCTCCCCGTGGATGAAAACAGGAGAGGTACTATTAGCGATTTTCTTAATAAGATATTTAATTTCTTTAATCGAGCTATGATCTGAAAGAATATCATCTAAAGTAAAACGGGCCTGATGAGGCATAAAATGCTTTTCAATAATGTTTCTATCTTTAAAAAAATTACTATCAATCTTAACTTCATGATGACTTTGATTCTGCTCCTTATATTTTGTAATATCTCGAGAAAGCTCGATGGCACCCATAATCATGCTATTAGAACGAATAGGAAGAGAAATGTTCATGGTATGGATGGTTTCGCCTGTGTAGTTAATGATTTTTTGTCTTTTCTTATAAACAGGAATCCCTAATTCCATCGATTTTACTAAAGTACTGTTGCTATAGTCTATGTTTTTAAAAACATCATATATTTTTTTGCCGATGATAAAGTTCTCCTCTATAACACCAGGGTTAAATGCTGGATTGAATTTTACAGAGAATAAAATGGTTCCAGAAGTATCGACAATAGATATACCATCCATATACTCCATTTCCTCTAAAAAGCTTTTCGGATTTTTTCTCATAAAACTCCTCCCCAAAATAAACTTATCTACAATTATACCAAAAAAACGACTAAAATTGACATGAACATTTTTAATCGTGGTATATAAATATATTAAAAGAGGGGACAAGTTATACATAAAAAATCACGGACCAGCCATAAAAGGACAGGTTTTTTGTTCCACAAATCTCTTTATTTCAGAAGGAAAGCCCTGCAGGAGATCTCCTGCAGGGCTTTTATAAGGAAGAAAATTTAGTAAGTTTTGGTTTTAATTGTTAGCGTGCTATAGGCTTTGTCCACTGCTTCTCCTGACACATCTGCCTCGAAGAATTCAGAAACGTACTTCAACGCGTCTACAACGAAGTCTTCAAAATCTTGGAGGCGACTATCATCTTCAGCGATATCTCGCCATTTGTTTTCTTCTTGGAAGAAATCTCCCTCTAGTTTCACATCAAGGCGGTTGCTTTTTTCAGAGAGCTTATAAGTGAAATCGAAACTACTATCAAAGGTTCCATAATTTTTATTTAAGTACTTTTCCATATCCTGTAGTAAATCATAGGAACGAATATTGCCCTTCTCTATACTAAAGCGGAAGATTTCATTGGTTTTACCTGTATTTAGGATTCTGCCATTGACAGAGATACCATCATAGACATCATAGATTTCCTCCTTAAGATCTTTTAGATAATCCATCTTATCCTCTAAATCCCATCGATAGAAGATATCAGTATTACAAGTGATCGTTAAATCAACATCCTTGCGGTTTGCCACTACCTCATAGCGGAAGCTGACACTTCTAAAACGATACAGATGTTTATCCAATGCCTTTTCTAGTTTTGCTGTATCAACCTTTTGAGAGGAGCTGCCTTGATCACCATGATCCTCAAAATCAAAGTCAAGCTTGCCATCTATTGTATCAAAAAGAATATAAGTATAATCCTTACTGGAAGGTGTGTTACGGATAGAACCGCTGATGTCAGCATAGGGATCATACAACTCTTTTATAGCATCAAACATGTCCTCTATCCAATTTTCTATAGTACTTCTCTTAATACCATCAAAATCATCAAAGACTTTACTTGGATAGGTAATACTGAGGCGATAGCTACTGTCCCTAGAATGGCTGAGAGAAATATTCATCTCAATTCCCTCAAAGTCCTCAAAATAATCTCTTAAGTAGCCTTGCATTTTAGATATGGAAAGAATATTTCTATAAGGATAAGCTGCCTTTTGATTTCTTTCCATTTCTTCCTTTTTGATCTCCAAATCTTTTTCAAGCTTTGTCTTTGTTTCATCTCTTTGGTCTAAGAGATTTCCTCCAAAGGCTAAGTAATTTTTACTAGCGAAATTGCTATCAGTTATCTTCAGGAGGCTTTCCTCTGGAAGATATTCAAATACCCAATAGAGAGCATCTCCTAAATCTGTGATAGGCATATAGATCTCTTCATCAACCATAAAGGGCTCCTTTAACATAGTAAAGGAAGTGCCGTCAATTTCTAGACCAGCATGGCTAAACCAAGCGGCAACAGTTCGCTTCACCACTGGATTTTGTTCCACCACCTTGGTCTCTGTCTTTATGGTAGAGGAGGGCCTTTTAGAGGTATAATCATCATCTGTTTTGTTATCTAAAAAATCAAAAAGAACAACCTCTTCTTCGGTATCGCTGTTAATAATCTTACCATAAGCATCTATTGGTCCATCGTAACTTCGAAGCACTCTTTCTAGGCGATCCAAATAGTTTCGCTGGGTAGTAGTGCTCCAGTCATAGAAGTTTTCATCATCAAAATATACAATCAAATCAATATCGTGGCGATTGGCATTTACTTTATAGTCAAAGTCTACACTGCTGTAGGTAGGTAGATTCTTTTTTAAATGCTTCTCCAATCTCGCTTCATCTATATCGATACGATTGCTATTACTGCGGTTACTGCTGGAGGTAGAGGAATCAAAACTATAGTTGAGACGATCTCCGCTGGTATCAAAGGAAACATGGGTTCTGTAGGGAGAAGCATTATCGCGGATATAACCATCGATACGAGCGCTATCATCATAGAGATGTCTTACAGTATATAAAATATCATCTAACCATTTCTCAACTACTCTTCTGGAGAGATCATTAAAGTAACTACTGTCTCCACTGGGGAGAGTAATATAGAGACGATAACGATAACTACTATCGTGACGGAAATCTATGGTCATAGAAATTCCATAGAACTTCCCAAAATAATCCTGTAGATAGGTTTCCATTTCCTTTACAGAGTCTATTTTCTTATAGGGAAGCCCTGTCTCCCCATTTAGAACCTCATCTTTCTCCTGCAGCTGTTGGTTTAAAACTTGGATTTCATAATCCTTCTGCAGTAAATTTCCTGCTAAAGTCCTAGCATTGGCGTCCTGCAATATATCGCCAGTACTAATCTTGACTATATTATTTGTGGCATCATACTGGCTATTGAGATAGAGCCATTGGGATAGGTCTTTAATCGGTACATAAACCTCCCCTTCATAAATAAAGGGCTCCCGAACCAGTGGTATGGAAGTATTATTTATGTTAAGTTGTATATTGCTAAATTCTCCTGTAATATTTCTACGATAACTCTGTCCATAGACAAAAGGTTGAAAGGCCAGGAGGATGAAAAGCACACTTAACAAAAGACATATTTTTCGCTTCATTGACAGTACTCCCTTCTTTATTATCTTCTATATAATTATATCGGAGAAAAGCCAAGAAAACTATAGCTTTTTTTCCATTACTTACCTTCACTACTTACGACCTATTGCTACATATTTTTCATTTTTATTACAATTAAAATAGAAAGGAAGGAAATATAAGAAATATATGGTATAATTACCATAATTAATTATGGAAAAATATTCTACTGAATATTATGGCGAATTTTGCCGATAAAAGAATATAAAGGTAGATAGACGGAGGGATAAAAATGCGGAGAAAAATGGCAATTATATTATTAATGGCTATGATAATGCAATTGATACCAGGAGTTGGGTTTATGGAGTATAGTTATGCCGATATACCCCCTAGTATTGACAGCATAGAGATAGAAGAAATTGTTAGTGTAGTGAATGACCAAAAAGTTAGCTCCTATCGAGTTATTTTTAATGGATACAATGTTAGACAGATACAGGCTATCCGAGTGAGAGAAATAAATTCATCTCCAGACCCATATCAAGTAGCACGAACAATCGGTCCAGCCCAATGGACTGTATTGGACGATAGCAACTTGGTGGCGGAGAATATCACCACTTTGACAGGCTTTTTTGGACAGGTTTTAGATAAAGATATTAAGCTTGGTATCGTTTATGACGGAGTAGAAGTTGATTACATACCTACGAATACCTTTAAAATTCCCAGTGAGAACCTTCCCGCCATTAACAGGATTCATAATGGGAATCAGTGGATAGATCCTCCTGATTGGCCTGCCAATGTTATAAAAGAAGCTGGTAATATCATGACATTAGAGGGAACAAACTTCTCTAATTTCTCAGACTATTCTCTTTGGATTCAAGGGACTGGATCCCCCAGCAAGGTAAACAGTTATAATGTTGTAGATAATACTGTAACTGTGGATACAGGACAAGCAAGTGTGCCTATAGGCAACAACATGAGAATAATTCTAGAAAAGAGCTTAGGGACTGTTACCATGCGGTATCGATTGGAAAATGCAATCAGTATCATCAGACCTTTGGATCTTGGAGAGGTTGATGAAATAGATATCTCCCCCTTGAAGGGTACCCAAGGAACTTTAGTAAGGATAAAAGTACCAAAATACAACGAACTGATTAATCCTCAGACTAAGGTGTATATCGGTGGGGTAGAAGCACCTAGAAATATTGTGGTTGCTGAAGGTAGGGACGGTACTTTTACCTACACGGAGAACGGGGTAGACAAAAAGGGTTTAGAGGTCATTGTTCCCCAGATGGCGGTGGAGGGACCAAAACAGATTATCATTCAAAACTATCTTGGAGATATCTATGTGCACAATAAAACCTTTTATTATTATACCGCAGACTATCCAAGATTGAGGGTAATAAGCACATTGCCTACATCCGGACCAGTAGGAAGAAGGAACAATATAGATTTTATTAACATAAGAAATGCTGTAGCGATACACAACCTAGAGGGTATTAATCAAGATACAGAGGTCACTGTACGAATAGCAACAAAAGACACCTTAAAGCATACCCCTTTTAAAACTGAAGCAGCACAAAATTCAAACTTATTATTTATTCAATACGAATTTGAGAAGGACGGAAGTACACACTTTATTGAACGTAGAATTTCCCTTACGATTGGACTGCCAGCAGAAATTACGGGGATTTCTGGGTTGCCTGGAAACCCGGTTAAACTTTCGGATTTGCCTTTAACAACGGATATGACTGCCATAACCGCTGCTGTAGGGACCGCAGGTAATGCCACTGTAAGGGTTCGAACAGAAACCGTACTGGTTAGTGGATCTGATCCTGACAATGAACTGGAATATGTGGTGGAACAGGCACCCTCTGTAGCCGCAGAGACCGTATATTATAATTTTATTGCCGATGAAACAACCCCTGTTATCACCAATATTATACCAAGTCAAGGTGCCTATGACAAAGATATAGTAGTAACCATAGAAGGACAGAACTTTAATGTTCGACATGTTGGAGGAGAAACATACTATCCTACCATAATTATTGGAAAAAATGGAAGATATAAAGTAATTAATGAAAAGGGTATGTTTTATAGTGACACATCCGATGGGAACTATGATAATACAAATGATGACAATATTTTTTATGGTTATAACAGCAATGGTGACTTGATTGATAGAACAGAAAACTATGTATCTATGACAGTTCTAGATCAAAATGGGAATGTGGTAGAGGGTCAGCTCCGTACCAGTGGAACCCGAATCAAACTTACAATTCCAGGAGATGACATAAGAGGTTATTATACAGGTGCGGCGGATGTAATAATAAGAAATCCTACTGCATCAGGAGAATTAGGAACTGCTGGTACCAAACAAAACGCTTTTGAATATCTGCCTAAGGCTAGTATAGAACCAACAATTACCTCAGTAATACCTGACAAGGTGCCAGTAGGCAGCAGAGAAAAAGTGACGGTAACTGGAAGCAACTTTCAACAAAACATGATTATCAGTGTAGACGGAGAGATTGTGCAAAACCCTGTTATTAATGTAGCAGCAGGAACCATACAATTTAACGCTCCTGATGGAAGAGCTGGAAAAACCTTTTTACAAATCATTATTCCTGCAACGGGAGGTATGGCTAGTCACCCGTTTGAGTTTATCCGTACCTATAGTAGTCCATATATTGAGAAAGTTATTCCCAATGAAGCAGGAAAAGACAGTCTTGTTATTATTAAAGGAAGCGGTTTTTACAAAGCAGATTCACAGGGACAAACAGAAGAGTTTAAAAAAGGCAGCACAGTGCTTATAGATGGTAAAGATGTTAACAAGAGCTATTCTCCAATAACAGGTAACGCTACGGCTTTTGTTCATCCAGTTACGGGAGAGACCATTAGAGACGACAATGGAAATCCTATTTTAACCTACGGATCCAACATAGCTGTTATAGACGATAAAACCATCTATATGATTGTACCGGATCCCAAAGATAGTTCAAAACCCTTCTTTATGAATGAATGGTTAGATATAACAGTGCTTAACCCTGACCTTGGAAAACATACTTTAACTAAAGGGTTTAGATTTATAGACGTAGCGAAAAAGCCTACGATTACCTCGATCACACCTACTTTGGGAGATTATAGAGGCGGCAACATTGTGCAAATAGAAGGAAGAGACTTCGTAGAAGGAGTGAAAGTATACTTTGGCACACAAGAGGCTCAGGTTTATCGCAGAAGCAATGTTGGACAAACCCTATGGGTTTATGTTCCAGCCTATCCCAACAACCTTCAGGATAACAACAAGGCAATTGTTCCAGTGACAGTGATAAATCCTGACAATGGTTCCTTTACAAAATATGATGGTTACACCTATGTAAATCCAGGGTATACACCTAAGATTACAAAACTCAGTCCAAACACAGGAAATACAGCAGGTGGAGATAGAATTTTAATTTCAGGAGAAAACTTTAGAAGTGTTACGGGCAGCGTATATGCAGGAGGTATGGTAAAACCAGATGTGTATTTTGGCGGAATCAAAGTGAAACCAGAGGATGTAACCTTTGTGCTCTCTCCAAATGATACTGGTGAGGGAACAAAAACCTCAGATATGATTATTGTTGAAAGTACTCCTGCAAATCCAGCTGGCAAAGTGGATGTTACAGTGATTAACTATGATGGGGCCACTGCCACCTTAAAAAATGGATTTGAATATGTTTCAAGAAAACCAACCATTACTCAAATTCTTCCTAACCAAGGTAGCCTTTTAGGTGGTGGAGAAATCACCATTATAGGAAAGGATTTTGTTGAAAGAGGATTACATGTTGTCTTTGGAAATGAAATTGGAAAACAGGATATATTATCGGGGCAGGCTACTGTTAAGGTAGGAGATATTATTGTACACTACAATGCCTTTGCTCCAGATGAAAACATCAAGCTTTATTATAAAAATTTCGATCCACAAAACCCTGACGAAAATCGTTTAAATGTTTTTGTAGAGGGAGAAACCACAAGAAGCAGCAGTTTCGACCTTCCGGATGATGATTTTCAAATATTCCGTTTACCTTGGAAAACCATAGCTCAGGAACAAGGAGAACCAGATAAGGAAGTGTGGGGAGATGAGAAGGTAAAGGTAGAATTGAATGGTTCGGAATTAGTGGTTACAAGAAGACTCGGAATTGTCCAGCGGGTAGAGGGTTCTGAAAGAATCGTCTTAAAAATACCCCCTGCTGCTGCCACAGGAAAAATAAAACTAACAGTTTATAACCATGATGGCACCAACGTTTCTGGAGACTTCACCTATACCAGTCCCTATCGACCACCTATCATTACACAGATTATACCTACTACTGATGTGGATGGGGTAAATGTGGAAGGAATACCATCAGAGATTAGTGTTGCTAATGGCGCCCCTAAAGGAGGCTCTCCTTTGATTATCGAGGGACAAAACTTTAGGGCAGGAGTGAAGGTCTATATAGGAGACAAAGAAGCAGAGATTAGAAGCAGGGGGCTAAATGATGATGAATTAATTATCACAGTCCCTGAAGCAGCTGATGGGACAGTAGGTCCTTATTTAAGAATTATGGTAAAAAACGAAGATGGCGGTACCGGTTATGGTGATGTGGTACCAGAGGGAAGCAATCGACGACCCTATTACTTCCAATACATTGTAGAGGGTAGTAGTCCTACCATTAGTTCAATAGATCCCAACAAAGGACCTATCTCTGGTGGCACAAAGATTACCATTAAGGGAAATGAGTTTAAAGATGAAGATTCTCTAGGAGCTAAGAAGGATGTAAGAGTATTTATAGGAGGCATCCCAGTAGCACAAACAGATGTAACCTATATTGACTATAACACCTTAGAGGTGAAGGTCCCAAAAGGAAAATTAGGTACCCAAACAGTAGAAGTGGTGAATTTTGATTATGGTCGAGCCATAGAAACAGATGGCTTCACCTATATTAGCGAACCAGAGATTACATCGGTGAATCCAACTAAGTTATTTACTAACGATACTGAAACAGAGGTTACCATCACTGGTAAAATGTTTTTACCAGGTGCAAAGGTGGTAATCGGGGGAAAAGTTATTAACGAAAATGATAAGACAGATGGTATGGTAGTACATGGTACAGGAATTAGAGGAGTTGACAATGAAGGGAAAAACAAGAATGTAACGGTTGTTGGGGGGATACTTGCAACCTCTGTAACCGTAGAAAATGCTGAGACCCTTAAGGTGAAATTCCCTGAAGCCTTTGACTTGGAAAGCAGCAGTATTATCATTATTAACCCTGATGGTGGTGTTTCTAAGGAATATGATGATTTCAAGCATGAGATTCCAGTCCCAATAAAACCTCTAGTACTAGAGGCCATCCCGGGATTTGAATCCACCGTACAATTGATATGGTCTGACTCAGCACCTGAAGTATTAAACGCAGCAGATAAATATGAAATTTATGCGAAAAGATCCAGCGACAGCAGCTACAGCTTTGTAGGGGATACCCAAGGAGCGGAGTTTTTGGTAAGAGGACTAGAACCTAGTACCCGTTATGATTTTATGGTAAGAGCTTTGAACCGCTATGGCAGTGCCTTAGAGTTTGCAGAGGTCAGAGTTAGAACCTTAAGCCCAAGCGAAGATGATAAGCTAAAGGATAAATTGGAGGAGCTTGAAAAGGCAGATGACAAACTGAAGAAGGAAGGAAAAGAAGAGATCGTGGATGGAGTTCTTGTAAAGACCATTGGTACAGAACAGATCGGCACCGGTACTTCTGCTTACACCATCGATTTCTCTTTAAGCCAATACAATAACCATAACAAGTTTGTCGTAGCAATCCCAGTATCCTTGTTATCCTCATTAAATAGAAACATCACGATCACTGACGGAAAGGCAAGTTTTACCTTTAGCCCTAAAAATCTTTACACCCGTGAAGTAATACAGGGGGCCAGCGGCAACCTAGAGGACGCTCACGTACAGGTTACCTTTGAAAGAGTAACTGGACAAGAAGCAGAGGGATTATACTCAGCGGTTGAAAGAACACAGAGAAGGGCTTCTGGTATCTACAGTGTAGACTTTAACCTACAGGCAGGCAAAAATAGCTCCACCATTAGACAAATGCTGCAAAGTGGAAATTTATCCATGACCTTTGATGCTAAGGCTTATCCAAATGTCGACAGCAGCAAACTATTTGTAGGAAAATATGATCCATCTAAACACGAATTTACCAGACAAAGAAACGGCAGTGCAGCCACTGTACAGGAACCAGCAAAATTTATGCTGATTGCCGATAGATAAAAAAGATATGTAGGGGCGTGGTTTCCACGCCTGTAGTAAGAGAGAACAAGGGGATTAGCAGAGCCATGGGGACTGTCCAACTGTCTTGCTAGGTTTTCAGCAAGACTGAGGGACTGTCCCCATGGCGTAGCGGAGCACAAAAACATGACAAACGAAACGTCCCCTTGTCTTGCATGGAGTCATGGGGACTGTCCCCGTGGCGTAAGGTGGTTATATTCAACCTGAAACTTAAGAAAGAGGAGGGCTACTATGCTATCCCCATACAAAAAAATATCCATTGTGTTAATAACGATTATCCTACTACAGCTTATTCCTTACCAAGCCTTTGGATTGGAGGCACTAACCCCTCATCCTACCTACAACGGCTTGGAAAATGGGGAAAAGCTGTATCAAAACATACAATTTAATGATATAGAAAACCACTGGGGAAAGACAGCTATCCAAGAAGCGGCTGCTCTATCTCTTATGACGGCAGCTGCAAACCAGCAGTTTCAACCAAATAACTCCTTAAGTCGTCTAGAGGGGTTGACCACCTTGGTAAAGGCCATGGGTCTGGAGGAAGAAGCTCAGCGGTTAGGAGAACAACAGGCACCAGCAAACCAACGGAATATTGTCATACTAAGTACAGCTGATCACTGGGGAAAGGGATACCTACAGGTGGCATTGCAAAATGGTATCGTGACACCTCAGGAAGCCAATCAAATCACGAACCTGACTCCACAGCAGATAGAAAATCTACAGGAACAGGTAGATGATCGTATGACTGCCTATGAAGACAGAGACTTAACTCCAGCAGAATTAACCAATCTTCAAAACCAAATTAGAGATCAGTTGGAGACTAGAGCCACATGGGGGCAGCCTGTAAGTCGCCAGCAAATGGCAGCATGGATGGCTAGAGCCTTGAATCTAGAAGGTCTATACGCCAACAATATGCTGAAGATTAATCAATTCAACGATAGGACACAAATAGATACAGAGAAGCTTCCTTTAGTAGAGGCAATACTCCAAAAGGAAATCATGTCTGGTACCTCCGATACCAACTTTTCCCCTAGACAATCGGTGACAAGGGGAGAAATGGCCCGTATGATAACCAAAGTGCAAGAGGAGTTATTAGAAACAAGGGGACTCATAAAAAAGGAAGGAGAAATTCTTTCCATAGAGGACCTGCAGCATGAAGGAGCAGGGAAAAAGGTATTTACCATCAACAATGATGACAATAGTAAAAACCTCATTGTAACGGGAATCTTCAAAGATGGAACGAGAACCTCCAAACATGATTTTCCCGTGCAAAAACAAGGGACATTAGGGCTATCCAATACGCTGCGAAAGGGAGACTGGATTCGTTACTATATCAATCAGAACAATGAAGTCATCTATGGAGCAGTAGATACCCAACCTATGACTGAACTGGAGGGTTTTATAGAAACCATTGATACTGCAAATCAACAGTTGATTATGACAGATTTTCAAAATAAACGACATATCTTACAGACACAGCCAGCCGCCAAAATACAAATTAATGGCAAAGATACCTCTTTAGCAGATCTGCTATACGGCATGGAGGTGGCAGTAACCCTAAAGAACAATAAGATCACTGATATCCAAGGCTATTTGGAGGAAGACCCAGACCGACATGGTTATATCCCTCCTGGCACCCGAGTCAAAGTGGGAGATGTGCTGTTTATCAGCAGTGATACAGTAGAGATAAATCATGGTGGCAATAGAGAAAGATATAAAATAACTACCAATACCCGTATATTGAGAAGTGAAAGACCCGCCAATCTGTTTGAGATAAAGACCGGCGATAGGGTAATGCTTTTCTTCGATGATATCTATAGTCCAGATATCGCCACCATCAGGGTGGAAGATCACGAACGACATCTTGATGGCATTTATCGAGGACAGATAGAACAGATAGACCAAAGAAACAAAGAAGTCATTCTTAAAAATGTTTACACCTATCAACAGGGAAAATGGACAAAATACTCTCAAGATCAGGTGAAGCTAAAGGCAGAGGGAGACCTCTTATACGAAGGGTCAACAAAGGTTTCCTTGAAGGATTTAAGCAGCAGAAAGGATCAAGAGGCCTATGTGGCGGTGGAAAACAGCTATGGGGTACCAAGAATAGCAAAACTACTATTAAAACAAGGTTCCTCCACACTACACCAAAGTACCATCAGCGATATTCAATACGGTACCAGCAGAATGGTGGTAGACAATGTAGGCTTTACCTTCCATGAAGGAACCATCGTAGTACAAAACAATCGCTTGGTGGATATGCTGAATCTAGATTTAAAACAAACAGTACATGTAGTAGGGGATGTTGCCAGAGGCAACCGAAATGCCTCCTTTGTCTCCATCGAATACACCGGCATGCTGGAGGAACGCATCGACCAAACACGATTAGTGATCTACAGAGGTACTGTGGCGGATATCTATGACTACGGCATTACCTTGGGAAGACTAGGCTATCGATTGGATTATCTGAAGTTAGAAGATAACCAGTGGACAGAAACTTCTGGAAGAAGAAGACTAACTTTATCAGAGGATACCTTTATCTTTGATAGCGAGCTAAAGAAGGAAATAGAATCTACTTACTTTATTGATACACGTTTCATTGATCCTGAGGACATAGAGGACAGAGAACTTCGTAGACGCATAGAAAACAACTTCTACCTAGGAAAAGGTGCTTATTTCGTTGTAAGAGAAACCGATATGGATGGGGAAACCTATGAAGAGGTACTGGCACTGAACTTGACGCCTAAAGCTATCCATGAGGGAGGAAAACTTCATATCGAACACAGTGCTATAGGTGAAATTGGAGATATCAATATAGACAATGAAACCATTACGTTAAACAATGTAAAACTCTGGAACAGCCTCAACAAACGTTGGGAGACATCTAGAACGGGTGAAACCATCAGCACAGATAGGGCAGTTATTCTTCTAAATGACACACCAATCAACAAAGATGAGCTTCATAAGTTGAGAAGTAAGGCAAAAGCCTATGTAGTGAAAAGCAAAAATGTCTCCACCGGCGATGATGCCTACGTCATTATAGTAGAACAGTAAGATATATAGAAGGAGCTAGTTAGTTAAGGGTTAAGGAGCTTAAATCCTTTCCCTCCAACTAACAGAGCCACGGGAACGAAGCCATGGGGACTGTCCATATGGCACACGTTTCTCAGTGTGCCGGAGGGACTGTCCCTGTGGCGTAGTACAGCAACCATGTAGGGGCGGGGTTCCCCCGCCCGAATACTCTAAGGGGGAAAAAACATGAAAAAAAGAACAACCCAAATCCTATTAATGTTCCTACTAATACTATCCTTTATTACACAAAGCTATGCCTTAGAAATCCCCGGCTATGAAGGGGGCATACAAAATCAAACCACCTACAAAGAGGTGATTTTTATCACGGGAGAACCCATTGTATTGGAGGGAACAGTAACCATCAGAGACCATGGAGACCGCATCACCTATACCTATAGAAAATTGGCCAATCCTAAAATGAATACAACCTTGACAAGAAATGTTACCTTAACAAGGGAAACAACCACCGACGGAAAGGATCAAAAACAAGAGGTATTAACCCTAGATAAATATAAGGAAACCATCAATGCCAACGGCGTTAGATATGAAACTGATGAAGAACAGTATCCTTGGAGTAAAGCCATGGTCTTTCATGAAAAGCCAGGGGCCACCTATTTTGCTGGCAACTGGGACGGAAGAAAAACCTACACCATCAATAAAAACCAAGGCACTGTAAACGTAGAATCTCAAGGAACGGTGGTGGGATATGACCACAACTGGGGAGCTACCAATACCCAAAGTATAGTCCACTTTATTGAATACAATAGAAGAATCAATAATGCAGATAATGGGGGAGAAGACGTTTCTTGGGAAGGAACAGCAGAAGTAAATGTAGTTCATAATCGTACCAAGGACTACCATTATGAAGCCAATACGCCTACACAAATCAGCTTTAGGGGAGGCTACCTAATAACAGAAAAGGAAGAAAACATTGTAAAATACAGCTATGACCTACCACGCGTAGCTGAGGACGGTAGTGTTTTAAGGGGAAGAAATTCTAGCTCCAGCAGCTTCACCCTGGATACCAATCCGATAAACAAGCGACTTAGCATCCCGACATTAACAGATATCTCTGGTCATGCAGCAGAAAAGGATATATTACTCCTAGCCAGTCTAGAGGCCCTGTACCCCAGCGGTAGTAACTTTGGTCCATCCCTCCCCATGAGTAGAGGAGAGTTTGCCAGGGCATTAGGGGTAATTCTAGGGATAGAGAAACAACAGGAGGAAACAACCAGAAGAAGAACCATCCAAGCTCAGGAACCTTCTACACTCTTTGTAGACGTACCTGCTGTGGACCCGAACCAACCTTATATTGAAGCTGTATTTGAAAAGGGTATTATGAAAGGCATAGGACAAGATCACTTTATGCCTAACCAAAGCATTACCAAGGCAGAGGCAGTGGTAGCTATCATCAAGGCTATAGGCTTTGAAAACCTAGCCCCTATTCAGCAATACTCCACTGGCTATAGAGATGACCCAAGCATTCCCCTTTGGGCAAGAGATGCCATCTACTTAGCTACAGAACTGGAATTACTGGAAGGTAACACCAACGATTATTTCCAACCCAACAGAGCTTTAACTAAAACAGAGGCAGTGGATATGCTGACAAGATTAATCAACTACCTACAAAAAGATATACGTTATGATTATAGAGAAAGAATCTTAAATTATTAAATCAAAAATAGCTTGAAAAAAAATATAGAAAAAAGATATAATGATAAAGTATATAAGACAAATTATCTATTTTACATTTCAATTTCCCCTAGAGCTGTCCCCTTGTGATGCATGGATTGGGGGAAAAGCTATTTGTCTAATGATGGGTATGAAAGGGGGTCGCCTGCATTGGAAGAAAAGATGTTTCTAATGTTAGAAAAGATTTATGGTGAATTACAAGAAGTCAAAGGCGAAGTAAATGGTTTGAAAGGTGAAGTCAAAGAAAACAGCAAGAGGTTGACTGGTGTAGAGGGTCGATTAACGAAACTAGAGACAAAAGTAGAGAACCAAGTGATTGATAAAATCGATGTTCTCTTTGACGGATATGTACAAAACACAGAAATTAGCAAAAGGATAGAAACGAAAGTAGATTACTTAACAGATCAAGTAGAAAAACAAGAATTAGAAATAAGGGTCATTAAAGGGGGAAGGTAGCATTTCTCTTCCCCTTTTAGGGTGACCCTTCCCTTTTTGTTATGTACAATAATAAAGCAATGATAAAAATTGATGTATTAAGAAAATTAGATATTGACATAATAACTAAATGTAGGATAAACTACTATAGTTGTTATGCATAAGAAAAATAAGCACCCAGTTAGGGTGCCCTCAAGAAGGTCACCCCTTATATAGGTGACCCTTCTCTTTTTTTGTTGTGATTTTACTATTTTTACCATGGGGATTTTCGGAATGTCTCTCTCACTTTTCGGTAAAGCTGAGGGTGAAATGACACTTGGAGAATTGAGGGGAGACGCGGCGACTGCACGAAGCCACGGGGACTGTCCATCTGGTTTATGTTCCCCAGCGAAGCCATGGGGACTGTCCATCTGGCTCACGTTTCCCAGTGAGCCCGAGGGACTGTCCCCGTGGCGTAGCGAAAATAAGCATGGCGTAGCGAGAACAGAACGGAAGATCAAGTATATAAAGGGATAAGGGGACAGTTTACCTGCCCCATGTCCCATGGTATATATCATAATTTAAATTGATTTATATAGGAAAGGATGAAACCATATGTCAACAAAATACATCTTTATCACAGGAGGGGTAGTGTCCTCCTTAGGAAAAGGCATCACTGCTGCCTCACTAGGACAGCTTTTAAAAAGCAGAGGATTAAAAGTAACCATTCAAAAATTTGACCCCTATCTAAACATTGATCCCGGTACCATGAGCCCCTATCAGCATGGAGAAGTATTTGTGACAGAGGATGGTGCCGAGACAGACCTAGACTTAGGTCACTATGAAAGATTCATCGACATTAACCTAACCAAGTTCAGCAGTGTAACCTCTGGTAAAGTTTACTCCGCCGTCATCAACAAAGAACGTAAGGGAGACTACCTAGGGGGAACTGTACAGGTGATTCCCCATATCACCAACGAGATTAAAGAAAGAATCTACCGTGTAGGCAAGGACGGAAACTTTGATGTGGTTATTACAGAGGTAGGAGGAACCGTTGGAGATATCGAAAGTCTTCCCTTCCTAGAGGCTATTCGCCAAATTAAATATGAGGCCGGTAGAGAAAATGTAATGTACATCCATGTAACCCTTGTACCTTACTTAGGAAAAGCAGGAGAGCTAAAGACAAAACCTACCCAGCATAGCGTAAAAGAACTAAGAAGCATCGGTATCCAACCAGATGTTGTGGTATGCCGTACAGAAAAACCACTATCACAAGAAATGAAGGACAAGATTGGACTCTTCTGTAACCTTGACCCAGGCCATGTGGTACAAAACTTAGATGCCGAAAGCCTATATGAAGTACCTCTATTACTAAAGGAAGAAAAATTAGACGAAATCGTCATCAAAAGATTAACCCTACAGGCTAAAGAGGCTGACTTAGTCCAATGGAAGGAAGTCGTAGTGAAGGATAAGAATCCTAAAGGCAGAACAAGAATCGCACTAGTAGGTAAGTATGTAGAGCTAAGAGATGCCTATCTTTCTGTATCAGAGTCTTTAACCCATGCTGGTATTCATAATGATGTAAAAGTAGATATTGATTGGATACATTCAGAGGACGTTAATGAAGAGAATGTAGAGGAACTCTTAAAATCAGCAGATGGCATCCTGATCCCTGGAGGCTTTGGAGATCGAGGTGTCGAAGGAAAAATTACTGCCATCAAATATGCTCGAGAAAAGAAGGTGCCATTACTAGGTATCTGTCTAGGAATGCAGTTAGCGGTAGTGGAGTATGCTAGAAACGTACTAGGGTTAACAGATGCCCACAGCTCAGAGCTAAACCCTGAAACGACGAATCCTGTCATCGATTTAATGCCAGATCAAAAAGATGTAGAGGATATGGGGGGCACCATGCGTCTAGGACTATATCCATGTAAGGTTTATGCCGATACCAAAGCTAGAGAAGCTTATGGTGAGGACCTAATCTATGAAAGACATCGTCACCGATATGAATATAACAATGAATTTAGAGAGCAGCTAACAGAAGCAGGACTTGTCATCTGTGGCATCTCTCCTGACGAAAGATTAGTGGAAATGATCGAGTTAAAGGATCACCCATGGTTTGTAGCAGTACAGTTTCACCCAGAGTTTAAGTCTAGACCAACAAGACCACATCCGCTGTTTAGAGACTTTGTGAAGGCATCTGTTACGAAATAACAAAAAAAACAGAAAAAAATATCATAAAAATTGGAAAAATAGCAGGAATTTTTTAAAGGACATAGAATATTATGATAGTGGGACAACAAGTCCTTGCCTAATATAGTGCTATTCTCACACTAAACACTTCGATTGTCATCCTGAACAAAGTGAAGGATCTTTTAAAGTGTATTGAGCAACAAAAAGGACAAGGGGACTGAGTAGCGGAGCCATGGGGACTGTCCATCTGGCTCACGTTTTCCAGTGAGCCCGAGGGACTGTCCCCATGGCGCAGCGGTGTGAAGTAAAACACCAACAAATAACCCTGTTGTTAAAAAACGAAAAGAATTTGTAACATACTTGTAATGGTTTTTTGCTGCGATTATGTGTATAATGAATTTAGTAGCGAGGAAAACACTAATTTTACAATTATGTTACAAACTACCATCAGAAGTTGACCTATTTACAAAGAGGTGGTATAATCGTAGCTACAGGTGGGTAAATAATGACTGTACAGTTAATTGCTTCTAGATTTTACATTTACTTACTGATTCAAAAAGCTTTTAAAGGTTTTAGCCTTTAAAATATATGCTTTGGGGGGTTGAAGAAAAAACATCCTAAAGTAGAAATTAAAAAAACATTATAAAAAATAAAAGGAGGAAGAAAAAGCATGAAAAGAAAAATAGCTTTATTATTAGCGGTAGTAATGATTCTTTCATTAGTACCAATGATGTCTTTTGCTGCTAGTGACAACAGAATAAATTCTGTGCCTACGGTATCAGATGAACATGAGTTTGATTTGAGTAAAGATGCTCCACTTTTAAGAATTGAGGAAAAAGATTCTGACTGGAGCGACAAAAAACAGATAATTAGATTGAAATTAGAGAATGCAGAATGGTTAAACGAGAAAGACAATGCTAACAAGAACATCGCAAGTGCGGCTGTAATAGCCGAGGTCTATAAAAAAAGTTCTGACATAAGTTCTGTAAAAATCTACAGAGATAGTGCTACTACAATTTCCGTAGAATTTGAAGCAAAACTTGATGAGAAGGGTGAAGTGCCGAAGAAAAGAGAAGCTGTGTTAACAATTCCTATGGTAGCAGAAATAACAGATGCAGGTGAAGCTAAAGTAACTATCGAATCTGTAGATTCTGCTGTAAGTACGGGTACCTATGTATTTGCTAAATCTGCTGAAGGCAAAGCTATAGTAACTATTGATGATTCTGTAACCTTTGGCAGTGGCGAGAAAGAATTAAAAACAATTGTAATTGATGAAACAAATTCTGGTGCTTATAACGGCGACAGAACAGTAACATTAAAATTAAATGGAAACTTTGACTGGAAGGACTTGGATCTATATAACTCAATTCAATTCCGTGGAGGGTATGAAAAGTATGAGCCTGAGACTACTCCAGAAGGTTCTAGTACAAAAAACATGACATATAACTTTAAAGATGATACTTTAGAAATCAAATTCAAAAACTTAACTGATACTAAATCAGGTACTAAAGGTACCATATATATTGAAAGATTAGTAATCAAATCCAATTCAGATTCTAAATTTGGAGATGTAAATGTAAGAGTAACTGGTAAAGATATTGACTCTACTACTTTATTAGTTGCTAAATACAAAGATTATGGTGTAATTGTTGAAGCTGATGGCGATGCAAAAGAAATCGTAGCTGGTAGATTAGAATCAAGCAAAACAGATGAAGCACACGAATTACAAAAACTTATCATCAAAGAAGATATCAAGGGTTCTTGGTTAGAAAGAACAACTAAGATTGAGTTTCCAAGCTGGGTAAAAATCAGAGAGATAGAAGTGGAAAAAAGCAAAAACATGGATGATCCTACAAGTGAATTTTCTTACAACAAAAACAGAAATGAAGTTGAATTCACACCTAAGATTAAAAGCGGTGAAAAAGGCGAACTAGAGCTTATCTTCCATGTATCTGTAGAAGGTGATGCAACTGGTGACATTACAGCTTTAGTATCAGGCAAAGCTTTAGACGAAGAACAAGAAGTTAAGCTTGGAAAAGCAGTAGCTCCAATTGAAGTAAAAACAGAAGTTAAAGATGTAAAAATTGGTGTTCAAAGCCAAGAATTAGGAAAGATTACTTTAAGTGAAAATGTAGCAGGGGCCTTCATGAAGGACGAAACTGTTGTAGTTAAACTTGAAGATGACTTTAGATGGAGAAATGAACCTACTGTTAAAGTAACAGAAGGTAAAGATGATTTAAGAATCGATAGAGTCAAAGTTGACAAAGAATCCTTAACATTCAGAGTAACAAGAGAAAGTGATAAACCAGCAGTAATCGAAATCACGGATGCAAAAGTAGACTTATACAGAACATTACCAGAAGGTGAATTTAAAGTATATGTAGGCGGAAGCGCACTTGTTCAAAACTTTGAAGAACTATACGATTCTAAGAAGGACGCGGACGAGTACGATGTTTCTTTCAAAACAGAATGGGTAGCTGAGCCAGTAGTTGCTAAAGTAGTTACACCAGCTCCTGGTGATGTTACAAAAGATTCAGTTAGCTTGACAATTGGTCAAATTCCAGCAGGTGGAGATGCTGCCCCATACGTGAAAAACAACAGAACTTACGCACCAGTAAGTGCTGTAGCTCAAGCTTTAGGCGTTAGCAAGAGCAACGTTGTATGGAATGCAGAAAGCAGAACAGTAACTGTATTTGGTAACAAAACTGTTCAAATGACAATTGGAAGCACAACATTATTAGTAAATGGAACACCTGTAGTTATGGACGCAGCTCCAGAAATTACAAGCAGCAGAACATTCTTACCAATCGCTTGGTTAGCAAAAGCTCTTGATGTAGAGTATAGCTGGGATGCTGCAACACAAACAGTTACATTTTACTAAGATATAGTAAATACTAAAGATATAAGATAAAAAGAAGACTCCTTCGGGAGTCTCTTTTTACATAGTACTATAAATATTGAATATAATGATATGGAGGAAGGAGGAAAAAAATGAGACTTAAAAAAGCAACTATATTTATGCTTATTCAACTTTTGATGATGTCTTTTCTTGCTGGCACTGTAGTTTATGGATTAGAAACTCAAGTTGAGGAAGAAGAAAAAACATTAACATATACTTATGAAGAACTCCTTGAAATAGCCAAAAAAAATAGTAAAGAACTTAAGAAAAAAGCACAGGAAATAGAACGTAGTGAACTTGTAAGAAAAGAAGTGGCAGACCAGAAAAACTATACACCAACAGGTATTGGAACAGGTGAAGCAGCAGATTTACAGGAAAGATCTATTTTGCAAGGGTTGGTAAGCGCTGATATAGGCCTACAAATGAAGAAAAAACAAGTAGAAATAGAAGAAGATAGGTTGGCTTATAACCTGAAAAAAGCATTTAACAAATTAGTATTGTCTAAAAGTCAGCTGCAGCTTGATGAAAACGCCAAGGAAATCAGCCAGCTAGAGCTTAATCTAGCCAATGTACAACATAATAATGGAGCTATTGGTAGATTTGAATTAACTCAGAGGCAAAAAAGTTATCAAGAAACAGAAAAAAAACTAGATGCTTCAAAAATTTCTTTGGAAAGTGCTTATCTCGAATTAAATAATTTGACTGGATTAGATAAGAGCCTGCGCTACAATTTAGAGGTAGAAGAAAAAGAAGAAAAAGAGTTATCATCACTGGAGCATCATGTCAACAGAGTTTTATTAAACAATCCCAGCATTTGGACATTAGAACAAAATGTAAGACTTTCTGAATTAGCAGTAACTCTCCATAGCTATAATGCAGGACAGGATCCTTATAATGCTAAAAAGATTGATGTTTCTACAGCAAAGTTAGACCTTGGTAACGCTAAAGAGACGCTAGAGTATTCTTTAAGAACCTTATATCACTCAATGGAACAACTAAAGGAAGCAAAGAATATACTGGAGATCAACTTAGAAAAAGCAAAAGAAAGCCTTGAAATGACAGAGCTTAAGCTGGAATTAGGAATGGCGGTACCATTAGAAACAAAAAAAATACAAAATACAGTAACAGAATTAGAGCATCAGCTATTGGATAACAGTTTGAAATATGAAGAAACTTTAGCTGTTTACCAAAAACCATGGGTAGCAGGTAATTAAAAAAATCGGAGGTGAAATTATGTTAAATAAAAAGTTGTTTAGCATAAAAATTCGATATTTAATCATAGGTATAGTTATAGGTGTATCTATCATGTCATCGGCTTTAGTTTTTGCCAATACCCCTATAACCGCTTGGGTAGCAAGCAATATAGGCTTTTACTTCAACGATCAATTTACAGAATTACCCCAAGGCTATGATGTTATACTTCACAATGGCAGAGTCTATACCCCTGCAAGATTTGTCGCTGAAGAATTGGGTGCAGAAGTCGTATGGGATGAAGCCACAAATAGGATTTACATCAATTATGAAGAAATAGTACCAGAAGTACCTTCTGAAAAAGCGATAGATATTGATGAAGAAAAAGAAGAAAAAGAAACAGAAACAGAAACAGAAGAAACTCAAAAACGAAAAAAAAATTATCAAAAACTCCCTATCAATATAACGGCTGAGGATGGAAGAATCGCTGTAACAAGTGTATCGTTTGATAATAATGAGACAATTGTGTACATAGAAGTTGAAGGCAGAAAGAATTACCCCATACAGCTAGACCAAAGTGCAGCTAGAATAGAGACAGAGGAGGAGATCTATAGGCAAAGTGAACTACAAAGAACAGCTAATCCTGTAGATACCAAATGGTATAATGATATTAGGGACGAAGAAAGAGTTACTGGATGGATAAAATTTCCACCTATGCCTGAAGATACGAAGGAGATGACTTTGTATTTAGAAATCTTTAGAAATGATGGCAGTAAGAAAACTACAGAATTAGAACTTGATATTGCTTTATAAAAAGACTTATATATTCTCTCAAGGAGAGATGAAGAATGAAGATTTATGATGAGGGCGGGCCTGAGGCCTGCTCTATTTGTATATGCGGTGAAAACAATCTTAATGTAAAGTTATATATTAGCAAAACTTGCAAAGTATGAAAAAAAAGGTTAATATTGATTTGGAAGGTAGATTTTATAAAACGATAATAGCAATATAATGCAGTAGGGAGATTGTATTAATGAAAAAGAAAGTATTTCGCATCATGATTCTTACATTAATTTTAATTTTCACATTGAAAGCGTTTCCCATATCTTCTCTAGTAGAAGAGGCAAAGTCTATAGATGTAATGGGATTGCATGCTAAAAGTAATCTTCATAAGGACAACCAAAATTATAAGGATTGGATCCACTCACAGGCTATTAGAAATAGATTGAGTGACTTCCGAAAACATTATTATTTTGGAATGATAAGCGAGAAAATGATAGCGTATTTGCCAAAGGTAATTTCAGAAATTGGTGAACTGCGGCATTCTCTTAGAGATAGAATCGATAGAAATAAAGAAATGCTGGCGCATTATAATATTCATGTAGAAAAAGAGGCTATTCTTCTAACCTCAACAGGCAGTAAAGAGATAACAGAACTTCGAGAAGACATATCAATCGTTGTAGATGTATTTGATGATGATATAGTGGATCAAAAGAAGAAAACATTTTTAGAAGCGTATCAACCTTCTGTTATCGCGAATCTAATAGAAGGGAATTGTATAGGCTTAAGAAGTCCGCCTGCCTTTAAAGGAGCTATACATTTAGTATAACTTAACCACACTATCGAAGGATAGTGTATTTAAAGGAGGAGACTACTTTGAAATTTCATAAAAAATATGCTTTAATAGCAATCTTAATCGCTGCTATGCTACTGCAGGGCTGCAGTAAATCTTTAGCTGATGAGGGGCAAGAAATTCTAAAACCAGTAAAAGTTAAGGCAGTAGAGACAGAAAATTATTCAAAAACAATGGAAATTAGCGGGAATGTAAAACCAGCTCAATTAATTCGAACAGGTTTTAAATCAGCTGGTGTGATTGATTATATTCATGTAGAGGAAGGAGATATGGTAAGAGAAGGGCAGGTTTTGGCGGCGTTAGAAACTTATGACTATCAACTAGGGGTGGATGCGGCATTAGCACAATATGAAGCAGTGGAAAGGCAATCTGACAGTGCTATTAATTCTGGGGTAAACCAAGCCCAAGCCAGTCTAGACTTTGTTCGCACCCAATATGATAGAATGAAAAGACTCTATGAAGAAGGTGCCATTCCCAAGACTACACTAGAGGAAGTAGAAACGCAGCTGGTGGTAGCAGAAAATAAATATCAAGAGTCACTGGATGCCTATGCCATTTCTGAAGCAAAATTGAAGCAAGTTAAAACAAGCTTAGAGGTGGCAGAAACAAAATTGGGAGATACTGTTTTAAAAAGCCCTATCAATGGCACTGTCATTCAGAAACTTTTTGAAGCAGGGGAGACTGTTGCGGCAGGTTATCCGACGATTGTTTTAGGAAGATTAGATACATTAGAAGTGGAGATCGGAGTTCCAGATACATTGATCGATACGATAAAGATAGGAAAAAAAGTAGATGTCCTGATCTATGGTATTGATAAAGAGTTACAAGGCAGCATTATTAATATTGATACAATAGCAGATCAAGAGACAAGAACCTTTGGTGTGAAGGTAGAGATCGATAACAAAGACAATAGAATTCGTCCGGGGATGATTGCCAAGGTAATCATGAACACTGACAACGTCACAACCATTATGATTCCTTCAAATTGCATCATGAACGATCCTGATGGAGCGAGTATATTTGTCTATAAAGAAGAAGGGTATGTAGAGGAAAGAAGCGTAGTACTAGGAGAGGTGTTTGGCGATAAAATCGAAGTGTTAGAAGGGCTGGAGGATGGAGAAAAAATTGTAGTTGAGGGCCATTATAGGCTAATAAATGGTGATAAAGTAAAAGTGGAGGTTGTAGAATAATGACGAAATGGTGCATAGAACATCGTAGTATTGTTGCGGTATTATCTATCTTCATCTTCTTGAGCGGGATTTACGTCTACACTACAATGGAAAGACAAGAGAATCCTGAAGTTGTTTCTCCAGGCGCTATTATCAAAACCATTTATCCCGGTGCTACACCAGAAGATATTGAAAAGTTTATCGTCAAACCAATGGAAAGTAAATTTGGAGAAATACCAAATATTAAATTGATGACCTCTTATTCTTTAGACAATGTAGGTGTTATCACGATACGGTTAGAGGATTTGAGTGACGAAGAGATCGATGATACTTGGAATACATTACGCCGAAAGGTAGATGAAGTAGAACTGCCAGAACAGGCATGGCAGCCTGAAGTCGATACCGAGCTCATCGATACCTATGGGATGCTCTTTACTATAAGTGGTAATCGCTTTAGTTACAAGGAGATGAAGGAGGTTGCCGATGACCTGCAGGAAAGATTAGAAAAAATGGAAGGTGTTTCTCAAGTAGATATCGATGGATACATTGATGATGAAATACAAATCAATCTAGATCTTCTACGGATGAGGAACCTCAATATCTCCTCCGACAATATTGCTACGGTTTTAAAGGCAGGTAACGTAAATATTCCTGGAGGCAGCTTGGATCTAAGGGATACCAAGGTAGCGGTCAGTACTACAGGTGAGTACAAAACTTTAGATGATATTAAAAACACCATTGTAGGCATGTCAGAATCGGGAAATGTCATCTATTTGAAAGATGTAGCAGATGTGCATCAGGTAGAAGGAGAAAGAGATGTTTTTGTTAGCAGCGATGGGGAAAAAGCCCTATTGATCAGTTTAAAATATTCTAAAGGAGAAAACATTGTAAAGATTGGTCATGAGATAAGAGACTTCTTGGATGAATATCAAAAAAGCTTGGCAGAAGATATGCATATTGCCATTGTTACCGACCAAGCGGACTATGTAAATAGTGCTATCAAACTTTTTGAGAAGAATTTGTTATCAGCTATTTTATTGGTGGTAGCGGTTATATTAATCAGTATGGGTCTTAGAAGTGCACTAGTAGTATCTTCTGCTATCCCTATTACGGTTATGGCCACCTTTGCCTTTATGCGATTTACGGATATTGTTCTTCATCAGGTATCCATCTCTTCTTTAATCGTATGCTTAGGCCTCTTGGTAGCGAATGCTATTGTGGCTAACGACAATATGTATCTCTATTTGTCTAAGGGAATGTCAAAAAAAGAAGCCATTGTTTATGGAATCAACGAAGTGAAAATTCCAATTCTGACATCGACCTTAACAACAGTGGCCTCCTTCTTACCGCTATTGATGATGGAAGGTGTGGCGGGTAAATTTATTAAGAGCTTACCTATTATGGTGACGGTTGCGCTTTTTAGTTCTTTTATACTATCCCTCACCGTTGTGCCAGCAATGGGATATACTTTCTTAAAGGAAAAAAAAGAAGAAAAAAAGGAAAAGAAAAAGTCTGCTTTTGATGGCATTAGAAACTTCTTTTTAAAACAATACAAGTTTGTACTAAAGAGTGCGTTGAAAATGCCAATCATTACGATTTTGTTAGCGATAGCACTATTGGTTTCCAGCAGCATGGTTATACCAAGCTTAGGCGTGCAGCTTTTTCCTTTCGTAGAAAGAGACCAATATATTGTTGATGTCACGTTGGTGGAGGGAACATCTGCTGAAAAGACAAAAGAGATCATTACACAAATCGAAGATATCCTTTCAGAGGATGCTACCGTAGATAGTTTTCTTAGCAAAGTAGGAGACGGTATTCCTAAGTTTTATCCTTCTTTTTTTCCCAACCAAATTGCCAGCAACAAAGGACAATTTGTAGTGAATGGTGAAGTAGCTGGAATGGTGGACTTACAAAAAAAATTGGAAGAAACGATTATAGGCGCTAGAATTGAAGTGAAACAATTAGAAAATGCTATACCGGTGGGATTGCCTGTACAGGTAAGAGTCAGTGGTAAGGGTGTAGATACTTTGATTCTCATAGCCAATGATGTCAAGGAAATACTTTATGATGTCGAAGAGGGGCAGCATGTTCAAGACGATTACGGCTATGAAGTACTGAAGATGGTGGTGGATGTCCATCAAGATAAAGCCAGCATGGTAGGGATCAGTAATTACGACATTGCCAAAACCATCAGAATGGCTATCAATGGTCTAGAAGTTACAAAAATGCGACCAGATGATAGCGATGATGATATACCTGTTGTTTTACGGATACCAACAGAAGAAAAAAACACTGCACAGGTACTGGAAAATATATTTGTGACTTCACAAATCACTGGGAAAAATGTGCCAATTCAACAAGTTACTGATATCGGCAGTGAATTTTCCATCAGTCGTATCTTGAGGCGGGACAGAGAACGTACTATTACGATAGGGCTGTATCCAAAACCAGGGTATTCTGCTGCAGAAGTATTAAAAATTGTAGAAGAAAAAATGGAAGGCTTTGAAGTCCCACAAGACTACACCTTAGAATTCGGTGGAGAAAATGAAGATCGTACAGAAGCCTTTGAATCACTTGTAGGACCCTCTTTACTAGCTGTTGCTTTGATTTATTTGATTCTGATGTTTCAGTTTATGGATCTAAGACAGCCATTGATCATTATGGGGACCATTCCCCTATCCTTTATTGGGGTTATCTGGGGCCTTAAGATAACGGGCTACCCTCTAGGTTTTATGGCTCTCATGGGCACGGTTAGTTTGATGGGCGTCGTTGTAAACAATGGCATTGTGCTATTAGACTACATCAATGTTTTAGCAAAAACTGGCATGGACACCAAAGAAGCAGTTATAGAGGCTTGTGTTACAAGATTAAGACCTATTATGATTGGAATGGTAACTACTGTCATCGGACTAGTACCGATGGCGCTAATCGGAGGAAGTCTATGGGCACCTCTTGCTTATGCTATTATTTTTGGGCTATTGATGTCCTCAATACTGACAATGCTTGTAATTCCAGCAGCATTTATGATGTTTCATAATAAAAAGAAAAAAGATAAAGAGCAGGTAAATAATTCTTAAAAACACATAGTATCAAAAAAGGATATCCTTTCTGTGAGGATATCTTTTTTCATACTATGTCGATCATTTGTGTTGAACTAAAACTTATTAAAAAAACAATCTCTTGAAACAATAAGAAATATGCATTACTATAAGTATAGAAAGGCAAAAATACTATTTGTTACCATGAACAACTATTTAACAATAGCGTTATTCAATAAACTGCACTAATATATAACAGGAGGAAATCATGCAAAAGAAAAAAGTATTGATTATAATGTTTAGCTTGCTCGTATTGATCTTGGGGTTACTAGTTTTTCTCCCCAAGCTAAAAGTTGAAGGCACATTATTTATCAACGAAGTCATGTCCTCCAATGGGGACATCATTCGAGATGAAGATGGAGATTTTAGTGATTGGATTGAACTATACTACACAGGAGAAAAAAGGATCAACCTGCATGGCTATTATTTATCAGATAACCCCGATAATTTAACAAAATGGAGATTTCCCAAAGTGGTACTAGAACCAGGAGAGTTTTTATTAGTATGGCTGTCGGGCAAAGATAAAATAGGAGTAAGTGGAGAATTGCATACTGATTTTAGCATCAGCTCAGCGGGTGAACCCATCTTTCTCACAGCACCGAATGGAGGAACGAATATTGATACGGTGGATTCGGTAGCGATACCAAGAGATAGATCCTATGGGAGAACGGTTGATGGTGGTGGAGAATGGCAGTTTTTTGATAGACCTACGCCGGGCACTTCCAATGCTGGCACAGAAGGATACACAGCAGTACTACAGCCCCCAGTTTTTTCTAAAACAGGAGGATTCTATAAAGACAAGTTCACCTTAGAGCTTACTGCCAGTGAAGATGCTGTTATCTATTATACTTTAGACGGCTCAGAACCTACAGAAGATTCACTGCTTTATGATGGGTTCATTGAAATAGAGGAACAAATTATTTCTTCAAATAACTCCGCTCAAATCATTACAGAAGGCGCAATCCCTGAAATTCCCATATCCTTTATTCAAACCGCCAGCGACGAACTATATGAGGAATGGGGCTACAAAAGATACCGATGGTACCCTCCTGCCGGAGACTTTAAGAAGGCTATAATTGTTCGTGCAAAGGCATTTAAAGAAGGAGCGCTTCCTAGCCAGATAGCAACCCAGACCTACTTTATAGATGATCATATTGATCAGAGGTTTGATTTACCTGTTATTTCTATAACTACAGACAAAGGAAACCTCTTTGATTATGAAAAGGGTATATATATACTAGGAGAAGCTTTTGATAAATGGAGAGCTAAAAATCCTAATGAAAAGGTATTGGGCAATATACCAGCCAACTATAACCAAGAGGGAGCAGAATGGGAAAAACCTGTTCATATAGAGTTTTATGAAGCCGATGGAACCTTAGGCTTTTCACAGGAGGCAGGTCTACGGATTCATGGAGGTTTTACCAGAGCCTGGGCACAAAAAACCTTAAGAATCTATGCTAAAAGAGATTATGATCAAGAAAGTTATTTTAACTACGAAATTTTTCCAGGTCATAAAAAATCTTCAAATAATGGAACTTTACAGCAATTTAAACGTCTAATATTAAGAAACTCTGGAAACGACTGGACCTATACTTTGTTTAGAGATGGATTGATACATGAATTAGTAAAGGATTTCCGGATAGACACACAGGCCTATCGTCCAGTAGTTGTTTATATCAACGGAGAATACTGGGGCATCCACAATATACGAGAAAGATATGACAGCTATTATTTTGAAACCAATTATGATGTAGATACAAACAATCTAGTAATGATCGATATAAGAGAATTGAAAAAACTAGAAAAAGAGCAAAATGAGGATGTAGAGCATTATCTTCATATGTTAAACTTTATTGAAGAACAAGATATAAGCTTAGATAAAAACTATGAATACCTAAAAACCCTAATGGACATTGAAAACTTCATAGACTATCAAATAGCAGGTATTTATATTGCCAATACCGACTGGCTGCAGAATAATCTACAGTTTTGGCGTCTGAAAACAGATGCCTACGAGCCAGATGCTCCTTATGGCCAGGATGGAAGATGGCGATGGATGCTGTTTGATACAGATTATGGGTTTGATTTAGAGAATCAAGGAATGTACAACCACAATACATTAGATTGGGCCACTACAGATAAGGGCAGCGACAGAAACGCACCAGAATATACATTCTTATTACGTTCTCTTTTAGAAAACGAAGCATTTAGAAATCAATTCATCAATCGATTTGCAGATGTGATGAATACCAACTTTAGCTCAGAAAATGTTGACACCAAAATAAATGAAATGCAATCAGCACTAGAACATGAGATGCAATACAATATTCAACGTTGGGTTAACTTTGACAGCATCAAGGAATGGAACAACAATATTGATGTAATGAGAAACTTTGCTGAGAAACGTCCTAGAAATATGAGACAGCAAATCATGGAGCACTTTGGCATAGCCAAAACAGTAACCTTCAACATAGAGGTACCAAATATAGAAGAAGGAACAGTAAAAGTCAATACCATCACCATAGACAAGAACACTCCTGGACTGGAAAGAGACAACCATTGGAAAGGAAGTTATTTTACAGGCATACCCATAGAGGTTACAGCATTACCAAAAGAAGGCTATCGCTTTGTGGGCTGGGAAGGCAGAGAAGACGAGACGCCTACTCTCTATATCATCCCATGGGAAGATTTTATATTAAAACCCATCTTTGAAAAAATGTAGGATACAGGCTGGAGATTAGCGGAGCCGTGGGGACTGTCCATGTGGCTTGCGATTTTCAGCGAGCCAGAGGGACTGTCCCCGCGGCGTAGCGCAAGTAGGGAGAGATAACATGCTATTTTACTGGTTTAACCGTAACAAAACAATAAAAGACCTCAGAAAAAATGTCAGCCTAACAACAAAAGAACTGGCAGAAAAGCTAAATTGGCATACTAGAGAAGTAAATAAAATTGAAGAATTATCGTTAAAGGAATTACCAAAAGAAATAAGACAAGAACTTATTCCTATCTTCAGACAAGATGATTTAGGCCAATAGAGTGCAAGAGCCAAGGGGACTGTCCATGTGGCTTGCGTTTTTCAGTGAGCCAGAGGGACTGTCCCCTTGGCGGATGAGATGCTTTAGGTAATATTAACCATTAATCAAAAAAGTGTAGATAGATGCAGGATTTTAAGGAAAAATATAGAATAATAACTATAAAATGAGACTTAATTCAGAGAGAGTTTTTACTGTCGCTGAATTATAGTTGGATTTATTTCGAGGATGTAGTGCTTAGTTTCTCACTTTTATAAAAGCGAGCGTCTTAGCACTACACCGAAGGGGAATATTCAAAAAAATCTAAGGGGGATAATGAACAAATGAAAAGGATGAAAAGATCAGTCATAATCATGTTTACGCTGCTAATGTTATTGACAACCACTATGACAAGCTTTGCTGCAACCTTTGCTGATGTGGGCACAAATCACTGGGCAAGACAGCATGTTGAAAAAATGGAAGAGAAAAGTATTATTAGTGGAATGACAGAAGGAGGTAAACTTGTATTCAAACCAGAGAGCGCCGTCAGTAGAGTACAGGCGATTCACATGATATACAGAACACTAAGAGCCACCAACAAATTACAATCCACAGAGAATTTTACCAGCAAGTATCAAACCGTAATGGCTTCTTATAATATTCCTGAATGGGGCTATGAAGCAGTGTCCTATGCCTATGAGAAGGGAATTATCACTGGAGCAGAGTTAGGTAATCTCATGGTGGGAACACAACAGGTTAGTGCGACAAGACAGCAGGTGGCAGTATATCTAGGAAAAGCTATAGATGTAAATGCACAGGTTAGTTCTACATCTCCCTTGACCTTTATAGATAGGGAACTGATAGATACAGCAGCACTACCTTATGTACAGTTATTAGTAAGCAATAAAATTATTTCAGGAGACAACAACAATAAATTTAATCCTAAAAATACCATCACAAGGGCACAAATGGCCTCCATATGCTCTAAAGCATATGATGTGTTAGACACAGTAAATATCGTGGTAGAGGTACCTGTACCCGTACAAGAAGAAACCAAAACTACAACTAAATTTGGTACCATTGACTATGTAGTCATAGAAACCAACACGGTTTTCGTGCGAGATGGTGATAACATAGAAATATATCAAGTAGCAAGTAATACTGAAATAATAGTAGATGGAGTAAAAAGAGTTATCAATAGTTTATCTAAAGGGCAAGATGGAAAATTTGTTTTTGATGGAAACAATAAACTCATTAAAATTGAGATAAACGCCTCTGCAAATAAATATAAAGGTTTTATAGAATATTTAACAACAGGCGAAAGCTACAATACCATTATTGTAAGAGATGATTACAATACTACCAATAAGAGAAAAACCTTTAAGGTTTATAATAGTGATCATGTCAACATACAACTAGATGATAAAAATGCTACATTCAAAGACTTAGAGGAAGAAACACAGGTTGAAGTCATATACGATGGAGATAGGGCGTTAAAAATAGTCAGTTATTCTAATAATATGCAAGATGTTGCTGGTATACTGGAGGCTTCAGTAAATTTCGCTAAATACCCTTTTAAAATTACAGTAAGAGTAGCAAATAATGAAATAAAGGATTATGAAATTACTGAATCCGTTACTGTACGAAGAAATGGAAAGAAGGCAGATTTAGAAGACCTGGTAAGGGGAGATATAGTAAGCCTTATCGTAGAAAAAAACAATAAGATAAGCCGTATTACAGCTACCAGTACCAAGACCAGTAATAAAAAGAAAGATGAAGGTATTATTCAATCTATCGCATTTGATAGACCTAATAAAATAACAATAATAAATGAGGATGATGATGAAATAACCTATGAGGTGGACAACAATGTCAGCATTTACCTTGATGACACCAGATCAACTATTTATGATTTAAGGATAGGTCATAATATAGAAATTGAAGTTCAAGGTAATGTAATCACTGAAATCGAAGGGAAGAAAACAACAGCAGGAAATAGGATTACAGGAGAAATAGTAAGTATCTACGATAACATTGACAGAATTATAGTGAGGATTTATGATAGCTCTACAAGAAAATATGATGAAATATCCGTATATATAAACAAGGACACCACCATATATACAGACGACGGTAAGGAAAGAGAGTTAAGATATTTGGCAAGAAAGGATGAAGTGTTTATTTATGGAAGTTATGAACATGACGTGTTTGTAGCTACAAAAATCATGGTGATCAATGATTAAATAAAATACTTGCAATATTCAGTGGAGAGGAGCAATCTTCTCCACTTCTTGTATGTATGCCAAAATATATCATAATTTTACAAGAATTAGTATATTATTATTTCTTACATTTATTGATTTAATAAAGAAACTTTTATACAATGGTAAGGGGAATACTACATACTTTTTTAATGATACGACAAATAAAGTAAATTTCAGAAAAAAATGAAGGAATTTATAAATTTATGTAGAATCTATTTATGTTTTCCAAAATATTCCTTAAAACTAACACCGATCAAAAGAGGAGCTGAAATAGAATGGAAATGGAAGAAATAAGCTTGAGGGAACTCATAGAGACTTTATTAAAAAGAAAGACACTCATTATTGGGATAACCATAGTATCTATATTAATGGCTGGAATTGTAAGTTTTTTTATGCTAGATCCCGTATACGAGACAAGAATGGTGTTAATGGCATCTCATTATGCTGACAGATTGCAGTCTACTCAAATACAAGGAGAAGGAATTGACAACATATTGAGCTCACTATCAAAGCTTCCCGCTATGACATTAGAGACCTACCGTGAGCAGATAAAAGCTCCTAGAATCATGAGAGCTACGATAGCGGATTTAGGGTTAGAAGAAGAATATGATATTGAAAACTTAGCAGATGCTATAACACTTGAAACCACAAAAGATACCAATCTAATCACCATCAAAATGCAGCATGCGGATCCAGAAAGAGCTGCAGAGATTGTTAATAAGGTAGGAGAAAACTTCGTAACCTTTGTATCTGATAAGGCGAAAGAGCATGCCACCACCTCTTCAAAATACGTGGAGACACAAATGGAGATTGAAAAGGAAAAACTGGAAGAGTCTTTAGAAGAATTAAAGGAATTTTTATCTCAACCAAGAGGAGTTTCTGAGCTAGAGAAGGAGTTAGAAGCTAGACTAGAACAAATAACGTCATATAAGACAAGGTTAACCGACCTACAGATCCGACAAGAAGCTCTTAAGGCAGCTATTCCTGTAGCAGAAAGAGAATCAAAGGATACCAACAAAATCATCTTACAAAATCAATCGGGTAGTCAATCTAGTAATGGAATGCAGTTGATCATAGAAGATTCAGCAACCCTGCTAAAAATTGAACTAGCAGAGGTAGAAGCAAATATCGGTAGTGTTAACACACAAATGGCTATGATTCAACAACAAATTGAAGAATTGCAGGTAGAGTTACAGGATAAAAAGCATCAAGAGAGACTAATCAATCAAAAAGTGGACATAGCTGAAAACACTTACGATGCTTTTGTAAAGAAATATGAAGAACTAAGAGTAACTGAATCCTCACAAATAGGTGAAGCTACGATTACTATCATATCAAGAGCCTTTGCAACTACGCGACCTGTAGGACCTAGAAAAGCATTAAACGTAGCCATAGCAGCAGTATTGGGGGCAATGATAGGCGTATTCGCTGCCTTCTTCATAGAATACTGGCAGACATCAGGAAAAGAAAAAGCCATGTAGGGACGGGTTTCCATGCCCGCCCCAAGGCTTAGGAGCGGAGCCATGGGGCCTAGCGGAGCCAAGGGGACTGTCCATCTGGCTCACGTTTCCCAGTGAGCTCGAGGGACTGTCCCCTTGGCGTAGCGTGGATCATCCTAAAAAGCATTTCACATTAATTTTACACTTCAAATTTTAAGTACCTTTAGGAGTTGTTAACATTGAAAGCAAAAGAACTTAAGAAAAAAAATAAATCCATTGAAAATAAATTACCTTCACAAGCAAAAGGAAAAGGCATGATAGTTTTTGCTTTATTATGCATCCTATTATTCTATCCTCCCTTTTTCAAGGGCTTGTTTTTTGAGAAAGAAATATTATTCACCCATATTCTTTCCTTTGGGTTATTTATTATTTACTTAACCAATAAGATTACCAAAGGAGAAAAAATCACATTTAACAGTCCCTTTGACTATATAGGTGTATTTTTTATCATAGCCTACCTCTTTCCTATTGTTTTTAAACAATGGGCAAACTTAAGGGATGCTATCGGAGTCACACTAAGATATGCTAACTTCTTTGTCGTGTATCTGATGGTGAAAGAGTACGCTCAGGAAGAAAAGTACAAAAACTGGATACTAGATGTATTTATAACAAGCGGTGTTGGAACTGCTATCATTGGGCTGTTAGGAGCAGCAGGATACGTTAAACTACAGGATGTAGTGCTAGGAAATCGTATATCCTCTACCTTTCAATACCCTAACACACTGGCAGCTTTTCTTATGACCTTGTTTTTTATAACGACAGGAAAGCAAGCTCTAGAAGAAAAACTATGGAAGAAAAACCTCTATGCTGCAGCAGGATTTATCATGGTATTTACCTTTATTTTCACCTATTCTAGAACAGCATGGGTGCTTTTCCCTATTTTCGCTATTCTCTATTTAGGGATTATTCCATCTGCGATGAGAATAAAGACTATATTCTATTATATAGCGGTTGGTTTACCAAGTCTGTTATTACTTCAACCATTCACCAACTATACATCCAACATAGAAGAGAAAAGTCCTAGGGCAGTTTTAGTAGTAGTTATAGGTATAGCTATGTTTTTAGGGATTTACACAGGACTTCAATTCGTGATACAAAAACTTGAAAATAAGCACTTGAAAAAGATCTATATAGGTTTAGCATCTATTGTAGTTATTTTTGCTATCCTTATAACAACAGCTTTCAATATGACGAAACCACTAACCTTTGACAATACCAATGTTACAGAAGATAGACATAACCAAATTCACAGAATTATTAGAAACGTAGAAGCCAATCAAGACTATAATTTACAAATAGATGTAGATGCCATTAGCGATGAAGAAGGTCAATGGCCCTGGAGGATCAAGGTCTATGGCTTTGATGGTGAGGGACAACAACATACCCTTTTAACCAGGAATGGAGAAAATGAGGAAAACGGCAAAATTCTCATTCCTTTCACCACCAATGAAGATACAGAAAAATTAGCCATATACTTTGATAATGTATACCCGGGCACCAAAGTCACTTTTAATGAAGCAAGGTTATTAACAGATTTAGAAGAATTGGTGAAAGATATCAAACTAAGTTATCAATTTATTCCTGAAAACATAATCAGTCGAATTAATGTACTAGATTTAAATCAGCAAAGCTTTACTACACGAACAGCCTATTATAGAGATAGCTTTACTATATTTAAAAGCTACCCTATCTTTGGTGCTGGTGGAGGAGCTTGGAATGGACTTTATACTAAGTATCAGTCAGAGCCTTACTTTAGTACTGAAGCCCATAATTATTTTTTACAAACCTTAGTGGAGCTAGGGATAGCAGGAGTATTATTAATGATAGGATTGTTAGGAACCATCCTTGCTTTATTTATCCTGTTGATAAAAAAGAAAGACTTAATGCAGATGACAATTTTATTTGGGGTATTATCTTTGTTAACCCATAGTGCCTTAGACTTTAACTTCTCTTACTTGTCTATACCTCTATTGATGTGGGGATTGATAGCGTTAGTAGATGTAGAATCAATAAAAGACATCAATAAAACAATAAAAAATAAGTTTAATAAACAAATACATTCTCTAATACCACTAGTATTGATACTACCCTTAATTTTCATCGCCGTTTCTTTTTACGGAGGACATCAATCAGCAGCCAGTGGGATACGGGTGATACAGCAAGAAGGAGACTTTGAAAAGGGCTATGCACTGTTAGAAAATGCTATCACAAGAGATCCTTTTAACAAAGACTTCCGAGCTGATATCGCACAGCTGCAAATCATGGTAGGAGAACAGAATCAAGAGCAGGTATGGTTCCAAATGGCAGAAGAAAATTTACAGGCAGCCATGAAATATGTTCCTTACAATGATAATATATTGCAACAAATAGGACAGGTTTATTTATCCTATGGAGAATTTGATAGAGGGTTTGAATATATAGAGAAAATGATAGAAGTCGCTCCTATGAGACCTACTAACTATGAAGCTAAAGTTAGTGCTTATACAACTGTAGGCAATCATTATCTTGATGTAGGAGAAAAGGGTAAGGCAGTGGAGATGTTTGAGAAGGCTGTGAGCATAGTAGAAGATGTGAAGGCAGTTAATGTTGAGGAAGAAAGAACAATTGTTTTAAATCAAGAGACAATGGACGGTATTTTTAAAGCGAGGTATGTTTTAGAGAATATAGATGATAAAGATAAATTGGCGAAGTTAGAGGATATGGTTTATATTTCTTATCCGGATTTGGATGTTGATGGAGATGGCATAAGTGATGGGTGGAGGATTTCTCAGCCAATGGGAGGAAATATTATAGTAGAAATAACAGAAAGTGGTCTTCTTATTACTAATGATGGAGAAGCAGCAGGAATGCTTATTTCACAACAAATGAATTTAGAACCCTCTAGGACCTATGGTATCAGCATGCAAGTTAGTGGTGACACAGAAGATAACTACATGTCATTTCGTATCATAAGTAGGAATGGAAAATCTATGCAATTTTATCAAAGCCCCCTAGGACAGGCTATAAAGGATAATACCTATAGCTTCACCTTTGAGACAACGGAAGATATAGGATCAGGAGCTCAAGAGATAAGATTTTATCACGACGGAAACACAGATAAAGCCTTTACAGTTCGCAAAGTAATTATCTATGAAGTATATTAAAATATCATAAACTAATGAAATGAAAGCCTCAGAATATATTGACAAATTATTGATATAATTATATACTAAATCTACAACGTTCAATATTTGAACGCTGTAGATTTAAAAACAAGGTGGGACTATGGATAAAGAATACATTATATTAGAAAAAATTAATGAAAATCAAAATATATCCCAAAGACAATTGGCACAAAAGACAGGGCTTTCTTTAGGAAGTATAAATATACTATTAAAAAAAATGATTAAAGAAGGTCTTATAAAAGTAGAAAATATACCAGCTAATAGGGTGGCTTATATGCTAACTCCTAAGGGCATGGTGGAAAAGGCAAATAAGACATATACGTACATAAAGCATCATTATACGGTAATACATGAGACAAAGGAAAAGATAAAAAACGTATTATATAATCAACTAGAAGAATTACAAGATGAAGAAAAGTTATACATAGTATTTAAAGATGATGAAATAAGTCAATTGACTAAAACATCTATTACAGAACTAGAATTACACTTCAAAGAAAATATTATATCTATTGATGAAAAAATGAATCAATTGAAATATAATAAAGGACTCTTAATTGTATCGAATGATAGAGATTATGAGAAATATCAGAGCTTAGGTTATAGAGTAATGAATATATTAGAAAAATTATAGAAATTGACTAAATGGAGTTAAGTAGCATGGGAGGGGAATGTATGGAGGTTTATCCGGTTATTAAACGTGTTTTAGATTTTGTTTTATCTCTTATAGCAATACTTATACTTTCGCCAGTCTTTTTAATTTTAGCAGTCGTTATAAAAATAGACTCAAAAGGACCAATATTCTTCAAACAAAAACGTATAGGTAAGAATAAGACACATTTCTATATATTAAAGTTTAGAACTATGAGAACTGATACACCTAAGGATATGCCAACCCACATGTTACAGAATCCTGAAGTTTTTATCACTAAGGTTGGTAAGTTTCTTAGAAAGACAAGTCTTGATGAGCTTCCGCAAGTGCTTAATATCTTAAAAGGTGAGATGAGTATAATTGGTCCAAGACCAGCTCTTTGGAATCAGTATGATTTAATAAAAAAAAGAGATAAATATGGTGCAAATGACATATTTCCAGGTCTTACTGGGTGGGCACAAATTAATGGTAGAGATGAATTACCAATAGATGTTAAAGCAAAATTTGACGGGGAATATGTTGAAAGAATGAGCTTGGTCTTTGATATGAAAGTGTTTTTAAAGACGGTCTTTAGTGTGATTAAAAGTGAAGGTGTTAAAGAAGGAGAGCAAAAGACTACTTCAAAATAGCCATAAACTAGCTTTGTTAGAAAGTTATAGTATGTTTTGTCTATTAAGGTTTATATTTTTAAAAGATAAATTTAATCTATAAAGCGCTTAGAAAATCATGTATTTATAGAGTAATGTTTTTCTAAATAACAATTTATTATAGTAGAAAATTATTTGGAATTGTGCATAAGATACTTTAATACATTTAAAAAAGCAAAATTGAGTATTGAGTTATAAAACGCAAAAAAGGATGTGGGAAATTGAAAACTTATTTAATAACTGGTGGGGCAGGATTTATTGGATCAAATTTTATACAATATATGTTTCGAAAATATGATAAAGATATAAAAATTATCAATGCAGATTGTTTAACCTATGCAGGTAATCTAGAAAACCTAAAAGGCGTTGAAGATAGAAGGAATTATATTTTTGAAAGAGTGGATATTACTAATAGGGATGATATAGATACTATATTTTCGCAACATGAAATAGATTGTGTAGTACACTTTGCGGCAGAAAGTCATGTGGATCGCAGCATTAAAAGTCCAGAAGCGTTTGTAAAAACCAATGTGTTAGGCACACAAATTTTACTAGATATAGCAAAAAAATACTGGGAAGACAAAGGCGAGTTCAAAGAAGGAAAAAAGTTTATACAAATTTCAACTGATGAAGTCTATGGTTCACTAGAAGAAAACGGTTATTTTACAGAAAATACTCCTGTAGACCCCCATAGCCCTTATTCTGCTAGTAAAGCAGCAGCAGATATGTTGGTAAAGGCGTATTATGACACTTATAAAATGCCTGTAAATATTACAAGATGTTCTAATAATTACGGAGCTTATCAGTTCCCAGAAAAGTTGATTCCTTTGATGATTAATAATGCCTTAGAAGGAGAGGATTTGCCTATTTATGGTGATGGAAAAAATATACGAGACTGGCTATATGTAGACGATCATTGTAAAGCAATTGATTTAGTAATAAAACAAGGAAAAATAGGAGAAGTTTATAATATTGGTGGACATAATGAAAAACAGAATATAGATATTGTGAAAATTATCATTAATGCATTAAGAAATTTATTATCTGATGATGACTACCGAAAAGAACATATTAATGAAAATCTTATCAAGTATGTAAAAGATAGGAAAGGACATGATAGAAGGTATGCCATTGATCCTACAAAAATAAAGAACCAATTAGATTGGGAACCAGAAACAAAGTTTGAAGAAGGTATTAATTATACTATTAGATGGTATTTAGATAACGGAGAATGGATGAACAACGTAACTTCTGGTGAATATCAAAAGTATTATACTGAAATGTATGTAGAAGGGGTGTAAAATATGAAAGGAATCATATTAGCAGGAGGCTCTGGTACTAGACTATACCCTTTAACAAAAGCTCTATCAAAACAAATGCTACCTATTTATGATAAACCCATGATTTATTATCCTCTATCTGTATTAATGTTAGCGAATATAAAAGATATATTAATTATATCTACACCAAGGGATATTTCGACGTTCAAAGAGTTATTTGGAACAGGAGAGCAATTAGGATTAAATCTAACCTATGCCGTACAAGAAACTCCTAGAGGATTAGCTGATGCCTTTATTATAGGAGAAGAATTTATAGGAAACGACAGAGTAGCGATGATATTGGGAGATAATATATTTTATGGACAAAACCTTGTTCAAACACTTAAAAGTGTAAGTGAAAGAGAAAAAGGTGCAACAATATTTGGTTATTATGTAAGAGATCCGAGAACCTATGGAGTGGTAGAAATAGATAAAGAAGGAAATGCAATTTCTATAGAAGAAAAGCCAGCTAATCCTAAATCTAATTATGCAGTACCGGGGTTATATTTTTACGATAACGAGGTTATTGACATCGCTAAAAATGTGAAACCTTCAGTAAGGGGAGAAATAGAAATAACTGCGATAAACAAAGAATATATGAGTCGTAATAATTTAAAGGTAGAATTATTAGGCAGAGGGATGGCCTGGTTAGACACAGGAACACACGATGGTTTGTTGGAAGCAAGCAACTATGTAGAGGCAGTTCAAAAAAGACAAGGTTTATATATTGCATGTATTGAGGAAATATCCTATCGAAAAAAATTCATTGATAAACAACAGTTAATTAATCTCGCCAATAGCATGAATAAAACAGAGTACGGAGAATATTTGCTTTATGTAGCAGAGAGTTTTCAATAAGATATAGGTGGAGGAACAATATGGAAGTAAAACTTTTTAACTTTAAAGAAATAGGTGATAAAAGAGGGACACTTACACCTATTGAAGCTAGTAAAGACATCCCCTTTGAAATTAGAAGAGTGTATTATATGTATGGAACTGTTGAAAATGCTAGGAGGGGTTATCATGCCCATAAAGCATTGAAACAAATTTTAATCTGTATTAACGGATCTTGTAAGGTTCTCTTAGATGATGGTAAAGAAAAAACTATTATAGAGTTAAGCAAGAGACATCAAGGCTTATATATCGGTGAATATATGTGGCGTGAAATGTATGATTTTTCTAAGGATGCAGTGCTGATGGTTTTGGCATCGGATTATTATGATGAAACTGACTATATAAGAGATTATGAAATATTTCTGACTATTTTAAAAGATAACTGTCAAAATATAGATGTATTTATTCACCCAAAAGCTATAGTTGAATCCAGTAATATTGGAAGTAAAACAAAAATATGGGCTTATTCTCACGTCTTATCTAAAGCAGTTATAGGGAAAAATTGCAATATCTGTGATCATACTTTCATAGAAAATGATGTTATTATAGGCGACAATGTTACTGTAAAATCTGGAGTATATATTTGGGATGGTGTAAAAATTAGCAATAATGTTTTCATAGGTCCAAATGCAACTTTTACTAATGATTCTAGACCTAGATCGAAACAGTATCCTGAAAAGTTTAAAGAAACAATCATTAAAGAAGGTGCTTCAATTGGAGCAAATGCAACTATAGTGGCAGGAAATACAATAGGAAAATATGCATTAATAGGTGCAGGAGCAGTCGTAACTAAAAACATACCTGATTATACCATGTGGTATGGTAACCCTGCTAAATTCAAAGGATATATTTGTTCATGTGGAGAGCAATTAGAGTCAGATTTTAGGTGCCCTAGATGTAAGGTTGAGCACCCAATAAAGGGAGATATAGGTGAAAATGAAAATATATGTGAAATTGAGAGGAAGGCACAATGATACCTTTTTTAGATTTAAAAAAAATTAATGATCAATATCATGAAGAAATCATAGAAAGTATGGAGAAAATATTAAACAGTGGTTGGTATATCCTTGGAGAGCAAGTGAAAGCTTTTGAAAAAGAATTTAGTGATTATTGTGGTAGTAAACACTGTATAGGTGTAGCTAATGGGCTTGATGCGCTTATACTAATATTACAAGGATATAAGGAATTAGGGTTAATTGATGATATGGATGAGATCATTGTGCCAGCTAATACTTATATAGCAACCATTTTAGCTATTTCCAAAAGCAATTTAAAACCAATATTAGTAGAACCTGATTTATCTACATATAATATTGATAGTACTAAAATAGCAGAAAAGATAACATCAAAAACCAAAGCAATTATACCAGTACATTTATATGGACAATGTGCAGCTATGGATGAAATAAAAGAAATTGCTACAAAGTATAATTTGCTAGTTATTGATGATTGTGCTCAAGCTCATGGTGCAATTTATAAAAGGGAGAAAGTTGGAAACTTAGCTGATGCAAGTGGATTTAGTTTTTATCCTGGTAAAAATCTTGGAGCATTAGGAGATGCAGGTGCAATCACCACTAATGATGATCAATTGGCTGAAATATTAAAAACTATAAGAAACTATGGTTCAGAAATCAAATATAAAAATATGTTCAAAGGTGTAAATAGTCGGTTGGATGAAATGCAAGCAGCTGTATTAAGAGTAAAGTTAAAAGGATTAGATGAAGATAATAGAAAAAGAAGAAAATTAGCTGATGCTTATTTGAAAAATATAAGTAATAGGCATATTATATTACCTAACAAATCAGATGAAGAGTCTCATGTATGGCACTTGTTCGTTATAAGGACAAAAGAAAGAGATAGATTTAAAAAATATTTACAAACAAATGGTATTAATACTATGGTGCATTATCCTATACCTCCTCATAAACAAGAAGCCTATAGAGAATGGAACAAATTAAGTTATTCTATAACAGAACAGATTCATGATGAAGTGTTAAGTTTACCCATTAGTCCTATAATATCGGAGGATGATTGTTGGAAAGTAGTAAAAACAATAAATAGATATAGAGGTATAGAATGAGTAAACGAACAAAGCTTTTTATAGAAAATTTTTTAGTGTATGGATTAGGACAGGCAATTAGTAAAATAATACCTTTCTTAATGTTACCAATTATAACGAGACTTATTCCAGATACATATTATTATGGGATAAATGATGTTTTAAATGTAGTTGTTTCATTTGGATCGGCTTTAGTTATTATGGGACTTTATGATGCGCTTTTTCGAATGTTTTTTGATAAAGATGAATTAGAATATAAAAAAGAAGTTTGTAGCAGTGCGTTATTTTCTATTCTTATAAGTGGTGGAATAGTATTTCTTATATTAAGTATTTTTATAAATTTTTTTGAACAGTTGTTTTTTGATACCCAACAATATCCTATACTTATTTTTATTGTAGCTGTAGATATTTATATTAAGGCACTAAAAACAATTATAGCGGCTCCGACAAGAATGGAGAACAAAAGAAGAACTTATTTAATAATTAATGTTATTTCCCCTATTATAGGTTATTCATTGTCAATACCATTGCTTTTAAAAGGTTATTATCTTTTAGCGCTTCCTTTATCTAGTATGCTCTCATCTATAATAACTTTGATCATATTCTATAGTATAAATAGAACATGGTTTCAATTTAAATTTATTAATAGAGAGATAATATATGCTTTGTTGAAGATTGGATTACCATTAGTTCCTACATTTATATTTTATTGGATATTTTCTTCTTTTGATAGAATTATGATATCAAAACTAATTGGGATTGAACAGGTAGGCATATACAGTATTGGGGCAAAAGTAGCTTCGATAAGTCAACTTGTATATACAGCTTTTTCAGGAGGCTGGTCATATTTCACTTTTTCTACTATGAAGGATGAAGATCATGTTGAATTAATATCTAAAGTATATGAATATTTAGGAATAATTGCTTTTTCTTCTACGATTTTATTAATGCCTTTTTCAAAAATTATTTTTGAATTACTATTTACAGGGGAGTATATAAAAGGCTATATTGTTTTTCCATACTTATTTTTATCTCCTTTGATATTAATGTTATTTCAAACTGCTGGCAGTCAATTTTTAGTAATAAAAAAAAGCTGGCCAATAAGTGCTAGTCTTTTACTAGGAGTAATGGTCAACATTATATTAAATTATATTCTTATACCTAGATTTGGTATTGTAGGAGCCTCTGTAGCAACTTTATTAGGATATATTTGTTCAGCTTCTATATTAACTTTAGTTTTAATTAAAATGAAGTTACTAAAAATTAAATCAAGATTTCTAGTTCCAATTTCTGGAATTTCAATTTATTTTGTGTTTTTTAATATATTACGTTTAAATTCAGATTTTATATTTCGATTTATTTCTTCTTTATTAGTTATAGCAGTATATATACTACTATATTTGCAAGACTTTAAAAATATTTCTAGGATTAAAGAGTATAGGTATTGAAAATTCACAAATGTTTTTTTAGATAATCAAGAAATATTGAGTAATCTAAAGTAAGAATACTATATTTAAAGCTATATTTTCTTGTTTATTCTATGATGGAAAATTCTTATTTAAGTTATAAGTATTTTCCATTAACAGGGCCTTAAGTAAGAGCAGTAGATATTATTAATAGTATATGCTATTTATCATAATTTAGGTATCTATAAATGAAGTGCTGTAATCCAAGTTAATATGATAATAGAAAACAATGGAGGAAAACAATGGGAAATAAACCACTTGTATCAGTAGCCATAATTACTTATAATCAAGAAGAATATCTAAAAGAGTGTATAGAATCAGTATTGGCTCAAGATTACGATAATATTGAAATAGTAGTAGCTGATGATGCTTCTCAAGATGGAACTCAAGCTATGTTAAAGGAATATGATAAAAAATATCCTGAAAAGTTTAAGTTGGTTTTATCTAAAATAAATCAAGGTATAACTGCTAATTCAAACAATGCTCTTTTTGCATGTAAAGGGAAATATATTGCATGGTTGGGAGGGGACGATCTCTTTTTGCCTAGTAAAATTACAAAACAAGTAAAATTTATGGAAGCTAACCCTGAACTAGTAATTTCATATCATAATATTGATAGATTTGATTCAAATACAGGAAGGACTTTATATTATGTAAATGATGTTCGTGGTAGACATGAGGGAAACGTGGATGTAATTATTGAACATGGTACATTTATGGGTGCATGTTCAGTGATGGTCTTGAGAGAAGCCTGTCCTAAATGCTTTAATCCTAAAATACCGATTGCTAGTGATTGGCTATTTTGGATAGAAACATGTTATAACGGCAAGATTGGTTATATAGATGAAATTTTAAGTAAACAAAGGAGACATTCTAACAATATTACTAAACTTACAACATACAAAACTAAACTTAAAGAAAGAATATTGACCTTAAACTTGGTTAATACAAAAAAAATTAGTAATCCTAATTCAATACGAAAAGCTAAAGCAAGAGTACAATATCATTATGCGTTAAATTGCATACTAAATGATAGTAATGAAGCTAGCGTAGCAATAAAAGATAGTATTGAAAGTCACGATTTAGGATGGAAACAAAAATTAATTCAGATTTTAATAAAGTTTAAAATCCAAGATATATATAAATTTTATTATAAACACTTTAAAGCTAAAGAATAAATTTAGGTATTTCTATGTACATTATCTTTAAATTAGGCAAATGCTTTATTTTATATAGTACGTTTAAATACAAAAGTTACTATTTATTGTAACTAAGATTATCCTTTAATATTTTAAAATTCAAAAGGAAAAATTCTCAATTAAGTGTATTTTATTAAGGAGCAAATGAAAATGTTAAAAAAAACTCTAAAAATAACATTATTATTCTTTTTAGTATATAGCCTATTATTTAAAGGAATACCTTATGTTACAACTGGAAGAATTTCTATGATACTATTTTCCATACACTTTTTTATTTTTAAATTTAAACCTAAGAAAGATTTACGCTTTAAAAGGATAGAATTTGTAGCAATAATAGCATATTTTCTGATATACCTTTATGCAATATACAGCTATATACAACTGGGTAGATTAGAAACAACAACTATATCAAGATTTTTTTACTTCGTAACAACAAATATATATATGAGTTTTATACTGGTAAAATATTTTGACAATAAATCTGAATTTATTAGAGCATTTTCAATTATTAGTTTTATTCAAGCATGTTTAATAATTGTTAGCTTTTTTTCTCCAAGCTATAGGTTTTTTTTAGCAAGCATCTTAGAACAAACCGGAAATAGAGAATTAATTAGTGACTTTAGAGCACCAGGACTATTTAATTCAGCAGGAGCTACATTATCAATAATACAAGGAATTGGAGCATTTTCAAGTCTATATATTTTGCTGCATTCCTCAAAAGAAAGACTTAAAAAAAAGAATTATATAATTTTAATGATTAACATAATTTCTATATTCTTTATTGGTAGAACAGGGATTATACTATTTATAATATTAGCATTAGGGTTATTTACGGGATATAAAACTTTATTTTTAAAAAAATTATTACCCCAAATATTGATAATAACTCTTTTAGTTACTTTTATAGCTGGTATTTCAATTAGAGGTAATATCCAAGAAGATACAGTTCAACGAATTAATGAAAATAAAGAATGGTTTCTTGAAATTTTTTCTACACCAATAAAACAAACGGCGTTTTATAGGAATTTTGTACAAAAAATGGATGTTCCTCAACTTAATTATAATACAATAATTGGAACTTCAAAGGTTAGAGCTGAAATAAGAGGACATGATTCTGGGTATATTCAAATGTATTATTCAATTGGATTGGTTTTTGCTATTCTATTTTATTTAATATTACTAATTCATCTTTTAAGTATGAACTTTACTTTGAAGAAATGTTCAGATAATAAATTTAGACGGATTGGTATTTTTTTAATTATTACATTATTTTTTATTGAAATAAAAGAACCGTTTCTTTTTAAGTCATCTTACTTATTATATATTTTAGTTGTTCTGCGATTGGATTATAAAGAGAAAAAGAAAGAGTTTACAAAAAATCAAATAGTTATTAATACATGAAAATCATAAAAGAGGGCGATAAATTGGAACGTAAAAACCAAGATAAAACAATTCATATTTTTATAGGGTCTTTGAGAGGTGGGGGTGCTGAGCGAATATGTGTAACTATAGCGAATGGACTAATAAATAGAGGATATAATGTAAAACTTATAGTGTTAAATTTAAACAATGCTGTCTACCAAAAACAGTTACATCCTCAAGTTCAAATTTTTAATCTTAAAAAGAAACATACAAGAAGATGTTTCTTCTCAATATATTCGTATATATTGAAAAATAAACCAGCTACTATTTTAGTATTTAATTATCAAATTGCATTAATACTGGTACTTATTAAAATTACTAGGCAATATAACTATAAAATTATTGCAAGAAATATAAATACATTATCTGTAAAGCTAAAACATGAGAAATCATTTTGGAATAAATATATAATAAATGGAATTACGAAAGTTTTGTATAAAAAAGTAGATCTAGTAATAGCACAATCTGAAAATATGAAAAATGATTTAATAAAAAACTATAACTTTTCAATAGATAAATTAAATGTTATTAATAATCCAATTCCATATCATATAGAGGCACATAGAAAAACTGAAAAAAATCATATTAAAAATAATAAAAGGAGTATAAAAGAAATATTGTTTATAGGAAGATTAGAAGAAGCCAAAGGATTAGATATGTTATTAAATGCAATAAAGATTTGTATTAGTGTAGATAAGCATATTATTTTAAGAGTTGTCGGAAGAGGATCTTTGGAGCAGAAATTGAAAAAACGAGTTCAAGAAGAAGGAATGGACTCCAATGTGATATTTGAAGGATTCGCTCAGAATGTAATATCCTACTATGAAAATGCTGCTGTGACAGTCTTATCTTCATATTATGAAGGTTTTCCAAATGTTTTAGTTGAATCAATTGCTTTAGGAACGCCAGTAGTGGCATATGATTGTCCCTCAGGACCTAAAGAAATCATAAATAATGGAGTAAATGGTTTCTTAGTGGAGTATTTGAATGTGCAAGAGCTATCTAAATACTTATTAAAAGCTTTAACACATGAATGGAACGATTTTGAAATTATTAATTCGATTAAGCATTTATCTTTAGATAATGTTCTTGAAAAATATATAAAAATTCTTGAGAAATAAAATTTTTTAAAGAGAATAAGAAAGATATTTGTATATATTATTATAAGGAGAATGCCTTATGAATAAAACTAAAATATTATACGTTGTATCAACACTACGTAGAACTGGGCCTACTAATCAGTTATTTAATATAATAAAACACTTAGATAGAAATATGTTTAAGCCATATATATTAACCTTATCGCCAGAAACTGAAGATAGTAAATATAATAATTTTATCGACTTAGGGGTAATAATTAAATCACTACAATTATCAAGGATGAGAATGCTTTTTAATGGAGATAAAAAGCTTAAGAAAATAGTAAATGATGTAAATCCAGACGTTATACACACTCAAGGGATTAGAGCAGATACCTTAGTGTCAAAGTATTTATATACTTATAGACACTGTAACACTATAAGAAATTATGCTTGTTATGATTATAGCATGAAATATGGAACTTTTTTTGGGAAAATAATAGCTAACTTTCATTTAAATACAATTAAAAAAATAGAAAAACCAATTGCATGTTCATATTTTGTATCAAACTTACTAAATGTGAACCACAAAATTAGTGTAGAAACAATACAGAATGGTGTAGATGATGATGTTTATAAACCAGTTGATAGAGAAGATAAAGAAGCTTTGAGGAAAAGACTTAACCTTCATAATGGAAAAGTTATATTTATAGCTACAGGAGATTTGATACCTAGAAAAGATCCTATTACTATGATTAATGCTTTTAAGATTGCCAACTTAAATAGAAGTGCTCAATTGTTACTTTTGGGGGAAGGTGAATTAAAAGAAGAATCCATGAAGTTAGTAAATAATGATGTTTTAATGATTGGCCGCGTTGAAAATGTAATAGATTATTTGAGAGCAAGTGATGTTTTCGTATCTTCCTCAAAAGCTGAAGGTCTTCCCAATGCGGTATTAGAAGCAATGAGCACTGGTTTGCCAGTATTATTATCGGATATAGAGCCTCATATAGAATTATTAAACAAAGATAAAGAAACAGGGGATATTTTTAAAATAGGGAATGTAGAACAGTTGAGTGAGTTGTTTGAAAGGTATATGAAAGAAGATAGAGAGCATAAAGGTAGAAAAGCAAGAAAGATTATTGAAGAAAATTTTAGCGCTAAAATAATGAGTGAAAAATATCAAAGTACATATAAAAATTTGTTAAATATTAGTTTAAATTGAATTATGCATTTAAGGAGGTGATTTTTTGGAAAATGAGATATTATTTAATGACGAGTTTTTAATACATGGCATAACAGTTGGAATTCCCTTCTATAAGAATAGTAAAAAAAACGAGCTGAAATTAGCAATAGATTCAATTTTAAATCAAACACTTCTTCCATATGAAATTCATTTAATTCAAGACGGACCTGTAACAAAAGAAATAGAAGAAGTGGTTAGGTACTATGTAAATACATTAAAAGAAGTAAAAATAAAACACATATTAATTCCGCAAAATGTTGGACTTGCTCAAGCTCTAAATATTTCAATATTAGCAACAAACACTTGTTATTATGCACGCATGGATGCTGATGATATTTCTCATCCAGAAAGATTTAAAAAACAGTATGATTTTCTAGAGGTAAATAGAAATGTACATATTCTTGGAACATGGGAAGTTTTATTCCAAGATGAATTGAATTATACAAAGGGATTTTTGAAAAAGGTTCCTACTACAGAAAAAGAAATCCACAATTTTTTTCATTACAGGAGCCCTTTTGTACATGCATCTGTTATGTTTAGAACAATTATTTTTTCTAAAATTGGGTTATATAATATTTCAACTAAAAAAATAGAAGATTATGAATTATGGGCAAGGGTTTTAAAAAATAAAGTAGGGGTAGCGAATATACCAGAAACATTATATTTTATGCGCTATACTGAAGCTATGGAAAGAAGATTTGGATTTGATGCATTCTTGAAACGTTTAAAAATTCAATACAGTTACAATACACCATCTCCTAAACTTAATCTTCTTAAAATAGCATCTCTAGTTTTCTTTTTATTGCCAAATTCAATAAAACGATGGGGATATAATAATTTAAGAGGATAGATTGAAGTTGCTCTAAACATAAATGGACGCAAGTAAAGGTGGATATAATGAGAGAAAAACAAGATTTACAAATAGAATACAATGTTGACCTTTCAACAGAAGAATTATATCTTTTTCTAAACCATTGCTATGGAAAGTGGGGAAATATTAATTACTTAAACTGGAAATATAGGCTAATTAATGGTGTTAAATTAGATACAATTATCATAAAGAGTAATCAGAAGCCTATAGCATTTAGGGGAGTCTTTACCAGAAATTTAAAGGCTAATGATAAAAGTTATAATGTATCAACAGTTGGTGATACTTCTGTGTCTAAAGAATATAGAGGGCTAAAACTATATAGGTATTTAGTTGATTTTGCTGATAATGTAGTAAGTGAAAACAATTGTCAATTTCTATCTTCCTATAATCAAATGTCTAGTATAACGTTTTTAAAAAATAAAGAAAGAGGTTGGCAACCCTTTGACTTTTCAGTGAAGATGAAAATATTTTCATATAATAAAGTTTTCAACTACTATTTAGATAAAGTATTAGAAAACAATAAAAAGCTTAAAAACCTTACGCTTAAATATATTAACAAGATACAATTATTTATTGAAAATGAAAAAATAAATTTAAGTGATAAGGATGATTGTTTAAAGTTAACCACAATTAAGATATCTAAGAATGCATTTGAGTCCTTAATAAATAACAGACACAAATCTATTGCTAGTCTTTTGATTTTAGGAATTAAACTATTTCTCAAAAGAGAGGTTAAATTGAAACTACATTTTAATAAATTAGTAAAATTTAAATAAGGATGGAATGAAAATGGCAGAGATGTTTTTTCGTATATATAAGAATGAAGATAAAGAAAGAGTTTTAGATTTATATAATAAAATGTATCAGCAATTCATTATGTTTGAACGTAATGAAGATTACCTAAAATCATTAATGAGTCGACCAGATATAGTAGATGAAGGAGTAATTGTTGGAGAGTTAGGCGGAATGGTTTCCGCTTTTATTGTTTTGGCAGTTAATGAAGTAGAAAATTTAAGGGAAGGTAGAGTATTAGAACTAGTAATTAATACTGATGTTGAAATAGATATAGAGTATCTATATAGGTATATCGAGAATTCTTTTAAAGAGAAAAATGTGGATATGATAGTAACACCAAACTTATTCTTTGTAAAGGAATCAAATAGATGTAATGATTGGTTAGAACTTAGAGACCATATGTTTATGACTTATCCTTTAAATATAAAAGAAATGATAGAGGATACAATTAAATATAATGATACAGAAGCCGTTTGGTTAAATAAGAAAATAGTTTTTAATACGGAAAAGGGTAAGTTTCAAATATACCTGCAAGACAATGATATTAAAGAAGATATAGATCAAAGCAATATAGTTAATTTAGAAATAACAACAACTATAGGAGTACTGTGGGGAATCATGCTAAAACAAATAACAGTTACAAAAGCTTTAGCAAAAAGAAAAGTAAAGATGCCTATACTTCAGATAGCGGACTGTCATAAACTATTAAATTCAATTGTGTTGAAAAAAGATTTTTTATTGACATTTGCAGATCATTTTTAAGAGAGTTGGTTGTCGGTATAGGATTGGAAGAAAAAGGCTTTCAAAAAGAAAGGTATGAATTAGAATGAAAAATTTTTTTTTAACTTTAGATTTAGAAGAATGGTATCATCTAGAATATTTAAAAAAATATAAAGTTAATGATAATATACAAATGATAAAGCATATTAGTGAATTTTTTGACTTGCTAGATAAATATGATATTAAAATTACAGTATTTGTATTAGGTGAATTAGCAGATCAACATGCAATTATAATTAAGGATATTAGTAATAGAGGGCATGAAATAGCTTGCCATGGTTATGACCATCAGCTTTTATATAATAAAACAAATGAAGAATTTAGGCAAAATATTTTACAAGGTAAAAAGGTACTAGAAGAGATTATAAATAAAGAAGTAATTGGCTATAGAGCATCTTGTTTTTCAATGGATAATGAAAAATTAAGGATTCTTAAAGAATGTGGCTATAAATATGATTCAAGTTATATTCGATTTTCTCAACATGACCTTTATGGTTCTTTAGCTATAGATGATTTTGAAAGTATAGAAGATTTAGTATATAGACAAGAAAATTTTTTTGAATTTGAAATACCTACTTATAGAATTTTTAAATACGATATTCCTATTTCAGGAGGGGGATACTTTAGACTTTTTCCACTTTTTCTTTTTAATTACATGTTTAATAATTATAGCAACTTATTTAAGAACTTTGTTTTTTACATACACCCTTTCGAGTTAACAGATGTAACTATTAATTTTGGAAAGACGGTAACCTATAAAGATAGATTTCGATTTGAAGTAGGTAGAAAAGGTAATCTGAAAAAATTCGAAAAATTTATAAAGTATTGCAAAAAAAATAGTTATCAATTTCAAACTTTTTCAGACTACATCAATTCAGGAGGAGATTATGGAAAAAATACTAATAACAGGGGGTAATGGTTTTGTAGGTAGTTATTTAATGAGACAATTAGCCCCAAAATATGAAGTATATGGACTGAGTAAGAGAGGTGGACAAAGTCATAATTTTATACAATGTGATATTACTAAAAAAGAAGAAGTGATAAATAAGTTAAGAAATATAGACTTTGACTATGTGATACACTGTGCTGCTATAGCTCATAATGATAATAATAAGTTTACTAAAGATGATTTTTTTCAAGTAAATACTATAGGTACACAAAATTTAGTTGAGGTTTTTAAAGAAAAGGAAAACTTAAAACTATTCATTTTTTTTAGTACAGTATCTGTCTATGGTGAACGCGATTATAAAACAGATATTACAGAAAATGCAGACAAGAGACCTATTATCTCCTATGCCAAAAGTAAAAGTAAAGCAGAAGATATTTGCTTAGAGACACAAAAAATACCTTGTACGATTTTGAGATTTCCTGTGATTTATGATAAGTGCTTTATGAAGGATATTTACAAAAGGGTGTTAACTAAAGGTGACGGTGGAAGACTTATGTTCAAAATTGGCAATGGACAACAGCGGTTTTCCTTTTGCAATATAGAGAATGTTCTATCAGCAGTGGAAATTGTACTGAAAAATTATTCTAATACGAGAAACGAAATTTATAATGTTACTGATGAAAATAGCTATACTATCAATAATGTAATCTCTATATTCAGAGAACTTAATAGTACTAAGAAAATCATTATATGGGTACCTAAAATACTTGTAAAGGCATTATTTAATATTTCTTCTGTCGTTTTAAGAGAAAAGAAACAACAATTGAAAACTTTTTACTGGAAGCTTGCGGAGAATAATATTTATTCTACAAAAAAAATAAAAAGGCTAGGGTATATGCCCTCAAAAGATTTATATTCGATATTAGACAAAATATAGCTGTGGCTTTCTAAAGCAAATAGCATATAATTTGTATATTAATTAAAAGGAGTTGCATTATGGATAGTATAAAATTTAATGAAAAGCCTCTAATTCTAATAACGGGTATTGCTGGTTTCATAGGTTTTCATTTAGGAGTTCTATTACTAGATAAATCTTATCAAGTGATAGGAGTGGATAATCTAAACATGTATTACGACTCCAAGCTAAAAGAGGATCGTCTAAAAAAACTACAAAGACACGATAATTTCACATTCCATAAGATAGATTTAAAGGATAAACTGTCTGTAGATGCTATCTTCAGAAATTGCAAACCAGACTATGTAATTAACTTGGCAGCTCAAGCTGGCGTCAGATATTCAATTGAAAATCCCTATGCATATGTGGATTCAAACCTTATCGGCTTTATGAACATCCTAGAAGCTTGTAGAGATTATCCAGTTAAGCATTTGCTCTATGCTTCTTCAAGCTCAGTTTATGGAGGTAATAAGCTTGCACCGTTTTCTACGAATCAGAATGTAGATCATCCGGTAAGTCTATATGCTGCGACGAAGAAATCTAATGAACTTATGGCTCATGCATACAGTCATATATATAGAATTCCAACCACAGGACTTAGATTTTTTACCGTTTATGGCCCTTGGGGAAGACCAGACATGGCTTACTTCTCTTTTACAAAAGATATCTTACAGGGCAAGTCGATCAAGGTATTCAATCACGGGAAAATGGAACGTGACTTCACTTATATAGACGACATTGTTGAAGGAATCTACAAGCTCATTGGCAGACCACCCGTAGCCAATGAAGAGTGGGATGAAAGCAAAGACGATTTAAGTACAAGTTTTGCACCATATAAGATTTATAACATCGGAAATAATCAGCCAGTACAGCTGATGAAATTTATTAATGTTCTTGAGGAGAAGATTGGCAAGGAGGCTGAAAAAATTTACATGGACATGCAGCCTGGAGATGTATTAAGAACTTATGCAGATGTTTCTGACCTTGAAAGAGATATTAACTTTAAACCAGGGACAAGTATAGAGGAAGGACTTGGAAAGTTTGTGGAGTGGTATAAAGAGTATTATAATGTTGAAAAGTAGGGGCTGGAAGTTCAGAAAATTTGGCTCTGTAAATAAATTAAGCAATTCAAGGGGGTACAGTCAAATGAAAATAACAATAGCAGGAACAGGTTATGTAGGATTATCCAACGCTGCTCTTTTAGCTCAACATAATGAAGTCATTGCGCTGGACATTATCCAGGAAAAAGTAGATATGATCAATAACAAGAAAGCTCCTATTGTTGATGCAGAAATTGAAAAATATCTAGCAACTAAGGATTTGAACCTTAAAGCAACAACCGATAACTACATTGCATTTAAGGATGCAGAGTACGTCATTATTTCTACACCTACCAACTACGATCCGGACAAGAACTATTTTAACACTAGGACCGTAGAGGCCGTGATTGCAAATGTACTGTCCATCAATCCTGATGCAGTGATGGTGGTTAAGTCTACAGTACCGGTAGGATATACAGAAAAAGTTAGAGAAAAATTCGAAACAGAGAACATCATCTTTTCGCCAGAATTCTTAAGAGAAGGAAAAGCTCTTTATGATAATTTGTACCCCTCTAGGATTGTTGTAGGTGAGCAATCGGAAAGAGCTAAGAAGTTCGCAGACCTTCTAGTTCAAGGTGCTCTTAAAGAGGACATACCAGTTTTGTTCACTAATTCGACTGAAGCAGAAGCTATTAAACTTTTTGCAAACACTTACCTTGCTATGAGAGTTGCGTTCTTTAACGAACTTGATACTTATGCTGAGGTTAGAGGGCTAGACACTAAGCAAATTATCGAAGGAGTAGGACTGGATCCAAGAATCGGAACCCACTATAACAATCCATCCTTTGGCTATGGTGGATATTGCTTGCCTAAAGATACCAAGCAGCTATTAGCCAATTATGCCGATGTCCCAAATAATATAATGGTAGCGATTGTTGATGCCAACAGGACCAGAAAAGATCATATTGCCGATATGATTATAAAGAGGGATCCTAAGATTGTAGGAATCTATAGACTCACTATGAAGATGGATTCAGATAACTTTAGACAATCAGCTATTCAGGGTGTCATGAAGCGCATCAAGGCCAAGGGAATAGAGGTTGTGGTGTATGAACCGGCACTTGTTGATGCAGATGATTTTTATAATTCAAGAGTTATAAAGGATTTTGATGAGTTTAAGAAGATAAGTGACGTAATTGTTGCGAATAGATTATCTGATGAGATTAGAGATGTAGTAGGCAAGGTATACACGAGAGATCTGTTTAGTAGAGATTAATGTAGAATCTTAAGTTGTAATAGAATTGAGGTGAACTAAACAATTATGAATATACTAGTTGCTGGCGGGGCTGGCTATATAGGAACACATACCTGTGTTGCTTTATTAAAAGCAGGTCACAAAGTTATTGTTGTAGATAATCTTTGCAATAGTAAAGCTGAGACTATAGATAAAGTAAGACAAATAACGAATAAAGAAATAATTTTTTATAAGATAGATGTGACTGATGAAGCAGCTGTAGATATAATGTTCTCTAACCATGATATTGACGGCGTGATTCACTTTGGCGGACTTAAGGCGGTAGGGGAGTCGTTGAAAAAGCCCCTAGAGTATTATTACAATAATATCGTCAGCACGATGGTGTTGAGTAAGGCATGTATTAAATATGGTGTAGGGAGGTTTGTGTTCAGCTCATCGGCCACCGTGTATGGTGAGAATGAAGTACCATTTGTAGAGATCATGGATTTGTTGCCGACGACTAATCCATATGGGGAAACGAAAGTCATGAGTGAACGGATTTTAACTGATGTTGCGAAGGCTTATCCCGGGTTTGCTGTTTCTCTCTTAAGATACTTCAATCCAGTAGGTGCTCATGAGAGTGGTCTGATTGGTGAGAATCCTAATGGTATTCCTAATAACCTGATGCCGTATATAACTCAGGTGGCAAAAGGTGAATTGAAGAAGTTGAGAGTCTTCGGAAATGACTATCCAACAATTGATGGTACTGGAGTAAGAGATTATATACATGTAGTAGATCTGGCTGAAGGACATGTTGCTGCCATAGAGAAACTGACAGAAGGTGTGCATGTCTATAACCTTGGAACAGGTCGAGGCACTTCTGTATTAGAGTTAGTGAAAGTTTTTGAAGAAGTTAATAATATAAAAATACCTTATGAAATAGTGGATCGCAGACCTGGAGATATTGCTGAGTGTTATGCTGATGTTAGTAAAGCAGAAAGAGAGCTTGGCTGGAAGGCTAAACTTGGTGTAAAAGAGATGGTTAGGGATGCTTGGAAGTTTGAAAATGGAAAGTAGTTTTGTTGGGGAGTTGTTTTCTCGGAACACCGGCATCACTCCAACTAAGTAACTCATACCCAACACAGAGAGGTGGTTTCGTGTTGACATCAAGAAATCATTAAAGCAGGCTTATTTCTTTGATTTTAGAAATATCTATAAGCGAGAAAATATCGAGAAGCAAGGATTAAAATATATTGGAGCAGGTCAAAGAAGTAACTTGTAGAATATTTACAGAAAAGGAGATTATAACATAGATAGGTACTACTACTTTATTCAATTAATTAAGAATTACTAACCTTGGTGCCAGTGAAAGCTCCGAAAAACGCTAACAAATAAATAATTATACCTATACAAGAATAAAAATACATTCGCCGAGGGTTTAAGAAAAAATATCCCAATATCCCTAAAACCCTTGATATTTCAACATAATCCCTTTATTAGACGTAGTATATATGATATAATATAAGCATATAAAACGTTGAAATTTAGGAGGTTATAGAGATATGATGGGAAAGAATAATGGGCAAATTGATGTATTCGATCATATGATATTTGAGAAATTAATTCCCAAAAATCATTTATTGGTCAAGATAGATTCTATCATTGATTTTTCATTTGTATATGAACAAGTACAGGAAAAATATAGCCACTTAGGAAGAGACTCTAAAGATCCTGTTATGATGGTAAAAATATTTTTGTTGGAATATTTATATAACCTTTCAGATGTAGAAGTATCTAAAAGAATTGAAACAGATATTGTCTTCCGTTATAAAAGAAATGCAAAAATTCAATGAAGACTTTAAACCTGGGTGTTAAACCTGGGTGCCAGTCACTTAACTTATTAACTTATTGCAAAGAAAATCACCTTCTGGTAAAATAAAGCCAGGAGGTGGTTTTCTTTGGGAAGAAGGCCTAGGATAGAGTTTAAGGGAGGGGTTTATCATGTCATTCAAAGAGGGAATAATCGAGAGTATATATTTGATAAAAAAGAAGATAAGGAATATTTACTAAAACTAATAGGGGAATATAAAGAGGTTATGAATTTTGAACTATACGGATTTGTTTTAATGGGTAATCACTATCATATGGTTCTGAAGACCTTAGACAGCCCATTGCAGGATATCATGCATCGAATCAATAATAAGTACAGTAAATATTACAATCATAAAAATAAAAGAACTGGACACGTTTTTGAAAATAGATATAAAGGAATTTTAGTGAAGGATGACAAATATCTCTTATCTTTGCTACGGTATGTCCATCAAAATCCCTTAAGGGCAAAAATGTGTAAGGAATTGAAGGACTATCCATGGAGTAGTGACCCATACTATAGAAAAAATAAGGGAAGAGACATTGTAGATATTGAATTTATTTTAAATATATTTTCTAAAAACAGACAACAAGCCATAAAAGCCTATGTAAAATTTATGGATATGGGTCAAATGGAGGAAAGTAGTGCCTTTGAAAAAGTGGTGGCTATTGGTGAAAACCAAGAGACAGTTATCAGCAAAGCATTGGAGGCTCCTGCAAGAAAAGGTCTGGATGAAATCTTATATGAGGCAACAAAGGACAAGTCAATTTATGAGGATATAAAAAAAGGTTCAAGGAAAAGAAATCTAACCACCTATAAACAAACATATATTCAGCAGGCTTTGGCTGCTAATTATACCATGAAGGAAATTGGAGAAAGTATAACCATCAGTGAAGTTGCCATATTTAAAATCCACCATAAATAACAATCCTCTAACAACCCTTCTGACAATCCGTATCAGAATATTTCAAAAGCTATAGTAAATAGTTTGATGTTTTGATAGAATAGCCATAAGGTAATCAGTTAAAAGCACTAACTTATCTTGAAGGGAGGAAATTTTATGGATTTTCAAGATACTCGTTGGATACAAAGATTTAATAATTACAAGAAAGCATTGAAACAGCTTGAAGAAGCAGTGGAATTGATGGGAAAAAGAGAACTTACAAACCTTGAGAAACAAGGGGTTATACAAGCATTTGAATACACCCATGAATTAGCCTGGAAAACTTTAAAAGATTTTCTTGAAAATAGAGGCAATACCAATATATATGGTTCAAGAGATGCTACAAAAGAAGCCTTTACTCTAGGACTAATAGAAAATGGAGAAGTTTGGATGCAGATGATAAAAAGCCGTAATATTACAAGTCATACATATGATGAAGGTACAGCCGATGAGATTATTGGTTTAATAAAAGATTCATACTTTGAAGTTTTTGAAGAATTTAGAATCAAGATGAATGAATTTCAAAGAGAAGAGAGTAAAAAACTATGAAATATGGCCTAAAAGAAAGTATATTGGCAAGTATTCTTGAGATTTTTTCTAGACACTCAAAAATTGAAAAGGTATTACTTTACGGCTCACGGGCAAAAGGAAACTATAAAAATGGCTCAGATATAGACTTGACTTTGGTTGGTAAAAATATAAATCTAGAGGATATAAATAAACTGCATTTAGAATTGGATGAACTATATTTACCTTATGGTTTTGATTTATCTATATTTGAAAAGATAGAGAATAAAGATTTAATTGATCACATTAACAGAGTTGGAATAATAATATATGAAAGGTAGATGCGCAGGCACAAGCAGACACAAGGGGAAAGTTCTTTTGTGTTCTTTTGTGCTGACTCTACCTCGAGTTTATGCGCGCACTAAGGGACGTCAGGTTGCGTAAAAACTTTTATTTGATTAATTGCATGCATAATATATGCTTTTGATAAGCTTATTTAATACTATATATTGTATACTTGAGTCACTGTCATCAACTTAAGAAAATAAGTTTTTTGATCCTTGAAAATTGCATAAGAATATAATTAACAAATAGTGCTAATTCACTATTGACAAACAA
>NZ_FZOJ01000030.1 GCF_900188145.1 Anaerovirgula multivorans | reverse complement strand
GCCCTTAGTATATCAAAATTTCACCTTGTATAAGCGACTGACATGAAATCATAGATTTCAGTCATCTGCTTAAGTTCTGTAGTTGGTTATCTATAATTTAAAAGAGGCTGTCTCGAAATGGAAAATAATGCCTAGTCGGGACATCTTTTTTTCTTGGGCTTTGAATCTGAAGGTTTTTAAAACTTGTCACTTTTTATTTTATATGGATCTAATCATTTAAAAATTAATATTATCAACATAAATATTAACAATATTAAACATCAAATTAATATTATTAATATTTATGTTGACAAAATTTAGCGTTTAGTATATTATTTAAATTAAAAGAAGGGAAGTTTAAAACAAGAGCGAGGTGATGATAGTGAAATATAAAGCTCCAAGTCAATGTCCTATTTGTCATGATGAATTGAGTATTACTCGAATGGGTTGTTCCACATGCAAAACCAATCTAGAGGGGCAATTCACGGGCTGTAAATTCTGTAAGCTTCCAGAGGAACAGCTTGAATTTATCGAAATTTTTATAAAATGCAGAGGGAATATAAAGGACGTAGAGAGGGAACTGGGCATTTCATACCCTACAGTGCGAAATCGACTTGAAGGGGTAATACAAGCTTTGGGATATCGTGTTGACAGGATAGAAGATCAGGTTGCAGATGATAGAGTTTTTCAAGATATAAACGAAAAAAGGCAGCTTATACTTACTAGGTTGGAAAGCGGAGAATTGGCCCCACAGGAAGCGGTACAACAGCTTCGTAAGCTAGGCAAATAATATAGATGGATATACACCTTTGTACTTAAATTTTAATATACACGGTCTACGGTTTCGACCTTGGATGAAAGATTTAGTTAAGAACTGCAAATGTAGCCCTTAGTATATTAAAATCTATAAGCACATATCTCTATAATAAATTGAAAGGATGGGATTGCAATGCAAAACGAAAAGCTTAAAATTCTTGAGATGATACAGGAAGGAAAGATTTCTTCCTCCGAAGGACTAGAACTGCTTAATGCACTACAGGAAGCAGAAAAAAAAGAGAGAAGTTTGTTGATGGATAAAACCAATGGAAATAGCAAAGATCGGTTTCTAAGAGTACGGGTATCCGGGGATGGTACAGGGGTTAAAAAAGTCGATGTAAATATTCCTTTAAGCCTTTTGAGGATAGCTTCAAAGTTTGTGAATATGGGGATGGGTATGATCCCCAAGGAAGCAAGAGAAGAGATGGAGAAAAAAGGAATCGATATATCGCAGATTGACTTTGATGAATTGGTGCAATTAATTGATCAAGGATTGTCAGATGGAAAGCTGGTGGATGTTGATGTAAATGACTCTGAACAGGGAAGAATTCAGGTGGAAGTTTATGTTGACTAAGTCAAAGCTAAGTCATATTATGCTGATAAAAATAAAATATAATCAACATATTAGGATTACAATTCCTGTTTTTTTAGGAGTTATTGATGAACTGATAGCTGATTTCAAAGATTTGGCATGGATTTTTGATAGACTATTCCCCTCATGGAATCAAAAAGTTTTAAAATGGAAATCGGATTATATAGCAAAGCATATGCCTATAGAAAACTTTTCTTTAGAATTGATTTTTAAGCTTATACAGGAACTGTTTTATGAAATACGTAAACATAAAAGATGGAAACTGGTAGAGATTGATGCAAAAGGTGTATACCTTAAGATGGAGTTTCTATAAAGGGGTGAGGAGAGTCTGAAAAAACAACAACTAAAGCTACTAGCAAATATTATAGCTGTCTATATGATGACAATGATCTTCCCCTTAATTGAAGCAAGTGGGATTATGCAAATTATCCTATTTGGTGTTGTATTATGGTTGATGAATCTCTTCTTACGTCCATTATTACTCCTAATCACACTTCCTATTAATATACTAACATTAGGAGTATTTACTCTGCTAGTAAATACTTGGTTAATTATGATGACAAACATTTTAATTATAGGGGTGAAGATTGGTGGTTTTTGGCCTTCACTTATTCTAGCTGCAGCTATTATAGTAATCAATCATTCTTTGAAAAAATTATTTTTAGAATAATTGGAATCTAGGAAGAGATTACAGGTGCTCTTGAAAAAGGACAAGTAATCTTAGAAATTAGTAGGATGTCTAGTAATGTTTCGTCTATTGCACAACAAATATATATAAAGATATGAAGACTTCACTAGAAAATCCTTGATTTAGTTATGGGGATAAAAGGTGGAGTCTTTTGTTTGTAGTGCGGTCAGCGAAGCTGGACCATACTAGTCTAAAGTAAAGTCTAGTCTAGTGATTAGTACTATATCTTATGTACAGTAGGAATAGATGTGATACAGCTTAATTTATTAAAAGTCTTGATATAAAAGAGCAGTAAAAATATTACTGAGCATATGATATAAGTAGTTTAACGGCAACTCTTGAATATTTTATATCCAAGCTGATAACACTACAAAATGATAGTAATATATCTAAAAACAAACAGGAGTGGAAAGTTTGGGAAATTATTTAGACGTTATTAAAAACCTGATTCTATTTAAAGAACCAGAAAGAAAAGAAACCTTTACACTACAAGAGACCTCTTTTGATGAAAATCAAAAAGAAAATGAAAAAACAGTGGAAAGTAACAAAAGACCTACAAAGGAGTTGGAAGTTCAGAGAAAACACAATGATCTGAAGGTTTCTACCGACGAAGAAAAAAATATGAAAAAAGATAAATTAAAGATTAGTAAGAAGTTGTCAGAAAATCTTGCTTATATAAAAAAAATTTATAGGATTCCTACTAATGCAGATGTTGTTATTAGGAAGTTTAAGGTTGTTGTAAAAGACATGTCTGTCAATGCTTTTATGATATTTATTGATGGCATGACAAATACAAAGGTAATTGATGATAATATACTTCAGCCATTGATGCTATTATCCAATTTAGACATTAAAACAGATGATCTGGATATAGCCAAATACATAGAGTCCCATTTGATTACTCATAACCAAATCAAAGCAACAAAAAAATTCGTTGACGTAATAGATGAGGTTAACTTTGGAGGCTGTGGAGTTTTCGTGGATGGACTGGATGTAGCATTTGCTGCAGATGTGAAGGGTTGGTTGGGGCGAAGTGTTGGACCGCCTAATACGGAAATAACTATAAGAGGACCTCAGGAGGGCTTTGTAGAGGCATTAAGACCAAATACAGGTCTTGTGAGAAAAATATTGAAGGATGAAGATCTTATTGTTGAAAGTGCATCCATCGGTAAAAAAAGCAAAACACCTGTTTCTATCTTATATATAAAGGATATTGCAAATGATTCTCTTGTTGAGGAAGTTAGAAGAAGATTAAATAATATTCATGTAGATAATATATTGGATTCAGGAGAATTGGAACAACTAATTGAGGATGTTACGATTTTACCTATACCGCAAACAATTGCTACAGAAAGACCTGATAGAGTGGCTTCAATGTTAACAGAGGGAAAAGTGGCCCTTATTATGCACGGTAGTCCCTTTGCCCTTATAGTTCCATGTACACTTCCTGAGCTGTTTCATTCTCCTGAAGATTCCTATATGAGATTTCCCTATGTAAATCTATTAAGGTTTATGAGGGTGGTAGGGATGATAGTTGCATTGCTTTTACCAGGAACATATATAGCTATAACAAGCTATCATTATGAAATGATACCTACTGATTTGTTAATGTCCATAACAGCTACCAGAGAGATAGTTCCATTTCCAGCAGTTATTGAGCTGCTTTTAATGGAATTTGCCTTTGAGTTAATCAGAGAAGCAGGGATAAGGATACCAGGGCCTATAGGCCCGACACTGGGGATTGTGGCGGGTTTGGTGCTTGGACAGGCAGCAGTTGCTGCAAATATTGTTAGTCCTATAATGATTATAGTCGTTGCAATCGCAGGTGTAGGTTCCTTTACAATACCTAACTTTTCATTAGCCTTTGCCTTTCGAATACTAAAGTTTGGATACATTTTACTAGGGGCAATGGCAGGATTCCTGGGTATCGCTATAGGATTATTTCTACAAGGACTTTGGTTTTTAAGCGCAAAATCCTTTGGCGTGTCAATGTTTTCACCAATCGGTCCTGTGACATCATTGGCATTTTATAACGACTTTACCAGAGTACCTATTTGGAAGCAGGAAAAAAGACCAGATTTTCTTAATACCAAGGAAATAACAAAACAGCCGAAAATAAGTCGTAAATGGCTTAATAAAAAATCCGGGGATGGTGATGATAATGGAGAGTAGACTTAGTTTTGGACGATGGGAAGCCATAACTCTACTTTTAAACACCATATGTGTTCAAATCTTTATAGATTTTCCTCGTGTAATGGCAGAGGAGGGAGCAACAGCAGGATGGTTGCTTGTATTATATAACTCTGCTATTGTATTTTTCATTTTTAGCTTCATATTAAAGCTGTTTTTAAAATTTGAAGGTAAAGATCTATTAGATATAAGTGAGGAAATTGGTGGAAATGTGCTGAGGGTAATTGTAGGCTTTTTCATTATTATCTATTTTGCTTTTATTCTTTCTATGGTTTTAAGAGAATTTGGAGAAGGAATGCAAGTGATTGCTTTTCCCGAATCTCCCTTAAATTTTATTATAATGCTATTTTTAGTGGGGATAATTGCTGGAGCATATTTTGGTCTAGAGTCTATAGCAAGATTTCATGTATTAGCAGTTCCAATAATTATAATTGGTTTGTTGATCATCTTACTTAGTGTCACTCAATATTATAATTTTAGCAATCTTTTTCCTGTGATGGGGACAGGTTCATACAATATTTTCATAAATGGCTTTCATAGAATATCAACATTTTCAGCCTTGATTATTTTATTCATTATTACGCCATTTCTAAAAACCCATAAAGATTTAAAGGCAGTGGGTTTTACAACAATAGGTATGGCAGCAGTTCTTCTTACTGTTACTACGATTATTTATCTTGTGGTGATACCTTACCCTGTTGCTGTTGAAAGTTTTATACCTATATATCAAGTGGCGAGGCTTATTGATATTCCAAGAATATTTGAAAGAATAGAATCGGTTTTTATTGTTATATGGACAGGGAGTATTCTGTTATACCTAAGTGTGGCATTTTACTTCCTTGTTTATACATTCCAAAAAACATTCAAGCTTACATATTACAGACCTCTAATAATACCCTTTGCTATCTTAGTTTTCAATTTTAGTCTCCTACCTGATAATTATTTAAGTACAGTCCATCTAGAGGCAAAATATTTTAGTAATTTTGCCTGGATTCTAGCTTTTGGCATGACCATTATACTGTTGGGGGTAGGAAATATTATGAAAAATAAAAGACAAAAGGGGACTGGGGAAAGTGATTAAAAGAGTAGAACTAGTTCTAATAATCCTCATACTATGCGGATTGATTACAGGATGTTATGACAGGAAAGAATTAGACGATATGGCCTATGTGGTAGGCATAGGTCTTGACAAAGGAGAGGCTAATTTTCTTAGAATAACTCTTCAGGTTGCTGTGCCTATGCAGATTGCAGAAGGTGGAGATCCGGAGGACACATATTTTATTGAAACAATAGAGGCTCCCAACCTATACGAAGGACTAAATATCTTTAATGCCTTCTTAAGCAAACAGGTTAATCTGTCACATGTAAAGGTAATTGTCTTTTCAAAAGCATTGGCAAAGGAAGGGCTGCAAGTTTATATGAATGAAATTATGGAGGGAAGAGAATTTAGACCTAGTGTGCATATGGTTGTTGCAAGAGACTCCGCTGAAGAGTATTTAAAGGAGATACAGCCTATGTTGGATACGAATCCTGCCAAATACCACGAACTGATTCACAAGAGCTATTTGTACACGGGTTTTAGTGCCGATACAAGGCTTCATAACTTCTATATTGAGACAAACTCAGAATACATAGAGGCTGTAGTTCCTTTATCAGGAGTAAAACAAAATAATAATAATAATGATTCAGAAGAACCCACTTCTGAAGAGAATTTAGAAGCAGAAGAGCCCTCTGAAGAAGAAGCGGAAGTTGATGGCGAATTAATAGGTTTAGCAGTTTTTAAGGGAACAAAAATGGTAGGAGAACTTAATGGTGAGGAGACCACCTATCATTTGATAACAAAAGGAGATTTAGGTCATTCTTATCTATCGATTCCTGATCCTTTGGCAAAAGATAAATTGATTCTACTGAAAATAAGTCAAGATAGAAAACCTGAATATCAATTGTTACTTTATAATAATAAGCCTGTCGTTAATATCAATGTTATACTTGAAGCCCACCTCTTTGCAGTAGAGAGTAACGTTCCATATGATAATATAAAAAACCTAGAGGTTCTTGAAAAAGAAGCTGAAGATTATGTAAAGAGGGAGATTCTTAAGTACTTGCATCATACAAGAGAGATGGAAGTAGATATTAATGGTTTTGGAGGCATGTTGAAAAAAAACTTTACTACATGGATGGAATGGGAGAAATTTAATTGGCTGGAAAAATATAAAGAATCTGATTTTGATGTAGATGTAACTGTAAAAGTAAAAAGTTCTGGTGCTATCATACAGTCAATTCCAGGAAATTATAGAGAAGAAAGAAAAGAGGAGCAGCTATGATAAACTTTTATAGCTTTGTTAGTATTATCATTTTGCTATGGGTATTCTTACATACTTTAAGCTATGGAATATGGACATGGAAGAAAAATAATAGGCTTGGGGCTGTAATGGTATTTATACTAGCTGCCACAGTCCTTGTTCTTCCTGTCTACTCCAAGTTTTTCTAAGAAAAACAGCCAAGGAGGTGTTATCATTTGGAAACAGTAGGAATTGGTATGAGTATTCCAAGAAAAGAGGCATGGGATAAAGTTACAGGAACAGCCAAGTATAATAATGATTATATTATTCCAGGCATTCTTCATGCAAAATTGGTTACAAGTACTTATGCTCATGCAACAATTAAATCTATAGATACCTCAGAAGCAGTAAAAGCTCCGGGGGTTCAAGCAGTGTTGCTAGGAAAAGACAATTCAGTTTTAACTGGAACAATCATTCGAGATTGTCCTCCAATTGCCATTGACAAGGTAAGATATTATGGAGAAGCTGTTGCTGTAGTGGTGGCTGACAGTGAACAGGAGGCTATGGCTGCAGCCAAGATGATCAAGGTAGAGTATGAACCTCTTCCAGTCGTAAATTCAGTCAAGGAAGCGTTGACCCCCAATGCTCCTCTAGTTCATGAAAACTTACATCTATATAAGCTTGCAGATGAAAATATCTACCCAGAAGCAAATACAAATATATCACACCGAGTAAAAATAAGAAAAGGTGATATGGCTATGGGTTGGGCTGAAAGCGATGTAGTTGTTGAAGGGAGCTTTTACCTGCCTCAAACCGACCACTTAGCAATGGAAACAAGAAATGCTAGGACTCAGATTTTGTCAGATGGACAGGTGATGATGGCTTCTGCCACTCAGGCTCCCTTTGAAGTAAAGGAATTAATCGGTAATGATTTTAATGTGGAGGAGGGAATGATTGATGTAAAAACCCCCTTGGTTGGAGGAGCATTTGGAGGTAAGGCAGCCGTACATCTTGAAACATTAGCCTACATCGCTTCAAAAGCTGTTGATGGAAGAATGGTTAAGATAGTTAATACTAGAGAGGAGGATTTTATAACCTCCCCTTGTGGCATAGGTCTGGAAGCCAAACTGAAATTCGGAGCAACGAAGAAAGGCTTGATTAAAGCTGCTGAAATTACTTACATGCTGGACAGCGGAGCATATGCCGATATTTGTCCTCGGATGGCAAAAGCAATGGCAGTTGATTGTACCGGTCCCTACAATATCGAAAACCTTTCATGTGATGCTCTAAGCGTTTATACAAACCACCCCTTTGTAACATCGCTACGAGGATTTGCCCATATATGCTATGCTTTTTGTATTGAACGTATCATGGATAAACTGGCATTTACACTTGGAATTGATCCTTTGGAGCTTCGACTTAAAAATGCCATTGGGCCAGGGCATACTTCTCCTACCCAAGTAAAAACTACCTTGAGCAATACTGGTGACTTTAAAAAATGCTTGGAAAAATTAAGAAATTTGATGAACTGGAATGAGGGAAATAGAATCATTCAGGATAACAACAAGGTCAGAGTAAAAGGAATAGGCTGTTTCTGGAAAACATCCAATTCTCCTACAGATGCAGAATCCGGTGCTATTTTAACCTTTAACAAGGACGGCAGTATCAATCTTAACTGTGGTGCTGTTGAATATGGTCCCGCAATGAAAACAACTTTGGCTCAAATTCTGGCAGAGAGAATGAATATGGATGTAAAGCGTATTCGTGTTACTATGGAAGTAGATACCAAAACCAGTCCAAGACATTGGAAAACAGTGGCCAGCATGACAACTTTCATGCTTGGCAGGGCTGTTTTAAACGCTGCAGAAGATATAAAAAGGCAGCTGTGTAACATAGCCGGGATTGTGCTAAAATGTGAACCAGAAGAGCTGGAGGTTGCAGGAGAAAGAGTTTATTTAAAGGATGATCCCAGCAACTATGTAGATTTTAAAGATATAGTTCATGGGTATAAATTACCAAACGGCAATGCTATAGGAGGACAAATCATTGGTCGGGGAAGTTATGTAATGAAGCATTTAACCAAATTAGATCCTGAAACAGGCCAAGGACGACCGGGTCCTGCATGGAGTGTAGGAGCTCAGGCGGTAGAGGTTGAGTTTGATATGAAAGAGTACACCTATAGAGTAATTAAGGCTGCTACGGTTGTTGATGCTGGAAAAGTAATCAATCCCAAAAGTGCCCGAGGGGTAATAACAGGAGGAATGTCTATGGGGTTGGGGAAAGCTACCAGGGAAGAATTTAAATATGGTAAGGATGGTGCTGTCCTCAATACAAGTCTCAGAACATACAAAGTAATCCATTATGGACAGCAGCCGGAATATGTGGTTGAGTTTGTTGAAACACCGCAAATAGACGCTCCATATGGGGCAAGAGGAATTGGTGAGCATGGGACCATTGGTATTCCTGGAGCTTTAGCCAATGCGTTATCCTTGGCAGTCCAAGTTGACCTTGACCAACTACCCCTGACACCGGAACTTATATGGAAAACAAAGACGGGGGGCAATACATAATGATACCTTTTGATTTTGATTACTATAGACCGGATTCAATACAAGAAGCTGTTAAAATATATGAAGAATTGGATACTCAAGGTAAACAGCCCTTATACTATGGTGGGGGAACTGAAATCATTACTATGGCCAGAACACACAATATTTTCACCAAAGCTCTTGTTGATCTAAAAGGAATACCTGAATGTAATGTATTAGAATTCAGAAATGACCAACTGGTAATTGGTTCTACAGTTACTTTAACGCAAATATTTGAATCAAGGAAGTTTCCTTTGCTTGGGGATATAGGATCAAGAATAGCGGACCATACTGCACAATGTCAAATCACTTTGGGAGGAAACATTGCAGGAACAATTATATATCGAGAAACAGTTCTACCACTTTTGTTATCCAGCAGTCAAATAGTTATTGCCAATGAAAGTGGACAAAAACAAGTTTCCTTGCATGAAGTTTTCAATGAAAGACTTCAACTAAATCCAGGTGAGTTCATTGTTCAGGTAATTACTGATAAAATCTATACAACGCTACCCTATGTACATGTGAAAAAGACGAAATATGAAAAGATAGATTACCCCTTGATGACAGTTGTAGCTGTTAAAAAAGATGAGAAAATAAGAATAGCCTTCAGTGGATTGTGCTCCTTTCCATTTAGATCTATGAAAATGGAAAATGCCCTTAATGAAAACAGTCAGTTGGATGTAAGGATAAATAATGCCTTAAGTCATCTGCCGACTTCCATATTAAACGACATCTCAGGTTCTGATAAGTACAGGGAGTTTGTATTAAGGGATACACTGATAAACACTTTAAAAACACTTGAAGGAGTAGGACTATGCTAATAATAGAAGGAAAAAAGGTTATTGAACTGTATGTAAATGGCAAAAAAAGAAATGTTGTAGTAAGACCTGCAGATACACTGTTATATACACTTCGTGAACAACTGGGTCTTACAGGCGCTAAGCCCGGATGTGAAAATGGAGACTGTGGATCATGTACAGTTATCATAGACGGATGGCCCATAAAATCATGTATTATGTTATCGGTTGATGCCATTGGACGGAACATTATCACTATAGAAGGTTTAAAGGATGCACCAATTCAAAAGGCTTTTGTTGAAAACTGGGGATTTCAATGTGGCTACTGCACGCCAGGGTTTTTAATGGTATGTCATGCTTTAGCCAATATGCATCCTAATGCGGAGGAGCATGTGATAGAGAAGTGGCTAGAATCCAATATTTGCAGATGTACTAGTTATGAAGAAATACAAGCAGCAGTTCATGCTATATTGAAACCACTCTCATAAAATCCACATAATTTCTACACCGATAGGATTATACATAGGAGGAGAATCACCGGAAGAACCAGCTATTTTAATACTATCACAAATACAATCTCACAGATACAGTGAATTCGTTTCAGCAAGCTAAAACATCGAGGAATCAGGTGGAGAGTATACTCCACCTGATTCCTCGATGTTTTAAGGTGTAATAAAAAGAATGTAAATATTTAAAGACTAGTTTCCTTTTCTTAAGAAATTTGTAAGAATTATAATAGTAGAATTTTAGAAAGTCTATGTTATTATAGCTATATGAGATATCTCGAAAGGGTTTAGGAGTGAAAATATGCATATATATAATATCCTTGTTGTTGACGATGAAAAAGAAATAACAGATGCTATAGAGATTTATTTAAGGAATCAAAACTATGATGTTTTTAAGGCGTATGATGGCGAAGAAGCATTGAAAATTTTTGAAAAGGAAGAAATTCATCTAGTACTTATGGACATGATGATGCCAAAACTAGATGGTGCAGGAGCCACAATGAAAATAAGAGAGAAAAGCACAGTGCCGATTATTATCCTTTCTGCAAAGTCAGAGGATATGGATAAAATATGGGGACTGAATATAGGGGCAGATGATTATATTACTAAGCCTTTTAATCCTATGGAATTACTGGCGAGGGTGAACTCAAATCTTAGAAGATATACCAATTACTCAAAGGCTATCACATCAAAGGAAAATTTTATAAAAATAGGTGGTATTGAGTTGAAGGATGAGAGTAAAGAGGTATTAGTAGATGGCGAAGCAGTAAAAATTACACCATTAGAATATAAAATTCTTTATTTGCTTATGAGTAATCCCAATAGAGTATTTTCTATTGAAGAAATATACGAAAAGGTATGGAAAGAACCAGCCTATAATCCAGATACAGTAACAGTTCATATAAGAAGGATTCGAGAAAAAATTGAAATTAATCCAAAGGAACCAAAATATTTAAAGGTGGTGTGGGGTATTGGATACAAATTTGAACAATAATAAAGATGCTGACAAAGAGGAAACAAACCAGCAGGAAGAATATAATGAAAACCAAGAAAATGAAATGAACCTTAAAGATAGGGAAGAAGTACAGCAACATACAAGTAAAGAAAACAAAAAAATAGAAACTCATAAGAAACACAATCGATTTATTGCTTCGACATTGGCAATTGTCATGATGATACTGATATTTGCAATAGCTTCCGTATTCAGCTATGAGGTTGTTCGTGAGAGCAGCTTTTTTCCTACAAAAAATCATACAAAAGATTATGTAGAAAGCCACGATTTTGTTTACGGCTTAGCTCGTTTAACAAGGTATTTACACGAATCAAAAGTCCAGAATAACGATTGGTATGATCGCCGCTATGAAAATTTGGAAAGCATTAAATATTATGTCAGCGATAAGGATAATACCTTTAGCATAAGCAATTTGGAGGATACTACTAATAAAGCATTGCAAAAAGAAATCAAGGATAGCATATTTTATCTAGAAATCAAATTTGATGAAAATGGTAATGGAGAAGTAGAAAGCTCATTAGGGAAGAGATTTTATAAGGAGGCCTTTTTAAATAATCTAACCTACAGCAATAAAGAAGATTATGCTGGTTTAGACATTGTATATATTGTGCCAAAAGATTTCGATAATTATAATGACTTTTTTACTGACAATATGAAAAGCTCTTATGTTTTAAATAACTATTTAATATTGATTTTGATTATCGGGGCTATAAGTATTTTGATTCTAACGATTGTAGCCTTCAGCTTACCCTATAGTTCCCAAAGGAAGGCGGCTATTTGCAAACTTTATAACAGGATGTTTTTAGAATTGAAGATTCTTCCTTGGATGGGATTTGTCAGTATATTTTTTGTAACAGTATTTACAGGCTATGGGTACAATGACTTTAATATAGAAACGACAATTTACGATGCCAATACATTTTTTTATCTTATCGGTATTCCTGTAACCTTTGTGCTATATTTGCTTATTTATTTAACTATTGTTTATATTAAATACATCTACTATACAGGATTCAAGGAGGGCTTTCTTCGCAACAGTATTGTAGGAAGAATATGTCTTAATGTTTTTAGGGATTCAAAAAAAATCTTAAAAGAAATAGCCAAGATAGATATAAGGGAAGATCATCATAAAAAGCTTTTTATGATTTTGGGGGTCAATTTACTAGCATTATGGATCATTGCATTATCTACACCTTTGGGATTCATTCTAGCTATAGCCTATAGCGTATTCTTATTTAAGTATTTATTAAAGCTTATTGGTAAAGTTAAGTCTCTAAATGAGGCGACAAGCCAACTGGCGGAGGGCAATTTTGCCATTACACTTGATGAAAATATAGGGATATTAAGTCCTATAGCTCAAAATTTAAATAATATTAAAGAAGGGTTTCAGTTAGCTGTAGATAAAGAAATAAAAAGTCAAAAGATGAAGACGGAGCTTATTTCAAATGTATCCCATGACCTCAAGACTCCCCTTACATCCATTATCACTTATGTTGATCTGCTGAAAAATCAAGACATTACAGCAGAGACCCAGAAAGAGTATATTGACATACTTGATAAGAAATCTAAAAGACTAAAGGTACTGATCGAGGATTTATTTGAGGCAAGCAAGGCTAACAGTGGAAATGTTGAGCTTTATTTAGAAAAGCTAGATGTAATTGCACTGTTTAGACAAACCTTAGGGGAGTTACAAGAAAAAATAAATCATAGTACCCTCCAGATGAAAATCAATGCACCAGAGAATAAAATTATTTGTGAATTAGACGGTAAAAGAACCTATAGGGTATTTGAAAATATCATGAGCAATATCCTAAAATATGCATTGCCAAGCTCAAGGGTATATATTGATATTATTGAAAATGAACAAGAAGTAAGCTTTACATTCAAAAACATTTCTGCCTACGAAATGAACTTTGATGCGGCAGAGATAACGGAGCGTTTTACAAGAGGGGATAAGTCCCGAAATACTGATGGATCAGGGTTGGGGCTGGCAATAGCTAAAAGCTTTATAGAACTTCAAAATGGAGGCTTGAAAATAATTATAGATGGTGATTTGTTCAAATTAATTGTTACATTTCCAAAGGTGGAATAGGTATAAACAGTCACTTTTTACTAGGTTTTAGAAGCTGTCTAATAAGGACAGCTCTTTTTGTTTTTGTAAATCTAAAACCTCACCTGACAGCCCACGAAAATGTTATGCTTCCATTAACCACCACGAAACGATCAAATAAGGTAAAAAGGGAGATGGCTGAGGAGGTTCTTAATTGCGAGGGCTTATTAGGTTCTAGGGAATCTAGCATTAATTTTGTTTATTTGTTACAATCAAGTTAGGCAATAATGCATGTATAAAAAGCTGAGGGTGATTGTTCATGGACTTAATGAAAATTGCTTCAAATGTTCAAAACATTTCAGAGGCTATAGCTAGTGTAGTCAAAGTAGATGTGACAGTTGTAGACCATCAATATACAAGAGTTTCCGGCACTGGATGCTACTATCACCGAATAGGAGAAACGGTAAGCAAAGGATCTGTTTTTGGGGTAGCCTTAAGAAGGGGAGAAAGTTTTATTATTGAAGATGCAGGCCAACATGCCGTCTGTTTGCAATGTGAAGATTTAAAGTATTGTAAAGAATATGCAGAGGTTTGCTGTCCTATCAAGGTTAACAATGAGGTTATAGGGGTAATAGGATTAATTGCTTTTGAGGAAAAACAGAGAAATGAGATTCTTTGCAACCAAAAAAACTTGATAAAATTCCTAAATAAGATGGCGGACCTAATTTCTTCAAAGCTATTAGAGCAAAACAGTACAGATCAAATCAAGCTTTTAGCCAAAGAACTGGAAATCGTCTTAAATTCTGTTGATAAAGGAATTCTAGCAGTGGATGATAGAGGAAACATACTACGTTATAATCAAAATGTCCTTCAATTCTTCCAAATCAATGAAAAAGAAATGAATCATTCTAATATAAAAGATTTTATTGATGAAGGTGTCTTTAAAGCGCTGGTTAAGGAGAAATACAAGGTTAAAAATAAAGAAATTACCTATATTGCTAGAAAACATCACCTAAGAGGGGTTTTTGATACCAATCCTATTTATATAGATAATGAGAGGGTAGGCATTGTATTTATATTTAGTAAGCTTTCGGATGTATTAAATGTAGTAAATGATATTACTACAGGAACAATTATTACAGGCTTTGATGAAATAATTGGAGAAACCACTATTTTTCAACAAGCCAAAATGGAAGCAAAAAAGGCTAGTCAATCTACCTCCACTATTCTAATTCAAGGAGAAAGTGGAACGGGAAAAGAACTATTCGCAAGGGCTATTCATTTTCACAGTAATCGTGCTAAAGCTCCGTTTATCCCTATTAATTGTGCTGCTATCCCTGAACAACTACTGGAAAGTGAGCTTTTTGGGTATGAGGAGGGGGCTTTTACGGGAGCTAGAAGAGGGGGTAAAGCAGGGAAGTTTCTGTTGGCAAGTGGAGGAACTATTTTTTTAGATGAAATTGGCGATATGCCTCTACATCTACAGACCAAGCTTTTGCGGGTTTTACAGGAACAAAAGATAGAAAAAATTGGAGGAAAAGAGCTGATCCCTATTGATGTAAGGGTAATTGCAGCCACCAATAAAGATTTAGAAAACAAAGTATTGGAGGGAGAGTTTCGTCAGGATCTCTTTTACAGGATTAATGTCATTCCTTTACAGATTCCCTCCCTACGAGAAAGAAAAGAAGATATTTTTACACTAGTAGAGTATTTATTAAATAAGTGTAATAGCAAATTACAAAAGGATATTAAGGAAGTGGATTCACAGGTATTCGATATATTTATGAATTATCATTGGCCAGGAAATGTAAGAGAACTGGAAAATACTATAGAATATGCTGTGAATATGTGCAATGAAAGCATTATTAAAGTAGGAAATTTACCTAAACGATTAGTAAATAGAAAATTACCCTGTCATTCAAGCTCTATAAAAAAGATCACTCCTATAAAAGAGCTTGAGAAGAGGGAGATAGAAAAAGCAATTGAATATTATCAGAGCAATAAACAGCATATTTCTAAGGCGGCCACTGCCTTAGGCCTCAGTAGAGCTACCTTATATAGGAAAATAAAAGAATATGATATTAAAGTAGTCTCAAAATGATATAATTTCTCATTTTGAGACTACTTTCTTTATAGATATTCTCATTTTGAGAAAAACAATTCTTAAAAGGGCTATATTTAAAGGCTTTAGGTTGGCATGATTTTTGCAATATGAATATTGTATAAAATCATATGAAGTGTGGTGGAATATCGTGAATTTAGAAGATGTAATTGTTGAAACACTAAAAAAGGAAGTAGTTCCTGCTATAGGCTGCACCGAACCTGTAGCAGTGGCCTTGGCCTGTGCAAAGGCTAGGGAATTGTTGAATACTAAAGAAGCAACGGATATTCACGTCAGTGTGAGTCCAAATATCTATAAAAATGGGTTAGCTGTAGGTGTCCCTCCTACAGATGAAGTAGGTCTATATATTGCAGCAGCATTAGGATTTATTGGAGGAGAAAGCAAAAAAGGATTACAATTATTAGAGTCCATTGAAAAAGAGGAAATAGAGCTTGCAAAAGAGCTGTTAGAAAGCGGTAAATTACGATTAGATATAAAGGATACTCGGGAGAAGGTGTATATTGAGGTAAAACTCAATACCAATGAAGGATTTTCCAGAGTAATCATCAAAGGAAAGCATAATCAGTTTGTTTATTTAGAAAGACAGGGAGAAGTGGTAGAGAATCTTCAAGAAAATGCTACTGAAGCTATAGATCGAGGAGAAAGTATATATAACCTTAAGATTAGTACTATTATAGAATCAATAGAAAAAACACCTCATCAAAGGATTGCTTTTATGTTAGAGGGTTTAAGTATGAATGAAGAAGTAGCCATGTCTGGTTTAACAAAAAAAGTAGGGCTGGGGGTAGGTTACACACTGCATCAAAATATGAAAAGAGGTATTTTATCCTACGACCTGATGAATTATGCCAAGGTGTTGACTGCAGCAGCTTCAGATGCTCGAATGTCAGGCTTGAAGCTGCCTGTAATGAGCAGCAACGGTAGTGGGAATAATGGATTGACAGCTATTTTGCCTATTGTAGCTTATAAAAGGATATTCGATGTTCCAGAGGAAAAGCTGGCGAAGGCTTTAGCTATGAGTCATATGATGAACAGCTATATAAAGCATTATATTGGCAGATTATCTGCTTTATGTGGCTGTGGGGTTGCTGCTGGTACAGGTGCTGGTGTAGCAATTGTCTGGCTAATGGGAGGAAAAATGGATGAAATAGAGGGTGTCATTAAAAATGTTTTAGGTGATATTAGTGGAATGATTTGTGATGGTGCTAAGGTAGGCTGTGCTTTGAAGCTTTCTACATCTGCTTCTGCTGCTGTACAGGCTGCTCTCCTAGCGATAGATCATCAGATTATTCCAGCAGGAAATGGAATAATTGCTGAAACCGCAGAAGATACTATAAAAAATTTAAAAAGATTGTCCTACGAAGGCATGGATAAAGCAGATGAAGTCATTCTTAAGGTAATGCAGAAGAGCCAAAGGATTAGATCAGCTTAACCATACATTCTTAATTGCTCCCATCAAGTATGGGGGCAATTTTTGTATAATAGACTTTAAGCCTAAAGGCGTATGTCTAGATATAAAAAAGAGAACTTAATTTATCAAAAGTCTTGATATACATTTATATCTGTTATATTATATATATAACAGATATAAAAAAGAAAGTAAAAATCCTAGAAAGAATAGAATTAGAAAATGAATTAGAGAGGTGTAATTTATGTTGGTTTTAAAAAATGTATCAAAGACCTATGATAAAAAGAAAAAGGTAGTAGATAATATTTCATTAGAAATTAACAAAGGAGAAATTATAGGGTTTATTGGACCAAACGGTGCAGGGAAAACAACTACGATAAAAATGATTACAGGAATTATTGCACCAACTGAAGGAAGTATAGAAATCAATGGGATGGACATTTCAAAGACACCTATTGAAGCAAAAAAGAACTTTACCTTTGTACCTGATCATCCAACAATATTTGATGCAATAAAGGGAATAGATTATTTAAACTTTATTGCAGACATGTATGAAGTGTCCATTAAGGATAGAAGAGAAAGGATTGAGAAGTTTACTAAGGCGTTCCAGATCTATGATGCGCTTCCTCAAACCGTTAGCTCCTATTCCCATGGTATGAGACAAAAGCTATTAATATCTGGAGCCCTGCTGCCAAACCCTAACCTGTTTATTTTAGATGAACCTTTGGTAGGATTAGATCCACATTCTGCTAGGATTCTAAAGGATTTAATGAAGGAGCACTGCGAAAAGGGTGGCACAATATTTTTCTCTTCCCACGGGCTGGAAGTGGTGGAGAATTTATGTGATAGGGTGGCGATCATTCATAAAGGAAAACTTATAGCTTGTGATGTGCTGGAAAATATTAAAAAGAGTAAGGATATAACACTGGAAGAAGTGTTCTTGGAGATGACAAAGGATGAATAAGCTTATAGCATTAACCAAAATTCAAGTAAATGATTTTCTAAGTAAATATACTCAGTATTTAAATGTAAAAAATAAATGGCTTAGAATATTAGCCTTGGTATTACCAGCACTTCTAATTCTTCCAGCACTACAATTAGTGACCAAAATGTATGATGCCTTTTCCAGCATGGGCTTCCCAGAACTTACAATTACCTATATGTATATAGGCAATGTGATGATGATGTTTTTTGCAGGTATTCCTTTTATAATTTCAGTATTCTTCTATTCGAAGGATTTAAAATTTTTAGCGTCGTTACCTGTGAAAAACGATACTATTGTATTTTCTAAGCTTGCAACGGTCTATATCTATCTTTTAACAATTGGATGCTTTTTCTTTGGAACTTCAGTTATAATCTACAGTACAAGAGAAGGGTTTCAGTTGCTTAGCTTTATAACAGGGCTTATAGCATTATTCCTATCACCACTATTGCCAATGATATTATCCGCATTGATCATCATCCCCTTTATGTCCTTTATCAGCAGAGGTAAAAAAAGAAATATGATGGTTGTAGCTGGTAACTTATTATTATTGGCTGCAATAATATATTTACAGACGGTTTTAGTAAGTGTTGAAATGGAACCTGAAGTGCTTGATAGTATCTTACTTCAAGAGGATGGTCTATTAAAATTTATTGGCCGAAGCTTTCCTCCTAGTATCTGGCTAACAAAAATGGTGCAAGGCTCAGTAATCAATGGAGGGTTCTTCATTCTTCTTAATATAGCTTTCATCTTTGCATTGAAACTCGTTTGTCATCTTCTATATAGTAGAAGTTTACTGGCCTTTAATCAAGAGGGAGGAGCACTAGTAGAAAAGGGTAAAATCTATTATAAAGCTAGAAGCAAGACAATACAAATGATTAAACGGCATATAGGAATTATATTTAGTAATCCTATCTTTTTACTAAATACAGTATTAAACATGTTAATACCAATTTTAATGTTCGCCATGATGTCATTTACAGGAGAGCTCACATCGGGAATATTTACATCTCCTATGCTGGCTCCTTATATAATATATATTTATGCAGCAACAATAACAACCCCAGCTATTATTGGAAGTCTTTCAGCTACAGTAATTACCCGAGAGGGGAAGGCTTTTTGGGAAACAAAAGTTTTACCAATTAGTACAGTAGATAATATAAGATATAGAATTTATGCAACGTTGGTTTTATCCTTTGCAGGTTCAATAATTATCGCCATAGCAGGAGCAATTTATTTACCAGTAACCTATACCATGATGATCATGGCTATAGTATTTTGTATTTGTGGAACCTTGTTTTTCTCCACCGTTGATATAATAATTAATATAGAAAGACCTACGTTAAATTGGACCAGTCCAACTGCAGCGGTTAAAAATAACTTAAATGTAATGCTTGCTCTATTAATAAGGGTAGTAATAGGTGGTGGGCTGTATCTTCTTTACCTAATGATGCCTAACTTTAGTGCAAATACAATCATACTCATCGGCAGTATAGCCTTTCTTATTCTTTATGTTGTTGTAAATTACTTTGTATTCGGAAGATATAAAGAAAAATTTAATAATATAATACCTTAATACTAAAAGGTTCAGTATTATAGCTGAGCCTTTTAATCTAAATTTTTTAGAAGGGCAAATAATAGCTCTTTTTGTTTTATTGGATAAAACAGAAAACCAACTGTAGATTTTTGTTTAAGACATTATCATAAACAATGGATGACTAAATGGATGGGTCTGCGGAGATAATGAAATCATCAATAAATATGGTTTGTTAAAACAAGGAACGGATCTACACACCAATATATTCTCGCAGCTTCAAATCGTACACTTCTTTAAAATCTATAGAGATAAAAATTTATTGTTTATCGATAAAAATATATTGATTTATGATAAAATAGGTGTTATTATAAAAATACAGTAAATTACATATCAAAATAACACTGAAAATTTAATGTGTTATAGATATAAGGCTATGGGAGGATGAAGCATGAAGTATTATGGGAAAAATTCTTTATCAAGTTTTCTTAAAGTAGTATTAGATGTTTTACTATTGATAGGCTTAGGACTATTTATATTTATTTCTAAAGACACATTATTCACAACTTCCTTCAAAGAAGCTACCCCAATACTAGCTTTTGTATATGGGCTATTCCTTATTGGCGGCACTTCCTTGATTTATATTGTTTACAACCTAAGAAAAATAACAAAAACCCTTATAACTCGGGAACCCTTTGTTTGGGATAATGTAAGGAGCTTAAAAAAGATATGGATAGGAAGCTTTATCATAGCCATCTGCTATTTTATAAACTTCTTTATTAATCCCAGTTATAAAAGTTTTGAGATTATATACATTGATGCAAAAGGAATCCACACAGATTTTGAGTTTTTTATCTTTTTCTTTGCAGGAGTATTCATTTTAGTATTAGAAAAAGTCTTTAAAAGTGCAGTGGAATACAAAGAAGAAAATGACTTAACCATATAAGGGAGAAGCTTATGAAGATCATTGTTAATTTAGATGTCATGATGGCAAAAAGAAAAATTTCATTACAGGAGTTGGCGGAGCGTATTGGTATAACAAACGCAAACCTTTCCATCCTGAAAAATAATAAAGCAAAGGCTATTAGGTTTAATACATTGGAGGCTATTTGCAGAGAGTTAGATTGTCAACCAGGGGATATATTAGAGTATGTTGCTGATGAAGACTAATTTTGTTTAAAAGGGGTAAGAAGATGGCTAAAAAAGTGCAAGGAATCATTATAAAAGACAATAAAATCCTTTCTATAGAAGGAATGAATAGGGCTGGGAGAATCGATCGTTTCTTTATCTGTGAAGAAGTAAAGGAGAATGAAAAGGAAATAACTGCCATAAGAAGAGGATTAGAGGAACAACTAGGTTTGAAAGGGGCTACAACCTTTGAATTTCAAGAAGAAATAGGTAAAGATATAAAAACATTTTTTATTGATTTACAGAAGGAAGAGATAGATTTAGAGCAATCCTTAGAAAAAATAAATGATTGTAGAGAAAATTTTAAGCCAGTAGATTTAAAATGGGTAGAGTTAAATGATGTATGGAGTTTTAGGGAAATTGAAGCACAGTACATAAGATTATTATTAAAAGAGGCTATAAAAAAAGAATACCAGGCTCCATGGATGGAGGTCATTAGCAATACTCATTTTAACAGTAAAAGGGGGAAGAAGTATCTGAAGAACCTATATATAGAAAATGGGAGAAACCAAGTTGACAGCAAAGAGACAATCAATAGTAAAATACTAGTTATGCTGATGGCTCTAGGCTTAGGAACTTTATTTAACCATTTCTTTATGCAGGACAGTATAGGAATATCGGGCTTTTTTTATAGTATGACCATTCTTATTGCTTCAATTTGTGGGATCCATAATCATGTTCAATTGAAGAAGCCTCTAAGCTTTGTGTTTTTGATACCTATCATACTTTTGTCTTTAAGCTTTGGTATCTATAACAATCCTACATTAAGGAGTTTAAATGTATTACTCATACCTTTTTTGATAACCAGCTATCTGCTAACAATAAGATATGAAAAAATAAAGAAAATCAATTTGCATTTCATAACCAATGTACTAGAAAGGATTTTTTCAAAAACCTTCAATGTTTTACCAAAGTTTTTCATCTTCAGTAAAGAAATAAAAAGAGATAGGAAAAAATTCAAAGAAAATGCTACTAGAAAAAATATAATAAGAGGGCTGATCATTTCCATCCCACTGTTAATTATCATTGTAACGCTATTAACATCTGCTGATATGATGTTTAAATACTATGTTGAAAACATAGGCAACCTATTTGGTGAATTCAGTGTTGTCAGTATAATGAATCAAATTTTTCTCGTGGGAATCATAACCGTATATATGTTTGGATTTTTATGGAGCTTTAAATATAATGAAATAACGAATGAAAATCAAAAAGCTAGTCTCATTAGAGCTTCGTGGGAACCAATAACCATGATAACCATTATCTTTGTTATAAATATTGCCTATTTACTCTTTACAATCGTACAGTTTTCCTACCTATATATTGGAGGAATGCAGGCTTTGCCAGAAGGATTTTCCTATGCTGAGTATGCTAGAAAAGGCTTTTTTGAACTGATTTTGGTGACACTTATCAACTTCGGTATATTGTTATTAAGCATAAATTTGACGAAGAAAGAGAATGAAAAAGTAAATAAAATAGCTAATCTATCCTATAGTTTACTGATTGCATTCACCTTTAACATGCTGATTTCAGCAAGCTATAAGATGTATTTATATGAAAGTGCCTATGGTTTCACCAGACTAAGAGTATTTGTTCAAGTATTTATGATTTTAATTGGTATTTTACTAGTGATTGTCCTACTTGGAATCTGGGTTCCCAAAATCCCAATTTTTAAGTATGCAGTTATCGCTACATTAGCTGTCTACGTAGGGCTGAATTTCATCAATGTAGATCAAGTTATAGCAAAGGAAAATATTATAAGATATAGGGAAGCTGGAGTAATAGATATGGATTATATGAAAAAACTATCCTATGATGCAGCGCCAGAACTTAGAAAGCTTTTAGAAGTAGAAGATGTAGATGTAAGAACTGAAATTAGAGCACATTTAGAAGAACAAAAAGAGATACTAAAAAGACAGTATAATCGATGGTATGAGTTCAACTATTATAAAAACAGGCTGTTAAAGAGTTAAGAGGAAGAGTGAAGGATCTCCTGCGAAACAGTTTTATTCATATTTTTAAAAGGAGCAATGCAATTATCAAAAGAAATGAGGTATAATATATCCTAAAGAAGTAGATTTTTAAAATCTACTATAGATGACAAACAAAGTAAGGAGATGTTTTCTATGCAATCAAAAATCAGCGATATTATGGACATTGCCACCAGCAGAAGTTTAACCTATCAACAGAAGCTTTTTAATCTTGCCAATGTGGCGGAAAGATTACTGGACCCTAGAGAAGTCCTAGGATATACTGATACAGAAATGATGTATATTGAGAATGAAATGATCTGTGACTTAAATGAAGGCTATACCCTTTATCGACCTAGGTATATTGTGCCTGATTATTATGTTTTGCTGTCAAAAGGCTGTGATTTTCTAGGCCTAAAGCCTCCAATCGATTTAGATGAACTATTGGACAGTTTACTTATTCTATACAGGCATATTCCCTCAATAACCTCCTTTCCTGTATTCGTAGGAGACCTTGATAAATTGATGGAGCCCTTTATTACAGAAGAAGAGAAGGATTATATAAAAATCAAAAGATTTTTGAACCATATCGATAAAGCCATACCGGATTCATTTTGCCATGGAGATATAGGACCTGAGAAAACAAGGGCGGGGGAATTGATACTAAGGGCTGCCATTGAGCTAGAAAATCCTACACCCAATATGACCCTAAGATATGATAAAGATAAGACCTCAAAAGACTTTGCCCTCAAAGCGGTAGATGCCTGCTTAAGGGTATCAAAACCTTCCTTTAGTAATGATAAGAAATATTGCAAAGATATGGGAGATCATAGGCTGGTAAGCTGTTATAATGCTTTACCCCATGGTGGAGGTGCCTATACCCTACCACGATTGAGACTGGGTACTATCGTGAAAGGAGTCAAGTCCTTAGAGGAGCTTCTAAAAGATAGGCTGCCAAAGGTAACAAAGGCAATGGCTACTATGATGGACAAGAGAATACGCTTCTTAGTAGAGGAATCTAATTTTTTTCAAACATCTTTTCTTGTAAAGGAAGGCTATATAAAGAGAGAAAACTTCTCTGCCATGTTTGGTATGGTAGGATTAGCAGATGCAGTGAACTATATTTTAGAAGTAGAGGGTTTAGAGGAAACCTTTGGCACCTCAAAACGAGGAGATGAGATTGGTCATAGTATTTTAACGGTTATCCAAGATGTTGCAAACAGCCATGAAGGTATCTACTCTGAGAGAACCAATAATAGATATCTTTTACATGCGCAGGTAGGAGCAAGTCTTAGTGAAGAGGATAGCTGCAACACGCCAGCTCATAGGATCAAGGTAGGCCAGGAGCCTATTCTTCCTCTCCACATAAGGCAGGCCGTTCCTTTCCATGAATACTTTGTCTCTGGAACAGGTGATTTATTTGCCTTTGATGAAACCTATCTCAATAAACCTGATGCAGTGTTGGATATTATAGAGGGGGCCTTTTCCTTAGGCGGAAGATATATTACGACCTATCTCCATAATACAGACCTTATAAGAGTTACAGGTTATCTAGTGAAGAAGAGTGAAGCAAGAAAAGCGGGAGAAGGAAATGCTGTTTTGAGGGATACAGATATTTTAGGGCATGGAACAAACAGTATAGCAAATGTCTTTGAAAGAAGACTGAGAAAAGATGAAGAATAAGGGATTTATCAACAAAATCATTCCCTTCTCAAATGTAGATGGACCCGGCAACAGATTAGCAATCTTTTTTCAAGGCTGCAATATTAACTGTGTTTATTGTCACAATTCTGAAACTATAAACCAGTGCATACATTGTATGGATTGCGTTGTTAATTGTCCAACTGGGGCCATCAAAGCTTGGGAAGGAAAAATAATTTATGATGAAAAGCGCTGTACAGAATGTGATCAATGTATAAGAACCTGTAAACATAGTGCATCTCCAAGAATAAAGGAATATAGTGTAGAGGAATTATATGAAATTATAGAAGGGTATCACCCTTTTATAAGAGGAATTACTGTATCTGGTGGAGAACCCACTTTGCAGGCAGATTTTATAATAGAGCTTTTTAAAAGAGTAAAAACATTAGGTCTTTCCTGCTTTGTTGATACCAATGGCTTTTTTGATACGGAGCAGATCAAAGAACTTATTCATGTGACGGATAAGTTTATGATTGATATCAAAGCAATTGATAAAATAGAAGCATTATGTGGATGCCAAATGAAAAACAATTTAGAGAATTTACAATATCTTTTAAGCCTCCATAAGGTATATGAGGTAAGAACTGTAATTGCTCTAGATTATATAGATGTAGAAAATACCTTATGCAAGGTGGCCCATAGCTTAAAGCACTATCCAGAGGTACTATACAAGCTGATCCCTCTACATATAACAGGACTTAATGCTCAGCAGAAGGCAAAAATCCAAGGAAAGATCCCTTCGAAAGAATATATGGAAGCCTTAAAGGAAAAAGTAGAAAAGCTGGGAGTCAAAGAGGTTGAAATAAATAGTTTTAGCACTCGCTAACAGAGAGTGCTAAATTTTTTGTTGACTGAAAATCCATATAGTTGTAAAATAATTTGTATAGGAGTTGAAAATACTCAAAACCAATAGAAAAATACTTACATAATATTAAGTGATAAGGAGGGTATTTAATGAGTAAAGAAAAAGGAAATTTATCAATTCACAGTGAGAATATTTTTCCCATCATCAAAAAGTGGTTATATTCAGATCACGATATCTTTATTAGGGAGTTAATTTCAAATTCTTGTGATGCCATCACGAAGGTAAAAAGACTAAACAGTTTAGGGGAAGCCGACTTAGATGGCAATACAGATTTTAAGGTAAAGGTAATATTAGATGAAACAGAAAAAACCTTAAAATTTATTGACAATGGCATTGGTATGACAGATGAGGAAGTAAAGAAGTATATCAATCAAATCGCCTTCTCAGGAGCTGAAGATTTTCTAAAAACCTATAAGGACAAAGGGGATGTTGATCAGATTATTGGACACTTTGGTCTTGGTTTCTACTCTGCCTTTATGGTGGCAGATGTAGTTGAGATCAATACTTTCTCCTATAAACAAGATGCAGCAGCAGTGAAATGGCGCTGCGATGGTGGTACGGAGTTTGAGATGGAGAACAGCGATAGAAGTGACAGAGGCACAGAGATCACTCTTTATCTAGGAGAACAGGGAAAAGACTTTTTAAGTGAATATACGATAAGATCTACGATTGAAAAGTATTGTTCCTTTATGCCCTATCCTATTTATCTAGAGGTAGCAAACAAGGAGCCAGAAAAAGATAAGGATGGAAATATTGTTATTACTGAACCCGAGGCTTTGAATGATGTACTTCCTTTATACCTAAAACAACCAAATTCTTGTACCGATGAAGAGTATAAAGATTTTTATAGAAAGACCTTTAAAGACTTTCAAGAACCTCTTTTCTGGATTCACCTTAATATGGATTATCCATTTAACCTAAAGGGAATATTATATTTTCCTAAATTAAATACAGAATTTGATACCATTGAAGGTCGTATTAAGCTCTACAACAGTCAAGTTTTTGTGGCAGATAATATTAAAGAGGTTATACCAGAGTTTTTATTGCTTTTAAAGGGTGTTATCGATTGTCCTGATTTGCCATTAAATGTATCAAGAAGCTTCCTGCAAAACGATGGCTTTACAAGGAAAATTTCTGATTATATTACTAAAAAAGTGGCGGATAAGTTAAATAGCCTTTTTAAATCAGACCGAGAAGGCTTTGAAAAGTTTTGGGATGATATTAGTCCATTTGTCAAATATGGATTAATTAAGGATAATAAGTTCTATGAAAAGGTTGAAAGTATTATTCTTTATAAAACTACTGAGGAGAAGTACGTAACAGTTGAAGAATATCTTGAAAAACATACTGGAAAGCTTGATAAACAAGTGTATTATGTGTCAGATCCAGTTCAGCAGGCACAATATATTAGAATGATAAAGGAGTATGATATAGAAGCTGTTATTTTAGATCATAGTATTGATACTGCATTTCTATCTCATATTGAAATGAAAAAACAGGATATCAGCTTCAAAAGAGTAGACTCCAACATTTCAGAATTGATGAAGGACATAGATGAAACGATAGATGAGGAGACAGCCACAAAGGAAAAAGAGCTCCTTACAAAGATTTTTAATAAGATTCTTAAAAAAGAGGATTCTAAAATCCAACTAGAAAATCTAAAGTCTGAGGATCTTGCGGGAATGATTATTCTTCCAGAAGAAAGCAGAAGAATGCAGGAAATGATGAAACAGTATAGTATGGGCGGATTCAATCCAGGAATGATGCCTAGTGAAGAAACGCTTGTATTAAATAAAAAACATCCACTTATTCAATATATTCTAGGCCAGGGAGACAAAGAAACAGAAATGACAGATTTGATAGCTCAGCAGGTCTATGATTTAGCAGTATTAAGCCATAAACCTCTTTCTCCAGAGGCTATGACCAGCTTTATTAAGAGAAGTAATGAAATTATGAAGCAAATGATCGCAGAAAATCAAACAATGTAGAGGGCTTTATAGTTTCTGACAAAAATAAGAATGTGGTAGATTAATATAATCTGCCACATTCTTATTTTTGTCTTCTTTTTTTTCATGTTAATAGTAGAATGAGAGACGGACAACAGGAGATACTATAAGTAAAATAAGCTATTAGGAGGATGGAGATATGGCAAAGCTTGAAGACGCTATTGGGAGGATAAAAAGACTAGAATGCCCAACAGGAGATTTGGGATATCGCGTTGCTGGGATACTAGAAGATTATGAAATTGCCAATAGTAATGAGGTAACTGTAAATAGGGAGGAAAGATTGGATAGGGATGGAGCGGAGGCTTATCGTGCTAAAATTCCCAGTAATACAGAGAAATCTATTATGATTCTGGCTAAATCAGGATCTGAAGATTATGTGGCTAAGGTTATAGATGCTTATATGAATTAGACTCCAACAAGGCAGTATAAAAGCTTATAAAAGTTTACTAAGTTCGAGAGAGAGGCTTACTTCCACAATAAGAAGTTAAGCTTCTGTTTTGTTTTTAAGATGATTATTCCAAATACAAAAGTAGTAATAGGCGGGATATTCTATAGATATACTGTTTACATCTACAGATAAAGAGTGAAAAACATATTGACAAAACTAGATTACCAATGTAATATATACCATATGGATTACATTGGTAATCTATATGGCAATTTAGTAATTTATCTAATAGCAGCGTATGATACATGGTGGGAAGTTCTTTAGAGAAGCATCATTAATTAAGGTAGTATTATTGACAAAAATTATACAGGTAGATATGATAGCGACATAAGCTTATAAAACTAATCTAAAGAAGGTGTTAGTATGAAGAAGATACCAGGAATATCAGAGGCGGAATGGGAAGTTATGAAAATAATTTGGGCACATTCTCCTATTACTGCAAATGATGTTATAGAAAAACTAGAAGGAACTGTAACATGGAAGCCAAAAACTATTAAAACTCTTTTGAGTAGACTGGTTAAGAAAAAAGTCATTTCTTTTAATAAGGAAGGAAGAACTTATCTTTACTTTCCCCTAGTTATGGAGGAAGAATGTGTAAAGGCAGAAAGTCAGTCTTTCCTGCGACGAGTATATGGAGGTGGACTTCAAGCTATGCTAGCTAATTTTTTAGAAGATTATGAGCTAACAAAGGAAGAAATTGAAGAACTGAAAGAAATTTTAGATGAAAAAAAGGATTCAAAGAAGGGATAAGATATTATGGAGCCTACAGGTTTTCTTTTTTGGCTAGCCAATACATCCTTTATAGGAAGCATACTAATTGGAATCATTCTTTATATTAAGAAATTATTTCACAAAAAATTTCATACAAAATGGCATTATTATGTATGGTTTTTATTAGTAGTGAGATTAGTGATGCCGTATGCTCCTAAAAGTCCACTAAGTATCATAAATGGTTTTTTATATATAAGAAATTATATTGTCGGCCATGGAATTCAGCGTACTTCTACTGGGGACACCACTGGGATTTTTAATGAGGCAGTAGGATCTATAGAAACTGTAGATTTTCATGAAGATTATTTTTTCCCCATGAATGAAGGTTTCTCATTTTTGATATATAGAATTTTATTTATAATTTGGCTAGCTGGTGTAATCGCTATAACTGTTTACCTAGTGATACAACATATAAAGTTTTTAAAGTGGTCAAGAAAATGTAGTGATATAAATTGCTTCGACCTATTGCAGTTATTTGAAGAATGCAAAACTCTCCTAAATATAAAAAAACACATTAATCTTATAGAAACCAATGAAATCCGGTCACCAGCTTTTTTTGGTATGATACGTCCGTGTATTCTATTACCTGTAAATATAACAGAAAAGCTTGGCCTAAAAAAAGCAAAATATATTTTATTACACGAACTAATCCATTATAAAAATAGAGATGTATACATCAATTGGATTATCTGCTTTTTAAAGATTATACATTGGTTTAATCCTATTATATGGTATGGATTTTATCATATGCAGCAGGATCGTGAAATAGCCTGCGATAGTTATGTACTTTCCTATTTAGAAACCTATGAATATAGAGATTATGGTAGAACAATTATAGCAGTTTTGGAAGAATTTCCTTCACCCATAGCTACCTCCTTTATCATGGGAATTGGGAGTACTAGTGGGTGTATCAAAAGAAGAATTTATTCTATTATGGATTTTAAAAAGGATAACAGGAAGATAAAGTTGAAAGAATTGGCAATATCTTTTTTCATAGGATGTATTTTGTTGACAAATCCTGAGACTGCTTCTACTATGACTAACTACTCACAACAAATAGACCCAACAAAGGAAATAATACAAGAAGATTTGAGTAGATATTTTGAAGGTTACGAAGGCACCTTTGTTATGATGGATATGAAGGAAGAACAATATCATATTTTCAATGAGGAAATGATTAATAAGAAAGTTTCTCCCTACTCTACATTTAAAATTCTTAGTGCTTTAATAGGTCTTGAAACTGGGAGGTTAGAGGATGAGAATACAGTTATAAAGTGGGATGGGACAAATTACCCCTTTGAAGATTGGAATAGGGATCATACATTAGCATCAGCCTTTCAATATTCAACAAATTGGTATTTTCAGAAAGCCAATCAGTACGTAACGCTGCAACAGATGAAGGAATATATAAATATATTGAATTATGGAAATAAAAGAGTAGAGGGAGATGTCGAGACCTTTTGGATTGGAGGAACCTTAGAGATTTCTCCTTTCCAGCAGGTAGAGTTTCTTAAGGATTTTTACACCTATGAAATACCGTTTACTTCTGAAAACATTGATATTGTAAAGAAGACAATACAACTCGGCAGCGATGGTACCAGTATATTGTATGGAAAAACAGCCTCATCAATGATTAATGACAAGAGCATTCTTGGCTGGTTTATAGGGTATGTGGAAAGAGGAGATGATGTATACTTTTTTGCTACAAAAATTGAAGGAAATGATGAAGCTGACGGTCGAAGAGCCAGAAATATAACATTAAAAATATTGGAAGACAAGAAAATCTTTTCAATAAATTTGTAAGAAAAATAAGTGAAGAGATTCCATAATACATATGTGAATTTTGGGGCTTCACTTGTGAAAACAAAAAAATTCAGCAATTTACTTAACAATCTAATGGATTTAAAATTGTCTTTGAATAAGCAGGCCATGGGTGTGTACATTGGCCCTTTTTGTGCTGGCAAAGCTAAGAAAGTTACTAATTCTTTCACATCATGGCAACAGCATTGAAATTTTCCAAAATGTTGTTTTGGCAGAATAATTGAACTAAACACTTAGTTTATGCGTTTCTAAAGTAGTTGCAAATAGATATTAGAAGTGGTGATGAATCGTGTTATTGGAAAAATTGAAGGATAGATATAATATTATTATTTTAAGCTTCTCAATAATTCTACTGATTATTCTTTTTAGACTAGCTACCATTATGATTGTAGAAGGGGAGCAATATAGAGAACAAGCAGAAAATAGGATATATAAAACAATACCCTTACCTGCTTGTAGAGGAGAGATTCGTGATCGATATGGAAAATTATTAGCTGGTAACCGCCCCAGCTTTACTGTTCAAATGATGAAAAATGAAGTTGGCGATGAAAAAATAAATGAAGTTGCATTAAACATCATCAGTATATTAGAAAAAAATAAAGATAAGTACAATGATGAATTTCCAATTATCTTTACAGAAGATGGAGATTATGTATTCACCTATAGTTTAGAGATAGAAAATTGGAAGATAAGAAATGATCTGCAAGATGTGAGAACTGCTCAGCAAGCTTTTGAAGTATTAAGAAAACGTTATAATATTGAAGAAAGTGACCCAGTAGAAATACAACAACAATTTGTAAAAATACCAGATTTGAGTGTACCAATTTCTATTAGAACATGGAAATTTATAGAGGATATGGCAAGAGAGCAATGGATGCAAAGCTATAATATAGAAGATACGAATATGACAGCACATGAGGCTTTTCATATAGTTAGGAATGAAGTCTATAAAATACCAGAGGAGTATACAGACCTGGAAGCTAGAAACATAATGGTAGTTAGAGAACAATTAAGAAAACAAGGATATCTTCAATATCAACCTGTTAGAATAGCACAGGATATTTCAGAGAGTGCTGTAATAGAAATTGAAGAGAATAGCATAAATTTACCTGGAGTAAATATAGCTATAGAACCAATAAGAATTTATCCTGAGGGACAAATGGCGGCCCATGTATTGGGTTATTTGGGGAAAATATCGCAACAATATGAAATTGATAGATATATTAAAGAACAGGGCTACTTACCTAGTGATATTATTGGAAAAACTGGTATCGAACATAGTTTTGAAGAAACCTTAAAAGGAGTAGATGGTTCCCAAAGAGTAATTGTTGATTCATCTGGAAGGCTAATTAGCATTTTAGAAAGAGAGGAGCCTATTCCCGGGGATACAATATATCTAACAATTGATGCCAATTTGCAAAGGATTGTTGAAGAAGTGTTGGAAGAGGTGTTAAAAACCATTCAAGCTGGGGGAACTTATGAAACCCAGTGGGGTGCTAATAAACTTATGGGAAGAGCAGGACCCATGGTGAATGCGACCTCAGGATCAGTGGTAGTAACTGATGTTAGAACTGGAGAAGTTTTAGCATTAGCAAATTATCCAACCTATGATCCAAACCTCTTTGCAACTGGAATCAGTATTACCGACTGGAATAATCTTATACCTGAGAACGAGAAAGATCCATTAGCACCAAGACCTCTTTTAAATATTGCCTCTAGTACGGCTATACAGATAGGTTCAGTTTTTAAAATGATCGTTGGCCTAGCTGGTATTGAACAGGGCTTAAGCCCTGATTACAAGATATTAGATAGAGGGTTTATTCAAGTGGGAGGCCATAGTTTTGGTAACTGGTTATGGAATCAAAACAGAACAACAATGGGATACCAGGGGTTACATCAAGCTATTGCCCATTCTAACAACTATTATTTTTACTCAGTTGCTAATGGTTTTGACTATGGAATAGGGAGACTGCTTCCTATTGAAATGAATATGGATATTTTAATTGATTATACAAGGAAATTTGGATTAGACGATAGAACCGGTATAGAGATAGATGCACCAAGAGAAAAATCTGGTGGAATACCCAGTACTGAAAAGAAAACAAAAACTGTTAAAGCTATGCTAAGGAATCATTTGCGAAGACAAATGAAAATAGATGATCTAGATAACACAAAGGTTGAGCCTTCACCTGAATTATTGGTACAGATTATCGAGGAAATTGTCAATTGGACGGAAGAAAATCCATCAAGGGCTATTATTTATGACAGAATGTTGAATTTAGGCTTAAAAGAAGATAAAGCTAGTATTTACACTGATATTTCCAAGTATAGCTACTATAACCAAGCAAGATGGAGTGTAGCCGATACGATGAATTTTTCTATTGGGCAAGGGGAACACTTATATACACCTCTACAGGTGGCTAATTATATGGGAATATTAGCAAATGGAGGTTATAGGTATAATCTAAGCTTAGTTAGGAAGGCTCAAAGCTATAATAGAGAAAAAACTACTGAGTATCCACCTGAGTTAGTAGAACGTATTAAATTAGTAGATTATACAAATTTAGATGAGATTAAGTACGGTATGTATTTAGCTACTTCTGAAGCTGGAGCAAAAGCATACTTTAATAAATTGCCTATAGATGTTGCAGGCAAAACAGGAACTGCTCAAAGAGAAGGAAAAATTCCTCCAGTAGACGAAGTTGAATATTTGATAAAACATCTACAATCTTTTGGAGTATCAGAAGCAGCAGTTGAGCATAAAATATTTCAGTTGATGGAAGAAAACAAAGATAACCCTAGATATCAAGATACAGTATATACTATGAGAGAAGCTATTAAAAGTCTTAATCCGAGGGTGAATTTAGATCAATTTAAGGGAGATTATGATAATTTTACTTGGTTTGCTGGCTTTGCACCCTATGAAGACCCTCAAATAGCTATATCTATCCTGCTTTTTCAGGGGGGTTCTGGTGGATATGGTGCTCCAATATTTAGAGAAATAGTAGCTGAGTATATGGGTTTAAATGCAGTTGAAAAAGATGATGGATTTGTTATTGAAAGTAGGTTAACAAAATAGCTGCTGAATATGTTGTGAATATGGTACCCATTAAGGAAAATGGAGGGGCTATTAGAAGTAAAACCATTAAACTAAAAGAGATTTTTAATCGAGTCAAAAAGAATCAAAGAGAAGATTCTTTTTGACTTGATTATTATGTTTAAAAATCTAGGACTAAAAATATATAAAAAAACTCCAGGAAATATACTGAAGGCTTCGATGAAAACCAATAAATAAGTTTCTTAAACTAAAACAAGAAAAAATTAACTTATTATTCAATATAAAGAAATGCTGAAGCATGTCATAAAATAAGGAAATATGATAAGATGAAAATAAAATGAGACTTAGCAATATACCGATAGGGAAGTATTTAACTAGATTCATTAAAAGATATAGAGGTGAAATATGGAAATAAAAGTAGTTGAGCAGACCTCTGTTAACGATTATATAAGGTTTTGTAGAGAGGTTTATAATAACAACATTTATTATAGAGATAGCATGAGTGCCTCCTTAAGAAGCATCTTAACGGGAAAGTCGGAGATTTGTAAAAGTAGTATCATGAAACCTATTATGATCATTGATTCTGGAAAAATTGTAGCAGTATGTATCTTTGTCATTGTAGATAGGATGAAGGATACGCTGCAAATTGCTTATTTTGAAGCGTTGGAAAATCAAGAAAAAGCTGTAGAAAAAATAATGGATTATGGAAGACAGCTGGCAAAGGAATATCATGCTGAGAAAATTCTGGTGGGCTTGAATCTTCATGTGAATTATGGGCTAGGTCTCTTAGCCAGTCATTATGAAGAAGTACAGAGCTTTGGGAGCTCCTACAACCCACCCTATTATATTGATTACTTTGAGAAATACACCGATGAAAAAATCAATCTAGTGAGTTACAAGGCAAAGATGGACAACTTTGATTTTGGTGTAGCAGGCAGAATCATGAATAAAATCAAGAAGAAATACAATGTAAGAAAGGCTGACTTTAAGGATATTAAGGGAGAAGCTGAAATCTATACACATCTTAACAATCATGCATTTCGATGTCATAAGTTCTACTATGAAAGAAGACTAGAGGAGGATTTAGAGCTTTTTCGGGAATTTAAGCTTTTGTTAAGGGAAGAAAATTTATTATTCCTAGAATATGAAGGAAGGCCCATCGGGTTTATGCTTTGGTATCCTGACTTTAATGAACTATTAGAACCCAGTGAAGTATTGGGACTGAAGACGGTTATAAAAAACAAGTTGTTTTCCCGTAAAATCAAGAAGTTTAAGATTGTAGAGATTGGAGTGCTTCCAGAATTTCAGAAAAATGGTGCTGTTTTAGCGCTTTTCTATCAATGTCGAGAAATCGTGAAGGATCGATACGAGTTTTGTGAATCCGGGTGGATTTTAGAAGACAATCTAGCTTCCAGAGGCTTTGGATTTCGATGGGGAAATCAGGAGTCTAAGCACTATCAGGTATTTTTAATCAATGTATAGGCACACGATTTTATATTTAAATTTTAATATACACGGTCTACGGTTTCGCCCTTGTCTGAAAAACGTAGCCAAGGACTGCAAGTGTAGTCCTTAGTATATTAAAATGTATAGACGTATGTCTAATAGAAGGGTCTGTAGAATATGTTTAAGGTCTATAAAAATGCCAATGATTTACCTCCAGCGTGGGGTGAGATAACAGCAGAAAATCACTTTATGAAAAGAGATACGCTTAAGAAACTTGAGATGGTGAATCCATGTAAGCAGCAGTATCACCTTCATGAAGCAAAGAAGATGGCATTGGTAGTCTATGAGTTGAAGCTTGATTTGTTTACCTTTTCTAGGTATTTATCCTTTAAGATACTTGTAAGGATCATAGGAATACCCCTATCGGTATCAAGCTGTGGATATGCCATTGGTGATCAAGAAAATATGGAGGACTTTCATCAATATATAAAATCTCTTAAGGGCTTTTATATAATTTTGAATACCCAAGATGAATTGAAGATGGCGAGAGGTGATACGCTGCCTACTTATAAATTAAAAATCAGGTGGAGCACATTGGAGGATTATATTTCCAGTATGAGGAGCAATTACCGATATAGACTTAAAAAGGCTACCAAAAGATTTTCTGATGTCAAGATGGAAGTGCTAGAGGATAATAATCTATTTGGCGAAGACCTATATCGGTTATATGAAGAAGTATATAGTCGTTCTAATGAAAAGCTGGAGAAGCTGTCTATGGATTTTTTTAGAAGGTTTCCATCAAAAATAATAAAATTTACACTTAATGAAGAATCCATTGCCTTTGTACAGCTGGTGGAGCACGATAAAGAGCTTGTTTTCCTCTTTGGAGGATTCAAACACCAGTTAAATCAAGACTATGATTTATATATCAATATGCTTTTGGAAATTATTCACTATGGAATTAAGAAGGGCTTTGAATCTATTGATTTAGGACAAACTGCCGAGGAAACCAAATCAAAGGTAGGGGCTTCGAAGTGTTCAAAATATATGTGCCTACATCATAGTAATTCGTTTATGAACTTTGTTCTCAATAGGTTAGTAAGCAGGTTTTCCTATAAAGACTATAGGGTGGCCCATCATGTATTTAAGGGGGAAGAGGATGAAGATCCTGCTGGTGAAATGTCATAAAAAAACCATCTACTCATGGATAGAGCCCATCGTAACAGAACCTTTAGAGCTAGAGTACTTATCTGCCTTACTTGAAAAGCTGCAGCTACAGCATAAGGTTTATGATCCCCTTTTAGAAAAAAGTGACTTTGAAGAGGTTTTTCTAGCCTATGAACCGGATGTACTGCTGTTAAGTGGATATATCACTGCTGTAGATAGGATGATAGATTATTCTAAATACGCGAAAAGCAAGAGTCCTAATGTAAAGGTAGTTATAGGAGGAGTCCATGCGGAAATCAATTATATAGATTTTTTTGTTAATACAATAGATGTTATTGTCCACTCTGATGGAGTGAAGGCGTTAGAAGATTTATTAGAAATCAAATTTGATGCAGAAAAGCTAAGGAAAATTCACGGCATTGCTTTTCAAGAGGCAAGTAAGTGGTGGGTCAATAATAAAGTGAATACCTGTATAGAGAAGCTACTTTTACCCAATAGGAGCTACTTTGGAAAGTATAAAAACAGAACCAAATATCTAAATTATAGTCCTATAGCTATTATAAAAACAGCCTTATCCTGTCCCTTTAACTGTAATTTTTGCTACTGTAAGCTGTTGAATAGTGGAACCTATGCTACTAGAACAATAGATTCTGTAGTGGAGGAAATTCAAGGTATTGACTCGAAGTATATATGGATTGTAGACGATAGCTTCCTCATTGATAGGAGTAGGGTTCTTGAATTTATTAATAAAATAGAAAAGCAAAAAATTAATAAAAAATTTATAGCCTATTCTAGAGTAGATTTTATAGCGAATAATGAGGATATCATGGAGAAGCTTAAGAATATTGGTTTTATAGAGTTGATTGTTGGTATGGAGGCAGTAGAGGATGAAAAGCTAAATAATTTTAATAAAAGCTGTTCCTCTGATGAAAACAAGAGAACTGTCAGAATTCTAAAAAGCAACAATATCAGGTTAACGGCTCTATTTATTGTAGGAATAGATTTTACTATAAAAGATTTTAAGAAAATGAGAAGATGGATTCGAGAGATGAAGTTAGAAAGCTATACTGTATCAATATATACTCCTATCAAGGGGACAGAACACTATACAACCTATAGAGGTCAAATACAGACGAAAGATTGGGGAAAGTGGGATTTTTTACACTTAGTCATAGAACCCCTACACATGAGTAAAGCTTTGTTCTATTTTCAATTTTATCTGATTTATGTGGAGCAGTTCTTTAGAAGTAAATATATCAGGAGCTTTATCCTTAAGAACTTGAAAAATAGAATAAGATTTGGAGGACACAATGAGTAGACGAGAAATCTGGGATTTTTGGGCAAAAGGATATGAAGGATTATGGGTACAGAAGTATTCATTAGCCCCTACTAGAAGAGAAATACTGCTATACCTGGAGAAGCATTTAGAGAAGGATAAAAAGTACAGAATTCTAGACGTAGGTTGTGGCATTGGGCAGCTTCTCAGAGAGATAAAGTCTCGGTTTCAAACCTATGAATTAGAATTGTCAGGAATAGATTTTTCTAAAGAGATGATTCAAAGAGCAGAAGTTATGGGGGATGGTATTTCCTATCAACAGATGGATGTAAAGGATATAGAGGACTTACAAGGGCCATTCGATATCATCATTTGTACCCATTCCTTCCCCTACTACAAAGGTCAAGCCTTTGTTCTTCATCAATTTAGAAGAGTAATGAAGGATGATGGCTATCTGCTTTTGGCGCAGGCATCTCAAAACAACCTATATGACCATGTGATGATGTTTTTTGTAAAGTTTACTACTGGAAAGGCTCGGTATCCTAGTGTAAAAGCAGTGGAAAAAATGGTGGAAAAGCTTTTTCAATGTAAGCATATCATTAAAATCAAGGAGAGGTTTTTTATGCCCTCCATATACTTTTTTGTTCTAAAAGGGGATAAAACATGAATATTTTATTGATTAGACCTAGACCCCATAAGGAAACTATTGGATTACAGCATGTGATGATTTGTGAGCCTTTGGAGCTGGAGTATATCGCTTCCAATATAGATAGGGAAGATGTAAACATCGAAATCATTGATATGATTTTAGAGAAGAAGTCCCTAGAGTATTTCATAAAAAAACATCAGCCTCATGTTGTAGCCATGAGTGGATATATTACCCATGTCAATGTGATCAAGAAATATGCCGCCACAATTAAGGGTTTGAAACCAGATTGCAGGGTGGTTGTGGGTGGTGTCCATGCAGAGGTAGTGCCACAGGACTTTATTAGTAAAGATATTGATTTCATTATAGAGGCAAATGGAATAAAAACCTTCAATGAAATATTAAAGCAGCAGGATACAAGGGATATAGAGGGGACCTATAGACTAGAAAAAAGAAGCGTGAAGGAAGCCTCCTTTCCTTATAAATTCCCTGATAGAAGAAAAGTTGATAAGTATCGGCATCGGTATTACTATATGTTCCACAATCCCTGTGCACTGATGAAAACTTCCTTCGGGTGTCCCTATAGCTGTAGCTTCTGCTTTTGTAAAGAAGTTACTGATGGCAAGTATTACACCAGAAGTATTGATTCTGTTATAGAGGAGCTAAAGGAGATCCCAGAAGAAGAAATTTATATTGTTGATGATGATTTTTTGTTTTCAAGGGAACGTATTTTGGAATTTTGTCAAAAGCTAAAGAAGCACCAAATTGAAAAACGTTTCTTGGTCTATGGAAGAGCAGATTTTATCTATAAAAACGAAGATGTGATAAAACTCTTTAAAGAACACGGTCTTCGAGCGGTAATTGTAGGGCTAGAATCCTTCAAAGAAGAAAATTTAGACAAATACAATAAACGAACAAGCATACAGGAAAATGAAGGGGCTATTAAAATTTTAAAAAAGTACGATGTGGAAGTGTATGGAACCTTGATATTAGATATGGACTTCTCGAAAGAGGATTTTAATAACCTTTATGGATGGTTACAAAAGCTAGATCTAATTTTTGTGAATCTCCAACCCCTAACTCCTTTAGCAGGAACAGAGATTTACGATTCCTATAGGAAGGACTTCATTATAGATAAGGAAGAATTTGAAAAATGGGATTTAGCCCACTTGGTGTTGAAGCCTCAACAAATGACAGTAAGACAATATTATTTCCAAATGATTAAGCTGTACTACAAAATTACTATGCAACCAAAAAATATTGTGAAATTGATAAGAAAGTATGGCATCAAGGAAGTAGTAAAGCTATCGGTAGGCAGTAGCATGGTGACGAGACAATATATACAGAAGATGATAAGAGGTAAATAGAATGAAAAAACTACTTTTAATTCAATCCACCCCCTATGATGGTTTAAGAAAACCGATAAAAAAGAAGAAGTTATACTTTGTAGGTCTGGGTCTGCCCATTTTAGCTGCTTTAACTCCAAAGGACTGGCAGATCGAAATCATCCTAGAAACCATAGAGGATATTCCTTTTGATACTGACGCAGATGTAATTGCTATTGGTAGCATGGGGCATGCGGTTATCCGTTCCATTGACATTGCTACAGAGTTTAAACGAAGGGGGAAAACCGTCATACTGGGGGGATATATGGTAAGCTTAATGGCAGAGGAAGCTAAAAAGTATTGTGATAGTGTTGTGATTGGAGATGCAGAAAAGGTATGGGGAAAGGTTATCGAAGATTTTGAAGGAGGAAGATTAAAGGATTTCTATAGAGAAGAGTTAGACTTTCTTTCTACACCAATGCCTAGGTTTGATCTTATCCTCAATAAAAATATAGGAGACTTTTTACCAGTCCAAGCCGGCAGAGGTTGTCCTAACGCTTGTAGCTTTTGCTCTGTATATTGTCTTTATAAAAACAAGTATTTGAAAAGAGAGATTTCTGAGATTATAAGAGATATAGCCCAGATCAAAGAGTTAGGCTTTCATAAGTTTTTACTATTAGATGACAATATTATCTCCGATAGGGACTATATGATTGCTCTCTGTAAGGAAATTAAAAAGCTCAATATGCAATGGACCTCTCAATGCTCCATTGATATCGGAGAGGATTCAGAATTATTGGAGATTGTAGCCGACAGCGGATGTATTGCATTAAGCTTTGGGTTAGAGAGTATTTCTAAGGAAAGTCTAAAAGCTATGGATAAATCCTGGGCCAATCCCTCTAAATATCCTCAACTCATAAGAAATATTCAGGCAGCTGGTATTGATGTATCTACGGAAATGGTGGTGGGGGCTGACGGGGACACCTTACAATCCATTAGAGATACAGCTGCATTCATTGAAGAGAATAAAATAGTCGTCCCAAGATTCTATATCCTGACACCGATTCCTGGAACAAAGTATTACGATGAAATGAAGACACAGAATAGGATTTATAAGAAGGATATGTACTCCTACAATGGAAGTGAAGCCGTCCATATACCTAAGAATATGACGCCACAGCAGTTAACGGAGGCCTATTGGGATTTATACAATGAGGTGTTTTCCTTTAAATCTATAATAAAAAGAACCCTATTGAGAAAAGAATTTTATAAAAAAATGGATAGCTATCTTTTCTATTTCATGATTAATCTATACTATAGATACCAAATAAAAAGAAAAATCACCCCAAATATTATCTAGTGAGGCGAAAAGGATGAAGGTACTTTTAGTAAGAACTGCTAGAATCAAACAAGCTGTTACATTAGGAGAGTTTATGTATAGTGAGCCTATCGGGCTAGAGATGATATATGCTATGTTAGGGGATAGGCATCATGTGGAGATTTTAGATATGATGTCAGAAAAAGTTCAGTTAGAGGATAAGCTAAAGGCCTTTCAACCGGAGGTAGTAGGGATCACATCTCTCTGTATAGATGTTTTTGCGGTTAGAACTTTAGCAGAAGCTGTGAAAAAATATAATCCTCATATTATTACGATGGTTGGAGGAACCCAAACCTTTCTTAATAGTGAAGCTTTTTTTACAGATGCGATAGATCATGTAATGAAATATACCATTGTTAAAAATATTACAGCATTGTTTGATTATTTAGAAGGGGGAGAACATCCACCAATCATCGATGGAATTTGTAGTAGAGTCAACGATTTTAAAACTACAGATCAATGTGGAATCAATGAATATGTTCGTCCTAACAGAAAGGCTACAGCTAAATATAGAAGTCAATATTCCTATTTTGGGTACAAGCCCTGCGCTATCATGGGAACAGCCCAAGGGTGCTCTAAGACCTGCAGCTTTTGTTTAAGATGGAGAATAGAAGGAGCAACAGAAAAATACTTTCCCATGGATTTTGTAAAAGAAGAAATTCGAAGAATTCAAGAAGATAGTATTATGGTTTTTGATAATGATTTTCTACACAATGGAGATAGAATAGGGGAGCTTTGCGATTTCTTAGAGGAAGAGAATATTCATAAGAATTTTATTTGCTATGCCAGTGTCAATAGCATACTAAAAAACGAAGAAGTAATAAAAAGGTTCACAAAGCTAGGGTTAAGAGCTGTATTGGTGGGCTATGAAACCTTTAAGGAAGAGGAGCTAAAAAGATATCAAAAGAAATCAAGTACTGAGGACAACCTAGAAGCCAGTAGGTTTTTAAAAGAGATAGGGCTAGACGTATGGGCTTCCTTCATGGTGCATCCCGATTGGAGTGTGGAGGATTTCAAGGGGTTTAGAAGGTATTTAAAGAGATTAAATCCTGAGATATCAACCTTTTCTCCCCTAACCCCCTTTCCCAATCTTCCTTTATACAATGAGTACAAACATAGGCTTATTATTCAGAAGGAAGAATATGAAAAATGGAGCTTTGGCCAAGTTACCATAAGTCCTTCAAAAATGAGTTTAAGAAGATATTATTATGAGATGTTAAAAACCATTTTATATGTTAACATCGTCAGAAATAATACAATATATATTATCAATAGGTTTGGGATAACAACAGTTTTTAGACTCTTTAAGGGCTCAATTAAAGCATTTATAAAATATATAGGGCTGATGATGGAATAACATGTAAGAGGAGAGTTTTTACTTTCTTCATTATTTTTGGAAAAAGCTTGCATTTCATATTTTAATATGATATAGTTATATTAATCGTAAATCTTTAATCCTGAATTCACATATTGTAAAGGGTTGTTGTTTGTGAGGAAGAACCTTTTACAATGTGTGAATTTTTTATCTTTACGGGGAATAAAAAGAGCATATTAAATTAAATTTTGGAGGTAATACGAAATGGAAACAGGTACAGTAAAATGGTTTAACGCAGAAAAAGGATTTGGTTTTATTGAAGTAGAAGGTGGCAAAGATGTATTTGCACACTTCAGTGCTATTACAGGTGACGGTTTTAAATCATTAGAAGAAGGCCAACGTGTTCAATTCAACGTGGTACAAGGAAATCGTGGACCACAAGCAGAGAACATCGTAAAATTATAAGTCAAATCAAACAGCCCTTAGCAAATGCTAAGGGCTGTTTTTTTACTCTTCATCATGATTCATAGATTCTAGAAAAGCTTGAGAGGCTATTTCGTATTCTTCATTGCTTTCAATATTACTTAGTTCGGGGGCTCCGTTTCTTTCAACAAACCTGTACATTAATGCGGTTTCTGAATCATTCGGCAAAACCGCGATATATTCCTTGTTATCTGCATTAAAGATATTAAGGACGCTACATTCTACCTGCGTATTATCAACAAGCGTTAAGTAGATTTTCTTATGGTCATGATGTTCATGATGATCATGGCCACAATCACAATTAGAATCATTTTGGCAATTTCCCATGGTTTTATTCTCCTTTTATTGTATTGATTACTCTCCTATATAAATATATGCTACTATACTTTAGTTTTAGTATACATGGGTCTACGGTTTCGCCAAAACCAAAGGGATGGTTCTATTGGTTGCGGCACCTTTCAAATATGATGAAGCAGTAGAAATAATTAAAAGGATTTGCAGATTAGAAAACTATCTAGAGATTCAAAAAACCGATCAACAAACGAGAAATAAGTACTTAAAAAGATTAAAAGAAGAAGGACTATTCACGAGGCAAATATCAAGATTAACAGGCATCAGTAGAAGCATTGTTCTGAAAAGCTAACCACAAGAATTGTCCCTTTGGTCTCTGCTATGCTGGGGTTTACCCCAGGGTTTCCTTATTTGGGTGGGATGGACGAAAGAATTGCTACTCCGAGACTTGAATCCCCTAGAACTAAGATAACTGGCGGCTCTGTAGGGATTGCTGGAGGTCAAACGGGGATTTATCCTATAGATAGTCCTGGTGTATGGCAATTGATTGGTAGAACCCCTGTTCCTTTGTATGATCCACAACGGGAAACTCCTATTTTGTTGAAGGCAGGGAACTATATTGTCTTTAAATCCATAGGGGAAGAGGAATATAGAGAAATAGAAGAAGCGGCGAAAAAAGGTGCTTATCATTGTAAAAGCTACCCTAAAAAAGAGGGGGATGATTAGCAGGGGACAAATTAAAATCATCAAACCAGGACTTTTGACGACGGTACAGGATTTAGGAAGAAGTGGGTACCAGCAATATGGGGTTACTGTATCCGGGGTTATGGACAATGTTTCTGCTAGATTAGCAAACATTTTAGTAGGAAATGACGAAGGAGAAGGACTTTTAGAGGTCGCTATGCTGGGGCCGGAAATAGAGTTTTTAGAGGATATGGTGATTGCTATTACAGGAGGAGACTTGCTCCCGGTGTTAAATAATCATGCTGTGGCTATGGGAAAGAGTTTGTTAGCACCAAAAGGGGATAAGTTAGCCTTTAGAGGTATCAAAAACGGATGTAGAAGCTATATTGCCTTCTCAGGTGGAATCCAAGTGCCTATCCTGATGGGAAGCAAAGTAGAGGGAGTATTGGGGGCCATGAAGGCAGAGCCCTAAAGTCAGGGGACATTTTAGTTATCGGAAATCCTGGAAATTCTTTGAATCTGTTGACGGGAAGAGAACTTCGTGAAAACTGGTATGAATACAATCGTACTATAGAATTAAGAGTAGTTTTGGGACCTCAGGAGGATGCCTTTACAGAAAAGGGATTGAAAACCTTTTTGGGTAATGAATATGCAGTCACCAATGAATGTGATAGAATGGGCTACAGGCTTGAAGGGGAGAAGATTGAACATAAAGAGGGTGGAGACATTATTTCCGACGGAATTGCCATGGGGGAAATACAGATTCCGCACCATTTCCCTTCGTTGTGGGCAGCGTCAATGGTCATTTTTATTAGTTTCAGTACTGCAGGGTGCATAGGATTATATAGATAAGACACATTTTCATTCATTCGATCTGCTGCTAAGGTATACTGGATTAAATCGTTCGTTCCAATACTGAAACCAATACTGAAAAAGTCCACATGTTTGGCAAGCTTATGAGCCATGATAGCTGCTGAAGGTATTTCTACCATTATACCTGTTTCAATCTTTTCATTATAGGGCTGGCCTTCGTGATTAAGCTGAAGCATACAATTTTTTAAAAGCTCTTTTGCCTCCAAAAACTCCTCCAATGAGGCAATCATTGGAAACATGATTTGAATATTTCCGTAGGCTGAAGCTTTAAGTATAGCCCTAAGCTGAGTTTTAAAAAGGTCTTTGTGGTTTAGGCAAAGTCTTATGGCTCTAAAGCCTAAGAATGGATTCATCTCTTCTGTAGGAAAATCATCCCTATCCATGTACAAAAATTCTGTTCTAAATAGTCCTACTCCTTGGGCTCCCATCTCCAATGCTTTATCAACATCCTTTGGAGAGCCAATATTAGCGGCAACAATCACTTCTTTACCTAACTTCGTTACTGTTTTTCTACCAATTAACTCTTTTAATTGTTTCTGATCCTCTTCAAACTTTTTCTTCTTTCCTTCATATATTTTTTTTGTTTCCTCATCGCAATTAATAAAAACTACATCCTCTACACCATCTACAATAATAAAATCTCCTGGTTTTACTGTTGTTGTTATGTTCTCCATTCCAACAATTGAAGGGATTTCCAGTGTTCTAGCCATAATAGCACTATGGGAGGTTGTACCTCCTATATCTGTTAGAAAGGCTGTAACTTTACTTTTATCTAATTGCGCAGTATCAGAAGGAGTTAAGTCATGGGCAACAATAACGGAGTTCTCTGGCAACTCCTCCTGGAAATCATTTTCTCCCATTAGATTTCTAAAAACTCTTAGGCCTACATCCTTTATATCTGCTGCCCTTTCTTTTAGATAGCTGTCCTCCAACTGTGAAAATATTTCTACATAGTCGTCTACAACCTGCTTTAGGGCTTTTTCAGCCCCTATGTTATGTTCTTCAATCATTGAAATTGCTTTGGCAATAAATTCGGGGTCCTCCAGCATCGCCATATGACTTTGAAAAATTGCTGCTTCCTCCTTGCCTATTTCATCATGGGTTTTCTCCTCTAACCTCTGTTTTTCCCTATGGAGATCAGTAGGTTCTTGATTTACAGCTACTATTTCTGTTGTTGACCTGATATAGACTATTCCCATGGCATATCCCTTCGATGCAGGAATTCCTTTTTTTATCATCACACATCCCTCCAAAATGATGGCTATTCTTCACCAAACTTAGATTTTATTAATGCTACTACTGCCTCTATTGCCTCTTTTTCGTCATCTCCTTGAACATGGATTTTTATTGGAGTATCTTTGCTGATACATAAGGATAGCAGGTTTAATAGGGATTTCGCTGAACCCATTTTTCCATCTTTTTCTATAGTGATAACGGATTTGAATTTTGATGCTGTTTTGATTAGCAACGATGCTGGCCTAGCATGAATGCCTGTTTCATTGGTTACTGTTACATCTTTTGATATCATTTTATCCCTCCATATCTTTATATCGTATCATTTAAAGAAGTATTGTTATAAAATATTCTCTTGCAGAAGCTTATACTTAAATTAAGTAGCGTGGCATTCTTCCATGCTACTTAATTTATATAGACCTAAAAACGAACACTATCTATGCCTAAGCTTCAACAGAAACCTTCTCATTTTCATAGGCTTTATTATCAATCATTCTAAAGAAGGGTAGATAAACAATAGCTGATATAACTACTATAACTACTTGGAATAAAGCAACTCTCCATCCTGCTACACCTCCTGCTAAAAAGCCTGACATAATTATAGGTGTTCCCAGCGGAATGATTGTTGTCAGCCTTGGCAGGATATTTATTGCAGTTAGAACATAAGCTAAACTTGATGAAACTAAGGGAGTTACAATCCAGGGAATCATCATATAGGGGTTTAGTACCATTGGTGTTGCAAATACTAAAGGTTCGTTTATGCCACATATATTTGCAAGAAATGCCAGTTTACCAAGGGTTTTGTATTGCTTGCTTTTTCCTCTAAGCATCATATATATACATAACCCTAGGGTTATTCCAGAACCCCCCACTACAGCATAGGCACTGAAAAAGGACCTGTTAATAATGTTTGGAAGCTGAAAAACTGAAACTCCAGCATTCATAGCTTCGATATTGGCCATTGTTAAAGATGTCCATAAGGGATAAAAAATTGGTAATATTATGGCTGCTACCCCATGGATGCCGAAGAACCACAATAGCTGGGCTACAAATATAGCAAATAAGAAGGAGGCTAGATTATTTCCAAGAAACATTTCCATTGGAGCCTGTACAAAATAGTAAACCATTGAATGTATTCCCGTAACTCCATTAGCAGGAATGCTGGCCACAACTTTATTAAGTACTATAAATAATCCTATAATCACAAAGCCGGGTGCTAAACCTGCAAAGGATTTCGTAATTGTAGGAGGCACTCCATCGGGCATTTTGATTGCCATGCCCTTTTCTAGTAAGAAATTGTATATAACTGCTGTTGATAATCCCACAATGATTGCAACAAATAAACCCTTTGCCCCTAGCCAATCGAAGGGTAATACGTTTCCTCCAGGTACAGAAACCCCTTCAGGTAAAAGGATATTGTTATTGGATAAAAAGCCATTGATTATATTGCCAGTGTTTGCTATTGGTGTTATTGCTAAAAATGTAAATAGTGCAATCATTCCTGCAATTCCTGGGTCCTTATCATAGGTTTTAGCTAAGCAATAGGCGATAAAGAACACTGCATATAGGGCTAGCATATCATTTGTAACCATATTGGGAATAGCCAATAGGGGCTTAATTCCTATGGAGGTTATGAAATTCTGATAAGCTGGAATAGCCATAGAGTTTAATAAAGAAAATATAGAGCCTATGATAATAACCGGCATTAAGGTCATAAAGCCATCACTTATTGACCTTAGATATTTGTTTGCGGATATCCTATTTGCAGTTGGGACTACTTTCTCCATAACAAAATCTTTCATTTCCATTTAAATCCCCACTTTCTTTATTGTTTTATAGATTCTCACCATTATTTTTAATTACTCCCTGATACCAATAAAAGCTTTTCTTTGGAATACGGGCTAAATCTTTTTCATCTTCATCACTTCGGTTAATATAAACTAATCCATAACGTTTTCCAAAGCCTTGACTGGTGGAAAGTAAATCCATAAAGCTCCACACACAATAACCAAATAATTCAGCTCCATTATTTATTGCATCATGGCAAGCCTTAAGGTGCTTACTAACATAATCTATACGTCCTAGATCCTTTACATTACCATCCTCCTCTAAGATATCTGTGGATGCAAAACCATTTTCAGTAATAATTAAAGGCAGTCTATATCGATCATATAATTTGTTTATTGCCATCCTTAGGCCCATTGGATCAACATTGGGCATCCATTCGGTTTTTGTATCCTTTAAATAGGGGTTTTCTACAGTTTTAAAGAGACCAGGAATATCCATAAAATTGCTCTTTCTCTTTCTTATATCATTTCCTTCGTATTCTAGATTCTCAATTCTAGTAGGACCCCTATCGATGCTTACACATTTACTACCATAATAATTGAAGGCTATAAAATCTGGTGTTGCCTTCTTCATTAATTCTAAATCCCCCTCATAGATTTCTGGAGTATAGCCTTTTTCGTGTAAATAACTGAAGGCTAGGTGGGGGTATTCTCCCTTAACATTTAAGTCTAATAATAGCCAGTTATGTATTTCTTCGAGATAATGGGCTGCTAAGGTATCTTGAGGGTCACTGGAGGCCGGATAGGCTTGGAAAAAAGCTGGCGCTGGTCCAATTTTACCCTCTGGACACAGCTCTCTAAATGAGAGTATAGCTTTGGACTGTGCTACGCACATATTATGATGCATTTGATATTTCATCTTAAACCATTTATCGGGGTCTTCATCCTTTACTCCATAAAACCCAGGTATTAAAAGAGAAATATTTTGCTCATTGATGGTTTGCCAATACTTTACCTTATGCCCAAATCGTTGAAATAAAACCTTTGCATAGCTTACATAATCCTCGATGGATTGACGGGATAGCCATCCACTATAAAGATCTACCAAAGCCTGTGGTAAATCAAAATGTAAAATTGTAACGAGAGGAATAATATTGTGGTCTAATAGTTCATCAATAAGATCATCATAAAATTGTAAGCCCTTCTCATTTACTTCTCCATTTCCCTTTGGAAATACTCTGGGCCAGGATATGGAAAAACGATAGGTTTTTAACCCTAGCTCAGCCATTAGAGCCACGTCTTCTTTAAAGCGGTGATAATGGTCTGCCGCCATCTTTGTATCTGTAATACCGGGTCTTGGTGATGGAATATCCTTAACAGATAAACCTTTTCCATCCTCAAGATATCCCCCCTCCACTTGAAATGCTGAGGTAGATGCTCCCCATAAAAAATCCTTTGGGAAAGACTTTTTTATTTTGTAATTCATCCACTAATCACTCCCTATGACCAATTTTTACTGTTGTTTTATTTATGAAAGAAAAATAAATAACTACATTGACAATGCCTTTTTGAGTACCTTTTCGCCGTTCATCATGCCATAGTCAATACTATCGATAATATCCACCTTGATTCCCTTTGGTTCGTAAAGGGTTTTATATTTTTTAAATAGAAATCCTACTTGAGGTCCTAAGAGAAGTATATTGGTATCGTTTTCAAGCTCCTTAAAATTACTTTCTGCTACAGATCTGATCTCTACCTCCTCTCCTGATTTTGCTGCTGCTTCTTTCATTTTTGTCACCAATAGACTTGTTGACATACCAGCACCACAAATTAAAGTAATTTTTTTCATTTTTTTTCCTCCCTTTTATGATTTTGTAATTGAAGATTCTCATACATATCAATAAATTCCTCAGCCAAATCCCTTATGGTCATGGCATTCATAAGGTGGTCTTGGGCATGGATTAGAAGTAATGTTATGGTCTTGGGATTACCAGTAGCTTCATCTTGTATCAGCTGTGTTTGGGCTTGATGTGCTTTTGATAGCTCTGCCCCTGCCTTTTTATGAAGCTCCCTTGCCTCTAGGATATTACCAGCTTTAGCTGCTTGAATGGCTTCCATTGCCTTACTTCTTGCGTTTCCACTGTTTACAATTAGCTCCATAATTATCTCTTCATAATTCATCTGAAACATTCCTTTCGTCATAGTATTGAATTGATTATTGTTAGTAATTTTATAAAATTTTATAGTTAGAGTTTTGATATGATTATATAAAGCAATTATCATGCCAAAACACTAAAACACTAGGCAATTGAAACAAAAAAACATCCCTATATTAGGGATGACCAGATTCTAATCTATAAAATTACTTGGGTTAAAAAAGAGCATAATATTGCAAATTTCATCATCTGATATCACAATATCGTATTTATTCATTATATCTGCACTTGCATTTTTAACAACTTTATAAAGCTGGGGATGTTGTGATATATATTGATCTCTTTCCTTAAAGGGTTGAATTTCTCCTCCTCCCTTTAGTCGATCCAGCATACAAGCTATATGTAAGGTAATACCGATCAATGCTTTTGTATCAATTTTGATATTCAACTTGTTTTCAATGGCCTTGGTAAATTTCTTTATATCTTTAATAGATTTTTCTGCTGATATATGAATTAGAAGATTTTTAAGTGTATCGGCAATTTTAAAATAAGTGGTTTCAATGTCTATAATTTTTTGCATTTCCAATGTTGCTTCTTGACTAAATACCTCTTCGATCCCAAATAAGGGGGCTGTTGTCTCTATAGTGAAGGGGGTGACAATAAAGATTATTCTATTGAACCGATCAATGTTTTTAAGGCGTAGGTTAATATTTTCCCTTCCAACTAGATTAATGGGGATGATATCCAATAAGTTCTTATCAAACTCAAGCTGTCTCTCAAGTAATTCTTTAATCGCTGTAGCGCTTCCTTCTCCAGTGGTACACAGGGTTATGATTACAAGCTTAGTATCGAATCTTTCATCCATTTTAGCTTTTCCTGCAGGGTCACCAAAAAAGTTATCAATATGGAGTAGGTCTGTATATATTTCCTCTAAGGAATATCCTAGCATCGCCTTTCTAGTTGCTTCAATTACATGTAATGTACTTACTAGGGAAATTGTCTTTGTTTGGATTCCCAGTTCTTTCTCTACCTCTTCTCCGAAGGTTGTTAAAGAACCCATATCAACCAGCAGTAAAACATCAGATGTTATGTCTGATTCCCTTAAGTATGCTATCAATCTTGCGAGGACAGACTTTGGATTTTCATCTAGAGGAGCATTGATACCAATGGCATGGTTTTCTCCCAGTAGGTTATTGGCAGCTTCCACCATAGAGGTTGCGGTGTTGTTCCCGTGGGCAATTACAATTACCTGTACATCATTAATATCCTTTGTAGTATGGGTATCATCATAAACAAAAAACATGGCTAAAAACCCTGCTTCATCAATTGGCAATGTAATTTCAAATATCCTCTCCATGATCTTGAGACAATCAACAGCAGTGTTAAATTCCTTTTTATAAGCAACCCTTATTTTATTAAGCTGAGGATTTACTATTTTTTTATTTCTTTTTATCCGATCAAGGGCATGGGCAATATGTACAGTCATTCCATAAAGAACTTTTTTACTTAGGGGCCTATTCAGACTTTTTTCGCTGTAATCTAAAACTTCTTCTACAACCTTGATTATGTCCTTTCCTACAATGTTTTTTAAATTAGAGATATCTGAATTCCTATTGATTCTATAGATATATTTTGTATAGTATTCCTCTATAGACTTTTCCAACTCTCCTTCTATTGCACTACTACTAAAACCCCTAGCTCTAAGCTCGTGGATGTCCATATCGATGATCTCATAAATACTTTTTTCATCATTGTCTAACTCTAAAAGCATATTTTCTTCGCTCTTATCAAATATACAATACTTAGTATTAATTCCTATTAATTTATTCCAAAGCTGACGATCTTCTATTTCCATCTTATAAAGTCCGTCTCTTATATAGGAAGGGAGATCCATACTTCGTATTCGAATATTTTCTTTATTATTGGATACATAATCGGCATAGGCTTTTGCGCAGGCCAGCTGAATATCGGTTTTTAATTGCCCTACATTATTTTTACACTCGTAGTTTAGCAATGCCCTCATGGAGTTTACAGACACTTCTATCGGTTTTCCTAACCTAGATGCCTCCTCCCGAAAAAAGATACCAATCAGGTGAAATCTTTCATCAAAGCTTCTTTCCTGTAAATTAGATATACGTAATACCATAGGGATTCTTCGGGTAAAGGTTTTCAATAATGTTGATTCGGGGTTTTCTGTAGTGGCTGATATAATTAATACCTTAGCTTTCCGTTCGAGTTCGGTTTCTCCCAGCCTTCTAAAGGTGCTCCGATCCATAAAGGTAAAAAACATTTCTTGTCCTTCGGGAGGAAGCCTATGAACCTCATCTAGAAACAATATCCCTCCGTCAGCTTTTTCTATTAGTCCAGCTTTGTCATAATCTGCTCCTGTATAGGCACCCTTTCTGTGTCCAAACAATTGACTGATTAATAACTGAGGATTATTGGCATAGTCAGCACAATTAAAGACTATAAATGGAGAGTTCTCATTCATTTTATTCATTTCCACTGCGTATCTATGAATGAGCTCAGCAAACATTGACTTACCAACACCTGTTTCTCCTAAAATCAACATGTGCATTCCATTTGGGGGATATAGGACTGCAGCTTTTGCTTGTTCTATTGCTGAATAAAGACTGGAGTTTTTTTGAGAAAATCGATCAAGGATTGTGCCTTCTTTATTTGGGCTGTTTTTTTCTGCGGGGCTAAACAGCACTGGTCTTGTACGATCATCCTTTATCACCATTCCCTCTTGGCACAGCCTATTTAAGTCACTGCTAACATTAGCTCTACTAAGACCCAATACTTCTGCTAAAATTGAGGCGCTTACCCTATCACCTGTATCCATTTCTTTAAGTTTGTCATAAACTATATCAATTCGTTTCACAATCTTAACCTCCAATAGGATTAAGTGTATGATTGAATAATCCATAATGATTTTTTATGTTATTTTATCATATTAAGGAGCCCTAGAGAAGCAAAAAAATACAATATTATCCAAGTAGGCTAAAAATCTAACAAATATCCATGGGATGTCTGCTATTTATTATACAGTAATTTACGAGTAGTATTTTTACTAGGTTTTTAAGTTGTCAGCACTACAGGTGATGGAAATTCCTGCTTCGTACGAAGAGGAAGTAGGAAAAATTAGAAAAGTTTATTCAATGGTTAATGGAAAGCCCTATGAGGTTATGGTGGAGGAGCTAAAAAGTTAAGTATACTACATCCTCGAAATAAATTCGGCTATGATTCAGAAGGAGCAACACATTCTTTGAATTATAGCGGAATTTTATTGTTGGAAAGTCTATTTTTATGATATTATCTCATCTTTGACAGTTGCGAAAGAAAGCTTGTAACCTATTGGTAAAACTAGGATTCAAGCTTTCTTTATGTGTTCAAAAAGTGCGTAATTTTTTTAGCTTTTCGTGTCTTTAAAAATTTTTTTCATCTGGGTGTTTTTTATGATTTGATAATCCGTTCTGAATCCAAAAGTCTCATGAAGAGCATCTGAAAAATCTGTTCTAGTATAAGTTGGAATATAGCCATCGCCAGGAATTTCGTAAAAATTCATTTCCCTTAATCCTCGTACAATTTCGGTACAGGTGAACTTACTATTTAATCGCTTTTCAAGATATCTATAGAGTACCATCGCTAAGAAACATGTTGTAAAATGCGCTTCAATACGATCATCTCTCGTTAAGTACACAGGTCTTGCTTTAAATTCACTTTTCATAATTCTAAAGCATTCTTCAATCTCCCAACGTCTGTGGTTAACTTTGATGATCACGGATGCCTCATCTTCTAAGTTGGTGCATACTGCATAAAAGCCATCATAAGCTTCTTCTTTCGCAATAACTTCTAAATCAATGCAATAGATGTGTTTTTCAGCGACTTCACCATTTGGTGTGACACTTGTTTTTTCAATAAATCTTTTGTAGTCGTTCTGATTGCTTTTTTTCAGCTTCGAAGGATTAGTTTCAATAACCTTAACAGCACGTTCAATCTGTGCATTTCGAATCTTTCTTTGGTAGTCTCTATATTTAATAGAATATGTAACGATTAACTTTTGCTCCAAACCATTTTCTTTGATCCAGCGTTCTTTATAGAATGTTTTGTCTGTAAACTGATCTTCGTCAATATCAGAGATGTCATAAATCTTTCTATCATCTTTTAAATGCCATCCTTCATTAGAAAGCGCCCAGTCTTTAAGGTGCTTTTTAAGTTTTTTGACAGACTGTGTTGTGATAAAAGCGCGCTCATCTTGATCATTAAATTTTCTATTGTCATTGGATGCTAGCCCGGCAACTGTGCAGACAACGAATCTTGAGAGCTTGAAATCATCGAGTATTTTTTGCTCTAAAGGTTTCAAAGTGAGCTGTTCATTGGTATTACCTTTATTGATGCTAAATGCCAGTGGAATACCGTCACCATTCATAAAGAGGCCCATTTGAACGATAGGGTTAGGTTTATGCTCTTTAGAATAGCCATACTGTTTAAGCCCTTGTTCTTGTTCAATCTCGAAGAAATAATTTGTACAGTCATAATAAAGAATGCTCGAATTTCGCTTAGATACTTTTTGACTGTTTTTATAGAGCTCGGCTTGAATAAAGTCTGTTTCCTTTGAAATCACTTCAAGGGCTCTATAAATATGCTGAATATCAAAGTCAGGCTTTTCAAGGAACGTAGAAGATAGATTGTAGGTGCAAAGCTTAGACCCAGGAAAAATAATTCTACCATATAAAAGCCTTGAAAGTACGGAATCAAGATTAAAAGTGAATTTATGTCGATCAGACATCTCTTTGCAGATTTTGTGAAGCCCTAATTCGTGATAAATCTTTTGTAGGAATAGATAACCGCCATTAAAAGAACGTTGATTTTCTTTTTCAATAAGTTTTGTAGGCGAGTATTGAACCATGATTTTACTGGTTTCTTCTTTTTCTTTTTTATTGAGTTCTTCGATATATTTTTTAGCCCATTCGATAGGATCTTCGCCGTTTAACTTTTTAAGTAGTTCGTCGTATGTACCTAGTTTTTTTACAATTTTAGATGTACGTTTCCCTTTAGTAGTAACATCTTTAATAACATAAAGAGATGAAGCATCTTTTGATTTAGAAATTTTTAATCTCATAGGCACCTCCCGGATATACTACTATTATATCACAGTACGAAAAGGTACGAAATAGTTAAATCAAAAAAATAAGCCTTTTCAAAGTTTTGAGGTGGATTTGTTTTTTACAAGTGTCAAAGACCCGTGCCGTTTCCTTGACAAATGTTAATATTATGATAATATGAAGCATATAATATATATGAAATGGAGGAGAATATTATGATGGAAGGTTTATTTCTTGGCCTAATTCTTTTTGTGATCCTACTTGTAATCATGCATATTTTAAAAAAATATATGGATGTGGCAAATGTTATTGGAGAGAAAATCATAAGTTTTTTTTCATCATTTATTAAATAGAAATTAATTTTAGCTTCAATTTTTAGTTAAAGAAAATATAATGTTGTGTTCTATTATAAATATAAAAGAGGTTCTCTCTTAAAAATTATCTACAGCTCTTGTTGCTCTCCTCCCTTGAGGATATGATTTCATGAGTTTGGAGAAATTAAAGTGTGTGTTGAATTTGATGTGTCCATTTTAATTAATAAGGCTACAATTGAATAATGTTTAAATCAAGACCAAGGCATTTTACGTCAATTTTATTAATAATAATTCCATAAAAAATAAAGCAATCGCACTTAATCCAATTTTAAGTGCGACTACTTTTAGGACAAATCTTTAGCAGTGTGCTATATATCAGAAACTCTAAAATTTCTATAGCCTTCAAAATCTTGTTCTCCAACTTTGAGGAGGCCCCATTGAATTACAAGGTAGCTTTCTATAGTATACTCATATTCCAACTTTAAATAACTACCCTGTAGTGAAGTTATGCATTTATCTACAGATATAGAACTTGTATAACCAAATTCATCAGACACTATTCTAATATCTCCACCTGTTGCTCTAACCCATGAAGTTCCCGAATATTCTCCGTATGCAAGATGTCTTACAGTACAATATAGTCGTTCTGCGTCAAAGTATACAGTTGCAACAGGGTTCCTCATAACATTAAAGTCTTCTTCATCATTAAATTTTGTTTTTATATTATTTACATTATCCTCAACAACTATAGTCGATTTCTGTTTAAATTCTTCAATAGCTTCTTGAAGTTCTCCTACTGTTGTAATTTTATAATCAGTCATTGGTTCATCCGATTTTACAAAATCATTTTGAGCTATATCAAGGTAATCTAGAACGTTATAAATGTTATCTTCTGTAATTATAGTTTCAGATGATATGTTGTCTACTTCTAAAATTTGAAGTGAATTCGCAGAACTTGTAAATGTCGATACTAACAAAAGTATAAAAATCAGACATAAACTTATTATTTTTTTCACTTTAACACATCCTCTCTTATACAAGAGTATCATATTAACTTTTTTCCTTATCTCGAGAAAAACTGCACCTTACTTCTTTCAATCACTCTTCTTCGGAGAATCTCGAGCAATTTCATTCATAACATTCCACCACCCTTCGGTTAAATTGGATTATGATGAAGGTATAATGTACAATGTAAGAAATCATAATTATGAAATAAAACTAAGACTCTGTCTCCTTACCTCACCCCCATACTACCAACTCTTCCCTTATCCCACAATAGATAATGGACAAACGGTATGTTTATCCATTTGCTATTTACAACAACCAAGGGAACAACCAAGGGGACGGTTCTGTTGGTTGAGTCACCTCCAAATATATGATAACATAAACTTGGAGGTGACTTTTTATGCCAAGAAAAGCAAGAGAGAAGAGCGAAAGCGGTAACTATCATATAATTTTACGAGGAATTAATAAACAAATTATATTTGAAGATGAGGAAGATAACACAAAATTTTTACAGACATTGAATGAGTATAAAGATAAAAGTGGATATAAGATTTATGGATATTGCTTGATGGGAAATCATGCGCATATCCTTTTACAAGAAGTAGAAGAGGGAATAGAAACAATCATGCGACGTATAGGGTCAAGCTATGTATATTGGTACAACTGGAAGTACAAGAGGTGTGGTCATTTGTTTCAAGATAGATATAAAAGTGAGCCAATTGAAAATGAAAGCTACTTTTTAACAGTATTACGATACATACATCAAAACCCTGTAAAAGCAGGAATAACAAAGGATATT
>NZ_FZOJ01000063.1 GCF_900188145.1 Anaerovirgula multivorans | reverse complement strand
TGCATTTGGCTCTATTCCAACCATAAATTCAGAGTTGTTATAAAAACAACCATCGCTTGCTATTATATGTAAATGGGGATTAAAATTCAAAAACTCTCCAAAGGTTTGAACAGCAATAACTGCTCCTGGTATAGGGTCATCTACAGAAACACTTTCTTTTAAATACTGTGAACAATCACCACATTTTACTCTGGCAAAGCCAAAATGCGGATCTCCACAGTCCAAATACCTGTATATGACATTTGTTATATATGGTCTCCAAAATCCATATTTACTTTGGTATCTTTCTTCCCATACACTTTCCATTTTTTCAAAATGTGCTTCAATACACTTGTAATATTGACTTTTTCGAGGATTACGGGGGTTATATATTTTCACCTGTTTCATCGTTATACATTGGCAATGTATAAGCATAATAAGCTGGATTAGTAAGATAAACAATATTACCGTCAATAATATAACTTTCACATTTTAATAATCCTGTAATTGGACACTCTTCTGGTGCTTCATCAAGCAACTTTTGAATTCTTTCATCTTCTAACTTTTCAGCACATTCACTACACAAATCCTCTTCTACCCAATAGCATCCACCTTCGCAAGGAGTATACCAGGTACATCCACAAACACGGCATTTTTGTTTATTATTTGGACAATTAAAATCCACATAAAAACCTCCTTTTCATAATCTAAACAAGTTCAACTTGTACTTGTAATGTGCATTGGGTAGGTATGTTAGGCTTGTTGCTAGGGGCATCCCCCACCTATTAAAGCCCTTACCTCTACAAAGGGTGATGCCCTTGATGCTATTAAACATACCTGCAGAGGCTCGTTGTCAAGAGACCCGTGTTTTTGACGACATAACAAGCGCCATAGGTGTTAATGCTTTCAATAAAATGTTTCAGGTCATTCTAACAGACGGTGGTTCGGAATTTCAACATCCAGCAAAACTGCAAACAGCTGAATGTGGCACTAACCGGACAAGCATTTATTATTGCGATCCTTATAGTTCATGGCAAAAAGGCATGATTGAAAAGAATCACGAATATAAATTATTTCGGATTTTGGTAATAAATACTTTTTCACAAAATCTATAAATATTACAGAGGTTAATAAAACTAAATCAGCCTCTATACTATGTTTTATTCCTTCTTCTATACTGTAGCCTTCTATCTTAAAATAATTGTTATAATCATAGAAAAAATCTTTTAATTTCCTTAGATATACTTCTTTTGTATTTTTTTTAAAAGCAATAAAAGCCAATTTTTTCACCCTATACCCTCCTCTGCAATATTTCAAATTTCAATAATATTTTAAATAATATTATATTATTTTATCGCCTTCATGTCTATGAATATCATTGGCACAGGCACGGGTTTAATTACCGCGACATGAATTTTACTACTGGGGAATTTAAAGAACTATGTTTCAAACGTTGGGGAATCGAGGTCAAGTACAACCAATTAAAAAGCAGATATGAGCTTGAAAACTTTTTAGGAGTCAATCGTAGAGTAAGGGAATGAAATTTTCATTTCCCTACTCTACAATCCTCTTCAACTTAACTATATAAGTTGAAATAAATATTTTGCAATTGAACACAAGGAGGATGTATAAATGGATTATATCCGTAAAAAATCAAATAAGGATGGAATAGTCAATATAAAAAAATTCATTGTAGAATTGATCGTATATTGTGAAAATAAAGAGAAATGGCAATTTTTTTTACTAGCATTTTGATACTTATTGAAGTTTGGCGAAGTTCATGTTTTATTCTATACTTAGCAAAATAAAAAGGGAGGATAAAATATGGAGTTATTTCAAAATTATGTTGCTAAAGGTGCAGAATGGGCCTGGGGTTCTTTAACTATCATTTTGCTGGTAGGAACAGGAATTTATCTCAGTATTGGTACGCGATTTGTACAATTTCGCAAAATTGGCACAGCAGTAAAATCACTTTTTCAAAAAAATAATGATCAAGAAGGGGATATCAGCTCATTTCAAGCACTTATGACATCCTTGGCAGCCACCATTGGAACAGGAAATATTGTCGGTGTATCTTCAGCTATTGTTTTTGGAGGCCCAGGAGCAGTTTTTTGGATGTGGGTCAGTGGCACCATCGGTGGCGCTACTCGCTTTGCTGAGGCGTTGCTAGCAGTTAAATATCGTGTGACCAATGAAAGTGGCGAAAAATCGGGTGGACCGATGTACTATATTGAACATGGAATGAAAGAACGTTATGGGTTAAATATGGCTTGGTTGGGAGGCACTTTTGCTTTCTTTGGTTTTTTCGCTTCCTTTGGAACCGGTAATATGGCTCAAGCAAATTCAGTTTCCCAATCGCTACAAGTAACTTTTGGAATTAATACATTTATCTCTGGTATTATTATGGCTATTTTAGCAGGATGTGTTATTTTAGGAGGCGTTAAAAACATTGGAAAAGTAACGGAAAAAATGGTGCCAACTATGGCATTAATGTATATTGGTGGTGCCCTTGTTGCAATTATTTCAAACTATCAACTTATTCCATACGTTTTCAATTTAATCTTTGCAAACGCTTTCACAGGTGCCGCTGTTGGTGGTGTACTAGGAACCGTCCTTCGGATGGGAATTGCTCGTGGCGTTTTCTCCAACGAAGCAGGTCTTGGGAGTGCACCTATTGCTCATGCTGCTTCTAAAAATGAAAATCCAGTTACAGAAGGAATCACAGCTTCTCTAAGTACGTTTATTGCCACTTTAGTGGTATGTTCGATGACAGCATTTGTTATTCTAATTTCACCCATGGTAGTAATGAGTGAAACAAGCGTTATGGTAATTGAAGAAAGTCTACGTGGAGCAGCATTGACAACTGTAGCCTTTGATGCCCTCTTGCCTGGAGTAGGTGGATATATTGTTTCCTTAGGATTGGTATTCTTTGCTTTTTCCACTATTATAGGTTGGTACTATTATGGAGTGAAATGTGCAGAATACATTGGAGGCCTTGAAATTGCTAAATTTTATACCTGGGCATGGATTGTTCTAGTGTTTGTAGGAGCGGTTATACCATTAGAAATTGTTTGGGGACTGTCTGATATGTTTAACGGACTGATGGCTCTTCCCAACTTGGTAGGGCTTATTGGATTAAGTCCGCTGGTATTTGCAATGCTTAAAGAATACGATGAACAAGAGGCACTTCAGTCTCAATGTATGAAACAAGTGCAAAGAAAACCAGTGGAAGGTATACATCAGAATAAATTCTATAATTAGGCAAGTTAGCTACCATTTTATGCGTAAGCGGTCAATAATCCCATGGATTTAAAAGTCTTAGAGATCATGAGATAATATACTCTACAAAGTACTTTTAATGTTAACAAAGCTACTTTGTGAACATTAAAAGTGTAGGGAGATGATCATACATGGCTACTATGAAAGCTGCTCATCATGAAATATTAAAAGAAAAATGGCGACAAATCATTAATAGGTATAATGAAAGTGGGCTACCCGTTAGACAGTGGTGTGAAGAAAACCAAGTTTCTGCAACTCAATACTATTACTGGTTAAGAGTCATCCGTCAAGAAACTCTGATTCAAATATGAATGGAGTTTTAATGAAGTCTAAAATTGGACAGGCTTTACAATATGTAAAAAATCAACAATCTGGACTAATTGCATATTTGGAGGATGGCAACTGTGAAATATCCAATAACCTAGCATTATTGTCTATTTCTAAAGAACCATCTTCTAAAAGCACCTTAAGACTTGGAAAAAGAGGTTTTGGAGCCTGTAGAAAATTTTGTGTGAACAGATTAAGAATACTCTTTCTAGATAATAATGGAGGTAATGATAAAATACCAAAAATTGCTAGGATGAGTATTTTTATGTCGAATATCTCAAAGGAAGTATTAAGAAATTTCATTAAGGAACAAAACTTTAGTAATCCCAATGAAGTGCTAGCAGCCATGAAAGAGATGTTTAGAGATGTATTACAGGAAGCTTTAGAAGCTGAGGATGGATGAACAACTAGGCTATGATCGGTACGATATGTCTGATAATGAAAGTAGTAAGTTCTGGCTTTCAGTGCTTAATTATCTTAAAAATAAGGGTGTACAAGAAGTACTGATATTTTGCGTTGATGGCTTAAATGGCTTTAAAGAAGCGATAGGAGCAGTATATCCCTTTGCCCAAATATAGCGATGTATTATCCATCAATTAAGAGCTAGTATGAGATATATACCTTACAAAGATAAGAAGGCCTTTGTATCAGATTTAAAGACTGTTTATACTGCAGTAAATGAAGATATGGCATTAGAGAATCTCCTTCATACAAAGGAAAAGTGGTGTAATAAATATCCAAATGCCATTAAAAGTTGGGAAGACAATTGGGATAATATCTCCACATTTTTGATGTTTCCAGATTATATAAGGAGAATTATGTACACCACCAATGCCATTGAAAGTCTAAATAGTCAGTTTAGAAAAGTAACTAAAGCTAAACTCATATTCCCCAATGATGAAAGTCTTATGAAAATGCTATATTTAGCTACCGAAAGGGTAAGTAAGAAGTGGACCAGGGCCTATGGAGATTGGGATAGAGTGCTGAGCCAACTTAATATACTATTTAAAGAAGAGACTATTGTTTAGGTTGGGGACTCTGTCCCCAAACCCCTGAGGTTTAACGCTTTTGTTCTCCCAGGAACGAAAAAACGGGCAGCCAATTAGACCACCCGTTCCTGTAAAGAACCCTAATAACCGCTCAGGTTGCTCCTCAGCATATCCTTATCCTGTTATTAGGAAAGACAATGTATATTCTTAGCTTGAACTGGGTAATTTATACAACAGAACTAATCTGATATATTACCCGTCGCCAAAAATTAACATTTCATATCAAATATCAAAATTACTCTGTCATTGTCCCAAGAAAGAGAATACACAAAATTATTTACACTGCTAACCGCCCTCCAGGAACGTGTATTTTTGTTAAGGTTAAGTTTTGGTTATCTATATAGATAACCAATACTAAACTTTAATTTTGATATGCACGGTCTACGGTTTCGCCCAAAACCCGTGGGCTGCAAATGTAGCCCTTAGCATATCAAAATTAAGTTCTGTAGTTGGTTATCCATATAGGCGGGGGACATCTTAATTTAGTTATATTTCAACATCAAGCTCAACTCCCCAAAGTCATTGTTCGGGTTTTGCAATTGGCTGGCTTTCCTATACTCTTCTTTACTAAAGCCAATTATTTAAAAGGTTTGAAATAAACTATTGACTTTTATTAGCTGGTCTAATTTTTTTAAGTTTATATTAACAAAATCATCCACAAAATGCCTATACTACTATAAATTTAGGATTTCTTCCGTCTAATACTGCCATCACTTCCTCTACTACTGTCATCCCCATCCTATATAATGCTTCCTCCGTATTTGCTCCAATATGAGGTGTTGCTATGAAATTATCTAATTCTACTAAAGGATTTTCTCTATTTGGTGGCTCCCTTAAAAAAACATCACTAGCAGCAGCTCTTAGCTTACCCGCCTTTAGAGCCTCTAAGAGAGCTTTTTCATCTACAACTCCTCCTCTTGATGTATTAACTAATATTGCTGTTGGTTTAAAACAATTCATTTGTTTTTCTCCAATTAAGTTTTTTGTATCATCTGTAAGTGGAACACTGATGCTAATATAATCTGCCCTAGAAATCATATCATTTAAGTTTTCATATTTTTCAATACCAAGCTCGTTACTTTTTTCCCATGATATATGTGGATCATAGCCAATAACCTTAACATTGAATCCTCTTCCAAGAATACTAGCTACAGTCTGAGAAATTTTACCAATCCCTACAAGTCCTAGTATTTTACCTTCTACCTCTACACCTATTATTTCCTTTGGTGCTATTGTTTGAAATTCACTTTTCGCTATTTTTTTATGGGCTATAGTTATATTTCGTGATGTACTTAGCATTAGTGTAACAATTAACTCTGCTACGGAATTAACATTAGCCAGCGGCGTAAAAACAACACGTACTCCATTTTCTCTAGCAGCCTCAATATCTATTGAGTCGTATCCGATACCATGTTTACCTATTACCTTTAGTTTCTTTGCTCTTATAATCATATCCTCTGTAACTCTTTGTGTTCTTAATATGATTGCATCTATATCTTCTATATGATCAAAATTTGTAACAATTTCTGCTCTTTTCTTTAGTTTCTCTACTGCTAAAGGATGAATATACTCATTTAAAAAAATCTTCACTTTATTCCTTCCTTTTCTTTTTATTTCTTATAACAATAGTTATTAAACCATATTTAATATGACAATTATATTTATTACTAAATTATCCAACATTACTTTTTAAACCTTCTTATTGAGAAAACTATAACACCTGTAAATATTAACTCAAAAATTGTAAATTTTAGTATTTCAAATACTTAAATCAATTGAAAGTATCCTCTAATAGCTATTATTGAAGCATGATTTCTAAATTTTTGCAGTATCTGCAGGTGTAGATTCTGTAGTATTTTTACTAAATGTTTTCATGATAATAGGCGAAAATAAAGAAATTATAACAAGAACTGCTAGAAAAATAGAGATTGGGCGCGAAAGAAAATATCCAAACATATTTCCTCTTGATAAAACCAGTGATTGTCTAAAATTCTGTTCAGCTAATGGACCAAGTATTAGCCCTAAGATAATCGGTGCCGTAGCAAATCCTATTTTTCTCATAAAATATCCGATTATCCCACCGACAATCATAATATATATATCAAAGATAGAGTTGTTGATAGCATATGCACCTACTGTTGATAGTCCAATAATAATTGGACATAGTATCGTCATTGGAACAACACTTACTTTGACAACTTGCTTTGCTATAAGTAATCCAATTATTCCCATTAGAATATTAGCTACTAAAAATCCTATTATAATAGCATATGTAATGTTTCCACTTTCAGTAAATAGTTTATGGCCTGGAACAAGACCTTTTATCATCAATCCTCCCAACATAATTGCTGTAACTCCACTCCCTGGAATCCCTAATGTAAGTAAAGGGATGAGTGCTCCGCCTGTAACAGCATTATTAGCAGCTTCAGCTGCTGCTATCCCCTCCATAGAACCATTTCCAAATTCCTCAGGTGTTCTAGAGAATTGTTTAGCATTATTATATGATACCCATGACCCAATATCCGAGCCAGCACCAGGTAATATTCCAACAATTGTACCAATAACAGAAGACCTTAATATCGTTGGAAAAATTTTAAGAAACTCAGCCTTTGTAGGAATCATCTTTCCTTGTAATCCACTAACTCCTTCATCAAGTATTCTTGTCTTTCCTTTTCTAATCTCTTCAACAGAAATAAGTACTTGTGAAATAGAAAACATTCCTATCATAGCTGGAACTAGAGAAATACCAGATTCAAGATTAATAATCCCCATAGTAAACCTTGGTGTACCATTCATAATATCAAGGCCAATACATCCTACTAATAGACCAAACATACCTGACATTAATCCTTTAACCATAGATTTTCCTGCAAGACTTCCGATAATAGTTAATCCGAATACTGCAATAAAAAAGTATTCAAGAGAAGTAAACTTTAAGGAAATTTGTGCTAATTTAGGAGCAATAAACAATAAAGCAAGTGCACTAAATGTACCTCCCAACATAGATGCAATGGTGACTATACCTATAGCTTTAAGCCCTTTTCCCTTTTTTGTCATTTCATATCCATCTAAGGCAGTCGCTGCAGAGGAAGGTGTGCCTGGCGTATGTATTAATACTGCTGTAATAGATCCACCATAAATTGCTGCTGTATATACTGAAACTAAAAGTACAAGTCCCGCTGCTGGACTCATTTTAAATGTTATGGGGATTAGTAACGCAACTGCCATACTGGCACTTAATCCTGGCAATGCACCAACTGTGATTCCTCCAATAACACCAATTATACAAGCAATCAAGACCTCAGGTGTAAAAAATAATTGAATCGCCTGTACTATCATACAATTACCTCCGTCCTTTTATAAAATTACATTTAACTGCATCACAAACAATACATAGACAAACATACAATATCCAAGGATGACAGCAACAATTTTATAAAAAGGCTTTACCTTGAATAAGATCATCATACCTAACATCATTATGGCTGTTGATATAAAGTAACCTATGAATCTAAACATTATCACGTAAACAACTATTCCTAAAAAAATAAGAAGTGGCATCTTTAATTCTTGTATTGACAATTTAGCACTCCCTTTTTCTTTAAAGGCTCGTATTATCATAAAAGTATTTAAAATTGCAAATATCCCGATAATTAATCTAGGAAATAGTGAAGAGTCACTTAACATAGATTGGGTTTGCACAAAGAACCAAATTAGAACTGTATATATTACAACTCCAACTGTTAAATCTTGTTTAGTCAGTGGACTCATTATTTCACTCCCTCTTCTGAAGAATTTTTTACTACTATATAATAATGGTTTCCCTAATCTTGTGCATTTAATTACAAGATTAGGGAAATCTATTCAGCTATTCAATGCCATATACACCTTTTGCCCTTCTAATACCATCTTCTAAAAATTTAATGTATGCATCTCCTTCAATATATTCAGTCTCTGCACCCATATCTTCAAGTTGCTTTATTACCTCTGGGTCATTAATCGTTTTATCAAGTGCATCTACAAGTATTTCTCTTATCTGAGAATCGACTCCCTTTGGTATTGCATAGCCTCTTGATGAGTTACCATAAATCTCACCAAACCCTAATTCCTTAGCAGTTGGGACATCACTCATAAGACCTATACGTTCAGGTGAAAACACAGATAATACATTAAAGTCTTCATTATTTTTTCCTGTGAAAACATCTGATACATTACCAATTAAAATATCTGCACTTTTATTCAGCAACAGCGTCTCATTATCCTTTGCACCTGCTGTTTGTACAATAGTAATTTTTGTTCCCAAGTCTTTATTCAGTATATCAATAATAGTTCCATCATCAGACATAATTCCTGTTGCTGAAGAACCTGCAATAACTTCATTATTCTTTGCATATTCTACAAAAGACTTAAAATCTTTAAATCTTTCATCATCATTTCTCACCGCAATTACATTATAGTCCGTTACATGATTTACAAGAACATCAAGGGCATCATAAGAATATTCTCTCGGATTAGCTGTATCGTACTTACCAAGCGGATAATTTGGTGTGTTAATTAGTGAAAATGTATATCCATCTGGTTTTACACTTCTAATCATTTCACTCCATGCAACCCAACCTCCACCACCTGTTTTATTTACAACAGTGATAGGTTGTCCTATATATGATTCCATTTTAGCAGCAAGAATACGGCATAATAGATCAGAACTTCCACCTGCAGAGTATCCTACGTAAAGTATGATTGGCTTCGTTGGATACTTTATAGCCTCTGGTGTTGCATCTGTTACAGAATCAGGCTTGGAACCACATCCCGTCAAGCTAATTAGTGCTACCATTGATAGTACTACTACTAAGCTTAATAATCTTTTCAAACTCATATACACCCTCTCCTTTATTAATATAATAGATTTATTGATAATTAACTACCTAGATTTTGTACAAACAAGACCATAGGATTTTCCAAGAGTTATCATGGTAGCATTACCAAAAAACAACTAAAGGTGAGAATAGCCCACCCATAGAAGTATTTTTTATCCCCAAAAAATCCTACGAAAGGCGGTATCTCACCTATGAAAAGTATATCATTCAAACTAGATGAGAATAAAGTGGTAAATACTTCTGCTTGGCTTGTTTC